>NZ_JADJNP010000001.1 GCF_016714275.1 Tessaracoccus sp. | reverse complement strand
TTCGACGGCCTCGACGAGCTCACCACCACGTCCGAGTCCGACGTCTGGCTGGTGGCCGAGGGTCGTGTGCACCGCACCTCGCTCGATCCGACGACGCTGGGTCTCGAGCCCGCCGCGCCGCATGACCTGACCGGCGGTGACCCCGCGCACAACGCGCAGGTCGTCCGCGATGTCGTCGGGGGCAAGCCCGGCCCGGTGCGCGACATCGTCGTGCTCAACGCGGCCGCCGCACTGCTGGCCTACCGCGGGATCTCCACGGTGCAGGAACTCAAGGACCAACTGGCGCAGCCGCTGGCCGACGCCAAGGAGGCGATCGACTCCGGTCAGGCCGCTGCCACGCTCGACGCGTGGATCGCTGCCACGCAGCAGTAGGTCAGCCGAAGAGCGCCGCGACGATCGGCCCCAGCCAGAGCGCGGGGCCGTAGGCGAAGTGGCGCTCCCGCGTCGGGTCGCGCCGGGCCCAGAGTGCGTGGCCGATCCCGTGCAACGCGCCCAGCACGGTGCCCGCGAGCAGCGCCGTCGTCCACGCCGTGACGCCTGACTGTCCCGCGACCGCGCCGATCAACAGCGCCAAGCGGACGTCCCCGAAGCCCAGGTTGGCCGTGAGTCGGTAGGCGACGAAGAAGAAGACGAACGCCGCGAGGGCGCCTGCCAATGCGCCCAACGCTGCGGTTGGGTGGACGACGGCGAGCGTGACGCCGCCGACGACCATGCCGCCGAGGGCCACGTAGTGCAGCCGCCGGGGCAGGAAAGTCGTGCGCAGGTCGACAGCGACCAGGGGCGCGCCCACTGCGAGGTAGGGCACCCAGAGCAGCCACGCCGTCGGCTCCTCGCGCCAGAGCGCGAGCCCGCAGAGCAGCGTGGCGACGGCGACCAGGAGGGTCGAGTGCCAGGAGGCGAGCGATTTCAGGTCGGGCGCCTCGGGATCGTCGATCCGGATGCGCGGCACGATGAGAGACCAGATGACGGCGGCGACCACCGCCGCGCCTGCCGCCCCCGCCATCGTCATGGGCCGACCCTACGCGGTCTTGTCGGCGGCGGCCGATAGTCTGCGGCGATGGCCAAGAGACTCACCGCTGCCGCAGCCCGCAGGATCGCCGTCGCCGCCCAGGGGCTGGCCGCGCCCCGACCTCGGGTGGCGGGTGCGGCCGCGCTGAACCGCGCGATCTCGCGGCTCGGGGTCTTGCAGATCGACTCGGTAAACGTCTTCGAGCGGGCGCACTACCTGCCGCTGCTCGCACGTGTCGGCCCGTACGACCGCGCGGACCTCGACAAGCTGCTGCACCACGACGCCGGGAGGGGGCTCGGGCGCTACACCGAGTACCTGGCGCACGAGGCGGCCGTCCTGCCGGTGGCGGACTGGCCGCTGTGGGCCTGGCGCCGGGAACTGCCGGTGCGCGACGGCTTTCGCGAGTGGGCCGCCGAGCGGGGCACGCTGATCGATGAGGTGCTCGCCGAGGTGGCCGAGCGTGGCGAGACCCGGGTCCGCGACCTGGAGCACCCGGCCAACGTCTCGCTCGGCGGTGGGTGGTGGAACCGCAACGACGTCCGGATCGCGGCCGATTGGCTGTTTCGCCACGGCGACCTCGTCGTCACCGGGCGGCAGCGGTTCGAGCGGAGGTACGCCGTCGCCGATGCGTTGCCGGCCGCCGCGCGCGAAGCCGTGCCGCGGGAGGAGGCGGTTGTCGAGCTGGTGCGCCGTGCGAGCGTCGCATACGGCGTCGCGACCCTCGACGACCTCGCGGACCACCCCCGGGTGAAGTCGGCGACGGCGCGGGCCGCGGTCGCCGAGCTGGTCGCAGCGGGGGAGTTGGAACCCGTCGAGGTGGAGGGCTGGGCCGAGCCCGCCTACCTCGCCCCGGGGGCGCGCATCCCGCGCCGGGTCGAGGCCGCGGCCCTGCTCGCGCCGTTCGACCCGCTCGTCTGGTACCGGCCACGGGCGCTGCGCCTCTTCGGGTTCCACTACCGGATCTCGATCTACACGCCCGCCGCGCAGCGCGAGCACGGTTACTACGTGCTGCCGGTGCTCGTCGATGACGAACTCGTCGGCCGGGTGGATCTCAAGAGCGACCGTCAGGCCGGCGTGCTGCGGGTCCGGCACGCGCACGTCGAGCCCGACGCTGCCCCCCGCGCCGTCGACCTCGCGGAGAGGGTCGCGCCGCTGCTACACGAGGCCGCAGCCTGGCAGGGCCTCAGCGACGTCCAGGTCGACGCCGTCGGCACCTGGGCCGCGCCCCTGGCCGGCGCCGTCGGCTGACGCGGCTTGGTCGCCACGGGCCAGGTCGCCCCCGAACGTAGGGTAATATGTAGGGCATGGTGAAGACGAGCGTGTATCTCGATGAGGCCCAGAAGGCGCGGCTCGACGAGGCGGCGGCCGTCTCCGGCCTGTCCCAAGCCAGTCTGATTCGCCAGGGGATCGATCAGGTGATCCAGGATCACCTGCACATTCGTCCGAAGATGAAGGCACACGTCAACGCCCCCGAACTGGTCGGCCGCACCGACGAACTCCTCGCCGACCTGGGCAGCGAAGCCGCGTCGTGAGAGTGATTGCGGACACGGGCGGCATCGTTGCCGCCATCAACACGGCAGAGCCCGGCCACGCCGAGTTCCTTGGAGTCCTCGAGTCCGCGTCGGCAGTGTTCGTGACGCCGCTCGTGGTGACAGAGGTCCACCACGTGCTGACGTCCGCCGGCCTCGGCGAGGCCGCGGACGACTTCCTCGACGACGTCGGCGGCGGCTTCTACGACCTGGTGAACCCCAGCGTCGCCGACTTCGCCAAGGCCAGCGAGCTCGTTCAGCGCTACCGAGGATCCATGCAGCGCAAGCGCCGGAAGCCCGGATCGCTGGACCTCGCCGACGCGATGAACGTCGTCGTCGCCGCAGCGAAGGGCACGAACCTCATCGTGGCCACCGACCAGGACTATCGCCGGGTCGTCCCCCTGTCCGGGCACCCCGCCTTCGCCCTCCTCCCGCAAGACCTCGGTGCATCCATCGGCGGCTGAGCCTGGTGGGAGGGCTAGCGTGTACGTCAGAGTCAGATAGTTGACTTTGACGCGCACGTTCTCCGGTTCAGGCCGCGGATCGAACGTTTGCAGCCACGGTAAAGGTCTGAGGATCCTCTGAGCGGTGCGGCGGCGGAACCACGTAGAGGGAGGAGAATGGTTAACAACAAACTCGCGCGGAAGGCCGGTGAGGCGGATGGAGAGTGTTCTAGTCGCTGGAGCGACCGGCTACCTTGGACGCCACCTGGTTGTCGAGTTGGCCGGACGGGGTCATGCCGTACGCGCTGTCGTAAGGTCACGGGAACGCGCTGAGCAGCCGGGTCCCTTTGGTGCGCCGAGTATCGCAGGAGCCGTCGCCGAGTGGATCGAGGGCCCCGTCACCGAGCCCGACTTTGTCCGCGGTCTCACCCGAGGGGCGGAACGCGTCGTTTCCGCGCTGGGAGTCACCCGCCAGAAGGCCAGTCCGTGGGACGTCGACTACCTTGCCAACCGTCACCTGCTGGAAGATGCCGAGCGCGAAGGTGTCCGCTCGTTCCTGTACGTCAACGTGATGCATGCAGACACCGGCACCTCGCTGATCCTGCGTTCCAAGGCCGCATTCGCGGCGACCCTTGAGCGCTCCGCAATCGCCCATCAAGTCATCAATCCGTCAGGCTATTTCTCCGACCTCACCGACTTCTGGGCGATGGCCAGGCACGGACTCGTCCTGTTGCCTCCTGGCGGTGACACCCGTGTGGCACCCATCCATGGCGTCGACCTCGCGGTGTTCTGCGCAGATAAGCTCGGCGACACCAGCGGGACCTGGGACGTCGGCGGGCCCGATGTCCTCACCTACCGGGAGATCGCCGAAATTGCTATCAAAGCATCAGGGCACGGGGCCCGTATCTTGGCCATCCCCCACGGCGCGCTCTCTGCGGCGGTCTGGGTCGCGTCCCGGTTGGGTGAACGCCCCCGAGACCTCGCCGAGTTCTTTGCCGAAGGACTCACCCACGACGCGGTGGGTGAACGCTTCGGCACCCGTCACTTGGCAGACTACTTCGCGAGCCTCCGGGGGCACGGCCCCGATGAGCAGGTATCACTCGGCGGCCGTCGTGGGCGAGCGTCGGTGGAGCCAAGGAGGCTGACGGGCAGGGAGAGGGACCGCACGACGGTCCGGCTCAGCCCACACCTACACCCTGGATTGCGAAGGCACTTTGGGTGGACTCCATCGACCACTACGGGAACAGGCGACGCTGGGTCGAGCGGCTCGTTCCCGCGTGGAGTCAAGGGTCTAGAGTCGCCGTTGAACTCGTAAATGAGCCCGATGACGCGCTTGTCGCGGCGTCGACAGAGCCAAGGAGACGCGCTCGAACTCGGCTGACGTACGAGGAAGTGGACGCTATGCGAACAGCCGCGCCAATGGCGCCAGCGTTACCGCGTTGGCGAAGCAGTTCGGCGTCCACCGCGGCACCGTCTGGACGAAGACCCACCGGTATAGCACTCCAAAGTCCAGGCCATCGGAGCGTCACCGAGTTCTGTACTGTCGCCACCTGTAGATTTCGACACGCGAGCAACGGCCCGACAGATCGATGATCGGCTTGTCGGGCGTGGAAGCTGAGGTGCCACGATGCGGAACCTCCCTCGAGTCGTGGCGGCCCGAGCGCAACGGCTGTATGACAAGGACATGGATGCATGAGAACGGTGGCGCAGACGACGCCCTGACGAGGATGATTGCGTCGGGCGCGGGTGCGCTTGGAATAGCCGCGGGTGCGGCACTCGGCACAGCTGTGGCTGGCCCTCCTGGAGCAGTTGTTGGAGCGGCGGCAGGTGCCCTTCTACAGGATGGCATGAAGTCCGTTGCCGGTGATGTGGCGGCGCGATTTACGGCGCAGACCGAGCAGGATCGCATGGGCTCGTTGTACGTGCTCGCTCAGAACCAAGTAGTGGAACGCCTGCACGGGGGTGAGCAACTGCGGTCGGAGTCCTTCTTCAGGCCGCGAGAGCGAAAGAAGGCGAAGAGACTCCGCTCCGAGGCAGATGAGCTACTTGAAGGGACCTTCTTGGCGGCTCGGAAAGCCTTTGAGGAACGAAAGGTAGCGCTCCTCGCAAACTTCTACACCAACGTGGTGTTCAGGGATGATCTCGACTCCGGACACGCCAATTACATCTTGTCGCTCATGGAGTCGCTGACCTACAGACAGCTCATTGGCATCTTCATCATCGGCAGCGGGCAGCTATCGAGCGCAGTGAGAGCAAGAGATTTTCGAGGAGGGGGAACTCTCGATCCACTCCAGGTCGGCGTTCTCTTTGAACTCTATCAACTGGTCAAACTCGACCTGCTCGCCGATTCTGGGTCGAGTTACATACTTGGAGTCGCCGACATCAATCCGTCGCAGCTGCGGCTCCAAGGAACCGGAGCTGAACTCTTCAATCTCATGAGACCACTGAACCTCGACTTCGACGAGTACGGATACTTCATCAACGCGTTCAAACCGGATTTCATGAACTCTCAGTAGGTGGCGCGATGGGAGCAGCACCACCACCTCGGCGGTTTCTCCGTTCAGACGCCTCGATGCAACCCTGCTGACCTACTCTGCGGAGGCGGCTTCCAAAGCGGCAGCAACCGCTTCGAACTCGGCGAGAGCCGCGGTGAGGTCTTCGACGATCTCGCGTGCGATGACCTCGGGTGCGGGCAGTGAGTCGAGGTCATCGAGGGAGTCGTCGCGCAGCCAGGTGATGTCGAGGTTAACCTTGTCGCGTGCGATCAGTTCGCCATAGGTGAACGACTTCCAGCGCTCCGACTCTGCGGACTCCACACGGTTGTCGCGCGACTCACCCGGCCGGTACGACTGCACGAACTCATCCAGATGCGTCCGCCGAAGTGGGTTCTGCTTGAGGGTGAAGTGCTGGTTGGTGCGCAGGTCGTAAAGCCAGAGTTTGCGCGTCCACGGTGTCTCACTCGCGGGCTTCTTCTCGAAGAACAGGACGTTCGCTTTGACTCCCTGCGCGTAGAAGATACCGGTGGGCAGTCGCAGGATGGTGTGGAGGTCGAAGTCGGCAAGCAGCTTGCGACGCAGCACCTCGCCTGCTCCTCCCTCGAAGAGCACGTTGTCGGGGAGCACGACGGCGGCACGCCCGCCGATGTCCAGGATTGTCATGATGTGCTGCAGGAAGTTGAGCTGCTTGTTCGAGGTCGTGGTTACGAAGTCAGCCCGCTCGATCTCGGTGTCTTCCCTGGACTCGCGCCCGTCGGCGCCGACCATCGTTACCGAGGACTTGCGACCGAACGGCGGGTTCGAGAGCACCACGGAGTAACGGCCGCCAGGGTCGGCGATGAGTGCGTCGCGCACGTCGATCAATGAGTCGCCATCGGGGGTTCCGATGCCGTGCAACAACAAGTTCATCGCGGCGAGCCTTGCCGTGCTGTCGACGAGCTCGGTGCCGTGAACGAAGGAATCCCGTAGGTGATCGCGCTGGGTGGGCGTGAGGTCAGCGGCATGCTGTGAGGCGTAATCGTGAGCTACGAGCAGGAAGCCGCCGGTACCACATGCCGGGTCGATCACCGTGTCGTCTGCGGTTGGCTGAATGACGTCGACGATTGCCTGAATCAGATCGCGAGGGGTGAAGTACTGCCCCGCACCCGAGCCTTTGTCGGACGCGCCCTTCGCGAGCAGCTGCTCGTACGCGTCACCCTTCAGGTCGCTGCCTGTGGCGGACCATTGCTCCTTGTCGATCAAGTCCACGATGAGACGCTTGAGCTTTGCCGGGTCTTGGATACGGTTCTGCGCCTTGCGGAAGATCACGCCAAGCGTGCCGGGCTGCTGCGCGAGACCAACCAGGATCTTCGTGTACTCGAACTCCAGTGCCACGCCTTCGGCGTCAAGCAGTCGCTGCCAGGAGTACTCATCGGGCACGATCTGCTGCGGCTTGAGCCTACGGGTGGCGCGCTCGTGCGCCATCTTGAGGAAGAGCAGGTAAGTGAGCTGTTCGATGTAGTCGAGCACACCCACGCCGTCGTCGCGCAGCAGGTTGCGAAACGAGTCGAGCTTGTCGACCAGGCGGCGGGAATCAGTCATTGCGGCCTCCTCGACCAAAACGGATCGTCATACCAGCTGTCGGGAACCCCCATGCCCTTCAACGGCACGTCGGGATGCGCCTCGAATAGCTCGCGGAGCCTGACGCCCCATGTGGATCGTGGGGAGATCGTGTGCAGAATCGTCTGCAACGAGACAAGCACTGGATAGAGACGCTGCCTTCGCCAGTGATCGTCGTGGGGTCGGTGAGCCAGGCGACCGAACGCGATTTCGGGAGTGCTGGATAGACACCAAGACCACGGTTCCACAGACGGCCATGATGAGCACAGATGTTGCGGACCCGCTGGTAGCTCTTCAGCCAAGACGACAGGACGGGTGCAACGACCCCGAGCGAGCGCGCAATGTCGGCTTGCATCTCTCGCGAGGCAAGGCCGTCGAACACCGCCCTGGTGGTACCGAAGTTGAGTTCCTCGAACACGATCCATGTCGGTGGGCGCAGCGGCTGGTCGTAGTTGGCAACGTAGTGGTCAAGAGCGGAGACGAACCGATCCCCGCTCAGCCCGCTTTCGGGACGCCGTGCGCGCTGGAGCCGCAGCATTTCGTCAACATCGGCGAGGAGCTTCGCATGGGTACCACTGTTCGTGAAGTGCTTGGGGTTCTCATACCAGTGCGGGCCGTCGATACGCGACAGATGGTCGCTGATTGAGGCGCGCAGTGCGACTTCGACGCGCTCGATGGCGTCAAGAAGGTGCAAGCGGAGCTTACGGTCGAATATGTACAGGTCAAGGACATCATCGAAGGTAGTGCCAGGTCGCAGCACATCCCGCTCAGCGCCTTCGAAGCTTCTGACGTATGCGGAGAGCCGATAGTAGCCGATGTGCCGGAGGTAGCGAAGTGCCCGCCGCTCGTCGGGAAGCAGGAGGCCCTTGGACCGCCACTGCCTCAGCAACTCGCTCTCCGTCAAAGCAGGTTTGATGTAGGTGCGGGGAGTCTCAGACATGAGAAAATCCCCCGGTTGCGCATCGTGGAGAGGCTCGGGAGATGTTGTGCTTCCACACTACACGACCTCCCCGACACTCGCCAGCACCGGGCCTACTCATCCTCGACCCCACGGGTCTCCCACGCACCGAAGGAGCCCTCCGCGCTCACCCACTCCACACGCCCGTTGCAGGAGCGGCCCAGAGCGACGGCGCCAGCCGTCGAGGGCGACGAGAACACGATGTCTCGCATAGTGCGCGCCCTGGTGCCCTCGACCACGATCGAACCGTCAGCGATCAAGCCCTCATGCTGCGCACGATAGCTCGCATAGGCCTTCTGGGTACTCGCAGCGCTACCTACCCCATGCCAAACCGGAACAACGACGGAGCCTGTGAGCATGATGAACTCGCCGTCTATCTGCTGAGCACGAGCATCGACGCCCTGCCGCTTGCTCGTCAACGTGAACACAGGAGATTCCACTGACTCCGAATGATCAGATGGCGCCTTCGTCGTTCGCACCCTGATTACGTTCACTCCGAGCACGGGAAGAACGATCTGCAACTGACCGAGGAAGTACTCCATGTCTGACACGTCGGCCTCAGGCAAGCGCGGACGGGGTGGAGCGGTGCCGTTCTCCAGCGTGACCCGGCCAGCCTGGTGGGCCAGCTCGATCAGACGAGACTCCAGATAGCGAACGTGCGATTTGGTGAGATTCGTGTCCTTCGACGTGATGAGCACCGCGTGACTCCAGAACGGCTTGTCCTTGGCATGACTGCGCAGCCGCGTCGCCACCACGTCGGCCTCGCCGACATAGCAACGAGTGTCACCGACCGCTTCTTCATCTTCGCCAAGCAGCAGGTAGACGCCGGTGCGCTCAGCCTCCTCACGCCGCAGAAGCTCAGCGAGATCAGATCGCCGCGCCGAGACCACACTGCCAGTCCAGTTCGTGATCTCTGCGGTCGTCAGACCACCCGGGCTGCCATCGACGAGGAAAAGTTTGACCTGCTTGCCATTCATGTCCCCGTCCTCCCAGCCACCACTGACATCTCTTCCGCGGAACCAGTGAGGCGACCGGAGAAGGCGGCGGTGAGGAGGGAACGGCGGAGCGCCTCAGAACGCTTCTTCGCACTCTTGAGCGAGCACTCTAGACGTCGGTTGTTCTCACGAAGCTCCTCCCAGCGCGAAACGAGTGTTCTCTGGGTGGCCAAGGGTGCGATGGGGACTGGAAACTTCTGAATCGCCGTCTTATTTAGAGCTGGTTGCTGGCCGCCCGCCCCACCCCGTCGCGTTTCCAGATAGCGCTCCTCAAGATATCCGTAGATGTACTCGGGGAGCACCTGAGTCTCGGATACACGGATCGAGGCACAGTTCTGATTGTGCGCGGCCTCAACATCGAGAATCGCAGCTTGGCCTCGTGTCTTTCCCTCGCCGATCATCGCGAGCAGTATGGTTCCGGGAGGCTGGATACGTGTTCTGGGATTACCGGCTGCCGCACGTTCGATTGTTTCCCGGGTAGATGCTAATCGACAGAACGAGACTTCACCGCTCGATACCCAGGGAAGGTCTCCGGACCAAGCATGGCTATCACCGCGCGGTGGGGTCGAACCGATGTTGACCTGAAACAGGTCTCCGATCCTCGCCCAACGCCAAGAGCTGGGAACTGACCAAACTCGATCCTGCTCGCCGGCTTCAAAGACGACGTCGTCCGTGAGAAGTGCGGATGCGCCACCCTCTGACAAGTCATCAGGCACAAGCTCACCACGAAGCCCCACGGTGAGTGCCGAGCGGAGGAGCGCGGCCCCACACCTTCGTGCCTTCCGGAGCTGCTCATCAGCGGCGTCGAGGCGGGAGAGTTGGTCTTCGAGGATCGCGATGATCCGGCGCTGCTCCTCCAGTGGTGGCACCGGTAACTCAAAGTTGTACCATCGGGGCATTTCGATCGAGGCGACCGTGGTCCCGGCCTTGCGAGTGTCGCGTAGTAGGTCGCGTTCGAATGCGCGAAGGCCCCAGGCGATCCAGCGAGCATCGATGCCCGAACCGGGTGCGACGGCCTTCATGTCCTGGTTCATGGTCGTCTCGAACGGCACCAGAGCGACAGGAATCGTTCTCTCAAGGATGCCTGATCTTGTGACCACAGCCACGGAGCCTGCGGGCACGAGCTTGGTGGATGACGCGGTAATCGCCGCTCGTGTGACGTGATCCTGCGTGTCGGCCAGTGTCTCAGCGCCCATGTCCTTCGGCGAAAGCCATGGGATGGTGCCACCCGTCCAGAAGTCCAGGTTTGCCTTTGACGGAGTCCCCCCGCCATACCAGGTCCCAAGGTCTCTGAGGCGCACGCGCTCCCAGCTCACGCGGCGAGCTCTCGGTTGAGTTCTTCGATGAGGTCTCCGGCTCGGTCGCCGAGGTCGCGAAGGGCACCGTCGATGCCGCCGCGCTCGTCGAAGGGCGCGTTGTCGAGGTCGTCAACGTCAATCCCTGCCGATGACGCGATGATCCTTGCCATCTGATCCAGCCACCATCGCTGGGTCTCGGTGAACACCGCTCCCGCCTGCTCTTGGCGAGAAAGCCAGTTCGCATAGCGTGACTCAACCTGCTCCATGTACGGCATGAGAGCATCGTCGACGCCGGCTTCGAGGCGCAGCAGGGAGATCAGGTCGGTTGCCGCGTGCCGGTTCCGATTTTCGGGCCGACCCTTGTACTCCACTTCAAGGGAGAGGTAGGCGTTCCAGATGAAGTCGACGGTCCAGTTGTGGGGTGGACGGGCGATGCGATCGGCGAGTTCCTGAATCTGCTCGAAGCGGATGCCTCGCCCCTTGGCCTCGAACATCAACTCGATGGCGCTGATCTCGCTTCGGTGCTCTTGCAGGTATTCCCGCCATGAGGTGATGGTGTGCTTGGCTTTGTCAGGGTCGATGACGCCATAGGCGCCGAGCACCTCGTCCCGGCTCACTTCATCGATGATCTGATCCTTCGCGCGGCGTAGCTCAATGATCCTCGTGCGAAGTTCGGGGTTCGACGCAAGCGGTTCGATCGCAGCATCTAGCAGTTCCTGCACGACCTCTGCGGGGTCGCACTCCGGAGCCGCCGTGCGCGCTGCTGCCTGGGCTTCGGGGTCGACCGCATCGACGAGTGCCCGCACGATCTGGTGCATCGATGTGTGCGCAACTTGGTCAAGTTCGGAGCGCTCTGCCGGGGTGAGCTGCCGATCCAACGCCGCCAAGCGGCTGGCGAGGGTGGCCGTTTCGTCCTCGGTGAGATTCAGAGTTGCCGCCTTATCGAGGAGCTTCTTCAGGCTGATCGACTTCTCTCGGTTGAGCGGCGGCTCGACGAAGTCGTGCTCGGTGACTCCGATCGCGTCCACTATGACGAAGCGGGTCTTCGCGGTCGCGTCGTCGGTGACGGCACGAAAGTCTGCGGGGTCAATGGTGCGGGCGCCGCGGCCCTTCATTTGTTCGAAATACTGCCCGCTGCACACGTCACGCATGAAGAACACGCACTCCAGCGGCTTCACATCGGTGCCGGTCGCGATCATATCGACGGTCACCGCGACGCGCATGGCGGGGCTCGTGCGAAAGGCTTTCAGGTGTCCCTTCGGGTCTTTGGCGGAGTAGGTGATCTTTGCGGCGAAGTCGTTGCCCTTGCCGAATACCTCGCGCACGGTCTGCACGATCTCCTCCGCGTGGTTGTCGTCCTTGGCGAAGATCAGGGTCTTGGGCACCGTGCGGCGTCCGGGGAAGATCTCGGTGAAGACGCGGTCGCGGAAGGTCTCAAGTACGAGTCTGATCTGATGCTTTGCTGTCACCGCGCGGTCGAGTTGTCCCGGCGTGTAGTCGAGGTCGGTATCGAGTCGCACCAGCTTCTGCTCTCGCGAGGTACGGTCCACGGTCGGCACATAGGTGCCCGCGTCGATGGTTGAGCCGTTCTCCGTGATCTCGGTCTTGATGCGGTAGATGTCGAAGTCGACGTTCACGCCGTCAGCGACGGATTGCGGGTATGTGTACTCCGAGACGAGGTTCTGCTGGAAGAAGCCGAAGGTCTGCTTGCCAGGCGTCGCGGTGAGGCCGACGATATGAGCGTCGAAGTACTCCAGCACCCCGCGCCAGACGCCGTAGATCGAGCGGTGTGCTTCATCCACGATGACAAGATCGAACGTTTCGGGCGGTAGCTCCGGGTTGTAGCTGACTGTGACGGGCTCGTCCGGGCGGAACTCGTCGATCCCCTGGTCGTCACCGTCGGGCACGTCTTCATTCTTGATCGCTTTGAACACGCGTTGGATCGTTGAGACCGCAACCCTAGTCGAGTCGGGCATCCCGCCCCTGGAGAGCTTCGTGACGTTATAGAGCTCCGTGAAGCGGCGACCGTCATCGGGCGTGCGATAGTTTTGGAACTCGCCCATGGTCTGATCAGCAAGATTGTTGCGATCCACAAGGAACAGCACTCGCTTGAATCCGCCCCACTTCAGCAACCGATACGCCTCGGTCACCGCCGTATAGGTCTTGCCCGCACCGGTGGCCATCTGCACCAGAGAGCGACCGTAGCGCTGCTCGGCAAGGCTGCGTTCAATCCCGTGAATCGCGTCAACCTGCGCGGGCCTCAGCGGACTTGGGTCGAGAGCGGGCAACGTGCGTACTCGGCCCCGCCAGGTCGGCGACTGATCCGGGTGTTCACGAGCGGCGCGGACTGTGATCGCGAGTGTCTCTGGCCTCGGGAATGCGAAGATGCGCCGTGCGCGCGGCTCGGGGTCGAAGCCGTTCGTGAAGTGTGTCTCGGTTCCTGAGGATTCGAAGACGAACGGTAGGCGGCCTTCGGGGTCGAGAGCCTTTCTGCGCACATCGTCGGGCAGCCCGGTCGCGTACATTGCCGACTGCCATTCGACACCCGAAAGCGGCGTGCCCATCGGTTTGGCCTCGATCACGCCCACTACTTCTTTGTCGACATACAACAGGTAGTCGACGCGGCCGTGCCCGGGCTTCATGATGGCCTCGCGCACCGCGATCCCGCGCTGTGGAGCGAAGAGATTGACGGAACCACGATCCTGCACCGCCCAGCCCGCAGCATCCAGCTGGCGGTCGATCAGCACCCGTGCCCGCTGCTCCGCCGCCAGGCGCTCGTCTCCCTGCTCAACCATCAGCATCGATCCTACCGGGGGCACTGATTCTTGTGCTGGCCAGCCGAAAGGACGGACCTCCGTTTCCCGAGAACGGCTGCTCGCCGTCGGGTTCGCAACTACGATCCCGATGCACCACCACCACTCTTCTCCGTTGACTCCGGGTCCCGCCGGGTGAAGCGTTGCATGTTGCGCTGCACTGGGTTCAGCGGTTCGGCCTCCTCCTCCTCAGCTTGCCCGTCGGGTTCTGGTGGCTCGTAGCTTGCGGCGCGCTTGACCAGGGCCTCGTAGAGCACCTCGGTGTTGTTGTAGGAGGTCCCAGAACCTTGGCTGATCGGGGCTGAAGGCGGGGTCGTGGCCTCCTCGGACGGCTTCGATGAGTGCCCAGATCACGTTCACGAGCGCATCGTCGTTGGCGAACACCTCGAGGATGCACTCGGTTCGTGGGTGCGGCACATCGATGCGGCGTTCCCTGATCTCGGTGACAACGCGCTCCACGACCTGGACATTGACGGCTCCGTCTCGATGGGCGCGCCGATCTTCGTAGGCGGCCTTCCGGCAGGCCGGGGAGCAGTAGATGCGCGGTCTACCCGTCGGCCTCACATCCTTGAGTTGGCTGCCGCAGCGAGCGCATTTCGTGGGTAGCTCGACGGTGCCTCCGATGCGGGTCGTGCGGTCAAGACGGCGCTGCCTGGCCTTGTGCAGTTCACGGATGCGTGCGGTTTCGTGTGGGCGAAGCTCGCTGAGGAGGACGATCAGGCGTTGCTCCATCGCCCGCTGCCCGGGCCTTCCGAGGTCGTCGCTCTCGACGGCGAAGAACCTGTCGAGCACCCGGCTGTTTAGGGTGGGGATCGCGATCGTGGCTTCGAGGAGTTCGGCTTCGTCGCCGGGTTCGAGGGCGTCAAGCCATCGCTGGTAACGGGTATCGGACTCCGCCTCGCCGACATCGATCAGCGCCTCACCCAGCACGACGAACACCACACGGGCGCGCGGGCGTTCCTCCGCGACCCGCTACGGCTTCTCACCGACGCACACCATGCCTACGCTCGATCCGGCGACGCCGACCGGTGCTTGGCGAACCAGGCGTTCTACGACCGGCTTGAGATCACCGACGACGAGCAGCTACGCCCCCGCCTCGCGGAGCCGTTCGCGACCATCGTCACCGAGGCGATGAGCGCCGGGGCAGACAAGGAAGCCAAACGGGAACACTCCACACCTTCCGATGTCGCGTGTTCCCGTAAGACACTTGGGGTGGACTTGTTGCGCCTCGAACATGCGACGGCGGCGGCCCCGGGAGGGACCGCCGCCGTCTGTGCGCGTGAGGTCAGCGCTGGGCCTTGACGAAGCCGGCCTCCGCCGCGGCCTCCTCCGAGTTGAACCAGACCTCGGCGATGGTGCGTTCGTACCCGCCGGTACCCGGCAGGTGGTACTTCTTCGAGCGCTCGTTGCCCTTGATGGTGTAGCCCTCCGGGGGAGTTGCGCCGACGAAGGCGCCGTCGCCGTAGCCGGCATGACGCGCGGCGTCTTCACCGGTGACGAACTCGGCGTCCGGGGCGGGACCACCCTCCGAGGTCATGTCGTCCTGCTCCTGGATCTCCTCCTCGGTGACGACCTCGATATGGTCCTCCTTGGCCTCGGCCTCCATATCGGCCGCGAACTTCGCCGCGTTGGAGAAGGTGTCGTTGTTGTTGACGTACGCTTTCGACGGTTCGTGCGCCGTCCAGCCGTCGTCCTTGGGGGAAAGGAAGTGACGCAGGGCCGCCACGGCGCCGGCCACAGCCGCCCCGATGGCCAGGAACTTCACCACCGACTTCAGCTTGCTCTTCTTCTTCTCCGGCTGGACCGGCTCCAGATCGCCCGCCAGGGCCTGCACGGCCGCGGTGCCGCGCTGCGTGGCCTCGACGACGAGCGGATGTTCCGCGGCTTGGTGCAGCACATCCTGCAGCTTCGGCAGCAGATCCTCTGCAACCTTCTCGCGTGCGGCCTCGACGGCAGGCGTTACCTTCTCCAACGCCTCCTTGATGTGCGGCTCGAGGTCGTCGAGGCGCTTCGACGCGAAGTCGGCGGTGCGGACCTTTGCGTCGTGCAGCGCTGGCCCGGCCTGCTTCTGGGCTTCTGCCAGCAACTGCTGGGCCAGCTCCAGCCCGTCCTTCAGTGCGGCGGATGAGTACTCGGCGGCGGCGGAGGCGGTCTCCACGGCGGCCTTCTTCAGCTCTTGTGACTTGTTCACAAGTTCCTCCAATGGTTGTGGCTCGTGATCGAGCACTCACAACGCTACCGGGGTGTGGGGAAACCACAAGAGGGAACGTCAGATTGGCCTCGCCGCGAGGATGGGCCAGACTTGGTCGGGTTAGAGCCCGAAAGGAAACCCCACGTGAGCACCATCACCCTGCACACCAACCGCGGCGACGTCGTCATCGACCTGTTCGAGGATCAGGCCCCCAAGACCGTCGCGAACTTCGTCGGCCTCGCCGAGGGCACCAAGGAGTATGTCGACCCCGAGACGGGCGAGCCGACCACCGGCAACTACTACGACGGCCTCAGCTTCCACCGCGTGATCGACGGTTTCATGATCCAAGGCGGCTGCCCGGTCGGCAACGGCACCGGCGGACCTGGCTACGAGTTCGCGGACGAGTTCCACCCCGAGCTCAGCTTCAACCGTCCCTACCTCCTGGCGATGGCCAACCGCGGGCCCGGTACCAACGGCTCGCAGTTCTTCATCACCGTCGTGCCGACCCCGCACCTGAACCGTCGCCACACCATCTTCGGTGAGGTGACCGACGCCGCCAGCCAGGCCGTCGTCGACGCCATCGCCACCACCCGCACCGGCTACGGTGACCGCCCCGTCGAGCCTGTCGTGATCGAGTCCGTCACCGTCGGCTGAACACAGCGCTGCCCGAGGATTTCCTCGGGGAGTGCGGAGGCGGCGACGCCGGCGTGCAGGGGCCAGGCCCATTCGCCGTCGGTCTCGATGAGCCGCACCCCGGGAAGCTCGAGCCAGGCGGCGATCCGCTCGGCCTCCTCGACGCTCCCCGCGGGCAGCCCCTCCGGCGGGGGCAGCACCGTCTCGGCCGCTGCCTCCGCCTCCTCCGCTGCCGCCCTCGCTCGCTCCGACGGCGCGGAGGTGGCCGCCGCGAGACGGCCGTAGCGGATCACGTGAATGTCCCACCCCCGGGACGATGGAAGCGCCGCCACGATCTGGCGCGTCGTCGCCAGGGAACGGAGGCGATGGAACCTCAGCGATGCCCGGTGGTAGTCGGTGAGCCGGCCCGCTACTTCTCCCGCCTCCTCGTAGCGCTGCTGCGCCACGAGATTCCTGAGCCGGTCCCGGGCGCTGCCCAAGACGGGACGCACATCGCCCAGCCAGCTCTCCCGCAGCGCGTCCACGGACGCCTGATAGCGCTCGGCGCCGACGCCCAGCTCGCACGGCGCGAGGCAGCGCCCCATCTCGCCCAGCGCGCACGACGACGTCGGCCTCCGCGCGCTCAGCCGTGCGGTGCATCGTCGCACGCGGAAGGCGTCGTACAGTGCGAGCGCTGCCTGGTCAGCCGCCTCTCTGCTGCGGAACGGGCCGAACGCCGGACCGTCTCCGGGCCGCCGCACGATCGACAGCCGCGGGAACGCCTCCTGCGTGAGGCGCAGCCAGATCAGCCCGCGCTGGTTCTTGGAGCGCCGGTTGTAGCGTGGCGACAGCGACTCGATCATGCGCAGCTCCCTCACCTCGGCCTCCAGGTCCGTTGCGCACGTGACGTAGTCGACACCCGTGGCCACGCGCACCATCTCGTGGATCCGGCCGCGTTTCTCCGCGGCGGAGAAGTAGGAGCGGAGGCGCCGCCGCAGGTTGTTCGACTTGCCGACGTACAGCACCTCGCGCCGTGCCCGCCCGTCTGCGTCCACACCGTCGGCGTAGAAGGAGTAGACGCCCGCGGCCTCCGGTGCCGCGGAGGCCCACACGCGCTTTGCCCTGCGGTCCGGCGAGACCTGCAACGCGAACTCGGCGAGGTCCTCCACTGTGTGGACGCCGAGGTTGCCCACCCGCTCGAGTAGCCCGTGGAGCACGTCGACCGTGGCGCGTGCGTCGCTCAACGCGCGGTGGTTGGGTTCCGTGGAGGAGCGGAAGTAGCGCGCGAGCGTGGCCAGCTTGCAGTTGGGTACCTCGTCGCGCAGCAACGCGGTCCTCGCCACCGCGACGGTGTCGACGACGGTGGGCCGTGGCCACGCCATCCCCAGTTGCTCGTAGCCGCGGCGCAGGAAGCCCGTGTCGAAGCGGGCGTTGTGGGCAACGAGCACCGCGCCCGCCGCGAACTCCGCGAACGCGGGAAGCGCGGCCGCGGGCGGGGGAGCGGTGGCCACCATCGCCGACGTGATCCCGGTCAGCACCTGAATCATCGGCGGCACCGGCCCGGACGGCCGCACCAGCGTCTGGAACTCGCCAAGGACCTGCCCGCCGCGCACCTTCACCGCGCCGATCTCCGTGATCTCGGCGTCGGCTGCCCCACCTGTGGTCTCCAGGTCCACGACGACGAATGTCGTGTCCGACAAGGGGAAGCCCAAGTCGTCGAAAGAGGGCTGAGTAGCGGTTGAGGTCATGCCACGAGGCTAGGAGGACCGACTGACAATTCTCGGAGCCGGAAACGCCGCCCGGCGGGTTTGGGAAACCCCTGAAGGACGTTTAGGATTCTCTCAGACTTGTACCCGTCGATGGAGTCCTCGTGAATCGAATCCGCGCCTCGGTAGCCGCCGCCATCGCGGTCGCCTGTCTGGTGACCGGCAACGTCGTGGCCCACGCGGATCCCGATGCGGTGGCTGAGGCGAAGGCCGAGCTGGATCGCATCCATCAGGAGGCCAGCGCGATCGACCAGCAGATCATCGAGGCCCACGAGGCGGCCGATGCCGCCACGGCGAAACTGAAGACGTTGAGCGCCGACCTGAAAGCGCAGGAGACGAAGGTCGCGGCGCTCGCCTCGCAGCTCGGCGACGCCGCCGTCCTGCAGATGCACACGGACCATGTCTCGCTCGCCGCCCAGTTGCTGACCACCACGGACGCCGAAGCGTTCCTTTCCGGACTCGGCGCGATGCAGGCGGAGGTCGACCGCTCCAACGCCGGCGTGCAGCGCTTCCAGTTGGACCAGGCGAAGCTCACGGCGCTGCGCGCCGACGCCAAGGACGCTGAGGCCGAGCTCGCGAAGCAGGCGAAGGCCAAGGAAGAGCTGGCGAAGGAGTACGACGCGAAGGAGGCGACCGCGCAGGCCGTCTTCGACCGCCTCTCCGCCGAGGAGCAGGCCCGTCTCGCAGAGCTCGAGGCGCAGCGGCTCGCGGAGGCGGAGGCCGCGCAGGCCGCCGCCGAGGCTCGCACCGACCGCGACCGCCCCAGCCGAGACGGCTCCTCTGAGAAGGCGGAGGAGAAGGACGACGCTCCCGTCGAGACCGGGTCGTCGGACCGTGCCCAGGCTGCCGTCAAGTACGCGCTCAGCAAGGTCGGCAGCCGCTATGTCTGGGGCACCTCCGGCGAGAGCACCTTCGACTGCTCCGGCCTCACGAGCTGGGCCTACCGCAAGGTCGGCATCAACATCACGCGCTCCTCGCGCGGCCAGTGGTCGTCGGTAGGCAAGCGGGTCTCCAAGTCCGAGCTCCGCCCAGGCGACCTGGTGTTCTACTACAGCCCCGTCAGCCACGTGGGCCTGTACATCGGCGGCGGCAAGATCGTCGACGCCGCTAATCCCCGCCGCGGCGTCAGGGTCACCAGTCTGGACTCGATGCCCTTCACCGGCGCGCGCCGGGTCGTCGGCTGAGGCTACTGGCTCGCGTCCATTGGTTTCGACACGGGCGCTCGTTCCTCGCGGCCCGGCTCAACCAGCGGTAATGAACCTTCGCGACTCCTCGAAGATGAGGGACGCGTCGTTGTCGAGGGTCGCCACGTGGTAGCTGTTCGGGAGCTCGACGAAGCGAAGGTCGCTGACCTTCTTCCGGAGGATCTCTGCGGTCAGATCGTCGACGACGTGGTCCACCGCTGAGCGCATCAGGAGCACTGGTGCCGAGAGGCGGCCCAGGTTCCTGCGCACGTCGCGCCACAGGGAGGTCATCGTCGCAAGGCTGGTAACGGAGAAGCGCGGGTAGCCCATCTCGGTCGCGCCCGGGAGAGCGATGTCGTCGGCCACGCCCGTCTGTGAGGGCATCAGCCGGTGGAGCAGGGCCGCAGGGGGAACCCGTCGGTCCCTCGTGGCGATCGCGGGGTTGACAAGCAGAGTTCCGGCCACGGACTCGCGCTCCGACAGCCGAAGGGCCAGCGCCCCGCCCATCGAGAGGCCTGCCACGAACACGCGGTCGCACTGGGCGTTCAGTTCGTGGTACGCGTCCTCGACCGCGCCGTACCAGTCCCACCACCGGGTGCGTGCCAGATCGCGCCAGTGTGTCCCGTGGCCCGGCAGCCTCGGGGCGACGACGCGGACGCCCTGCCAGTCGGGTCCCGGCTCGGCGAGCGCCCGCGCCCACGGAGCGATCGACTGCACGGAGCCCGTGAAGCCGTGGCTCATCACGACGCCGACGGGGCCGTCGCCGAGCCGCAGCGGCCGTGCCTCGGGCCAAACGGGAGTGTTCATGCGGCATCCCTCGCAAACTTCTGCCGGTACTGGCTCGGCGTGAGGCCCACGTACTTCTTGAACGTGCGTGAGAAGTAGTTGACGGGCTGGAAGTCCAGCTCGGTGGCGATCCGCAGCACGGGCCTTTCCGTGTGCGTAAGCAGGAGCTTCGCGCGCTCCACCCGCTTGCGGGTGATGTACGGGATGTAGTTCTCTCCGGTGTGCTGCTTGAACTGGCGCGCGAAGTAGGACTCGGAGAGCGCGAGGTGAGCGGCAGCCTTGCCGACGGTGAGGAACGCCGTCGGGTCCCGCTCGATCTCGTTCAGTAGCGTCGTCATCGTGGGGCGGCGCTCGGATTCCGCGGGCTCCAGCAGATCGTGCAGACGGAGGAGGAGCCGCTCGCAGTGCACCTGGCACTCGTACCGGTTCATGGCGGCACGGCGGAACTCGCGCTTGCCTGCGATCGCGGACGCCATCGACCGCGCGCAGCGCGGGCCATCCGACGCCGCGAGCTCCGTCAGTGCGCGCTCGAAGGGGGCGAGGGCCTCACGCGAGACCTTCTGGCTCCAGCGGGGCAGCAGCCGGTCGAGGTAATCGTTCAAGAGTTCGAGATTGGCGACGACGTCGCGATGTCGGAGATGCACGGCGAGCGCCTCGACGTCGAGCGCGGCGCCGACTTCGGGTCGTATCAGCGGCGTCGTGGAGGACTGCCCGAGGGTGTCACTGGCCGCCCGGACGATCGCATCGGCCGCGCGCTGCAGGTCGTCGAGCGTGGCGGCCTCGTGCTCCTCGTCGAGCAGCACGGTTCCCGCGAGGACCGTGCCCGCAACGCTGCCGATGGTGATCGAGACCGAGAAGTCGACCGGGCCGTTTCCCTGTTCCGCGGCGCACCCGTGGGAGATCCAGTCCTGGACGTCGGTCGTCTCCATGGGGCCCGCTCCCTCCGCAACGCTGCACCGGTTAAGGCATCGTAACAGCGCCTTCCGGCGCCCCGCGGGCGGCCCCGACAAGTCGGCTTTGTGTAACAATCCGACCGATTCGTGTATGCGATGCGCGCTAGCGCCTCCCTAGGCTTCCGGCTAGGTGGACGACACCGTTCACCGAAGACCTTTCAGTGCTGAGGGGGTTTGATACGTAATGGGTATCAACGACATCATCGTCTGGATCCTGATGATCTGCATGGTCCTTGGCGGCCTCGACCGGGCGATCGGCAACAAGTTCGGGCTCGGCGAGAAGTTCGAAGAGGGTTTCAATGCCATGGGCCCGTTGGCGCTGTCCATGGTGGGTGTCTACGCGCTTTCCCCGGTCCTGGCAAAGGTGCTCGGGCCCATCGTGAAGCCCGTCTACGAGCTCTTCGGCGCCGATCCCGCCATGTTCGCGGGCACGCTGCTCGCCAACGACATGGGTGGCTGGCCCCTGGCGCAGGCGATGACGGACAACCCCGACGCGCAGCGCCTCTCGGGCCTGATTCTCGGCGCCATGATGGGCGCGACGGTCGTGTTCACCATCCCGGTCGCGCTCGGCATCATCGACAAGTCAGACCGGCCGTTCCTGGCGAAGGGCGTCTTGGCGGGCATCGTCACCATCCCGATCGGCGTCATCGTCTCAGGTGCCGCCGCCGGCATGCCGATGGGGTTCGTGTTCGTCAATGTCATCCCGATCATCCTGACCGCAGCGCTGATCGCGTTCGGCCTATGGCGGGCACCCGACGCGATGACGAAGGGCTTCATGGCGTTCGGCAAGGGCTTGGTGTTCGTGATCTCGATCGGCCTCGTCATCGGCGTGTTCGAGACGGTCACCAAGGTCAGGATCATGCCGGAGGGCTGGGAGCTCCTCCCCGTTGAGGACGGCATCGCGATCGTCGGCTCCATCGCCATGATGCTGCTCGGCGCCTTCCCCGCGGTCCACCTGATCGTCACCTTCGGCGCGAAGCCGCTGTCGGCGCTCGGCAAGCTCGTTGGCATCAACAAGTCGGCTGCCGGCGGCCTGATCGCGACGCTGGCCAACAACATTGCGATGTTCGAGATCTTCAAGAACATGGACCGGCGCGGAAAGATCCTGAACGCTGCCTTCGCCGTCGCCGCGGCCTTCGCGCTCGGCGACCACCTCGGCTTCACCGCGGGCGTCGCGCCCGACATGATCGCCCCGATGATCGCGGGCAAGCTCGTCGCCGGCATCACCGCCGTCGCGCTGGCCTACCTCCTGTTCGCCAAGTCCAACCCCGCGGTGAGCGCGGACGAGGAGGCGGCGGAGGACGCCGCGGCAGGGTCGGAGGGCTGACCGGATGATCATCGCGCGTGTCATCGGTTCGGCGGTGTCGACCATCAAGGTCGACTCGCTGCACGGCAGCAAGCTCCTGGTCGTCCAGCCGGCGACGGCCAGGGACGAGCTGCACGGCGAGCCGTTCGTCGCCGTCGACGCCATCGGCGCCGGCGAAGGCGAGCTGGTGCTCATCGCTCGCGGGAGCGCCGGCCGCCACACGGACCGCACCACCGGCGCCCCGGTCGACGCCGTGATCTTCGCCATCCTCGACTCGCTCGAGGTCGATGGCGAGACCACGTTCAGGAAGAGCTGAGCGGGGAGGACGGGCGAGATGGCCACGAGGAACATGCTGAGCGTCGGGATCGACGTCGGCACGACCACGACCCAGCTCGTACTGTCCGACCTCGCCATCAGCAACCAGCACCGGCTGGGGCTCGTTCCGAAGCTCGACATCGACGCCCGCGAGGTGCGGTACCAAGGCGACGCGCACTTCACGCCGCTGCGCGCAGCCGACGAAGTCGACGTCGACCGCCTCACCACCCTGATCCGTTCCGAGTACCGGCGTGCGGGGGTCGACCCTGCGGAGGTTGAGACCGGCGCGGTCATCATCACGGGGGAGACGGCGCGCACCCGCAACGCGGAGGACATCCTCCACGGCCTCGGCGACCTCGCCGGCGACTTCGTCGTCACCGTGGCGGGCCCGAACCTCGAGTCACAGATCGCGGGGCGTGGATCCGGTGCGGCGGAATGGTCCGCGACCAACTACGCCTCGGTGGTCAACGTCGACATCGGCGGCGGCTCGTCGAACGCGGCCCTCTTCCGGTCCGGGCGTCACATCGCATCGGCGGCGTCGATGGTCGGGGGGAGGCAGGCCGTCCTCGAGACGGGCACCGGACGCCTCCTCCACCTCGCACCGACGGGGCGGATCATCGCCGACAACCTGGGCCTCGATCTCCGCGTCGGACAGGTCCCGAGGCTCGCCGACCTCGGGCGCCTCGCCGCGGCGATGGCGGACATCGTCGTCGACCTCTGCCTCGGCATCGAGACGCCGCTGGGCGACCAGGCGGCGCTCAGCCCGCGCCTGGACGTCGACGGCAAGGTCTCGGCCTACTTCGTCTCCGGCGGTGTAGGCCAGCTGTACTACGACAACGCCCCGGCCTCGACGCTGGCGGAGGTCAGCACCTACGGGGATATCGGCCCGCTGCTGGCGCAGGCGCTGCGTGAGAACCCGCGCTGGGGCGAGTTGCGGGTTGAGCGGCCCGCACAGACGCTGCGGGCCACCGTCCTCGGCGCGGCGAGCCAGCAGGTGACCCTTTCCGGGTCGACGATCTGGGCGGAGAAGGACCACCTTCCGCTGCGCAACGCGCCGGTGATTGAGCCGCGGCTGCTCGAGCGGGACCCGGGGCTGACCAGCGCCGAGGCCATCTCGGCCGCGCTCGGCGAGGCGGTCGAGCGCTGGGATCGGGGCGCGGGCAAGGAGGGCGACTTCGCGGTCTCGCTTCCGTTGCCGGGGCGGATCGACTTCGCCCAACTCACCACGCTCGCCGACGGCGTGGCGCAGTTCGCCCGTCGGCACCTGCCCCCCGACCGGCCGCTCGTGCTGGTCATCGAGCAGGACTACGCACAGGTGCTCGGCCAGACGGTCAAGCAGAAAGCGCCGGAGCTGGCGCTCATCGTCGTCGACCAAGTCCAGTTGGGCGAGGGCGACTTCATCGACATCGGCGAGCCACTCTTCGACGGGCGCGTGGTGCCCGTCTCCGTGAAGACGCTCGTCTTCTATCAGGCAACCGAGAACAAAACACGACCCGGGAGTTGACATGGGCAGAAAGACCAGGGGGTGACGGAGATGCTGTTGCGGACGAAACTGTTCGGACACACCTACGAGTTCGCCGACATCAAGGACCTGTTGGCCAAGGCCAACGAGGAGAAGTCGGGCGACCAGCAGGCGGGCATCGCGGCCCGTAGCGCTGCGGAGCGCGTGGCGGCTAGACATGTTCTCGCCGAGGTACCGCTGAGCGTGCTGCGCGAGAACCCGGTGGTCCCTTACGACGAGGATGAGGTCACCCGGGCGATCGACGACGCCGTCAACGAGCGGATCTATGACGAGGTCAAGGGCTGGACGGTCGGCGACTTCCGCGAGTGGCTCCTCTCGAACAAGACCAGCGGCGACGAGATCCGGCGCGTGAGCAACGCGCTGACCGGCGAGATGGTGGCAGCCGTCACCAAGCTCATGGGCAACCTCGACCTGGTGGTCGCGTCGCGCAAGATCCGGGTCGTCACCCACAACGCCAACACGATGGGCCTGCCCGGCACCCTCGCCTCGCGGCTCCAGCCGAACCACCCGACCGACTCGGTCGACGGCATCCGCGCGGCCACCTACGAAGGCCTCTCCTTCGGCTCCGGCGACTCGGTCATCGGCATCAACCCGTCCGATGACACGGTTGGCTCGGTCTCCCGGCTCCTCGAGATGACCTGGGGAGTCATCGACAAGTGGGAGATCCCGACGCAGAACTGCGTGCTCGCGCACGTCACGACGCAGATGGAGGCCATGAAGCGCGGTGCGCCCGTCGGACTGATCTTCCAGTCCATCGCCGGTTCGCAGAAGGCGATGGAGAGCTTCGGCGTCTCCGTCGGCCTGCTCGACGAGGCCTACGCGCTGGCGCAGAAGCACTGCATCACAGCCGGCCCGAACTACATGTACTTCGAGACCGGGCAGGGATCGGCGCTGTCGGCCGACGCCCATCACGGCGCCGACCAACTGGTGCTCGAGGCCCGCAACTACGCCATCGCCAAGCGGTGGCATCCGTTCCAGGTGAACACGGTCGTCGGCTTCATCGGCCCCGAGTACCTGTACGACTCGGTCCAGATCATCCGCGCCGGCCTTGAGGACCACTTCATGGGCAAGCTCATGGGCATCTCGATGGGCTGCGACGTGTGTTACACCAACCACGCGAAGGCTGACCAGAACAGCAACGACAACCTCGCCGTCCTGCTCGCCAGCGCAGGCGTCAACTTCATCATGGGCATCCCGATGGGCGACGACGCCATGCTGAGCTACCAGACGACGAGCTACCACGACGCGCCCTCGCTGCGGCAGGCCCTCGGGCTCCGGCCGCTGCCCGAGTTCGAGGCGTGGATGGAGGAGGTGGGCCTGTGGAAGGACGGCCAGCTCACCGACATCGCAGGCGACGCGTCCTTCTTCCTGAAGAGGTGAACCGATGAGTGTGGATGTGAATATCGAGGACATCGTTGCCCGGATTCTCGCCGAACTGCGGCAGGAGGGGCTCGAGCCGAAGGCGGCCGCCGATGCGTCCGGTCCTTCGGTCATCAACCGCGACGGCGGCGACCTGGTCATCGACCTGGCCGACCCGACGCTCGACGCGCCCCGACACGCGATGCTGGTCGACGACCCGTATGACGCCGACGGCCTGCGCAACCTGATGGCCACCACCAGCGCGCGGCTGGGCGTCGGCAGGGCGGGCCCCCGCCCCAAGACGGCGACGGCGCTGCTGTTCCAGGCCGACCACGGCGTCACGCAGGACGCCATCTACGGCGTCGTCTCGGACGAGGTGCGAGATGCCTTCAACCTCTTCACCGTGACGACTCGCGTGGCGGACCGTGGCGAGTACCTGCTGCGCCCCGACCTCGGCCGCCTCCTCAGCGACGAGGGAAAGAAGCTCATCGCCGAGCGCTGCGTGAAGGGTCCGGACGTGCAACTGTGCGTCGTCGATGGCCTGTCCGCCGCGGCGATCGACAACAACCTGCGCGACATCTACCCGGTGATCGAGCAGGGACTGAAGTCGGCGGGGCTGAGCGTCGGCACGCCGTTCTTCATCGAGAACGGCCGCGTCGGCATCATGAACGACGTCAACGCGATCATCAAGGCGAAGGTCGTCGTCCTGCTCATCGGCGAGCGTCCCGGTCTCGGGATCGCGGACGCGATGAGCGCCTACATGGGCTTCGACCCGCAACCGGGCAAGTCCGACGCCGACCGCGACCTGATCTGCATGATCACCACGCACGGCGGCACCAACCCGCTGGAGGCCGGCGCGTACATCGTCGAGTTCATCAAGCGGATGATCAAGTACAGCGCCAGCGGAGTGCGGCTCCGCGAGGTGGCCGGGGACTAAGGGAAGGAACGGAAATGGGAATCCTCGAACCGGTTAAGCCGTCGATCCTGGCGGTGCGCATCATCTCCAACATCGATCGGGGCCTTGCCGAGAAGCTGAATCTCGAAGACCACCAGCGCGCGATCGGGCTTCTGACCTGCGACATCGACGACTCGCTCTACGTGTCGCTCGACGAGGCGACGAAGTACGCCGAGGTCGACGTCGTGTACGCCAAGAGCTTCTACGCCGGCTCCGGCTATCCGTCCGGCCCGCTCTCGGGCGAGATCATCGGCATGCTAGCCGGCCCGACACCGGCTGAGGTCCGGGCAGGTGTCGACGCCTGCATCTCGTACTGCGAGGAAGAGGCGTGGTTCTACTCCGCCGACGAAGCGGGGGAGCTGAACTTCTTCCCTCACCTGATCTCCAGCACGGGCAGCTACCTGTCGAAGGAGGCGGGCATCCGGCAGGGCGAGCCGCTCGCCTACCTGATCGCCCCGCCCCTGGAGGCGACGTACGCGCTCGACCTCGCGGTGAAGGCCGCTGACGTCTCCGTCGCGACCTACTTCGAGCCGCCCAGCGAGACCAACTTCTCGGGTGGCTGGCTGACCGGATCGCAGAGCGCCTGCCGGGCCGCCTGCGCCGCCTTCCAGGACGCCGTGCTCGAAGTGGCGGCCCATCCGAAGAAGTACTGACGGAGGAACGCCATGAACTCCAACAACATGGATTCCGACCTCCGGTCGGTGCAGCAGGCCCGCGACCTCGCCGTCGCGGCCCGGGAGGCGATGCGCGCATTCCAGTTCGCCCCCCAGGAGGAGGTCGACCGCATCTGCGAGGCGATGGTCGCCGCCGCGATGCGCGAGGCGGGACGCCTGGGGCAGATGGCGCACGACGAGACGGGTTTCGGGTATCCCGCGCACAAGAAGCTGAAGAACGAGTTCGCCGCGCAGGGCGTGTGGGACTCGATCAAGGACATCCCTACGTGCGGCGTGCTGCGGCGCGACGAGGCCAGGAAGATCGTCGAGATCGGAGCACCGGTAGGCGTGCTCTGCGCGCTGACGCCGTCGACGAACCCCACATCGACGGCGATCTTCAAGATCTTGATCGGCGTGAAGGCGCGCAACGCGGTCATCGTCGCGCCCCACCCGTCGGCCAAGAACTGCACTGCGGAGGCGGCCCGGGTGATGATCGCTGCCGGCGAGGCGGCGGGCATGCCGAAGGGCCTTGTCTCCTGCATGACGGAGCTCAGCATCCAGGGCACCAACGAGCTGATGAACCACTATGCGACGTCCATGATCCTCGCCACTGGCGGGCCCGGAATGGTCCTCGCGGCGCATTCGTGCGGCAAGCCTGCCCTCGGCGTCGGTCCGGGCAATGTGCCCGCCTACGTCGACCGGACGGCGGACGTGACGCGGGCCGCACAGATGCTCGTGGAGTCCAAGTCGTTCGACTGCTCCACCATCTGTGCGACGGAGCAGGCGGTCATCGCCGATCGGCCGATCGCCGAGCAGCTCAAGGCCGACATGCAGCGCTTCGGCGCCCAGTGGCTCACCCGTGACGAGGCGGACCGGTTGGCGGGAAAGATGTTCCGCCCGAACGGCATGATGATCGCCCCCTACGTGGGCCGTACTCCGCAGGAGCTCGGCAGGCTGGCGGGCATCGATGTCCCGGCCAGCACCCGGATCCTTGTGGCGGAGCTCGACGGCATCGGGCCGAAGTACCCGCTGTCGCGCGAGAAGCTGACGTCGGTGCTCGGCTGGATGGTCGAGGATGGCTGGAGGGCGGGCTTCGAACGCGCCACCCAGATGCTCACCTTCGGCGGCGACGGCCACTCGGCGGTCATCCACTCGGGTGACGAGGAATCGATCATCGCCTACGGCATCGAGCAGCCCGCGTTCCGCGTTCTCGTGAACACGTGGGGCTGCCTCGGCGGCGTCGGCTACACCACCGGCGTGCGGCCGTCGTTCACGCTCGGGCCTGGAGGCGTCGGCGGCGCGGTCGTCAGCGACAACATCACCGTCGAGAACGTGCTCAACGTCAAGCGCCTCGCCTCCCACCTGCGCGACGCCCCTGCTTCGGCGCGCGCTCATGGGGGCATCGTCGACGGCGCGGTCCCGCAGGCCGGGGGAGCGACGTCGGCGAGCGGCGGCACAGCGGAGGCGAAGGTCATCGAGGACGTCGTCCGTCGGATCCTCACCGAGCTGAAGCAGAAGAGCTAGGAGGTAGCCCATGAGCGAGTCCCCACCCCCTGCGCCGAAGCGCACCCGAAAACGACCGGCCGCCCCGGCGGCAGGCACAACTGAAAAGTCCACCGTCCAACGGGCAGATACATCGTCTGCCCCTGACCCAGCACCCACCCAAACCGCTGCTACCAGAAGGAGCACTCCCATGGCAGATGTCCAGATGATCGCCCTCGGCATGGTCGAGACCAAGGGCCTGATCGGCGCTATCGAGGCCGCCGACGCAATGGTCAAGGCCGCCAACGTCCGGCTGATCGGCAAGGAACAGATCGGATCCGGCCTGGTCACGGTCTTCGTCCGTGGCGACGTCGGCGCCGTCAAGGCCGCCACCGACGCCGGTGCGGCCGCCGCCGGCCGTGTCGGCGAACTCGTCTCCGTGCACGTGATCCCGCGCCCGCACGGCGACGTCGAGATCATCCTCCCTCACCGGGACTGATCGTTTCCTCTACACGTTCCACGAACCAATGAGTGAGTGAAGAAATGGGTAAGCCAGTCATCACCGCAGCCGAGGTCCAGCAGGCCTCGGGAGGGACCCTCGTCGTCGCGCGCGACGCGATCGTGACGCCCCTGGCGCGCGACATCGCCCGCGACCGGGGGGTCGACATCGTGCGCGAGGGGGAGGCCCCGCCTGCCCCCGCGCCGTCGGGCGGTGACCCGCTGGCGGACCAGGTTCGTGCGCTCGTGACCGCGATGCTGGGATCGGGTGGGGGCGTACTCACCGCCCCCACCACCACGGCGCGGCATCCCGTCAAGCTGGCCCGCATCGGCGAGTCCCGGCTCGACCCGTTCCCCTACCCGGGCCCTCCGCCCGGCATGCAGGTGGCCACCGGCGACGTCGTGACCGACGCGGATGGCGCGCCCATGGCGGCGGGGTACATGACCATCACCCAGGGGAGCTTCCCCTGGACCCTCAACTACGACGAGGTGCAGATCGTGCTCGAGGGAGAGCTGCACCTGGGAGGCGACGCCGGCGGTAAGATCGGCCGGCCCGGCGACATCCTCTACGTGCCCAAGGGGTCGAGCATCACCTTCGGGACGCCGACCTGGGCGAAGTTCGTCTACGTCACCTTCCCCGCGAACTGGGAGGACGCGTAATCCCCATGTTCTCTCCTCGTAGCGACGCGCGCGGCCGGCCCCGACCTGAGGGGCCGGGGGTTTCGCGCGACGTCACGAAACGGATGAAGCAGGCGGCCGCCGCGCTCAGGCGCCCTGCGGCGATCCCCTCATCTGTCCCTATCAAGGTGGGCGTGGACCTCGGCACCGCGTTCACGGTCATCGTCGTCACCGACGAGGCCGGGCGCCCGCTCGCCGCGGCGAACGTCTTCGCCGACGTGGTCCGCGACGGCGTGGTGTGGGACTTCACCGGCGCCCAGCAGGTGGTCAGAGGACTGAAGCACCGGCTAGAGGAGGCAACCGGGCGCGAGCTCACGCGGGGCTCCGTCACCATCCCGCCCGCCGTCACCACCTCCGATCACCGCGCCCACCGCTACGTCGTCGAGGGCGCGGGCATCGACTGCACAGCGGTCATCGATGAGACCACCGCGGCGAACGCGGTCCTCGGCATCACCGACGGAGCCGTTGTCGACATCGGCGGCGGAACTACCGGCGTGGCCATCCTCAAGGGCGGCGAGATCGTCGCCAACATCGACGAGCCAACGGGTGGGACCCACCTCAGCCTCGTCATCGCAGGGGCACACAAGATCCCGTTCGAGAAGGCGGAGAAGCGCAAGCGTTCGCCGAAGTGGCAGGCCGAGTTGCTGCCCGTCGTCCGTCCGACCCTGGAAAAGGTGGCCACGATCGTCGGCCGCGCCATCGCAGGCCACGAGGTCGACACGATCCACCTCGTTGGCGGCACGGCCGCGTTCCCCGGCATCGCCGACATCATGACCGACATCACCGGGGTGCCCTCGTCCGTCGCACCCCAGCCCATGCTCGTGACCCCGCTCGGGGTGGCCGGGTGGGCAGAACCAATCACATCGAAGGGAGGCCGATGATGGCCGACAAGTCCGAGTTCCAGCTGAGGGCGTTCTGCCACCTCGACCGCATCCAGCCGCAGTTCGCGGCGTTCGTGGGGACCATCGCGGCAGGCTCGCCCCCGGTTGAGGGCATGAGCAGCCTCTACGTCGAGATGGCCCCGGGCAACTGGGTCTTCCGCGTGGTCGACAGCGTCCTCAAGGCGGTCGACGTCAAGCCCGGCGCCCAGGTCGTCGAGCGTCAGTTCGGCATGTTCGAGGTGCACTCCGAGGCGCAGGCCGAAGTGCTCCGCGCCGGCGAGGTCGTCCTGGAGTCGCTCGGCCTCTCCGTCGAGGACCGGTTGGCGCCGAAGGTGGCCTCCGAGCAGATCGTGACCAACATCCATCCGCTGCAGGCGCAGGTGCTCAACAGGTTCAACCAGGGCACGATGATCGAGGGTGGCCAAACGATGCTCGTGCTCGAGGTCGAGCCCGCCGCCTACATCACGCTGGCGGCGAACGAGGCCGAGAAGGCCGCGCCCGTGTTCCTCAACCACATGAGCTCTATCGGCGTGTACGGCCGCATGTGGATGTCGGGCACCGAGTCCGACGTCATGGCGGCCCGTGACGCGGCGATCACCGCGATCAACGCGGTGTCGGGGCAGCAGAGCTAGGAGCGGACCATGGCGCGCCGCATCCTCACCACCGCCACCGTCGACGAGTTGCTCGCCGCAGGGACGACGGAGCTCAGGCTGGGCCCGGGAGACATCGTCACGGCGCTCGCGCGTGAGTACGCGCTGAAGAAGGGCGTCCGGCTCATCCCCGGCGACGCGCCCGCGCCCGCGGCGGGAACGGCAGAAGAGCCCACCACGGCCGTGCGGATCCACACCGCCGTCGTGAAAGCGCTCGGCTATGAGCCCGATGACCTGGACGCCATCATCGCCCGTGCCCTGAGGTGACCCGATGATCGCCCTCTATCTCTGCCCGACGCTGCACTGCCCGCACCTGGTGCAGCTGGGCGCCGGAGCCCTGGCCCACCTCGCCGCGCGCGGGGGAGTCGTGCGCGTCTTCCGGCCGATCGTGGCGGAGGCGGTGGGCGACCCGGTGCTGGACGCTCTCGCGGAGGTGGCGGGTCAGGACCCGACCGCGGCCTGGGGTGCCACCGCGGAGGAGCTGCTAGTCAACCCGACCGCGGCCGTCGGGCAGGTCATCTCGCGCTTCCGCGCATGTGCGGACGGTGCGGACCAGGTGCTTGTCCTTGGCAGCGAGTACGACTGCTCACTCGCGCCCGTGGAGTTCGCCTGGAACACGAGGATCGCAGCCAACCTCGGCGCGCCGATGGTGCTGGTCGTGCCGTCCGACGGCGGGCCTACCCAAACCCGTGCGCGGATCGACGTCGCCCTCGACGAGGCCTGGCGGAATCTCGCACAGGTGCTCGCGGTGCTCGTGCCGACGGCGGAGACGTCGATCGACGTGGGGTCGGCGGGGGTGCCGGTGCATGCGGTCAGCGACGCGCTGCCCGCGCGCACCCTCGGCGATGCCCTCGCCGCGCTCGGTGCGACGTCGGTCGGCCAGGCGCCGGTCCCCGCGCGGGCCGGGGCGGTCGTCGTGGCGGACATGACGCTCACCAACCTGTTGCCGCAGGTCCGCGATGACTCGGTCGTCGTGTTCTCCGCCGACCGTGCCGACATCGGCGTCGGGCTCGCAGTGGCGGGGATCAGCGGTACGTTCCCCTTCCCGGCCGTCGCGCTCGCCGCGGGGCCGTGGCCGCTCGCCGACGGCGTCGCCGACGTCTGGGCGCGCACCGCGTCCCGGGTTCCGCTGCTCCGCACGCCGCAGCCGGTCGAGGTCGCCCGGCTCGCGTTCGCTGCGCACTCCGCGCCCGGAAGGATCGACCCGGCCGTCGTCGCGGAGGCCGAGCGCGACCTGCGGGCCGCCGTCGACCTCGATGCCTTGGTGTCCGCCGCCGCCCAGGGCCGTTCCGATGTCGTGACCCCCTTGATGTTCGAGCACCGGCTCCTGGAGGACGCCCGTGCCGCGAACCAGCACATCGTGCTGCCTGAAGGCACCGAGGAGCGCGTCCTCAAGGCTGCCGACCGGCTGCTCGCACAACGTGTCTGCCGGCTGACGCTGCTCGGCGACGAGGCCGCGATCCGTGCCCAGGCCGCCAAGCTGGGCCTGAGCCTCGCCGGCGCGCAGATCGTCGACCCCGTGACCAGCGAGCTGCGCGACCGCTTCGCCGCCAGGTACGCGGAGTTGCGGGCCAAGAAGGGCGTCACGCTCGAGCAGGCCCACGAGCGCGTGGCCGACGTCAGCTACTTCGGCACGATGATGGTGCTCGAGGGGCTCGCCGACGGCATGGTCTCCGGCGCCGTCAACACCACCGCGCACACCATCAGGCCCGCGCTCGAAGTGATCAAGACCCGCCCCGGCATCTCTGTGGTCTCCTCGGTGTTCCTCATGTGTATGGCCGATCGCGTGCTGGTCTTCGGCGACTGCGCCGTCAACCCGAACCCCACGCCGGAACAGGTCGCGGAGATCGCGATCGCGTCCGCCTCGACGGCGCGCCAGTTCGGGATCGAGCCGCGCGTGGCGATGCTGTCCTACTCCACCGGCGCCTCCGGCAGCGGGCCGGACGTCGAACAGACGATCGAGGCGACGCGGCTGGTGCGCGAGCGGGCGCCGGAGCTCGCCGTCGACGGGCCGCTGCAGTACGACGCCGCGGTCGACCCGGACGTTGCGCGCACGAAGATGCCGAACTCGCCGGTGGCGGGTAAGGCGACCGTGTTGATCTTCCCGGACCTGCAGACCGGCAACAACACATACAAGGCCGTGCAGCGCAGCTCCGGCGCGCTGGCGATCGGTCCGGTCCTCCAGGGCCTCAACAAGCCCGTCAACGACCTGTCCCGTGGGGCACTGGTCTCCGACATCATCAACACGGTCGCAATCACCGCCATCCAGGCGGGAATGGAGTAGCCATGAGCGCGACGATGCGCGCCGCGGTCGTCACCCGGTTCGGCGAACACCTCGACCTCCGGGACGTCCCCGTCCCGGTCCCGAAGCACGGGCAGGTGCTGGTCCGGGTCCGCGCCTGCGGTGTCTGCCACACGGACCTGCACACAGTGCACGGGGACTGGCCCGACAAGCCGACCCTTCCCCGGATCCCCGGCCACGAGGCCGTCGGCGAGGTCGTCGAGGTCGGCAAGGGCGTCGAGGAGGTCGAGGTCGGTGACCGGGTCGGGGTGCCGTGGCTGCACCGCGCCTGCGGGCGTTGCGACGACTGCCTCTCCGGCTGGGAGACGCTCTGCGCGAAGCAGGTGCGCTCCGGCTACGACGTCGACGGCGGATTCGCGGAGTATGTCGTCGCCGACGCGGCCTACGTCGCGCATATCCCGGATGGCCTCAGCTACGAGCAGGCCGCGCCGCTGATGTGCGCGGGACTCACCGTCTACAAGGGCCTGAGCGTCGCGGACGTGATCGCGGGAGACTGGGTGGTGATCTCCGGTGTCGGCGGGCTGGGTCACCTGGCCGTCCAGTACGCCCGGGCGATGGGGTACCGCGTCGTGGCCGTCGATGTCGACGACGCGAAGCTCACGCTGGCCGCCCGGCTCGGCGCGCACATGACCGTCAACGTGCGCCAGACCGACCCGGTCGGCTATCTGCAGCGCCGGATCGGCGGCGCGCACGGCGCGCTGGTGACCGCCGTGTCGCCAGCGGCGTTCGGGCAGGCGGTGGGGATGATGCGCCCGGGCGGCACCGTCGTCCTGAACGGGCTGCCGCCCGGCGCGTTCCCGCTGGAGATCTACGACATGGTGATGCGCGCGATCACGTTGCGCGGGTCGATCGTCGGCACGCGTTTCGATCTGAAGCAGGCGCTGATCCTGGCAGCCCAGGCGGGTATCAAGGCCGAGGTGCATCCCGCGCGGCTCGACGACGTCAACGACGTCCTCGACAAGATGGAGTACTCGTCCCTCCCTGGCCGCACGGTCTTGGAGTTCTGACCCACCGCTGGTTGAGCCCACCGCTGGTTGAGCCGGACCCCTGCGCGAAGCGTCGGGGTCCGCCTAGAAACCGATAAGCCGATGGTCAGTGCACGTCCTGCACGAGTTCGACGGGCGTTCCGTCGGGATCATTCAGGTAGGCGACGATGTTGCCTGCCCACGGGCCGTTCGGCACGACCTGCGGCTCGGAGTTGAAGGCGACGGTGTCCTTCAACCGCTCGTACACGCCGCGGACGTCGTCGCAGTTGAGCGCCACGTGCATCGCGCCGACGTCGCGGTTGGGGCGATCGTTGTCCTTCTGCCCTTCGGGGTGCGTGTACTCGAGCAGTTCGAGCACGGTGCCGTCGTCCATCTTGAGGAACGCGACGTCGATCACCGCCTCGTCCTCCGCGACGAGGTTGCTCAGCCACTCGCCCTGGATGGTGAACACCATGTCCGCCGGCGGTTCGCCGAAGCCGAGTTGAGTGTAGAACGCGATGGAACGCTGCAGGTTGCCTACCGTGATGCCCACGTGATTGAGGAGACCCATGAGGTCGTGTCCTTCCTTGTGACGTCGATGTCGAAACGTTTTAAGTCTAGCGGCCGGACGGGTGGTGGTGCCGTCTTGTGGGTTGGTCGCCACTACTCTCTGGGCATGACCCGAAGGATCCTGCACCTCGACCTGGACGCGTTCTACGCGGCCGTCGAGCAGCGCGACAAGCCGTCGCTGCGAGGGAAGGCGGTGGTCGTCGGCGGAGCGGGGCCGCGAGGCGTGGTGGCGACGGCGTCGTACGAGGCACGTCGGTTCGGGGTTCGCTCGGCCATGTCGGGGACGGAGGCGCGGCGGCGGGTGCCGCACGCGGCGTTTCTCGGGGGACGTTTCGAGGCGTACCGGGAGTCGTCGCGGATCGTGATGGGGCTGCTGAGGGAGGTGTCGCCGCTGGTGGAGCCGCTGAGCCTCGACGAGGCGTTCGTCGATCTCGCTCCTGCGGGATGGACGGCCGATGAGGTGCCAGATCGCGTGGTCTGGCTGCGACGTGAGCTGACCGAGCGCACCGAGGGCCTGACCGCATCGGTAGGGGTGGCGACGTCGAAGTTCCTCGCGAAGCTCGCGAGCGAGGCGGCGAAGCCGGACGGCGCGCGCATCCTCGATCCCGCCGACGAGCTCGGCTTTCTGGCGCCGATGCCGGTGCGGGCGATCCCGGGGATCGGTCCTGCCACAGAGCAGCGGCTTGTCGCGATCGGGTGCTACACCGTCGATGACGTGCGCGCCGCGGACCGTGCAGAGTTGGTGCGCGAGCTGGGGTCGGCCGTGGGCAACGGGCTTGCGGAGCTGGCGTGGGGTCGCGACGAGCGCCGGGTCGAGTCGCGGCGGGAGCCGAAGTCGATCTCGACGGAGGACACGTTCGCGACGGACCTCACCGATCGCGCCCAGCTGGAGGTGATCCTGATGCGTGACGCCGCCGCGGTCGCGGCGCGCCTGACCAGAGCGGGGCTGTTCGCCAGGACGGTGACCGTGAAGGTGCGCTTTCCGGACTTCTCGACGCGAACCATCGCCCGGAGCCTCGGCGGGGCGACGGACGCCGTCGACACCATCACCGCCGTGGGCCTCGCGCTCCTGCGGGAGGTCGACGTGCGGGCGGGCGTCCGGCTGTTGGGCATAGGTGTCAGCGGGTTCGCGACCGCGGCGCAGGAGAGCCTGTTCGGCGAGGAGCCGGAGCTGACGGAGGCCTCGGCGACGACGCGGGAGTCGGCGGAGCTGAGTGGGGTCCGCGGCCGCGGCTGGTTCCCCGGCGCCGACGTCGCGCACGACGAGCGCGGCCGCGGTTGGGTCTGGGGCGCGGGCCTGGGCCGGGTCACGGTCCGGTTCGAGACAAGGACCACCGGCCCCGGCCCCATCCGCACGTTCGCCGCCGACGACCCGGCGCTCCACACCGTCGGCATCGAGCCGCTGGCGCGGGCGCTGAGCCATGGGGGCGAACGGGACGAGGAACTCTCCGACGAGGAGTGAATACGCCTCGCGGACACGTCGAAAATCACCTGCGTGGTCGGAACGACGTTACTGCGGCTGCGTGCGTCGCCCTGGGGACGGAAGCAGCCGCGTTAGCCAAGAAAAGACGCATCGGCGACCAACAGGCACTTGCAGGTACCGCAGAAGGGACTTGAACCCTCACGCCCGAAGGCACAGGAACCTAAATCCTGCGTGTATACCAATTTCACCACTGCGGCTCGCCCCGACTGGAGCGGACCTAGTCTAGGCCAGTGGTGGCGAGGGGGAAACGCTGGACCACGTCGTAGCGGCGGCCGATCTGGTGCGACTCGATCAGCACCAACTCTTCCGCGGTCCACTCCCAGACCGGGAACGATGACAGCACTTCCAGCCAGCGCTTCGCCGAAACCCCGCGGTGGTGTCTCGCGAGTGTCATGTGGCCGACGTAGCGGGCGCCGTCGACATCCACCCCGGCGCGGTTCGCGGCCGACCGGGTCGATGCCGCCACCGCGGCGAGCGGCTCATGTCCGATCCCAACGGCGAGCGCCAACACCCGCGCCTTCATCGGATCAGGGAAGGTGACCCCACCGGCGAGCGCCAGTGGGAACGGCGCGGTCCGGGAGGCAACCTCGGCCAAGTTCTCCTCCAGCGTGTCCAGCCGGTAGCGGTCGACGCTTGCCATGAACGTCGTCGTGACGTGCCAGCCGTCCGGGCGCGTCCAGCGCAGCGACGAGTCGGCTTCGCGGCGCGGGTCGAGCAGTCTGTCGAGCTCCTCGACGACGTCGCGGGGTGGAAGGACGGCGGTAAACATGCGCGCTGCCATGCCGCCAGCCTATCGGCAGCGCGATTCCGACGGATAAGTCCCTCGAGATGCTTCGGAAACGTTCGCAATCGCCGGAGTGCCGATGTAACAGCACTTGTCCGTCAGAAGTCGGTCCAGCGTTCGCCGATGGGTGTCGCAGTGAGCGCGCCGGCCGAAAGGGTGGCCAGTGCCGCAGTCAACTCTGCGGCGAGCGCGGTGGGCACCGCGACATCGATGTGGGCGCGATCCATCCACTCCACGCCGTCGACGATCACCGGCGCCCCGCTGGGGAGGACGAGCCCGCGGAGCTGATCCTCGACCTGGCCCGCGGCGGCGAAGTCGACGTCGACCCGGAACAACCCGGTGAGCCGCACCTCCCGCGTCCCGACGGCGGCCACGGCCTGCGCGACGGCGTCGGTATAGGCCCGCACCAGGCCTCCCGCGCCGAGCTTCACCCCTCCGAAGTAGCGGGTGACGACGGCGACGACATCGGTGAGTCCCACACGTTGGAGCGCGGTGAGCATCGGGACGCCCGCGGTTCCCGCAGGCTCGCCGTCGTCTGAGCTGCGTGCGGTGCGACCATCCGGGCCGAGGATGAACGCGGAGCAGTGGTGCCGTGCGTCGAAGTAGGTCGAGCGGCGCTCCTCGACGACGGCGCGCGCCTGCTCCTCCGTCGCGACCCGGCGGATCCTGGTCAGGAAACGGGAGCGTTTGATCTCCAACTCGACGTCCACGCCCTCGCCGGGCGCGGCGTCGATGGTGAGGAAACGGTCAGACACCGAGCTCGCGGCGCAGCTTCGCGACGTGACCCGTGGCCTTGACGTTGTACTGCGCGACGCGGACCTGGCCCACGCCGTTGGCGTCGACGTCGATCACGAAGGTGGAGCGCAGCACGCCCTCGATCTCCTTGCCGTACAGCTTGCGGAGGCCGTAGGCGCCATAGAGGTTGAGGACGCCCTTGTCGGGGTCCGCCAGCAGGGTGAAGCCCAGGTTGGAGCGCTCAGCGAACTTCGCGAGCTTCTCGACGGGGTCTGGCGAGCAACCGAGGACGATGTAGCCGGCGTCCGTGAAAGCGGGCATGGCCTCGGAGAAGTCGACGGCCTGCGTGGTGCAGCCGGGCGTCATGGCGGCGGGATAGAAGTAGAGGATGACGGTGCGGCCGGCGTAGTCGGAAAGCGAGACGTCCGTCCCATCCTGGTTGGGCAGCGTGAACGCGGGCGCCGTCGAACCGGCCGTCAGTCGTGCAGTCATGCGGCACAGTGTATCCGCGCGGGTAGTTCGCATCGGCCGACGACATACGAAGCCAATCGCCGCATGGCCTCCTATACCCGCGCATCTGCGCGCGACGGCCCACTAAGCTGTGAGGTGACTTCGAGGAGGACCACCGACATGGGCAACCGAACCGTGGAGCAAATCCGCGCAGATCTCGCCGCTAACCGGGCGAAGCTCGTCGACGCGACCAACGAGGCCGTGGAGGCGCTGAAGCCGCAGAACATCGCCCGCGAGTCTGTCTCTCAGGTCAAGCAGTTCGCGCGCGCCGAGTTCGACAGCGCCACGTCGCAGTTCCGCGACGAGAAGGGCGGATGGCGCCGCGACAAGATTCTGCTGATCGGCGGGGCGGTGCTGGGCGCAGTCGTGTTCGCCGTCGTGCTCTCGCGCGCCGCCAACCAGCGCCAGCTGAACACCGCGGCCCGCAAGGCCCTTGAGGCCAGTCGCGCATGAGCGAGCAGCCGCTGGCTATCCGCATGCTGCACGATCGCGTACTCGTTGACCCGGACTCTGGGGCCTCCGAGCGACGCAGCGGCGGGGGGATCCTGATCCCCGCGACCGTGCAGATGGGACGGCGCCTCTCCTGGGCGAAGGTCGTTGCGATAGGCCCGAACGTGCGCTCGGTCGAGGCGGACGACCGGGTGCTGTTCGACCCGGAGGAGCGCGCGGAGGTCGAGCTCCAGTCGAAGACCTACGTGCTCCTGCGGGAGCGCGACATCCATGCCGTGGCCTCCGGCGTCATCGTCGACGGCGGCACGGGGCTTTATCTATAGAAGGGACTTCGCGATGTCGCGAGTTGTCGTCGTCGGGTCGCTGAATGTCGACCTGCATTTGCTGCTTGAGCGGCACATCCTGCCAGGCGAGACGCTGCTCGCCGGCGGGGGGACCTTCTCCCCGGGGGGCAAGGGAGCGAATCAGGCCTGTGCCGCCGCATTGGCCGGCGTGCCAACCACCATGCTGGGCGCGATCGGTGACGATGCCGCGAGTTCCGTGGCGACGTCGCGGCTGGAGGAGGCAGGTGTCGACCTGACCCACGTCGCCCGTGTGCCAGGACCCAGTGGCCTTGCCGTAGTGAGCGTCGACGCGCAGGCCGAGAACACCGTCGTCGTGGTCCCGGGCGCGAATGCGCTGGTCACGCCGGAGATGGTCGAGGGCTGGCGGAAGCAGATCGAGGCGGCCGACGTCGTGGTGCTGCAGGGTGAGATCTCCGCGGAGAGCAACCTGGCTGCTTCCCGGCTCGTGAAGGGTCGGCTGGTGGTGAACCTGGCGCCGGTGATCCAGGTCGACCCGGCCATGCTGCTGGCCGCGGACCCGTTGGTCGTGAACGAGCATGAGGGCGCGGAGGCCCTGACCCAGTTGGGCGGCCCCGAACTGACGGAGCCAAGCGAGATCGTCGCGGGGCTGCGCGCCGCGGGCGTCGGGACGGTGGTCATGACGGTCGGCTCGGCGGGGTCGCTGGTCGCCGAGGGCGACGCCGTGACCGCGGTGCGGTCGCCAAAGGTCAAGGCCGTCGACACCGTCGGTGCCGGTGACGCGTTCTGCGGTGCCCTCTCGGCCCGCCTCGCCGCGGGAGACTCCCTGCTCGACGCCGCCGCCTACGCCAGCCGGTTCGCGGCGTACACCGTGCAGTTTGAAGGCGCCCAGTCCTCGTACCCGGCGCCCGGCGCGGAACTGCCCGCCTGACGCATAGCCGAGGCCCGCATGCAGGAGCGTATGCGGGCCTCAGCTGTGCGTCAGGTCAGTCCTCCTTGGCGACCTGAGGCTTGGGGAGCAGCAGCGTGACCGCCCAGGCTGCGGCGACGATGCCGATCGCGATCCAGAGGGCGCTGACGTAGCCCGCTGTGGACGTGGAACCGACGGCGGATCCCGAGGTGATCGCCTGACCGAGGATCGTGAAGCTCAGCCCCGCGCCGATACCGAATGAGGCTCCGTTCAGACCCGGCAACAGGCCGGTGGCCTTCGCGGGCGAGAGCAGGATGCCCAGGCCATTGAGCATGACGTTGGTCACGCCCGCATAAGTGATGCCGAGCAGGAAGACGAGGACGCCGAAGGCTACGGCGTTGCCCATGCCGAACAGGACGAGGGCGACGAGCACCGCCAGGGAGGAGAGAAGCCCTGCCTGGAGCATCCGCTTGTATCCGTACCGGGGCGCGAGGCGCCCGGCGAAGGGGCCGATCAGCCAGCCGACAAGGGCGTAAGGGGCCATGAACAGCAGCGAGGTCGTGGTGGCCGACATGCCCCAACCCGCGGTGGGGTTCTGTGTGAAGGAGGGGACGAGGAGGTTGACGACGGCCATGATGCCGGTCAGCGTCAAGATGGTCGTCAGCGGCATCGCCCAGATCGCGCGGTTGCCGAGCTGATCGGAGGAAATCAGCGGGTTCGCCGTGCGACGCTGGTGAGCGATGAACGCCACGCCGCACAGCGCCGCGACGAGGATGTAGCCGATGCTCCACACGCTGGGGAAGCGGTGACCGAACGGGTCGCCGCCCACCGCCCACGTGAGGCCGACGACCACGACGGTGATGAGAGCGACGCCGGGCCAGTCCATGCGCTCGCCGCGCGACGGGGCGGACTCGGGGATCCAGCGGAAGGCGGCGACGAACGCGAGGATCGTGGCCACGAGGGTGAAGGCGAGGATGGAACGGAAGCCCCAATGGTCGGCCATCCAGCCGCCGAGCACGACATCGACGCCGGCGATACCGCCGTTGATGGCGATGATCACCCCGAGCTTCGTCCCGTACTCCTTCTCGGTGGTCGTCGCCTCGCGCAGAGTCAGCAGCGCGATCGTGAAGACCGGCCCGCACGCGCCCTGGATGGCGCGACCGAGATAGAGCCATCCGACGGTGGGCGCCACCATGGCGATGACGGTGCCGATGGTGAGGATCCCCAGGGAGATGAGCAGGATTCGCCGGCGACCCACCATGTCGGAGAGCCGGGGCATGAACACCTGGAAAACGGCCTTCGAGAGGAAGAACATCGCGGTCGTGAAGGCGATCTGCGCCGTCGTCGCGCTGAGTTCGTCCTGCATGTGCTCGACGGCGGGGTTGAGCATGGTGGCATTCAGCTGGAATGCGACGACGGAGAGGACGAGGCCGACGAGCAAGGTGGTCTTGCTCGAGCTGATCGGGTGCGCGTCGGTGAGCGTGGGATCGGACATGGTGATGAGTCCTTCTGTGAGTGTGTGGGTGGGGGATGTAGCGGGCTGCGGAAGCGGTGGGGCGAGCTACGGAAGCCTGCTCAACACCTCGACGAGGTGCGGTGCGACGGGGGAGCCGATCTCCAGGACAACCCGGCAGTGGGCGCCGTCCTGCGCCGGGAAGTCTCGGTACAGGCCGCTGAGGGCGCAGAGGGTCTGGCCGCGACCGGGTCCGCGCGTGTCATCGACATCGACGTTGACTACCGGGGCGAGCTTCGGGCCGATGCCACCGGCCGCGATGATGGCGGCGAGAGGGTCGTGTAGGGCTGAGCAGCGTCGGCCGTAGACGTCGAGATGGAAGTCGAAGTAGAAGTCGAGGACCTCTGCGAGTAGCCGGCATGTCGTGCTGCCGGAGGCGAGGAGCGCCTGGCGGTGCTCCTCCTCGAAGGTGTTGGCCATGGTGACGTCGAGTCCCGCCATGGTCATCGGCCAAGGCTGGGCGTACACGATGCGGGCCGACTCGGGATCCTTTCCGATGTTGGCCTCGGTGACGGGGGAGATATTGCCCGGGTGGAGCGCAGCACCGCCCATGAGCGTCAGGTGCTTGATCAGGTGCGGCAGTTCCGGCTCGATCACGAGCGCTTCCGCGATGTTGGTGAGCGGGCCGACGGTGATGATCTCGAGTTCCCCGGCGTGCGTCCTCGCGAGATCCACGAGGAGCTCGGCCGCGCTGCCGGCGATCGGCGTCGTGTCCGACTCCGGAAGCCGGACCGCGCCCGTGCCGTGCTCGCCGTGGATGTGCTTGGGGCCGCCGCGGTACTCGCCATGGCTGGGCCCCTTCGCGCCGACGGCGACCGGGACGTCGGGAGCGCCCATGACCGACAGCCAGTCGCAGGCGTTCCTGGCCCCGATGTCGGCTGGGCAGTTTCCGAAGACGGTCCCGACGCCGACGAGCCGGACGAGCGGGCTGGCCACCAGGTAGCCGAGGGCAAGAGAGTCGTCGACTCCGGGATCGCAATCCAGGTAGATCGGGCGGCGGATAGGTGAGTCCATGTGGATCTCCTCGTTGAAATCGGTGAGCGCTCCCCGGGGACGAGGGAGCGGAGATGCGGTGTGCGGCTTGGGTGCCCGAGGCATGGAGTCGCTTCGATGCGTCCACCCATATGCTCCTGCATCTGAGTAAGTATGATGTTATACCTCTTGGTTAGACTTTGACAAGGGGGTGTGAGACTCGTGGTTGAATTACCTTCATGACAACGCTTGTCGATGAGTTCCTTGCCCCGCCGCTGCTGGTGCGGACCGGGCAGCCGCTCCGGGTTGCGCTGTATGCCCGCATCGCCGAGGGAATCCGGTCAGGGGTGTTTCCGCTCGGCTCGATGCTGCCGCGCGAGACCGAGTTGGGTGTCGCGGTGGGGGCCTCCCGGACGGTCGTCCGCGAGGCGCTGATGCTGCTCGAGGAGGACGGTCTGGTGGTAACCAGGCGGGGCGTCGGACGCTTCGTCGCCGACCAACTCCCTGAAACGGGGCTGGAGGAGTTGCGCCCGTTCGAGGAGGTTCTCGCCACGCGGCGGATGCCCGTGACGGTACGCTCCGGCGAACTCGTCCTTCAGGCCGCCACGCCCTACACCGCCGGCCACCTGGGAATCGACGAGGCGGCCAACACGTGGTTCTGCGAGAGCGTCGTCGAGTCCGATGGACGTCCCGTCGCCATCGTCCAGGAGCACCTACCCGCCGGCAGGTATCTGAGCGATGCGAGCCGCCTGGTGGCGTCGAACCTGGAGCCAGCGCACGCCGATCCGGGCACGATCCTCGCCGCGCTGATCGAACGCTGCGGTCCGATCTTCAGCTCCGGGGTCTGTGAGGTGACGGCGAATGTCGTCGGGACGTCGAGAGGCAAGCTCCTGGGACTCGGTCCCGCGGCGCCCGTGCTGATCCTGACGCAGACCGCCTTGGTGGGCGCGCATGCCGCGTACGTCGCCAAGTGCATCGTCTCCTCCGAAGTAGGAAACCTCAAGGTCTTCCAGTCGGGTTCGCCGGCCTAGTGGTGTGCCTCAGCGGCGCTTGAGTTCCGGGAAGCTCTCGTAGTGGAAGTCGTCGATCTCCGCGGCGGGATCGTGCTCGCGGGCACGGAGCGCAACACGGCGGACCTTGCCGCTGATGGTCTTCGGCAGGTCCGCGAACTCGATCCGGCGCACGCGCAGGTACGGTGCCAGGTTGTCACGGGCGTAGAGCAGGATCGAGAGCGCGGTCTCCCGGGTGGGCTCGTAGCCCGCGGCCAGCTTCACGTACGCCTTCGGGACGGCGTGCCGGATGGGGTCCGGGGCGGGAACGATCGCGGCCTCGACGACGGCGGGGTGCTCGATCAGCACCGACTCCAGTTCGAACGGTGAGATCTTGTAGTCGGAGGCCTTGAACACGTCGTCGGTGCGGCCGACGTAGGTGAGGTAGCCGTCGTCGCTCACGGAGACGAGGTCGCCGGAGTGGTAGCGGCCGTCCTCATCGGCGGTCGCGGGAACCCCGCCGAGGTAGCCGGGTGTGAGGTTGAACGGCCACGGGTCCAGCGGGAACGTGATCTCGCCGTGCTGCGACACCTCGCCGGTGTCGGGGTCGACGACCTCGAGCCGCACGCCGGGCATGACCTTGCCCATCGAGCCCGGCCGCACCTCCTCGCCGGGCGCGTTGCCGACGGTGCATGTCGTCTCGGTCTGGCCGTAGCCGTCGCGGATGGTGAGCCCCCAGGCCCGCTCCACCGACGAGATGACCTCGGGGTTCAGCGGCTCACCGGCGCCGACGGCCTCGCGCAGCGACGACGGCTTCTCGCCCAGATGGGCTTGGATCATCATCCGCCACACGGTCGGGGGAGCGCAGAAGGTGGTGACCGCGGAGTCGTCGAGTTCCTTGAGCATCGCGGCGGCGTCGAAGCGCTCGTAGTTGTAGCTGAACACCGTCGCTTCGGCCAGCCAGGGGGAGAAGAAGCTCGACCAGGCGTGCTTGCCCCAGCCGGGGGAGGAGATGTTGAGGTGCACGTCGCCGGGGCGCACGCCCAGGAAGTACATCGTGGAGAGGTGCCCGACGGGGTAGCTGACCTGGGTGTGGACGACGAGCTTCGGCTCCTTCGTGGTGCCCGAGGTGAAGTAGTAGAGGACGGGATCGTCGGCGTCGGTGACGACGGCGCGGGGTTCCGCGGGGAGGGCGGAGGCGTCGGCCATGGCGAGCCAGTCGTCGTGCGCTGGCCCCGTCGTGATGCGGGTGATGCCGTTGATGCCGTCGAACTTGTCCTCATCGATCGCGTTGGCGATGACCGCGGACGCGGAGGCCCGGGCGACGCGGTCGGCGAGGTCGTGGTGTTGCAGCGCCTGCGCCGTGGGCAGGATGACGCCACCCACCTTCATGACCGCGAGCATCGCGTCCCACAGTTCCACCTGGTTGGCGAGCATGAGCATGACGACGTCGCCCTTGCCGACGCCGTGCGCCTTGAGCCAGGCGGCGAGCCGGTCGGAGCGCTCGACCATATCGCCGTAGGTGTAGCGCTCGTCCTGGCTGTGCTCGTCGCGGAGCCAGAGCGCGATGTCGGTGCGGTCGCGGCCGACGGCGTCGAACCAGTCGATGGCCCAGTTGAACGGCCCGGCGATCTCGGGCCAGGCGAAGGCGGCGCGGGCCTCGTCGCCCTGGCCGCGCAGCCCGAGCAGCAGATCGCGGGCGGAACGGATGGCCTCGGTGGCGTTCGACATGGTTCTTCCTCACTCACGGATGCTGAGGAAAAACTACTACCGCTGGACGATGAGAGGCCCCAGATAGGAGATCATGGTGGTCGGCGCCGGGAACAGGACGGGCCTGAAGGTGGGAAACGTACGGTGAAGATCCAACTCGCGATCGATGACATGGCGCTGGCGGAGGCGGTCAGCCTGTGTGTGCAGATCGCTGACTACGTCGACATCGTCGAAATCGGCACGCCGATGATCATCCAAGAGGGGATGCGTGCGGTACGAGCGATCCGAGAGGTACTGCCCGACCATGTGGTCCTGGCGGACACCAAGATCATGGACGCCGGCGCGTACGAGGCCGATCTGGCCTTCGACGCGGGCGCCAACTACTGCACGGTGCTCGGCGTAACCGACGACCTCACCGTCATGGCATGTCTCGAAGCAGCGGCGGCCAAACGGGCGGGGGTATTCGTGGACCTGATCTGCGTGCCTGACGTCGCGCGGCGCACCCGCGAGTTGGAGAAACTCGGTGTGGACCTGATCGCGGTCCATACTGGCGTTGATCGGCAAGCGGAAGGGGTCACCCCGTTCGCCGAGTTCCTCCAGGTCGAGGCTGCTAGCTCTGTCTCGGTGATCTCCGTGGCCGGCGGCATCAATGAGGACAGCATCAGCCAGTACCTTGCCGAAGGATGCGACATCGTCGTGATTGGGGCGGGAATCACGCGGGCGGCGGACCCGGTCGAGGCGGCACGCAGGCTGTCCCTGCTGGCGAGACGGAAAGCCGGCCACCACCCACTACAGGGAGGGAACTCCACATGAGCGTCACCGGGAACCTCTCCCAGATCCTGGTCGAGCTCACCACTAACCAGCGCGTCATAAGGGAAGAGGCGCTGGAAGCACTGGTCACGGAGATCTGCCAGGCGAACCACATCTTCCTCGCCGGCGCCGGACGCTCCGGCATCGCCGTCCGCGGCTTCGCCAACCGTCTGATGCACCTCGGCAAGTCGGTTTCGTTGGTTGGTGACGTCACCAACCCCCACAGCAGTCCCGGCGACCTCCTCATCGTCGGGTCGGGCTCGGGCGAGACCGAGAGTTTGGTCGCACTCGCCCGCAAGGCCCGGCGTGGCAACGTCAAGATCGGCCTGATCACGATGGACGAGGCGTCCACCATCGGTCAGCTCGCCGACGTCGTTGTGGTCCTGCCTGGCGTCTCGCCCAAACTTCGGAGCATGACCCAGGTGACCTCCGTCCAGCCGATGGGCTCCGCGTTCGAACAGATGTCCTTCCTCACCTACGACGCGATCATCCTCGAACTCATGCAGCAGACGGGCGAGACGACCGACACCATGTTCCCCCGCCACGCCGACCTCGAATGACGGTACTGCGGCTGCTTCCGTCGGTCCGTCGTCTCGGAATGGGTTACTGCGGTGCGCGCGTCGGCATAGCGACAGAAGCAGCCGCGTTACCTGTCAATCGGCCTCGGGCTCGACGGACGCAGCCGCACTCATCGAGGAGAGCAAAAACGCCCCGGTCGTCGACCGGGGCATTTGTCTGGTACACCTCCAGGGACTCGAACCCTGAACCCGCTGATTAAGAGTCAGCTGCTCTGCCAGTTGAGCTAGAGGTGCGCGGCGAGAAGTAACTCTAGACCTCGTCGGTGGGGCTGTCCAATCGGGCGGCGGCAAGCCAGCGCTCGTAGGCGTCGACGGCGGTGGGGAGTGTGGCGTACAGGCGGTCGGGGCCGAGGCGGCCGAGGAAACCCGCCGCGTCGAGCTGGTCGCGGAGGTCCTGCTTGACTCGGGCGAGGGCGAACCGAACGCCGCGCTCGTGCAGCCACACGCGGAGTTGGTCGAGCATGTCGATGGCCGTCAGGTCGATTTCCACGTTCGCCTCGGTGTTCAACAGGAACCAGTGCACCGGCTGCTCGGCGTCGGTCACGGCCGCCTTCGCGCGGGAGAGGAAGTCGTCGGCGTTCGCGAAGAACAACGGGGAGTCGTAGCGATAGACGACGAGGCCAGGCACCTGGGTGGCGGTGGGGTAGTCGTCGATGTCATGCATTCCGGGCACGCCGGGGACGTGGCCGAGCACGCCGTCGTGGGGGTGCGAGATGCGGCGGATGAGGTCGAGCAGCGACAACGCGACGGCGATTCCCACGCCGACGAGTACATCGAAGAGAATGACTGCGGCCGCCGTCGACAGGGCCAACACCAGTTCGCTGTGCCGGAAGCGCCCGATGCGTCGCAGCTCCGCGATGTCGATCAGCCGGGTCGCCGCGTAGATCACCAAGGCGCCGAGGGCGGCGGTCGGGAACGACTGCAACACGGGGCCCGCGAAAAGCAGCGTTACGACGACGCACGCCATCGCCAACAGCGAGTGGAGCTGCGTGCGGGAACCGACGGTGTCACCGATCACGGTGCGGGACCCGCTGGACGATACGAGGAAGCCCTGGAAGAGCCCCGTCGCGACGTTGGCGACACCGAGCGCGAGAAGCTCCTGACCCGCGTCGATCTCCTCCTCGCGGCGGGCGGCGAAGGCCCGGCCGGTGAGCACGTTGTCCGAGTACCCGACGACGGCGATGCCGGCGGCCAGCGGCAGGAGTGCCCAGACGGAGAGGTCGCCCAGGGCTGGCACATGAAAGGCGGGAAGGCCGAGCGGGACGTGCCCGATGACGTCGATCCCGAGGCCGTCGAGGCCGAACCAGCTGACCGCCGCCGCGGCGGCCAGCAGCACGATCAGAGGGCCGGGCGCCCTGGGCGCGAGGCGCCGTCCGACGAGCAGGAGCAGCAGCGTCGTCGCAGCCAGGACCACGGTCGGAAGATGAGCCTGTGGAAGCAGGCCCAGCACGGACCAGGTCTTCTGGAGGACGTTGCCGCTCGCCACCGTGAGCTTCGTGACGGTTCCCAGCTGGCTGACGATCATCAACACGGCGACGCCGACCATGTACCCGACGAGCACTGGTCGCGACAGCAACCGGGAGAGGAACCCGAGCCGGCCGAGCCAGGCAGCCAAGGACACAACTCCGACGGCGATCGCCAACAGCGCCGCGACCTCCGCGTAGCGCTCGCCTCCGCCCGCGGCCGCGACCAATGCGCCGACGCCCGCGGCGGTCATCAGGGCCGTCGTCGACTCCGGGCCGACGGATAGCTGACGCGACGAGCCGAGGACGGCGTAGACGAGGAGCGCGGGCAAAGCCGCCCACAGCCCGACGACGGGCGCAAGCCCCGCGATGGCCGCATAGGCCATCACCTGCGGAACCAGGTAGGCCGCGACGGTCAGGCCGGCGACGGCGTCGCCGGGCAGCCAGGCGCGGTCATACGACCGGAGGGCGGCGGCTCCTGGGAACAGACGCTCCCAGGAGGGTCGTTCCATACCGACGCCAGCCGGTGCGTCAGTCCTTGTTTCGCCCGAAGATCGCGCGGCCGACGTTCAACGCGCCCATCGCGATCATGCCGACGGCCAGGAACCACCACAGGAACACCGCGCCCATCAGCGGGCTGCTGATCAGCGTGAAGCCGGCGATGATCGAGATCAGCGCGAACAAGATGGTGAGGCCCTTGGACTCGGACTGGCCGAGGGAGAAGAGCGCCACGAATCCCTCGACGACCCACAGGGCGCCCATCATGATGACCAGGAAGATGGCGAGGAAGGCCGCGGACTGCTGCAGCTGGGTGAAGGCGATGATGCCGGCGCCCGCGTACAGAAGGCCGAGCAGGACGTTTCCGACACGGCCGCCGACGCCGAGCTCCTTCGCGGTGATGCCGCGGGCGAGGTAGATGATCCCGCCGACGATGGCCTGGAAGGCGATGACGCCGGTAAGCGCGATGGCCGTCTTGGCGGGCCAGAAGAGGATGACAACGCCGAAGGCGATGGCCGCGAGTCCGGCAGCCAGCAGGATGGTGCGGCTGATCCTCGCGGGAGAGGCAGTGGTGGTGGACATGTGGGCCTCCAAAGGGGAAGGGCGACTCTTGCGTCGAACTCTATTCCCCTCGCGGCCGATTGGGCACAAAGTGGCTGCCGCGAGTTGTGTGTCCCTTGCCAGGTCCCGTGGCACCTCCGATAGGCTCCGGCTTGAGCGTTGCGCTGATGCAGCGCGCCACACGAGTGGAAGTGAGTGCCGATGAGCGAGCAATCGACTGTCACCCGCACCGAGATCTCTGCCCCGCTGACCGGCATCATGGTGCCGATCGAGCAGGTGCCGGATCCGGTGTTTGCCAGAAAGATGGTGGGAGACGGGTTCTCCATCGATCCCCTGAGTAATCTCCTGGTCGCGCCGGTCGCGGGTGAGGTCGTCGACCTCCAGCCGTCGCACCACGCGGTGACCCTCCGCACGGCCGACGGGCTTGAGATCCTGATGCACATCGGGCTCGACACCGTCTCGCTGCTGGGCAAGGGCTTCACCCCCAAGGTGAAGGAGGGCGCCACCGTCGCGGTCGGTGATCCCCTCATCGAGTTCGATCTCGACATCGTGGCGCGGGAGGCCAAGAGCCTCCTCACCCAGGTCGTCATCACCAACACCGAACGGGTCGCGAGCATCGTGCCGGCGACGGGCCTGGTCAACACGGGCGATGTCGCGGCCACCGTAGAGCTCGCCGACGTCGAGGAAACGGCCGACCGTGCGGCCGGCGGTGACGTGACGGTCACCTCCGAGGCGCTCATCGTGCCGAACCCGACAGGTCTGCACGCCCGCCCGTCCGCGACGCTGGTGAACCTCGCCAAGCAGTACTCCTCTGACATCCGGCTCCGCCGCGGCGACGACACAGCCAACGCCAAGTCGATCGTCTCGATCATGGGCATGGCCGTCGGCTACGCCCAGAAGATCGTCATCACCGCGCACGGCGCCGACGCCGCCGAGGCCGTCGAGGCAATCGCCCAGGCTGTCAGGGACGGCCTCGGCGAGGACTGCCCGCCCCCGTCGGGGACCGAGGACACCGCACCCATGCGGGCCATCGAGGTGGAACCCGAGCCCGAGCCGGAGCCGACGGGCCCGCGCTCCGGCGACTGGAACCTCCTGCTCGGCGTTTCCGCCTCGCCCGGCTTGGGCGTCGGCACCGTTTTCCAGCTGCGGCGCGAGGACATCGTCGTCACGGAGAACGCGAGCGACCACCACCTCGAGCGCCGCAAGCTGAACTCCGCTATCGATCGCGCCCTCCTCGACCTGTCCGCGCTCGAGCGCAAGCTGGAGCAAGACGCGTCTCCGGACAAGGCCGCGATCTTCGCCGCACACCAGGAGATCCTGGGCGATCCTGAGCTCCTCGACATCGCGGCCAGCGCCATCGACAAGGGCAAGTCCGCCCCGTTCGCCTGGCGCGCCGCCTACCTCACCTTCGCCGATCAGCTCGCAGGTCTCGCCGACGAGGTGCTCGCCGGCCGCGCCAACGACGTCCGTGACGTCGGCCAGCGCGTGCTTGAGGAGCTGACCGGGCAGCGCAGCGAGAAGCCGGAACTCGCCGAGGGCACCATCCTGATCGCCGAGGACCTCACCCCTTCTGACACCGCGCAGCTCGACCGCAGCAAGGTCGTCGGCTTCGCCACCACCGGCGGCGGCGCATCGTCGCACGTCGCGATCATCGCCCGCTCGCTCGACATCCCCGCCGTCGCGGGCATCGAGTCGCGCGCGCTGGACATCGCCGACGGCACCCGTGTCGTCCTCGACGGCTCGAAGGGCACCCTGCAGCTGAACCTCTCCGACGAGGAGATCGACGGCATCTTCGACCGCCAGAAGCGCCTCGCCGAGCGCAAGGCGGAGGAGGACTCGCACAAGGATGAGCCCGCCACCACCACCGACGGGCACCGGGTTCACGTCGTCGCCAACATCGGCGGCGTCGAGGACGCCCAGAAGGCGATGACGAAGGGCGCCGAGGGCGTCGGCCTGCTGCGCTCCGAGTTCGTGTTCATGGGCCGCTCGACGGCGCCGACGGAGGCCGAGCAGGCCGAGGTCTACGCCGACTGCTCCCGCGCCCTCAAACCCGGGCAGCCGCTGGTCATCCGCACGCTTGACGTCGGCGGCGACAAGCCTCTCGACTACCTGCCGATCCCGGCAGAGGAGAACCCGTTCCTGGGCGTCCGCGGCGTGCGTGTCGGGCTGGAGAAGCCGGAAGTGCTGCGCACGCAGCTGCGCGCCATCCTCGCGGCGGCCGACGCCGGTGCGGAGCTGTACGTGATGTTCCCGATGATCGCCACGATCGACGACTGGCGCCAGGCCAAGGCGATCTGGGACGACGAGAGGGCAAAGAGCGGCGTAACCGCCAAGGTGAGCGTCGGCATCATGATGGAGGTTCCCTCAGTCGCGGTGATGGCCAAGCAGTTCGCCGCCGAGGAAGGCTGCGACTTCTTCTCCGTCGGCACCAACGACCTCACCAGCTACACGCTGGCGATGGACCGGGGCCACCCGAAGCTGGCCGCGCAGGTCGACCCGTGCAACCCGGCCATCCTGACGCTGATCGGCAACGCTTGCGAGGCGCTGCACGAGCGTGGCAAGTGGCTGGGCATCTGCGGCGGCGTCGCGTCCGATCCACAGGCGGTACCGATCCTCGTCGGCCTCGGCGTCGACGAGCTCAGCTGCTCGATCCCGGCGATCCCCGCCGTCAAGGCCGCCGTGCGGTCCTACTCCCTCGAGCAGTGCAAGGAGATGGCAGCCAAAGCCGTCCTCTGCTCGACGCCCGAAGAAGTCCGTTCGCTCGTCCCGGTGGAAGAGGTCTGAGTCATGAGTGCAGCAGAAGAGATCGTCGACGTCGTCGGCGGCGCCGACAACATCGTCAGCCTGACCCACTGCGCCACGCGCCTGCGCTTCCAGCTGGTAGACGCGTCGAACATCGACGTCGCGCAGGTGGAGTCCATCAAGGGCGTCATGGGCGCCGTCCCCCAGGCGGGGGAGCGGTTCCAGATCATCATGGGCGGCGCCGTCCAGACCTACTACGAGCAGATCAACGCCCTGCCCGTGATGCAGGGTAAGCGCCAGCCCACGGACGAGGAGATCAAGGCCGCCGCCCGCGCGGGCGGTGTGCGCGGCAAGTTCGCCTGGGTGGACTCGTTCTTCGAGTTCCTCTCCGACTCGTTCCGCCCTATCCTCGGCGCGCTGCTGGGCGCGTCGCTGTTCATCACGTTCATGGCGCTGATGTCGTCGCTCGGTATCATCGGCAACTGGGCGGACCCGCGAACCGAGCTGGCTCCCGGCTGGCAGTTCGTCAACCTGATGTGGCAGTCGGTGTTCGTGTTCCTGCCGCTGATGGTGGCCTACAACGCGGCCAAGAAGGTGGGGGCCGACCCCTGGGTGGGCTTCGCCATCATGGCGTTGGTGATGCTGCCCGGCTATACCGCGCTGCACAGCCACCCAGACGTCTACGTGCGCATCGTCGCCGGCAGCGAGATGAACATGCTCGACATCTTCGGGGTCCCGCTCACGTTGTTCACCTACAACTCGCAGGTGTTCCCGCCGCTCTTGATGGCGGGCGTGCTCGGCCCGCTGTACAAGCTGCTGAAGAAGATCATCCCCGAGAACCTGCAGCTGATCTTCGTGCCCTTCCTCGCGATGCTGATCATGCTGCCGCTGACCGCCTTCCTGATCGGCCCCATCGGCGTGTACGTGGGCGCGTGGCTGGGCGGCGTGCTCGGCGCGATCAACGGCTTCAGCCCGCTGATCTTCGCGCTCATCATCCCGATGATCTACCCGTTCATGGTGCCGCTCGGCCTGCACTGGCCGCTGAACGCCGTCATGCTGGCCAACATCTCCACCCTGGGCTACGACTTCATCCAGGGCCCGATGGGTGCGTGGAACTTCGCCTGCTTCGGCGCCACCGCCGGTGTGCTGGTGCTCGCCATGCGCGACAAGGAGGTCCAGATGCGGCAGACAGCGACGGGCGCGCTGGCCGCCGGCCTGCTGGGCGGCATCTCCGAGCCGTCGCTCTATGGCATCCATCTGCGGTACAAGAAGATCTACCCGCGCATGCTGGTGGGCTGTGTCGTCGGCGGCCTGACGATCGGCATCGGCGGCATGCTGGCCGGCGGCGGCGTCACCACGAACGCGTTCGTGTTCACCTCGCTGCTGACCATTCCGGCGTTCTCGAACATCCCGCTGTACGCCATCACGGTGGCGGCGGCGTTCTTCAGCGCCATGGCGATGGTCGTCATCTTCGACTACCGCACGCCGGAGCAGAAGGCCGCCGCGCGTCGCGCGGGCGCCGGTCTTGAGGACGCGCCCGTCGTCGAGACCAAGGTCATCGTCGTCGGCGACATCGAGACCAACCAGGCGAAGCAGTGGGTGGCTGCGCTCGGCGGCGAGGCGAACATCGTCTCGGTCGCGCCGATCGCCGAGACCCGCGTCCGGGTGGAGGTCAAGAACTCCTCCGCGGTCGACGCCGAAGCCCTGCGCCGCGCAGGGTTGGCGGGTGCCGTCGAGGTGTCGCCAGGGGTGTGGCACCTGGTTGCCGGCCTTGAGGCGGAGCAGTACGCCGAGGGCATGCGCCGAAGGCTCGCCTCCGTCGCCACGGCGGTCTGACGCCCACGCAATACGCCCGCCCCGCAGTCGCGGGGCGGGCGTTTCGCGTGTGATCGGTCAGAGGGTGATGGTCTTCTTCCAGGCGCCGATGTAGGCCAGCGGCGCAAACCCCATGGCCTCGTTGACGTCCAGCATGTACCGGTTCTCCTCCGCGTTGTAGGTGATCACCTTGCCGGAGTCGGGCGCGATCTCCCGCCACGCGAGCAGGTTGGCGCACTTCAGCCACTGGCCGAGGCGGTTGCCGCGGTGCTCGCTCAGCACGAGAGTGTCGACCTGGCTCGTGACCAGGGTCTTGTCCTCGCCGATGGCCAGCTCGGTGAACCCGGCCAACTGGCCGGTGGCGTCGTGCCGGGCCGCGGTGACGAGCACCGTCTGGCCGCCGTCGAGCATCCTCTGATCGTGGCGTTCGACGCGCGCGGCGTCCCACGCCTCCGCGTCGTACTCCATCTCGCCGGAGGGGGCGTCGGTCGACATCCGGCTCTTCATCCGGGCGTAGTCGTCGACGTACTCGTGCGGCGTGGGCAGCATCCAGCGGACCAGCGAATAGCCGTCGGGCCGTGCCTCGTCGAGCAACTGCTCGACGAGCGCGAGCGATCCGTTCAACTCGAGGCCGCTCTTGCGCTCGATCTGCCCCAGTTCGTAGCCGTGCCGGACATAGAAGCGCGCCACGTGGTCCATGGGCACCGTGCCGAAGCCCGTAGGGGCGGCGACGCGGTCCTGGTCCTGGTCGTCTGACTCGGCGTGCTGGGCCCACGACTGAAGGAGCGTGCGGCCGTGACCCCGCGCCGTCTGCTCGACCAGCGGAAGGGCCGACGTGCCGATGCCACGACCCCAGTAGGCGCGCAGCAGTTCGACCTGCCAATAGGCAGAGCGAGAGCCCTCCTCGAGCGGGATGTCCACGCCGACGCGTCCGATGACCTCGCCGTCGGCGAGGACCAGCCAGCCGTGGTGGATCTCGTCCGGGCTCGGCTGCCAGTACGGAAGCAGCTCAGCCGCGGTCATGTCCTCGTCGCCGTTGCCGTTGATCTCGCGGTAGATGACGTTGCGGATGTCAGCCATCGCGACGAAATCGGCGGCATCCGCGCCGTCGAGGTTCGTCGGTACGACGAGGGTACGGAACTCGATGTCGTTCATATCTTTCTTCTCTCTTTTAGTTCAGGGGAAGGCGCAGGTGGCGGAGCTCCCAGGAGAGCTCCCGCTGTGCGCGTTCGTTGTCGTTGTGGATGTTGTGGGCGTCCTCGCCGTATGTCGAGGCTGGGCGAGTGCTCCAGATGAGCACGCGCAGCGCGACGTGCATCGCGACTCGGGTGAAGAGCGACGTACGCGGAACGCGATCGGACAAGGGCGGCAGCGGGGCGTCGGTGATGACCGGATCCAGCTGCACGGTGATGGCAGGCATGATGTGGCTTTCGCTGAAGATGAGGTGTCATATGCCGACGGTGGGCCGGCGGAAGAGTCGAGCGACTCGTGAAGAGGTCACAGTTGTGCCCTGGAAAAGGGCAGAGTTATCCCGTTATCGGGTCAGCTGACCGGTGTCAGGACAGGGAACGCACCGAAGGAGACGAACCCGCGACGCACGACAATCGCGTCTGTGCGAACCAAAATGGTCATCATCATTGCGGGCCTCCTTTCTCGACTTCGAGTTCCAGGGGCGACGTTAGTCGCGGAACGGGCCAGGAGTCAAGGGAAGAGGACGACCCCAGTGGTGCGACACGCGGCACTAGGCTGAGGGCATGTCTTCACGGCGCCACTCGTCCCGGGTCGAGGAGCGCTACCGCAAGCGGTTCATCGGCGACGTCGAGTACCACACCAGCCGCTCCGGGTACGGCGATGCCTCTCTCGTCGCCTACCGGTTCCCCTGTCAGGTGCCCGAGAAGGACGGTCCCGACTTCGTGCTCGTGCACGGCATCGGGGTTTCGGCCCGCATGTACGGCCCGACGGCGGTCGAGCTCGCCCAGCGCGGCGACGTGCATCTCATCGATATGGCGGGCTACGGGCGCTCGCCGCGGCCAAGCCGCGACCTGACGATCGCCGACCACGCGGAGCTGATCGCCCGGTACCTGGAGGAGCACGAACTGGAGCGGCCGGTCGTCGTCGGGCACTCGATGGGGGCGCAGGTCGTCGCGGAACTGGCCGCCGGGTTCCCGGACCAGGTGGACCATATCGCGCTGATCGCACCGGTCATCGCCCCGACGGCGCGGACGCTGGCGAAGGTGGGGCCGCTGCTGCTCGCCAACGGCCTCAAGGAGCCGGGGCTCGTCACGTTCCTGGCCGTCTACGACTATTTCTTCCGCGCGGGCATCCCGTACATGATCCAGCAGACGCCCCATCTGCTGGCCACGGATCTCGACGACATCGCCGCTCGCGTCGCGGCGAAGACCCTTGTGATCTGCGGTCTTGACGATCCCATCGTGCCCCTGGAGTGGGGCAAGGAGCTGGCGGACGCCTTCCGGCACGGCTGGTACGCCAGCGTCCCAGGCCCGCACGCCACCATGTTCGCGGCCCCGCGCACCATCGCTGCGCTGATCGACGAGCATGCCCACCGGTAGCCGTCGCCCGGGCTCGCGGAGACGGCGCGTCTTCTCGGCGATCACACGAGGGCGGGCCTGGGCTGCCGACTATTGGTGGGTGAGCCGCGCGCTGGCCGGCGGACTCGTCCGCCGCGACGTGCCAGAGGCGTACACGAAAGGCGAAGGCGCGCCCGTCGTCCTCATCCCGGGCGTGCTCGAGGAGTGGACGATGATGCGCTCCATCGCCGACGCGTTGAGCGCGGCCGGGCACCCGGTCCACACGTTGCCCGATCTGAGGCGCAACACAGCGACGGTGGCGGATGCAGCGGCGCTCGTCGGCACCTACCTGTCCGCGAAGGACCTCACCGGGGTGCTGCTCGTCGCGCACAGCAAGGGCGGGCTCATCGCGAAGTGCCTGCTGCTGGGGGAGGAGGGGCATCGCGTCCGGGGCGTCGTCACCGTCGCGACGCCCTTCGGGGGCTCTGTTCTCGCGCGGCTGGTGCCGCACCCCGTCGTCCGGTCGCTGGCGCCCGACGACGCGACCATCGTCGAGCTGGCGGCCCGCTCCGAGGTGAACCACCTCATCACATCGATCTGTCCCGCCTTCGACCCGCACATCCCCAGCGGCTCCCGCCTGGAGGGGGCGACCAACGTCCCCGTCGCCGCCATGGGCCACTTTCGCGTGCTCGCCGATCGGGACGTGATCGACGCCGTCGTCGCGGCCTGCGCCTGAGCGGGCTAAGCTATCCGGTGGCCAAGGCCGACAAGACCGCACCCGAAGAGGTGCCCGACGGTGAGTGAGGTGAGTCCGATGAGTAGCGACAGTTGCGACAAGAGTCACCATCCGGAAACCGCACCCGCGCGCCGTCCCGTCCTGTCCTCCTGAGTCCACGTCGGGGGCGTCGTGCGCGCGTGCCCTTGACGAAACGAGCAGCGCCATGACCACTCAGCGCATCGAGGAACTGACCGACATCACCGACCGCATCGTCGGCCACATCAACCACGGCGACCTCGCCGGTCTCGCCGACACGATCGCCCCCTTTTCGACGCCGGAGCTTGTCGACATCTGCGAACGGCTCAGCGGACGTCACCGTGCGGTGATGTACCGCCTCCTGCCGAAGCAGCGCGCGCTGGAGGTCTTCGAGGCGCTCGATCCCGCGCTGCAGAGCGACCTTGTGCGCGGCCTCCAGGACGCGGAGGTCGCGGAGCTCTTCGCGGCGATGGACCCTGACGACCGCGTGTGGCTGCTCGACGAGCTGCCGGCGTCGGTGGCGCCGCGGCTGCTCCGCGGCCTGCCCGCCCGCGAGCGGCAGCTGACCGCCAACGTGCTCGGCTACCCGCACGGCTCCATCGGTCGCAGGATGAGCCCGGAGTACGTCAGCACCCACCCGAACCTGACGGTCGCGGCGACCCTCGCGCGCGTCCGTCTGCGCCTCGACGACGCCGAGACCGTCTACACGCTGCCGGTGCTCGACGGCGAGCGCCGAGTCGTCGGCGTCGTCAGCCTGCGCGACCTGCTCGGTGCCGACGAGACGACCCTCGTCGGCGACATCATGCGCGCGGCTCCCGTCGCCACCGCGGACACGGAGGAGGAGGTCGCGGCCCGGCGCTGCGCGGAGCAGGGCCTGCTGGCGCTGGCCGTCGTCGACAGCGAGTCGCGGCTGGTCGGCATCCTCACCATCGACGACGCGGTGCGCATCCTCGAACAGGAGGAGAGCGAGGACGCCGCGCGTCAGGGCGGCACCGAGCCGCTGCGCCGGCCGTACCTCTCCACGCCGATCCGCACCCTCGTGCAGTCGCGGGTGGTCTGGCTGCTGGTGCTCGCCGTCGGCGCGACGCTCACCGTTCAGGTGCTGTCGGTCTTCGAGGACACGCTGGCCCAGGTGACCGTGCTGGCGCTCTTCGTGCCGCTACTGATCGGCACGGGAGGCAACACCGGAAATCAGGCGGCGACGACCGTGACCCGCGCCCTCGCGCTGAACGACGTGACGCCCCGCGACCTGGCCAAGGTGCTGTCGCGGGAGCTGCGCGTCGGCTTCTCGCTCGGCGTCCTGCTCGGCACCATCGGGTTCGCGCTGTCTGCGCTGTTCTACGACGTGCGCATCGGGCTGGTGATCGGCCTCACCCTGCTCGCGGTCTGTACGGTCGCTGCGACGATCGGCGGGATCATGCCGCTGCTCGCGCGCGCCATCCGCGTCGACCCCGCGGTGTTCTCGAACCCCTTCATCACGACCTTCGTCGACGCCACGGGCCTGGTGATCTACTTCCTGATCGCGCGTGCGGTCCTCCAGATCTGAGTTGGTGCGGGCGGAGCGTCGACGGGGGCCGCCCGCGTCGATGACCCCATCGTCGACGAGTTTTTCCAAGAAGTTGCTGCAATACCCGTCGTCTGCCCGTAGTGTCTATGGTCAACACACAAGCATCGCGGCTTGCTACGGGCCGTCGTCCCTCCGGTGCGGAAGGTGGATCTGGCGTGAGTATCACCGACAAGGGCCTCCAGCAGCCCTCCAAGGCAGAGATCACGATCTCGAAGGCATGGGTCCAGGGCGTCGCCCTTGTGCTGATCTTCGGGTTCTTCGTCATGGGAGTCCTGGCGTTCCGTACCTATACCGCCGCCATGCCGCAGCCGCAACGGGTGGTGAGTCAGACGGGTGAGGTGGTGTTCACCGGTGACGACATCACGGCCGGGCAGGAGACCTTCCTGCGACGCGGGCTCCAGCAGTACGGCTCCATCGTCGGTCACGGCGCCTACCTCGGGCCCGACTTCACCGCCGAGTATCTGCGCATGTCGAGCGAGCACGTGCTCGCGGCGCTGCAGGAGCAGGGTGTGGCAGATTCGGCTGACGCCGTCGTCGAGATGATGCGCGCCAACCGCTACGACGAAACGACCGGCACTCTGGTGTTCACCCAGGAGCAGATCGACGCGTTCGCGGCGGCGCGCGACTACTACGCGGAGTTCTTCGGTGTCCCCACCACTGAACACGGACTCCTGCCGTCGGTGATCGACGACCCACAGGAGATCCACGAGCTCACCAGCTTCTTCGCCTGGACGGCCTGGGCGGCGGCGGCGGAGCGCCCGGACCACGACTACTCGTACACGAACAACTGGCCGGCGGAGCCGCGGGTCGACAATCGGCCGACGGCCGACATCCTGGTCTGGTCGGCCATGTCCTTGATTGCGCTGCTCGGCGGCTTGGGCGCACTCTTCGCGCTCTACGGCAGGTGGAGCAAGACGATCGGCTGGCACGGCAGCGAAGCCCCAACGCTCGCCTTCCTCCAGCCCGGGACGGTCGGGATCACCAAGACGCAGCGAGCAACGGCGTGGTTCTTCCTCGTTGTCGCCCTGCTGTTCCTGATCCAGGCCACCCTCGGGGCGGCGATCGAGCACTACCGCGCCGACCTGTCCAGCTTCTTCGGACTAGACCTCGCGCGGCTCCTGCCGTACAACCTCGCCCGGACCTGGCACGTCCAGCTCTCCCTGTTCTGGACGGCCGCGGCATTCCTGGCCGCCGCCATCTTCCTCGCCCCGATCATCTCCGGCCGCGAACCGCGCAGGCAGCACGTGCTGGCCTACGGCCTGCTCGGGGCGCTGGCCATCGTCGTCGGCGGGACCCTGGCGGGCACCGCGATCAGCACCTTCGGCCCGGAATGGGCAAAGGGCTCCATCTTCTTCGACCAGCAGTGGGAGTACCTCGACCTGCCGCGCTTCTGGCAGATTCTTCTTGTCGTCGGGCTGTTCCTCTGGATCCTGATGATCTACCGCGCGATCCGGTCGCGGCTGCGCACCGAATCCAAGTTCAACATGCCGTGGCTGTTCCTGTACGCGGGCCTGGCGATCCCGGCGTTCTACGCCGTCGGCCTGCTCGCCACGAACGGCACCCATCTCACCGTGGCCGAGTTCTGGCGATTCTGGGTCGTCCACCTGTGGGTGGAGGATTTCCTGGAGCTGTTCACCACGGTGATGGTCGCCTACATCTTCGTCATGCTCGGCGTGGTGCGGCGCAAGATCGCGATCCAGATCATCTTCCTCGACGTGATCCTCTACTCGATCGGTGGCGTCATCGGCACGATGCACCACCTGTACTTCTCCGGGACGCCGGTCGAGCACATGGCCCTCGGCGCGTTCTTCTCGGCGCTTGAGGTCATCCCCCTGACCTTCCTCACGGTGGAGGCATGGACGTTCCTGCAGCTCGGATCCCGGCAGGAGTCCCGCAGCAACGCGCCCTTCCCGCACCGGTGGGCGGTGATGTTCCTGGTCGCGGTCGGCTTCTGGAACTTCGTCGGCGCGGGCGTCTTCGGCTTCCTGATCAACCTGCCGATCGTCTCGTACTACCAGATCGGGACGGCGCTCACCGCCAACCATGCGCACGGCGCCATGATGGGCGTCTACGGGATGCTCGCCGTCGGTCTGGCCCTGTTCGCGCTGCGCTACATCATCCCGCCGGAACGCTGGTCGGACCGCCTGGCCAAGTTCTCGTTCTGGGCGCTGAACCTCGGCCTGGCGTGGATGGTGTTCGCGACGCTGCTGCCACTCGGCGTCCTGCAGTTGTGGTATTCGGTGAGCGAGGGCTACTACGAGGCCCGCACCCTCGGCTACATCGCCCAGCCCGGGAACGCCGTTCTGGAGTGGATGCGACTCCCTGGTGACGTGGTCTTCCTCGTCGGCGTCCTGCCGTTCCTGTGGCTGGCCTGGCTCGGCGTCCGGTATGGAATCAAGCCAACCGTCACGCGGATGGAGCCCGAGACCTTGTTCGTCGAGGAACATCGGCAGGCCCGCGAGGACCGCACCGGCGACGGCCGGCCATCCAGCCGCTACGCGTCCGATCGCCGGAGTGACGCGGAGGAGGAACCCGCGCCATGACCGGCATCGAGGTGGCTGCGTGGCTGGCTGCCGGCTACGGCGTCGTGCTCGTCCTCATCGCCTACGGAATCGACCTCTTCGCCCGACGCGCCCACACCAGGCTTGAGGACACTCGGACGCCTGGGTTCAGGTACCACGAAGACCACGACGCCTGGTTGTGCCCCGAGGACCAGTGGCTGTGGCCGCGGTCCTTCGACCCGGAGAACCGGGTCATGCGCTATCGGGGCAGCCCGAGCGTGTGCAACTCCTGCCCGGTCAAGGACACCTGCACCACCTCCAACGACGGACGCGAGCTGCGTCGCGGAGTGGACACGTGGCCGGCGTCGGAATCGGCGCGGTTCCACCGCGGCATCGCCTGCATGGTGACGGTGTTGGCCGTTCTCTGGCCGCTGGTCACCGCCTTCACCGTCGACCAGTGGAGCAGCCAGCTGCTGCTTCTCGTCGTTGCCCTGGTGATCGGGTTGGCCTCCCTGCCCTTGTGGGCTCACCTGCGACACACCCCGGCCGACCCCCACGGGGTGCTGGTGAAGTCGCTGGAGGAGAACGTCGAGGAGAGGACGGTCGCCGCGGCTGCCCTCGTGCGGCGCCGCACGACCTACGCCTCCGATAGAAGGGAACCCGAACAGCATGCCTAGTCAGCTCCTCGCGGTCATCGTGATCGGGGTGGTCCTCGTCATCTTGGCGGTCGCCTCCGTGCGTGTGGTGCGCGAGTACGAGCGGGCGGTCGCGTTCCGCCTGGGCCGGCTGCGCGGGGCGCTCGGGCCGGGCGTCGTGTTCGTGCTGCCGTTCTTGGAGAGGATCGTACGGGTGGACCTGCGGATCGTGACGCTCACGATTCCCCCGCAGGAGGTGATCACGCGCGACAACGTGACGGCCCGGGTCAACGCCGTTGTGATGTTCAAGGTCGCCGATCCGGTGCAATCGGTCATGGCCGTTGAGAACCACGCGGTTGCGACGTCGCAGTTCGCCCAGACCACGCTCCGTTCCGTCGTGGGACGCGCCGACCTCGACACCCTGCTGGCCCATCGCACCGAGCTCAACGAGGATCTCGCCCAGTCGATTGCTCGGCAGACCGAGTCCTGGGGTGTCGAGGTCTCCGTCGTAGAGATCAAGGACGTCGAGATCCCCGAGATGATGCAGCGAGCCATGGCCCGTGAGGCCGAGGCTGAACGTGAGCGCCGGGCCAAGGTGATCAGCGCCCACGGCGAGCTGCAGGCGTCCAAGGAGCTGCGGGACGCCGCGCTCACGCTCAGCGAAGCACCCGCGTCGCTGCAGCTTCGCTACCTGCAGACCCTGCTGGAACTCGGGGCCGACCAGAACTCCACCGTCGTCTTCCCGCTGCCGATGGACATCGTCGGCCCGTTGGTGAAGGCCGTGGAGAACTTCAGTTCCGGCCCCGCCGTCGCGGAGAGTAGGAACTCGTTCGAGGCCACGTCCGAGCGACCTGGCTTGACGATGGTCGACGATCGCATGGAAGGTGGAACCCGATGACTGAAGACACAGCTCTGTCCGCTCCGCCCGGACGACCCGTCCGGCTGATTCCGGCGCCGCCGGGTTTCTGGATGACCCTGCTCGGCGTGGCGACCGCAGCGATCGCGCCCCTGTTCGGCTTCCTCATCGGCTCGATGATGGGAGCCCCCACCGGCGAGACGGTGCTGAGCCCGATGTACTGGGGCCTGTTCATCGGCATCGTCATCGGTGGCGTGGGCGTTCTGGCAGCGGTGGCGGGCGGTTACCGTCTCTGGAGGCACCTGCATGGAAAAGCGGGCGGTTCGTCGTCATGAGTCTTCCGGCCGACGCGTCCGTCGCCGAGCCTCTCGCGCCCTCGATGTACCGGTCGGATGGCCCTGCGGACCGGTTCATGCGACGGCTGCTCCGGGTCGGGGAGCTGGATCGACGCTCCGGCGCGGGTGCGCATCGGGCCTTCCGTATCTCGGTGGTCGTCTCTGGCGTGCGGTGCCTGATCACCTACCTGGCCATCCCTCTGCTGGTGCCCATTGCGAGTCTCGCCGGATGGCTCGCAACGCCGATCAGCATGGCGCTGTGCGTGCTGGCATTCGTCAACGGTATCGTCAGCGCCCGGCGATTCTGGAAGTCCGACCATCGCCACCGTTGGCTGTACACCGCGTTCATCACCGTCGTCTTCATCATCCTCGCTATTGCGCTCGCTACTGATCTGCAGCGGCTGGAGGTGATCACATGAGCATGGACACGCAGCCCAGCACCGACATGGAGGAGCCCCCGGCCGACCTCGCCTCGGCCCAGCAGACCGACCTCGATGATCCAGAACCTCGAGAGCTTGAAAGCGCCCTGCTGAGCTTGGCCCTCTTCGGCGGCCTCATTCTCTTCGGCATCGGTTGCATGGTCTTCGGGTGGAACTGATGAGCCGTCCGTCGGGGTAAGGTCCGTCATTGTGTGGAAAGAACCTGCAATCCCATGACCAAGGCGGGCGTGAACCTCGTCCACCGCGTCGAGGTCGCGGAGGTCCATCGGCTCACGCCCGGAATGGTGCGCGTCGTCTTCGCCGGCGAGGGACTCGACGGCTTCCGCTCCACGGGTGTGGGGGACGAGTACCTGCGCCTCTTCCTCCCCGCTGAGGGGCACGTCGAACCCACCCTCCCCGAGCCCACGGAAGACGGATACTGGCGCTTTCTCGACGGCGTCGAGCCCGCGGTCGTGCGCACCTACACGGTGCGCGCGTGGGATGAGAAGGCCCGCCGTGTGACGATCGACTTCGTGGTGCACGACGGCGGCGTCGCGGCACGCTGGGCCTTGGGCGCGAGGCCGGGTCACGTCGTCGGCATGAACACCCCGCGGGGCCTGTACGCGCCGGGAGCCGCTATCGAGTGGCAGCTCCTCGTCGCCGACGCCGCCGGTCTGCCAGCCGCGCTCCGCCTCGCGGGACAGACCCCGCCCGGCGTCCGTACCCGCGTGGTGATCGAGGTCCCTGGCCCCGATCACGAGCATCCCGTCGCGCTGGCCGAGGGCGTCGAACTCGTGTGGGTGCATGGCGGCAACGGTCACGGGCCCAGCAGGCTGGAGGACATCGTCAGGGCGACGAAGTTCCCACCCGGCCCGGGGTACGTGTGGGTGGCCGGGTCCGCGAAGGTCACTCGGGCCGTGCGCAGGTATCTGCGCCACGAACTTCGCTGGCCGTCGAGCGCCTACAAGGTGGTCGGCTACTGGACCGAGGACCTCGAGCGGTGGCTGGAGCGCTACGACGCCCTCGACGACGACGTACGCGCCCGGTTGAGGGACATGTGGGCCGACAGCGAGCGCGACGTCGAAGAGGTCACTGACGAGTACGAGGCGACCCTTGAGGCCCTGGGCCTCTGAGAGCCGGTTTGGCGGCCCGCGAGGCTAAGCCGCTCGGATTTTGGTAATCGTGAGCTTCGGGTTTTGGTAAGTTGAACCCCGCAGCTTCATGGTCTCGGTTCTCTTGGCGTCCGAACGCCATCGGCGCGTCGGGCTAGGGTCGTCCCATGACTTACCGAGTCGGGCAGGCCGTCGCTCAACGCCTCGTCGACTGGTACGGAACCCATGCCCGGGATCTGCCTTGGCGGCATCCCGAGTTCGGCGCCTGGGGTGTACTCGTAAGTGAGTTCATGCTGCAGCAGACGCCCGTGAACCGCGTGATCCCGATGCTGGAGGCCTGGCTGGAGCGCTGGCCGACACCCGCCGCGCTCGCCGCGGCGTCACCCGCCGAGGCGGTGCATCAGTGGGCCAACCTCGGCTACCCGCGCCGCGCGCTCTGGCTTCGCGAGGCGGCCATGGAGATCAGGGACCGGCACGGCGGCGTCGTCCCGCACGACGTCGATGACCTCTTGGCGCTCAAGGGGATCGGTGACTACACGGCGCGGGCGGTCGCGGTCTTCGCGTACGGTGAGCGGCGTCCCGTCGTCGACACGAACACCCGACGGGTCCTGGCGCGGGCCCTCGACGGGCGCTCGCAGCCGGGTCCACCCTCCCGGCGCGACCTCGCGACCATGTCGCGTCTCCTGCCGGACGAGGCCGGCGCCGCGGCGGTGGTCAACGCCGCAGCGATGGAGCTCGGCGCGACCGTGTGCCTGTCGCGGGAACCGCGCTGCGGCCGGTGCCCCGTCGTGGACCTGTGTGCCTGGTACGCCGCCGGGCGGCCGGACACCGGCGACGGGCGGCGGAAGCAAGCCGCATACGTTGGAAGCGACCGGCAGGCGCGCGGTGCCGTCCTCCGGGCCCTGCGGCACGCGGCGAGCCATTGTTTACCCACCGACGCCGTGTGCGCGGGTTGGCCGGACCCCGACCAGCGCGACCGGGCGATCGCCTCGCTCACGGCGGACGGCCTGGTCGAAGAGGTTGACGGTCTGCTGCGCCTGCCAGCCGCGTAGCAACGGTGCCATGTCGGCCACCCCTCGTGGTACCGAAATACCCGTGAGATCAACTTTCGGCGAATGATCCGCGCCCTTAAGCAGGGTGCCCGCGGCGCCCCCCGGAACAGGCGGCATACGCGCGCCGACCCCTCGTGGGACGCGACAATGGGCGCATGAGTGGTGTACCTGCGAAGGCACGGGATCTAGAGTCGCCCGTCTGGGCGATGCTGGCGTCGGAGTCAGCGGTGTACGGGGTCGTGCTCGTCTCCGGCCTGCTCGTCATCGTGGCCAACAAATCGGAGGCCGAACCCGGCGCGGTGCTCCTGAAGGTCCTGGGAACCGCGCTGGTCTTCTGGCTCGCCCATGTCTACGCGGGCGCGCTCTCCCACCTTGCGGACGAGAGGGAACCGGACGCCTCGGCCGCGGAGCGGCTCGCCCATGCTGTCGGGCACTCGCTGGGGCACCTCTGGGGGATGCTCGTTGCTCCCCTCGTGCCCGCCGTCATCCTTGGCGCCGGCGCCGTGGGATGGATCTCGCCTGAGCGGGCGATCTGGGGGACGCTCTGGGGCAACGTGGTGCTGCTGGCGGTACTCGGGTACCGAGGCGTCTCCCGCTGGTCCGGACGAACCTGGCTCCGTCTGGCCGGCGCGCTCGTCACCGCTGGGCTGGGCCTGATCCTCGTGCTGCTGAAGGCGCTGATCCACTAAGAGGGACGTGCGGCTCAGGGGGTGACCGCGCGGACGGAGTCGCGCGCGACCACCGGGCAGTCGAGCCGCATCGTGGCGCCTGCCGCCAGCTTCTCGTGCCCGAGCAGCACGCGGACTCCGGCGGCGCCGAGCTCGTAATGCGGTAGCTGGACGGTGCTCAGTGGAGGGCGGAGGTGCGCGGAGATCACCTCCTGGTTATCGAAACCGACCACGGCGAGGTCCCCGGGAATCTTCAGGCCGCGCACGCGCACCGCGTCGTACAGGCCCATGGCGACGCGGTCGTTGTGACAGAACACGGCAGAGGCGCCGGACTCGCGGATCCTGTCGTACGCGTCGTAGCCGCCCTCCTGGTCAGAGACGGCGTCGATGACCAGCGTCGGGTCGAAGGGCACGTCGTACGCCTCGAGCGCCTGTCGGTAGCCCTGGAGGCGGCCGACGCGGGCGGGGGACTCCGTCACGGTGTTCACCATCGCAATCCGGCGATGCCCTTGGGCCAGCAGCATCTCGGTGGCCGCCCGCCCGCCCTGCACCTCGTCGGGTACGACGGAGCGCACCGTATCGTCGTCGGAGTAACAGTTGACGAGGACGGTATCGGCAATGGGCAGGCCGCTCGGCACCGTGACCCGACGGTGGAACCAGGTCGAGTACAAGATGCCGCGCACCCGATGATCCAGCATCATCTCGATGGCCTCGGTCTCGACTGCGGTGTCGGAGTCCGTGTTGGCGACCAATAGGACGAAGCCGTGCCGCCAGGCCTCGTCCTGGGCGCCGCTGATGATCTGTCCCGCGAACGGGGTGGTGGCGATGGCGTCGGCGACCAGCCCTATGAACTGCGAGCTGCCCTTGACGAGGTGTTTCGCCAAGGCGTTCGAGCGGTAGCCGAGCTCGTCGATGGTGGCCTGCACCCGCTGCCGGGTCTTGTCTGACATGCGCACGTCGGTGCGCCCGTTGGCGACGTGCGACGCCGTGGCCACCGAGACGCCTGCGGCCTTCGCGACGTCGTGGAGCGTGACGGCCGGACGGCGTCCACCGGTCGCTCCTGCCACGTTCATGACCGAAACGATAGCGGGCGGACGCCGTCGCACCTCTTATCCCTTGGTCGCCCCGCTCTCCAAGCCGTAGATGATCGACTTGTTGAGGACGAGGAAGACCAGCAGCAGCGGCGTGACGGTGACACATACCGCCGCGAAGGTGGCCGTCCAGTCCACCGAGCCCATCGCGCCTATGAAGTTCTGCAGACCCAACGGAATGGTCTTGAGCCCCTCCTCGAACACGAACGTGTTGGCGAAGATAAAGTCGTTCCAGATGAAGATGCCGTTGACGAAGACCACCGTCACGACCGTGTTGGTCGACAGGGGCATCGTGATCTCGAAGAACACCCGGTATGGCCCCGCGCCGTCCAACGCCGCGGCCTCGTAGGTCTCCCTCGGGATGTACTCGAAGAAGGAGACGAACAGGTACACCGCCGTCGGCAGGGCGAACCCTACCAGCGGGATGATCATCGACTGATAGGTGTTGAGCAGCCCGACGCGAGAGTAGTTGACGAACAACGGCACCAGCGCGATCTGCACCGGCACGATGATGCCGATCAGGAACGCGACCATGACGACCTTGCTGCCCTTGAATCCGAGAACCTTGATGGCGTAGGCGGCCATCATGCCGAGGACCACGATCAGGATGCTCGAGGCGCCCGTCACGATCAGGCTGTTCAGGATGTTGCGGCCGAGGTCCGCGGTCTCGAAGGCGCGCACGTAGTTGTCGAGCGTGAGCGCCCGCGGGATGCCGAAGGCGTTGCCGGAGGCCAGTTCCTGGTTGGGGCGGAGGCTAGTCACGAACAGCCAGAGCAGGGGATAGACCTGGACGGCGACGATCAGGACCACCAGCACGTTGACGAACTTGCGAGCCAGGTGGAGCCGACGGCGCCGCTCCGGCGCGGAGATGGAGGAGGTGGTCATCACTTGTCCTGTCCTCGTCGAAGCAGCAGGAAGATCAACCCGACGGCGACGATGCACTCGATCACGATGAAGACCGCGATGGTGCTGGCGTAGCCGAAGTCGGTGCTGCGGAAGGCGGTCTTGAACATGTAGGTGGTGAGCAGCTCGGACGCCTGTCCCGGACCGCCGTTGGTGAGCAGGTAGGGGATGTCGAAGCCGCGGAGGGCGTAGGTGGTGGCCATGATCATGATCGTGACCCACACCGGCCGGATGTAGGGGAACCGCACCTGGGTGAAGATCTTCCACCGGGCCGCCTCCTCGAGTTCCTTCGGCACCGCCAGGATCGCGGCATAGAGGATCAGCATGTACAGGCCGGTGAAGACGCCGTCGACCCGTGGGGCACGCACACCCGCCGGGAGGCGGAGGCTGCCCTCATCACGGCGTGCGCCGAGGACGTCTTCGACGCGCTGCCCGGTGGGTGGCAGGGAACCGTCGACGAGAAGGGCCGCGGGCTGTCCGGCGGCCAGCGGCAGCGCGTCGTGCTCGCTCGCGCCCTCGTCGCCGACCCCGACGTGCTGTGCCTCGTCGAGCCCACCTCTGCCGTCGACGCCCACACCGAGGCGCGGATCGCGCCCAGGCTGGTCGCGCACCGCGCGGGGAGGACCACCGTCGTCGCGACGGCGTCCCCGCTGATCCTGCATTCGGCCGACGAGGTCGCCTTCCTCGCCGATGGGCGCATCGTCGCCCGCGGCCGCCACGTCGACCTGCTCAAGAGGGCCGATTACCGCCAGGTGGTCGCCCGAGGAATGGACGATGATGACTGACCTGCTTTCCGAGGAGCTCCCCGGCTCGAGGGCAACGTGGCGCGAGGGGGCGCCGGAGCCGCGGATTCCCGCGGAACTGACGGTCGACCGCACGCTCACCCCGTCGGAACGACTCGCCGCCTGGAAGCACCGGCACGCCGTGCGGGCGGAGCGCGCCCGGGCGGTGTTCAACGCCTCGCGCAACCCGGAACGTGGCCTTCCCGTCGCGCGGGCCGGCCGTGCGTTCGGCTTCGTGCGCGAACTGCTGTCGACCCGCAAGGCAGCCGCCGTGGCGCTGGTCGGCTTCAACGTGCTTGCCGCTGCTTCCGCCCTCGTCATCCCGCGGATCCTCGGCGACCTTGTCGACGCCGCGGCTACCGGAGCGGAACTCGGCAGCACGGACGCGGTGCTCGTCGGCGTCCTCGTCTTTGTGCTCGCCCAGGCAGTGTTCACGTTCCTCGCGAAGCGTGCAGACGCGGTGCTCGGCTACGACCTGCTCGCCGCGGCGCGCGAGTACATCGTGCAGACGGTGCTGCGGCTGCCGCTCGGAAGGGTCGAGTCGGCGTCCAGCGGCGACCTGATCACCCGCATCACCGCGGATGTCGGCAAGATGAGCTCCTCGGTGCGCTGGGCGCTGCCGCAGATGGTCACTTCGCTCACGATGGTGGTCCTGACGGTGGTGGCGCTGCTGCTCAACTCGCCTCTGCTCACGCTGCCGGTCGTCACCACGGTGGTCATCCTGTTCTTCGCCTCGCGGTCCTACCTCCGGCACGCCGCAGCCGGGTACATCACCGAACAGTCCACCTACAGCCGCATCAACTCCACCATCACCGAGACGGTTGAGGGTGCACGCACCGTCGAGGCGCTCGGGCTCGGGGAACTGCGGCAGCAGAGGCTTGACGACGACATCGCCGAGTCGGCGCAGGCCGAGCGGTACACGATGAGCCTGCGCAACCTTCTGTTCGTCTGGCTCGACTTCGCCTTCCAACTGCCCATCGTGCTGGTCATCCTGCTCGGCACGTGGGGCTTCGATCAGGACTGGGTCACGGTGGGCCAGGTGACGACGGCGGCCATTTACCTGCAGCAGCTGATCGGACCGCTCGACCGCCTGATTCAAATCGCCGACAACCTGCAGGTCGGCGTCGCCGCAACCACCCGTCTCCTCGGGGTGGCCGAGGTCCCCGACGACCGCACGCCCGGCGACCTGCTTCCCGCCGCGGCCGATGTCGAGGGGCACGATCTGAGGTTCGCCTATCGGGACGGCCACGACGTGCTGCACGGCGTCGACCTCGCGCTCAAGCCGGGGGAGCGGCTCGCGATCGTCGGACCGTCGGGCTCAGGCAAGTCGACGCTGGGTCGGCTCGTCGCAGGCATCAACCGCCCACGCACGGGCGAGGTCGAGGTCGGCGGCGTGGATGTCATGGATCTGCCGCTCGACGTGCTCCGTACTGAGGTGTGCCTTGTCACGCAGGAACACCACGTGTTCGTCGGCAGCGTGCGCGACAACGTCGTGCTCGCCCGCGAGGGGACCGCGAGCGATCAGGAGGTGTGGCGCGCGTTGGAGGCGGTCGACGCCGCGGAGTGGGTCGGACGCCTTCCCGGCGGCCTTGGCGCGCAGCTCGGCCACGGCCACTCGTCGCTGACGCCGGCGCAAGCCCAGCAGATCGCGTTGGCGCGGCTGCTGGTTGCCGACCCGCACACGCTCGTCCTCGACGAGGCGACGTCGCTGATCGACCCGCGCACCGCGCGCCACCTGGAGGGGTCGATGGCGGCGTTGCTAGCCGACCGCACGGTCGTCGCCATCGCCCACCGCCTGCACACGGCCCACGACGCGGACCGCATCGCGGTGGTCATCGACGGCCGAATCGCCGAGTTCGGCAGCCACGACGAGTTGCTGGCCGCAGACGGTGAGTACGCCCACCTCTGGCGCACCTAGAGCAGCTAGACCCATCACTGCCGGCAACAACGGCTACTCACCAGCCCGAAAAAGGCTAGTGAGTAGCCAATGCCTCGTGTCTGACTATCTCCGTCGGGCGGTTGCGATCTGCCATGCCCCGAAGATCACCAGCGGGAACATAGATAGCAGGAGGGCAGCCGCTGCCAGCCCTGTGTGGAAGGCGAGCAGCATCGCGGCTCCGAACAGCGCAATGACGACGGTCGTGGCCCGCGTGCGTGCCGTGATCGCCGCGCTCAGCAGCCAGGCAAGCACGCACAGGCCTGCGGTGCCGGCCAGGCCTTGGGTGACGACAAGGATCGAGAAGCCGATCATCTGCCGCGCGCCCGCCTCGGGCTGGATCGTGGCCAGCGCATCTCCGAAGCCCGCGAAGCTTTCCGAGTACATCGTCGAGTTCATGCCCGACGACACCAGCATCAGTGCTGGCCTCGGCGGTTTTCCTTGTCGTGACCGCAGCCGCTTCCGGCCTGCCCAACAACCCGCCCTTCCGGGATGTGCCCCCGCTTGTCAGCGATCCCACGCCGTGGCAGGAGGGGCTCTCGATCGTCGCCGTCGTCGTCTTCTTCGCGCTGCTGTGCCTCACGGCAGGTCTCGGGGTCGCGAGGGTGAGGGGCGCCGACGGTGTGCTTCGCGCTCAACTGCGGTGGGTCCTCGCCGGGGCGAGCGTGTTCCTGGTCTTCCCGCTCATCTGCGGCGCAGAGATACTCCTGCGCGGTCAACCGGGGTGGGGCAGCCTGATCGTCGCCGCCGTCGGGCTGGCGGCGCTTCCCGTGGGGGTGACGGTCGGGATGCTCAGGCACGACCTCTACGACGTCGACCGGGTGCTGGCCGAGGCCGTCTCATGGGCGCTCGTGGCCGGGGCCGCCACTGCGGTGCTGGGACTCGGGACGGCGATCGGCGGGTTGCTCCTCGGGGCGGGTTCGCTGGTCGGCACGGTGGTCGCCTCTGCCCTGAGCTTCCTTGCGTTGTTGCCGGCGTATCGCTTCATTAGGTCTCGACTGCTCGCGCGGTTGTATCCCACACGGCGTGCCGCCCTCGAAGCGATACGGGACCTGGAGTACAGGGTCGACCGGGGTGAGGGCGACCCTGAGGAACTGGAGCCCCTGCTGCGCGCCGCGCTCCGTGACGCGGCCCTGGCCATCGACTACCGCCGGGGTGAGTTGAGGTCGTCGACGGTGACTCCCAGGCTCCGGGAGGAGCTCACCGAGGCGGCCGTGCCGCTGTTCACCGTCGTCAGACTGCGGGCGGAACTCCAGGCGTCGCTCACCGAGGCGGAGGCCTCGCGGGCCCGGCTGGTCAAGGCGGAGGCCGAGACCAGACGTCGGTTCGAACGGGATCTGCACGACGGCGCGCAGCAGCGCCTCGTGTCGTTGGGACTATCGTTGCGGATCGCCCAGCGGGCGCTCGCCACGGGCAGCCTCGACGTCGCGGGAGTGCTCGACGGCGCAGTAGCCGAGCTGTCGACGGCAATCGCCGAGTTGCGGCGGCTCGCCCATGGTATCCGGCCCAGCGTTCTCGACGACGGTCTCCCTGTTGCCGTCGTCTCACTCGCCCGCGCGGTGCCGATCCCGGTCGAGGTCGACGCAGGGGACGTCGGCGTCGTTCCGGACGACGTCGCGATGACTGCCTATTACGTCGTTGGGGAAGCCCTTGCCAACGCCGTGAAGCACTCCGCCGCGGAGAGGATCCAGGTCGGCATGGCGGCGAACGCGGGCGAGCTTGTGATCACCGTGAGCGACAATGGCGTAGGCGGCGCGATGATCACCCCGGACGGCGGTCTGACCGGGCTTGAGGACCGGGTGCGCGCGGTCGGAGGGACAATGAGGGTCCGCGGTGGGTCCGGCACGACGGTGGAGGTGTGCCTGCCGTGCGGATCGTGATCGGTGAGGACTCCGCGCTGTTTCGCGAGGGCCTCGCGCGGCTGCTGGAGGATAGCGGGCACGAGGTCGTGGCCAAGGCCGCCGACGCGCCGTCGCTTGAGGCCATGGTGGAGGAGTTCCTGCCGGAGCTGGTCATCGCCGACATTCGCATGCCGCCCGATCACACCGACGACGGGGCGCGGGCGGCACGCGCGATCAGGGCACGGTATCCGGAGCTGGGGATCGTCCTGCTCTCGCAGCACGTCGAGTCGGCGCACTCGGTGGCGCTGACGACGCAGGGGTGCTTCGGGTACCTGCTCAAGGACCGCGTGCTTGACGTCGACGACTTCATCTCGGCAGCGGAGCGCGTGGCCAAGGGGGGTACGGCGCTCGACCCTGAGGTGGTCGCACGGCTGCTGAGGCCCGTCGGACGGGAGGATCGGCTCGCCGCCCTCACGCTGAGGGAGCGTGAGGTGCTGGCGCTCATGGCGGAGGGCCTCACCAACGCGGCCATCGCGCGTCGGTTGTGGCTGAGCGAGCGCACGATCGAGACGCACGTGACAGGGATCCTGTCTGGCCTGGGGCTACCCGATAGCGCTGACGATCATCGGCGCGTCCTCGCAGTGCTCGCCTATCTGGAGGCCGCTGGATAGCCGGGTGACCGACGCTGTTTGCTCACGGCGCGTGTGGGTACCGGGAAGTCTGACAAAGGAGGCACACATGCCCAAGCGAGAGGATCCAGGACCCGCGGTCAAGGACAAGGAACTGTACGAGGCGCTGCGTGACGACGGCGCGAGCAAGGAGAAGGCGGCACGCATCGCCAACGCCGCGGCGGGCTCGTCGCGGGAAGAAGTGGGGCGCAAGGGCGGTACCGCGAAGGACTACGACGACCGCACCAAGCAGGAGCTGCTGCAACGGGCGCGGGAGCTCGGCATCGAGGGACGCTCCAAGATGTCGAAGCCCGAACTGATCGACGCCCTGCGCAACCACTGAGTGCTGTGGGTCACCGCGACGTCGGATTGACTGTTCAACTGCTCATCGGAATGGTCGCGGGGGTCATCGCCTTCCCGTCTTCCTGTTTCTCTGGGTGGCGCTGCGGGGCTACTCGGCCTCGGGATCCTTGAGGTTCGCCATGATCTCCATCAGGCTGTCGCGGATGTAGGAGAGCTCGGGCGAGATGGCGCCCCAGTCCTCCGCGGGCGCGTCGCCGTCCCACGCGTCGGCGTTGGCGTCCTCGTCCCAGACCATCTCGCCGTGCTGCCAGATCCACCAGCTGTTGCCCCGCGGGTCTTGACCGCGGGAGAACACGGTGCCGAAGAAGTCCGTCGGCTTCGTGAGAACTCGCGCGCCGCGGGCGAGGGCGCGCTCGATGGTCGCATCGATATCATCGACGTAAATCTGCAGGAAGCTCGGGGTGAAGCCCCAGCCGGGCTTGCGCTCGGCCAGCATGATCGTGGTGGTGCCGACGATCACCTCGCCCTGGAGCAGCAACCCGTCGACGTCGACGGTGCGGGACTCGAGCCGCTCGGTGCCGCCGAAGACTTCGACGATGAAGGCCGTGATCTCCTCGGCGCCCCGCGTGATGACGAACGGGTTGACGGTGGCGTAGCCCTCGGGTGCGGTGGGAATGGACATCTCCTGCTCCTCTGTTCGGTGTAGCTGGTGCCTCTATTCCACCAATCCGGGTACCGCTGCGGATTGAAGATTTCCGCCATCACGGTCTGTCGTTCCTGAAGGCACGGAGAGTGGGCATTCAGGCGCGACGGGCAGCGAGGATGCGCGCGGGGGTCTCGCCGTGCAGTAGCCGCAACGACCGGGTCAGGTGCGCCTGGTCTGCATAGCCGCACGTCGCGGCGCATTCCGCGGGGACGACGCCCCCCTGAAGCAGAGCGTAGGCTTCTCGCGCCCGGGCCAGCTGCGAGATCTGCTTCCGCGTGATCCCCGTCGAGGCGCGGACCTGCCGCTGCCAGTGCCGCTCCGAGTACCCGGCCTCGTCGCCGGCCAACGCGCGGCGGACGTCGTCGTCGGACCGCAGGACGCCGAGACGCAGCAGTTGTTCGACGAAGTCCTCCAGGCCCTCGATTGAGGGCATAGGGAGGCGCTGCCCCGAGATCTCCACCTGGCCACCGGCGACAGGCAGCCGCACCTCGCCACCCAGGAGGAGCTTCTTGGCGACTCCGGGAACGACGACGTGCGCGCGCAACTGCACGCCCCACCCGTACTCCCCGACGACGGACGCGATCCACCGCGAGCCGAGAGCGGGGCCGGAGAGGCCAGCGACCATACGACCATCGGGCTCGCGCGCGAACCAGATGTCCCAGTGCTCGATGGCGGGGACCAGGTAGCGCTCCTCGCGCACCGCCCGCGCCTGCCATGTGCACTCGACGTGCGGCGAGGCGCCAACCCGCTCCTCGTACAGCCCCTCGGTGGCTGCGTCGTCGTCCGGCATGCCCGGATTCTACGAGGGGCCGGTGTCCGGTGGAGGACCTCCGCCTCGTAGGGTGGACCTCGATATGAACACTGAGATCCGCCGCACGCTGTCCGCCCCCGTCAAGGCCGTGCTCGCCGCCGCGTTGGCGCTGCCTCTCATCGCCGCCTGCGCCCCAACTCCGGTCTCGCCCGACCCCGCGTCGGTCTCTCCCCAGCCCGCGCCGTCGGTCACGCTCACCGAGGCCGCCGCGCCCAGCGGTGACCTGCTCGCCGACCACGGGCTGGAGGGTCTCGACGTCGTGGCGATCATCGACAAGCTCGACGCCCTCGCGCTCGCCGACCGGCCTACCGACCTGATCGCGTCGATCAGGCCCACCCACCTGCTCCTGAAGGACGAGAGCGGACGGGAGCAGAGCCTCCCGATGCCCGACGACGCGTTCTACGTCTCGTTCGCGCCGTACCTCACCCAGACGCACGACTGCCACTTCCACAGCCTCACCACGTGCGTCGGCGAACTGCAGCACGCGAACCTGGCTGTGACCATCACCGACGACGCGACGGGCGAGGTGGTCGTCGACGAGGCGCTCACCACGTTCGACAACGGGTTCGCCGGTGTGTGGTTGCCGCGCGGCATCGACGCGACGCTCACCGTCGAGTACGAAGGCAAGACGGCGACGGCGCCCATCACGACAGACGGCGACGACTCGGCGACCTGCATCACCACGCTGCAGCTCGCCTGATCGGGTCAGTCAACGCCGCATTCGGCATCCCTCGGACACCTCTGGGCGCTGCGCGTCTCAGCCTTCCGCATCGGTCAGGAGCCTGCGATGAAACAGGGGCTCCTCCATCAGCTCCGGGTGGAAGGAAAGGCCGGTGATCGCGCCCTGGCGGACGCCGACGATGCCGCCAGCGTGCCTGGCGAGGACCCCCACCCCACGGCCGACCTCCGTGACCTCAGGGGCGCGGATGAACGCCACCCGGGCGGGGCCGTCGGCGGTGTCCAGGTCGGTCTCGGTCGAGTCGACCTGCGGGCCGAACGCATTGCGGCGCACGACGATGTCGAGAACGCCGAGCGATTGCTGACCCGGAGCAGGGTCCAGTACCTCCCGGGCCAGCAGGATCAACCCCGCGCAGGTGCCGAGGGTGGGCAGGCCGCCGCGGATCGCGGTGGCCAGCGGGTCCTGGAGTTCGAAGAGGCGCAGCAGCCGGTCGATCGTCGACGACTCGCCGCCGGGCAGGACCACGGCGTCGACGCGCAGCCCGTCCGGGCCGGTCAGGTCGGCGGGAACTCGCAGCAGCGTGGTCCGCGCCCCGAGACCCTCTACCAGGCGCACGTGTTCGCGCACGCCGCCCTGCAGCGCGAGCACGCCGACGGTGGTCACCAGCCGCGCTCGGCGAGGCGGTGCGGCGCCGGGAGGTCAGCGACGTTGATGCCCACCATGGCCTCACCGAGACCCCGCGATGCCTCCGCGATGGCGGCCGGGTCCTCGTAGAGGGCTGTGGCCTTGACGATGGCCGCGGCGCGCGCCGCGGGATCGCCGGACTTGAAGATTCCCGAACCGACGAACACGCCGTCGGCCCCGAGCTGCATCATCATCGCCGCGTCCGCGGGCGTGGCGACCCCGCCCGCGGTGAAGAGCACCACCGGAAGGGATCCTCGCTCGGCAACCTCCCTGACGATGTCGTACGGCGCCTGCAGCTCCTTGGCCGCCACGTACAGCTCGTCGGGGTTCGCCTCGTAGGTGGCCTTGAGGACGGCGATCTCCCGCCGGATCGTGCGGATGTGCTTCGTCGCCTCTGAGACGTCGCCGGTTCCGGCCTCGCCCTTGGAGCGGATCATGGCCGCGCCCTCGGCGATGCGGCGCAGCGCCTCGCCGAGGTTGGTGGCGCCGCACACGAACGGGACGGTGAAGGAGTGCTTGTCGATGTGGTTGACGTAGTCAGCGGGGGAGAGGACCTCGGACTCGTCGATGTAGTCGACCTTCAGGTGTTCGAGGACCTGGGCTTCGACGAAGTGCCCGATCCGTGCCTTCGCCATCACGGGGATGGAGACGGTGTCGATGATGGCACTGATCAGGTCCGGGTCGCTCATGCGGGCCACGCCGCCCTGGGCGCGGATGTCGGCGGGGACGCGCTCGAGCGCCATGACGGCGACGGCGCCCGCGTCCTCCGCGATCCGGGCCTGTTCCGGCGTGACGACGTCCATGATGACGCCGCCCTTGAGCATGTCGGCCAGGCCGCGCTTGACGAGGGGGGAACCAGTGGATTCATTCATGCGGTCCATCGTGGGGTCAATACCGGACCATTTCTAGAGCCAGAATCTACGTATTCTGCATGGTCCAGTAAGTGTCGGGCTCTCGGCGACCCGTGCGACTACGCGTCGCGCGGCTGTCAATCGCTACACTCGGCCTCTATGGCGACGCGCGAGATTCCAGACCGGGGCAAGCCCGGTGCCGTCGTTCCGTCGCTCGCCGATGTCGCTCAGGACTACATCCGCGACCGGATCACCGGCGGCGACTACTCTCCCGGTTACCGGTTGAAGGAGCGCGACCTCGTCGAGGAGATCGGAATCTCCCGGATCCCGCTTCGGGAGGCCCTCCGCAGCCTCGCCACCGAGGGGTTCGTCACGCTCGTTCCCCGCAAGGGCGCCGTGGTGACGCAGCTGAAACCCAACGACCTCGAAGAGATCTTCGAGGTGCGCGAGGCCCTGGAGACGCATCAAGCGGTGCTGGCGACGCGCAAGGCCACGCAGCCGGAGGTCGCGGAGTTGTTTCGCGAGGTCGAGGCCTCCGAACGGGCGTGGGCCGCGGGCGATCGGCAGGCGGCCGACCGCGCGAACGTCGCGTTTCACGCGGTCCTGGTGCAGATGACGCACAACGACCTCTTCACGCGGCTGCTTGAGCCGCTGCAGAACCGCCTGAACTGGCTGCTTCGCCAGAACGCCGACCAGCGCGAGCTCTGCCTCGAGCACCGCGACCTCGCGGAGGCGATCGCGGGTGGCGACGAGATCGCGGCCCAACGCCTGGCGCGGCAGCACGTCCACACGTCGAAGCGGGTCGCCCTTGAGCTGCTGTTCGGCGACGAGCCCGACTGACGTGATCGAGCCGCTGAGATGTCGGCCGGCGCTCAGGGCACGACGATGGTGCCTGCCTCTCCGGTCAGCGCTCCGCTGATCCGCTCGAGCGACGTGATCACGGCCTTTGCCCCGGTCCGCTCGACGAAGCGGCAAGCCGATTCGACCTTTGGGCCCATGGACCCGGGCGGGAACTGCCCTTCGGCGAGGTAGCGGCGCATGTCCTCGAGCCTCACCTCGTGCAGCGGGCGGGCGGTCTCTTTCCCCCAGTCGAGCCACGCGTTGTCGACGTTTGTCGCGATCACGAGCGCGTCGGCGCTGATCTGGTCGGCGAGGAGGATCGAGGAGAGATCCTTATCGACGACGGCCTGAACGCCGTGCAGGGTGCCGTCGTCGTGCCGGATGACGGGGATACCGCCGCCGCCGGCGGCCACCACGAGGAAGCCGGCGGCAAGCAACGACTCGACGGCCGGGGCTTCGATGATTTCGATAGGCTGCGGGCTCGCGACGACGCGGCGCAGGCCCTTGTCGTCGATCCGGACGTAGTGCTGGCCGAACTGGGTGAGACGTCCAGCGGTCTCCTCGTCGACGAAGCGACCGATGGGCTTGGTGGGGTTGTCGAAGGCGGGGTCATCCGCGGCGACAAGGGTCCGCGATACCAGTACGACGGAGCGGACGTCGGAGCCCTCGGCGAGAAGCGCTGCGTCGAGCGCGTTCAGCAGCACCTCTCCGATAGAGCCTTGGGAGTTGGCCACGCACCAGTCGAGCGGCACGGGGGTGAGGGCGAATGAGGCGAGATCGTTCTTCGCCAGGATGTTGCCCACCTGGGGTCCGTTCCCGTGGCTGAGGAGGACTTGATGGCCCGCCGTGACCAGTTGGGCGACCTGGCCGGCCGCGGATTCGGCGGCGGCGATCTGGTGATCGGGGCGGACGGATTCGTTGGGGCCGACTAAAGCGTTACCCCCCAGAGCAATCAGGATTCGCATGGCATATGGTATACCAGAGATGAACGGGCTCGGCTGGATTTCGCCGAGGAAGAACGAACGAAGAGGTTGCTCAATGAGAACACCACCGCAGACTGCAGGCGACTGGCCGACGCTGGCCGCAGCCGGGTCCGTCGAGGAGATCCGCGACGCCTTGGAGGGCGGCGCGCAGATCGACGCCACCGACACCCAGGGCCGCACCGCGATCCTGATCGCGGCCAAGGCGAACCGGCTGGACGTGGTGCGCCTGCTCATCGCGGCAGGTGCCGACATCGATGCCCAGGACCAGGTGAACCTGAACCCCTTCCTCTGGGGCTGCATCTCCGGAAACCTCGACCTGGTCACGACGATGGTCGAGGCCGGTGCCGATCTCGATCGGCACACCCGGTTCGACGGTGTGGGCATTCACCCCGCTGCCGAGAAGGGCCATGTCGAGATCGTCCGCTACCTCGCCGAACAGACCGACATCAACGTCAACTACACCAACCTCTGCGGCTGGACCCCCTTGCTCGAGGCGATCATCCTGCGCGACGGCGGACCGGCGCAGCAGGAGATCGTGCGCCTGCTGCTGGCGGCCGGGGCCGACCCCGCCATGGTCGACCAGTGGGGCGTTTCGCCGCTCGCGCACGCCCAGGAGAAGGGCTTCGCCGAGCTCGCCGACCTCCTCCAAGCCGCGCTGGCCTGACGACCCGCTGCCGATGACGACGATGTTGATGGATGCCCTGAGCGTGGACGCCGAGCTGCTGCCGGCGCTCTCCGGCGACGCCACGGTCCACTCGGTGTTCGGCTCTGTCGTCAACGTCGTCGCCGGGCAGCGGCTGTGGAGCCTCGGCGCCCGCCACGTGCCACTTGCACCTGGCGCGATCCGGGTCTCCGTCGACGACTTCGACGGCCTCGGCCTGGCCCCCGGCACCCTCGTGCGCGCGGGCCAGTCGACGATCCGGCTGGGCGAGATCACGGTCGACCTTTCCGGGGCCGCCCGCTGGAGGCCCGAGCCGATAGCCGGCCCGGTGCGGGCGGACCGGTTCGAGGCGTTCGCCGCCGAGCTGGCCGCGCACGGGCGACCCGGCGGTGTCGTGCCCGGCCAGGACCCGTTCTCGCGGGCCGTGGCCGAGCGGATCGCCGACGGCCTGAGCGCGATCGAGCGGGCCGTCGTCCGCGACGACCCGCAGGCGCTGGGATCCGCCGTCGCCCGCTTGGTCGGCCTTGGTACGGGCCTGACTCCTGCCGGTGACGACCTGCTCACAGGCCTCGCCTTCGCCTCCGCCACGCTCGGCGGATCGCTCTCGGCCATTCCCGCGGCCGTCGCCCGCGCCGCGCGGCCCGACGCCACCCACGTCGTCTCCGTCGCCGCGATGCGGGAGGCCTGTTCGGGGCGCGCCGTCGAGCCGCTGTCTGACGTCCTCGCCACGCTCTGCGGCCGGGGACCCGACGGACGCACTCCCGAGGTCGTCGCCGCCCTGCTGGCGATCGGCCACACCTCCGGCACAGACCTGGCGCACGGCCTCGCTGCCGCCGTGCGACTACACCGAACCACCCCACTCACCCAGAAGTAGCGAGGAAAGTGATGCCCACCAGGACGCTCATCAAGAAGAACACCTACATCGACTCCGTGTCGTTGATGTCGATCTCGACCAAGGCCGCCGCCTTGGAAGGGGTCGTCAACGCGGTGGCTGCGATGGCCACCGCCATGAACAAGGAGATCCTCACCAACCAGGGCCTGATCACCCCGGAGATCGAGGAGGCCACCCCCGGCGACCTCGTGCTGATCGTCGTCACCGACGGCGAGGAGGACGCTGCGGACGCCGCCCTCGAGGGCCTCGTCGGACTGCTCGACCGCAAGCCGAGCGGGGAGGCCGCGGAGGTGACCTACCGGACGATCGCGACCGCGGCCGCCGGGCGTGCGGACGCCAACTTCGCGGTGATCAGCGTCAACGGGGCCTTCGCCGCGGGGCAGGCCCACAACGCGCTGGACGCAGGGCTGAACGTGATGCTGTTCTCCGACAACGTCGCGCTCGAGGACGAGATCGCGCTGAAGAGGAAGGCCCACGAGGCCGGCCTGCTGATGATGGGACCCGACTGCGGTACGGCCATCATCAACGGCGTCTCGCTGTGCTTCGCCAACAAGGTGCGTCGCGGCCGGATCGGTATTGTCGCGGCCTCCGGCACCGGCGCCCAGGAGATGAGCGTCCGGATCCATGATTTCACCGGCGGCGTCAGCCAGCTCATCGGCACGGGCGGACGCGACCTCTCGGCGGAGGTGGGCGCGATCATGATGCTCGACGGCATCGATGCCCTCGACGCCGACCCCGCGACCGACGTCCTCGTGGTGATCTCCAAGCCGCCGGCGAGCGAGGTCGCCGAGAAGGTGCTCGATCGCCTCGCCGCGTCCGACAAGCCCGCCATCGTCTGCTTCCTCGGCGCAGGCGACGAGGTGGCCGAGGCGGCGAAGGCCCGCGGCATCGCCTTCTTCGACCGCACCAAGCCTGCCGCGCTGGCCGCGGTGGTCGCCAGCGGCGTCGACGAGTCGACGCTCGACCTGCATCCGCTCAACTGGCCGCTGATCGAGGAGGTCCGGGCCAAGCTGAACCCGGAGCAGAGATACATCCGCGCCCTGTTCTGCGGCGGCACGCTGTGCGACGAGTCGATGTTCCTCGCGATGGAGAAGTACGACGACGTGTACTCCAACCTCGCCAAGGACCCGGCCAAGAAGCTCGGCGGAAACGACGCCTCCCGGGCGCACACCTTCCTCGACTTCGGCGAGGACGAGTTCACCAACGGAAAGCCGCACCCGATGATCGATCCGTCCAACCGGATCGAGCGGTTCGCGGTCGAGGCGACCGACCCGGAGGTCGGCGTGATCGTGCTCGACTTCGTGCTGGGCTACGGCGCCAATCCGGACCCGGTGGGCGTGATGCTCCCGGCCATCAACGCGGCCAAGGCGAATGCTGCTGCCGCCGGCCGCCACCTGGAGATCCTCGCCTTCGTGCTCGGCACCGCGGAGGATTCCCAGAACTTCGACGACCAGGTCGCCAAGCTCGCCGAAGCCGGCGTCACCTGGGCCTCGTCGTCCACCAACACAGGGCTGCTGGCCCGCGAGTTCGTCTACAAGGGAGAAAACGCATGAGCAAGATCGCGGACATCTTCGACCGCCCGCTGTCGGCGGTCAACGTCGGCGCGGCGATGTTCGCCGAGGACATCGCGGCCCAAGGGGCCTCGGTGACGCACTTGGACTGGACGCCGCCGGGTGGCGGCCGTCCGGACGTCGTGGCTGCGCTGGCGACGCTGGCCCGCCCCGACCTGGCCGAGAAGATCGAGGCAGCCAACGCCCTCGCGGTGGAGCGGATCGTCACCTCGCAGCCGGTGCTCGTCGGCTTCGGCCAGGCCATCGACGTGGTGCCCGGCATGACCAAGAAGACCATCCTGCACGCCGGCCCCCCGATCTCCTTCGAACGGATGGCCGGCGCCATGAAGGGCGCCGTCACCGGCGCGCTGGTCTTCGAGGGCCTCGCCAAGGACCTCGAAGAGGCCTACGAGCTGGCCGCCTCCGGCGAGATCGACTTCTCGCCCTGCCACGAGCACAACGCGGTGGGCTCGATGGCCGGCGTCACGTCGGCATCGATGTTCATGCACGTCGTAGAGAACCGGCCCTACGGCAATTACGCCTACACCAACCTCTCCGAGCAGTTGGCGAAGATCCTGCGGATGGGCGCCAACGACCAGACGGTGATCGACCGGCTCATCTGGATGCGCGACGTGTTCGGCCCGATCCTGCGCGACGCGATGGTCTCGGCCAAGGAGATCGACCTTCGGATGATGCTCGCCCAGGCGCTGCACATGGGCGACGAGGCGCACAACCGCAACAACGCAGGCACCACGCTGCTGATCCAGGCGCTCGCACCGCACATCCTCGACTCCGGCTTCTCCACCAAGGACAAGCAGGACGTGTTCAACTTCGTCGCCAGCTCGGACTACTTCTCCGGGCCGACCTGGATGGCCTGCTCAAAGGCCGCCATGGACTCGGCGCACGACATCGAGTACTCCACCGTCGTCACCACGATGTGCCGCAACGGCGTCGACTTCGGCATCCGGGTCTCCGGTCTGGGGCAGGGCACCTGGCTCACCGGGCCGGCGCAGGTGGTGGAGGGGCCGCTGTTCGCCGGCTTCACCGTCGACGACCGCGGCCTCGACATCGGCGACTCGGCGATCACCGAGACCTACGGCATCGGTGGCTTCGCCATGGCGTGCGCCCCGGCGATCGTGCCGCTGGTCGGCGGCACCGTCGACGAGGCGATCGGGTACTCCCGCACCATGGCGGAGATCACCACCACCACCAACCCCGCCTTGACCATCCCGATCCTCGACTTCCGGGGAACCGCCACCGGCATCGACGTCAGGAAGGTCGAGGAGACCGGCATCCTCCCCGTGATCAACACCGCTATCGCGCACAAGGAGGCCGGGATCGGGATGATCGGCGCAGGCATCACCCACCCGCCGATCGAGGCCTTCCACGCCGCCACCCTCGCTCTGGCGGAGAAGTATCAGTAACACCCTGGCCCGCAGCCACTGAGCCTGGCCCCACCGTTTCCGCAAGGCGATCGAAGCGCCCGCGGAGGTGGAGCCAGGCGTTGGTGGGCGAACCCCTGCCTTCCTGCTTTTCCACTTTCATTCAGAAGGAATTCGTCCATGTCACAGACTACTCTCGCCCCTCCGAAACCCCAGTTCTGGGCGAAGGGCGACTGGGCCGCCTACTTCGGCCTCCTCGTGAACAATCTCACCAACCTCCTGACCATGGTCTCGCTGCTGACCCTCGTGGTCGGCCTGCCCGTCGACATGGTGTTGGGCCGGATCGCACCGGCCTTCGGCCTCGCCGTGTTCGTAGCCAGCGTCTGGTACACCTTCCTCGGGTACCAGATGTACAAGCGCACCGGCCGCAAGGACATCACCGTCCTCCCTTCGGGCCCGAGCGCACCCTCGATCTTCACCGTCACCTTCCTGGTCCTGCTGCCGGTGTACCAGACCACCAAGAACGCCGAACTCGCCCTCGCGATCGGCCTGGTGTGGTGCCTGGTGGAGGCGAGCATCCTCGTCGTCGGCTCGTTCGTCGGCGACTGGCTGCGACGGGTGATCCCGCGGTCGGTGCTGCTGTCCTGTCTCGCCGGCCTCGGCCTGCTCCTGCTGGCGATGAACCCCATGCTCCAGTCGTTCCACACGCCCGTCGTCGCCTTCGTCGTGCTCGTCCTGATCTTCATGAACTGGTTCGGCCGCAAGCCGCTGTTCGCGAAGATCCCGACGGGCCTGCTGATCCTGCTCGTCGGCACCGGTCTCGCCTGGCTCTCCGGCATGATGTCGCCCGAGGCGATCACCGTCGCGCTCGCGGAGGCGGGCTTCCAGCCGCCGACGCTGCACGTCTCCAACATCGTCGAGGGCATCCCGATGTCGCTGCCGTTCCTCGCCTCCGCGGTCCCGCTCGGCTTGGCGAACTACGTCTTCGACCTCGAGAACATCGAGTCCGCGCACGCCGCAGGCGATCCCTACCCGACGCGCTCCGTCATGCTCGGCAACGGCATCACGTCTGCCATCGGTGCGTGCTTCGGCAACCCGTTCCCGGTCACGGTCTACATCGGCCACGTCGGCTGGAAGCAGCTGGGCGCCCGGATGGGCTACTCCGTCGCCTCCGGCTTCACCATGCTGATCTTCGGCATCTTCTCGCTCGGCGCGGTGCTGCTTTCGATCATCCCGATGGCCGCCGTCGCCCCGATCCTGGTCTACATCGGCATCGTGTCGGCCAACCAGGTGGTGAGGGAGACGCCGCGCAACGAGGTTCCCGTGATCTTCGTCGCCCTCTTCCCGTGGATCGCGAACTGGGCCCTCACCCTCATCGGAAAACGTGCTCAAGGCCGCAGGCACGAACGCCGGCGAGGTGGGCGGCGACGCGCTCCAGGCCGCCGGCGTCGACTGGCTCGGGCTGAGCCATCTCGGCAACGGCGCACCGCTGGCTTCGATCCTCTGGGGCTGCATAGCCATCTTCGCGATCCGCAACCAGAGCATCCGCGGCGCCGTGATCGCGGTGATCTCGGCGGGCCTGTCCGCGTTCGGCATCATCCACTCCGCGACGGTCGGCTGGCTCACGGGAGACACCGGCGTCGTCGCGCTGGCATATCTGCTTGTCGCCGCGGTGTTCGTCCTCAAGTACGTTACCGACGGTGACAACCGCGGGCCGGTGGATCTGCCGGACAGCGCGCTACACAGCTAGGAAAGAAGGAGCCATGTCACACCCTCACGCAACGGTCTACCGGTCCGGGCTGATCGCCGGCCAGGTAACGGACCTCTACGTGGTCGATGGCCGGATCGCCGCCGTCGGTCCCGATCTCGAGGTGCCCGCGGGCACCACGTCGGAGTCGCTGGCCGGAACGGTCGTCATCCCCGGGCTGGTCGACGCGCACGCCCACCTGGACAAGACGCTGTGGGGCGGTCCCTGGGTGCCGAACACCGCCGAGCCGGGCCTCGCCGGACGGATCCACAACGGCCGCGTCCGCCGACCCGAGTTCGGGATTCCCAGCGTGGACTTCGTCACCGCCCTCCTCACGGAGATGGTGACGTTGGGCACCACGCACGCCCGCTCGCACGTGGACGTCGATCCCGATGTCGGACTGGGCTCTGTCGAGGCCGTGCGCAAGGCGGTGGCGAACCTCGACGGCCGCATCACCGTCGAGCTGGTGGCCTTCCCCCAGACCGGGATGCTGATCAGCCCCGGGACCGAGGAGCTCATGGACGCCGCGCTCGCGCAAGGAGTCGAGCACGTCGGCGGGATCGATCCGGCAGGCCTCGAGCGCGATCCGGTTCGTCACCTGGACACCATCTTCGCCATGGCCGTTAAGCACGGCTCGGGCGTCGACATCCATCTGCACGACGGAGGCTCCCTCGGCATCTACCAGTATGAGCTGATCATCGAGCGCACCAAGGCGCTCGGGCTCGCGGGCCGGGTGACGATCAGCCACGGCTTCGCCCTCGCCGACGCCGACCCGGCGACGCGGGCGCGCCTGATCGAGGGCCTCGCCGAGGCCGGGATCTCGATCGCCTCCGCCGCGCCGTCGAGGGCGCTTCCGCAGCGGGAACTGGCCGCCGCAGGGGTCCCGTTCGGCCTCGGGAACGACGGCGTGCGCGATCTGTGGAGCCCCTGGGGAACCGGCGACATGATCGAACGGGCCGCGTTCCAGGCGAGGCACTCCGGTTTCTCGTCCGACGAGGAGATCGCGCTCGCGGTTGACGCCGCCACCTACGGCGGCGCGGGCGTCTGCCGTCTCGAGGACTACGGGCTGTCGGTCGGCAGCCGCGCGGACTTCATGGCCGCTCCTGGCCGGACCCTCGCCGAGGTCGTCGTCACCCGCCCCGGTCGAAGGATCGTGGTCAAGGGCGGGCGCGTGGTCGCCCGCGACGGTCAGCTCGTCTGAGGCGTCCAGACCGGCGTGCTCTTCCTCGGCAGTAGGCTGCCGGCGTGCGCAGCACTCCGGAGATCGCCCTTCCCCTCCTGCTCGATCGCGGGCCGGGGGAGGGCTCCCTGCCCGCACGGATTGCGGCCGAGTTCCGTCGCCTGATCGGGGAGACGGTGCTGGCGCCAGGCGACGTCGTGCCGTCGAGCCGCGCGCTGGCGGCTCACCTCGGGGTCTCGCGCGGATCCGTGGTCGCCGCCTACGACCAGCTGCTGGCGGAGGGATACCTCAGCGCCACCGTCGGCCGTTCGACGGTGGTCAATCCCCATCTGCGGCGGGTGCATCCGGCCCTGCGTGCCGTGTCGGTCCGGCCGCTCCGGGATGGGCCGACGACGTCAGGCGCGCCGGCCACCCTCGATCTTCGCCCGGGCCAGCCCTGGGCAGCGGACGTCGTCGGCGCGGCTTGGAAGGCGGCCTGGAGGGAGGCGTCGGCAGCGCGGGTGGACGGCACGGTCCCCGCGATGGGTCTGCCGAAGCTGCGCTCGGCCTGGGCCGAGCACCTGCGCCGGATGCGCGCGGTGCTGAGGGATCCTGCCCAGATCGCGGTCTCCGGTGGCGGCAGGGAGGGGTTCGCGCTGCTGCTCCTCGCGCTCGGCGAAGGGAACCCGTCGCGGCTCAGGGTCGGAGTCGAGGAGCCCGGATACCCATCGCTGCGCCGGGTTCCCACCCGCTTCGGCGCGACGGTGGTGCCCGTTCCGGTGGACGAGCGCGGCCTCCGCGTGGAGGACCTGCCCGCGGGCTCGGATGCGCCGGACCTGCTCATCGTCACGCCCAGCCACCAGTACCCGCTGGGAGGCTCGTTGCCGGTGGACCGGCGACAGATGCTGCTGGACTGGGCGCGGCGTCACCGGGTGGTTGTCGTCGAGGACGACTATGACTCCGAGCTGCGCTACACCTCGGACCCGTTGCCCGCGCTGGCCGCCCTGGACGACCCGGTCGACGGCCGGGTGGTCCTGCTGGGCACGCTGGCAAAGATCCTGACCCCGGCGCTCGCCACCGGGTTCCTCGCGCTGCCCGCCTGGCTGGTGCCGGCGGTGGCCGAGGCGCGCGCGGAGCTGGGGCAGCCCGTCGGTCTCGTGGCGCAGCGCGCCGTCGCCGAATATCTGGACAGCGGCGCGCTGCGGCTGCATACGCAGCGGGTGCGCAACCGCTACCGGCGCCGTCGCGCCCAGGTGGTGGCGGCGCTGTCCGGTGTGCCCGGCCTGCGCGTCTCGCCGATGGACGGCGGCCTGCACGCCGTCGTCGAGACCCGGCGTTCGGAGGCTGACGTCGTCGCCGAACTCGCCGCGCGCGGCGTGACCGTCAGCCCGCTGTCGGAGTACTGGTCGGGAGCGGGCAGCTCGGGGATCGTGTTCGGCTTCGGCGCCGTCAGCGAGGCGGAGCTCGCCCATGGCCTCAACTTGATCGCCGCGATCTCCACATCGGGACTAGATTGGGGGTAGCGCGACCCAAGGAGCAGTGATGCACCATGACCGTCCTCGACGAGCGAAGAGAAGCACTGCTGGCGGAGGCCGCGAGCGGCATCGACACCGCCCCGATCGCCCCGCGGGAGCTGATCGACGCCTACCACCGGCACGTCCTGACTGAGGACCTCGCGGAGAGGTATCCCGACGACATCCGCGGGGCGGTGCTGAGTCACCTGGCGCTTGCCAGGACGCGGAAGCCGGGCGAGATCCTGGTCAGCGGCTTCACGCCGCGGGTCGACACGCATGGGTGGGCCACGGGCAACACGGTGCTGCAAGTGGTGACCGACGACGCCCCGTTCATCGTCGACTCCGTCACCGCGGAGCTCGACCGGCAGGGTCACGGGGTCAGGCTCCTGATCCATCCACAGCTTGAGGTCTCCCGCGACGCCGAAGGGGTCCTCATCGGTCTCGGCGACGGGCCGCGCGAGTCCTGGCTGCACATCGAGATCGGGCGCGTGGTGGGCCAGGATGCTCTCGACGCCCTCATCACCCGGGTGCGGGCGGTGCTCACGGACGTGGCCACGGCGGTCGCCGACTGGGAGCCTATGGTGCGGCAGGCCGTCGAGGTCTCGGCCGCGCTGGCGGCAGGCCCCGAGTCGGTCCCGGCTGCGGAGCGGCAGCAGGTGCGTGACCTGCTCGACTGGCTGGTCGATGACCACTTCGTCTTCCTCGGCTACCGCAGCTACCGCTACTCCGACGACGACGGCGTGCTGGAGCAGGTGCCGGGCAGCGGACTCGGCCTCATGCGCGGCGACTCCGGCACCTCGCGGCGTGCGCTCCGCGGCAGAGTCGGCGAGAAGGCGGGCGAGCGGCAGCTGCTGATCATCACGAAGGCCAACTCGCGCTCGACGGTGCACCGCTCCGTCTACCTCGACTACATCGGCGTCAAGACGGTCGACGAGAACGGCGTCGTCAACGGCGAGCACCGGTTCATCGGCCTCTTCACCTCGAACGTCTATCACGGCTCGGTGCGGGCCATCCCCTTCCTCGCCGCGAAGGTGCAGCGGGTGATGGAGGCCAGCGGGTTCGCCCCGGACAGCCACTCGGGCAAGCGGCTGCTGAACGTCCTGGAGACCTACCCGCGCGACGAGCTCTTCCAGGGCGACGCCGAGTACCTCACCGACGTGGCGCGCCGGATCGTCGCCTCGCGCTATCAACGCCAGACGCAGCTGTTCGCGCGCCCGGACGTCTACGGCAGGTTCACCTCGTGCCTCGTGCTGCTGCCGCGCGACAGGTACAACACCGACGTGCGCCTCCGGATCCAGGACATCCTGATGAACTCGTTCCATGGCACCGGCGTCGAGTACACGACCCGGGTCGACGACTCGGCGACGGCGATGGTCCATTACGTCATCCGGCGCGACGCCAGTAGCGCGCCCCCGGCGGAGGATCTCGACGACCTGCAGGAGTGGTTGCGGCGCGCGGTCCAGACGTGGGACAGCGACTGGCAGGCTGCGATGGTCGCCGAGTTCGGCGAGATCGAGGCCGCGCGGCTGGTGGCCCGGTGGGGCGGCGGCCTCGACGAGGCGTACAAGGCGATGCATCAGCCGCGGATGGCGGCGGTGGACGTGCGGCGTCTCGAGGAGCTCGTCGAAGGCATCGAGGCCAGCCTGTACCAGGAGATGTCGGCCCACCCCGGCGAGCGCCGCCTCCGCCTGTACTGCGACCGGGCCCTCGGCCTGACCGAGGTCCTGCCACTGCTGCTCGACTTCGGCCTCGCCGTGTCCGACGAGCGGACCCACCGTGTCGTCGCTCGCGATGGCGTCACGCGCCACATCCTCGACTTCGGCGTGTCCGCGGGGGACGAGAGCTGGTGGGCCCCCTCCGACGGCGAGGGCGCGGGCTTCCTGGCTGCCTTCCTCGCGGTGTGGGAGCGGCGGGCGGAGAGCGACCGGTTCAACCAGCTCATCGGCTCGGTCCGGCTCACCTGGCGGCAGGTCATCATCCTGCGCATGATCGCCGCCTATCTGCGGCAGACGATGCACTATTCGACCGGTTCCCTTGAGTCGGCCCTGGTGGAGAACCCGGACATCGCGCGCCAGCTCGTCGACGTGTTCGAGGCCCGGTTCCTGCCCGGAGACGTGACCGACCGCGATGCGCGGGAGCAGGCGGCGGCTGACGCCGTGCTCGCCGGCGTGGCGGACGTCCCCAGCCTCGACCACGATCAGATGATCCGTGCGTTTCTCGCGGTGATCCGCGCGGGTGAGCGCACCAACTTCTACCGTCCGGAGTCCGGCGGCGCCGTCGCCTTCAAGCTCGACCCGCAGCGCGTGCCGCACCTGCCCGCTCCGCGCCCGTTCGTGGAGACGTGGGTGTACAGCACGCGGCTGGAGGGCGTCCACCTGCGCTTCGGCAAGGTGGCGAGGGGTGGTCTGCGCTGGTCCGACCGGCGCGACGACTTCCGCACCGAGGTCCTCGGTCTCGTCAAGGCGCAGATGGTCAAGAACGCGGTCATCGTTCCGACGGGAGCGAAGGGCGGCTTCTACCCGAAGGGCTTGCCCGACCCGCAGCGCGACCGCGCGGCGTGGCTCGCGCAGGGCCGCGCCGCCTACCGCGAGTTCGTGAGCGCGCTGCTCAGCGTGACCGACAACCGGGTCCAGGGCCACACTCGCGGCCCCGACGGCGTGGTCCGGCACGACGGCGACGACAGTTACCTCGTGGTCGCCGCGGACAAGGGCACCGCCGCATTCTCCGACCTCGCCAACGAGGTCTCCACCGAGGACGGCTTCTGGCTGGGTGACGCGTTCGCGTCGGGCGGCTCGACCGGGTATGACCACAAGAGCATGGGCATCACCGCCCGCGGCGCGTGGGAGTCGGTGACGCGGCATTTCCTCGAGCGGGGCACCGATCCTCAGACGACCGACTTCACCGTCGTCGGTGTCGGCGACATGAGCGGCGACGTGTTCGGCAACGGGATGCTGCTGAGCGAGCACATCCGGCTGGTCGCCGCGTTCGATCACCGGCACGTCTTCGTTGACCCCACGCCCGACCCGGCGACGAGCTTCGCGGAGCGCGGGCGCATGTTCGCGCTGCCGTTCTCATCCTGGGCGGACTACGACACCACGCTGATCAGCGCGGGCGGCGGGGTGTTTCCCCGCTCTGCCAAGTCCATCGCGATCACGCCGGAGATGCGCGCGGCCCTCGGCCTCGGCGACGACGAGCACCTGACGCCTGCCGAACTCATGACGGCGATCCTGAAGGCTCCGGTCGACCTCTTCTGGAACGGCGGCATCGGCACGTACGTCAAGGCATCGACGGAGCAGCACGGTGAGGTCGGCGACCGGGCCAACGACGCCGTCAGGGTCAACGGCGCGGACCTCCGCTGCCGCGTCGTCGGTGAGGGCGGCAACCTCGGCGTCACGCAGCGCGGCCGCATCGAGGCGGCCCAGCGGGGGATCGGTATCAACACCGACGCCATCGACAACTCAGGCGGCGTCGACTCGTCGGACTACGAGGTCAACATCAAGATCCTGCTCGGCAGCCTCCTGGCGAACGGGCAGATGACAGAGCGGCAACGCAACGACCTGCTCGCCTCGATGACCAACGAGGTGGCCGCCAGCGTGCTGCGCACGAACTACGAACAGAACGTGCTCCTGAGCAACGCCCGGCACCTGGGCGGCGCGATGCTCGGCCCGCACGAGCGACTGATGGCGTGGCTGGAGGAGCACCGCGGGCTCGACCGTGCGCTCGAGGCGCTGCCCAGCGCCGCGGAGATGGAGCGCAGGGCGAAGGAGGGGCGCGGCCTCACCTCGCCGGAGTTCTCGGTACTGGTGGCTTACGCGAAGCTGGCGCTGAAGGATGCGCTGCTCGCCTCGACGGTCCCGGATGATCCGTGGCTGGAGTCCGAGCTGGCCGCCTATTTCCCCGGCCCCCTGCGCGGATTCGCCCAGGCGCGGCAGGAGCACCCGCTGCGCAGGGAGATCATCGCCAACCGGATCGCGAACTCGGTGGTCAACCGCGGCGGCATCACGTTCGCGCACCGTGCGATGGAGGAGTCCGGCGCCGGCCTCGCCGAGGTGGCGAAGGCGTTCGTGATCGCGCGGGAGGTGTTCGACCTGCGCGGCTTCGTCGGTGCGGTCGGTCAGCTCGACGGCGCGGTGCCGACGGCGATGCAGTGTCGGCTCTACGTCGAGTTCCGGCGCCTGCTGGACCGGACCGTCCGGTACCTCCTCGCACGGCGTCCCCAGACGGCCGACATCGGTAGCGAGATCGAGGCGTACCGCGGGACCGTGCAGCAACTGGCCGCCACGATCACCGACCTCTACGACGAGGCGGGCCTGGTCCGCTACCGCCAGCGCGTCGCCGACTTCGCCGCGGGCGACGCCCCCGACGAGCTTGCCGCCCGCACGGCGGGTCTGCTCGACGGCGTCGCGTTCCTCGGCGTGGTGGACCTCGCGCGCCAGGTCGACCTCGATCCCGAACTCGTCGCGCGCGGCTACCTCCACCTCGCGGGAGTCGTGGGCCTCGACGACCTGCTCGAGATGCTGGCTCGGCTGTCGAGCGAGGGCCGCTGGGACGCCGTCGCGAAGTCCGCGCTGCGCCAGGATCTCTACCGGCTCACGCTGTCGCTCACCGCCGATGCCCTCTCAGGCGACGACGCGGAGGACCCGGCCGAGCGGGTGCGTCTGTGGGCGACCCGTCACACGACGGCGCTGGCCGGTCTGCGGGCGACCCTCGGCGACCTGCAGGGGGAGTCGGCGGCGGGCCTCGGCCAGATGTGGGTGCTGGTCCGCGACCTCGGTCTGCTGACAGGCGCGCCGGAGTAGCCCGAGCTATCCGTGTTTCGTCGCGTCCGGTTCGTGTTCGGCGATGTGCGCGGTCTCGATCTGGAACGTTGAGTGGTGGACGGACACGTCGAAGTGCTCGGCGACGCACTCCCGGACGTCGTGCAGCATCCGGGCGGCGTGCCCGTCGGTGAAGCACTCGTCGTCGACGACGACGTGCGCGGTCAGCGTCGGGAGCCCGGTGGCGACCGTGGAAGCGTGCAGGTCGTGGACGTCTCGGACGTGGTCGAGGGCGAGGATGTGGCTGCGCACCTCGTCGAGGTCGAGGCCCTTGGGCGTGAACTCCATCAGCACGCTTGTGGTCTCGCGCATCAGCGTGAACGCCCGCGGTACGATTAGCGCGGCGATGACGAGGCCCGCGATGGCGTCGGCCTGCTGGAACCCCGTGGTGGCGATGACGATCGCGGCGACGATCACCCCCACCGAGCCGAGGGCGTCGTTCAGGACCTCGAGGAACGCCGCGCGCATGTTGAAGTTCGCGCCGCGGCTGGACGCGAGGACCGCGATCGCGATGACGTTGGCGACGAGGCCGATGATGCCGAAGACCAGCAGCTCGGTGGCGGGAACCTCCGGCGGCGCGAACAGACGCCGAACCCCCTCGACGGCAGCGTAGATGCCGACGGCGAGGAGCAGGACGGCTTGGCCGAGCGCTGCGATGACCTCGATCCTGCGGAATCCCCAGGTGCGGTGCGAGTCCGCGGGCTTGAGCATGAGCGTCGCGGCGATGAGCGCCACGAGCAGGCCTGAGGCGTCGGTGATCGCGTGCGCGGTGTCCGTGAGCAGCGCGAGGCTGCCGGTGACGACCGCGCCGACCGCCTGCGCGACGACGATGGTGGCGGTGATCGCGAAGGCGATCCACAGCCGGGCCCGGTGATCTCCCGGCTGCCCGGCCTCGGCGGCGTGCCCGTGGCTGTGCCCGCTCATGCGGCGGTGACGCTCCGGAACCCGCGCAGGCGGAGGCTGTTGCCGACGACGAAGACGCTGGAGAACGCCATCGCCGCGCCCGCGAGCATGGGGTTGAGCATGCCGAGCGCCGCGATCGGGATGGCGGCGACGTTGTAGGCGAACGCCCAGAACAGGTTGGTTTTGATGGTGCCGAGCGTCCTGCGGGACAGCCGGATGGCGTCGACGGCGCCGCGTAGGTCTCCGCGGACAAGGGTGAGGTCCGAGGCCTCGATCGCGACATCGGTGCCTGTTCCCATGGCGAGGCCGAGGTCCGCCTGCGCGAGCGCCGGGGCGTCGTTGACGCCGTCGCCGACCATCGCGACGATCTTGCCCTCCTTCTGGAGGCGAGCGACGACCTCGACCTTGTCCTTCGGCAGTACCTCGGCGATCACCTGGTCGATGCCGACCTCGGCGGCGATCTGGCGGGCGACCGTCTCGTTGTCGCCGGTGAGCAGCACGGGTACCAGGCCGATCTCCTTGAGCTCGGCGACGGCCTGCGCGCTGGTGGGCTTGACCGTGTCGGCGACGACGAGGAGGCCTCGCGCGGCTCCGTCCCAACCGGCGGCGACGACCGTCTTGCCCTCGCGCTCCGCCTCGGCCTTCGCCGCGGCGAGTTCAGGGGAGAGAGGGAGCGCGTCGTCGGCGAGCAACGACTGGCGGCCGACGACGACGGAGCGGCCATCGACGACGCCACGCACGCCCTTGCCCTCCACGTTGGCGAAGTCGGTGGGTGTCGGGAGCTGCCCGACCTCCTTTGTGGCAGCCTTCGCGATCGCCTGCGCGATGGGATGCTCAGAAGCATCTTCCAGCGCGCCCGCGAGGCGCAGCAGCTCGCCGCGGTCGACGCCGGGCCCTGCCACGACATCGACGAGCGTCATCTTGCCAGTGGTGACGGTGCCGGTCTTGTCGAGCACGATGGTGTCGACCTTGCGGGTCGACTCCAGCACCTCGGGGCCCTTGATCAGGATGCCCATCTGGGCGCCGCGCCCCGTGCCGACGAGCAACGCCGTCGGCGTGGCGAGTCCCAACGCGCAGGGGCACGCGATCACGAGGACGGCGACCGCGGCGGTGAAGGCGGCGGTGGCCGGGAACCCCGCGCCGAGCCAGGCGCCCAGCGTCGCGACCGCGATGACGATGACGATGGGAACGAAGACGCCGGAGATCCTGTCGGCCAGCCGCTGCACCTCCGCCTTGCCTGTCTGCGCGTCCTCGACCAGCTTTGCCATTTGCGCGAGCTGGGTGTCGGAGCCGACGCGCGTCGCGCGGACGACGAGGCGACCGCCTGCGTTGACGGTGGCGCCGGTGACGGGATCCCCGACGCCGACCTCCACGGGGACCGACTCGCCGGTCAGCATCGAGGCGTCGACGGCGGAGGTGCCGGACACGATCACGCCGTCGGTGGCGATCTTCTCGCCCGGGCGGACGATGAACTCGTCGCCGACCCGCAGATCCTCGATCGCGATCTTGACCTCGGCGCCGCCCCGGACCACCGAGACCTCCTTCGCGCCCAACTCGAGTAGGGCGCGAAGCGCGGCGCCTGCCTGCCGCTTTGAGCGCTTCTCGAAGTAGCGTCCGGCGAGGATGAACATCGTCACGCCGGCGCCGACCTCAAGGTAGATGTTGGCCGCGCCGTCGGACGGGGCGATCGTGAGCTCGAACGGGTGCACCATGCCCGGTGTGCCCGCTGTTCCGAGGAACAACGCATACAGCGACCAGAGGAACGCTGCGGAGGTGCCCATCGAGATGAGGGTGTCCATCGTCGCGGCGCCGTGCTTCAGGTTGGTCCACGCGGCCTTGTGGAACGGCCACGCCGCCCAGACGATTACCGGCGCGGCGAGCGCGAGCGAGGCCCACTGCCAGTAGGTGAACTGCAGCGCGGGGATCATGGCCATCGCGATCACGGGGACGGTGAGCACGATCGACCCGATCAGCCGCTGCCGCAGCGCCGTCAGTTCGGCGTCGTCAGCGGTACCCCCGGAGTCGACCGGTGTTGCCTTCTCGACCTTCGGCTTCGGGAGCGCTGCGGTGTAGCCGGTCTTCTCGACCTCGGCGATCAACAGCGCGGGGTCGTACCCCTCCGGGACGGTGACCTTCGCCTTCTCTGTCGCGTAGTTCACGGTTGCGGAGACGCCGTCGAGCTTGTTGAGCTTCTTCTCGATCCGGTTCGCGCAGGAGGCGCAGGTCATGCCGCCGATCTCCAACTCGAACGTGGGGATCCCGCCCGGAATCGGGTGCGCGCTCATCGCTCCTCCTCGGTCTCGTCGTGGCCGTCGGATCCGTGGTCTGGCGCGCCGTGGCCGTCGGCCTGGTTCATCCACGAGGTCACGACGCTCTCCGGCACGACGACGCTGGCCAGCCCATAGGCCGCGCCGAATGCTGCCAGCAAGCCGACTCCGTAGATCGCGAGCTTGGTGCCTGCCTTCATGGATCTCCTCGTGTCTCAGTACCCCCATAGGGTATCTCTCTCTGAGAACCGTATACCCTATGGGGGTATTCCACAAGGGCCGAGATGGCGCCCCGCCATGACTCCCTCCTCCGCCTTTTCACTCATCCCGCCTGACGCCGCGTCCTATCCGCACCTTTGGACGCGACAGACCACTAGGAGCGTGGGATCACCGCGAGTACCCGGCGCATGTAGTCGTAGAAGGCGGCCATGAAGTTGGTCAAAAACTCGCGCGTCGAGTCGACCGTGACGGTGCCGTCGTCCTCGATGAGGCCGGGTGTGAAGTGGACGTATGCCTCGGGTGAGGTCATCTGACGGGCATTGAGGAAGCTCAGGGTCGCGCGCAGCGACTGCTGCCCGACGGCGGTGCCGATCGATCCCGGCGAGGCGCCGATGACGGCCGTCGGTAGCTGCGCCCACACGTTCTCTCCCCATGGGCGGCTGCCCCAGTCGATGGCGTTCTTGAGCGCCCCGGGGAGGGAGCGGTTGTACTCGGGGGTGACGAACAGAAGCGCGTCGGACGCCGTAATCTTTTCCTTGAAGTCGACGGCGGCCCGCGGGTAGTCGGCGTCGAAGTCCCGGTTATACAGAGGGAGTTCGGCGTAGGAGATCTCGTGGAACTCGAGCTGGGGAGGCGCCAGCCTCTCCAGCGCGTTGGCCAGCTTGCGGTTGATCGAGTCGCGCGAAAGGCTGCCGATGATGACGCCGACGCGGTACGGCGGCTCGTGCTCGAAGATCTGAACGGGCATTGCTGTCCCTCCTCTGGGCTGGGTGTACTGTCCCCAGCCTCCTCCTTCGACGGCGCTCCCGCCAGCCCCGTTTTCTACGGGCTGAGGGCGTCGCGCGGCGTCAGCCTGCTGCCGGCTCCCGGAGGATGGAGGCCATCTTCTTGCCGCGGGCCAGTTCGTCGACCAGTTTGTCCATGTACCGGATCCGCTGCATCAGCGGGTCCTCGATCTCTTCGACGCGGTAGCCGCAGATCACGCCGGTAATGAGCGACACGTTCGGGTTGATCGCGGGAGCTTCGGCGAAGAAGGACTCGAGCGTCTCCTCGTCGTCGATCGCCTTCTGCAGGCCGGCCTTGTCATATCCCGTCAGCCAGGTGAGGACCTGATCGAGCTCCTCGCAGGTACGGCCCTTGCGCTCGACCTTCTCGATGTAGAGCGGATAGATGCTCGCGAACGGCATCCGGAAGACGCGCTGGAGGTTGTGTGCCACGAAAGGCAGTCTCTCACGGTCAGGCGGCGACCAGCTGGCCCGAAGGGTTGTCGGAAGGAGCCGGGCTTCCTCCGCGCCCGATGTTCCAACCGAGGACGCCGACGAGCAGGCCGCAGATCACCATCAGCGCAGCGGTGAGGTAGCCGCTCCCGGGCGGCATGTCCCAGTTGGCGTCGCTGAGACCGATCATCATCATGTAGTCGAGCACCGTGTGCGCGACCCCGAAACCGGTCACCGCGAGCAGCCCGAGCAGGCTGAGGGAACGCTCGCGACCCTTGGGCGACCAGACGAGGATCACGATGGCAGCGACCAGCCCTGCCAGTTCGATCGCCCCCGAAGTCCGAGTCAACTCCCAGAGCGTGTCGGCGTCGAGCGTCCGTCGCGTCTCCATGGCGTACCACACGAGCGGAACGACTGGGAGCAGGACAACCGTCTTCAGCCGCGCATTCAGGCGGAGCCGGGGGACGAAGGTCAACCAGCCCACCCCGAGCAGCAGGGCTGACAGCGCCTTGGCCTCCGCGGTGCCGGCGGCGAGCGGCACGGCATCACTGCCATCCATGCGCTGTAGGCAGGCATCAGTGAACTCGGCCGGGTATTGGTAGCCGGCCAGGATGCTCCCGCTGAGTCCGGCGTCGTCGCACGGCAGCCACGCCAGCCAGGTCGCGACGCCGGCGGCGATGCCGGCCGCAACGAGTGTCAGCGAAAGAAATACATACGCGAATCTTGCCCCCATGCAAGGAGCGTAACCTGTACGCCGACGCAGGGGAAGGGCGGGCCGCGACGCCGCGAGCGTGGTGTCCCCATCGCCTTTCGGTGATTGACGCGACGGCATGTCGCCTACCACTATAGGGCGCAGCCCGGTAGACGGAGGACGTACTCCATGGCAACGAAGCTCAACATCAAGGCGACTATCGGGGTGCTCGTCGTAGCCGTCCTGGCCGGTTTCGCCGTCGCAGACGCGCGCGACACCGACACCAGCGGCCGATCCCGAGCCGCCCTCACCGTGATGGCGCCGGCCGCGGCCGGAGGCGGATGGGACCTGGTCGCGCGCGAGACGCAGGCCGCGCTGCGGTAGAACCGCATCGTCAGCACGGTCCAGGTCTCGAACGTGCCCGGTGCCGCGGGGACCATCGGGTTGAGCCAGCTTGCCCGGATGAAGGGCAAGCCCGACATCATCATGGTCACCGGCACGGTCATGCTGGGCGGCATCGCCCGCGGCTCCGACTTCACCCTTGCGGACACGACGCCGATCGCCCGGCTCGCCGAGGACTTCCAGGTGATCGCCGTCCCGAGCAGCTCCCCGTTCCAGACGCTTGACGACCTGCTTGAGGCGTGGAAGGCCGATCCCGAGTCGATCCCGATCGGCGGCGGCTCGGCGGGCGGCGTCGACCACTTGGTCGCCGGGCAGATGGCGCGCGCCATCGGGCTCGATCCCGCCGAGGTGAAGTACACGCCCCACTCCGGCGGTGGCGAGTTGACGATCTCGCTGCTCTCCGGAGCCGCCGGCACCGTCAACGTCGGCATCAGCGGGTTCAACGACTTCCGCGACATGATCGAGGCCGGCCGCATCCGCGGACTGGCCGTCGTCGCCCCTGAGCCGCTCGCCGGCGTCGAGATCCCGACGATGAACGAGCTGGGCTATCCCGAGGTGAACCTCACCAACTGGCGCGGCTTCGTGGCGGCCCCAGGCATCACCGAGGCCGACCGCGCGGAGCTGATCGCGATCGTGAGCGAGATGGTTGTCACCCCCGAGTGGCAGGCGGCGGTCGAACGTAACCGGTGGAAGGAGAACTTCCTCGCCGGCGACGACTTCAGGGCATTCATCGATGAGGAGCAGGAGTCGATCTCGACGCTGCTGAAGGAGCTGGGACTGGTATGAACGCACCTGAGAAGAACCTGCCGTCCGCCGACGCCTCGGCTGAGAGCGGCGTCCCGACGCGACCCGCGCCGGTGCGCGGTGTCCTCGTGATCGCTGCGGTCCTCGTGGTGATCGCCGGGCTGCTGATCTACGGCAATCTGACGATGAAGGTGGCCAACCCCGGGCCGTTCGGGCCCCAGGTGTTCCCGTGGATCGTCGCCGTCGTCTGCCTGCTTGCCGCCACCCTCATCGTCATCGAACAGATCCGGCACCCCCGAACCGTTGCCGACGGCTTCAACCCGGACCCGTTCTCGGGTGTCGGCGTGGTCCACGACCCGTTCGACGAGAGCGTCGCCCCGCAGCTCAAGGCGGAGGCCGCAGAGGATGCTCCGCCGGAGGGCGTCAACTGGGTGAAGCTCGGCTCCGCACTCGCGACGATGGTCGTGTTCACGCTCATCCTTGAGCCCGTCGGGTGGCTCATCAGCGCGACCCTGCTGTTCGCCGCGATGTCGCTGTCGCTCGGCGGCACGAAGGTGGTGCCCTCGCTCGTCATCGGGTTGGGCCTTGCGTCGGTCATTCAGGTGGTATTCAGCGGCATGCTCGGCATGACGTTGCCCGCCGGGATCCTGCTTCTGGGGGTGTGAGTCATGGAACAGCTGTCCCACCTGATCGAGGGCTTCGGCCAGATCCTCACTCTGCAGAACCTGCTGTGGGTCACCATCGGTGCCTTCCTCGGCACTGCCATCGGCGTCCTACCGGGCCTCGGGTCGGCCATGGCCGTCGGACTGCTGCTGCCGCTCACGTTCACGCTCGAGCCGCTGTCGGCGTTGACGATGTTCGCAGGCATCTACTTCGGCGGCCTCTTCGGTGACTCCATCGCCGGCATCCTGATGAACACGCCGGGCAACAGCACGGCGATCGCGAGCGCGTTCGAGGGCCACATGATGGCCCGGAGGGGCAAGGCTGCCCAGGCGCTCGCCACCGCTGCCATCGGTGCGTTCACCGGCGGCATCATCGCAACCACGCTTGTGGTGTTCTTCGCGCCGTCGATGGCCTCGCTTGCCGAGCAGTTCGGTCCCGCGGAGTACTTCGCCCTTGCGTTGTTCGCGTTCGTCGCGATCTCGACGGTGGTGGCCGACTCGGTGGTCCGCGGTCTTGCCGCCCTGGCCATCGGCCTGGCGCTGGCGATGGTCGGCATCGACCAGTCGACGGGCACGGCGCGCTTCACATTCGGCATCCCGGCCCTTTTCGACGGCATCTCGGTGGTGGTGATCACGGTCGCGCTGCTGGCGATCGGCGAGGTGCTGCACGTCGCGTCCAAGGTGGGGCGCCCCGACGACAAGACGCTCATCAAGACAGAGGGCCGCCCGTGGCTCAGCAAGGCGGAGTTCCGGGCGGCCCTGCCCGCCTGGCTCCGCGGCACCGCGTTCGGCGTCCCGTTCGGCATCATCCCCGCGGGCGGCGCGGAGGTCCCGACGTTCCTCGCCTACGGCACCGAACGCAAGCTCGACGCCCGCCGCAAGGTCCCGATGTTCGGCAAGGGATCCATCCAAGGCGTCGCCGGACCGGAGGCCGCTGGCAACGCCACCGCCGGCTCCGCGATGGGTGCGCTGCTGGCGCTGGGCCTTCCGACGTCGGCCACCGCGGCCCTGCTGTTGGTCGCCTTCCGCCAGTACGGGATGCAGCCTGGGCCGCTGCTCTTCGAGCGCAGCGCCGACATTGTGTGGGCACTGCTCGCTGCGCTGTTCATTGCCATGGTGATCCTGCTGATCCTCAACCTGCCGTTCGCGCCGATGTGGGCCATGTTGCTGCGGGTGCCGAAGGAGTATCTGTACGCGGGGATCACCGTCTTCGCCGCGTTCGGCGTGTACGCCGCGGGGGCGTCGACGATCGACCTCGCCGTCATGATCGCGATCGGCCTGCTCGGCTACGTGATGCGCCAGTACGACGTCCCGCTGGCGCCCGTCCTGATCGCGCTCATCCTTGGCCCGCTCGCGGAGTACTCGCTGCGCGACGCGATGGCGAACTCGGGCAACAACCCGGCGGTCCTCGTCAGCTCGCCGATCACGATCGGCCTGTATGCGGTGCTGATCGGCGGCGTGATCTGGAACGGCTACCGCCGCGTCCAGGAGAAGAAGTTGGCGGCCGAACTGATGGCGGTCTCCGAGGCCGACGAGGAGTCGACGACCCGTTGACGCCCCTCAGCCTTCGAGTGGTCCGGCGACCGAGCAGACACAGGAGCGGTTGCCGTCGGCGTCCTCGACGACCCAGAACGACGGCGCCATCGCGTCGCTGACGAGTGTTCCGCCCGCTGCCAGGATGGCGTCGACGCGTGCCTCGGCTTCGTCGATCGGGACCCAGACGTCGAGATGCCAGCGCTGCGGCGGGGACGCCGGCGGCAGCAGCGGCGTGTCGGTACTCGGCTCCTGGAACCACATCGGCGGCGCCTGCCCGGGAGCCAAGTCACCGCTCCCGGTGTCCTTCGCGTCGAGGAGGGCGGCGTAGAACCCGACGACGGCGGTGTGATCGTCGGTGTCGAGGGCGAGATCGACATCCGTGATCGATGTGTCGTGGCCGATGCCGAGGTCGGCCGCGATGGTTGAGATCTCGCGCGCGAGGTCGATGTCGCGGCCGGTGATTCCGCCGAGGTCGTGGCTCGTGAGCGACACTCCGACCTCGGGGTAGGTGAGGGTGATGTCCGGGTGGTGGTTGCGGCGCTCGGCGGCGTCGCCGATGCGGTTGATGAGTTCGAGGCCGCGGGCGAAGTCGCCGGTGCGGAATCGGGCTCGCAGGGTGTGCCGGATCTGTCGCCATTCGGCGAGGCCGGCCGCCGCGACCTGCGCGGGCGAGAGACGTGTCTGATCGTTCATTCCTCCACCTTGCCACCGTCTGGATCTGCCGTCTGCCGTGATCGCGCGTCGGTGGGGGGAAGCCGAGGAAGTAGGGGTCGCGGAAGCTGTCGATGGGCAAAGCCGAACCGCCGAGAGCCTGCGCATTCCCGATGTCATTGCGCTCGAACCCCTGACGGCCGATGAGTTCCTTGAGCGCACGGACGCTCAGACGCCCGTCGAGGGTCTGGGCCACGTAGAAGCCCCCGCCTCGGGGGTCCCTGACGGGAATAAGCGCCGCGAAGTGGCTCCAACTCGATTGTTGCGACAAGTGTCCCAACAGCTTCCGCCTGAGGGAACGCGCGAGCGAACGTCACCATCCGGTGCAAGTTGGACCGACCGAAACCCCGGCCGAGCGTCCTCCTCAATTGTCGCGACAGCGTGGCGACAATCTCTTGGTGCCGGGCGCGGAACAAGCACCCGCTGCATAGCCCGCGAGGCGGTCTGCTTGAATGTGGATCCCGGCGTCAGGAACACGAGAAGGCTGAACATGCGATTCATCACCGACCGGTTGACGATCCGTCGATTCGAGCCGGACGACTGGCGAGATCTGCACGACTACCTATCCCGGCCCGAAGTCGTCGCATACGAGCCGTACGACGTTTACTCGGAGGCCCAGGCGAGGGAGGAGAGCGCGCGTCGGGCGGAAGACCCCGCGTTTTGGGCGGTCGAGGCGAGAGGCGAGGCCAGGGTCGTTGGCAACGTATGGCTGGGCGAGAACGGGGTGGAGACCCGGGAGCTGGGCTATGTGTTCAACTCCCGCGACTGGGGAAAGGGGTTCGCGTCAGAGGCCTGCCGGGAACTGGTCGGATGGGCGTTCTCCGAAGGAACGCGTCGGATCGTCGCCGAGTGCAACCCGCTCAATCTCGCGTCGTGGCAGCTGCTGGAGCGGCTCGGCTTCCGCCGTGAGGGGCACCTGATCGAGAACGTGGCCTTCCGCCGAGACGACGAGGGGCGCCCGGTGTGGCAGGACACCTACGTCTACGCACTGTTGGCCAGCGAGTGGATGCCCAGGCATGGGGCTATGCTCGGTCATGCCGTGCGAGCTGAATGAGGAGGTGGTGCCCGTGACCGACACGAACTGGGTGCTCCCCTCGGGAGACACGGTCGGGCGATAGGTCGTCCGGGAGCGCCCCACTGCACTCCCGAAAGGCACGACCATGCATTTCCTCTCTGAACGACGCCTCGATGAGGGCGTCCTCGAACGCGACTTCGCGCTGGGCGACGTGCCCGGCACCCTCTGGACCCCGCCCGACGCGACCGCGCCGGTGCCCCTGATCCTGCTCGGTCACCCCGGCGGACTAGACCGGATGTATCCGCGTCTCCTCGCCCGTGCGCGACACTCCGCTCGCCGCGGCTTCGCGGTGGCGACGATCGAACTCCCGGGCGGCGGAAGCCGTCCACCATTGCCCGACGTCGACAGCGCACGGGTCGATCTCCGGCAGGCGATCCGCGCGGGGCAGCCTGTCTCGAACGACGTCGTGGACCGGCTCGTCCTGCCGCTCGTGGAACGGGCGGTGCCCGAGTGGCAGGCGACGATCGACGCGCTGCTCGACCTGCCCGAGATCGACGGGCCGGTCGGCTTCTCCGGCGGCGTGATCGCGATCGGTGTCCGGCTCGCGGCGGTCGAGCCGCGGATCCGGGCCGCCGGGCTGTTCGCGGGCAGCTTCGTGCCGCGCTCGATCATTGAGGAGGCCAGGAAGGTCACCATCCCGCTGCTGATGCTGCTCCAGTGGGACGACGAGCACAACGACCGCCAGATGGCGCTCGACCTGTTCGACGCGTTCGGTTCCACGGAGAAGACGCTGCACGCCAACATGGGCGGCCACACCGGCGTCCCTGCGTTCGAGGCCGAGGACAGCGGCGGCTTCTTCGACCGCCACCTCCGGGGCGTGGCATGACATAGTCGCCGATTCGCGCCCGCATGGGCGGCCGGCGCTGCGATCACGAGGCTGGGCTTGCCGGGGTCGGGAATCTGACCAGCGGCCCCTGCGCGTCGCTGCTGGCCTAGGCTGAGCCGCGACACACAGCGGTGACGACACGGAGGACAGTATGACCGACAGCACGGAGCGCGAACGGATGATTGCGGGCCGCACCTACCGCTCTACTGATCCCGAGCTCACCGCGATGAGGGCCGCGGCAAAGCGCGTGCTGCACGAGTACAACAACACCCACCCTGACGATGAAGAGCGTCGCATGGAGCTGCTGCGCGGCCTTCTCGGCAGCGTCGGACAGGCGTGGATCGAGCCGCCGTTCCGCTGCGACTACGGTGCCCAGATCTCGCTGGGGGAGTTCGTGTTCGCGAACTACGACCTCACGATCCTCGATTGCGCGCCGGTAACCATCGGCAACATGGTGCTCTTCGGCCCCCGCGTGACCCTTGCGACGGCGAGCCATCCCATCGACTTCCAGCAGCGCACCGTCGACATGTTCGAGTATGCGGAGCCGATCACGATCGAGGAGGGGGCCTGGCTCGGTGCGCACGTCATCGTCGGACCCGGCGTCACCATCGGCGCGCGCTCGGTGATCGGGGCGGGCAGCATCGTCACGCGTGACATCCTGCCGGGCGTCGTCGCCGTGGGGAACCCCTGCCGGGTGATCCGCGAGATCACGGAGCAAGACCGCGCCGACTATCTCGCCGCGTACGGTGCGGCCGCGTCCTGAGGGGCACCCCGATGACTGAGTTCACACCGACCGTTCTCTTCGTCTGCGTCCACAACGCTGGGCGCTCGCAGATCGCCGCGGGGTATCTGCGGCACTACGCGGGCGACGATATTGAGGTTCGCTCAGCGGGCTCCATCCCCGCGGAGCAGATCAACCCCGTCGCTGTCGAGGTCATGAGTGAGGTCGGCATCGACATCACCTCGGAGCAGCCGAAGGTTTTGACCATCGACGCCGTCCGGACCGCCGATGTCGTCGTCACCATGGGCTGCGGCGATGCCTGCCCGTTCTTTCCCGGCAAGCGCTACGAGGACTGGAAGCTTGACGATCCGGCCGGCCAGCCCATCGAGGTCGTGCGTAGCATTCGCGACCAGATCGCGGCCCGCGTGCGTGACCTCATCAACTCGCTGGCTGCCGACGTCTAGGCGGGCTGCATTCGTCGTCCTGCCGCTCGGCCTTGTGCGTGGCGCTCTTTGTACCAGCGCCGCGGGAGGCGGTCAGTCAGGTCCGGGGATGTGCGGGTCGGAAGCGCAGGGCCATGGCCCCGGACCGGAACTCCCGGCGATCGACGAGCTCAAGCCGGATGCGCTCGTGCAGGCCCGCGAGCAGCGTCGGACCGTGGCCGGCGAGGATCGGCTGGATGAGGAACTCGTACTCGTCGATCAGGCCCAGGTCCGCCAGAGCGCGGGGGAGTGTCACTCCACCCACCCAGAGGCCCTCGCCCGGCTCCTGCTTGAGCTGCTGGACTGCTCGGGCCAGGTCGCCTCGCAGGAGTTCAGCGTTCCAGTCGACCTCGTTCAGGGTGCTCGACACGACGTACTTCTTCGCGCCGTCGATGGCCTCGGCGAACGGGACCTCCCACTCTTCCATCCAGTCGGGCCACGGGCCACCGGCGGGCTTCCGCCAAGCCGACTCCATCATCTCGTAGGTCGTCCGGCCGAGGAGCAGTGCGTCAGCCCGTCCCATCTCGGTGGTCCAGTAGGTCATCGACTCCTCGTCCGGAGGCAGCCCCGCCTCGTGGTGGCAGCAGCCATCGAGCGTGACGTTGATCGAGTAGCGAAGCGTTCTCATCGCGTTGCTCTCCCTTGATGCGCGTGGCGATTCGGCCGGATGGTGGCCAGGTTACCGCTGGAGGCCCGCCTGGCGGGGTATCTGGTCTGTGGCAACCGGGCGTCGTGGCTGGCCTAGGCTAGGCCCGCGACACACGGCGGTGCCCGTTCGCGCGGGACGTGGGCCGCGGTCGGAGACCGTGAGCGGGAATCTGAGGAGAAACCGTGAAGCTCTTGCTCACATCAGGCGGCGTCACCAACCCGAGTATCCGCGCGGCACTCGTACAGCTCCTCGGCAAGCCGATCGCCGAGTCCCATGCCCTCGTCGTCCCGACGGCCCAGTGGGGGCACCCGATGTGCGGGCCGGCGTCAGTGCGCGGCCTTGTCGCCGCGGAGCCCCGCTGGGAGCACCTCACGGGCTTGGGGTGGAAGTCGCTCGGTGTCCTTGAACTCACCGCGCTGCCCACGATCGGCAAGGAGCGGTGGTTGCCTTGGGTTCAGGAGGCCGACGCGCTCCTTGTCGACGGCGGCGACGCGACCTACTTGAGTCACTGGATGCGAGAGTCCGGCCTTGCCGCGCTGATTCCGTCGTTCCCTGACACGGTCTGGGTGGGGGTGAGTGCGGGAAGCATGGTGATGACTCCCCGGATCGGCGAGTACTTCGTCGAGTGGCCGTCGGCTCCCGACGACCGCACGCTGGGGATCGTGGACTTCTCCCTCTTCCCTCACCTGAACCTCTTCCCGACGAACACGCCGACCCACGCAGAACGCTGGGCTGCGGATATCGGCGGTCTGGCGTACGCCATTGACGAGCAAACGGCCATCAAGGTTGCCGACGGTGCTGTGGAGGTCGTCTCCGAAGGCAACTGGACCATGTTCGGGTAACAGGACGAAGCCAGGATCTCGACATCGCTCATCCGGTCGTACGCCGGACCGAGGTTAGCGTTGGAGCGAGCCTCGTTTCCGGTCTACCGCAGTGCTTGTCAGCGGCGCAGGTCGAGCTCTATCGCAACGACGTCGGAACCTCGACGCCGTCTACGGGTGACCGGGGGCGGGAGGAATGGACGCGATGCTCGGTGCCGCCTCGGGCCAGACGAGCAACACCGTGCAAGGTGCATGGTCGACGACGAAACGGGTCTCACGCCCGAGGCTCCGAGGCCCCAGCCGTTTCATGTCGCCGTCGCGTCCCAGGATGAGATAGTCGGCTCCGGCCGCGGCAGCAGTCACGACGCGTTCCGTCGGACCGGTCTCCAGCCGTACTTCTGCCTCACGGGAGAGGCGATGCTGCGGGTGCTCAGAGGAACGTCAACGATAAGGATCGTCGCGTCGTCGACGGTGACGAGGTCGATCGCGGGGACCAACTGCGGCGAGATCCGATCAGCAATCAAGCTCGTGATGCGCTCTTCCTCGCTGAGCGGATCGGAGACACCAACAACCGTGCCATCGTCCTCAACGCCGATGACCAGGCGACCGCCGGCGGAGTTAGCGAACGCGACTATCGTTCGCAATGGCCTTGTCGGCGAGGACAGATCACGTTTGAACTCCAGGATCTTTCCTTCGAGCGCCCGCACCCGACCATCCTCGTCGAAATCGAGGACCTCCTGCATGATGCTTCACCTCCACCGATTGCTGTTCCTGCGAGACTCGGACCGGGATGGAGTTGGAGACTCTTCCTGCCTCGGGATACCGGTCGTTAGTTTCCGCTCATCTGTCGGCGGACACGGAAAAATGCCCAGTGACGGTCATGTAGTTGCCCGCTGGCGGTCATGAAATCTGCCCGGTGGTGGCCATGGGATCTGCCCGACACGTTCGTCTGTTGCCTGGCCGCGTCCGCGGTTGGGGCCCCTTCCTCGAGTAGCGATGGCGGTGCTGAAGCGCTGAATCCACTCGAGGAAGGGACATGTTGAAGTCTGCCGAGGAGATCATGGAAAGTAGAGCCCCTTAGAGTGGTGTAGCGCCCAGGGTGGCCGGTGTCGTCTGGGACGACGGCGCGGTCACCGTGGGATCCTTCGAGTTCACGTCTCAAAGCTCTTCTCAAAGGACCAGATCACGATGACCGCTCCTCATATTGTCGACCCTGCCCACGTGCTGAGCAACCTCCTGACCGAGGCCTCCCCGGACATGATGCGCAGCCTGTTGCAGACCATGATCAATCAACTCCTTTCCGCCGACGCCGATCTCGTGTGCGGCGCCGAATGGGGTCAACCCTCGGCAGGGCGGGTAGCGCAACGCAACGGCTACCGCCACCGGCCCCTGGACACCCGTGTCGGCACGATCGACGTCGCGGTGCCGAAACTCCGCTCGGGGACCTATTTCCCCGAGTGGCTGCTGGAGCGCCGTAAACGCGCCGAAGCGGCACTGATCACGGTGATCGCGGACTGCTACCTCGCCGGGGTGTCTACGCGCAGGATGGACAAGCTCGTCAAAACCCTCGGCATTGACGGGCTCTCGAAGTCCCAGGTGTCCCGGATGGCGGCCGAGCTGGACGAGCACGTCCACCAGTTCCGGCACCGCCCCCTTGACCAGGCTGGCCCGTTCACGTTCGTCGCCGCCGACGCGCTCACCATGAAGGTCCGCGAGGGGGGCCGGGTGATCAACGCCGTCGTCCTGGTCGCGACCGGGGTCAACGGCGACGGCCACCGCGAAGTCCTGGGCCTGCAGGTCGCCACCAGCGAGACCCGCAGCGCCTGGAACACGTTCTTTGCCGACCTCGTCGCCCGCGGCCTGGGCGGGGTCCGCCTCGTGACCTCCGACGCCCACGCCGGGCTGGTTGAAGCCGTTGCGGCGAACCTGCCCGGCGCCTCGTGGCAGCGCTGCAGGACCCATTATGCCGCCAACCTGATGGCCGTCACCCCGAAGAGTCTCTGGCCGGCGGTCAAGGCGATGCTGCACTCGGTCTACGATCAACCCGACCAGGCATCCGTGGAGGCGCAGTTCGACCGGCTGCTGGACTACACCAGCGAGAAGCTCCCCGAAGTCGCCGAACACCTCGAGCAAGCCCGCCCCGACGTGCTCGCGTTCGCGACGTTCCCCAAAGACGTCTGGACCCAGATCTGGTCCAACAACCCCGCCGAACGCCTGAACCGGGAGATCCGGCGCCGCACCGACGCCGTCGGGATCTTCCCGAACAGGGAAGCGATCATCCGGCTCGTCGGCGCCGTCCTGGCTGAACAGACCGACGAATGGGCAGAGGGCCGCCGCTACCTCGGCCTCGACATCCTCGCACGCTGCCGACTCACCACCATCACCAACATCGAGGAGGTGACCGAACCCCTCACCCTCACCGCCTAGACGAAGGAACCGCTTACACCACTCCCCGGGACTTGACCCTGTGCGGAGGGCTCTGGTCGAAGCCAGCGCAGCCGGGGAGCCCGAATGAACCGCCACCGTGAGGAGGAGTTGTGGGCCCAGCGCTCGACTAGCAATGTGGACATTTAGCGATGTGTAAGTGGTCACGGCGGAGTATGCTGGGGAGCATGAGCAGCATGACGGTGGACCCGGCGCACCTGTCGAATGAGGACTGGGTGCGGGTGCGTGCGTTCCTGGACTCGGCGAAGAAGCGCGGTGAGGTCGTCGACTTCTCCACTCGGGTGGAGTTGCTGACCCCAGCAGAGGTCGCCGGGCGGCTGGGGATGTCTCGGTCCACGGTGTTGCGCCGGATCGCCGACGGCGACATCAAGGCAACGAAGGTCGGCACTCACCACCGCATACCACTGAACGAGTACGAGCGATACAGCCGCGAACTCCTGCGCCGCATGGCCGAGGCGTCTGCTGCCGATATCGAGGCCGAGTTGTTCGGTGAGTAACGCACCGCTGCTCTTCTTGGACGCCAACGCGCTCGCTTCGCCGGTGACCCGCACCTTGCTGATCGCCGGGGCCCGTGCGGACGGTCTGAGGTGGACGTGGTCGAGGCACGTCGAGGTCGAAGCCGATCGGCACGCGCGCGGCCAGGCATCGCGGACATCGATCGTTCGTACGAAGATTCTGGGCACGGAGTTATCGCCGACCGCGCAGAGCACCGAAGGTCTAGTGACTGACACGACCAAGGATCGGCAGGTGGTGGCTGACGCGATCTGTGCGGGAGCCAGGTATCTGATCACGACCGATGTCGATGATTTCGCACTCGATGATCTCGCGGCGCATGGAATGAGCGCGGTCAGCCCGGACTACTTCATGGCGTTACGGTTCACCGAGCAGGCATACCGAGAAGGCGTTGATCTGCTCGCAGCTGTGCAGAAGAACCCGTCGCGTACGGCGACCGAGGTACACCGGATGCTCGGCCGCAGACATCCCCGCCTGGTCGCACAGTTGGGTCCGCTGAAGGTTTGGTTGACCTCCGGGGTTTATGCCGCCAGTCTAGCGGTTGGTTTCATGATGAGTTCGAACTCGACCGGGGTGAGTTTCCCGAGCCTGCGTTGACGGCGTTTCCGGTGGTACTTCCCCTCGATCCAGGACACGATCGCTAGCCGCAGTTCCTCTCGTGTACTCCAGGACCGTCGGTCGAGGACGTTCTTCTGCAGGAGCGCGAAGAACGACTCCATCGCGGCGTTGTCACCGCATGCCCCCACGCGGCCCATGGAGCCGGTCAGGCCGTGGCGTTTGAGGGCCTTCAGGAAGCGTCTGGGCGGAATTGGGACCCGCGGTCGGAATGCACGATCACCCCGGCGGGCCGGCCTCGGTGGGCCACTGCCATCTGGAGCGCGTTGACGGCGATACGGGCCTTCATCCGCGAATCGATCGAGTAGCCCACGATCCGGTTGGAGAACACGTCCTTGATCGCACAAAGGTAGACCTTGCCCTCGCGGGTGCGGTGCTCGGTGATGTCGCTCAGCCATAGCTCGTTGGGGCCGTCGGCGCTGAACTGCCTGTTGACCAGGTCATCGTGGACGGGAGCGCCGGCCTTCTTGTACCGGGTCTTGCGCCTGGTGAACACCGACTGGATGCCAGCGACCCGGCACAGCCGCCACACTCTGCGCTCCGACAACTCGTAGCCCAACTCGGCAATGTCATCGGCCAGGACGCGGTAGCCGCCCTCCGGGTCATCATCGTGGAGCTGGTGGAGCACGTCGATCAGCTCACGCTCTTCGGCCTCGCGGGCCGACACCGGCTGCTTGAGCCACTTGTAGTAGCCCTGCTTGGAGAATCCCAACACCCGACACGCGACCGCCACCGGCACCCTCACGGTGGCACCGACCGCAGCCATCTCCTTCACGAGCGGGTAGATCATTTTGGGGGCGTGATGTGAGCCTGCGACAGATACGCCGCCGCTCGCCGTAGGACCTCGTTCTCCATCTCCAGCTCGCGGATCCTGCGTAACGCCTGGGCCATGTCCTTGCGCTGCTCAGGATCGGTGGTCGGGGTCATCCGTGGGACTGGAAGCGAGCGTCGCGGACCCAGGCTTGAAGGGTGGTCTTGGCCATCCCCATGTCCTTGGCGACCTGCTTCTGCGGGATGCCTGAGGCGACCAGCGCGACCGCGTCGCGCTTGAACTCGTCGGTGTAAGCGATCTTCGGCATGGATGCCATCCTTCCAGCACGACCCTCTCGTGAGAGTCATGCGATCTTGGAGTCAACCAAACCTTCAGCAGTCCCGTTCGCTGATGCCTACGACGCGACACCGGTCCAGGCCGACCCAGACCAGCCGAGCACGATCTTCCGAGGCATCGCCTGCGTCCGCTGTGAGGCGTATCTTGACGATGCGGTGGGTCTACAACACGGACTGTGTCCCGAGCACCGGGTCTGACCGGGCATCACTTGTCAGCGGCGCCAGCTACGGTTCTGAGTATGGCGAGTAGTTCACAAGTGAGCCCATACGGCTCGGCGCGCGATCTTCCATCTGTCAAGGAGATGGAGCAGCAGATGGCGGCGTTTAGGTTGCTCGGTTTCCTGCTGTCGAAGGACCAACGGAAGCAACTCAAGGACCTACAGCGTGAGCATCGGCGCATCACCGAGATCGTGGACACGTTCTATGCACTTCTCGGAGAACGGAACTGGGTGTTCACTAGCGACCTCAACCTCCCCGCGGTCGAGCACGTCATCGCTGCTGGAGACGCGGAGACCGCGGAGGCGCGTCTCATCGACTACTACAAGACGGCTGATCGCATCACGTTCCCACTCCGCCGCCTCCACCGCTTCGAGGCGATGCGCCCTCGCATCGACCTGCTGCAGAAGGCGCTGACCGATTACCAGGCCGGTCGCTACTACAGCACTGTCCTGGTGCTGCTATCCGTGATGGACGGTTTCGTCAACGACCTGGACACCGCGGCTCGCCAGGGTCTGCATGCGCGCGCGGTGGAGGACATGGTGGCATGGGACAGCGTGGCTGGGCATCACCTGGGCCTGAGTCACGCTCCAGTCGTTCGTCAAAGGGGTCTACAAGACTGACACGGCCGAAGTGACCGATCTGTTCCGCAACGGCATCATGCACGGCACCCTGGTCAACTTCGACAACGAGGTCGTCGCCACCAAAGCCTGGAACCGTCTCTTCGCCGTTGCCGATTGGGCAGATGCGCGGAGACGGCAAGCGAAACCCGTCGAACCCACCCCCACCCTGCGGGAGTCGCTCAACCGATGGCAAGAGGTCCAGAATCAGAAGGCCAGGATCGAAGAGTGGCAACCCCATGAGTACGAACCCGACCTCACCGCTGGAGACCCACCAGAGCTTGCGCGAGTCTGCGCGGACTTCCTCGCAAGGTGGCAGAAGCAGCAGTGGGCACCAGTCGGTGCGCACTTCATGGAACTTGGGAGCACCCGATCGTCCGTCGGCAAGCTCGCTGTTGAGGCCAAAGACCTCTATCGGACCCATGAACTCTCCTCCTGGATGATCCTGCGCGTTCGTCACGTCGCGGCCGCCGTCGCGCACACTGATGTGGAGATTGTGGTGAATGGCGCCACCTACCGGACCGACTTGCGATGGGTTCGCATCGACGATGCCGGAAGTACCGCAACGGAGTGGGAGCCAGGACGCTGGGCACTTTCGATGTATGGGCCTTCGCACTTCCTAAGACGTGAAGCCATCATCGAGCAGCCAGAGTCGCATGGTTCTCCGACGACTGGAACGGAGCCTTCATCTCCTGGCCAAGACCACGATAACGAGATGGCGTGACGCCTCCCGCCCTGCGGAACTGGGGCTGGCGGAATCATGGTCGCGCCACTCGAATGCGTGGGGTGATCAGACGACGAAGAGAGGCCCTGCCATGACGGTGGCACACCTTCCCAATCACCCTATTTCGGTCGCTCGTCAGATGGTGGCAGAGGACGCTCGCTGGATTGCCGATGTTCTGCTGTTCGCTGGACGGGCCAGCGAGCCGATCGTTCCGCTGCTGTTCGTGGGTCATGCCGGCAGGATCGTGTATGAGGGAACCGCACTGGCTCGATCGAAGACGAAAGCGGTCGCTGATCCTGCCCTTGCGGCACGGCTACCGTCCTCGCACGATGACCTGATCGAGAGAGCGCGGCACGCCACCAAGCTGTTCGATGACACCTCACGCCCTTACGAGGTTCTGCTGAGCCACATGGATGCCGATCTGGCCCAGGCACGACAGGAGTTCCTGGGTAACACGCCTTTCAGATGGGCGCGGCGATTCGAAGGGGATCTTGGCATGTTCCGACGCGGGCGTCGGCTTGTCGCCGTGACTCCCACCTTGTCCTACCGGATGGGTGAACCGCCTGAAACGTCGGCGGTCGATTTGGCGGCCAAAGTGCTGTCTGTGTCTACCGCCTACGGTCAAGCGATCAGCGTTCTCGCGGAATCTGCTGGACATCCGTACGCGGCCACTCGAACTCTCTCCCTCAAGCACTTGGGTTATCTATCCCACCGAGATCGTCGCTCCGACAAGTATCTGTCACGTAGGTTCGACGCATCGTACGCCGAGCCGCTGAAGCTGGTCCTGACGCACGTAGCCGGCGAACTCAATGCTCTTCGCTATGTCCTTCCGAGTCTGGCGGTCGGACACGAAGACGCAGCATTTCGCGCCACTGTGGTTGGTGTCTATCACGCGGTCAGCGCCTTGGAGCACGCAGATAAGGAGCAACCCGCGCCAGCTTCCCGGCATGTGGACCGCATGCGAGCGCTGCTCGGCTCGCCGGAGTGGCAGCGATTGATCTCGCCGCACGGAAAACTGGTGCGGAATCGGTCCATGCACTACGAGATCAGAAACAAGCTCACAAGCCCGCTTAATCCGGCTCAGCCCATGAACGGCATCATCGAGGCGCTCCCTGGTGGCCGCTCTTACGTCGACTATCTCGCAGATCTCACTGCGGTTCACATTGAAGCATCGGATCTGCTCCACTACTGGCGGTCCTAGTCGAGGTAAGCGGTGTGCAGACCTTGGCCCAGAGTCACCATCGCGCACGGGACTGTAAGAGATAACGGCGTGTGGCGGCGTGATCTGATCCGAGAGGGTCTGCATCACGTGTTGGTTGGATGAGGCCATGAAGACACCTGGCCTGACAATGGCGTCGTGAGCGTGGACGGGGAGAACGTGCCACCGACGAGAGGCGATCCGGAGATCCGGGGGGCTGCTTGAGTCCCTGATGCTGCCGCCCGACCCGGCTCAGCAGAGACTCCTGGAACTGATCAAGAAGCACCCCGAGATGCTGGGGCCGCAGGAAACCTCGGGGAACTCCGAAGGTCGCGAGCAGCGAGGACGATCGGATCGCGGAGGACGAGCCAGCGGTGCGCATGGTTATGGCCCGGGTGGTGGTGAGCGAAGGGACACGGGTGGCGCGAGGAGTAGTCCGGCGGTGTTGTTGCCGCTGGTGGTGGACTATGCCAATGGCATGACGCAGGTCGAGATCGCGAGGAAGCATCGGCTTCACGTTCAGACGGTGAGGAAGCGGCTTGGGGAGGCTGGCGTGCGAGTCCGTGAGCACAATCGTGTGCTCAGCGAGGAGGACCTGTGGCACGCTCGGCGCCTCTTGAATGGCGGGGTCGGTTCCCGTGAGATTGCGCAGCGCTATCAGGTCGCGCACACGACGCTCTTGCGGGCTCTCAAGCGGGAAGTCTCCCCGGTAGAGCACAGGGCGGCGCAACGACCGTGGCGCGACGATCGGATGGAGGAGAGCAGCCCCGATGGGGTGTCGGGCGGCGAAACGGGCGTGTTTCTGCCGCAAGGGCGGGGCGGCGTTGCCGATGCGCGTGGCAGGGTGGTTCGATCGTCGGAGCATCGGCTTTTCCCGCGATATTTGACGCCCCACGAGGTGGACGCGCTTGTGGCTGACTATTCGGCGGGGATGCCGGTGGGGAAGATCGCTGAGAAGTATGGGATCCATCGGGCGACGGTCACGGCACATCTTCGTCGTCGCGAGGTTCCAGCTGCTGCAGCGGGGCTTGATCGGGAGCAGAGAGCCGAGGCACTCCGCCTCTATCGCGAAGGCTTGTCGCTTCGTGAGGTCGGCCGGCGGATGGGGACGGATCGGAAACTCGTCCGGGCGGCGCTGGTGGCAGAGGGCGAGGAAATCAGGCCGCGTCCGACATGAGAACCACCATCGCGCACCAGCGGCGGCGTTGAAATCGTGAGCCTTTCGCCATTGCGCACCATGGTGAAACCGGCTCCGACAAGGGGAAACGCGAGAAATAGTCCTGGCCCCAGCGTCGAGAGCTGGGGCCAGACTTGGGGTGCCTGAGTAGCACGTTCGGCAACTCCGCCCCCAAGACAAAAACGCTGGTCAACCGCCTAGACCGTGGAGTCTACGAGGTCTCTCGACGCCCCCAGAATACCGCTCCGAAGGACGATCGTGGCCCCGTCGTGAGGACTGTCGAGACGGCTCAAACTTTTCTCACCGCCGCCGAGGTGGACGCGCTCGTCGGCGACTACCTCGCCGGGATGAGCGTCAAGGCACTCGCCGAGAGGTACGGCATCCACCGCGCCACCGTGTTCTCGCACCTGCGTCGCCGCAACGTGCCGAGCCGCCGACCAGGGCTGGGAATCGACGAGAAGGCCGAGGCCGTGCGCCTCGCCCGAGCGGGCGTCTCGATGCGAGCGATCAGTCGCCGGATGGGCGTGGACCGCAAGGCAGTACGTGCAGCGCTGGTCGAGGCTGGACTCATCGTGGATGACACCGACGATTCGCGTCTTGACCGACTCGCCGGGTCCGATCTGACAGACTGAGGGTGTTGAGCCGAGTGAAGAGTGACCTCGGCAGCCATCCTGTTGGTGCTAACTCTGACGGATTGCCGCGTGATACTAAAGTTGTGTGCTAGAGTCCTTCGTGACGACGAAGGAGGCCCCGGTGGCTCAGCAACACGACAGCGACGACTGGCGCAGCGAGTTCCAGCCAGCAGAGCTCGCGGCACTCCGCGAACGAATCCCGACCGCGATCCAGCGCAGCCAGGATCGCTCGGCCCGCGCTCAGGCAGCATATGACGATCCCGATGGGGACCAGGACGTGTACGGGGCTGGCATGGCCCGTGGTGTGCAGAAGGAGCTCCGCACACTTCTGTCCGACCTACCTACCTATCGGGAGGCAAAGGTCCCGACGACCCGACGGATGCTGACCTTCGTCGGCAACACACTCATCTTCGCGCAACGGGTGGGCAAGCAGATGCCGCGCAACGTTCGCCGTGTTCGGCTCAGCTACTTGCCTGACTCGCGCCGTGAACTCCTCTCGAAGACGAGCAACGTCAAGTACTCGGACCCCGGGCTCTTCGACATCAGTGACGTTCTCGAAGGAGATCAGCCTGCATCGCTTGAGGATGCGCTCAGCCACGTCGAACTGGCTGTGCCTCGCACTACGCTCTTCGTTCCCTACTACAGCAGTACGCCGCAGGGTGTGGGAACGGTCTACTTCGCACCTGCGCGACTGAACGGCCGGTACCTGGAGTTTGCAGACCCCGAGCGGCTCACCTATGAGCGCACGCCTTCTTCGGTCGATGCTCCGCACACCATGTTGAAGCCTGTCGCTGGGTTCAACAGCGGCGACCGTCCGCGTACCTCGGTGAAGCTGCGCCAGCGGCGGTCCGAGCAGGAAGGCAACTGACCCATGCCGACTGAGTACGTAGGCGACGCTGACCTAGCGGCGGTTGCCAGGATGTTTGACCCAGCGCGGCTAGCTCAGGCTCGTCGGATCAGCAAGATGTCCAAGGCTGACCTTCATCGCAAGGTTGGCGTATCGGCCGCCGCGATCGGGCAGTACGAGCGTGGAGAGGTGCGTCCCCGCGCAGAGACGGTCGCTGCCCTAGCCACGGCGCTCGGTGTTCCGCCGGGCTTCTTCGCGCTCGGGCGTCCACGCGTCCAGGTGGACATCGCTGAAGCGTCGTTCCGTCGACTCCGTTCAACGACTGTCACGCAACAGCAGCAAGCGACTGCGTATGTCGAACAAGCCTGGGAACTCAGCTGCTACCTCGAAGAGAGCGTGGAGTTCCCTGATCTAGACCTCCCTACCTGGGCGCAGGTCGACTCATCGGATGTGCCCGACCCCGTGACAGCAGCGCGAGCCATGCGCCAACACTGGATGCTCGGGACCGTGCCGATCAATCACCTCGTGTACGAGCTTGAACAGCATGGCATCCTGACAGTCTTCTTCTCCATGAAGGAAGACCTCGCACTTGACGAGAAGAGCCGGATCGACGCCTTCTCGACCACCGCACTGCCACGTCCCATGATCGTGCTGACCCCAGACAAGGCCAACGATGTTATGCGGCATCGGTTCTCGGCCGCGCACGAACTTGGACACATCGTCCTTCATCACGGCCGGCAAGGAACAGATAGCCAACTTGAGCGGCAGGCAGACATGTTCGCGGCCGAGTTCCTCACTCCTCGCGATGCGATCCGTGACCAGTTGCCTCGGCGCATCAACTTCAACCGGTACGAGGAACTTAGCCAGCTGTGGGGGGTCTCCATCAACTCTCTGATCTTCCGGTCCCGGGAGCTTGATCTTATCTCGGAGTCCACAGCCCGTCGCGCGTACATCACGCTGAATGGGATCGCTCGGCGACCTATGCCGGTTCACGACTATCCCGGCGAGCGACCCGAACTCCTGAAGTCCGCGCTTGAGCTGCTTGACCAGGCAGGTGTGCCACTGACTCAGGTCGCGGAGGACCTCCAGATGACGCCTCGTCACATACGACGGCTAGCTGGCATCGACGATCCCCAGCCCAAGCTGACGCTGGTGAAAGACCACCCAGACAACAGGAAGTAGTGGGCAGCAGTCCCATCCGAGAAAGAGGAAAGATCATGACAGAACCCAACAAGCGAGTAGTCCAGCGCCGAAGCGACGGCGACTGGGACGTACGGAAGCCAAGAGCTGATCGTGCCAGCGCCGTAACCTCGACACAGGCCGAAGGCATTCAGCGCGCCCGCACGATCCTCGGCAACGACGGAGGCGGCGAGCTACAGGTCCGTTCGCTCAAGGGGACGATCCGCGCGCAAGACACGATCGCACCTGGGAACGACCCTAGGTCATCCAAGGGGTGATCGCGGCGCACTTGTTGGCAGTCGCGTTCCTTGGATAGGCGAAGAAGAAAGAGGCTCGACGTGGAATACCGCACCGAGGATGTCTGGGCGACGTCCCACGTCACGGGCAAGAACGTAGTCCGTCAACTGCTGGTCCCGACGTGCGACGACATCGAGGTGTTTGAGACCGAGCCAGGCATCGAAGTGGTGAAGACACCCTTCGGACAGTGGCCTACAACGTGCACTGCTGATCTTCCGACTGATGGGCCGCTCGCGGCGAGGCTCCCTGGAGATCACTCCCCGAACGCCCAGATCGAATGGGGCGGTAGTCGAGAGGCGGCTCAGGCGAGCGAGGTCATCCAATCCTTCGAAGGTGCCATTGGGTTCACTGCGCATGACCTACCCCGCAGCCTGAGACGACCGCAGATCGCAGCGCTTCACTCCATCGTCGGTTACCAGTCGTCCGGCCTGTCTGAGCCCGGGATCGTGGTCATGCCGACAGGCACAGGCAAGACAGAGACGATGCTGGCGTGGCTCGTGGCACAACGGCCCGAACGTGTGCTGGTGGTCGTTCCCTCCACTGCGCTTCGCGATCAGATAGCGAGCAAGTTCGAGACCCTGGGCATCCTTCAGATCGAAGGCATCGTCGACCACCGCGCGTTGCGCCCCAGAGTCGGCCGGGTAGAGGGCCGGTTCACCGATGGTGCCGAAGCGAGGGCTTTCGTCGAGGCAGCGAACGTCGTCGTTGCAACACCCAACGCGATCCACGCCAACGAGCCTGACGTGCGCGCAGCCTTCTTCGAGAGCTTCACACACCTGCTCGTCGACGAGGCGCACCATGCGCCGGCTCGAACATGGACAGAGATCATCCGTGTATTCGCGAACCGGCCAACGCTTCTGTTCACGGCGACACCGTTCCGTCGCGACGGATTGACACTGCCCGGCCGCGTCATCTTCCGCTTCCCGCTACGGGAAGCTCAGAAGGAGGGATACTTCAGCACCATCGACTTCACTGCGGTACTCGATCTGGATGATGACGATGAGGCATTGGCACTCGCCGCAGTCTCGCGGCTTCGAGATGACTTGGTCGCCGGCCACGAGCATCTGCTTCTGGCACGGGTGGGGTCGAAGGCGAGGGCGGATGAAGTTCATGCGCTCTACTCACGCATCGCTCCCGAGCTCACGCCGAAGGTCATCTACGACTCGATGTCAGCACGCCGCCGAGCCGAGACGCTCAAGGCGATGCGCGACCGGACGAGCCGTGTGATTGTCTGCGTCGACATGCTTGGCGAGGGATTCGACCTACCGACGCTGAAGGTAGGGGCATTTCACGACGCACACCGATCGCTGAGCCCGATGGTGCAACTCATCGGTCGGCTCGCGAGGACATCTTCTCCACTCCCGATTGGCAGGGCGAGCGTCTACGTGCGCCAGGACCCACGTCACGCGCTCTCGCCGATGCGGTTCCTTCTTCGTGAAGACCCTGACTGGGACAAGGTGCTGAGCGACATCACCGAACGCGCCACTGAACGTGCAAACGAGGTCAGTGAGTTCGAGGCGTCGTTCGTTGACAACCCTCCGGATGTGCCAGTCGGCCTCTTGGAACCCAAGATGAGCGCCAAGGCCTTCGCGACATCCACCATCGACTGGGACCCGCTCGCAGCACGCGAAGTCTATGGAGACGCCGTGCTGGACGACCTCATCAGCGTGAACGCAGAGAACACCATTGCGTGGTTCGTGGTCGAGACCATTGCGAACCTCCGATGGGGTGACATCCCGTCGCTGCGCGCCACTGACTACACACTCCTCGCCATGTACCTTGATCGTGCGCAAGGCATCCTCTACATCCACTGTTCTGACACGAAGCACAGTCTCGCCGACCTCGTCGAGGCAGTGCTCGGCCACGAGCCGAGACCACTCAACGGATACGACACCTTCAAGGTCTTCTCGAAGCTGGACAGGCTCATCCCCACCAACATCGGCCTTCTCGATGCCCGCGATCGCGACAAACGTTTCTCCATGCACGTCGGCAGTGACGTGGAGACAGCGCTCACGGAGGCTGAACGCACGCACAAGTCCAACACCCACGTCGCGGCGAAAGCGTTCGAGGAAGGCGAGCGCGTCACCATCGCAGCATCGCTCTCGGGAAGGTTCTGGTCCATGCGCACGGCGCCGAACCTTGCCGAGTGGCGCACCTGGTGCCGACAGCAAGGCGCGAAGCTGAACGACGGCAGCGTCGATATTCATTCGCTCTTCCGCTCCATGATCATCCCGACCGACGTAAGCGAACGACCAGGCTTCCCCGTCCTGGCGATGGAGTGGCCCTGGAATCTGTACCTAGGCAACGGAACATCCTCCAGACTTAGCCACAAGGACTCAAGCGTGCTCCTCACCGATGCCGAGTTCAGGATCGACGACTTTGGCACCAGCGGCCCGCTCCGCTTCTCGATCATGACTCCCGGCTGGGAGTTGGCCTACGAGGGGCAGTTCGGCTCGCACGGTCTGCATTACAGCGCAAAGGGTGATGATGCCGAGGTTATCGGCTGGCGAGACGCGACGACCCCCTTCTCGACCTGGCTCAACAACCACAAGCCAACCCTCTTCCTGTCGGGAGATCGGATGGTGACAGGCGACGATCGGCTCCTCGCGCCACGGACCGAGCTGGCTCCATACCCGCGCGAGCAGCTCCGAGCCCTCGACTGGGTGGGCAATGGTGTTGATATCACTGTGGAATCGCAAGGGACCGACCGCAAGGCGAACTCTATTCAGGCGTACATGGCCCGATTCCTGTCGCAAGACCAGACTTTCGATATCCTCATCGACGACGACCGCGCTGGCGAAGCCGCCGACCTTGTTGGTATCCGCGTCGACAAGGGCGATCTTCTTGTCACGCTGGTGCACTGCAAGTACTCATCGAAGCCCACAGCCGGCTCACGCCTCAGCGACCTGTACGAGGTATGTGGGCAAGCGATGCGAGGTGCGCGATGGCGCGATAACGGAGCCCTTCCGTTGCTGGAGCATCTTGACCGCCGCGCCAAGGCGTACACCATGCGCACTGGTCTCAGCCCTTTTGAGATCGGCGATCGAGAAGCCCTCTTCCGCATCCGGCAGCAAGCCCCCCAACTGTTCCCCCGCATCTCGACCGTCATCGCCCAACCAGGCCTCAGCATCAAGGCATCCTCAGACGAACAACTCAGGCTGATCGCTGGGGCAGCGTCGTACGTGCAGAGCGTCACCAAAGGTAGCTTCGACGTCTACGCGTCTACATAGGTGGTCCAGGCGCACTCGACCATTCAGGCGACGTAAGCGCACCTCGTCGGTATCAAATCCCGAGAGGAACCGACGATGGCTGGGCTGAGTGACCTCGCAGACGACGAGCGAACCGCGCGGATGGTGCTGTCCATGCTCGTCGAGCCCAACGATCCGGTGACGGGCCGAGTCATGAATGGACTCGGGGCGATGGAGACGCTCCGACTTGCCGAGCGCGACGGCGCCGTGGTGGGTCTTAGCGCCGTCGGCGCGCAGGTCTGGCGCGACCACTTCGACGCACCTGCGGCGAAGGACATCGCTGCCCGTCTCGACCAGGCTCAGCAGTCAGGCATCCAGGTTCTTGTCCCCGGCGACGCCAACTGGCCGGTCGCCCTCAACGACCTTGGCGATCTCGCTCCCTACGTGTTGTGGACGCGCGGCGCCTCATCGTTCCTCGCTCGCCCGTTGCAGGACTTCGTCACGATCACCGGGTCGCGCGCATCCACTTCCTACGGCGACCATGTTGCCCGCGAACTCGCCGCTTCGACGGCCGCGGATGAACGAGTGGTCGTCGCTGGCGGCGCCTACGGGATCGAAGGTGCTGCGCACCAAGCCGCCCTCGCGGCAGGTGGCGACACCATCGCGATCCTCGCCAACGGCGTCGACCGTCCTTACCCTGCTGGCCACTGCGACCTACTCGAACGCGTGGCTGATGTCGGGCTTCTCGTCAGCGAGGTGCCGCCTGGCACAGTTCCGACACGGCATCGGTTCATCGCTCGCGGGCGACTAATGGCGGCGCTCGCGTCTACGACGGTGATCGTCGAGGCAGCAGGCCGGTCAGGCTCGTTGGAGGTGGCGCAGCACGCTTTCGAGCTGGGCCGGAAGGTGGGAGCAGTGCCTGGCCCGGTGACGAGTGCCGCGAGCGCCGGGCCGCATCGGCTCCTGCGGGAGGGCACCGCGTCACTGATCGCCGACAGCGTTGATCTTGCGCGTCTGGTGGAACGCGGCAACGCGCGCCAGGTCTCAGCGCCGCGTACGCAAGTTGATGCGGATCGAGTCCGTCCGGCTACGCCTGAACCAACACGGTCGTTGCAGCAACGCTGCGACGGCGGAATGGGCGGAAGTGTGCTCAGCGGCTGCTGCTCGTGAGTTCACGCGTAGACACTTCAGCGTCTACCTCGCGCTCGGCACGCTTCCGGGCCTGGCGTTCCCTGGCGCGTGCCCTCACGAGCAGCGCCACGCTCACCGGGCCGATGATGACCATCTTGAGAGCGTTCCAGATACAGACCAGGACCACGAGGTGGAGCCATCCGGGGCCGCCGGACTCGATGAGAGTAGTGCACCAGGCAGCGACGCCCAGGTACGGAGCGGCCAGCAGCATCGCTGGCACGCCCCACTTCAGCCCGTTCCTCGTTCGGATCAGGTCGAGAAGGACGTTGCTCGGCATGTAACGACGTAGGAAGTAGCGGACCTCCGTGCTGACTGTCCACAGTAGGCGGATCATGATGGGCTCCTCTCAACACGCACGTATGTTGTCGAGACGGTGCGTGGGGAGTGACCCGAAGGTCTGCCGCGAGCGGCCCAAAGGTAAGGAGAAATCCGCCTCGCTTCAAGGCTACGTCGAGGCGGGGACATTTGGAAGGGTCAGATGCTGCGTCCTGTCTGAGGTTGCTCCCGCCTGGCGGTGTTGAGCCCAGCCTCCGGCGAAGCGCTCTGGGCAGTGAGAAGGAGCATCCTGTCGAGTGCTGCTCGCGCCCTCGCGGCGTCGATCTTCTGCGCGGCCGACTCGGCCGGGGCACCAAGGGGTGCATCGTCGGTGATGCGGTACCGGTTCCGGTAAGCGGCAACGACTCGTGCAGCCCTGCGCCAGGTCGCGGCTCGTCGTCGCTCGTTTGGTGGCGTTCCGAGTGCCCTTGTCCACGAGACGCCTTCGGCAAGCGCGGTGTCGAGCATGGCGTCGGCGCGGGCTTCGATCAGCGTCTCCCGCTCGTCGAGTGCGGCTCGCATCTCGGCGTCCACCACGCCAACGGCGTGTGGGATGAGTCCGGCAATGAGGCGCGGCGGTTTCCGGGTTCGTCCTGATCCCGCTGGTCGAGAGGTCGCGCGCTCGACGCGGTAGTGGAGGACGGCGGCGATGTCGTCGGCGTCGCCGAACCCGAGCGCGGCCACGAGGCGCGGCAGGAGCGTATCGACGTTGTGGTGGTTGGCCTCGGCGCGGCGGAGCTCGGCGGCGAGTGGGCCGAATGCCTCGGAATCGATGGCGCTGTCGGCCTGGTCGTCGGTGAGGCCGGAGCTGCGGATGAGGGCAGCCCAGCGGTCGTGTTGGGCTGCGGCGGCGATGGTCTCGTACTCGGCGGCGAGCTGGGCGATCGAGCCCCACTGCTCCTGCTCGGCAACGATGGTCTCGTGCGCCGAGAGCTCGGCTCCGCTGTGCTGGAGAACGCCGTAGAGCACGCTGCGGGTGGTCGCGTTGGGGTCGTCGCCGGGGTGCGGCTCTGCATGGTCGTCGGCGCGGTCAAGGGTGACGTAGGCGCGGTTGGAGTGGCGGCCTCGGGTCATTGCGACATAGAAGGTCTCTCTGGTCGAGGTCGGTTCGACCAGTACGTGCGCAGTGTCGGTCGTGACGCCTTGGGCACGGTAGGCGGTGACTGCGTAGCCGAGATCGACATGTTCGGCTACATACGAGGCTGGGAGGACGATGCTGCCGCCGAACCTCCGTCCGCGCTTCCGAGCACTGATGGTTCCATCGGCGCGGACGGTGGTGCCGGTCCCGTAGTCGCGTGCGATGGTGATGGTCCCGTCGTCGCCGACGGCGGTGATCGTCCAGATGTCGCCGTTGCGCACCCAGTCCCGCCCGGCCAGGGTGCGGAGGTTCCGGTTGTTGAGTCGGGTGATGATGGTGTCGCCGACGCCGGCGGCGGTGCCGTCGCGCAGTTCGACCTCGCGGTCGGGGTTCAGCGTCTTGTTGAGGATCAGGTCGGCGCGGGCGCGTCGGTTGAGCTCCGTCACGTCTTCGTGGGTCTCGGCGATCAGCACCGAGACGAGCCCCTTGTCGCGGTCGGCTCGCCATGCGTTGTAGGCGGCATCGGTCATGGTCTCGGCGTCGCCGCCGGTGATGCGCTGATGGGAGAGGTAGGCGTCGACGGCCTGGGCGCGTCCATGGCGCAGCTCGAGTGAGGCGGCCTTCTCCCACGGATGGGTGAAGCGGTAAACTTCGACCAGTTCCGGGGTGTCGTCCCGGTCTCTGGCGATCATCGCGAATGCGCCGCCGGCGTCCACGGATTGCAGTTGGGCGTAGTCGCCGACCAGCAGCACCTTCGCGCCCGCGTCCTGGGCGAGGTGGGTGATGCGGTCCAGTGACAGGGTGCCGGCGAGGGAGGCTTCGTCGATGATGACGAGTTGTCCCGCCTCGAAGGTGGTGCCGTGGATGAGGTGGTTCTGCCACCACTTCGCCGTGTTCTCGGTCGCGATCCCGAGATCGTCGGCGAGAACCTGTGCGGCGACCGCTGACGGTGCGAGACCGACGACGGAACCGGGGCCGTGCTCGGCTTCCCAGGCGCGGCGGAGTGCGTTCATGGCGGTGGTCTTGCCCGCCCCGGCGGGGCCGACGAGCACGTCGAGCATCCGTCCCGACACCGCGATGCGGGTCAAGGCGTCGGCTTGGTCGTCGCCGAGCATCCGCCCTTCAGGGTCGGCGCGACGCGTGATCTTCTCGACCGTCGCGAGCGCAACTGTCGGCCCGGCCAGGTTGCTGGCGCGTTCGAGGAGTCTGTCCTCCGCCGCGAGCTGGGACTCGGAGGTGAACACCGTCGAGCTCTTCGGACGGAACACGGAGCTGCCGTCTGGCCGACGGAACACAACCGGTGACGTGGCGAGTTCAGGAGGCGTCAGCCGGAGGGAGACCCGTTCGGCGGCGTCGGCGACCATTGCGACGATGGCTTCTCGGTCTTGCATGGTCGCGAACCGCCAGCCCATCGTCTGCCTGGATGCCTCGGCCATGAGGTTCCATCGTCGCCAGGTCGAGCGCTTCTCACCGACAACCTCCACGACCGAGCGCCCGATCTCGCCGATCACGTCGAGCGGCACGTCGTCGGCGCGAAGCAGCAACGGCTTGTCGTTGTCGGTCACCTCGCGCGCCCACATCGTCGCGTCCCGGCCCAGCGTCTTCGTAGCGCGGTCGCGCCACTCGGCGGTCAGGTCGGCCAGGGACCGGACCTGCTTCTCCGGCCGAGTCGTCAGGGTCGCTTGGGCTCGCAGTTTGAGGATCGTCGCGTTCGATGGTTGGCGTCCGTGCTGGGCAACGTACTCGTCGATGAGTCGGTTCTTCTCCGCGTCGATGTGGCGGGCGCGGGTGGAGAACTCCGCGACCAGCTCCTCTAGCACGCCGGTGATCGCCCACGCTGGGTTCCGGTCGCGGCCCATCTCGCGCGCCTCCCAGGAGACGCCGAAGGTGCGCGTCATGTGGTCGGCGAACACGGCTTCGTGTAGTTCGGAGAGCGCGACGACGGCGGCGTGCATCGGTCTGCCGTCGAGCGAGCGCCACTTCCCGTCGAGGACGGTCTTGGCCTTGTTGCTGATGACGACGTGCGTGTGGAGGTGGGGGTCGCCGGCTCGGGAGTCGAAGTGATCGAACGCGGTCGCGATGAGCCCGGTGACATCGACCTGCGCAACCGCGCCGTCCCCGGCGGTTGCGCCCGTGCGGGTGGCTGCAACCTCGCGTTCCATGAACGCAACCACCTCCGCAACCGCTCGATGATGCGCCTCGGCGATCAGCGCCTGCACTCCGGCGTCGGCGACTGCCCACAGCACTGATGCGGACTTCGGGATGGAGAAGGTGAAGTCGAAGCCCGCCACCGCACGCCGTGTGCTCCGGGCGCTCTCCTCGGCAACGATCTGCGCGACGGCTTCGCCTTTGGCGCCAGGCGTCATCGTCGGGTCGAGGTCGGCGATCCGCACCTCGATCCGCTGCTCCTGGCTCTTGTAGGTCGGGAACGCTCGACCGAGCGGCTCGTCGGTGATCGGATCGTGGCCCCTCCCCATCAGTAGCTGGAGTTGGTGTTCTGATACTCGGTCGCCCACCTGAATCTCGCCCTTGCCCAGGGCCGCCACGCCCGTGCCGAGCCAACGACCAGGTGGGGTGCCTTCTTCCATGTAGTAGCGAGTGAGCGGCGTGGAGAGTGGCCTGTTGCCGTCGGCGGCCGCGACCGTCTTGAGCAGGTACTTGTAGCCGTCACCCGCCGACATCACGCGCATCGAAACCGTCATGCTCGCCTCCGCTCCTGCCTGGCAGGTGAGCAACCGCACCCGGTGACTTCTGCCGCGGTAATGCCTGACTCAACCTCGATCTGCAAGACGCGTGTGACCTCGGATGGCGGTCGGAGCTGAGGCCGGAGATGGAGGACCTCGGACGGCGGCAAGCGGGGACTCGGTTGAGCAGCGGGCGTGTGGCGGAGTCGTGCACCTGACAAGTGACCAGCTCGGCATCAGTTCTCGACTAAGCACGGATGCCGGGGACGACCGTCACCGGAGCAGACTTCATGCACGACCTCAACGCCCGCGGCGACTCACGACTCAGGATCGGGTCGCTGTTCAGCGGCTATGGCGGCCTCGACCTCGCCGTCGAGCACGTCTTCAACGCCAAGACCGTGTGGTTCTCTGAACTCAACGAACCCGTCGCCCGCGTCTTCTCTCGCCACTGGCCCGAGGCTCCGAACCTCGGTGACATCACGACCATCGACTGGCGCCAGGTCGAGCCCGTGGACATCCTCATCGGCGGGTTCCCGTGCCAAGACGTTTCGATGGTCGGCAAGCGGGCCGGCCTCGCGCCTGGGACACGCTCGGGCCTGTGGGCGCACATGGCCGCCGCCATCGACGCGCTCCAGCTCGAATGGGTCATCATCGAGAACGTCCGCGGGCTGCTGTCCTCCCCAGCGACACGGCCACCCGCAGAAGGAGACGACCATGACCAACGCAACCCCGGCGATGCAACCCCCGACGGCGCAACCCTTCGCGGCATGGAACCCGACCCGTGGCATCTGGGAGACAACGCAGCTCGACCTCTACGGGCTCTCGGCGCCGTTCTCGGCGATCTGGCCGACCTGCGGCTGGATGCACGTGATGGCGGCACCTTCCACGACTTCCAGGAGGTAGGTGGTGGCCTCGTTGCTTGACAGGGCGCGAAGGCTCTCGTGGTGGGCTGCGCCCAGGACCGAGCGGCAACGTTCAACCGCTTCGGAGTGCACTGGCAGCGGATCACGACCCGACTTGGGCCATCGTGGTGTCCCCTCAGCGGGCGGCGTGATCGATCTTGGTGAGGGCTTCGCGGAGGTCGTCGGGTAGCGGTTTCCTGATCGGCACGGTTTGGGTGCCGAGTTTGGCCCAGGTGGTGCGGTAGCGCCTGGCGGTGGTGATGAACTTCTTGATCGACCATCCCGTGGTGGTCTCGATCCAGTGGCTGACGGCCATCGCGGCGAACACGATGGTCAGGTGCGCGTCGATCGACTCGCGTAGCCGGTGGTAGACCGGGCGCACGGCCAGGTCGGACTTGGCCATGCGGAACGTCTTCTCGATCTTGTACAGGTTCTGGTAGGCGCCGATCACGCGTTCGGGGGTCGGGTCCTCGATGTTCGTCAGGTAGGCCTTGAACCCGGCCAGGGCGCGGGCCTTGGCTTCCAGGTCCCGGTTGATCTTCTTGGTCGCACCGTCGAGTTTGATGAACCGGTTGCGTTTGACCGTGTCCTTGCCAGCGACCTGGGCTTCGGCCTTGGCGATCTGCTTGTCGATCCCGCGCAGCGTGCGCGCGGCCCGCGCTTGCTTGAACTGGTAGTAGGTCGCGTGATCGGCGCGGTTCTTCTTGCCCGTGCCCACCGGTTCGCGGGCGACCCACACCTGCCCGTCGGCGTACTCAGTATCGGGGTGGTCGGTGCGCCATCGCTGCACGACGTAGGGCACCTGGGGGATCTTCGCCCCCAGGACGAAGGAGAGTCCTTCGGCTTCGATGGCCTTCCAGTTCGCTTCGGAGATCATCCCCGCGTCGGCCACGACCACCACGTCACGCAACTGGTGGGCGGCCATAAACGCCTTCAAGGTGGGGATCATCGTCTTGGTCTCAGCGGTGTTGCCCTCCCACGCGGTGATCATCAACGGCATCCCGGTCGCGTCAGCGAGCAGCCCGATCTGAATGAGCGGGTCGACCCTGCGCTCCTTGGAGAACCCGGGGATGCGGAAGTCGTCTTCCTTGTCGGTCTCGAACCACAAGTTCGTCACGTCGAACAGCACCAAGCTCGCCGGCCCCAGCTTCGCGGCTCGGGCGCACGCGGCGGCCAGCGAGTCACGAAACCCTTCGGCCGCATACAGGCGCAACCGCCGCTTGACGGTCCGGTAAGACGCGTGCGGAACACCGATCTCGGGCAAGACCCGCTCGACGGCCGCTTGCTTCGAGGTGGGCTCGACAATCCTGGCCAGGACCAGATCGCGGAACACCTCATCGTCGGCCGCCTCGTCGAAGCCCAACGCCCCGAAGGCCGTGGTCAACGCCTCCCACAGCACCGCCATCTGCGAAGCGACTTCTTCCAGCGGCTCACCCGGGTGGCGCGGGCCGTCAACATCGAGGTCCAGGACGCCCTGGCCTGCGTTGATGCGCTCACGGGCCTGGGCGAGCAGGAGCTCAATCTCCTCATCCGTGCGCCCAGAGCCGACGTACTCGACCTTCCGCTTGCCCTCGCGCTTGCCCCACGAGATCTGGACCTGGCGCGTGCCATTCGCACGCTTCAGCACCCGCGGATGAGCCATCCCGCCAGCCTATGGTGCCCCCCGTGGTGTCCCCTCCAGGCCACCACCCCACACATCACCGCAGGTCAGGAACCCGCCGACCAGTCACGCCCCCGAACCTGGCCCAAGTCGGGTGCAACCCCCGACGGCGCAACCCTTCGCAGCGTGGAATCCGACCCGTGGCATCTGGGAGACAACGCAACTCGACCTCTACGGGCTCTCGGCGCCGTTCTCGGCGATCTGGCCGACCTGCGGCTGGATGCACGTGATGGCGGCACCTTCCACGACTTCCAGGAGGTAGGTGGTGGCCTCGTTGCTTGACAGGGCGCGAAGGCTCTCGTGGTGGGCTGCGCCCAGGACCGAGCGGCAACGTTCAACCGCTTCGGAGTGCACTGGCAGCGGATCACGAGCCATCGGTTCAGGTCCGAAGAACTGATCACGCGCCTGGGGGCTCCAGTCGTGTCGCGCCTTCATGCTGCGGGCCCTTCAGATGCCGGAGGACACGTGAGGGGTGGCGCGGTACTCGGGCGCACGAGAATGACCTGGTGACGTGCTCTGGTGATCCCGACGCGGAGGAGGCGGCGAGTCGCGGCGAAGGGTGGTCTTTCTCGTTTCTCGTTGAAGAATGCCCCGGCGTACTGGCCCTCCACGATGACGACACCATCGAACTCCTTGCCTTTGGACTTGTGCAAGGTCATCAGCACAACCCCACGAGGCTCGGTCTCGGTCGCCAGCAACTTTCCCATATTGAGGGCGCGTTGGACGATGATTCGGGCACCTTGGTAGGTTCCAGATTCGGCCCACTGTGCTGTCAGTCGTCCGCCGATCTCATCGGTTGCTCGGAAGAGCCTTACGAACCGCGCGGCGGTGAGCAGTTCCGCGAGTTTGTCGCTGGACTCCAGGATCGCGCGCGCAGTGAGCCAGTCAGCGATCGCGTCACCCGAGAAGGCGAGACCGGCCTCGCAGGCGCGCTTGACGGCCTTCGCGGCTGCTGATCGAGGTTCCTTGCCTGCTCGGACGTTCGATGCTGCCGCGCGGTAGCTGGCTGCTGTGGTCTGGGCAGACTTGCTTGGATGCTCCGCGTTCTTCATGTCGTAGAAGTCCGCAATGCAGTCCAGAGTGGACGCCGCCGCTGACGTGATCTCGCGGAGCGGCCACTCAAGGATCGAAGCAACGACTTGGGCAGCTGCGGCCGTCAGCTCTGCATCCCAAACGACGTGATGTTCCAGTGGATTCAGAGTGTGCTGCTTGTACGTGTGCTCCCTGCCGAGCATGAGCGAGATGTCGCTCACGTAGCCATTCGACCGACCGAAAACTGCGACGCTTGGAGATTCGATTCCGGCCTTTCGAAGCTGCGACATCATCCAAGTGACGGCAGCATGTACCGAGGCTTCGTGGCTCCTCTGGTACGTGGAGAGTTGCTTCACATCGCTGGTGGACGGCAGTGCCTCGTTTGTCATGACGGCATCCGCAAAGGACAAGATGCTCGCGTTGGGGCTGCGGTGATTAGTACCACCGAAGTCGAACTCCTCCGGCGAAAAGGCTGCGCGGTACTGGTCCAGCCGACGTGGATCGATGTCCGCCTGGTAGTCGAAAATCCGCTGGTCGGGATCGGCGAGCGTTACCAGAGTGCTGTCGAGCGCGAGTTGCTGCACGAGCGCCCACTGCGCATCGTCGGTGTCCTGAAACTCGTCGAGGATCACGATTGGGTACATTTCCGAGATCAGCTCCCGAACGCTCGACGAGTGGGCGAGGAGGGCAGCAGCGCGGTCGGCGAAGATGGAGAAGGCGTATCTTCCCTCCTCAAGAGCCAGGCGCTGCACTTCTACCGCCCAGTCGCCGCCGTACTGGGCCTTGGCGAGCCGTTCAGGACCAGGGAACAGGATGGTTGGAGGCTTCCCGTTGAGGAGACGACCGTGACTCCTGAGGATGTCCATACAGAAGGCGTGGTACGTCCTCACTGCGATCTGTCTGCGTTCCCCCGCGGTGAGGATGTCCTTACACCTCAGAAGCACCTGTCGAACGGCCGCCCGCGAGAAGCTCAGGAAGAGAACCTCTTGGCCGGGTTCTAGCGAGGCGATCTGCCGCTGCGCCTTGAGGAGCGCGAGAGTGGTCTTCCCCGATCCAGGCCCGCCGGTGACGAGCACAGGCCCGTCCGCCTCAAGTGCGGACAGGCCCACATCGGAGAGAGTGATGTTCATTCGTCGCCGTCAGCAGCTTCATCGTCAACGGGCCGCCCGTAAGCGTCAGCGGCAGTGGTTGCCGGTGACAAGACTTCGTTTATCCGTTCGAGAGCAGCAACCAGGAACTCTGGCAGGTCGTCTCGGCTCTGGCAGCCTTCGATGAGCAATGCGGCATAGCCGTAGGCATCGCCCTTGCGCGCCTTCAGTGTCTTCAGTGCGATCTCGGGGAGCTGGGCATCCGTGGTCGAGGAGTCGTACTTCGCCTGGTGTGTCGGGAAATCTGGCAGTTGAACCGCTTCGTCCATGAAGCGCCGCAGCACGGCAGTCGGTACCTGGGAAACGATCAGCTCTTCGATACCTTCGACCGGCGACTCCCAAAACTCCTCGAAGGACTTGAGGGCCGTTGCGTTGACTCCGCTGTACGGTTTGCCCTGCTTGTCGACCATTCCGAACGGGACCTTGCCAAGCGCTCGGAGGATCGGTGCCCATCGGGGCACGTCGCCGTCGCCGTTCGCGGTGAAGATGGTGACGCCAGCAAGGTCTGGGTGGATATAGTCAGCGCTCGACGTCTCCAAGACTGCTGCTGCGATCGGGATAATGGACGCTTCGGTCTCGCCCTCGACGACGAGGACTCCCCGGCTCAGGATTGCTTCGGAGAATTGGCGACGTTGGCTGCGATAGCTCTTCAGCTTGATGCCCGCTGGGTCGATGGGCATACCCTCCACGTCGCCGCCGGATTCATGACTGAGCATGACGATCTCGTTCGGTTCGAACTGCTCAATGACGTACGGCGAGTGCGACGTCACGATGGCCTGCCCCATTTCCCTCTTCACGAACCGCGCTACTCGGCGCTGAGTGTGTGGAGGGAGCGCGATTTCGGGCTCTTCCATCGCGAAGATGACGGACTGTCGCTCTTTCAAGTCAGCAATCATCGTGAGCAACGCGAAGACCAAGAGGTTGACGGTGCCTGTCCCTTGTCGCGTAAAGGGGACGGCGTGATCACTTGGCCCTGTCGCTACGAACAGCCTCACGACTTCCCGAAGGTGCTCACGGGTGAGGTCCGAGGCAAAGAAGGCCGTGGCGTCCTCGTTGCCTGCCAGCCGAACGAAACCGCCCGCTCGTTCGCGAATCTGAGTGAGGAGTGACTCCAGGTCTGGGATTGCACCGATCGCCGGGTCGAGGTCACGCATCTGCCGAAGCGTTTCCATCCACATCTCGGCAGAACCCTCTTCGCTCAGCCGGAGGACCGTGTCGAGGAGTGACCCGCGCTGGAGTCCAAGCGCTCGCGATCCAGTGCGCAGAGCGCGGAGATACACGAACCCGCAGAGCCGCTTGTGAGCCCTGGTGAAACGATCGCGTCCCTCGCCGAGTGAACTCGCCTCGTCGTCATCAAGCTCGTCAAGTTCCGGAAGTGGATGCTCAAAGAACGTATCAGCTTCGAAGTCGTCCTCGACGGCGTCATATCGCGCGCGGAAGGAGACTTGAAGCGCCCAGGTTACGCCCTCGTCGTCAGCGTGCTCCGCGCCATTCTCCAGATCATCGACGAAGCTCCGATCCGTGTCGTTCCACCGTCGGAGGTGGCCTCCGAACCTTCGGCGTGCTTCGTCGGGCAGGTCAACAACAACTGCGCGAATAATGATCGGGACGGCCTTCTTGTCAGCGTCCACGTATGTGCTCCTGTGGAAGTCGTGCTCGTCCACAACAGGGCGCCGACTCGTGCGCTCGGGCCCAAGGACGAGGTCAAGAGCCTCGCAGACGGTTGACTTGCCGACGTTGTTCCCACCAACCAGCAGAGTGTTGTCGGCGAAGACAACCTTGCCCGCGCGGACACCACGGAAGTTCTCGATTTCCAGCTGGCGAACCTTCATCAGTTCGCCTCGGTTTCAGTCTCGCGAATGTAGGTGATGCCGAACGCGAAGACCTGACGGAACTCCTGGCGGCGGGAGCCGAGGTCGAACTGGCTACCAGAACCTTTCTGGAAGATGTCGAGGCCGCGTCCGAGGAGGAGCTTCCAGCCGTGCTCCGTGCGGATCGACCGGTCATGGATGGTCTCATCCCAGTTGACGGTGAACTGGATGCCGACGGTGGCGGCGCTGTCCTGGATGTCCTTGAGCATGAGGAGGTGCTGCTGGGCGTACTCGCCGCGATCTTCCTTGGTCACCAGCGTCACCGCGATCTCGTCGGCAGGGTCCTTGGCCGCTGCCAGCAGAGCGAGCAGATCGACGAGGTTGCGTCCCTGGTGCGGGAGCCGGATGTAGGGGTCGACGATGGTGATGTCGGTGGCACCGCGCAGGTAGGGCATGAGCAGCGTCTCGTACGAGACTCCACGCTGGTTCTCCTGGAACTCCCGGTGTCCCTCGAACAGGGGCGCCGCCACCTCTGGCGCCACTGGAGCCACAACTTTGGCTTCTTCTTGCGCGGGCTCGGACTCCGCCGACGGCTCTGCCTCATGCTCGGTCTCGGGGCGGCGAGCTTGATAGTAGTCGGGGTACTCGTCCTCTTCCAGTGTCGTGACACCGCGCCAGGCACCGGTCTTGTCGGAGTAGCCGAAGTTGACGGCGGCCATTGTGGAGTCGATCCGAAGAATCTGGTCCTTGACGCGCTTGCGTCCTTCGACGGCGAAGCGCAGCAGTTCTTCGATCTCCTCTTGCGTTGCCTCGCCTCCGGGGTAGATGAGCTTCATCAGCCCGGAGAAGGTCTTGTGGATGCCGTCGCGGTCTCGTGTGGAGATGTCTGAGCCGAGGGTGAAGTGTTGCTGGTAGCGGTCGGAGTAGTCGGTGTTGCGCATAGATCGCAGCACTTCGGCGATGTAGTCGACGACGAAGCCGTAGCCGGAGGAGAACATCTCGCTGCGGATCGTGTCTACCTCCCAGCCGGGGATGTAGAAGTGGAGTCGGTCGAGGTAGGCGGAGTCGTGGTACGCCTCCGGAAGCTCGTCGAAGAGGTCAGAGTGCTTGAGCATGTGGGGCACGTTGTGGGAGGTGTTGCCCACGAACACCATCGACGCTTCAGCTCCAAGGGTCTCGACGCCACGGGAGAACGACTTGTTCGCCATGTAGTTCTTCATGATGTCGACGAGCGCCTTGTCGGTGCGCTTCTTCTTGCCGGCGAACTCGTCGAAGGCGACGACGTCCCAGTAGCCGACGAGGCCGATGCGGCCGTTGGCGTTGTTGACGAAGAGCTTGGGAACGGTGACCTCGCCACCAGAGATCAGCATGCCGTGGGGCGAGAACTCGGAGTAGATGTGCGACTTGCCGGTGCCCTTCGGTCCCAGCTCAACCAGGTTGTAGTTCCGCTCAACGAACGGGATGAGACGTACGAGCTGCAGCAACTTGGCCCGCCGCCCGAACATCTCAGGGTTGAACCCGATGGACTGGATCAGCAGGTCGATCCACTCCTCAGTATTGAACCCCGTCCGCGACGCAAGGTACCCCTCGTAGTCAAAACTCGACATCTGGATCGGCTTCAGGCTCCCCAGAATCCAAGGCACGACGCGGGCGTCATCGCTGTGGAAGTACTCGATGTCGCAGATGCACCACACGCCGCCGACCAGCAGCTTCGGGTTCGCCTTCACTGTCGAGGGTTCGACGATCACGCCGGTAAGCCCCAGATTGGCGAACGAAGCCTGGTACACATCTTGCTTGTCGTTCAGCGTCACTGTCACCTTGTCGATGATCCGGTGGCGACCCTTCTCGCGGATGGTGGACTTCACCAGTTCCGACTCGTTGCGGTGCACGTAGTGGTCGGCAAGAATCTTTCGCACCGCGTCGATACCCGCCTGGATCGTTGCTTCGTCGTCGGAGGCGGCGTACTGGCCGAGCAGGTACTCAAGAACGTAGGAGGGGACGATCGCGTTGCCCTTGACGGCCTTGACGAGGTCTTTGCGGACGACAGAGCCGCCGAACAGCAGGTTGATCTTATAGTCAAGATCGCTCTGCTGCGGTGTGCCGGGCTCGCCGCTCGGTGTCTCGCCGGAGTGGCTCTCGGTGTCCGTCATGGCTGCTGCTTCCTCTAGAAATCGAAGTCCGATGTGAACGAGCGCTTGAGCAGGTACTGAGCCCGCTGGTAGACGCGCCACTGGGTTGTGTTGGGTATCTGCTCTTCGAGCCGGAACTCGACCGTGCGGTTGTTGAACTCGTTGGCGTCCTGGCTGAGGAGCATCCGTGCACTCTGGTAGCGGTCGCGCTTGTCATCGGAGGGCTGGTCGAAGAGCAGCTCGGGCTGATTCGAGATCAGGGTCTCGCCGACGTAGAGGCCGCCGCGTAGCGTGCGAGCCTGGACCTTCTCGCCAACCGGCTCGGACTGGAAGAGCTTCACGACGAGCTGGCCGGTGGTGATCTTGTCCGTCTCGGGCAGCACCTCGACGTTGACGGGGCGAGTGTCGCTCTTGCGCTTCTTGTTGACGGTGAGCACCGGAACAACGATTTCCTGGAGTGCGGCGCCGCCGTGGACGAACCTGGAGCCTGCGCCCGGCAGCTTGAGTCGATGGATCGACTTGGGAAGCTGCACCTCAAGGTCGCTACTCAGCCCGAGCTGTTCAGGCTCGAACTTTCGGAACGCGGGATCATCCTTGAGTCCCCGGCCGAGCACGTATCGACGGTTCGTCACCACGAGCTCGTCCCCCTGCGGCTTGGTCGAGAGGTAGGAGACATCGGCAAGCGCGGTGTCCTGGTAGAGGAAGCCGTGGTCAGCAGTCACCAGGATGTTCGTGGCGTTCGCGTTCGTCAGTCGCTTGATGAGGTCGACCAGTTCGCGCAGCGCGTCGTTGGCGGCCTCGAACACCTGACGTTCGGTGCGGGCCTTGTCGCCTGCGGCGTCGATCCGGTCGTGGTACACGTACAGCACTTGGTGCGCTCCGTAGAGTTCGCGCAGTTCGCCGCGCGGCATCGCGAGGACGTCCTCTGCCTGGATCGCGAACCCGTCCACCGGAGCCAGCACCTTGTTGCGGTTCGCCGTCCCGTCGGAACGCTGGCCGTCAACGAGCACCGGGTCGCCATCGTGCGAGTGGGCCAGCGTCTTGTGCGGAAGCAGGGCGGCCATACCGAGTTGGGTGTAGCTCGGAAGCACGCCCAGCATCGTGTCGAGTTCCGCGTCGAAGCGGTCTTCCTGACGGATACGTGAACCCAATTCTTCGGCGACCTCGTAGCGCAGCGCATCGGAGATGATGACGACGGCCTTCCGGTTGCCCTTACGGACAATCGGCTCGACGTGATCGGTGAAGAACCTCGTCTGCGGGCGGAGCGTGACGGACCGCCAGTCGTGCACAGCATCGACCTGCTGCTGCCAGGAGTTGCCAAGTTCGTAGAGGTACCGATTCGCGTAGTGCTTCTCCACCTCGACCCGGAGCGCTTCGAGTGGGCCGGCGTACTCGGTGGTGCGGGCGGCGAAGTGGAACTGCCGGTAGAGCTGGTCGATACGGAACCAGTGCTTGCGGTACCGGTCAAGCCCTTCATCAAATGAGGCGATCTCGAATCGCGCCGTCGCGAGTTCGCTCAGCAGGTCAGAGGCGGCACCGAGTGCCGCGTACAGCTCCCGGTATCCGTCGACCCAGATGCTGCTCTGGCGAGCACGGATCACCTCGGACACCTCGCGCGCGCTCATGGTCCGGCTGACGACCGCGTGAGCGAGCGCACTGATGACCTTGCGCTCCACGTCCTCGAAGAGGTCGTTACCCACCAGGTCAGCAAGTTCTGCGTCTTCGATGCTGCTGGCGTAGTCGAGACTCTCCGCTGCACTCCGAGCCAGGATGGCGAGAGCATCCGCGCTGCGCCGGTCGTTGCGCAGGCTCGCGAAGTCGAGCTGAATGTTGCGCAGGGCTCCGGGCGTGTCTGACGCGAACCCGTTGATTGCCTGCCGGAACATCCACAGCACGAAGTCATCGACGCTGGGCTCACTTGCTTCGTAGCCGTAAATCCTGGCAACGCCGGCCCAGTGGAAACCGTCCAAACCCTGCTCGACCAGCGCGGAGTACTTGGTGTGCGCGCCCCGCGCGTTCTCGATCAGCAACGCGCGCGTGAGCTCCAGCATGCTGTGCTCGCGCTGACCAAGCACCACGGCCGACATCTTCGCTTGCAACCTGTCGGCGTCGTCGTCCGTCGCGAGGAGTGCCTTGAGGCTCTGGACTCGCTTCCCAGCACGGAAGAACTTTTCGTGCTCCCGCACCACCTCGACGATCCCGTTACCACTGAGACCGAGGTCCTGACTCACGAGCGCGGTCCGGTCAGCAGTGAAGACTCCGTAAGCCAGCTCAAGATCAAGCAGCCAGTTGCCAATGCCCGAAGGCACCGGCGCGCCTCGGTAAAGGAGGAACTTGCCGCTTGGCTCGTCGTGGAGCACTCGGTTCTTCACGGCGTACTCGTTGTTCTCTACCCGCAACGTGGTAATCCCGGCGAGGTGGAGTGCGTCGAGGTCAGAGGCGTACTCGCCTTCGGCGTCGTGCCAGAAGACGAGTCGCTGCGACTCGAACCGCTGTTCCAGGTGCGGCAGGACTGCGCTGAGTGAGCTCATTCAGCATCCCCCTGTTCTGAGGGCACTTCGATCTCGCGCCTTGCGACCCGTTCGGATGCCGCTCGGTAAATCGGCTGGATGCGCGCCTTCAACTCAGCCTTCGGAGGCAGCGCAGTCCAGTACTCCGCGACGACGATCCCGTCCTTGTGCATCTCCAGCAACTCGACTTGCTCGCGGCTCGTCTCCGTACACAGGATCAGACCTATCGGCGACTCTTCGCCTTCTCGACGTTCGTAGCGATCAAGCCACTTGAGGTAGAGCTTCATCTGGCCCTCGTAGGCGGCCTTGAACTTGCCGATCTTCAGTTCGACGGCGACGAGGCGGCGCAATGGTCGGCTGACGAAGAGCAGATCGAGGTGGTAGTCATCGTCGTCGATGATCATCCGCTTCTGCCGTTCGACGAAGGTGAGGCCGTTCCCCGCTTCGAGCAGGAAGGCCTCCATGTCGCGGAGGATCGCGGCCTCAAGATCGCGTTCGTGGAAGGTGTCTTCCAGACCTAGGAAGTCCTGCAGATACGGGTCGCGGAACACATCGCGCGGCACGGCGGTCTTGACGACGATCTGCGCGTTAGCGATCTCAAGCCGCTCGTAACCCTTCCGTGCGATCCGCTGCCGCAGGCCGCGAACACTCAGCCCCTGGCCTACTGCCTCCTGCACGTAGAAGGCACTGGCTTCGGGAGACTTCAGAGGAATCAGCGCCCGGAAGTGGGCCCAGCTCAATTGTCGTCCCAGTGAGACGACAATCTGCTCCCCGTAGGCTGCGCGCTCCGAGCCGAGCACCTCCTCGCCGACGAGGCGGCTGAGCCGCCAGAAGGTCAGCGTGAGAGCCAGGTTGGCCTGGCGAGCGGCCGCAGCTTGCCCCTCTTCGATCACCGCTGAGGCGCGAGCAATCAGGGCTCGCTCTGCCCCTCCGCCGCCGCTGCTCCGAGCAATCTCAGTCATCGACAGCCTCCAACCCCGTGATCTTCTTGAGGGCCGGGTAGAACTTCGGGTAGTTGACCTTCACCCCATCATCGAGATCGATTGCGATCTGCTGCGATGCCAGGGGGTAAAGCACGTCATGTTCATACTCACTGAGCTCCACCAGCACCTTGCGAAGCCGCTCAGCCTCCTTCAGTGCCGCTGCCTTCTCGCGAGGCGTACCATCACCGGCTGCGAGACGCTCCTGGTGCTGAAGATTCGCTTCCAGCTTCGACTCGAACTCACGCAGGTACTCGTTGAGCACCGTCGACACCGTCGAAGGCGTGTAGCGGTGCATGTAGATCAGCGCATTGAACGACCCTCGCGGGCTGGAGAACAGCCAGTAGATCGGGCGCTTCTTGTACCGCTTCACATGATCGTCGTAGAACCTCGACCGCCCAGCGCGGGTAACGAAGTACTCCCGCAGAGTCTTGACGCTGAGTGACTCCTCAACGAACCGCAGATTCTCCTCGAAGTGCTCCTCGCCGAACGCTACCCGCAGGAACTGTCGGAAACGCGCCACGATGTCGTCCTCAAACCACTCGCCGTCAACAATCGGCAGAACGTTGTCTGCATCAGGAGCGAACGCAGGCTCCGGTACCTTGGCGAGATAGTCCTGCACGGTTGCACCCTGGTCGGCCAGGACCAGCCCCGGCTCATCGAGGCTGTAGCGACCAAACATGCAGCCGACCGCGTGCGAAACAAGATCTCTCGCCAGTGCTTCATCCCATGCAGTTATGTCTGGCGCTGCATTCGGCTCCCTTTTCGGGCATGCCATACCCCAGTCCTCGGAGACAACTATGTCGATAGCTGAGAGCGTTCGGGCGACAGCCTCCGATTCCTCCCGCGCCTGCTCTCGCCGCTCACTGGCTACCTCGCGCAATGAAGACTTCTGGACGCCATCGCAAAGCGCGGTACTAGCTACGAACTTCGGGCTGGTCTCGCGATACTCGTGTCGCTCATCGGCTAGCCGATAGGCCGCTCTAGCCAATGGCGCAAGTTGGTCGAGGGACGCAGCTCCCAACGTCGGCAGAGAGAGGATGTTGCCGACCACTGTGTTCATGGTCGGATTGATTGCCTCGAGGAGCCTTGCTGCGGCCGAGGAGTTCAGTACGGCCAGGTAGGCCCAAGCCTCCTCTTCGCTGTCACAGACAATCGTCGGGCTACCCGAGCTAAAGAGATCGTCAGCCCCTCGAAGGCGGAAGGAATCAGCAGCGGAGCCGACTAGCGTCCAGGTGACTCCCAGACGACCCATCGCTTCGGGCTTAGGCATCCCCCCGTTTGCGGCGTAGTTGCGTTGGGCGTCGATCGACCAGTCGGCGACCTCCTCGTCGTTGCCATAGAATGCCGCTCGGGTTCCGCCGTTGTGCAAGAACCGCCACTTGTCCCCGCTTGCCGCAGATACCTCCCACCAGTGACGTACGTAGCGGGCATTGTTGTGCGTCTTCAGACGTCCTGCCGAAGTGAAGCGACTCCCGAGGTTCTGGCGCGTGAACACCCGACGCTCATCGAGATCGTAGGCGATTGGAGCACCTGGAACGAGTTGGAAGTGTGGTGATGGGACACGGAAGGTGTGCCCGCTGCCTGTGCGCAGCGAAGCGAGGTAGCCCTCTTCCTTACCAACCTCACCGATGGAAGCAGTCAAATCAACGTAGTAGCCCGGATGGTCTGTGACACGACCGGCATGGAGCACGAAGGCGCAAGTGGACACGACAGAGCCGCCGATAGTGGAGAAGGCCCCTGGTCCCAGATGCACAAGCGCGTCAATGGATGATGCATCAAGCAGTCGCGTCCGCAACTTCTCAAATGACGTGAGGTACATCCAAGACTGCATCGTAATCATGGCTACGCGACCATCTTGCGCAGCTAAAGTGAGGCACCGTTCGATAAACATGGCGAACAGATCGGACCACGAAGCCGGATAGGTTTCCTTCCCGAAGCGCGTGAGTGCGGGCCCCATGTTCCCGCCGCCCATGTAGGGCGGATTGGCGACGACAGCGGCGTAATTGCGGGCAAGGAAGCCGGCCTGCCGCACGGCGCGTTCGGCCCGGACGATTACGTCTACCTTTAGCAGGTCGCCTTCATCATCAAGAGCCTCAAGATGCATCGCGAGGCGAGTAGTCAGGCCCAGGTCCGGCTTGATGAGAGACCCAAGAGTGTCGGCCTCGGTGAACTGGTTCCAGAACGCCTCCTCGGCGTGCTTGTCCCCATCCTTGCTGATGAGGGAGTCCAACTCGTCGGGGCTGAATGAGATCGGTTCAATCACGCAGATTCTCGGCTCGACCTGCTTGTTGAAGAAGGTTCGCTGCTTACCACGGGCCTTCATCGCCAATGCAAACGCCGCTAACGATCCAGCGCGCGGGTCGATCTCGGTGCCATAGAGGTTGTGAGTGAGGATCAGTTCGGGGATCTCGGAGGGTGGGTAGCCTTCCTCCTCGTAGATCGCGTGGAGCAGGTCGAAGGCGTAGGTGAGCATGTGACCAGAGCCGCAGGCCGGGTCTATGACCGTCAGCTCTTCGGGCGCGGTGATCTTGAGGAAGTCCGTCTCTTCGTCGACAGGTGCGATGTAGTAGTCCATCTGCTCGACGAGCCGAGAGGACGGATGGTTGAGCATCCAGAGTCGGCCAACGGAATTCTCGACTAGATAGCGGACGATCCAGTGCGGGGTGAAGAGCTGTGTCGCAGCGGGGATTTCGGCAGCTCCGGCCTTATTGCCCTTCTTGAATCCGGCGAAGACTTCGTCTTTACGTTCAGAGATGTAGAACTGGTAGAGCCAGCCGATGACCTCGACGTCCTGGCAGACCTGCTCGGTGAGTGCTTCCGTGGCCTTGGTGAGGATGGAGTCTGCGGCGAGGAGGTTTGCGGGAATGAGGAGTTCCGTATAGTCCCCCTCACGCTCGAACATGAACGGCATCGAACGGTTCCAGCAGCGGCAGTACTCGGCGAGCAGAAGCGTGTAGGCCTCGCTTTGGGGGTCTGGGCTGGGGCGGGTTCCATCCAGCAGTCCGACGATCGTGTCGAGAGTGCGATTGTTGCTGACAACAGCGGGGTCGATGCTGCCACGCTTGGCATCTGCGAGTATCTCTGGCTGCCCGGTCTGCTGGCCGTGGGCTGGCGAGACGATGCCGATTCCGGTGTATCCGTTGGCGTCCATGAAGCGGAGGGCGATGATGCGGTTGAACCAGGTGTAGGCGACCTTGTCAGCGATGGTGTCCTTGCCCTTGGCGCCGCCGCCCGCGGCCGTGATGTCGCGTTCGAGCACGGCCACGGCGTGCTGGTTCTCGACTCGCTCTGGTGACGCGGGCGCGAGTACGGCTGCCAGCCGGGCGCTGACCTGGGTGATGAGTTCGCGCCTGGCCCAGGTGGCGAAGCTCTTCAGCGGTGCGGTATCCATGCGTGTTGTCTCCTACAGCGCGATGCGCTTGTCGTCGTTGAGAGCCTGGACCAGTGCTACGCGCAGCGCGTCGAGGTAGCGATCGATGTCTTCTTCGGTCTCCAGCACCCCGTGTATGCCGGGGGCACTGATGCTCTTGACCGAGACGGTCTGCTTCTTGATCGGTGTCGGCTCGTCGCTATCGTTTGCAGTGCTGACGCTTGGGGACGCGGCGAGTTGGTCGAGGATGGCTGGGTAGGTGCGTTCCTCGAAGGTGTTCGCGATCTCGCGGACGACGGCGATCTGGTTCTCCCGGCTGATCCGATCGAGGATCGCGTTGACCTTCTGGCTCACGCTTCGCTGTGCGTCGTCCGTGGCCTTCAGATAGATCGTGCTGGTCTGTAGAGGCGCCCACCGGGAGTCGATCTCCAAGACTGCTCCATCACGGTTGGCTGCGAGCGCTTCGTCGATGCGGGATTGGAGCTCGACGGCGGCTGCCTTGAGTTTGGTCATCCGGTTACCGCGGAAGGCTTGTGGATCGGCGAGGAGCTGCGCCACCTCCTGACTGCTGCCCGAGGGGAGGTAGTTGAGGTTGCTGGCGTTGTCGGCGAGCAGCTGGGTCGCCTCGTCAAAAATCTTGCGCTGAGCGCCTCGCTGCTTCTCGTCACCGAAGAAGGCTTGGATCGGGTCGATGATGTCGGTCTTCGCATCGAGCAGATCGTCCGCGAGCGCGAAGTCGCTCAGGTACCAGTCGTCAGGCTTGCCAACCACGGATTCCAGCAGTGCGATGGGGGCTTCGAGCTGAGTCACGAAGGGGTACTTCGAGCCGCTGACTCGCGCCTTGAGCTCCTCACACTTGGCGCGGAGGCGTTCGCTCGCGTGCCGGGCCAGTTCGAGCGGGTCCTTCGGCGCCGTGGGCTCATCAAAGAAGTCCGTACAGAAGGTGCGCAGCGCTGCGATCTTGCGCTGGTCGAACGTCTTCTGCGGGGCGACGACGGCATGGGAGTGCTTCTGTGTGTTGCGCAACACGGCGGCGACTTCGCTGCGCTTAAGGGTGTTCGAGTCGACGGTGAGGGTGATCTTCGAGGTGCCGACGAGCCAAGCCGTGACGCACTCGATAGAGGGAAGGTCCCAGCCGTAGGGCTTGGCCTGGAAGTGATCGACGATCTTCTTGACGGTGACTTGCTCACCGAGCCGGTCTCGTTGCAGCAGGTACGACAGCACCTCATCAGCCGGTGCGGCGAGCGCGTGGATCGAGGAGTCGTCGATCATCGCGGACTGGTCGGGGTTCGCGAACCCAGCGACTTGCTGCTCGGAGTAGGTGCGCCCGCCGAGGAGGCTGAGCTGCGTGTAGGTGCGAGCGATGAGATCCTGGAATCCCTCGGTAATCCGGGTGAGCGCGTCCTCCGAACCCGCTGTGAGGTCTGCGGCATTGATCACGAGACCGGCGCGTCCGACGGCGCGGCGGATGCGCTCGACCAGTTCCTTCTCCCGTTGGGCGTTCTGGGTTGCCTTGGCGCGCAGAATCTGTTCCTCGACCGGCGACAGCGAGCTGGTCTGCTTGCGCTTGGTGTACTTCTCGGTCTTGATCAGCAGCCGGAGGTCCGCCAGCACCCGGTCGTCGGGGGCCAGGATCACGCGCAGTTCGTCCTTGCCTGCCGAGTGCATCCGAATCTCCTCCGGTCCGTAGGGGTACTCGGGAGTGATGAAGTGCACTGAGAGTTCACGCTGCTGGCCGAATGCCTGGTCGTCGAGTTTGTACCCGAACGCAAAGTCCTGACCGTTTTTGGCGTAGCGGAGTTTGGAGGTCTTGATGACATCGCCGGAGAGGATCTTGTTCAGCCGAGTTGAGACTTCGGAGGAGTCGATCTCGACGTTCTTGATCTCTTCCTCGATCACCTGTTCTTCGTTGGTCAGGTACTCGTAGAGGTTGCCGTTGCGCTGCACGTACGTCTGCGTCTCCAAGAGCGTGAGCGCTTCCTGGACCTGCTTGGACAAGGCGGGTAGATCAAGCCCGAACCGGTCATACATCAGCACGGTCAGGTTGCGCGGGGTGGCTTGGAAGCTCTCGACATACTTCACCAGGAAGAGTGCCTTGAGGAGCCGTACCGCGAGCTTGGTGACCGGTGAGCCGCTGTCGGGGAGGTCACGCTCGGCACGGTCGATAGAGCGTTGGGCTGCGGATTTCAACGAAGCACGGATACCGGCGAACATGGCGTCGAAGGTGGCCAGCGAGCCGATCTCGACATCGCCGATGTCCTTGGCGACCTGCTGCACGACGCCGAGCATGGAGCGCTCGCCGACGGAGCTGTTGCGGCCCTCGAACACGTTGTGGTCGGAGATGCCCTCGATCGCCGCTTGGAACAGCGGGAACTGATAGCTCACGAACGGGTAGGTGCCGACGAAGTGGCCCTCGTCGGTGAAGTTGCGATATGTCTTCGCGCCGTCAACGAAGTCGAACAGGGTCTTGAAATTCGCCGACTCCTGCGCGTAGACGGCTTCGAGGACCTGGGTGCCCTTGTCGTTCTTCTCCAGGAGGCGTTTGCGGATGACCTCTTCCACGTCAGCGGAGGTGAGCTTCACTCGGGTCTTGAACCGGGCCTGAATCTTCGAGAAGTCGTTGCCCTGCTGCTTGGTGCGGTCGCCGACAACCTTGTCCATGTCCTCCTGCGAGGTCACGAACACCCAGGCTCGGCCGCCGCACTTCGTGTTCAGAGACTCGGCGATGGTCTGAAGGTTCAGCATCAGGTGTGTGTTGGAGCCGATGAACTGTCCAACCTCATCGACGAAGAAGTTCAGTCGGTAGCCCGCGGGCTGCTTGTCCAGCCATGCGCGGACCTCGTCGGCGAAGTCCTCGATCGACACCGAGTAGGTGTCTTGGTACGTCTTGAGGATGTCGGGTGTGTTCGTCGCGTCAAGTCCGGTGATCTGGGCGTATGCCTCGTTGACCTGGCGGCGTACGGTCGGGAGCCCGAAGCTCGGGCGGCGCTCCACCCAGTCACGTCCCGACACCGCACGGAACGCGTCCTTGAAAGCGTCGAGCTGGCCCTCGTCGTCGAGCTGCCGCTCAAACCGCGCGATGTGGCCCTGATCGCCGTAGTAGCCGCGGGACTCGTCGAAGACCTTCACGAAGACCCGCAGCAGGGCATCAGTCTGGTCCTTGCTGATCAGGGTGGCCTTCTGGTCGATGTTGAACAGCAGGCTCTTCGCCGGGATGCGCTCGGCCTTGTTGAGCAGCGGCGGAAGGAAGGCATCCGTCGCCTTGGCGCGGAAGCTTTCTGAGACGCGTTCACGGGGGAAATCGTCGCCTTCCACGTCGCCGAGGAGGTGCGCGAGCATCTTCAACAGGTGCGACTTACCGGAGCCGAAGAAGCCGGAGATCCAGACACCGTTGGCGTTGGTGTAGTTGGTGTAGGCCTCAAGCAGGATTTCGAGCCCCTTGGCGGCCTCGTTGGTCAGGACGTACTCGTCGACCTCGGTGCCCAGGTGGGCAACGTCATCAGCCTTGATGACGCCCTCGATGGGCCGCTGAACGTCCTTGGCGAAAATCTCAGTGAGGTGCATGGCGGTCACGGTTCCTGTTCCAGAATGTTCTTGGCGCGGTAGTACTTGTCGTCCTTCAACCTGCCGAACAGCACCAGCGATGAGCCGAGCGTGTCGGACTGCTCGTAGCGGCCGGGAAAGAACATGAGCATCGGTCGGCCCACCACGACGCTCTGCAAGTTGTTGAGCACGTTGTGGGAGCGGATGTAGGGGAAGACCTCGCCGATCCCGGTCAGGAACACGATGTCGAAGTCGCCGTCTGCGAGTCGTGCTCGGATCGCTGGTGCGAGGTGCTGCTGCGGGTTGAGCATGGACTGCAACATTTCGGTGAACTCGACCTTGTCCAGTTCGGGCTCGACCTCAAGCACCTCGTCCCAGTCTCCACGCGCCTTGAGCACCTCGACCGAAAGGTCGTAAAGGTTGATCTCGCGGACCTCGATGCCGCTGCTGGCCAGACGGTTCTTGACTCGCTTCTTCGCCTTGGCCACATCGAGAGCATGTTCCGGCTCGTACGGGTATATGAAGAACGGGACCTCGTTCGACAATCCCTCCATCTTCAAGAAGCGATCGCCACTGAGCACCGCAAACAGATGCTCTTCCTGGCGAGTGAGTTCATGGGACATCACAGCGCGACCTCCTTGTTGTCACGAGTGGGGAGGAACCGAACGTCGCTTTGAACCTGTGCATCGAGCGCATCTCGGACTCGCTCGGACAAGGGTGCATGGACGATCTCATCGTCAACGAGCAAGCCGGCCTCGGTCAGCATCCTGAACACCGTCGACCGGAGCTTCTGCAACGTCGAGTCCTTCACCTCAGCGAGTTCCGGGTGCCATAGGGCCTTGCCGCGAACGAAGCTGTCGAAGTCGTCATAGCCCAACGTGGGGGTGAGCAGCAGGAAGCGTTCGCGCACAACTTCCTCGGCGAAGTCGCCGATGAACGCGTAGCGGCGGCATGCCGCAATCCACATCAGGTGACCGCGTTCACTGGGGCTGGCGTCTTGCAGCAGGTCCAGTTCGGCGTCCGTGAGCACCGCCAAGCGCTGGGCCACCTCGCGTGCCAGCCGGAACCCCGACGAGGCCGTTCGAGCCTGGAGCAGGTTCTCTGCACGGAGCCGATTGCGGACCGCGTTCCAGTCACGAACCTCAAGGAACAGCGGCGCGGCGATGACCGCCTCCCGAGTCAGGAGGGCACCGCTGGTGAAGGACAGGGCGTATCGGTCATGTCCCTGAGACGCGATGCTCATCTGGTGCCTCCTTCCGATTTTGGGCAGTGGATCAGGATATGGGGTGCCACCGACAAAGTGTCAGCGGCGACTCGAAGCGAGCGAAGCGCTCACCCCGGCGGAGAGGGGTCGGAGTCGGCGGCAGCACCACCTCGGCGCACCCAGTCGTCGATCTCGCTGGCTTGGAACTTCCAGAGGCGTCCGACCTTGTGGGCGGGCATGGCCTTCTCGGCGATCCAGGTGTAGACGGTGTCTTTGGTGACCCCGAGGTGGGCGGCGATGTCGTCTGCGGACAGCCACGGCTCAGCCACGTTGGTCCTCCCTCGCTCTATGGCCAGGCAGGCCAACACTCACGATGATACCGGCGGAGGTACGGCTTGAGTGGGGTTTCTCCGGGCGTGGCCGAACGAGATGGGTGCCGAGGTTGGTCGCTCCGTTCAGCCGATCAGCGTGGGACACGCGCCTGGAGCCAGGCGGTCACTGCGTCCTGCCATCGGTCGGGGTCGGTGTTCCAGCAGAGCGTGTGGCCGGCGTCGAAGGTCTCCAACTCAATGATGTCCGGGCGGGCGTTTCGGAGTGCTTGTGAGAGCTGGAGCGGTACGGAGTCGTCTCGGGTGCCGTGGAGGATCAGGGTCGACGTGGTGAGGTCTGCGGCTCGAGCGGTCCAGTTGAAGGAGCGGAGTGGGATGCGGTCTGGCAGGCCTGTCGCGCGTGCCAGTGCGCCGCTGGTGAGCCACGGGATCGCGAGGTGTCCGGCTGCTACGGGTATTCCGCTTCGGGCGCAGTTGGTCTTGATGACTTCGGTCCAGTTGAGGACTGGTGAGTCGAGTACGAGTGCGGCGATCAGCCCTTGGTGTCGGGGGTGGTCGGTGAGTTGGAGGGCGATGGCGGCCCCCATCGACCAGCCAAAGAGCACGACTTGCTGCGCTCCGCGTCGAACGGCGTATCCGATAGCTTCGTCAACGTCGCTCGTCTCGGTGTGGCCGAGGGTTGTTCGGCCGGTGCCGACTCGTGGCCCTTCTGTGGTGTGCGGTGGCTGACGACGAGGGAGGTGTAGCCGAGTTCGGTTGCGGCGAGGACGCCGCGGAGGGTGCCGGCGCGGGTGCTGCCGAGGCCGTGGATGTGGATTGCCCAGGTCGATGGGTCGCCGTCGATGCGCCAGGCCGGGCAGCTTCCTGCGGGGGTCGTGATGGTGATGTTGCGTGCGTCGAGTCCGGCCTCGTGCGGGGTCGCGTAGTAGATGCCGCTCCACGAGGTGCGATCACCGGCTCTCGGCGCGAGGTCTGAGGCTGTTCCAGTGATCAGTCGCGCGATGCGGGTTGGCCCGCGGTCGTGGACTTCTGCGGCGAGCTGTGCCCAGCCGCCGTGCTCGAACCAGAGGTTGTAGATGCCGTGCGCGGTGGTCTGCTCGGTTCGGTCGAGAACGATCAGGTCGCCATTGTCGTCGTGCTCAACGCTGCGGATGGTGAGGTCGAACGTGCGTGGGCCGACGGGTGCCGTGAGTCGCCGCGCGATGGTCCACCCGAGCCCGGCAGCCGCTGCCGCCGCGATCCCGCCGCCAAGCACGATGCGGCCGATCACGCTCCACGCTCCTCAACGTCGGGAACGGGCAAGGTCGCTGCGAGGGCGCTATCGCTTCCGACGAGGTGGCTCTCGGCGCGTTCGAGTAGGTCGCGGTCGTCGGTGCTGATGTCGAAGGTGATGCGGGGGTCGATCATCGCGTCGCGGATTTCGACGATCACTCGGTGGAGGTGTCCTTCGGGGTCTTCGCTGTTGGCGGCGAGGGGGTCGGCCTGGCTCAGCCCGGGTCGCGCGCGTGTCGCTCGGAGCCAGAGCGGCTCCAGCTGCGCCGTGAACGAGATCGTGTTCCGTCGTCGGGCGCGGTGCTGGGCTCGGCGGACGGCGGGCTGGACCGCGAACCCGGCGCAGAGGAAAACGAAAGTGAGGACGGACAGCGGATCGTAGGCGGCCTGGATGACGTGCATGAGGTCGAGGTGGTCGGCGGCGTGGGCGATGTCCATGACGATTACGGCGAGGCAGAGCGTGACACCGAACGCCGATCCCAGGCTGAGCAGCGCGGCGGGGAGGCGCTGGATGCCGGCGCTGTGCCGATACTGCCGGGCTGCGAGGACGAGCATCGTCGCGATGACGAGTGCTCCGTAGCTGAAGTTGATGATTGAGTAGACCGCTGCTGCTGGCTGTGCGCCGAGGTCGCTCATGAATCGTGTGGTGGTGGTGCCGCGGTCGATGAACAGGAACGATGCGGTGATCGCGAGTAGCGCGATGAGCAGGACATGGGTGCGCTGACGGCGGCGCGGACGAACCTGGGCCGGTACTCGCCGGACTTCATGACGCCGCGCCCGAGGAAGAACAGCCCGGTCATCAGGAGCGCGTCCGCGATCAGCGTCGCGATGTTCGTGCCGCCGAGGCGCGGATCGACGACCGTGTAGATGCCATCGACGTTCAGGGTCATCGCGATGGCGATGGTGATCGCGGCGTAGGTGATGCTGCGGTCGGTGCGTTTGCGGCGGAAGATGAGCAGGCTCGCCACGAGCGCCCACATGAGCGTCGCGACGAGCGTCTGGATCATCCGAAGACCTCCGAGTAGGCCGTCTCGGCGAACACCGATCCTCGGATGCCGGCGGCGAGCCGGTCGGCGAGGGACTCGGCGGCAATCTCGGTTTCGCTGTCGAGGTCTTGCCGAGTGAGCAGGCGTGCGCGGGTGTACGGCGGGATGTTGGGCAGCAGTGCTTCCTCGACGGCGCAGTCGTCGCCGTCGCAGTGCCCGAGGATCATGTGAGCAAGCTCGTGGAGCACGAACTGCTGGCGATGGAGTGCGGAGTCGCTGCGGGCGTGGAGCACGAAGTCTTCGGCGTCGGTGGAGAGCAATGCCGCGCAAAGGCCGTCGTGGGCGTCGAGGTCTGCGAGTTCGACGATGCGGAGCCGCCGGTGCCGCCGGTCTTGGACGGTGTGGCGGAGGTTGTCGAAGGTGAAAGTGTTGCCGAGATGAAGGCCCGCGACGGCCGCCGATACGGTCTGTTCGATATTCACGGTTCGCCCCTTGTCTGTGGGGAGCAGAGACCGGTATCGGCTCCGTGTCGTGCGGTACCGGTCAGTGCTCGGGCATGTGTGTCATTTCCTCGTCCAGGAACTTGGTGATGGCATTGAGTGCTTTCGGCGAGATGTCGCCGAGTGTGCGCGCTGCGTAGGACTTCACCTTCGCTGCCCGCATGGACCGAACCAGATCGAGCTGCGCTGAGACCTTCTCGGGGGTAGCGGCACCGTTCTCACCGAGCAGGAACGCGGCGTCCACGCCGAAGAACGCGGCCAGCCCCTCGAAGACGGCGGGGTCTTGGACGTAGCGGTGGCCGTTGACCATGTACGTCCAGCGCGACCGCGACAGGTTGGTGCCTCGTTCGCGGAGGTAGTCGGCGATCTGCGAGTAGGTCGGTTCCGTGCCGGACTCGGCGACGGCGACATCCATCAGGAGCCGCAGACGCTTGGCGAGGTCTTCGGCCGCAGCCTGGCTCTCGTCTTCGGTCATAACGGTGACCCCCTTCCCTTCGCGACGGGCAAGGCATCCATGTGATCCACCCCGGAGGGTGGTTGTGCATGCTCAAACCTACTCGTTGAGCATGCACAAATCAAGGCTTGCGCATGCTCAACGGTCGGTGTTAGAACAGGACTCCAGGACATTTTGAGCATGCTCAATGCTGCGTCCCGGTCTCGGCTCGGGCTGCCTCAGGGAGGTGAACGATGTCCAGCTCACGGTCCGGGCGCGGGTGTTCGCGCCTACCTGCCAGGTGTACCGCCGCGCGCAATCTTGGCGCGGCCCGCCGAAGAGGAGGCCGGAGCATGGCATCGAACGAGGACGCCCGCGCGGCGCGAGAGGCGAAGCTCGACGAGCTGCACGAGAAGCTGACCGGCGCGGTCGAGTCGCTGGTCTCGGGTGACGACTGGCGGCAGGCGCTGGCCTTCGCGGCACGGTTCCGGTCGCGGTCGTTCAACAACACGATGCTGATCTGGGTGCAGCACGAGGCGGCGTTCGAGGCGGGCCGGGTGCCGGAGCCCTTCCCGACTCTGGTTGCCGGGTACCGGCAGTGGCAGGGGCTCGGGCGGCAGGTGATGAAGGGCCAGCCGGGCTACATGATCTTCGCGCCCGTGACGGGCCGGTTCGCCTCGTCCAATCCTGCCGATCCGAACTCGTGGCGGCGGCTCGGGCCGAGGGAGAAGCCGAAGGCCGGCGAGGTGGTGCGCTCGCGGATGGTCGGAGCGCGCCCGGCCTACGTGTGGGATGCCTCCCAGACCGACGGAGAACCATTGCCAGTTCCGCCCGCTCCGACGCTGCTGGAAGGTGAAGCACCTGCGGGGCTGTGGGAGGGGTTGGCCGGGCAGATTCGCGGCGCGGGGTTCGAGGTGCTGCGGGTGCCGCACGAGGGGATGATCTCCGGCGCGAACGGCATGACCGACTACGAGGCGCGCACGGTCGCGGTGCGGGAGAACATGGACCCTGCCGCGCAGGTCAAGACCCTCGCGCACGAACTGGCGCACGTGGTGATGCACGATCCCGACGACGAGGAAGCCCGGCAGCATCGCGGCATCCGCGAGGTCGAAGCCGAGTCCGTCGCGCTGATGATCGGTGCCGCGCACGGCATGGACACCGCCGGGTACACGATCCCGTACGTCTCGACCTGGGCCGCCCGCGTGGACGGCCAAGAGCCCGCCCAGGTGGTGCAGGCCACCGGCGAACGCGTCCGCAAGACCGCGCTGACGATCCTCGACCAGCTCGACACCCTCCAGATCGGCGACGGCACCCCACCCGGACTCGAACGCGACACACCCGCGCGCGGCTCGGCCGCCGTGAAGCAGGCGGCGTCTCCCGCGCCGTCGGCGGAGCGGGAGCGTCCGTCGGGTGTGCCGGTGCTGGCGGGGCGGGGGCTGTGATGCCCGACCCATTCGATGTCCTTGCCGCGCTGATTCGCGCGGATGGTTCACCGAGCCTCCCGGTGGCGGCGCGCAGCCTCGCTTCGGCGGGCGTGCCCGTGTTCCCGTGCCTGCCCGGGGGGAAGCGTCCGCTGACCCGCCGCGGGTTCCTCGACGCGAGCAGCGACCCGCGCAGGTCGCCGCGTGGTGGTCGCGCACCCCGAACGCGAACATCGGCATCCCGACCGGCGCCACATCCGGTGTCGTCGTGGTGGATGTCGATGTCCACGGGCCTACCGATGGCCGCGTGGCATGGAAGCGCGCTGCTGACGCGGGGCTCGTCAGCGGAGCGGGTCTGCTGGTGCGCACCCCAACCGGTGGTACGCACGCGTACTTCCCGGCGACGCCGGGCAGGGAGCAGCGGTCGTGGCAGGCCGCCGCCGCGGGGGTCGATTTCCGGGGCGATGGTGGCTACATCATCGCCCCTCCCTCCCAACGGATTATCGACGGCAGCGTGAAGCGGTACCGGGTCGCCGACCTCGCTGCGCACTCGGTCGGCCCCGTGGACGCGGTCCGGTTGCGGGACTTCCTCGACCCACGCCCCGTGGCCCCCGCACGACCCAGCACCGGCCAGGTGGGTGTGGATGCTGAACGACTGGGCGCATGGGTCGCCGGGCGCGGTGAGGGCGAACGGAACCGCTCGCTGTTCTGGGCCGCCTGCCGCCTCGCGGAGAACGGCATCTCACCAGGTGACGCGCTCGATGCTCTGGGTGCCGCGGCGCAGTCGGTGGGCCTGAGTGATCGCGAGATCACCACGACGGTGCGCTCCGCCTACCGTGCCACCCAGCCCACCTCCGAAGGCCCGTCGCACGGCGGGACGCGGAGCAGGGATCGGTGGTGCGACCGCGCCGGGAACACGCCATCGGCCGTGTCGGGGCGGGCGGGCCTGTGATGCGTGAGGTCAAGGCGCGACGTTGGGCCGCGTTGACGGCGGTCGCCGGGACGGTGTTCATCGCCGCTGGCGCGTTCTGGCTGTCCTTCACCTCGCTGGCCGATCTCGCCGCACGCTCTGGGATCGGGGCCGGGCAGGCGTGGGCCTGGCCGCTGATCGTGGACGGCATCATCGTCGTCGCCACGGTCGCCGTCGTCGCTCTCGCCGGGCAGCGTTCGGCCTGGTATCCGTGGGCGCTGCTGGTCGGCGGCGCGCTCGTCTCGGTGACGGCGAACGCCATCCACGCCGTCGTCGCCGCAGACGCCGACGTGCCACGCATCCTCGCCGCATCCGTCGCCGCCGTCCCGCCTGTCGTGCTGCTCGCGATCACCCACCTCACCGTCATCCTGACCCGCACTCCCGAGACCAGGCCGGAGGCCCGGCTGTCGCGTCGTTCCCGGCGGTCGCCGGGCGAAGCCACGCACGCGCTGCCCTCCGGCGACCTAGACCTGAGCACTCCTGACGACGGCAGCACGGCGGCGGATCGGCGGGCTCGGGGCTGGGAACTGCGGGAGGCCGGCTGGTCGAACAAAAGGATCGCCCGCGAGCTGGGCGTGCATCCCTCGACGGTGGGCCGCTGGTTCGCCGTCGCGCACCTGACCGGCACAACCGACACCGCCGACGAGCGGGAGGAGACGACCCCATGAACACCACCGACAACCCCCAGCAGCACCACGACACGAACCTGCCCGATCCAGCGCGCCCGGTGCCCAGCGAGCCGCGCGAGCGTCCCGAGCCTCTGGAAGCAGCGACGGCACCGGAGGCGGTGCGGGCCGCGCAGGTCGCCCGCGAGGACAAGCAGCACGCGATCGTTCGCGGTCGGGGCGTGGAGTGGGTGCGCCCGACCGACCTGATCGCCCGACACTCGGCACACGCCGCCGGGCGTGGTCTGGACTTCCAGGCCGAGCTGGCACGCCGCACCCGCACCCCGATCGGTGCCGGTGTCCGTCGCCTCGGGGACCGTGCCCGGCGGCTGCCGCCGATCTCAGCGTTTGGCCGCAGCACCGCCCCGCAGACCCGGCAGGTGTCCCGGTCCGGGGTCTCGATGAGCTGAGCGTGGTGACAGGTCATGACCCCGACGGCATCGGCAGGAGGACGCGCTCGTGGGAGCGAGTGCGCACCTGCCTGCCAGGAGGTGCCGACACCATGACCACAACCACCACCGGCTTTCCAGAACCGGCTGAGGACTTCACGACCAGCGAAGGGCTACGTGCCCTGTTGATCCGGCTGTATGAGGGTGGTGAGGATGCCTGGGTTCACGACCCGGTGGCCCGCGACCTGATGGAGTTCGCCGCCGACAAGTACCGAGCACTGGCACGCAAGCACAAGCTCGACACCTGGGAGGCCGTCGCGGCGGCGTTCGACGCGATGCAGTACCGCTCGACCCGCGAAGCCAACGACCCGTGGGCGATCATCACCCACGCCGTGCGGATCACCTGCGTCTACGAGGAACGCGCCCAAGGCCTGCTCTGCTCGGTGCACCAGGCCCGCCGCGCGCACGTCTCGGCGTTCCACGACCCCGAACGATTCTCCGACCGCGACACCGCGCTGGCCGACTACCATCCCGCGTTCCACACCACCGACACCCACCCCTCCGACATCGACACCGAGCCCCGCGACGTTCTCGGGTCGGCGCAGGCGTGCATGTCCGCCGGATCGGCGGCCGAGGATGCGATCGCGATCTTGTGCCTGCTCGACTGGCCCGCCGACACCGCCCGTGCCTCGGTGGAACACGTCTGCGGCGCGTTGATGAAGGCTGGCACCCGCCAGTCCGCCTACGAGGCACTCCGCCGCGACCGCCACGCCCGGGCACTGCTCGATCTGCCGCGCCGCTCCTGGACCGCCCTGCTCAAAGCACTGCTCGGGAACCCGCACCCGGCCTACGCGGCCACCACGACCGGGCGCGGCGTGCTGCTGCGGCTGCTGCTCGGCGAGACCCTCGACCTGCTGCTCCGCGACGACGACCTGATCCTCGCGCTCGCACTTGCCGCTCCGAGTGGTGGAGGCGGTGAGTCGTCGTGACCGAGCCGCAGATCGGCAGCATCCAGCTCGACCGCACCGTCGATTCGATCCTCGTCGGCACACGGCACCGCGCCGACCTCGGCGACATCGACGCGCTGGCCGCGTCCATCGAACGCGACGGCCTCCTGCAACCGCTGACCATCACCATCGACGGCGTGCTCGTCTGCGGAGCCCGACGCCTCGCCGCCATCAAACGGCTCGGCTGGCGCACCGTCAACGTGTGGGTGCGAAGCGGCCTGTCGGACCGGCTCGGGCAGCTCCTCGCCGAGCAGGACGACAACATGCTCCACAAGCCCTACACCCAGCTCGAAGCCGCCGGTCTCTACCGCGAGATCAAGCAGGTCATGGCCGAAGACGCCGCCCGCCGCAAGGCCGCAACCCAGTTCAGCAGCGAGAACCAGCCAGGTGATGACGGTCCCGGAAAATTTCCGGGACCGTCAGGTGCACTCGGCGACGCACGAGAACTCGCCGCTGCGATGATCCCCGGCGGCGCGTCGTACAAGACTGGAGAAGATCGGCTACCTCGAAGACATCGCCAACAACCCCGCTCAGCCCGAGACGTTGCGCGCCGAGGCCGCCGCCGGGCTGGAGCGGATCGAGGCCGGCGATCCGGTGCATCCGATCTACCAAGCGATCCGCGAATCTGCCGAGACCGCCGCGCAGGCGCGTGAGGCGACGATGCACGCCCGCGCCGAGGATGCCGTCGCACGCGCCAACGCCATGAAGAAGGGCAAGAAGCCCAAGCCGCGACTCAAGCCGCTCGTGCCCGACGACGCACCGCCCGTGCAGTACCCAGTGCGGGCGTTCGTCCAGACCTGGGGCGAACTGGCCAACTGGTGGACCCACTACGACGCCGACACCCTCGCGCGCGAGCTGACCGACGAGCAGTTCGACAACTTCCTCGCCACCGTCGAAGGCACCACCCGCTTCGCCGCCGCACTCCACGCCGCCCGCGACGACACCGCCGTGCGGCCACGCCTGCGCGCACTCTGACCACCGGCACGGGCAGCGGGTGCGCACCTGCTCGGCATGAGCCCTGCACCCCCTGATCCCTCGAATCGTCGCCGACTCGTCGCCCTCATCGCCGCCGGTATCGTCCTGCTGCTCCTGGCTGGCGTCGGCATCTACGGACTTCTCACCGGCCCCCGCACCACGGCCACCAGCACTGACGATCCGAAACCAGGACCGGTCACGACGGCACCGCCCCGGTGGCCGCCGGGCACGCCCGAGCCGCCGCGGGTTCCGGCGGTGCCGCGTTCCGCCGACCCGGCGACGTTCGCCCAGGGGGTCGCGTCCACGCTCTTCTCGTGGGACACCGCCTCGGGGTTGTGGCCGCTGGACTACACCTCGGCGATCCTCGCGGTCGGTGACCCCAGCGGAGACGAACAAGCCGGGCTCGCCTCCGACGTGGCCGCGTACCTGCCGAACCGGGACGCCTGGATCGAGCTGCGCCAGTACGCCACCACCCAGCACCTCACCATCGACACCGCCTACATCCCCGACGCCTGGGCCGACGCCGTCGAGCAGGCACAGCCCGGACAGCTCGCCCCTGGAACGGTCGCGGTCACGATCGAGGGCACCCGCCACCGCGAAGGCGTCTGGAACGGGCAGCCGGTCACCTCGCAACACGAGGTGACGTTCACCGTGTTCGTCGTCTGCGCACCGACCTATCCGACCTGCCACCTGCTGCGGTTGTCGCAGCTCGACAACCCGCTGCGCTGACAGGTGGCGTCGTGTTCCGCAAACTCGCCATCGCAGCCCTCGCGCTTATGTTCTTCGCACCCGCCGCCACACTGCTCGGAATTGGCGTGCTGATGAACCCCGCCGCCGCCCACTGCGTCACCCCCGCAGGGACTGTGAACCTCGGCCCGATCCCGGACTCGCTCACCGTGACCACCGCGAACGGTGAGACCTCCACCCTCAATCGTCAGCAGCTCACCCACGCGGCCACGATCATCGCCATCGGCAACGGCCAAGGCGAGGTAGGACGGCCCGGAATCAAGATCGCGCTCATGGCCGCGCTCACCGAGTCCACGTTGCGGATGCTCACCAACACCGGCACCTACCCCGAGTCGGCGAACTATCCCAACGACGGCAACGGCTCCGACCATGACAGCCTCGGCCTGTTCCAGATGCGCCCCCAATCCGGCTGGGGCACCGTCGCCGAACTCATGGACCCCACCTACCAAGCCCGCGCGTTCTTCGGCGGACCGACCGGCCCGAACTACCCCTCACCGCGCGGCCTGCTCGACATCCCCGGCTGGCAGCAGATGGACCCCGGCTCCGCCGCCCAAGCCGTCGAGGTCTCCGCCTACCCCGACCGCTACCGCAACTACGAACCCGTCGCCGAAACCATCCTCACCGCCCTCACCAGCAGCCGCGGGCCTGGGCTCGGAGCAAGTGGCCCCGCAGTGGTGTCGTCGCGGGTGGTGTTCCCACTGCCCGAGGGCACCTGGGTGCTGACCTCCCCGTTCGGGATGCGAACGCACCCGATCACCGGGGAACGGAAGCTGCACACCGGCACCGACTTCGCCGCACCCGACGGCACCCCGATCCTCGCCGCCGCCGACGGCGTAGTCACCGTCGCGGAGTTCTCCGGCGGCTACGGCGGCCTCATCGTCATCGAGCACACCATCGACGGCCAGACCGTCGCCACCGCCTACGCGCACATGTGGCAGCACGGCATCCACGTCCACGCCGGAGACCGAGTGAGCGCCGGGCAGCACATCGGCGATGTCGGCAGCTCGGGCATGAGCACCGGAGCCCACCTGCACTTCGAGGTCCGCCCCGGCGGCACCAACAGTGAGGCCATCGACGCCGCCGCCTGGCTCAACCAGCACGGAGCCGCGAACCTCCCCACCGCGACCAGCGGATCACCAGCCGCCTGCAACACCGCCGGCACGCCCGGCGCGCCAGGCGGCGTCGACGGAGACCCCGACCGGCTCGTCGACGATCCCACCAGCAACGGCAAGATCACCGCCCGGATGCTGCACCTCTACCAGCAGACCCTCACCGCGTTCCCCGACACCGGCTGGGGCTGCTACTCACCCCGCCCCGGCACGAAGTCCGAGCATCCCCTCGGCCGCGCCTGCGACATCACCTTCGGCAACCAGATCGGCCAACGCCCCAACCCCGCGCAGCTCGAAGCCGGGTGGCGAGTCACGAACTGGATGAAAGACAACGCCGACGTACTCGGCGTCCAGTACCTCATCTGGCAAGGCCAAATCTGGTCCCTCGCCCGAGACGCCGACGGCTGGCGCCCCTACAACGGCGGCGGCATGCACGACCCCGCCTCCATCACCGGTGGCCACTACGACCACCTCCACGTCACAGTCAAAGTGGGTGCGTGATGGGCGTCTTTCCCGACTTCGACGGCCTCGGCGGCATCGGAGACCTCCGTGCCATCGTCGGCGCGCTCTTGACCTTCGTCCTCATCGTCGCCGTCCTCATGCTGATCGTCTCGGCGATCGTGTGGGCCATCGCGACCGCCCACGGCAACTACGCCACTGCCAGCAAAGGACGCACCGGAGTCCTCGTATCCCTCGGTGCCGCCGTCCTTGCCGGAGGCGGCGTCGCCTGGATGAACTGGCTCCTCAACCTCGGGCAACAACTCTGAGCCGCAACCCCCAACCCCGGCGGTGCCCACGTCCTCAATGACGTGGGCACCGTCGTCTCTGCTGCCGGCCGAGCGGGAGCGCGGGCGCACCTGTCGCGTGTACCCCGTCTGCGAGTTCGTGGGCGGGCCGCCCGTCGCCAAGGAGACCTACCGTGTTCGATCTGCTCGCCAACGTCATGTCCGCGCCGCTGCTGGTGCCGATGGACATCAACATCGACCCCAACACCAACGGGTTGCCGGGGATCAACCAGCTGCGCACCATCGTCGGCGCGGTGATGACCATCGGCCTGATCCTCAGCGTCCTCGCGCTGATCGTGTCCGCGATCGTGTGGGGCTTCGGAGCCAACTCGTCAAACCCGCATCTCGCTTCGCGCGGAAAGATCGGCGTGCTCGTCTCCTGTGGCGCGGCGGTGATCTGCGGCGCGTCGGTGACGCTCATCAACTTCTTCTGGAACGTCGGCCAGCAGGTCTGAGCCGCCGGTCGTCGAGAGCTGGAGTTCGACATGGGCGTGTGCGACGTTCCCGTGATCTCCTCGGTGTGCGATGCCGTCGGCGAAGGTGCCGCTTCCTTGGTTGCGGCCCCGTTCGACTGGCTTGCCCAGGCGATGGGCGCCGCCGCCGGGTGGCTGTTCGAGGCGGTCTGGTCGGTGTTCGACACCACCACGCTGGTGGATGTCACCAAGCCCGGCTACGTCGCCGTCTACAACCTGCTGTTCGGCATCGCGGTCTTCGTGATGCTGATCTTCTTCTGCCTCCAACTCATCACCGGCCTGATCCGCCGCGACCCCACCGCGCTCACCCGCGCCGCGCTCGGACTGGCCAAATCCGTCCTCGGATCGTTCGTGGTCATCACGCTCACGGCGCTGCTGTTGGAAGTCGTCGATCAGCTGTGCATCGGGATCGTGCAGGCCGCCGGGGAGACCACCGAGTCGATGGGCGACAAGATCGCCCTCCTCGCCGCCGGGCTGGTCGGGATCAATATCGCCGCCCCCGGTGTCGGAGCGATCATCACCATCTTCATGGCCGGCCTTGCGATCACCGCCGCCGCCATCGTGTGGCTGTCCCTTCTCGTCAGGAAAGCGCTGCTGCTGGTCGCGGTCGTCTTCGCTCCGCTCGCGTTCAGCGGCGCATCCTGGGACGCCAGCCGGGGATGGATCGGGAAGTGGGCGATGTTCGTCGTCGCGCTGATCTGCTCCAAGCTCGTCCTCGTCGTGATGTTCCTCGTCGCGATCACCCAGGTCTCCGCACCCATCGACGCCGACCTCGCCTCGGTCAGCGATCCCATCGCGGGGATCGTGCTGATGGCGATGGCCGCGTTCGCCCCGTATCTCACCTACAAGTTCATCGCGTTCGTCGGGTTCGACATGTACCACGCGATCGGCTCCGAACAGGACGCCAAGAGCGCACTCAACCGCCCGATCCCGGTCCCGTCCAAGCCGCAAGGCGGCGGAGACCCGAAGAAGGTACTCGACGGCAGCAGTGGCGGCGGCAACGCGAGCGGAAGCTCCGGCAGCGGGAGCAGCGCGCCGCCACCGCCGAAGACCCCGGCACCTACTCCCGCTGCGAGCGGCGGAGGCGCGGCAGGCGGTGGAGGTGCCGCAGCGGGCGGGGGCGGTGCAGCCGCGGCCGGCCCCGTGGCCGCGGGCGTGGTGATCGGGGCGAGTGTCGCCAAGGGTGCCGCCACCGCCGGACCGAAGGCCGGGACGGCGCTGGGAGCCCAGGGCGAGCACGCCGCCGACGCAGCCGCGCAGACACCGCCACCGCCCGCCGCATCGCCAGCGGTGGCACCGCCGTCCAGCCCGGCACCACGACCGCCGAGCACCGACCCGTCACCGCCGCCGAAGCAGCCCCCGCAGCCCGCGCCACGCCCACCGAAGGAGTAGACGATGAGCAGCACGAACAACGACCGGCCGACCGCGGGCGAGCTCGTGCCGGTGAAGTTCTCCCGCCTCACCCGACGCGGTGTCCTCCTCGGGCTGTCGCTGACGCAGCTCATCACCCTCGCGATCGGCGGAGCGACGTTGATCGGTGCGTTCTACGCCGGCGGCGGGATGCTGCTCGCCTACACCGCCCCGGTCTGGGTACTCGCCGCCGCGCTGACCTGGATACCCATCGCAGGCCGACCGATCGTGGAATGGCTGCCCATCGCCTGCTGGTGGCTGTGGCGCACCACCGGCGGGCAACTGCTGTACCGACGCAGGATCGTCGTGCCGCGCCCCGTCGGGACGCTCGCGCTGCCCGGTGACATGGCGCGGTTGCGCGAGTACACCGACCCCGAGACCAGCGCGGGGATGATCCACGACCCGCACGCCGCCACCCTGACCGTGGTGTGCGAGGTCACCCATCCCGCGTTCGTGCTCCTCGACCCCGGCGAGCAGGAACGCCGCGTCACCTCCTGGGGCCGCGTGCTCGCCACCGTCTGCCGGTCCGGGCGAATCGCGACCCTGCAAGTCCTCGAACGCACCCTCCCAGACTCCGGCACCGGACTCGCCGAATGGTGGGCCACCCACGGCACCCCGGACGGATCGTGGGCGGCCGACACCTACGCAGAGCTCATCGACCGCGCCGGACCCGCCGGCGAACGCCACGCCACCACGCTCTCGCTGTCACTGGACATGAAGACCAGCGCCCGGCAGATCAGAACCGCCGGCGGCGGGATACGCGGTGCCGCCGCCGTCCTGCGGCAAGAGATGAACACCCTCGTCGCCGCGCTCCGCTCGGCCGACCTGTCACCCTCGGAGTGGCTCACCCCAGGGCAGATCGCGGTCATGCTGCGCTCGGCATATGACCCGGCCATCGCTGCGACTCTGGAACGTCACGGCAGGCTCGGCCAGTCGCTCGCCACGGCGGGGCCGGTTGCAGTCACCGAGACCTGGGGCCGGCTGCGCACCGACTCCGCTCACCACGCGGTGCTCTGGGTCAGTGAGTGGCCGCGGTCGCTGGTGTATCCGGGGTTCTTGTCGCCGGTGCTGCTGTCCACCGGCATCCAGCGGTCGTTCTCGCTGATCTGCACCCCGATGCGCTCCGACCAGGCCGCCCGCGACATCCGCAAGAAGAAGGTCGAGCACATCTCCGACCAAGCCCAGCGCGCGAAGATCGGCCAGATCGAGGACGCCTCCCAGACCGCCGAGTACCACGACGTGCTCCAGCAGGAAGCCGACCTCACCGCCGGGCACGGCATCCTGCGCTACACCGGCCTGGTCGCCGTTTCCGCGCCCACCGTGGAGGAACTCGACGCCGCGGTCGCCGCCATCGAGCAAGCCGCGATCCAGGCATCCTGTGAGACCCGGCTCCTCGTCGGCCAGCAAGCCGCCGCGTTCACCGCCGCCGCGCTCCCGCTCTGCCGGAGGGTCTAAAACAAAGGGCGTGGGAGCTACTCAGTCGCGTCCTTGGGGTAGCTGGCGGAACTCTTCCTGGGCAGGGCGATTGACTCTCGCAAGCACGCTTGCCAACTCGGCCAGCGTCTCTTCGCCGAGCATTGAAGGATCAGTGACCATCCTGGACATCAGCTCCCGCACCTCGCTGGGCGGCAGTTCGCGCTCCTCGCTTCGACCTCGGCGAGGTGTTCTCCGATCTGAGGATGTCCGCGCTCCGAACCATCCTCATCTGCTCCTCGCTGAACGCGCGCGCGGCCATTGCTGCGAGATACCGGGCTTGGGCTTCTGCGCTGGACATCTTCGGGCGAGGGAGGCCTGCAGCGCGACCTGGAGCTGGGAGGATTGACTCGGAGTCATCGGAAGGGCGGTCAGATTCGAGGGAAACGCGGTCTGCCTTCAGCGGGCGTCTTGGACGCCGCTGGGACAACCGGACGCGCTGTTCGCCTACGAATGGACGAACTGACTCCGTCCACCACCTCTTGACGTGTGGCTTGGCCCGCTCGATTCCCTTGGCCATGAACGCGATGAGCACCTCGCTGATGAGATCAGCCAGCTCCTGTTGTTCTGGGGTCAGGCGCCTTTCCTCAGCCGGAACATAAACGTGCTCTGTGACGTACTCCGTGACATAGACGGGATCGGGGTCAACCTCATCCGCAGGGACGAACCGCGCACTTCCCTTCAAGCTGCCGTCAGCATCGAACAGGTTCTGGTGAAGCCCGCCCTCCTTCTTGCGTCCCGGGGTCAAGTCATCGTCGTCCCACTCGTAATACCCCGGAATGCGTCCCACGAACCCATCGTATCGAGCGAGTTCGCGAGCCACCGGAGAAGTGGATGACTCAGCGCACCTCCCAGTCACACGCACCAGGGAGGTCCATGATGCCCACGTTCTTCGATTCGACTGCCGACGCCGCTGAGGCGTCTGAGGCTCTGCGGGGTCTGGCTCATGCGAGCCGGGGCTTCGATCAGCCCGCGCAGATGTACGGGGTGATCGGTGACCTGTCGTCGGGGATGCGGTCGCTGCGGCAGGTGCTCGACCAGATCGCCGATGTTCACGAGCGCAAGGCCGCGCACGCGTTCAACGACGACGGCAACCACGAGGCCGGGGTTCGGGACGCGCTGGCTGCTGCGGAGGAGTTGCGCCAGGCGGCGAACCTCGTCGACCACGCCTACGACCGGCTCGCGGAGGGCTTCATCGCGGCCGGCAAGATCGCCTGGCACCCCGACCCCGCCGTCGAGGAGGCCGCGCCGTCCAGGTGGGTCAACGTGGTCTTCCTCCAGGGCGATGAAGCCGACAGGCCGTTGCGCATCCTCGGTGAGCTGGGGCATGTCGATGCGGTGGACTACCTCGCGCAGTGGGACTACGGCGACGAGACCACGCAGGCCGCGCTGGAGAACGGGTACGTCTACGACGAGCCCGGCGAGGGCACCAACGACCAGGTGGCGATCTCGGGCGACTACGCGCTGGTCGTCAACCCGCACCTCGGCTACGTCTCGCTGCTGCGCCGCTACACCGAACCCGACACCGAGACCCAGGATGCCGAGCTGGCCGGGCCGTCCCCGATGCGGCACGGCCCGGAGTTGCTGGTGTCGTACTCATCGCCAGGCGCGCCGAAGCGAGCGGATGTGCCATCGAAGCGGGATGGGTCGTGGTTCGAGTCGACGAAGATCGCTGCGGTGAAGCAGGCGCGGGGGCTGGGGCTGTGACCCAGGATCGCGAGCGGCTGCACACCGCCGTTCTGGTGGCACCGTCGAAGGAACGCCGAAAGCTCCGCAAGCAGCGCCGCCGCGCAGAAGCCCGCTTGCATGCCGAGCAGCGCAAGAATGTGCTCGCTGCCGCGAAGGCGAAGGCCGAGCAGGAGCGGACCGAGCGGCGCGCCACGGTCTACCTGCCGAAGGCCGGCGAGCCAGGTGCCGCGCGGTTGCGGACGCCGGGCCGGTTCCATCTGATCCGCCATCAGGACACGTCGGCGACGTTGGCGGGTGCGTATCCGTTCGTCGCCGAGGGTGGTCTCGGTGCGGATGGGGTGTTCGTGGGTCAGGACCTGTACTCGGGTGGGAGCTTCGTCTACGACCCGTGGGTGTTGTACGCGCGCGGGATCATCACCGCCCCGAACGTGGTGCTGGCCGGGATCGTCGGCTCCGGGAAGTCGAGCCTCGCCAAGTCGCTCTACACGCGGTCGTTGCCGTTCGGGCGGCGCGTGTACGTGCCCGGCGACCCGAAGGGCGAGCACACCGCCGTCGCCAACGCCGTCGGCGGCCGGGCGATCGTCCTCGGCCACGGCCTCAACACCCGCCTGAACCCGCTCGACGAGGGCCACCGACCCGCCGGGCTGTCGGATGAGCAGTGGGCCTCGACGGTTGCGGCCCGGCGTCGTGACCTGATCGGCGCGCTCGCCGAGACCGTGCTCGCGCGAGGGTTGTCGCCGTTGGAGCACACCGCGATCGACATCGCCCTGACCCAGACGGTGCGGGAGAACGATGTGCCGATCCTGCCGATGGTCGTCGAACGCATCCTGACCCCCAGTTCGGATGCCGACGGCAGGCTGGCAGAGGACGGTCGGCTGGTCGGTCACGCGCTGCGCCGTCTCGTGGCCGGTGACCTGGCCGGGCTGTTCGATGGGCCGTCCACGGTCAGGTTCGATCCGTCGTTGCCGATGATCTCCCTCGACCTGTCCCGGGTCACGGAGAACTCGACGCTGATCTCGGTGTTGATGACGTGCTCGTCGGCGTGGATGGAGTCCGCGCTGCTCGACCCGAATGGCGGACAGCGGTGGGTGATCTACGACGAAGCCTGGCGGCTCATGTCCCACCCGGCGCTGCTGCGGCGGATGGACGCACACTGGCGACTCGCCAGGCACTACGGGATCGCGAACATGCTGATCTTCCACAAGCTCACCGACCTCGACAACGTGGGCGACCAAGGCTCAGCGATGCGGTCCCTGGCCAACTCGCTGCTCGCGAACGCAGAGACGAGGATCGTGTACCGGCAGGAGTCCGACCAGCTCGGGCCGACCGCGACCGCCCTCGGTCTGACCGGCACCGAGCAGCAGCTCTTGCCGAACCTCGGCGTCGGCCAAGGGCTGTGGCGGATCAAAGCCAGGAGCTTCGTTACCCAGCATCAGTTGCACCCTGCCGAGCTCGCCCTGTTCGACACCAGCAGCCGCGCGGCAGGAGGCCACAGATGAACCTCACCAGCCCGCGCCGATCCCACCCGAACGACGACGACGAGCAGCCGGTTCCGGTTGAGCTGCCGCACGTCCTCGTCACCGTCGCCGCGGACGGCACCCTCGCCGCGACCGTGGACGGAACACCGTTCCCGTCGCCGGACGCGAGCGCGTGGACGCGGGCGACGTTCGGGCCGCTCATGGATGCCATCACCAAGGACCGAACCGTCGCGGTCCGGGTGGAGGTACGCGAGTGCGACGGGAGCGTCTTCACCGACATCATCCGCCCCCGCACACCCCGACGCGCCGCACCCCTGTCTGAGAAGCCGGTGCCGGAGACGCGGCGGAGTCGTCACGCACGCCGGGTGCCGCGCTTGATGGAGGTCACCGCCGACGGGTTCGTCCCCGGCGAGGATGTCGCCGTCGCGGTGATCGTCTCCCACACCGACGCCACCGGAACCGGCGACGCCCGCGCGCTCATCGACCTAGACACCCTCCCCGACACCACTGGGCAGGAAGTCATCCTGCTCGGCCGTATCTCGGGCACGTACGCGGTGCGGCGGCTGACATGAACCAGCGACAAGCCGGGGGCATGGGCGACGAACTCACCAACGCCGCCCTCATCGGGCTGATCGGCATGTTCGGCATCGCGCTCGTCCTGCGCGCAGCCGGCAGCATCACCGCGTTCCTCACCGGCCTGCCACAGCCGGACGCCGGCCCGGCCGCGGGCCTCGGAGTGCTGTTCAACCCCGCCGACCCCGCGACCGCACTCGGTGCCGACGGGCTGAACCCGATCCTGTACTGGCTCGTCAGTGCCGTCATGCTCGGAGGGCTCGCCGCCGTCGCGGTCTGGCTGTGGATCGTGCTGCGCCACCACACCAGGAAGACCGAGACCGACCCGCACCGCCTCGCCGGGACCGCCACCAGCCAGGAAGTGAAGACAGCCGCGTCGGCGAAGGCACTGCTGCATCGCGCTGGGACGCTGCGGCCGTCGCTGGAATCCCCAACGCCGGAGGATGTCGGCTACCTGCTCGGAGCCAGTCGCGGCACGAAGGTCTGGGCATCGGTCGAGGACTCGATCCTGCTGATCGGCCCGCCCCGCTCCGGCAAAGGCCTCCATGTCGTCATCAACGCGATCCTCGACGCCCCCGGCGCTGTCGTCACCACCAGCACCCGGCCCGACAACCTCACCGCCACCCTCCGCGCCCGCCGCCGTCGCGGCGGCCCGGTCGCGGTGTTCGACCCCCAACACCTGGCCGAGGGCATCCCTGCCGGGCTGCGCTGGTCACCCGTGCGCGGCTGCCACGACCCACTGACCGCGATGATCCGCGCCAACGGCCTCGCCGCCGCCACCGGCCTCTCTGCTGGTGGGGTCGAGTCCGGTGGCTTCTGGGAAGGCAAGACCCGCACCGCGCTTCAGAGCTTGCTGCACGCCGCCGCGCTCGACGGCAGACCACCAGCCGAACTATTCAGATGGACCCTCGACCCCAGCGCTGCGTCCGAAGCGGTCGCGATCCTCAACTCCCACCCGAACGCGGCGATGGGTTGGGACGACTCCCTGGCCGCGATGATCGACGCCGACCCCAAGACCCGCGACAGCATCTGGCAAGGCGTCTCCCTCGCACTCTCCGCGCTCGCCGACCCCCGCGTGCTCGACGCGGTGTCACCGGGGCCGCACGAGCAGTTCGACCCCGAGACCTTCCTCACCGAACAGGGCACCCTCTACTTGCTCGCCACCGGCGCCGGGGCCGGTGCATCGGCGTCGCTGGTCGCGGCGTTCGTCGAAGACCTCATCGAGACAGCGCGCAGGCTCGCCGCCCGCTCGCCTGGTGCCCGACTTGATCCGCCGCTGCTGCTCGCGCTCGACGAGATCGGGAACCTCGCGCCCCTGCCGTCGCTCCCGACGCTCATGGCCGAAGGCGGCGGAACCGGGATCACCACCATGCCCGTGTTGCAGTCGCTCGCCCAAGCCCGCGACCGGTGGAGCGAGCACCAGGCCGGCGCGATCTGGGACGCCAGCATCGTCAAGATCATCCTCGGCGGCGCATCCAACAGCCGCGACCTCCAAGACCTCTCCACCCTCATCGGCGAACGCGACGAGTACACCGACAGCATCACCCTCGGCGATCGCGGCACCCGGTCGAACCAGCGCTCCGTCCGGCGCGTGCCGATCCTGCCGCCAGACCGCATCCGAACGCTGCCGTTCGGCACCGGCATCACCATGCTCCGTTCCGCACCACCCATCGTCACCGACCTACGCGCCTGGCCCACCCGGCAGGATGCCGCGCAGCTCCGTAGCGATCGCGCCGAACTCGAAGCCCTCCTGCGCCGCCCCACACCCTGACGACTCTGGGTGCCGGGGCGCACCTGCCTGACACAGCGACCACATGCAGCTGGTCGCCCGAGTTCAGGAGGACGCCATCATGGCCATTCGCACCCACCAGTCCATCTCCGGTTTCGTTGCTTCGGACCCGCAGCTCAGTCAGACCGAACGCGGCGACGCACGCCTCTACTTGAAGGTCGGCATCGAGCACTACCGCAAGGAGCCCGACAACACCTTCACGCAGTTGGAGACGACCTTCCACGACCTCATCGCGTATCGCGGTGCCGCCGAGCAGGGGGCTGAGCGTCTGGCCAAGGGCGACAACATCATCGCCGACGGCCGGGTGCGCGACTACTCCTACGAGCGGAACGGCCAGCGGTACGAAGGCGAGGAGTTCATCGCGACTCGCATCGGTCACGACCTCGCACGCACGCGCTACGAGGTGGATCGCACCGAGCGGTCTGCGTCCGGGCGCGACTCAGCCGCCTTCGCTGCACCTCAGCAGGCCGCGACGTCGAGCGCGACCGCAATCGGGATGTGAGTAGGCATCATGACCGATCAGTTCCCTGAACATGACGACATGCCACCCGAGCCGGTCCTGGCGGCACCCCGGTTCGACACGCCTGAGCCGCCGCACCCGGTCAACTGGAACCTTCTGACCGCGAACGATCTCGAAGCCGAGTTGCTCGAACTGAATCGCTGGGTGGACTGGCTTGCGCCACACGTACGGTCTTCCGTCCAGCGTCGTGCCGCCGTACTGGCACCGCCATGCCGAACTCCTGTGGGAGCTGTCCGCGCTGCATCTTCACTGGCTGTGCGCCTACGACCCCGACCAGAACGGCTCTGCGCCGCTCGGCTGGCACCGCGACTTCGCCGATGCACGCGCCAGACTTCGCGATTGGGTGGCCGCCTGCGGAACGCGCCTCGACCGCGACCGACCGACACGCCAGACGAGCTGGCCGGGCGAAGACCCCGCACAACCCATCGAGGACTCTCCGATCACCGACCGCGACGAAGACTTCGTCCGGTTCGTCCTAGACGAGGTTGCGGCGCGTCAAGAGGCAGAGGACGCCTTCTTTGCCGCTGCCGACCCGGAGACCGGTGAGGTGTGAGTCATGGCTCGCCGCTACGCACGGAAGACCGGACAGCGCCAGCAGAGCGAGCGCGAGCTGACGATCCGCGCCGACTTCCACGATCCGCCCGACCTCGACAAGCTCAGTGAGCTGCTGATTCGTATGGCGCTCCAGCAGTCGGGCTCGTTCCGTTCAGGAGATGCGACTCGACCGAAGCGTCCCCGGGCTTCGGCGGGCTCGTCGTCGTAGAATGAACACATCCGCCGCGGATGGCGGATGTTGTGGTCCTAGCGCTTCGCCTCCACGGCGAGGCAAAGTAAACGTGGCCGATCCGGCCTAGTCCTACAGCCTTCGGGCTCTTCTCACGATCAACATCCGCCGTCACATAGTCCGCGTCGGCAGGACCAGTGACTGTGGAGAAGAACCATGACGATCATCGACGCGGACCGCACCGCGATAGACAGCCTCGTAGCGCCAACGCCGTTCCCCGGATCGTTCGCCGTCTCGTACCTGCGAGTGTCCACGAAGGAGCAGGCGGAGAAGGGCGGACAAGCGGAGGGCTTCTCGATCCCAGCGCAGCGCGAGGCGAACCAGCGCAAGGCCGACCAGCTCGGCGCAACGATCATCGAGGAGTTCGTCGACGCGGGCGAGTCCGCGCGCAAGGCCGACCGGCCCGAACTGATGCGGATGATCCAGTACGTCGCCAAGCACAAGACGAACTACTGCATCGTCCACAAGGTCGACCGGCTCGCCCGCAACCGTGCCGACGACGTGACCATCCACCTCGCGCTCAAGGACGCCGGAGTCACGCTGGTATCGGCCACGGAGAACATCGACGAGACCCCATCGGGGATGCTGCTGCACGGCATCATGTCCTCGATTGCCGAGTTCTACTCCCGCAACCTCGCCACCGAGGTCGTCAAGGGTCTGTCGCAGAAGGCCGCGCAGGGCGGCACGGTGACGAAGGCACCCATCGGCTATCGCAACGTCGGCGTGCGCGACGACTTCGGGCGCGAGGCACGCACCGTCGAGATCGACGAGGAGCGCGCGCGGCTGGTCAGGTGGGCGTTCCAGGTGTTCGCCTCCGGCGACTGGACCACGAGCCAACTTCATCAGGAGTTGGTGGCGCGCGGGCTGACGACAGCTGCGACGCCGCGGCGACCTTCTCGGCCCATCGCCAAGTCGTCCGTGCACCGGATGCTGACGAACCCCTACTACAAGGGAAACGTGCGCTACCAAGGCGTCACCTACGCCGGAGTACACGAGGCAATCGTCCCCAACGAGGTGTGGGACCAGGTGCAAACCGTGCTCGGCACACACCGCTCGGCCGCGGACGCGACCCAGGTGCACGAGCACTACTTGAAGGGCACGGTGTTCTGCGGGCAGTGCGGCTCGCGCCTGATCGTGTGTAACGCGAAGAGCAGCCAGGGCACGATCTACCCCTACTTCGTGTGTGCGAGCCGGCATGGCGGCAGGGGCGACTGCACCCGACAGGCGATGCTGATCGAGCAGGTGGAACGGCTCATCGAGCGCTTCTATGCCAAGGTCCAGATCGACCCGGAAACGATCGAGGCGGTCTCGGCGATGATCCATGCCCGGTTCGACGAAATGATGGCCGAAGGAGCCGCCGAACTCGCCGACCTCGCGTCCCGGAGAACACAACTCGGAGGCGAGCAGCAGAAGCTGCTCCAGGCTCACTACGCCGGGGCGATCCCGCTCGACCTGCTCAAGAAGGAGCAGGATCGGATCACCGCGTCGCTGGAGACCATCGAGCACCGGATCACCGCGCACCACGGCCACTACGCCGACGCGAGAGCGAACCTCGACGACTCACTGAAACTGCTGTCCAACGCCGCCGACATCTACGAGCACGCCGACGATGCAAACCGTCGGCTCCTCAACCAGGCGCTGTTCAAGACGATCTACATCGACGAGGACAACGACGTGCGCGTCGGCTACCGCAACCCGTACGACGGGCTGAGCATCCCCGGCCTCCATGCCGACGCACTGAGTTGGGCCGCGGAGGCAAAGAAGATGGGCCAGGCTGAACCCTCGACCAAGGGTGGCCCCTTGGTCGAAAGTTCAAACCTGACCCGTTTGGGGTGAGTAACGGGACTTGAACCCGCGACATCCTGGACCACAACCAGGTGCTCTACCAGCTGAGCTATACCCACCATCGTCGCTTGCGGCGACTGCGAGAGTCTAGCGCACCGCGGCGGCGCCGCGGAAATCGGCGTGCGCCGTCTGCCGGCGTCTATTTCGTGAGCAGGTCGGCAGCGGCTGACCCGGGCAGGGAGAGGGTGACGCGGGTGCCCCACGGGTCGTCGACCGCGATCGACGACCCGTCGTCGGCGAAGTCGAGGCCTTGATCGCGCAGTCTCGTGGCGAGGGCGTCGAGGTCCTCGCGGGTGGGGAGGGTCACTGCGACGTCGGCGAGGCCGAGCGTGGCGGCGCGCGGGCCTGCGCCGCGGCTGTTCCACGTGTTCATCGCGACGTGATGGTGGTAGCCGCCCGCGGAGGCGAAGAGCGCCGTCGGATGGATGCCGGCGGTCACCTCGAAGCCGAGCGTGTCGATGTAGAAGGCGCTTGCCACGCCCACGTCGCCGACCTGCAGGTGCACGTGACCGACCCTGCCCGACTGGCGCTCGACGGCGTCGAGCACGACCTCGTCGAGATGCGTGGACAGGTAGGCGTTCGGGTCAAGGTAGAGCGTGTCCATGTGGAGCTGGCCGTTGACGCGGCGCCACGTCTCGCGGGGTCGGTCGGTGTAGAGCTCGATGCCATTGCCCTCGGGGTCGGTGAAGTAGAACGCCTCGCTCACGAGATGGTCGCTGGATCCAGCGAACCTGCTGCGCGGGTCCCGTGCGGTCCGGAACACCGTCGCGGCCAGGCTGGCGGCATCGTCGAAAAGGAACGCCGTATGGAAGAGGCCGGCCGCGCGCGGATTCACCGCGGGAAGGCCCGGGGTGTGCACCAGCCGCACCATCGGCACGTCGCCGCGTCCCAGCACACGATGCACCTCGGAGCCTCTCGATCGCTCCTCGATGGGGATGAGTGCGAGCGCGTTCTCGTAGTACCCGCTCATCTGCTCGAGGTCGCCGACACGCAGGGTTACCGCGTCCATCGCGAGGCCTGCCGAGAGCGTGCGCTCGTTCGTGGTGAGGTCCTGATCGGTCGCCATGCTGATCTCCTGCGACAAGAAGTAGTTTGAGTTTCAACTAAATCTTAGCCGACGTCAACCGAAACTCAACTGTTCAAGCGAGTAACGCCTGGCCTTAGAAGGCGAACGCGGCCGTGGACAACGGACTGGGACCGGTGAGCGGCTCCAGGCGCCAGTTCAGCCGCGCCGCTCCCGTCTCGGGGTCCAGCTCCACGAGGATCGTGTGGGGGGTCTCCACCAGGCGCAGCTCGGCCGTGAAGACGTCGCCCTGCCAGGCGCCGCTGGCGGCCACCGATACCTCCGGACCGCGCGGCGTCGGCCACTGCGACTCCAGCCATTCGCCGTCGCCAACCCGCGTGGTCAGCGGCCCGGACGGCTGATGGAGCAGCAAGACGTGCCCGCTCTCCGTGGGAACCAGCGTCGCGCTGGTGAACTCCGCAGGCAGCTGGGACGACTCGTCGCGGGGGAGCGTCAGCGGAGGGCGGCGCTCGTCGCCGGAGAGCGGCCGATGCGCGAGATCGGCGAGCCGTCGGGCCAGCTCGGCGTCCGCTCCTGGGTCCGTCTCGGCGTCGATCGCCGGGATCAGGTGCTCCCACAGCAGGTCGAGCACCTCCTGCATGTTCTCCACCTCGGACGTGATGGCCACCGCCACGTCCTGCTCAGGGACCACGACGGCGAACTGGCCGAACGCGCCGTCGCCGCGGTAGCCGTGGCGTTGCCCCCAGAAGGAGTGGCCGTATCCGCGGGACCAGTCGCCGACGTCGGTGCTAGCCAGTGAGGCGGCTGTGGGCTGCGGCGCCACCGGGGCGAAGCCCGTCGGCACCACCCATTCGCCCTCCCACACGCCGCCGTCGAGCCAGGTCTGGGCAAGCGCCAGGATCGACGGCGTCGTGAGGCACATCCCGCTGAAGCCGAGGTCGCGACCCTGGTGCGTGCGCTGCGCCTTCGCGGCCGCACCGCCGAAACGGTCGAGGAGCCGCCGCACGTGCGCGGTCACCGGCTCGCCTGTCGCCGCGGCGATCGCCTGCGCCACCAGGTACGTCCCCACCTGGTTGTACGCCCACACCTCGCCCGGTTCGCCGTCGGGCTCCCGGTCCAGGATCAGGGGCAGGAGCTCGTCGTCGGACTCGAGGACGCGGGGCGTCGGCTCGCTGTCGCCGCGCCAGTCCCACGCATCCTCCGTGTGGCCGACGGTCATGGTGATGCAGTGCCGCACGGTGACCCGGCGCCACTTCTCGGGGATCGTGTCGAGGTCGGCGAGGTAGGACCACACCGGGGCATCCAGCGCGATCAGCCCGCGGCCGGCCAGCTCGCCCAACACCGTGGCAGTGAAGCTCTTGCTCAACGAGTAGGCCAGATGCACGCGGTCTCGGTCGTAGGGCGCCCACCAGCCCTCCGCGATCACCTTCCCGTGCCGAGCAATCATGATGGAGTGGAACCCGTGGCCGGGTGTCTCGAACGCATCAAGCAGAGCGAGGAGGCCCCTCCCGTCAACTCCTTCGGCGGCGGGTGTGCTTCGTGGCATCGTCATGGGATTCAGCCTAGTGCCGTCGTGTGCGCCGAAGCGCATTGCGGTGATGTCTCCACAGGTGGCGCATAGGGAGCGCCAAGGGTCGCTACAGGCGGGTCCACCACGCTGCTCGGTGTGAGTGAACACGACCTCGAGACTCCCGACGCCCCCAGCACACCCAGCCGACCCACGCGCACGCGCAGGCGCCGACGGCGTTGGCCCCGCACCGGCAAGGGCCGCGCCGTCCTGGCTTCCGTCCTCGCCCTCGCCCTCGCGGGCGGCGGCTTCGCCGCCTGGAGCCTGTGGCCCCGCGAGGCGCAGGCCCAGGCCATCCGACAGGAGATCACGGTCTCGCCCACGGCACTCAAGACGACGGTGAGCGCCACCGGCACCCTCGAGGCCGCCCGCCGCGCCGACCTCAGTTTCGAGACCTCGGCCGCCGTCACCTCCGTCGACGTCGAGGTCGGCGACCGCGTCGAGGAGGGCCAGAGCCTCGCCGCGATGAACGACGACTCCCTGCAGATCGCGCTGCGCTCAGCCAAGGCCGACCTCACCGCGGCCAAGGAGTCCCTCGTGGACCTTGAGGACGACGACGATTCCTCGGACACCGCCATCCGGGCCGCGGAGGCAGGCGTCCAGGTGAAGAAGAACGCCGTCGCGCAGGCCAAGCTCAACCTCGCCGCCGCGACCCTCACCGCCCCCTTCGCCGGGGTCGTCGCCCAGGTCAACGTCGTCGAGGGCGACACCGCCGGCGGCTCGGGCGGGTCGTCGCAGCCCGCGGGGCAGGGCGCGTCCAGCAGCTCCACCGACGCCGACATCGTCGTCATCGCTGAGGACGCGTTCACCGTCAGCGCTTCGGTCTCCAGCGCCGACATCGCCAGTGTCAAGCGCGGGCTCCAAGCCGAACTCAGCGTGGGCGGCTCCGAGGACATCGTCTACGGGACAGTCGCGAGCGTAGCTGTCGAGGCCACGACGTCGTCGTCCGGTACGAGCTCGTTCCCCGTCACCATCGACGTCACGGGGCACCCCGAGGGACTCTTCGCCGGATCGACCGTGACAGCTGCGATCGTCGTCGCCCAGCACACCGACGTCCTTGCCGTGCCCGCGGCGGCCATCACCACCGTCGACGGAGCGTCGACCGTCACGAAGGTCGTCGATGGCGTCGACACCCCGACTGCCGTGACAACCGGCGAGACCATCGACGGCAGCGTCATCGTCACCGACGGCCTCGCCGAGGGCGACCAGATCGTGATCGAGAGGTACGCACCCGGTGGCTCCCAGAGCACCGGCCAGCAGAACCAGGGCGTCTCTGGCGGCGACCGGGTCGTCGGCGAGGGAGGCTTCCCCGGCGGTGGCGGGTTCCCGGGCGGCGGCGGAAACTTCCAGCCCCCGGCGGGCTTCGAGCCGGGCGGCAACCGATGAACGTCCTCGAACTGATCGACGTCACGAAGACCTACGCCAGCGGCGAGCTGGAGGTCCAGGCGCTGCGCGGCGTCTCACTGACCGTGGCGCAGGGCGACTACATCGCCATCATGGGCCCCTCCGGCTCGGGCAAGTCCACGCTCATGAACATCCTCGGCTGCCTCGACGTCCTCACCACCGGCACCTATCAGCTCGCCGGACGCGACGTCGCCCACCTCGACGAGGAGGAGCTTGCGGACGTGCGGAACCGCTACACCGGGTTTGTCTTCCAGCAATTCAACCTGCTCCCCGCGCTCCCGGCATGGCGCAACGTCGAGCTGCCGCTGCTCTACGCGGGCGTCCAGAAGGCCGAGCGGCGAGCCCGGGCGATCGAGGCGCTGGAGCGCGTCGGGCTCGGCGACCGCGTCGCCCACCGGCCTAGCGAACTCTCCGGCGGCCAGCAGCAGCGCGTCGCCGTCGCCCGGGCGCTGGTCGGCGAGCCAGCCATGATCCTGGCCGACGAGCCCACCGGCAACCTCGACTCGCGCTCGACGGAGGACGTCCTCGCCCTGCTCGACGAACTCCACCAGGCCGGCCGCACCGTCGTGCTGATCACGCACGAGGCCGACGTCGCGGCGCGTGCCGGGCGCGTCCTGCACGTCCGCGACGGGCTCGTCACCTACGAGGAGGCGGTGGCCGCATGAGGTTCCGCAACATCCTCGTCGTCGCGCTGGAAGCGGTGAAGCTCAACCGCACCCGCTCCCTCCTGACCGTGCTCGGGATCACGATCGGCATCGCTTCCGTGACGCTCACCGTCGGGCTGGGTCTCGGTGCGCAGCAGCAGGTCAAGGACCAGATCGGTGCGCTCGGCAGCAACCTTCTGATCCTATCGCCCGGCAGCGCCACCAGCGGGGGAGTGCGTGGCGGCTTCGGCAGCGCGACGACGCTCACCCGCGCCGACGCCGAGGCCCTCTCATCCGACGATGTCGCGCCCAGCATCGCAGCCGTCGCCCCCACGACGTCGAGCAACCAGAGTCTCGCGGCGGGCTCGACCACGTGGACCTCGCAGGTCGTGGCGGTCACACCGTCGTGGCAGACGGTGCGCTCCCGAGACCTCTCCGTCGGCACCTTCCTCACCGACGACGATGTGGCGAACCGCGCGAAGGTAGTCGTGCTCGGCTCGTCGACGGCCGACGAACTGTTCGGCGGACGCGGCGGGATCGGCCAGACGGTTACCATCGGCGGCACCGACTTCACGGTCGTCGGCATCCTCGACAGCAGCGGATCGTCGTCCAGCGGCACCTCGGAGGACGACATGGTCCTCATGCCATGGACCACCGCGGCGGCGACGCTCGGCACGTCGGCCTCGACAGTGTCCACCATCTACGTGACCGCCGCCGACGCCGACCTCCTCTCGGCCGCTTACCAGGAGGCGACGGCCGCGCTCAGCGCGCGCCACGGCATCACGGCCGACGACGACGCCGACTTCAGCATCACCACGCAGGAGGCCATCGTCACGGCGGCCACCTCCACCGACCGCACGATGACGATCCTGCTCGGAGGCGTCGCCGCGATCTCGCTGCTCGTCGGCGGCATCGGCGTGATGAACATCATGCTCGTCAGCGTCACCGAGCGGATCCGAGAGATCGGCCTGCGCAAGGCACTCGGCGCGAAGCCGAAGGTCATCCGCACGCAGTTCCTCGTCGAGGCGGGTGTGCTCGGCCTCGTCGGCGGCGTACTCGGCCTCGGCATCGCCGCCGTCGGCGCCGCGACCCTCCCCAGCCTGATCGACCAACCCGTCCAACTTGTCTGGTGGGCGATCGCCGGCTCGCTCGTCGTCGCTGTCGGCGTCGGCCTCGTCGCGGGTGTTTATCCCGCGAGCCGCGCCGCGCGCCTCGCCCCCATCGACGCCCTCCGCCACGAATGACTGCAAAGGAAACCCTCATGATCTCTCCCCGCATCAGCACCGCCGTCGTCGGCCTCGCTGCCGTCTGCGCCCTGAGCGCATGCTCGGCGAGCGAGCCGCCCATTCCCGTGGCGGACTCCTCGCCGACGGCGCAGGCTACGACGGGTCCGGCAGACCAGCAGGGCCAGCAGGATCGACCGCAGCAGGACGGGTCGCGGGGTCAGCGCATGCCCGGCGTGCAGGGCCTCATCGCGCAGATCGACGGCAGCACCATGCAGGTCCAGGGCAGCGACGGCCAGACCGCCGTCGCCTGGACCGACGACACCACCTTCACGCGCCAGGCCGCGGGATCCGCCGAGGACATCCTCGCGGGCGCCTGCATCACCGCGTTCGGCGACGCGGCCGAGGGCTCCGACGGCGTGCGGGCGACCCGAGTCACGCTGACTGATGCCGTCGACGGCGAATGCAGCGCCTTTGGCGGCGTCTTCCCGGGCGGCGGCGGTACCCCACCGAGTGGCATGCCATCGGACGCGCCGCAGCCTCCGGATGGGCAGGCCGGAGAGGCTGGGGGCACGCCGCCATCGGGCGCGCCCAGCGGCGGCCCAGGTGGCGCCGGAATAGGCAACGTGGTCAGCGGGGAGGTCGTACGCGTCGACGGCTCCACCATCACCGTCGAGCAGGCCCCTCCCGGCGCGGACGCGACCACGGCGACCTTCACACTGACCGACGACGCGACGATCACCGCCACCGTCGATGCGAACGCCGAGGACGCGATCGTCGGGCAGTGCGTCTCGACGCAGGGCGAGACCGACGACGTCGGCGCCGTCACCGCGACCACCATCCGGCTGAGCGAGGCTGTCGACGGCCAATGCACCGGAGGCCGGCGGTGAGGGCCAGGAAGACGAAGAAGCGACGCGGCGCGGTCGTCGGCCTGGTCGTGGCCCTCGCATTGGGTGGAGCGGGGGTCGTCGTCCTCACCCGCCCATCCGCCGCCGACCAACTGGTTCTCGGCGCGACGACGCGCGGCTCGCTGACACAGACTCTGTCCTCCACGGGAACGGTCACCGCGGTTGACCAGGCCAGTGCCTCATTCCCGGCGTCGGCGACCGTGACCGAGGTGTCAGCGGTCGTCGGCGACACAGTGAAGGCTGGTCAGGTGCTCGCCACCATCGACGACACCGCGCTGAGCGACGCACTCGACAAGGCCGCGCTGGACGTCGCCGAGGCGAAGGAGGCCCTCGCCCAGGCAGAGGACGCGGAGGACGAGGGCGACTCGACCTCTTCCTCGTCGTCGGCGTCCTCGATGCCCAGCTCGTCGGCGACGAGTACCCCCACCGCGTCGAGGAGCCCGTCGGCCACCGTTACCCCGACCGCGAGCCCGACAGCGACACCCACGCGGCCCGCCACTGAGGACGCCGTCGCCGCCGCGAAGACCGGCCTCGACCAGGCCCAAACCGCTCTCGACGAGGCCTGGACCCGCTTCAGCGAGGCACTTTCCACAGCAACCGCGGCCTGCCTCGCGACGGAACCTGAGCCGACGCCGAGCCCGTCGCCCATGCCCGAGCCGAGCGCGTCCGCGCCGCCGGAGCCCTCGGCCTCACCGACGCCCACCGCCACGGTGACGCCAACCGTCGAGCCGACCCCGGAACCAACTGAGCCGACCGAGGAGACGTCGGCCGAGCCGACGGGAGAGTCCAGCGTTGAGGCCGCAGAGAGCGCGGGCGACGATGCGGGCCTCACGGCCAATCCGGACGTGGCGAACACCGCCTATGGGAGAGGGACGGACGCGTGTATAGCTGCGCTCGAGTACCTGACGGACCTCGAGGAGGGCCTCGGCGGCGCGCGTGACGCGCAGGCCCGCGCCGTCGATGCCCTTGTAGCCGCCGCCACGACGCCGCAACCGGACGCCGATCCCGGCACGTCGCAGACGCCCGATGACCAAGGTGACTCCTCGCCGACCACCGGCTCCGGGACCGCGCCGTCGGGGGACTCGTCGGCCACCGTCGGATCCGGTTCGGCCCCCAGCGGTTCCACGGGGCAGGCGTCGGGCTCTGGACAGGAAGGCCCCGGCGGCAGTCAGACCGTCGCCCAGGCAGAGGCCGCGCTCGAGGTGGCCCAACTCGCGCATGCCAACGCGGCGCTCGCGCTGGCCGCAGCGACCCTCAAGGCGCCGGCCGCTGGAGTGTTGACGGCCTTGCCGTTCACCGTCGGCCAGGCGGCGTCGACGTCCGACGCCGCGACCGTGCGCACCGGCGACGCGCTCGCCGTGCCGCTCGAGGTGGCGGTCACCGACATCGCCAAGATCGCCGTCGGCCAGGAGGTGCGGCTCGCCTCGGAGACCGGGGGAGCGTCCTCGGGGGCCGTCGGTTCCATCGCGCTGGTGCCCACGACGTCGGAAACCGGATCGACGACCTACACGGTCACTGTCGCGGTGGAAGAGCAGGAGCAGGGCCTCCGGGTGGGGACGACGGCGACGGCCGAGGTCGTCGTCGGCGATGCCCACGACGCAGTGCTGGTGCCGGTGTCGGCGGTGACCCTGACCGGGTCTGACTCCGGGACCGTGCGGGTCAGCAAGGCGGGCACGGTCAGCACCCAGGAGGTCACGCTCGGCGTGCGGGGCGCGACCCACATCGAGGTCGTGGAGGGGCTTGAGTCCGGCGACCAGGTTTTGCTGTCGGACCCGAGCCAGGCGATCCCGAGCTCGACGCAGTCGACAAGGACGAGTGTCCGCATCGGCGGAGGGCTCTCCGGTAGCGGTCTCGAGAGAGGAGGCTTCGGCGGGCCGCCGCGGTAGGTCCCGCCGCGCGAGCGAAGCGAGGCCCAGGATTCCCCTGGTCAGAAGGATCGGGCGTGGGTAGTTTGTGGGTCATGACACAGAACCTCGCCCCGTACATCGCACTCCCGGGAACGACCGCCGAGGCCATGGAGCACTGGCACGAGGTCTTCGGCGGCGAGCTGGAGATTCTCCGCTACGGAGACATGGAGCTTGAAGGGATGCCGTTCACGCCACCGCCGCACGCCGTCGCGCACGCGACGCTCACCCTGCCCGCCGGCGTCATCGCGGGCGGCGACGCCATGGACTTCGATAACGACTACCCCGTCCGCGGCACCGCATACTCCCTGCTGTTCACGACCGACACCCCGGATCAGGCGCGGGAGTTCATCGGCAAGCTGATCGATGGCGGCGGCGAGGCGGGCATGCCCTTTGAGAAGGCCCCCTGGGGCGACTGGTACGGCACGGCCTTCGACCGCTTCGGCGTGATGTGGTCGTTCTCCTGCTCCGCCGCGTAGAAGCGCCACCTATCCGCGGGACCTCTCCCGGGTACCCGCGGGACCGCTGAACTCCTGCTACTCCCCGGAGCCGGTGAGGGCGCCGCGGTGACGGGCGGCGATCTCGCGGAGGTCCGCGCTCGTCGGCCCGGGTTGCGGGACGAACAGCGCCTCGCGGTAGTAGCGCAGTTCCTCGATCGACTCCTGGATGTCGGCTAGCGCACGGTGGTTCCCGCTCTTCGCGGGCGCCTGGTACAGCACGCGCGGGTACCAACGCCGGGCCAGTTCCTTGATCGACGACACGTCGACGTTGCGGTAGTGCACCCACTGCTCGAGTTCAGGCATGTCGCGGGCGAGGAACATGCGGTCGGTGCCGATGGTGTTGCCCGCGAGGGGCGCGCGCCGCGCCGCGGGTACGTGCTCGCGGATGTAGTCCATCGCGAGCCGGGTGGCCTCCTCGATCGTCGTCCCCGAGGCCAGGTCGTCGAGCAGCCCCGACTTGGTGTGCATCTCGCGGACGAAGTCGCCCATGTTGGCGAGTTGTTCGTCCGTCGGCTTGATCAGGACGTCGACACCGTCGCCGAGGACGTTCAGGTCGCCGTCGGTGACGAGCACCGCCACCTCGATCAGCGCATCGTTGACCGGGTCCAGGCCGGTCATCTCGCAGTCGATCCACACCAACTTCTCGCTCATGGGGCCTAACCCTAGGACCTTTGCCCCCGCCAGTCTCGCCGGGTGGGCGTCGTTGGGCGCGGGATACTTGGGGAGGCGACCGGAATCGCCACCAACTGCCCGGTTCTGGAGGGATCCCTCCCAGAACGCCGAGTTAGCGCTCGATTCGTGCGCCTCGGCGAGTAGAGGCGTCCCTCGCGCGACCCGATATGCTTCGCTCGATGCCCCAGTAGCTCAGCTGGATAGAGCAGCGGCCTTCTAATTCGCTGGTCGGAGGTTCGAGTCCTCCCTGGGGTGCCGCTACAGCTCGATGTTCGCCAGTTCGATCCAGTCGAACGTGCCAACCTCCGGGCGGACCGTGACCGACACCAGGTGGACGCGGTCGATGCGCATCGGCCCGACCTGCGGAGCACCCTCCAGCCGCGCAAGGACCGGGCCGTCGTCGATGTCCTGGATCGCGTATGCCAGCGACGTGTGCGGCGTCCGTGGGGGAGCGGGCAACTCGCCGCCCAGGGAGTCCGAGGCCGCGCGCCGGACCCCGGACACCAGCGCCTCCCACTGCGGCACTGACGGCCCCGAGCAGCCGACGGTGTCCGTCGACACCCACGGCGCGCTGAAGTCGATGTCGAACGCGCCGATGCCCTCGACCTCGCGCCCGAGCGCCGCGGCCAGCCGCGTCAGTTCCGCCGCAGGCAGATCGTCGAACTGAGCCAGCCGACTCACCGTCATGTGCAGCCACGACTCCGGCATCCTCGGCAGCCCGACGACGCCATCGATCAGCAGCGACGCCTCGACCAGCCGCTCTCTCACCCGGTCGTCGGGCAGCGCGTACACGTGCAACGATCCCTCGTTCCGGAGCCAGGGCGTCATGTGGTCGAAAAAGCTGCGCATGTTCGGAGCCTATCGGCGGGACCGCCCGCGTGGTCGCGGCCGGTACTCTTGCCCATCATGAGTACTGCGGACGCCGCCACCCGGGACCGGTGGCTCAACGGCTTGGCGACGGTGGACACGCGCCCCTGGTACCGCCGTCTCCTCCGCAGCCCGCTGTTCTGGATGACGGTCGTCCTCCTCCCGGCCTACGCCTACTTCCTCTATGCGCAGTACTGGATGCTGGCCCCCGCCCAGGAGTTCGAGGACGGGTCCATGACGCTCGGCATCTCGAACGAGGCGTTCCGCAAGGCGGGGTTCGCCGCGATGTGGACCGCGCTTGCCTACAGCGCCCTCTTCATCTGGCTAGACCGCTTTCGGGCCTCGTCCCCGGTCGTCTGGTTCCTGACGTTCGGATGGGGGGCCTGCGCCGCCACCTGGTTCTCGATTCACGTCAACAGCTGGGCCGGGCAGATGATGGCGACGACGGAGGCCAACTCCGACGCCGGCTCGCGCGCCGCGATCTTCGCCGCGCCGTTCGTGGAGGAGCTCGCCAAGGCCACGATCCTCGTGCTGCTCGTGGTGCTCTGGCGCAACAAGATCGTGTCGAGGCTGTCGATGGTCGCGCTCGCGGGGCTGTCCGCCGTCGGCTTCGCGTTCATCGAGAACATCATCTACTACGCCCGCGTCTGGATGCAGGCCACGCACGACATCACCATCGCCGACCCCGACGCCACCATGCACGAGCTGGTCATGCTGCGCGGCGTCTACACCTCGTTCGGCCACCCGCTCTTCGGGATGATGACGGCGTCGGGCCTCGTCATCGGGCTGTCCGCGCGCAGCAAGATCGTTCGCGTGCTCGCGCCTCTCGGTGGCTTCATGCTCGCCTGCGCGGGGCACATGTTGTTCAACGGGTTGTCCTCGACCAACCCGATCGAGGCCCTCATGCGCCCCTACTACATGGCGCTGATCGTCATCGCGATCATCGTGGCGTCGCTGATCATCAGCGTGATCGGCAACGCGCAGCTGATCCGCACGCGACTCACCGACTACCAGCGTGCCGGCTGGCTGACGGAGCGCCAGGTCGAGCTGTACGGGCGTCCGATGCGCCGGGTCAAGCTCGTCTGGTACGCGATGATGCGCGGCCCGCGCGCCTGGTGGCAGACCACGCGGTTGCTGCGCCGCGTCACAGAGCTCGCCTACCTCCGCAACCAGATGACGCGCGGGACAGTCGCGGGGCCGGGCGACGCCCGCGCCCGCGAGCTCATCCACCTCATCGACAAGCCCGGCCCTCGCGCACTCACCGACTACCAGGGGCTCCGCATGTTCCCGCCGCGCCGGCGGAAGAACCTGCCGCCCCCGCCGCCTCCCGGGCAGTCGCCCGGTCAAGTCACGCCCCACTACCCGCCGCCCCAGGCGCCCGGCCCCGCTGGTGTCGGCGGCAACTGGCCGGCGCGGTGACCGGCGCCGAGCGGCTGGCCGCCGCCTTCAACACTCTCCAGGACGCGCTGCCCGCCGCGCAGTACCCCCTGCCGATCGAGGGCGCCGACGGCCTGCGCCAGCTCGTCGGCGGGCTCACCCAGCAGACCCGCGACTACCTCATCCCGCGCGCCGCGAGCCTCGACGCCCCGCTGCTGGCCGTCGTCGGAGGGTCGACGGGGGCGGGCAAGTCGACGTTGGTGAACTCACTGCTCCGCGCCCAGGTCACAAGGCCGGGTGTGCTGCGTCCGACGACCAAGTCGCCGGTCCTTATCTGCCACCCGGCCGACGAGGCCTGGTTCCGCTCCGACCGGGTCCTTCCGGCTTTGGTGCGCACGGAAGCCCAGCTGCACGACTCGCGCGCGCTCCACATCATGGCCTTCGACGGCCTCCCGCCCGGCCTCGCGCTGCTCGACGCGCCCGACATCGACTCCATCGACGATGACAACCGCAGCCTCGCTCGGCAGCTCCTCCTCGCCGCCGACCTGTGGCTCTTCGTCACCTCCGCCGCCCGCTACGCCGACGCCGTGCCGTGGGAATACCTCTCGGAGGCCGCGCACCGGAACACCGTCATCAGCGTCATCGTCAACCGCTGCCCGCCCAGCGCCCTCGTCGAGGTCTCGGGGCACCTCTCCCAGATGCTCGCCGAACGCGGGCTCGCCGGCGCCCGGCTGTTCGCCGTCGCGGAGCGCGCCCTGCCTTCAGACGGCATGCTCCCGCCGGACGACGTCTCCGGCCTGAAGCAGTGGCTCAGCCAGCTGGCGGCCGAGTCCGAGGCCCGCTCGCAGGTGGCCGTGCAGTCGCTCGCGGGCACCGTCCGCTCGATCGACACGCAGCTGCACGAGCTCATCGACGGCGTGCAGCGGCAGCGCGATGCACTGGCGGAGCTGCGCCGCGAGTCCGTCGCCCCCTACCAACGCGCGGCCGCCACGGTCGCCGACGTCGCAGGCGACGGCTCCCTGCTCCGCGGCGAGATCCTCAGCCGCTGGCAGGATCTCGTCGGCACCGGCGAGTTCATGCGCTCGATCGAGGAGCGCATCGGCCGCCTGCGCGACCGCCTCGGTGGCTGGTTCCGCGGTGAGGCGAAGGAGGAGGCCATGCAGGCGGCCATCTCAGATACGCTCACCGCCGTGCTCCGCGAAGCCGGCGACCGCGCCGCCGAGGAGACCTGCGCCGCCTGGTCGCTCACCCGCTGGGGCCGCGACATCGTCGCGGCGGAACCCGGCCTGCAGCGCGCCTCGTCGCGTTTCCACGCCGCGGCGGCCGACGCGGTGCGCGCGTGGCAGGCCGACGTCATCGAGCTCGTCAACGAGCAGGGCCGCGGCAAGCGCATGAAGGCGCGGTTCCTCGCCATCGGCACGAACCTCGCGGGGCTGGCCCTCATCGTCGTGGTCTTCGCATCGACCGGCGGCCTCACCACGGCAGAGGTCGGCATCGCCGGAGGCACGTCGCTGCTGGCCCAGCGACTGCTGGAGGCCGTGTTCGGCGAGGATGCGGTGCGCCGGCTAGCCGACCTCGCGCGCCGCCGCCTCGCCGACCGCGTCGAGGGGCTCCTTGCCGACGAGGCGTCCCGCTTCACCACCATCCTCGACGCGCTCGCCGTCGACGCCGACGCCACGGACCGCCTCGAGAGTGCGGCCTCCGCCCTCCGCGACGGCGCCCGCGCGGCCTTCGACGACCTCACCGCCCCGGAGCTGGGCTGATGGCAGATCTCGCCCGCCAACTGGAGCAGCTCGCCCGCGCCGTCGACCTGACAGCTGGACGCGTTCCCGACGACCTCACCGCCCGTGCGCTCGGCGTGCTTGACCACGCGGACCGCCGCCTCGCCGCAGGCCCGCAGACAGTTGTCGCGCTCGGCGGCGCCACGGGATCCGGCAAGTCCAGCCTTTTCAACGCGCTGAGCGGGACCCGTCTCGCACAGGAGGGCGCGCGCCGCCCGACGACGTCGAGGACGCTGGCTGTCAGCTTCTCCGCCACGAACTCCGAACTGCTCGACCTGCTGGGCGTCGTGCGGCGCCGTGAGGCCGTGCCCCCGTCGCCCGACCTCGCCGACGTCGTCCTCCTCGACCTCCCGGACCACGACTCGACGGTCTCCGACCACCGCGTCGAGGTCGACCGGATGGTGCGGCTCGTCGACCAGTTCGTCTGGGTCCTCGACCCCCAGAAGTACGCCGACGCCGCCATCTTCGAGCGCTACCTGCGCCCGCTCGCGGGCCACTCGGAGGTCATGACGGTCGTCCTCAACCACGCGGACCTTCTGACGCCCGCGCAGCTCGACGACTGTCTCGCGCATCTCCGCCGCATCCTCGACGACAACGGCCTGGCCGTAGTGACGCTGCGTCCCACCAGCGCGGTTACCGGGATGGGCGTGGGGGAGCTGCGTGCCCAGCTGGGCAGGATCGCCACCGGTAAGCGTGCCGCCGCAGCGCGGCTGGCGGGCGACGTCGCGGCGATCGCGCGCGAGCTGCACGCCGCCGTCGGCCCCCCACGGCCGAAGGGCGCGGGCGAGCCCGGGGTGGCGGTGCTCGTGGCGCAGCTGTCCGCCGCGGCGGGCGTTCCCGTGGTGGTGGATGCCGTGCGGGGCTCGGTGAAGCATCGCGGGCACCTGGCGACGGGGTGGCCGATGGTGTCGTGGGTCGGGCGGCTGCGCCCGGACCCGCTGAAGCGCCTGCGGCTGGGCGGTGCACCGAAGGAGCTGACGACGGGGGAGGCGATCGTCGACCACAGTTCGCTGCCGGCGCGCTCCGCCAGCTCCGGCGCGCAGCTCGCCATGGGGCTCCGCGAGGTGTCCGAACGGATGGGCGAGGGCCTTCCGCCCGCGTGGGCGCGGGGCGTGTTCGACGTCGTGCGCGCCGCCGAGCGCACGCTATCCGCCGACCTCGACCACGCCGTCGTCACCACCGACCTCAAGGTGGGGCGAACGCCCGCCTGGTGGCATATCATCCGCGCCACGCAGTGGGTGCTGATCGCCGCCGTCGCGGTGGGCGCGCTGTGGCTGACCCTCAACGCGATCCTGAACTACTTCGGCCTCCCGCCGTTCGCGACCTACCCCGTCGGTCCCGAGGGCGGGCTGCGCGTCCCGATGGCCACCGTCCTCGTGCTCGGGGGCGTCGTGGCGGGCATCGCGCTGTCGGGGGTTTCGCAGCTGATCATCGGCGCCTCGGCGAACGGCGCGGCGCGGCGGGCACGGAAGGCGCTGGAGGCGTCGGTCGCGGAGGTGGCGAGGGAGCGGGTGCTCGCCCCAGCCGAGGAGGTCGTCGCCGCGCACGCAGCTGCCAGGAGGGCCGTCGACGCCCTCCTCTGACGAATCGGGGTTCGCGGCGACAAGCTGGCATACTGGCACGCGGTCTACGCGAAAGGGAGCTAGCTCAAAAGTGGCCGAATTCATTTACACCATGCACAACGTCCGCAAGACGGTAGGTGACAAGGTCATCCTCGACAACGTCACGCTGTCGTTCTACCCCGGTGCCAAGATCGGCGTCGTCGGGCCGAACGGCGCGGGCAAGTCCACCATGCTGAAGCTGATGGCCGGCCTCGACCGCGCCAACAACGGCGACGCCAACCTCGCAAAGGGCGCCAGCGTCGGGATCCTGCTGCAGGAGCCCCCACTCGACGAGGACAAGACCGTCATGGAGAACGTCGAGCTCGCCGTCCACGAGACAAAGTCGATGTTGAAGCGCTTCGACGAGATCGGCATGGCGATGGCCGAGCCGGACGCCGACTTCGACGCGCTGCTCGAGGAGATGGGCCACCTTCAGACCGAGCTCGAGCACCGCAACGCGTGGGAGGTCGACTCGATGCTGGAGCAGGCGATGGACGCCCTGCAGTGCCCGCCCGGGGATGCCGACGTGAAGGTCCTCTCCGGCGGTGAGCGCCGCCGTGTCGCGCTGTGCAAGCTGCTGCTTGAGGCGCCCGACCTGCTCCTTCTCGACGAGCCCACCAACCACCTCGACGCCGAGTCCGTCGACTGGCTGGAGAAGCACCTCAAGAACTACCCGGGCGCCGTGCTGGCCGTCACGCACGACCGCTACTTCCTCGACAACGTGGCGCAATGGATCTGTGAGATCGACCGCGGCCGCCTCCACCCGTACGAGGGCAACTACTCCACCTACCTGGAGACCAAGCGTCAGCGCCTCCAGATCGAGGGGAAGAAGGACGCCAAGCGTGCCAAGATCCTCGAGAAGGAACTCGAGTGGGTGCGCGCCAACCCGAAGGCGCGCCAGGCCAAGAACAAGGCCCGCCTCGCCCGTTACGAGGAGCTGGCCGCCGAGGCCGAGCGGAACCGCAACGTCGACCTCTCCGAGATCAACATCCCGCCGGGCCCGCGCCTCGGCTCGGTCGTGCTCGACGTCAAGGACCTCAAGAAGGGCTTCGGCGACCGCGTTCTCATCGACAACCTGTCGTTCACGCTGCCGCGCGCCGGCATCGTCGGGATCATCGGCCCCAACGGCGTCGGCAAGACGACCCTGTTCAAGACCATCACCGGCCTGGAGGAGCCCGATTCCGGGTCTGTCAAGGTCGGCGAGACGGTCTCGTTCAGCTATGTCGACCAGAACCGCTCCGGCATCGCGCCCGACAAGAACGTGTGGGAGGTCGTCTCGGACGGGCTCGACTTCATCAAGGTCGCGAACTTCGAGATGCCGTCGCGTGCCTACGTCGCGTCGTTCGGCTTCAAGGGTCCTGACCAGCAGAAGCTCGCGGGCGTCCTTTCTGGCGGTGAGCGGAACCGCCTGAACCTGGCGCTGACGCTCAAGCAGGGCGGCAACGTCCTCCTGCTCGACGAGCCCACCAACGACCTCGACGTCGAGACCCTCCAGTCTCTGGAGGACGCCCTGCTCGAGTTCCCGGGCTGCGCCGTCGTGATCTCCCACGACCGCTGGTTCCTCGACCGCGTCGCCACCCACATCCTCGCGTGGGAGGGCACCGACGAGGACCCGTCGAAGTGGTTCTGGTTCGAGGGCAACTTCGCGGACTACGAGGAGAACAAGCAGGCCCGCCTCGGCCCGGAGGCCTCGCGGCCGAAGTCGTCGGCGCACCGCCGCCTGACCCGCTGACGGCAGCACACACGGGCCCTGAGCGCTGAGCGCTGGGGCCCGTGTGGCTCCGGGGGAGGCGGTTACTTGACCAGGGTTTCGACCGTCTCTTGCATAGCGGCCGGGATCAGGCACTGCTCGGGAATGTGTTCGTCGTCGGGCGCGATGGAGCAGTTGTGGTCCGGGCCGTAGACGTCCTGGGTCACCCACAGCACGCGGTCGCCGGCGCGTACCAGCAGGGTGTCGGAGAACAGGCCGCCGAACTCACCCGGCGGGTCCATTCCGACGCTGGTCAGGAACGCGTGGTCGGTGGGGGCGCCACCGGCCCACTCCGGGTCGAACGGCAGGTCGGCGGTGTTGTCGTAGCCCTTGGGGTTCGGGTACTTGCCGATCTGCTCGATGCGTTCGGGGCAGTTCGCGACGCCGTCGCGCAGCGTGGCGAACGCCTGCTCGGCACGCTCGACCGACGGGTAACCCAGCACGGTGGCCCAGATGGACTCGCTGATCTCCGCTTCGGGTGAGCCGAAGACCCTCACTAGTTCCGTACTCGGCGTGCCGTAGATGCGGCCCGGATCGCAGTAACCCCGGCCGGACTCGCCTTCGCCCTCGAACTCGCCGACGAGGGACACCCACGGGGCCTGCTGGCGGGCGTTGAAGATCTCCGCGGTCGGCAGGTTGGCCCAGGTCGGAGGGATGACTGCGGGCGCGACAGGGGAGCCCGTGGGGTCGGCCGGCTGCGAAGGTGAGGTGAGCGGGTTCAGCGGCGTCTGGGTGGTTGGTGTTGTGGGTCCCGGGGCCGCCCATTGGGGGGTGCGGATGTTGTCGAGGAGGGGGCTGTTCCATACGGTCACACCGCCAACTGTGAGGGCGAGGACGGCGGCGATGGCGCTGGTGGTGTGGCGGGTGGCGCGGCGGCGGTCGCCGCGGCGTCGGATCTCTGCTGGGGACAGCATGGGGGTCTCCTTTGCGGCGGTGGCGAGGTCGTCGAGTTGGGGGATGCGGTCAGGCATGGTGGGCCTCCAAGTCGGTGTTGAGGAGGCGGGCGAGGGTGGTGCGGCCTTGTCCCGCGTCAAGTAGTTGGCAGGATTTCTTCTCTTTCGAAGTTGGGGATGGTGGGGTCGGCCAGGCCCAGGTGCACCTCCATCGGCCGGTTCCAGGCGATGGCCTCGTGCGGGCGGATCTCGTTGTACTCGATGCGGTAGTCCTCGGCGCGTTCGACGAGCGTGAGCGCGTCGGGGATGTCGTCGAGGAACAGCCGCTCGTACTTCAGCGTCCCGAACCCGCGTTCGCGTGACCCGTTCTGCCCGGGCGATTTCACTCGGGTGCGGACGTGCCGCAGCTCGGGGTGGCGCATGATGAACAGCTCGAAGTTCAGCGACCGGAACGGGCCGCCGTTGTCCGTGACGATCGTGACGACGGGCAGTAGCTCTCCCGTCTCGGCATCGACCTCGCACTGGTCGATGAGCGGGTGCCCGAACATGACCTCGTAGTCGGCGAGGGCGAGCTCGATCGCGGCGATCGCGTCATGCTGATTCGCCGTCGGTGACGTGTGAAACGGATGCTCGACCTTGGAGAACCAGTCCCGGCACCCCGCGATCCGCCACGTCCCGCCGGTGGTGGTCTCGAACTCGCTGAAGTCCAGCTGCCACACCTGATTCGGTCCCGTCGGGTTCCTCGCGAACGCGGCCTTGCGGTCCTTCGCCAGCTCCCGACGCTGCTTCTGATATTCGGACGGCAGGATCAGCCCGTCATCGCGCAGCAGCCGCAGCACGGTTGCCTGCGACACTTTATGCCCGTCGTGGCGGGTCATCGCCCAGATCTTCCGATGCCCCCACTCCGGCTTCTTCAACGCATGCGCGGTGACCAGCGGCCGGGCCGCGTCCCGCGCCGGCTGCGGCCACGGACCCTTCACCGGCCGTTCGGTCTTCACCTTGGCCTGCCAGCGCCGCCAGGTCCGCTCGGGCATGTCGATCAGCTTGCAGAACCTCGCGGTCGACATGCCCGACTGCCACACGGATCACCTCGAGGTCCTCGAAGGGCCCAGACGGCCCTCGGCACTCTTCTTCCACACACGGATCTCGACCGCCGCCTCGCCGAGGGCCTGGGTCAGCTCGGCGACCTCGTCCTGAAGCTGCTGCTCCCGCGACGAGGGCTTGGACTTGCCCGCCTCGATGCCGGCCCTCCCGCCCTCGAGGAACTGACGCTTCCAGTTCCCGATCGCCTGCTCGGACACCTTCTCACGACGGGCCGCCTCAGCGATCGAGATCTCACCCTGCAGCACGGACAACACAATGCGGAGCTTCTTCTCCACCGGGATCGTCGGGGGACGACTCATGACTCAGACCTTTCGATAGGGGCGTTGCCTCAGCAACTAACTACCCCTGCCACATAGTCTGACGCGCGACATTCTTCGGCCACCTCAAGACCGAACACCCACACCTGGACACCATCGACGACCCCGCCGTCATGCGCACCGAACTAGACGCCAGAAGAGAGCACTACAACAACGTCAGACTCCACGAGGGCATCGGCTACGTCACCCCCGCCGACGAGCACTACGGCCGCGGCGACGCGATCCGCAAGGCCCGCCGCGACGGCCTAGCCGACGCCCGCGCGACCCGCATTGCCACCCGCCGCGCCATGCGGCACAATCAACCCAAACAGACCAGCCCGGATGAGGACAATTAAAACCCGCTACTGGTTAATTATTTCAGAAACGTGGCGGGTTGCACCACTTCGCCGGGTTTCTGCCGGGCTAATCCGTGCTGCTCCTCCGCCGCCTTCGGCGGTGTTGACGGATAAGTGCTGTCAGATCGGCATTCCGTGGAACTCGGGGCGACGGCCGCTCGTCGGCGTCCTGGAGTCACTCCCGCCCAGACGGGTCCACGCCGTTGCGGTGGTTGGCGCGACCCTTGTCCAGGATTAGTCGGAGTGTTTCGTCAGCACTTTGGTCGGTCGAGGCGATCCACCATGCGTTGGATCCGAAAACAGCTCTCATATCGTCGACGAGTTCGTCATGCCCGTTGAAGTCGAACGGGTCGTCACGTTGCAGATTCCGCTCGCGGCAGGCCTCGGCTCCTGGGTCGAGGGCGATGAGCCATATCGGTAGCGATGCGAGCCCTTCGACGAACTGGGCCAGCTGCTCGCCGTCTGGGATGATCCAGTCGACGACCGGCGTGAAGCCGGCCTCGGCGCAGTTCTTCGCCAGAGCGACGAGGTTCTGGTTGCCCAGGCGAGTCTGACGGTCGGCCTCGTCTTTCGGCTCCCCCAGCGCCCACACGCGGCCCCCGACGACGAGCGAGTGGATCTGGTCCCCGCCCAGCCATGCGGAGCGTTCCAGATGCTCGGCGAGCCGACGCGCCAGCGTGCTCTTGCCACTCGCGGGCGCCCCGGTGATGATCACGCAACACTCGCCGTGGTCGATACCCGCCGAGGGGGCTCGCTGAAGGAGCCGGCCCGGTTGCGTGCCAGCGAATCGCGGAGCGTTCGCACGTGCTCGTCGGGGTCAGCCCCGCTGACATCGACGGCGTAAACCGGCAGGGCGACTGCGGCGTACTCGCCACGCTGCCGCAGAGCATGCGCGAGCACCGCGGCCTGGGAGTGGCTGTTGGCACCCTTCAGGTCATCACCAGCCAGTCGGGCGCTGTTCCCACCGGTGCGAGCGGTGATGCGGTCGGCGAGTACGTCCCGCGGTGCGTCCAGGTGCACCAGTCGTGCCCGGGACCCACGGAGGGTCGCGATCAGGGGCGGCGTCAGATTGCCGTTCACAATGGTTCGGACGGCACCGGCGTCGGCGAAGTTCTGCCTCAAGGACACAACGGCGCGCTGGATCAGTTCGTCGCGTACTACGCCGTCGGCGTGGATGAACCCGAGCTGGTCCGCGTCGAGATAACCGGTTGGCTCGCCGCTGCCGGCGCAATCCATGAACAGGCCCCACGAGATCGTGGACTTTCCCACCGCGCGCGGCCCGTAGATGACCACGAGGTCACTACTGTCGCCCGGTTCGACTCTCAGAGACGCCTGGCCCGTGGCGGTAGGCCGCAGGGCCAGGAGCGTATCGGCCGTTCTTGCAGCGTCGGCGGGAGTCGTGGCAGAGGTGTCGATGCGAGCGGCCAGCGGCGCAGTCCGCCAGGCGTGCGCATCGGCGAGGACCATGTCGACCAGTTCTTCGGGCCAGCCTCGCTCTCGGATGCGACGGCCCAGCGTGTCGTCGTCGGCGTCCACGCAACACCACGTCACGACGGCCTTCCCCGCTACGCCGGCTTCCAGAACCGGGAGTTGATCCGGGTCGATAACGCCACAGACGATCAACGCTTGGGTGCCAAGATCGCGATGTACGTCAACGATGCTGGCGAGGTTGGCGACAGCCAGATCGAAGGGGTCGCTCGGCCCAGGTGCGAGCATCTTGAGCTGGTCGATATCGACGTGGGCGACCTGTTCATCATCGCGGCTGCAGAACAGCTCCCACGCGACCGCTGACTTGCCGGACCCCGGGGCTCCGCAGATCCACAGCACGGGCAGTGCCCCGCCGGCGGCGTCCAGCTGGGCAGATAGGGCGCCGTCCTGGTCAGTCATGCTCGCAGGCTAGTGCCCCGCCAGCGGTCGCGACGACCGGAACCTTGCCGGCGCCCGCATTCGAACCCGACGGGTAAGTGCTGTCAGATTGAGGCTCTGCCGAATTGGACGTTTGCAGAGCATCTCGCCGCACCTTTCCGGCGTCGTTCGGCTGTAGGCCTACGCGACCTTGGCCAGGAGCCGACGAAGGACGGGCATCAGAGTGTCCATCGTCTCCGCCGTGAACCGGAGCACCGTCCACCCAGCGAGGCGAAGAGCGACGTCGCGTCGGAGCGTACGTTCCCGGCAGGAGCGGCGTGAGTTCGCCGCGCTTTACTGCCGCGTCGATACGTCCGATGAGGTGTGGGTGTTGGCGCCGACTGAGGATGTCGTCGACGGCGAGGGCGTCGTAGAGAGCGGAGTGCATAGCCCAAGGAAACGCCGGGGATGAGGAGAAAGCCAGGGGCCTGCCGCGCACTGTTGATAACTCGACTCTGTCTGTGGATAAGGATAGAGGGTGGGTTTTTCGGCGTTCCGCCGAAAAAGTACACCGAAATGCTTCGCAAACCCCCGATTTTGGGAGAACCCTAATGCGACAGCACTTATCCGTCAGGACTTGGTCGGTCAGTGACGAGGGGAGAGGGTTTTGGCGCGGAGGAGAGGCGGGAGGCTGCTTCTCAGTGCGTGGCGAGGAGCTCCGCGAGCGACATCGACGCGCGGCCGGCCAGCGACTGGAGCTGGGTCTGGCAGCTGAAGCCGTCGGCGAGGACGATGGCGTCGGGATGCGCCTCGATCGCCGGGCCGAGGTCGTGCTCGAAGACCTTCACGCTCACGTCGTGGTGGCCGATCTCGACGCCGAAGTTGCCCGCCAGGCCGCAGCAGCCGCCGACGACGACGAGCTCGGCGCCCGTCGTGGCCAGGAGCGCGCGATCCTTTGCCCAGCCCAGCACCGACGCGTGGTGGCAGTGCGGCTGAGCGACGATCGTGTGCCCACGAAGGTCCGGGGCAACGAAGTCGGGGTCATCGGCGAGGAACTCCGCCAGGGTCCGGACCGCGCCGTTCAGCGCCGCGACGTCGGCGTTGTCGGGCAGCAGCTCGGGGGCGTCGCTCCGCCATACCGCGGTGCACGACGGCTCGACGCCGAGGATGGGCACGCCGTCGGCGACGTAGGGGGCCAGCACCCTCGCCGCGTTCGCGAGCTGGCGCCGGGCGCCGTCGAGCTGTCCGGTGGAGATCCAGGTCAGCCCGCAGCACGCGGTCTCGTTCAGGACCTCGGGCTCGTAGCCTAGCCGGACGAGCACCTGCACCATCGCGGCGAAGGACTGCGACTCGAAACAGTCGGAGAACGAGTCGACCCAGATGAGGACGCGGCCCTTCTTGCCCGGCTCAACCAGTGGTAGCAGTGGTAGCTGCGAGCGGGCCGTGCGGGAGGCGAACTTCGGGATCTCGCGGCGGGCGTCGACGCCGGCGGCCCAGCGGAGGGCGCGGCCGAGGCCGGGGGCCTTGCCGACGGTGTTGATCAGCGCGCCGAGGCCCGGCACCGTCGTGATCAGGCGGCCCCAGCGCGGCAGCCAGCCCAGCGCGTAGTGGTTGCGGGGGCGTAGCCGACCCTTGTAACGCTCGTGTGTGACCCGCGCCTTGTAGGCGGCCATGTCGATGCCGGTGGGGCAGTCGCGTGCGCAGCCCTTGCAGGAAAGGCAGAGGTCGAGCGCCGCGTGGACCTCGGGGGAGCGCCAGCCCTGCGAGATCAGCGAGCCGTTGACCATCTCCTGCAGCGCCCGGGCGCGGCCCCGCGTCGAGTCCTTTTCGTCGCGCGTGGCCTGGAAGCTCGGGCACATCACGCCGCCTGCGGCGGTCGAGTTGGCGAGGCACTTGCCGACTCCCGAGCATTGGTGCACGGCCTCGACGAACTCGGCGTCGGTGCTCGACAGTGGAGACCGGCTGGCCGCGACCATGCGCAGGTTCGCCTCGACGGGGTCTGGGTCGACGAGCACACCCGGGTTCATCAGGCCCTTGGGGTCGAAGATGGCCTTGACGGCGCCGAAGATCCGCAGCGCCTCGGCCGAGTACATGTAGGGGAGCAGCGCGGAGCGGGCGCGGCCGTCTCCGTGTTCGCCGGACATCGAGCCACCGAATCGGGCGACGAGGCGGGCGGCCTCGTCGACGAACGCCTTGTACCGCGCTGCCCCGTCGGGCGCCTCGAGGGGGAAGTCGATGCGGCAGTGGACGCAGCCGTCGCCGAAGTGCCCGTAGGGGAGGCCGTGCAGGCCGTGCTTCGCGAGCAGCGCGTCGAACTCGCGGAGGTAGCTTCCCAGGTGCTGCGGCGGGACGGCCGCATCCTCCCAGCCGCCGTACGCCGGCTTCTCGAGGCTCACCCCGGCCAGGCCCGCACCGTCGGCCCTGATCTGCCAGAGCTGCGCGGCGCGGACGGGGTCGTCGACGACCCAGCCCTCCGTCGAAGCGGCGCGCGCGACGATCGCCTCGGCGCGCGCGCGCACTTCGGCGGGATCATCGCCGACGACCTCCAGGAACATCCAGCCGTCGCCCTCCGGCAGCACGCCGACGGCGTCGGGCCCGAACTTCCCGACGACGACGTCGACGATGCGGCGGTCCAGCCCCTCGCAGGCGGTGGGGCGGAAGTCGAGCAGGTTGGAGATGTCGTCGCCGGCGTGGGGCATGCTGGGGTAGCCCAGCGCCACCATCACGCGGTGCGGTGCGTCCGCGACGAGCCGGACGGTGGCACGAACGATCACTCCCAGCGTGCCCTCCGTCCCGGCGAAGAACTTCGGCACGTCGAACCGGCGCTCCGGCAGCAGGTGCTCCAGCGAGTAGCCGGAGACCTGGCGGATGAACGTGCCGAACTCTGTGCGGATCACCCCGAGGTTCGCGGCCACCAGCGCACGCAGTTCCGGAAGGTCGTCGACGCCGAGCGTGACCAGCTCGCCCCTGCCGTCGATGATGTCGAGGCTGACCACGTTGTCGGCCATGCGTCCATAGCCCAGCGCGCGGGGTCCGCACGCGTTGTTGCCGATCATGCCGCCGACGGTGCACCGCGACGACGTCGACGGGTCGGGCCCCAGCCGCAGCCCGAACGGGCGGCCGGCGGACTGCAATTGCTCCTGCACGACACCGGGGTCGATGACGGCGGTGCGGGCCTCGGGGTCTATGGAGTGGATCCGGTTGAGGTGTCGCGCGACATCGATCACCAACCCTGGACCGACGGCGTTTCCCGCGCACGAGGTGCCGGCGCCGCGCGCGGTGATCGGCATCCCGACCTTCAGCGCGGCCCGGACCACGGTGACCAGTTCGTCGGCGGTGCGCGGGCGGGCGACGGCGGCCGGCGCGATCCGGTAGAGCGAGGCATCGCTGGAGTACAGGGCGCGCGTCAGTGTTGAGGTGTCGACGATCTCCGCCAGGTCCCCCAACTCGGCCAACAGCGGAAGCTCAGGGGTGAGGAGGGCGCGATTCACGGCGCCTAGTCTGCCACCGCCAGCACGGCCTCCATCGCGCGGCCCAGGGCGATGTAGTCGTCGGCGTCGATGGCGTCGACGAACACGCGGCGCACCGAGTCGACATGCGCGGGCGCGGCGCGCTCCAGGAGCGCGAGGCCCTTGGGTGTCAGGCACGCCTGCACCCCGCGGCCGTCCGAGTCGCACGCCGAGCGCGCGATCAGGCCGGCGGACTCCATCCGCTTGGCCGTGTGGGTGAGGCGTGAGCGCGAATGGCCCACGGAAGCCGCCAACTCGCCCATGCGAATGGTCTGGCCCGGGGACTCGCTCAGCCGGACGAGCAGCTCGTACTCCGCGAGGCTCAGATCGAATGCCCGGAGTGCTGCCTCCAGGTACTCGTTGATGTGCGCGTTCGCCAGGAGGTAGGCGCGCCAGATGCGCTGCTGCTCCTGGGAGAGCCACCCTGCGACCGGTTCCGACATGCGGCCCACCTTACCATGAAAGTTGATTCTTCAAGCAGTTGTGAGCGAACGTCCTAGTGGTGTGTCCCGGGACCCGTTAGGCTTGCCTCCAACCGATTCGGAGGGTTTCAGCGTGGACATTCGAGATCAGCTCTTGGAGCAGGCAGCCAACAGTGTGGGGGACATGCTGCGGAGGAGGGTCGCCGAAACGCCGAATGGCAGGGCATTCCTTTACCCGCAGGGGACGGCTGAACCCACCAACTGGGTGACGCTCACCTGGAAGCAGACCAACGACATCGTCGAGCAGTTGGCCGCGGGCCTCCTCGCCCGTGGTCTCGCCTACGAGGAGCGGGTCGCGATCTGTTCCAATACCCGCATCGAGTGGATCCTCGTCGACCTCGCCATCGCGGCCGCCGCCGGCGCCACCACCACCATCTACCCGTCGACCGGCCCCGACGACGTCCACTACGTTCTCTCGGACTCCGGGTCGGTCATCCTGGTCGCTGAGGACGCGGCGCAGGTGGAGAAGATCAGCGGCTTCGCAGACCTCGCAGAGCAGATCCGCACGATCGTCGTCATCGACCCCGCGGGCGTCGAGCTGAGCGACCGCATCATCTCCTACGACCAGCTCAAGGCCGACGGCGTCGCCTACCTCGCCGAGCACCCCAGCGCCGTCGACGACTCGATCGCCAGCACCAACCGCGACACCCTCTCCACGCTGATCTACACCTCCGGAACGACGGGTCGCCCCAAGGGCGTGCGGCTCAACCACTTGTCGTGGGTGTACGAGGGTGCGGCCACCAAGCACCTCAACGAGCTCGATGAGAACGACCTGCAGTATCTCTGGCTTCCTCTGAGTCACGTGTTCGGCAAGGCCCTCATCGCGGTGCAGCTGGCCTACGGCTTCGCGTCGGCCGTCGACGGCAGGATCGACAAGATCGTCCAGAACCTCGGCGAGGTGCGCCCCACCTTCATGTGCGGTGCCCCGCGCATCTTCGAGAAGGTCCGCGGCGCGGTCCTGACCAATGCGACGGGCGTCAAGGCGAAGATCGCGCGGTGGGCCTTCTCCGTCGGCTACGCGTCGATCGACGACCGACTGGCCGGCCGCGAGCTGAAGGGCGCGCTGGCGGTCAAGTACAAGATCGCCGACAAGCTCGTGTTCTCGAAGCTGAAGGAGCGCCTCGGGGGCCGCATGCGGTTCATGATCTCGGGCTCGGCGAAGCTCAGCCCGCAGGTGCAGCGGTGGTTCTACGGTGCGGGCATCCTGATCGTCGAGGGCTACGGCGCCACCGAGACCAGCGCGATCGCCACGCTTGACCTCCCGGAGGACCCACACTTCGGCAGCATCGGCCCGGTCCTGCCCGGGATGGAGGCGAAGCTGGCCGACGATGGTGAGCTCCTGCTCCGCGGCCCCATCATCACGCCCGGCTACCACAACCTTCCGGACAAGACGGCCGAGGTCCTCACCGACGACGGCTGGTATCACACCGGCGACATCGCCGAGATCAGCCCCGCGGGCATCATCAAGATCACCGATCGCAAGAAGGACCTTTTCAAGACCTCGGGCGGCAAGTATGTCGCCCCCCAGAAGGTGGAGAGCGCGATCCAGGCGAACATTCCGTACATCGCGCAGTCGATCGCCGTCGGCGAGGGGCGGAAGTTCGTGTCGGCGCTCGTCGTGCTCGACCCCGCGCTGCTGCAGAAGTGGGCGGACAAGCACGGCCACACTGGGAGCTACGCCGAGCTGTCGCAGCGTCCCGAGATCAAGGCCTCCATCGAGCGCCAGATGGCGCGGGTCAACGAGAAGCTCGAGCGCTGGGAGACGGTGAAGAAGTTCGCCATCCTCGACCACGAGCTGACGGTGGAGAACGACGGCGTGACGGCGAACATGAAGATCCGCCGCTCGGTGGTCACGGACAAGTACAAGGACATCGTCGACGGGCTGTACCCGAAGGAAGAAGACTGAGTGTTCGTCGTCGAATGCCCGCTGCGCTGGTCTGACCTCGACGCGCAGGGGCACGTCAACAACGCCGTCATCGTCGACTACCTGCAGGAGGCCCGCGTCGCGTTCCTTCGGCGGGGGCCGGCGTCGGATCTGCTCGACAGCGGGATCATCGTCGTCTCGCACCAGGTGGAGTTCCGCGGTTCGATCTCCTATGAGACTGGGGCGGTCCGGGTGGAGTTGGGGGTATCCGCGCTGGGCGCGGCACGCCTGGAGATCGCCTATCGGGTGTTCGCATCTGAGGGCGCGGGTGCGGCCCGCGAGGTGGTCGCGGCGCGCACGGTGCTGTGTCCTTTCGACTTCGACCTGCAGCGCCCCGTGCGACTGCGGCCGGAATACCGGGCATTTCTGCAGGAGCACAGGATCGACGCCGAGCCGTTCCGGGAGTTGGCGGCGCCTGGCCTCGACGGGCGCGCGACGGCCGTGCCGCTCTTCGTCCGCTGGACCGACCTCGACGCGTACGGCCACGTCAACAACGCGAAGGTCTACGACTACTTGCAGCAGGCGCGCGTCACGGCGACGACAGCCTGGGATCCGACGATGGCTCGCGCGGGCGCAGAGGGCAGCGAGCATCTCTGGCTCGTGGCCCGTCAAGACGTCGACTACATCGCTCAGATCGAGCACCGCCTTGAGCCGTATGCCACGCGCATCGCGCCGGTGCGGTTGGGGACGTCGTCGTTGACGCTGGCCGCGGAGATCATCGACGGCGACTCTGTCCTGGCGCGTGGCCGCACCGTCCTAGTGTGTGCTGACAAGGACTTCCGCCCTGTTCCGCTGACCGAGGAGATGCGTGCGACGCTCGGTTCCTACATCGTTGAAAGCGGTGTGTGACCTCCTGCTAGGGTGAGCGGAAACGGGCCCGGGTCGGGCCCCGTCGAGGAGGACGAGACGTGGCCGACGAGCTGGTGGTAGGGATCGACTTCGGCACGCTGTCGGGCCGCGTCGTTGTGGTCAGGGTGAGCGACGGCGCGGAGCTCGGGACCGCGGTGCACGAGTACGAGCACAAGGTTATGGAGGAGCGATTCACGGCCGGCGACGGGCGTCGGCTGCCCCCGGGGTGGGCGCTGCAGAACCCCGACGACTACCGTCAGGTGCTCCGCACGGCCGTGCGCGAGGCCCTCAGGGATGCGGGCGCCGACCCTGCCGACGTCGTCGGCCTCGGCCTCGACTTCACGGCAGCCACCTTCATCCCCGTCCTCGCCGACGGCACACCGCTCTGTGAGACCGACGAGTTCCACGACAACCCGCACGCCTACGCGAAGCTGTGGAAGCACCACGCCCCGAAGTCGCAGGCAGACCGCATCACGGCGCTCGCCACCGCGCGGAACGAGCCGTGGCTGTCGCGTTACGGCGGACTGGTCTCGGCGGAGTGGGAGTTCCCGAAGGCGCTCGAGCTGTACGAGGAGGCGCCCGAGGTGTACGGCGCCATGCGCTACCTCGTCGAGGCGGGCGACTGGATCGTCTGGGAGCTCACCGGGAGCTATGTCCGCGGCGCGGGCATGGCCGGCTACAAGGGCCTCTACCAGGACGGCAGCTACCCGAGTGCGGAGTTCCTCGATGCGCTCGCCCCAGGGTTCTCGGGCCTCGTTACGGAGAAGCTCGACGTGCCCATCGTGCCGCTGGGCGCGCGGGCCGGGCTGCTGACCGCAGAGGGAGCGGTGCGCACGAGTCTGCGCGCGGGCATCCCTGTCGCCGTGGCGAACATCGACGCGCACGTCACCGCTCCCGCTGCCCAGGCCGTCGACCCCGGCCAGCTCGTCGCCATCATGGGTACCTCGACGTGCCACATCGTGTGCGGCACGGAACTGCGCGAGGTGCCCGGTATGGGCGGTGTCGTCGACGGCGGCGTCGTCGCCGGGAGCTACGGCTACGAGGCCGGGCAGTCGGGTGTGGGTGACATCTTCGCGTGGTTCGTGGACAACTGCGTCCCGGCCTCCTACGCGGAGGCCGCCGCGGCCGCCGGGATCTCGGTGCACGAGCACTTGACCGCTCTCGCCGCGCAGCAGGCGGTGGGCGAGCACGGTTTGGTCGCGCTCGATTGGCACTCAGGCAATCGCTCCGTGCTCGTCGACCACGAGCTGTCCGGCGTCATCGTGGGTCAGACGCTGCGGACGCGCCCCGAGGATCAGTACCGCGCGCTCATCGAGGCGACGGCGTTCGGCACTCGCACCATCGTCGACACCTTCGTAGCCGCGGGCGTCGAGATCACTGAGGTCGTCGCGGCGGGTGGGCTGCTGAAGAATGCGTTCCTGATGCAGCTCTACGCCGACGTCCTGCAGCTACCCATCGCCACCGTCGGTTCCGCGCAGGGCGGGGCGCTGGGGTCGGCCATCCATGGCGCGGTTGCGGCCGGCCGCTATCCGGACGTCCCGACGGCGGCCCGTTCGATGGGCCGGCGCGGCGAGAAGACCTACCTGCCGAACCCCGGCAACGCCGCGGCCTACGACCGCCTCTACCGCGCCTACACCCGCCTCCACGACTGGCTCGGCCGCGAGTACCGCGACCTGATGCACGACCTAAGAGGTTCCGCGGGCAGGTAGCCGCCTGTTGCGACGAGTAGTCCTGGTGACGACTAGGAATCCTCGGGTGCGGTGGTTTGCAGGATCGGCCAGCCATCAGCTGTCCACCCCAGTTCACGGAGAGCCAACCGAGGCTCGCCGGCAAGGGCGGCGTCGTAGTAGTGAAAGGCCATGACGTTGCCGGACACCGACTGCCCTCCCGGTCCGATCCGGTCGCCCTCAGCCTCCAGCAGGAGCGTGCCGCCGCCTTCGGAGAGAGCGACGCCGTCTGCGTCGAGGTAGGGTCCTTGGACTTCGCGGGCACGCCCGACGTTGATGTTGTAGGTGCTCGCGGTGCCTCTGCAGCATGAGTCGAACGACACGAAGAGGTAGTACCACCCGTCGCGGTGCAGCAACGCGGGCGCCTCGATGGCGTTCGGCGGCGAGCCGCGGTCGGCGATCGTCGCCGGCTCTGCACCCACCGGGGGCTTGCCTGAAGGAAAGTCGATGGGGAGTAGCTGGATCCCGCCCCAGAACGAGCCGAAGGCCATCCATCCTTGGCCGTCCTGGTCGATCAGGAGGGTGGGATCGATGGCGTTGTAGTTGCGCGTGCCGTCCGAACTCCACACTTCGCCGCGGTCGATCCACCCGTCGGACGGCCGTTCCGGGTCGAACGAGTCGTTGGTCCGGAGTCCGATGGCGGAGGTATTCGACCCGAACGTGGAGACCGCGTAGTAGAGGTACCACGTGCCATCGTGGACAAGGACCTCAGGTGCCCAGAAGTTCTCGACGCCGGTGATCTTTTCCACGGCCCAGACCGGCTCCGTCGAGGGCGTCCACACCACCCCGGCGTCGGTCCATTCCCTGCCGTCGGGTGAGGTCCGGAGCTGGATGGCGCCCAGGCCGACCCGCAGGTCGCCGGTCGAGAAGACCAGCCAGGGACGTGTGGAGGTGCCGACGACCAGGCCCGGATCATGCACCCGGGTGTCGCCCGACACAGGAATCTCGATAGCGACCGGTCGAGCCGCGGATTCTGGTTGGCTGCATCCTGCGAGAAGCGTTGCGCATCCTAGCGCGGCGGCCGCCCAGTGCCGAGAGCTCACCGGGCCAGCCTGAGCATCGTCCAGGAGACCGGGGGGAGGGTGACGGCCACCCCTGTCGTGTGGAGGACCGCGGTGTCGTTGGACCGAGGGGCCACGGTGGTGTCGTCCGTCGGGCTTGCCTGCCACCGCGGATCGTCGTGAGCGAGGGTGATCGCCTCGACCAACCGATGGCCAGGTGGCACGGCGATCTCCATCGCGACGGCCTCTCGCTCATGGCGGTTGACCATGAAGATCGCCCCTTCGTCGGAGTCCCAGGTCGCTACGGCATCGACGGCCTGGACCGTTCCGAACTCCTGGCTGGCGATCGTGGGTCCGTCGAGAACGACCCGGAGGACTTTCCCCTTCGCGTATGCGGAGGTGAGGGCGAAGGGATGGAAGATTGTTTGCTTCCACGTTGGGCCGCCGGGCTCGGCCATGATGGGCGCGATCACGTTGACCAGCTGCGCCAGGCTGGCCGACCATACCCTGTCGGTGTGGCGAAGCAGCGAGATCAGGAGGTTGCCGACGACGATGGCGTCGGCAACCGAGTAGTTGTCCTCTAGGAGCCTGGGAGCGACCGGCCAGTCGTCCCCGGTTGGAGGGAGCGAGGGCGTGCGATCCTGGTACCAGACGTTCCACTCGTCGAACGAGATCCCGATGACCTTTTCGCTCTTTCTGGCGGCGCCCACGGCGTCGGCGGTCGCGGCTACCTGGTCGATGAAGCGGTCCATGTCCTCGGCGCTCACAAGGAACTCCTGGAGGCCGGCCTCCTTCTCCCAGTAGTAGGCGTGTGCAGAGATCATGTCGACCTGGTCCCAGGTCTCGGAGAGTACCTCGCGCTCCCACTCGCCGAACGTCGGCATCGCTCGGCCCGAGGAGCCGCAGGCGACGAGCTCCAGACTCGGGTCGATCATTCGCATGGCTCTGCCGGTCTCGGCCGCGAGGCGGGCATACTCGGCCGCCGTCTTGTGGCCGATCTGCCATGGGCCGTCCATCTCGTTGCCGAGGCACCACATCCTGACGCGGTAGGGCTGGTCGGCCCCGTTGGCCCGGCGCTGCTCGGCGAAGTGCGATACGGCTGGCACGTTGCAGTACTCGAGGAGGTCGAGGGCTTCCTGCACGCCGCGGGTGCCGAGGTTGACGGCCATCATCGGTTCGACGCCGGCCTTCTCGGCCCAACGCATGAACTCGTCGGTGCCGAACGTGTTCGGGTCGGAGGAGTGCCACGCGAGGTCCAGGCGGTGGGGTCGCCGCTCGACGGGCCCCACGCCGTCCTCCCAGCGGTAGCCGGACACGAAATTGCCGCCGGGGTAGCGGACCGTGGAGACACCTAGCTCTCGGATGAGTTCGAGCACGTCGGTGCGGAGCCCCTCCTCGTCGGCACGAGGATGCCCGGGCTCGAAGATCCCGCTGTAGACGCAACGTCCGAGGTGCTCGATGAAGGAGCCGAAGGTGCGGCGGCGAACGGGGCCGACGACGAAGGTGGGATTGATGGTGAGGCGTGCGGTGCGCAAGGCGGATCAACTCCTGCGTTGATGATAGGTACATCGATGAATCATCATCATGGCAAGCGGATTTCCCTGGGTCAACCCCGTAACTGAGCGTAATTCTGACTCGCTCGACGTCGGTCGCCGGGTTGATATGTTCATCGATTACCTTCAGACTGATACCCAGGAGTAACCCGGTCTTGGCCACCTCGTACATCGCCAAGGAAGGCAATCGCGTGGCCGTGACCCTGAAACGAAAGGGGCGAGTATGTCCAACACAATCTCCCGCCGCTCACTGCTGACCGGCATCGGAGCAACGGCCGTGGCGGCGGGACTGACCGCATGCGGAGGAAGCGGCACGCCCAGCCCGCAGGGCACGTCGGGAACGACGGGCGGCGGCTCCGGAGCAGGGGCGGAGCTCACCTACATGTTCCGCGGCGGAGCGGACGAGCGGGAGGCGTACAACAAAGCCATCGCACAGTTCGAGCAGCAGACCGGAGCGAAGGTGAAGGTGATCGTCACTGACGCGGACCAGTACCGCACCAAGCTCCAGGCGGCCATCGCGGGCAACCAAGTGCCGGACGTGTTTTACCTGGAACAGGGATCTGTCATGGCGTTCGCCAAGAACGGCGTCGTCCGCAGCATGTCACCAGACATCGCGAGTGCCGGCCTGGACATCAGCAAGATCTGGAAGTACGGCGTCGACTCGTACCGTTTCGACGGCGACAGGGTCGGCCAGGGCGACATCTACGGCCTCCCCAAGGACGTCGGTCCGTTCTCCTTCGGGTACAACAAGACCATGTTCGAGAAGGCCGGCATCCCGCTGCCCGACAAGGACACGCCGTACACGTGGTCTGAGTTCCGCGACGTCGCCAAGAAGCTGACCAGCGGCGAGCAGTGGGGGACCGGCCTCAACGTTGTGTGGAACCTCCAGGCGTGGGTCTGGTCGAACGGCGCGGACTGGGCCGACCCCGAACGTCGTACGGTCACCATCGATACACCGGAGTTCGCGGAGGCACTCCAGGACTTCGCCGACATTCAGTTGATCGACAAGTCGACCCCGTCCATCGAGCAGGCGCAGACCATGGACACCTATCAGCGATGGATGCGCGGTCAGATCGGCTTCTTCCCGGTGGGGCCGTGGGACGTGAGCACCTATCAGAAGCTCGACTTCGATTGGGACTTGATTCCCTATCCAGTTGGAAGGACGGGGCAGACGGCCACCTGGCTGGGGTCGCTCGGCATCTCGGTATCGAACAAGACGAAGCATCCGGAACTCGCGACGCAGCTCGCGATGTTCCTCTCGGCGGACGAGGACGCGCAACGCAGCCTCTACCAGGCAGGCATCCAGATCCCCAACCTCGTCGATATGGCGAAGGGGGAGTACCTCGAACAGGAGGGGAAGCCGGAGAACCGGGAGGAGTTCGTCAAGATCGCGGACCGGTACGGCCGTGCGCTGCCGGCGGCGACCACGTGGTCGCCCGAGTGGTACGACGACTTCTGGGTCGACATCCAGCAGGTCCTCGACGGCAAGGTCACAGCGGCGGAATGGCTCCCGGGGGTCCAGACGCGAATGCAGCAGAAGCTCGACCAGGCCAATCAGGCCGCGGGGCGCTGACCATAACCCACTTGACGGGGCGGACCCCTCAATCGGGTCCGTCCCGTCCCAACGTCGGAGAACCGCATGAGCGCACTACTGATCGACACGCCGACACCGCCGCAGAGTCGACGCACATCCACCCTCTACCGCCGGGAGCACAGGGTCACGGCGGCCTTCATCGCGCCGCCGCTGCTGGGCTTTCTGATCTTCGTGATCGCCCCGTTCCTGTACAGCGTCTACGCGTCCTTCACGAACTGGAACATGTTGAGTTCGCCGACTTGGGTGGGCTTCGCCAACTACGTCCAGGCTTTCAACGACCCCTACTTCCTGAAGTCGCTGTACAACACCTTCTTCTACATGATCGGCATCCCGATCGGCCTGGTCATCTCGCTGACTCTCGCTCTGGCGATGAATCGTAGGATGCCGGGTCAGTCGTTCTTCCGATCCATCTACTACGTGCCGGTGGTGTCGTCGCTGGCCGCGGTCTCCATCCTCTGGCAATGGGCGTACAACGGTGACTTCGGCCTCGTCAACCAGGCGCTCGCGGTCTTCGGCATCGACGGCCCCAACTGGCTTCAGGACGTCCGCACGGTCAAGCTGGCCCTGATCATCATGGCGGTCTGGAAGGGTCTGGGATACTCAATGCTCCTCTATCTCGCCGCCCTGCAGAGCGTTCCTCGGACGCTTTATGAGGCGGCGGAACTCGACGGCGCAGGTTCCTTCAAGAGATTCCTCCACATCACGTTGCCCATGGTGCGGCCGGTCACGTTCTTCCTCGTGGTCACGAGCATCATCGGAGGCTCGCAGATCTTCACCGAGATCAACATCATGACCCCCACGGGAGGGCCCGAGTTCTCCTCGGCATCGGTGGTCTGGTACATCTGGCGCCAGGCGTTCTCGAACCTGCAGATGGGCTATGCCTCAGCGATGGCCGTGCTGCTGGGAACCCTCGTCTTCGCCATCACCGCGTTCCAGTTCTGGCTGAACGCGCGCAACTCGCACGAGGGAGTGGAGTGACGTGGCCAGATCGATGAAACAGAGCTACCGCACCGGCAGCATCCTCGTTGCGATCGCCTTACTGATCGGGGGCGTCTTCATGGTCGCCCCTCTGCTCTGGATGGTGTCGACGTCGCTCAAGACGCAGGAGGGCGTGTTCGCGCTTCCCCCTGAGTGGATCCCGCCGGTTCCTCAGTGGGAGAACTATGTGCGCGTCTGGTCGGCAGGTCCGCTGCTTTCGGGCATAAAGAACTCGTTGGTCGTGTCGCTGACCGTGACGATCGTCGGATCGATCACGTCGACGCTGGCTGCTTTCGCGTTCGCGAAACTACGCCTTCCCGGGAAGAACGCGATCTTCCTGGGCATGCTTGCCGGCTTGATGATTCCGTTCCCCACGCTGATGATCCCGCAGTTCGTCATGTTTGCGAACCTGAACTGGGTGGACACGCTGCTTCCGCTGATCATTCCCGGCCTGTTCGGAAACATCATGATGATCTTCTTCCTGCGGCAGTATCTGCACAGCGTGCCCGACTCGCTGATCGAGGCCGCCAAGATCGACGGAGCGGGGTACCTCCGGATCTTCGGATCTTTGATCCTGCCGTTGATCCGGCCGGCTATCGCGGCGCAGTTCATCCTCTGGTTCATGGCGGTGTGGAACGACTATCTCGCGCCCTTGATCTACCTGAACACGCCGGAAAAGCAGACGCTGCAGGTGGTCATCGCGAACTTCAATGCCAACTACGCCATCCAGACGGACTATCCCCTGATCATGGCGGCGTCGGTGATTGCGCTGATTCCGGTCTTCGCGATCTTCGTGGCCTTCCAGAAGCAGATCATCGAGTCGGTCGCGCTGAGTGGCTCGAAGGGCTGACGTGGCGGGCTCGGGCGAGGCCGGCGACTGGTCCCACGCGGCGATGCGCTGGCTCGGTCGCGTGACACAAACGGTCGAGGTCTCCGTGCTCTCGCTGCTGGGGACCGCTGCCGGTGCGGTTCTTCTCGGTTGGCTTCCCTCCGGGGTTGCCGCCTGCGACGTCCTTCACCGGCTCTTGTCGGAAGAGCCGAGCGGACAGCCGATCCGGGAGTATGCCGATGCGTGGCGCGCCAGCTTTGCGCGGGCTAACCGAGTCGGGTGGCCTGCGACGCTCGCCGTGGCCGTCCTGGCGCTGGACTTCTGGATCCTGCGGGGGTTCAGCGGTCCCTGGGCCGGGACGGCCCTGGTGCTCACCGCCGTCGTCGCGGCGTGGTTGTTCTTCGCCATCGGCTTCCTCGTCAACCTGCTGGCGCTTCCGGCGGCCGAGGAGGCTACGGCCTGGTCGCTGTGGCGCATCGCCCTGGTGATGCCCCTCGTGTCGCCTGGTCACGTGCTGGTGTGGTTGACCTGTCTGGCCTCGATCGGAGTCCTGGTATGGGTAGCCCCGGTGGCCGCGGTCCTACTTGCGCCCGGCCTCATCGCGCTTCTGACGGCCTGGCTGGCACGCAGGCGGCTGCACATCGTCGGCGTGCCCGTTGACCCGCGCCACCCCTGACCGTCGGCGTCAGCCGCTCGACTCCCGAACGACAACCTCGTAGTCGGCAAGGATGCGCTTAATCGGTGCTCGGCTCTCCAGGGGGAGGCGGGTCTCGCCGATCCTCAAGGTGAGCAGTTCGACCGCTTCGCGTGCGATCTGTTCTCTGCCGGGCGCGACGCTGGTGAGCGTTGGCCTCGTGTATGCCGCCTCGTCGATGTTGTCGAATCCCACGACCGCGACGTCGTCCGGCACTCGGAGACCATGGGAATGCAGGCTCCGCAGGACACCCATGGCGAGCGTGTCGTTCAGAGCGAAGACGGCGTCGAAGTCGACGCCGTCTTCGAGTAGTTCGTCGGTCGCGGTCGCACCGGTGTTGCGGTGCCACATCACGGTCGTCCGGATGAGGGCCTCATCGATGGGGAGCCCTGCGTCGCGCAAGGCCTCGCGGTACCCCTGTTCACGCAGCGCGGCCGAGCCTACCCGCTCTCCCGGGTGCGCGCCGACGACCGCGATCCGGCGGCGCCCCCGCTCAAGGAGGTGGCGGGTAACCGCCTTGGCTGCCTCGACATTGCTCATGGTGATGTGGTCGTTGACGGAGCCGAACACTCGTTCGCCGAGCAACACCAAGGGAAAGTCCACCCTGAAAAGACCGATGTCCTCCTGACCCAGCGCGAGCGGCGAGAAGATCAGGCCATCGGTCATGAGCCGTCGCTGACCGTGGAGCACGTCGATCTCGCGAGCACGGTCGGAGTTGGTCTGCTCGATCATCACGCGGAGCCCGACTGCCTCAGCCTCGCAGATGATCGAGTCGGCCAGTTCCGCGAAGTAGGGGAGCTTCAACTCCGGCAGCGCCACGCCAATCAGCCCGGTCCTGCCCTGCCGGAGGTTTCGTGCCGTGAGGTTCAGCTCGTAGCCGAGTTTGTCGATCGCGTCCTGCACCCGCTCCCTGGTCGCAGCGCTGACTCGTGGGTGGTTGTTGACGACGTTGGAGACCGTCTTCGCGGAGACCCCCGCGAGCTTGGCAACATCCTGCATGGTCGCCGCCATACCAGACCCCCTTCGATCGGTTCAGCGGTTGGCAGCGGCCATTGTGTCACAGGAGGCGATGCGGCCGGAGCGGCCCAGCCGCGTTCGCAGCGAGGGTTCAGCCGAGGCGCACCATCGACCAGCTGACCGGTGGCAGGTCGAGGGAGAGCTCGTCGTCGGTCAGCGAAGCCGAGGCGTTCGGCTGCGGCACGACGGAGTCGTGGTCACCGGCGCTGGCCTTGTACTGGTTGTCTTCGTTGTGGAACGTGACGGCCTCGACCAAGCGGGCGCCGGGGACGGTGGCCCGGACGGTGATCGTCTCGGTGGCGCTGCGGTTGACCAGGAAGACCGCGGTCTCGCCGGAGGCGACGTCGTGCGTGGCCACGGCGTCGATCGCCGGCGCCTCGCCAAACTGCGGGGAGTCGATGATCGGCGCGTCGAGATTGACGCGCAGCACCTCGCCCTGCGCGTGGCGAGCGGTCAGCGCGAACGGGTGGAAGATGGTCTGCTTCCACGCCGGACCGCCGACCTCGGTCATGATCGGTGCGATCACGTTGACGAGCTGGGCCTGGTTCGCGACCCAGACGCGGTCGGTGTTCCGGAGAAGGCTGATCAGCAGGTTGCCGACGACCACCGCGTCGGCGACGGTGTAGTTGTCCTCGAGCAGATGCGGAGCCACCGGCCAGTCGTCGCCGGTGGGGGTCTGCGAAGCCTCACCGTCGCTGTACCAGACATTCCATTCATCGAAAGAAATTCCGATCCGCTTTGTCGACTTCCTGGCGGCGGCTACGGCGTCGGCCGTCGCGGCGATGGAGGCGATGAAGCGGTCCATGTCGACGGCGCTGAGGAGGAACCCCTGCAGGTCTCCGTCCTTGACCCAGTAGTAGCTGTGCGCGGAGATCATGTCGACGTCGTCGAAGCACTCCTGCAGCACCTCGCGCTCCCAGGTGCCGAAGGTGGGCATGCCAGAGTTCGACGAGCCGCACGCAACCAACTCGAGGTCCGGGTTGACCATGCGCATGGCCTTCGCCGTCTGGCTCGCGATCCGGCCGTACTCGTGGGCCGTTCGGGCGGCGGTCTGCCAGGGACCGTCCATCTCGTTGCCGAGGCACCAGAGTGTGATCCGATGAGGCTCCTCGGCGCCGTTGGCCCGGCGCTGGTCGGAGAGCGTCGTGCCGCCAGGAATATTGGCGTATTCGAGGATATCTAGGGCCTCAGCCACGCCGCGGGTGCCGAGATTTACGGCCATCATCGGCTCGATGTCGGCCTTATGCGCCCAGTCCATGAAGTCGTCCAGGCCCACCCAGTTGGGGTCCGTGGAGTGCCAGGCGAGGTCGAGGCGCCGCGGCCGCTGGTCGCGCGGGCCGACGCCGTCCTCCCAGCGGTACCCGGAGACGAAGTTGCCGCCGGGATACCGGACGGTGCTGACGCCCAACTCCCGCACGAGCTCGATCACGTCGCCGCGGAAACCCTTGGCGTCGGCGGTGGGATGGCCGGGCTCATAGATGCCCTCGTACACGCACCGTCCGAGGTGCTCGACGAACGACCCGAACGTGCGTCGGCGGACGGGTCCGACGACGAAGTCCGGTGTGAAGGTGATGCGCGCTTCGCTCATGGTCTTCTCCTGAGGGTGAAGGGTTCGGCTGTCTCTGGTGCCGCGCCGGTGCGGTCGACTCACACTAACACGAATGCGTTGACATCGATGTAAATTTGACTTACTGTCGGGCGGCAGGACCACCAACGGAGGAGGTCATCCGCAAATGACACCTATTTCCACACGACTCAGCCGACGGCGGCTGATCCAAGGGGCCGGCGCGATCGGCGTGGCAGGCGCCCTGTCGGCCTGCGCTTCGGCGACGGCAGACGGGCGCGTCCCCGTACAGCTCTGGCACCTGTTTACCGGCGGCGACGGCGGCGTGTTCCAGAGCATGATCCAGACCGTGCAGGAGAGCCTGCCGGAGTACCAGATCAACCCCGTCGTCCTCACCTGGGGCGGGCCCTACTACACGAAGCTGACCATGGCGTCGGTGGGCGGGCGCGCGCCCGACCTCGCCGTCATGCACCTGACCAGGGTCTTCGGCTACGCGCCCGGCGGGCTCCTCGACCCGTGGGATCTCGACAGGCTCGCCAGCATGGGCATCACGGAGGACAAGTTCCAGCCTGCGCTCTGGGAGCGGGCCTTCGTGGGCGACAAGATGTATGCGCTGCCGCTCGACTTCCACGCGTTCGTGCAGTTCTTCAACACGGACATCTGCGGCCAGGCCGGCGTCCTCGACGGCAATGGTCGGCTCGTCGGCGTCGATTCGCCTGACGGCTACGTCGAGGTGGGCCGAGAGGTCGCGAAGGTTACGGGCCAGCAGGGCATCAGCTACGGCTACACCTCCGACGGTGCCCAGATGTCGCGCATGTTCTGGGGTCTTTACCACCAGACCGGCGCCGATGTCGTCCTCAACCCGGGCTCCCAGGCCGTGTTCGACACGGACGCAGCGGCCGAGGTCGTCAAGTTCGTCCAGTCGTGGCTCGATGACTCCATCGCGCTGCGTAACCAGGACTACGGCAGTTCGCTCGCGTCTTTCTCCAACGGTCGCTCGGGCTGAACTGGAACGGCAACTGGGAGGTTGCCACCTTCAAGGGGGCGGAACTCCCCTTGGGCGCGATGTCGTGCCCGCAGATCTTCGACCGCCCCGGAACGTACGGCGACGCGCACTCCTTCGTGCTGCCGCACCAGAGCGTCGTCGACGAGGAGCGCCGCGAGGCTGCCTACCGCATCGCGGCGGGCATGCTCCAGAACTCGCTCGACTGGGCGCAGGGCGGCCACATCCCCGCCTACAAAGACGTCGTCAACTCTCCCGAGTACAAGGCCATCAAGCCGCAGTCCGACTATGCCGATGCGATGGAGAACCCGGTTTTCGACCCGCAGGCCTGGTTCACCGGCTCCGGTTCGACCTTCCAGGGCACCTTCGGCGTGCCGATCGAGGAGGCATGGCTCAACTCCGCAGACCCGGGCAAGACCGCCCAGCAGCTGAAGGACATCCTGAACGCCGCCCTCCAGACCCAACCCCCAGCGTGAGGTGAGACATGGCTAACACAACCTCTCGCACGACCGCCCGCACCGGAAGCGGCTGGCCGTTCGTCGCGCCGTTCCTGCTGCTGGTCGTTGCGTTCCTGATCGTGCCCACGCTCTACGGCGTCGGCCTCTCGTTTACGAGCCAGTCCCTCATGGGACGCGGCGGCTTCGTCGGCTTCGACAACTACGTGAAAGCGTTCTCTGACCCTGTCATGTGGCAGACCATGGGCAACACCCTGCTCTTCACGCTGCTCAGCACCGTCCCGCTCGTCGTCGTCGCGCTCGCGATGGCGCTGCTCGTGCAGACCGGAATGCCAGGGCAGTGGCTGTGGCGGTTCGCGTTCTTCGCCCCGTACCTGCTGCCCGTCGCCGTCGTCGTCCAAATCTGGGTGTGGCTCTTCCAGCCCCAGCTCGGCCTCATCAACAACGCGCTCGAGGCCATCGGCATCCCGGGCCCGCAGTGGCTGACCCAGCCCGGCGTTGCGATGTGGGCGATGGTGATCCTGACGCTGTGGTGGACGGTGGGCTTCAACTTCCTGCTGTACCTCTCCGCGCTCCAGGCCATCCCCGACCACCTTTACGAGGCGGCCTCGATCGACGGCGCGGGCCCCTGGCGCCGTCTCTGGTCGATCACCATGCCGCAGCTGAACGGCACCACGATGCTGGTCGTCGTGCTCCAGGTCATCGCATCGCTGAAGATCTTCGACCAGATGTTCATCGCCTTCAACGGGGGCCCCGGTCCGCAGGGCTCGACGCGGCCGATCCTGCAGTACGTCTACGACACGGGCTTCACCGACTACCGGGTCGGCTACGCGTCGGCCATCAGCTACGTCTACTTCGCGCTGATCATCCTGATCACGCTCGTCCTGCAGTTCATCATCCAGAGGAGGAACCGCAATGTCTAGGGCAACTCACGCCGCGGAGCTGAAGCGGGCGCGCACCCTCGCGCTCGGCAGCTCGAAGACCGCGCGCATCCTCGCGGGCGGCGTGCTCGTCCTGCTCGCCGTCACTTGGCTCGTCCCCTTCGTATGGGCCGTCGTCACCGCGTTCAAGACGGAGCTCCAGGCCCAGCGGCTTCCGCTGGAGTGGATCCCCGCGGACGGCTTCACGCTCGAGCAGTTCCGCACCGTGCTCTCGCGCGGCGACGTCCTGCTGTGGATGGGCAACACGTTCATCATCGCCAGCATCGTCACGGTCGTCGGCGTCACCGTCTGCGCGCTCGCGGGATACGCGTTCTCGCGGACGAGCTTCCGCGGCCGCAACTGGCTGTTCGCGGGCACGATCGCGCTGATCATGATCCCGACGCAGATCCTGATCGTGCCGCTGTTCAAGCAGATGGTGCTGCTGAACGCCGTCGACACGTTCGCCGGCGTGATCCTGCCGCAGCTCGTTGCCCCGACGATGGTGTTCATCTTCAAGAAGTTCTTCGACGCCATCCCCCAGGAGATCGAGGACGCCGCCCGGGTCGACGGCGCCAGCCAATGGAGGATCTTCTCCGCCATCGTGATCCCGATCTCGCGACCGATCGTCTCCGCCGTCGCGATCTTCGTGTTCATCGGCGCGTGGAACAACTTCATGTGGCCGTTCATCGTCACGAACGACCCGGACCTGATGACGCTGCCGGTCGGCCTCGCCACGGTGAAGGACGCCTACGGCGTGATCTACGCCCAGACCATGGCCGCGGCGCTCGTCGCATCGCTGCCGCTGATCATCGTGTTCATGCTGTTCCAGCGTCAGATCATCAAGGCCGTCGCTACGACGGGCCTCGGCGGTCAGTAGCGCCAGAAAAGGGGAGTCCTCGGGCCGTCAGCCACGGCTCGTGGACTCCCTTTGCATGACCTGGAAACCGGCTTGGATGTTCTGCACGGGCAGGCGCCTGAGGGACGGGTCGGCCGCCTCGGCGATGCGGTACAGGAGCAGGCGAACCGCCTCCCGGGAGATCTGGGCGCGTCCGGGCTGGACGGTGCTGAGCGTGGGGTGGGCGAACGACGCGTCCTCGACGTCGTCGAAGCCGATCACGGCGATCGCGTCCGGCACCGCGATGCGGTGGACGTTCAAGCTGTGCAGGATGCCCAAGGCCAGAGAGTCGTTGGCCGCGAAGATGCCGTCGATGTCGAGGCCGTGGCGGAGGAAGCTGTCCATGATGCCCGCACCGGTGGTGCGATGCCAGGGCCCTGCCTCCACGATGAGGCGCTCGTCCACGGGGATGCGGGCCTCGGCGAGCGCCGCGCGGTAGCCGCGCTCGCGCAGCGCTGCCGACCCGACCACCTCGCCGGCGTGCGCCCCCATCATCGCTATCCTGCGGCACCCGGCGTCGATCAGGTGCTTCGTCGCGGCCTGTGCCGCCTCCACGTTGCTCATGGTCACGTGGTCGTTCGGGGAGCCGAAGATGCGTTCGCCCAGCAGTACCATCGGGAATCGCACGGAGAAGTGCTCGATGTCGTCGGGACCGAGCGCGAGTGGGGAGAAGATGACGCCGTCGACGATGCGGCTGGCGCTACCACGGAGCAGCTCAAGCTCACGCTCGCGGTCGCCGTTGGTCTGTTCGACGAGCACCCGTAAGCCCACCTTGTCCGCCTCGGCGATGATCGCCCCAGCGAGTTCCGCGAAGTACGGGACGCGCAACTCGGGCAACGCAAGGGTGATCAGGCGCGTGCGGCCGGTGCGCAGGTTGCGGGCGCTGATGTTGACCTCGTAGCCGAGGGCGTCGATGGCCTCCTGCACCCGGGTGCGGGTCTTCGCGGAGACATGCACGTACTCATTGACGACGTTCGAGACGGTCTTCACCGAGACGCCGGCCAGGCGCGCGACGTCCTGCATGGTCACTGCCACCCGGCACCTCCCTCAGCTGATCTACGGAACCATTGATCAATCGCTCCTCGGCTGCGGCGCACTGGATGATCAGTGCCTCCTAACCGTTGGGGAAAACCCTATCCCCTCCGGAGGTGCGCTCCGACCTGGCACCTTGGGCACCACCAGATGAGGCGCTCCTGGCCGGCCTGCGGGCCGGCGGCGCTGGAGGCTCCGCCCAGGGTGTCGGAGAGGATCGCCGTGCCGCAGCGCAGGCAGGGGCGGCCCTTCCGGCCGAAGACGAAGGTGGTCTCGCCCTTGCGGTGATCACCGGTGAAGGTGCGCACCGGGCTCTTCAGGTTGCCGCGCATCAGCTTGACTGCGAAGTCGACGACGGCGGGGACATCCACGTCGCGCACCGGGAGCGCGGGGTGGATGCCGCGGAGGAAGCAGACCTCGGCGCGGTACTCGTTGCCGATCCCCGCGAGGTTGCGTTGGTCGAGCAGCGCCTCGCCGATGCTGCGACCGGGATCCGCGAGGATCCGGCGGAGCGCCTCGTCGCGGCCGGTTGGATGCCACCGGCCGGGTGCTGCCCAGTCGTCGGCGAGAAGGTCGGGGCCGAGGTAGCCCATGTGTCGATCGAACTGGTCGGCGGGCCACAACTCGACCAATCCGAGGCTGTGGCCCACGAGTTCGATCCCTCCGGATACCTGCACGACGAGCCGTGCCGTGTGCGCCGGGCTGGACCAGCGGGTGCCGACGGCGTGAATCCGCCAGTTGCCCTCCATCCGCAGGTGCGTGTGCAGGATGCGGGTGCCCGCGTCGTCGTCGAGGCGCCAGAACAGGTGCTTGCCGTGCGGCCAGACCCGGGCGATGGTGGCGCCGTCGAGACTGGCCGTCGCGAGCTGCGGCACCCGGAAGCTGGAGCGCTCGACCGTGCGGCCGACCAGCGGCTGCAGCCGCTCGGACAACCGCCAGACGGAGTCGCCCTCAGGCACGGTGGGCCTCGATCGAGATGCCCTTTGGGGTAAGCCGTGCCCCGGCATCCAACAGTGCGGGCTCGAGCCCGCTGGCGCCGGGACGTGCGCCGTCGATCTCCTCGATGCGCAACCGCGACATTCGGCCCTCGGCGACGGCATCCTGCAGCGCCCGGACCACGAGGCCCGCGCGCTCCTCGCGGTGTTCGGCGCCGAAGAGGGTGAGCACCCGGCCGCCGCGGGTGAGGTGCGCGAGGCACACGCCGTCGGCGAGGACGACGATGGCACCCGCGGAGCGCGACGGCCGTGCCGTCGCGTGGTCGGGCCAGGGGAGCACGCTGCCGTACGGGTTGGCGGGATCGAGCGCGGCGAGGACCAGCGGGGCGGGGTGCCTCGTGCCGGACGGCCAGTCGCCCTGGTCCGGGGAGTCGGCGAAGCCGCGCAACTGACCTACCGTCTCCTGGGTGCTGAACTGCGCACCTCCCAACCCCTCGACGAGGTACCCCCGGATCAGCTTGCCCGCCGACTCGAGCTGTGCGAGCAGACGATAGGCCGCGGCGAAGCCGCCAGGGATGCCGTCGGTCGTGACGCCGCCGCGGGTGATCACGCCGAAGCGCGCGAGCCAGGAGGAGGCCAGCGCGAGAGCGGCGTCGGCTGGCGAGGGCTGCGGATCCCGGACGCGGTACCAGCGGCCGATCGCCGACGGCGGCGCGCCCGGGACGGTCAGCGCCCGACCGAGCCGCGGCAGGCGGGCGCGCCGCCGCGGTGACGGGCGTGAGGCCTTGTGCGCACCGCGGGTGGCGCCCCCGACGCGGGCACGCACGGGGGCCATGGACGCGGGCGCGATGGCGCCCTCTTCCGCGGTCCGCCACCACTCGTCGACGGCGGCGGTGCGCTCCGCGCCGTCAAGACTGGGAACGTTGCGCGTGGCGGCCCATCCGGCGAAGGTGCCGTCGCCCTCGGCCAAGGCGGTGGCGACCGCGAGAGACTGTTCGCTGGGCGGTGCGGCAGGTGGGGCGACCAGGTCGAGGTCGTCGGCCGGCACGATCGCCACCAAGGGATCGTTGGGACCCGCGGAGCCCCGCACGCGGATCATCGCCTCGCCCTCCGCGAGCAGGGCATCGAGGTGGGCAGGGGAGTAGTGCCGCAGACGGGCGGGCAACACGTGCGTCTCCCAGGCCGAGGCGGGCAGCGCGGCGCCGGCGAGGCCCTGCAGCGCGAGGAGCACCTCATCAGGGCTGGACTCCGGCCGGTCGTCGAGCTGCTGCGTCGAGGCCAGGAACCGCGCATACCCCGTCGCCGAGACCGGCTGCAGCTGGGCGCGGGCGCGGGCAAGGGACCGCGAGCGGAGCCGCCGCAGCACCTCCGGGTCGACGAAATCGGCGTCGGCGTTGCCGGGGGTGAAGCGCCCGGTCATCAGCCTTCGCGCCGCAGTCTCCCTTTCCAAGACCAGGCCGACCGTAGCCACGCCTAGCCCGAAGGCGGCGGCCACCTCGGCGGCCGTGAACGGCCCATGAGTGCGGGCGAACCGCGCCACCAGCTGGGTGAGGGGGTCGCGGCCCTCCGCGCTCGCGGGCGCCGAGCGGCCGAGAGGGAGCGGGATGCCGAGCGCGTCGCGGAGGAGACCGAGGTCCGCGGCAGCGACGAGGTGCGGCTCGCCGGCCAGCTGCACGACGGCGATTCGCGCGCCCAGCGCGGGGATCGCTTCGTCCGGGTCGAGCCCTTCAATGCGCTCTGACAAGGAACTGAGTGGGATCGGACCGAGGATGCGGGGAAGGTCGGAGAGGGCGTCGATGGTGCGAGCACGGCGGTCCGGCGCCGTGTGTTGCAGCTCGGCGGCGACTTCCTCTACGACGTCCGGATCGAGCAGCTCGCGGAGATCGAGCGAGCCGAGAGCGGCGGCCAGCAGCTCGGGGTCGAGCGAGAGCAGCGCGGCGCGGCGCTCGGCGAGCGGCGTGTCGCCGTCGTAGAGGAAGGCGCCGGGGTACCGGAAGAGGAGGGTGGCGGCGAACGGGCTGGGCTGTTCGGTGACCACCTCCACGAGCCGCACGCCGCCGGAGCGCAGCGCGCGCGCCAGCTCGACGAGCGCGGGAACGTCGTAGACGTCCTGCGTCACCTCGCGCACCGTCTCCAGCACGATGGGGAACCGTGGGTGGTGCCGGGCGACCTCCAGTAGCTGAGCCGAGCGCTGGCGCTGCTGCCACAGGGGCGCTCGCTTACCGGGGTTCGGCCGCGGCAGCAGCAGGGCGCGTGAGGCGCACTCGCGGAACCGGCCGGCGAACAGCGCGGTGCCGCCCACCTGCTCGGTGACGATCTGAGCCACCTCGTCGGGCTCGGGGAGGAGGAACTCGGGCAGGCGCTCGATGGCGTCGGAGTCCGGCAGGCGGAAGACGATGCCGTCGTCCGCGGCCATGGGCTGGATGTCGAGGCCGGCCTCGCGGGACAGCGCCTCGCCGATCACGAGCGCCCACGCGGCAAGCACCCGCCGACCGAGAGGGGAGTGTACGACGACCCGCCAGTCGCCCAGCTCATCGCGGAACCGCTCGAGGACGACGGTGGCCTCGTCGGGCACGACGCCGGTTGCGGTGCGCTGCTCGGCGAGGTAGCGGGCGAGGTTGGCGCGCGTGTTGTCGTCGAGGTATGCGCCGTCGAGCCGCTCGGGCTTGCGGGCCGCCTCGCGCTGGAGGCGCCCGATCTGACGGCCGAGCTCCGCGGGGCGTCCCTCGTCCTCGCCCTTCCAGAACGGCAGCCGCCCGGTGTTGCCGGGGGCGGGGGAGACGCGCACCTGGTCGCGGGTGATCTCCTCGATCCGCCACGACGACGCGCCGAGCGTGAAGACGTCGCCGACGCGCGACTCGTAGACCATCTCCTCATCCAGTTCCCCTACGCGCCGCGCCCCCTGTTCGTCGCCGACGAGGAAGACGCCGAAGAGGCCGCGGTCGGGGATGGTGCCGCCTGACGTCGCGGCCAGCCGCAGTGCCCCCGGGCGCGCGTACAGACGGTGGTCGTCGCCGAGGACGAGGCGTGCGCGAAGGTTCCCGAAGTCCGCTGAGGGGTAGGCGCCGGTCAGCAGTTCGATCGTCGCGTCCAGGAGCGAGCGGTCGAGAGAGGCGTACGGCTGGGAGCGCCGCACCGTCGCGTACCACTCGTCGATGTCGAGGCCCGCGTCTCCCGCCCCCGCCGCGGCGGCCACCGTCTGCTGGGCCAGAACGTCCAGCGGAGCGCGCGGGACCCGCAGCTCCTCGATCTGCCCAGCGAGCATCCGTTCGGTGGTGACGACGGCGGCCGCGAGGTCGCCGCGGTGGAGCGGATAGACGTCGCCCGCGGACACGGCGCCGACGACGTGCCCTGCGCGCCCGATCCGCTGCAACGCGCTCGCCACCGACGGCGGCGCCGACACCTGGATGACACGGTCGACTGCGCCCATGTCGATGCCGAGTTCCAGCGAACTCGTGGCTACGACACAGCGCAGCTCGCCGGACTTCAGCGCGGCCTCGACCTGGGCGCGCTGCTCCTTGCTGACCGACCCGTGGTGCGCCCGCGCAATCACCAGGGGCGCTCCCCGCCCTGTGCCCGACTGGGCGATGATCTGCGAAGGCGGCCGTGCGGGGATCGGCGGGAGGGTCGCGGGGTCGTTCTCCTCGGCCCACAGCTCGTTCAGCCGGGCGGTCAGCCGCTCTGCTGTGCGCCTGCCGTTAGTGAAGACGAGCGTCGAGCGTCCCCTCTTCACCGTCTCGTAGACCTGCTGCTCGACGTGCGGCCAGATCGAGCCCGTCGGCGCGTCCGCGGTCAGCGTGTCAGTGTTGGAGCCTGCAAGCAGGGGATCGATGGCGACCTGTCCGTCGAGACCGATTGCGGGTGCGCCGCCTGTTTCCATCGTCGAGGCGGAGGCTCGTGCGGGGCCGGGTGGTGTCGGCGCAGGCCCGGGGTCTGCGATGTCCTCTACGGGGAGCCGGACGGTGACGTCCCAGCGCTTCTCAGCGGGCGGTGCGACCACGGTCACGGGCCGGTCGCCCCCGAGGAAGGCGGCGACGCGCTCGATGGGCCGCACCGTCGCCGACAGCGCCACGCGTTGCACGTCGTGCCCGACCAGAGCGTCAAGGCGTTCCAGGCTGAGTGCGAGGTGGCTGCCGCGCTTGGTGCCCGCGACGGCGTGGATCTCGTCGACGATCACGGTCTCGACACCGGTCAGCGTCTGCCGTGCGGAGCTGGTCAGCATGAGGTACAGCGATTCGGGAGTGGTGATCAGGATGTCCGGCGGCCGCCGCAGCAGCGCCGCGCGCTCCCTCGACGTCGTGTCGCCCGACCGCACGCCTACCGTCACATCGGCGAGCGGGACACCGAGCCGTTCGGCCGCGAGCCTGATCCCGGTCAGCGGCGCGCGTAGGTTCCGCTCGACGTCGACCCCGAGCGCTTTCAACGGTGAGACGTAGACGACCCTCGTGCTCGCCCGAGGTTGCGGACCCTGTGAGACGACGCCGTGCCCGGCCTCGCCCGGGCTCTCGTTGCGCCGGCGCGTCGTCTCCTCAAGGAGCGATGAGGTCAAGGAATCGATCGCCCAGAGGAAAGCCGCCAGCGTCTTGCCCGACCCGGTCGGCGCGACGACGAGCGCGTGCTCGCCGGCGGCGATCGCCTGCCACGCCTTGGCCTGCACGGCCGTCGGCGCGGGGAACACACCGGCGAACCACTCCCTCGTGGGAGGGGAGAAGCGCGCCAGCGGGTCGGTCATGGAAGAAGTCTGCCAGCCGCCACTGACAAGGCGAGCCCGGTGGAGCAATGCGGCTGCGTCCGTCGGACTCAGGGCTTGTTACGGACTACTGCGGCTGCTTCCGTCGCTCTACCGACACAGGCAGCCGCAGTAACTCGGATCTGCCTGTGAACCCGACGGAAGCAGCCGCGTTGGCGCTTCAGTTTCCTTCCTTGTGCGTGGCACAGGGGTTTTCGGTCAGGAGTTCGTCGGCCGACGGCGGCTCGAACTGACCAGTCCACTCCTTGAGCTTGGCCTCAGGCACAGGGAACGCGCCGGCGGGTGAGTGGGCGTTCCTGGCTCTGATGCGGCTCAGCATGAGCTCGTCCGAGGCGCCCGAGTAGTGGATCTGGAAGCCGACGCCGAGGTCCTGGGCGAGGGCGCGAAGTTCGTCGCGCTCGCTCCTGGCCCAGAATCCGAAGTCCAGAATCACGTCCACCCCCAGGGCGAGCACCCTCGTAGCGGTCTCCTGAAGGAGGGCCTCGACTGCTGCGTGACGCTGGTCATGCAGTAGCCAGGCTGCGTGATCGCTGTCGTCGTCGACGTCGGACCCGAACAGTCGAATGTGCCACTCATCGACGGTGAGCCTCAGTGCAGAGTGCTCGGCCTCAAGCCTCCGCGCCGTGGTGGTCTTTCCGCTGCCAGGAAGCCCCACCATCAGATGCAGCGTCGTCATGAGCCAATTGTCCAACGCTGCCCACGGTCGCCCGGGGCGGGCTCGGTCAGCGGACGGCGAGGATCGCGCCGTGCGTTCGGTTCGGGCGGTCGGTGCGGGACTCCGTGTGTCTCACGGTGAAGCCTGCGGCTTCGACCTTCGATGCGAGCAGGTCGATCGGCCAGTGGTAGGCGGTCGTGATCGCGTGGGCGAACGAGCCAAGCTCCGAGCCCGCGAAAAAGCCGACAGCGAGACCGCCGTCCGGGCGCAGGCAGCGGGCGAACTCCGCGAGCGGTTCGTCTATGCGCGCGGGATCGGTGTGGATGAGCGAGTACCACGCGAGCACTCCGCCGAGTGTCCCGTCGTCGACGCCGAGGCTCTCCGACCTGCCCGCCCGATAGCGCACACCGGGATACGTCGCCCGTGCGTGCTCGATGAACGCGGGCACGGGGTCGACGCCCTCGACGGACACGCCCAGCTCCATGAGATGGTGCGTCCACTGGCCAGGCCCGCAGCCGACGTCCAACACGTGACCCTCCAGCGCGGTGGCCCACTGCGTCACGAGTGCCAGGTCTGCCTCAGCCACGTGTTCGATGCGCCCGACGGCATCGATGTACTCGACAACCCGCGAGCCGTAGGCATCGGAGATCGATTCGAGAGTCACGTCGTCACCCTAATCTCGGGTTGCGTCGATGCGAGGATGGAGTCATGGCAGGACAACGGATCAGCGACGCGGTGGGCGCGGCATTCCTCGAACGCATGCGGAGGCTGAACGCTCGGCATCCGTGGAGTCACAACGATCATTTTCACAGCTGGATCGTCGCGAACCTGCCGGAGCCGTGCCGGTCGGTGCTGGATGTCGGCTGCGGACGGGGCGAGCTCCTCGCAGCTCTCGCGCCGCATGTCGGGCGGGTCGTCGGGGCTGACATCGACGCCGAGATGCGCGCGCACGCAGCGAGCCGCTGTACGGGGTTGCCAAACGTCTCCATCACCGACCGGCCGTGGAACGAGGTCGACGGCCAGTTCGATGCGGTGACGATGATCGCCGTGCTGCACCACCTGCCGACCGAAGAGGCGCTGCGCGATGTGAGGCGCCTGCTTTCCCCGGGCGGGCGCTTCCTCGCCGTCGGACTGGCTGTCCCCGCGAGCGTCGTCGATCACGCGTGGGACATGGTGTCGATGGCGACGAACCCGCTGATCGGGATGGTCAAGCACCCATGGCCGAGCCGCGTGACGGAGTCGTCGGACCCGTTCCCTGTGAAGGACCCCACGCTGTCGTTGGCCGAGCTCGAGGAGATCGTGCAGAAGGTCTTGCCTGGAGCGGTCGTGCGCCGTCACCTCGGCTTCCGCCACACCATCTGGTGGACGAAGCCAGCGGCCTAATCCCCAGCCGTCAGCTCGCCGGTTCTCCAGCGTTCTCTCGTGGCTCACTCAGGGTCTGCCAGGTGTGGCGGTCGATGGCGAAGTCGAGGTGGGGCATGTCGACGCCGCGGTAGTGCTTCATGAAGCGTCGACGCACCGTCATCCCGTTGCGGATGGCCACGTTCATCGACGCGATGTTCGTGTCGCGGATGATCGAGTGGATGCGCTCGGCGCCGAGTTCGCGGAAGGCCCAGTCGCGGCAGGCCCGCGCGGCTTCGATGGCGTAGCCGCGGCGCCAATGCGCGCGGTTGAACAGGTAGCCGACCTCGAGGACGCGCTCGTCGCCGACCAACTGCCACGTCACGCCGCACTGCCCGATCATCGGGCCGGCGCCGTCCAACTGCACGGCCCACATGCTGAACCCGTCGGTGCGGTCGCGCTCCTGCATCCGCTCCAACCAGCGTTGCACTTCCTCGTCGCTGAAAGGACCCTCGTAGGCCACCATCGTTTCGGAGTCCTGCAGGATCGCGGCCAGATCCGGCAGGTCAGCGTCGACCATCCGGCGAAGCCCCAGCCGCTCCGTCGTCAGCACGAAACCATCGTCTGCGGGTTTGTGCGCGAGGGAGTCGGTCATGCGAGGAAGTCTGCCAGGCAGGAACTGTACGGGCGCGGTGCGACGGAGAAAGTCGTCTGAAGTGGGTGCTACTCGGCAACCCGAACGGATCCACCGCTACTTCGCCTTTTTGGGAGGAGATCCTCCCAAAAAGGCCAGTTAGCGGCGGATCGAGTCGGGTTGCCGAGTATGCGGGCGAGGAGAGCCGACGGTACGGCTCCCGGCCGGGTCAGTGGCCGTCGGTTGCGCTGATCTCGGCGCCGTCGGTCGACCAGTTGACGTGGAAGGCGCCCTCGCGGTCGATCCGCTTGTAGGTGTGGGCGCCGAAGTAATCGCGCAGGCCCTGGGTGAGGGCCGCGTTCAGACGCGGGGCGCGGGCCTGGTCGTAGTGGGCCAGGGCGGCGGCGAAGCCAGGGACGGGGACGCCGGCCTTGACGGCGACGGCGACGACCTCGCGCCACGCGTCCTGCGCGTCGGCGAGATCGGCCGCGACCGACGGCGCCTCCAGCAGCGTGACCAGCTGCCCGGCGGCGTACTCGGAGCGGATGCGCTCCAGCAGCTTCGCGCGGATGATGCAGCCGCCGCGCCAGATCTTCGCGACCTCGCCGACGTTGATGTCCCAGCCGTACTCCTCGGCGGCCATGCGAATCTCGTCGAGACCTTGCGCGTACGCGACGACCTTCGATGCCCACAGCGCCTGCCGGATCTGCTCAACGAAGACGTCGCGGTCGGCGACGGCGATCGTGCCGTCAGGCCCGCTCAGCGCCTTCTGTGCCGCGGCGCGCAGCGCGGGAGACGAGGAGACGGCGCGGGCGAAGACGGACTCGGCGATCGTGTTGACCGGCGTGCCCAAATTCAGCGCCGACTGCACCGTCCACGTGCCGGTGCCCTTCATGCCTGCAGCGTCGACGATCACCTCGACGAGCGCCTTGCCCGTGGTCGCGTCGACCTTGCGCAGCACCTCGGCGGTGATCTCGATCAGGTAGGAGTCGAGATCGCCGGTGTTCCAGGTGGCGAAGACGTCGGCCATCTCGGCGTGGCTGAGGCCAAGGCCCTTCAGAAGCTCATAGGCCTCGCCGATGAACTGCATGTCGGCGTACTCGATGCCGTTGTGCACCATCTTCACGAAGTGCCCTGCGCCGTCGGTGCCGATGTAGGTGCAGCACGGCTCGCCGTCGACCTGAGCGGCGATGGACTCCAGGATCGGGCCGAGGGCCTCGTACGAGGCGGGCGAGCCGCCGGGCATGATCGACGGCCCCTCAAGCGCGCCGACCTCGCCACCGCTGATACCCGCGCCGACGAAGTGCAGGTTGTGCTCGCGCAGCGCCTTCTCGCGGCGACGCGTGTCCTCGAAGAAGGCGTTGCCACCGTCGACGACGATGTCGCCCTCGTCCAGCAGCGGCACAAGCGCGTCGATGGTGGCGTCGGTGCCGGCACCGGCCTGGACCATGATGATGATCCGACGGGGCTGCTCCAGCGAGGCGACGAACTGGGGCAGGTCGACGGCGGGGCGGAAGTCGCCCTCGGTGCCGTGCTCGGCCATCACGGCGTCGGTCTTCGACGTCGTGCGGTTGTAGATGGCCACGCGGTGCCCGCGGCTCGCCAGGTTGCGCGCCAGGTTCGAGCCCATCACGGCCATGCCGATCACGCCGACGTTCGCCAGCTCAGTCATATCGTCTCCTGTAGTTCGGTGTTGTCGGGAGTCTATTGGTTTCACTTCGACACGACTCGCGCGAGCTTCACCCAGCGAGTCGGCTCGGCTGCGCCTCAACCAGCGCGATAGGTCTCCCTGCCGCGGAGGTAGGTGGCCACGACGGGGTCGGGGAGGGTGAGTCCGTGGTACGGATTGTTGCGGCTCAACGACGACGAGGCCTCCCGGTCGACGGTGTGTGTGCGCGACGGGTCGATCAGCACGAGGTTCGCGGGTTCCCCGACGGCGAGAGGCCGCCCCTGTCCGGTCAGCGAGGCGACGCGCGCGGGGGAGTGGCTCATCCGCTGGGCGACGCCGGCCCAGTCCAGTCGACCCGGCTTCACCATCGTCTCGATCACCACGGCCAACGCCTGCTCGAGTCCCAGCATTCCGGGGCGGGCATCGACGAACGCGTGGTCCTTGTCCTGGGTCGCGTGCGGTGCGTGGTCGGTGGCGACGACGTCGATCGTGCCGTCGGCGAGCGCCTCGCGCACGGCCTCGATGTGCTCGGAGGTGCGCAGTGGGGGGTTCACCTTGTAGACGGTGTCGTAGCTCGTCAGGTTCTCGGTCCCCAGCAGCAGGTGATGCGGCGTGACTTCGGCGGTCACGTTGATGTCGCGCTTCTTGGCCCAGCGGACGACCTCGACGCCCTCCGCGGTCGAGATGTGGCATACGTGCAGGCGCGACCCGGTGGCCTCGGCCAGCTGTACGTCGCGCGCGATGATCGTCGACTCCGCGACGGCGGGCCATCCCCCCAGACCGAGGCGGCCGGACAGCTCGCCCTCGTGGCAGCAGGCACCCGGACCGGCGAGATACGCGTCCTGGGAGTGCTGCGCGATGACGCCGCCGAAGGGCTTGACCCATTCCAGCGCGCGCCGCATCAGCTGCGGATTCATGACGCATACGCCGTCGTCGGAGAACATCGTCACGCCGGCGCGCGAGCGGTTCATCAGCCCCAGCTCGGCCAACTCCTCGCCGCGCAGGCCCTTGGTGATCGCCCCGATGACGACGACGTCGACCAGCCCGGCCTCGCGCCCCAGCTCGAGGATGTGTTCGGCCTTCTCCGCCGTGTCGGTGACGGGCGTGGTGTTGGCCATGGCGCACACCGCGGTGAACCCGCCCCGCGCGGCGGCCTCGGACCCGGTGCGGACCGTCTCGGTGTCCTCGCGCCCGGGCTCGCGCAGGTGCACGTGGACGTCCACGAGGCCTGGCAGTGCGACGAGACCTTCGCAGTCGACGACGTCGGCGCTCGGCGCCTCGGTCGCGATCGCACCGTCGACGATGGCGAGGTCGGTGCGCGTGCCATCCGGCAGGGTGACTCCGCGGAGAAGCGTGCTCATATCTGGATCCTCTCAGTTGGCCGTGCCGTCGCCGGCGAGTAGGTGGTAGAGGACGCTCATCCGCACGGCGACCCCGGCGCTGACCTGGTCGAGGATGATCGAGCGGGAGGAGTCGGCTGCGGCAGAGGAGATCTCGAGCCCGCGATTCATCGGTCCTGGGTGGGCGACGCACGCGCCCGGCTTCAGGAGCGCAAGGCGCCGGGGCGTGAGCCCGTACGCGTCGATGTACTCGCGCTCCGAAGGGAAGAACCCACCGCTCATCCGCTCACGCTGTACGCGCAGCATCATCGCGACGTCCGCGTCGGGCAGCACAGCGTCGAAGTCGTCCGAGAGGTCGACCCCCCAGGTCTCGACGCCGGGCGGCATCAGCGTCGGCGGCGCGACCAGCACGACGGACACGCCAAGCAAGCCGAGCAGCAGCACGTTCGAGCGGACGACCCGCGAGTGCAACAGGTCGCCCGTGATGGCGACGCGCTTGCCCTCCAGGTCGCCCAGGTCATGTGCGCGGAGGTGGCGGCGGATGGCGTGCGCGTCGAGCAGCGCTTGCGTGGGATGCTCGTGCATGCCGTCGCCGGCGTTGATCATCGACGCCCGCACCCAGCCCGCGGCCTGCGCCACCGAGCCGGATCCTGCGTGCCGCATCACGATCGCGTCGACGCTCATGGCGTCCAGCGTCATCAGCGTGTCCTTCATGGACTCGCCCTTGCTGACGCTGGATCCCTTGGCCGACACGTTGATGGCGTCCGCCGACAGCCACTTCGCGGCCAGCTCGAACGACGACCGGGTGCGCGTCGAGTCCTCGAAGAACAGATTGACGACGGTGCGGCCACGCAGCGCGGGCAGCTTCTTTATCGGCCGCGACTGCACGTCGTGCATCTCCTCCGCGGTGGCGAGCAACTGCTCGGCCTCCGCACGCGTGAGGTCGGCGATGCTGAGGAGGTGCTTCACGAGGCGCTCCGCTCGCTCGGGTCGGCAGCGGGCCGCGACAGCGTGACGAGGTCCTCGCCGTCAGACTCCGTGAGGCGTACGCGGACGCGTTCGGCGCGGGCGGTGGGGAGGTGCTTTCCGACGATGTCCGCCTGGATGGGCAGCTCGCGATGCCCGCGGTCGATCAGCGTGACCAGCTGCACCGCGCTCGGGCGGCCGAGGTCGGCCAGCGCGGCGAGCGCCGCCTGAACGGTGCGGCCGGAGTACAGCACGTCGTCGACGAGGACGACGACCTTGCCGTCGATCGGCCCGGGGATGATGGTGTGGCCGACGGGGCGCGTCGGGTTGGTGCGCAGGTCGTCGCGGTACATCGTGATGTCGAGCTGCCCGTGGGGGAGGGGGTGCCCCTGCGCCTCCGCGATGGAAGCCAGCCGCGCGGCGAGCGGCGCGCCGCGGGTCAGGATGCCAAGCAGGACGACGCCGTCGGCGCCCCGATTACGCTCCAGCAGCTCGTGCGTCATGCGGGTCAGCGCCCACGACATGTCGACGGCGGAGAGGATGGTGCGGTCCATCGCCTGCCCTTCTGAACCGGTGTCGGTTCATCGGTTTCACCGGAGTGCGTCACGTCGCCGTCCGGCTCAACCAGCGGTTGTGGTCGGGGGCGAATCTACCGCAGAACGGTGCCCGTCCGGTGCCTCGAAAAGGACGGCGAAACGGGTGCGGGTTCGGGTAGAGTGCCGCGCATGAGCATGCTGCTACTTGAAACACTCCCCGGTTGGCCCGCCGCGGAGCCGATGTCCACCATGCACCTGCTCCTGCTCACGGTCTTCGGGCCCCTCGCCGTGGGCGGTCTCTTCGCGCTGCTGTACTTCATGCGGAAGCTGACGGGCAAGGAGACGGACGCGCCGAGCACCGAGGTCGCCACGCGCGACAACTGAACGCTGTAGACGGGGCGGCCGGGATTATCCCGGCCGCCCCGTCGTCGTTAGTACGCCACGCGTCAGTGCACCCGGCTCGGAACCGGGGTCGCGTCCAGCACGCGGAGGAGTGGCGCGTAGTGCGCCTCGACCGCAGCCCGGTAGCTGTCGAGGTCGCCTTCGACCGCGGCGTTGAGCATCTCGCGGTGCGCGCGGACGGTGTCGGCCAGGTCCCGCGGCGTCGCGACACCCAACCGGGGCGCGACGAGCGTGTACACGTCCCAGAAGGCGGCGACGAGCTGGCCGTAGAGCTCATTGCCGACCATGTTCGCGATCGTCAGATGGAAGCAGCGATCCTCGACGCCGAAGGTCTCGCCACGGTCGCTGTGCTCGGCCATGGCCGAGCAGAGTGAGTCGAGCTCCGCGAACTCCGCGGGGTCGGTGCCCCGCAGGTGAGCGACGACGCTGGGCGCGATGGCGAGATCGAGCGCCTGGCGCACCTCGACCACCTGCCTGAGCGTCTCGAAGTCCTTTCCGGGAAGGACGACGCCCTTGAACGTGAGTCCCTCCACCAGCGGTCGCAGCGACATAGGGCCGACGAACATACCCGTCCCGTGGTGTACCTCGATGATGTCGAGCGTTGCCAGCGTGCGGATCGCCTCGCGGAGGTTCGCGCGGGAGACGTCGATGAGGTCGGCCAAGTGGGCCTCGGTGGGCAGCGCGTCGCCGGGTTTCAGGCCCTGCTCGAGGATCAGCTCCTTGATGGCATCGATGGTCTGGCGCAACCGCTGCGGCGCACGATCTCTCGACATGCGACCCTCCTCTTCTGGATGGCGTCTCCTCCTTGACGACGACGAAATCATGGCACATGATTAGACATCAGATGTCTGAACTCTAGGAGGACCAATGACGAACCCCCTACGGCGGCGCGAGCTGTTCACGCTCACCGGTGCCTTCGGTGCTGCCGCCGCCTTTACCGCGACCCTCTCGGCCTGCGGCTCGCAGCCGCCAGCGACGACTCCGGGGACGACGCCCGCTACGGGCCCGAGTGCGGCTCCAGGTGGGGAAGCGGGGGCCGGCGACATCGTTGCCCCCATCTCATACGAGCTGGGGACCAACGGCTACGACCCCATGACCACCACGTCCGCCCTTACCGTCGCGGCCAACTGGCACACGCTCGAGGGCCTCACCGAGCTCGATCCCGCCAGCCGCGAGACTTACGCCGCGCTTGGCAAGGAGCTCCCGAAGCAGATCGACGACAAGACCTACGAGGTCACCCTCCGCGACGGCGCCGTGTTCCACGACGGGACCCAGGTAACCGCCGACGACGTCGTCTTCTCGTTCGAGCGCGTGCTCAACCCCGACAACGCGAGCCTGTACGCCTCGTTCATCCCCTTCGTCGATGCCGTCACGAAGAAGGACGACGCGACGGTCACGATCGCCCTCAAGTACCCCTTCTCGCTGGTGGCCGAGCGCGTCGCCGTCGTGAAGATCGTGCCGAAGGCCGCCGTGGAGGCGGATGCGAAGGCGTTCGACCTGAACCCCGTCGGCTCCGGACCGTTCAAGATGACCGACAACGGCGCCAGCTCGCAGCAGGTCGTCTTCGAGAAGTTCGACGGCTACACCGGCACCCGTCCGGCCAAGGCCGCCACGATGACCTGGCAGATCATCCCCGACGACTCCACGCGAACCAACGCGCTCAGCTCCGGCACCGTGCAGGCCATGGACTCCGTCCCGGCCGCGAACCTGGCGTCGCTCGCCCAGGCCAAGACGGTGGCCGCACAGCAGGGCTTCGGCCTGCTTTTCTTCATGTTCAACTGTGGTTCGGCGCCCATGGACGACGTCCGCAACCGCCAGGCCATCATGTCGGCGCTCGACTACGAGAAGATCTGCACCGTGGGCATGTCGGACCTGGCCACGCCGGCCACGAGCTTCGTGCAGAAGGAGCACCCCGCCTACAAGGCCGCGAAGGTGCAGTATGTCGGGCAGCAGGCCAAGGCCAAGGAGCTGCTCGCGGAGACCGGCCTGAAGAAGGTCCGCCTCCTCTCCTCCGACCACGGCTGGTTCGCCGCCGTGCGCCCGATGATCAAGGAGGCGCTGGAGGCCGCGGGCCTGAGCGTCGACTACGAGGAGAAGAAGTCGGCCGACGTCTACGCCACCATCGACGGCAACCCGGATGCCTTCGACATCGTGGTCGCCCCCGGCGATCCCTCGGTGTTCGGCGACGACGCCGACCTGCTGCTGCGCTGGTGGTACGCGGGCGACACTTGGACCGACTCGCGCATGCACTGGAAGGGCCAGGACTCGTACAAGCAGGTCCAGGAGCTCCTCGACAAGGCCGCCGCGGCCACGGGCGACGAGCAGCTGGGCCTCTGGCATGAGATCTTCGACGTCGTCAGCGACGCCGTCCCGCTGTACCCGGTGTTCCACCGCAAGTCGCCGACGGCGTTCGACCCCGAGACCCTCGTGGACTTCAAGCCGATCCCGGTGACCGGACTGTCGTTCCTGGACGTCTCCTCCACGAAGTAGTCCATCCGCGGCCGACGGGGTCGGCGACTCGCACGAGCGAGGACCGGCCCCGTCGTCCCGGAGAGGAGCTCCCTTATGGCCAATCTTCTTCGACTGCTCGGCCGGCGCATTGTCGCGCTGCCGATCATGGTGCTCGGCGTCACGCTGCTTGTCTTCATCGTGATGTCCTGGTCCACCGCAGACCCCGCCCGTCTCGCCTTGGGCGAGAGCGCCTCCGCCGCCGCGCTGGAGGCCTACCGCGAGGCCCACGGCCTCAACGATCCACTGCTCGTGCGCTACGGCCGCTACATCGCGGGCCTCCTGCAGGGCGACCTCGGTCAGTCCTTCACGGGCGTGCCGATCTCCCAGATGGTGGCCAAGAACTTCCCCATCACGCTGCAGATCACGTTTGTCGGCCTCGTGTTCGCCGTGATCCTCGCGCTGGTGATGGGCATCCTTGCCGCGCTGTACCGCGACCGCTGGCCCGACCAGGTGATCCGCCTGATCTCGATCGCCTCGCTGGCGACGCCGTCGTTCTGGCTCGCGCTCCTGCTGATCCAGGCCTTCGGCAACGTCCCGGGAGGCACGCATACCTTCCCCGCCGTCATCACGCAGTGGGTGCGCTTCGGTGACAACCCGGGCGGCTGGTGGATCCAGATCTTCCTGCCTGCCTTCGCCCTTGCCGTTCCCGTGGCGGGATCGCTGACCCGCGTCGTTCGCACGGCGATGGTCGAGGAGCTCGACCGCGACTACGTGCGCACCGCCATCGGCGCGGGCATCCCGCGCGGGGTCGTCGTCGGCCGCAACGTGCTGCGCAACGCGCTGATCACGCCGCTGACCGTGCTGGGCCTCCGCGTCGGCTACCTGATGGGCGGCGCCGTCGTCATCGAGATGATCTTCAACATCCAGGGCATGGGCCAGCTGATCTTCCAGGGCATCACCCGCAACGACATCAACATCGTCCAGGGCGTGACGATCACCGTCGCGATCGCGTTCATCGTCGTCAACGTGATCGTCGACCTGCTCTACGTCATGGTCAACCCACGGATCAGGAGCATCTGATGCTTGCTGCAGAATCTCGCAAGAAGCTGGCGCAGCCAGGGCTGCGCTTCCAGGGCCTGAAGGCCATGCCGATGGGCTCGCGCATCGCGCTCGGTGTGCTGTTCCTGATGGTCCTGCTGGCGATCTTCGCCCCGCTCGTCGCGCCCTACTCGCCCGACGCCGCAGGCCTCGTCCCGCCGGACATGATGACAAAGCAGGAGATCACCATCGAGGGCGTCGGCACGACGGTGGTGGCCGACAGTTCCATCCCGCCGAACGGCTCGTTCTGGTTCGGGACCGACGAGCCGGGCCGCGATGTCTTCTCCCGCATCGTCTTCGGCGCGCGCGTCTCGCTGATCGTCGGCCTCGCTGCCACCGGCCTCGCGCTCGTCGCGGCCGCCGTGCTGGGATCGGTCGCTGCGACGGCCGGCAAGGTCGTCTCCGAGGTGCTCATGCGCGTCCTCGACATCGTCATGAGCTTCCCCGGCATCGCGCTGGCGGCGGTCATGGTGACGGCGCTGGCGTCGCGACTGCCGATCCTTCCGGTGGTGATCATCTCGATCGCCTTCCTCTACGTGCCGCAGCTCACCCGCGTGGTGAGGGCCAACGTGCTCGCGCAGTTCGGCGAGGACTACGTGGCCGCGTCGAAGGTGATGGGCGCGAGCACCACCTGGATCCTGATCCGTCACGTGGCGCGCAACTGCCTCGCGCCGATCATGGTGTTCGCCACCGTGCTGGTGGCCGACGCGATCGTCTTCGAGGCCTCGCTGTCATTCATCGGCACCGGCATCACGTCGGTCAATACGCCGACGTGGGGCAACATGCTGAGCGAGGGCAAGGCCTTGCTGCTTTCGGGCCACTGGTGGGTGACGTTCTTCCCCGGCCTCTTCATCCTGATCACCACGCTCAGCCTGAACGTGCTGTCCGAGGGCCTGACCGACGCCTTGGCCTCGCCCCGCATCCGCAGCAGGGCCACCGTCGTCGACGTGGCCGAGGCCGAGCGTGGCGCCGCCGCCATCGCGGACTCGTACGCCGCCCAGGGCGCATCTCTCGCCCAGCGGCTCACCGCCCTGGAGAGGGCGGAGCTCGCCCGCGACGACCGCCTGATCCTTGCCGACCCCGGCGCGGCCCCGCTGCTCGAGGTCGAGAACCTGAGCATCTCGTTCCCCGGCGCGCACGGCGACGTGCGGATCGTCGACAACGTCTCCTTCTCCGTCCGCCCGGGCGAGACGATGGGACTGGTCGGCGAGTCGGGCTGCGGCAAGTCGATCACCTCGATGGCGATCATGGGCCTGCTGCCCGACACGGCCCGGTTCGAGGGCTCCATCCGGTTCGCAGGCCAGGAGCTGCTGACCATGGGCCCGAAGCAGCGCAACGCGCTCCGCGGGCACGAGATGAGCATGGTCTACCAGGACGCGCTCAGCTCGCTCAACCCGTCGATGCTGATCCGCTCGCAGATGGCTCAGCTGACCAAGCGTGGCGGACAGCGCTCCGCGGAGGAGCTGCTGGAACTGGTGGGCCTCGACCCGGTCCGCACGCTGAAGTCGTACCCGCACGAGCTCTCCGGCGGGCAGCGCCAGCGGGTACTGATCGCCATGGCGCTCACCCGCAACCCGCGCCTGGTGATCGCCGACGAGCCGACCACCGCGCTCGACGTCACCGTGCAGGCGCAGGTCGTCGACCTGCTGAACGAGCTGCGCGAGAAGCTGGGCTTCGCGATGGTCTTCGTCTCGCACGACCTCGCGCTGGTCGCGAAGGTGGCCCACCGGATCACCGTCATGTACGCGGGCCAGGTTGTGGAGCAGGCGGCAACGGCCGAGCTGCTGACCAACCCGGTGCACGAGTACACGCGAGGCCTGCTGGGCGCCGTGCTCTCCATCGAGGAGGGTCACGGGCGGCTGCATCAGGTGCCGGGAACGGTGCCCTCGCCGCGCGAGTTCGTGGCGGGGGACCGGTTCGCGCCCCGCTCCTCGCACCCGACGGCCGGGCTCGACGCGAAACCGACGCTGCGTCGGGTCGACGGCACCGACCACCTTTTCGCTCGCACCGACGAGCTGGCCGCCGTGCTCGCGAAGGAGGGCCGATAGATGACCGAACCCGTGATCGAACTCAGAGACGTGCACGTCGTCCACAAGGCGCGCACAGGGAAGCTGTTCCGCCCCGACCGCGTACACGCGGTCAACGGCGTGAATATCTCCGTGAGCAAGGGCGAGACGCTCGGGCTGGTGGGAGAGTCGGGATGCGGCAAGTCGACGCTCGCCCGCGTCATGGTGGGCCTTCAGCCCGTCACCAGCGGCGAGGTCCGGCACAACGGGGCGCCCATGAAGCTGAACGCGGCGGGCCGCCGTGAGCTGGGGCGGGCGGTCTCCGTCGTGTTCCAGGACCCGGCGACCGCGCTCAATCCCCGCATGGCGGTACGGGACACGCTGCTCGACCCGTTCCGGGTGCACGGCATCGGCACGCCGGCCGCGCGGGAGGCGAGGGTCAAGGAGTTGCTCAGCCTCGTGGGCCTGCCGCAGTCGGCGCTCGACGTGCTCCCGCGGCAGATCTCCGGCGGCCAGCGCCAGCGCGTGGCGATCGCCCGCGCGCTCGCGCTGGGACCGGACGTGATCATCGCCGACGAGCCCACCTCCGCGCTCGACGTGTCGGTCCGGGCCCAGGTGCTCAACCTCCTGACCGACCTGAAGGACGAGCTCGGTCTCGGCCTTGTGTTCATCAGCCACGACATCAACACCGTGCGGTTCATCTCGGACCGGATGGCGGTGATGCTCGCCGGCCAGGTCGTCGAGACCGGACCGGCGGACCAGGTGTTCGCCAACCCCTCCAACGACTACACGAGGGACCTCCTCAGCGCCGTCCCCTCCCTCCTCGAACAGTGATAGGAAGTCTCACGCAATGACCGCCATCCGGGGACTCGTTCCCCCCGTCGTCACCCCGTTCCACGCCGACGGGTCGCTCGACCTCGACAGCCTCGACCGTGTCGTCGAGCATCTCATCGCCGGCGGTGTGCACGGCCTGTTCATCCTCGGCTCGTCCGGACAGGTCGCCTATCTGACGGACGAGGAGCGCGACGACGTCGTACGCCGCGTCATCGCCACGGTGGCCAGCCGCGTGCCGGTGCAGGTCGGCACGCCCGATTTCACCGCGCGCCGCATGGCCGCGCACGCTCGCCGGGCCCAGGACATGGGCGCCGACGCCGTCGTCGTCACCGCGCCGCTGTACGCGCTCAACGACCAGGCGGAGATCGACCGGCACTTGCGCATGGTGTCGAGCGCCGTCGACATCCCGGTCTTCGCCTACGACGTGCCGGTGCGCGTTCACACAAAGCTGGGGCTGAACCTGCTGATCAACCTCGGCCGCGACGGCGTGATCGCCGGCGTCAAGGACTCGTCCGGCGACGACGTCGCCTTCCGTCGCCTCGTCATGGCCAACGCCGAGGCCGGTCACCCGCTCGAGCTGCTGACGGGTCACGAGGTGATGGTCGACGGGATGCTGCTGCTCGGCGCCGACGGCGCGGTTCCCGGCCTCGCCAACGTCGATCCGGCCGGCTACCGCCGCCTGTGGGACGCGGCGCAGGCTGGCGATTGGGCGGCAGCCCGCACCGAGCAGAACCGCTTGACGGAGCTGTTCGAGATCGCGTTCGTGCCGCAGGGTCGCTCGGGCGACGCCGGCGGCATCGGCGCCTTCAAGGCGGCGATGGCGCTGCTCGGCATCGTCGACTCCGCCACCATGCCCGCCCCTCTCGAGGGCCTGAGCGGCGCCGACGTGGCCGCCATCCGCGAGATCCTGGTCAAGGTGGGGCTGCTGGTATGACGGCGGCCGTCGCGGTCGACCTCGGCGGGAGCAAGACCGCCGCCGCCCGCGTGTCGGCAGACGGTGGGATCGGCGAGGTGCTGGTCGCGCCGACCCCGGCAGCCGACGGCCCCGAGGCCGTGCTCGACACGGTCACCGGACTCGTCGCACGGCTGTGGGACGACCATGTCGTGGGCGTCGGCGTCGGCACCGCCGGCGTCGTTGACCCCGAGACCGCGACCATCGTGTCGGCGACCGACGTGTTCGCCCGCTGGGTCGGCACGAACCTGGCCGACGGCGTGCGCGGCCGGCTCGGCCTCAGCGGGGACACCGTGGTCGAGGTCCGCAACGACGCCGACGCCCACGCCCTCGGCGAGTCCTGGCTTGGCGCGGGGCGCGGCCGCGGCTCGATGTTGATGGTCGCCGTCGGCACCGGGGTCGGCGGGGGAGTGATCCTGCCCGGTGGGCTCTGGACCGGCGCCCACCGGCTGGCCGGTGAGGTCGGCCACGTCCCGACGCCGGGTGCCGAGGACTTCCGCTGCCCCTGCGGCCGCCTCGGGCACCTGGAGGCGCTTGCGGCAGGCCCGGCGATCGAGCGCCGCTACGCCGAGCTCGCGGAGGAGGTGCTGCCCGGGCCGGAGATCACGGCGCGCGCGGAGGCGGGCGACGCGACCGCCGCGTTCGTCGTCGCGGCCGCCGCAACAGGGCTGGGCACCGCGATCGCAGGCATGGTCACGCTGCTCGATCCCGCCTGCGTCGTGCTGGGCGGCGGCGTCGCCCAAGCGGGGCCCGCTTGGTGGACCCCGCTGCAGGCCGCCTGCCGCGCGACGCTGGTAGACCTCGTCGCCGACATCCCCCTGCTGCCCGCTGAATTGGGGCCACGCGCCGCCCTCTTCGGCGCCGCGAAGGCCGTCTTCGACGGCGTCTCCGTTCCCACCCGATAGTCCCCGCGCCATTTCCGTCCGATAGCTTGGAGAACGCTATGACCGACATCCTGACCGCGCTCCGCGGGCGACTGATCGTCTCCTGCCAGGCCTACCCCGGCGAGCCGATGCTCGACCCCCGAACTATGGCCCAGGTGGCCCAGGCCGCCGTCGCGGGAGGCGCCGCGGCCATCCGCGGCAAGGGCCTCGACGACCTGCGCGCCATGCGGGCCGCGGTGGACGTGCCGATCATCGGCCTGGTGAAGGAGGGAGCCGAGGGGGTCTACATCACGCCGACGCTTGAGTCCTGCCTCGCCGTCGCGGAGACGGGCTGCGAGATCGTCGCGCTCGACGGCACGCGCCGTCCCCGCCCGGACGGCCGGACGCTGGCCGAGACGATCGAAGGCCTGCGCGCGTCCTATCCCGATGTGGTCGTCATGGCCGATTGCGGGTCGATCGGCGACGCCGTCGCCGCGCTCGAGGCGGGCGCCGACGTGATTGGCACCACGCTCGCCGGCTATTCGGGCGAGCGTCCGAAGACCGCTGGCCCCGACTGGGAGTTCGTCGATGAGGCCGCCCTGCTGCCCGCGCCGGTCTTCGTCGAGGGCCGCGTGCATTCGCCGGCCGACGCGGCCGAGGCCATCCGCCGCGGAGCCTGGGCCGTGGTCGTCGGAACGGCCATCACACACCCGAGCACCATCACATCCTGGTTCGCCGATGCCGTCGCGGGGGCCTGACGTGGAGATCTTCTCGCTGGCCCGGGTCGGCGACGTCGTCGAGGGCGCTGCCTTCGAGCGCACGTGTCCGCGCATCCCGGCGCTGTGCGTCACGCCGACCGGACGGGTCATCGCAGCCTGGGACGTCCGTGCGGACTGGCGGGACCTTCCCGGCGCGTTCGACATCGCATACCGCGTCTCCGACGACGACGGCCGCACCTGGGGTGCGGTGCGGATCCTGCGGCGCCACGAGGGAGCGCACGGCTTCGGCGACGCGAGCCTCATCGCCGATCCGGCGACGGGGCGGCTGCATTGCTGGTGCGTCGGCAGCCGCGGTGAGAGCTACTTCTCGGCCGAGCCCGGCCGCGAGGGGTTGTCCTTGTGGCTGTCCACGTCCGAGGACGACGGCGAGACGTGGACGCACCGTGACCTCACCGCGCTGCGCCCGGCGGACGTCGGCGGCATGTTCGCCGCCTCGGGCAACGGCTGCGCGTTGGCGAGCGGTCGGCTGCTGCAGGGCTTCGTGCTGCGGGTCGACGACCAGAACTACACGGCCATCGGACGCAGTGACGACGGTGGCGACACCTGGGCGCTAGGCCCGCGCATGGGTCCGGACTGCGACGAGAACAAGGTCCTCCCGCTGGCGGACGGTTCGGTGCTCCTGCACGCACGCGCGCGGCCGCGTCGGCGCTGGGCCGTCTCCACCGACGGCGGGGAGACCTTCGGGGAGCCGGTGCCGCACGATGCGCTGATTGACCCGGCTTGCAACGGTGGCCTCGCCACCTGGGGCGACCTCACCGTCGCGACGCTGCTCGACGACGAACACGAACGCCGACGGCTGACCCTTCGCTTGTCTTTCGACGATGGTCGAACCTGGCCGGGACAGGCGCTGCTGGATGCAGGCCCGTGCGCCTACTCCGTTGCCGCCGAACTCTCGGATGGCGCCTTCGGCGTCCTCTGGGAGGCCGGCGACTACGAGGAACTCCTTTTCGCGCGCATCCCCGCCGGAGGCGCGGCCGACGTTGTCGCTCGCGGCGGTCCCGCCGGCGCCGCGACCCCGCCGATGGTCGGGGTCGTCTGAGCTAACCGCGGCTGCGCTCCTGGGCGCGCAGCGCGCGGCGGGCCTCGTCGAGACGTTCGGTCACGGAGCGACGCACCTGCTCGGAGGGTTCGTTGCCGGCCAGCCACGCCGACACCGTCGCGACGAGCGAGTCGGTCACCAGCGGCGTCGGGAACAGCCAACGCAGAGCGGTACCGATGATCGCATAGCCGCGCTCGGACCAGACGCCCTCGCGGCGCGAGATCTTACCCAGCAGGTCCAGGTACGCGGCCGGGTACGGTTCCAGCACCTCGTCCTGGCCGAAGCGCCAGAACCCCATGCAGATCGCGCGGTGCGTCTCGTTGGGCACGTCCGGGTCACTGGTCGCGAGCGCCCAGGCCTCGGCCTTCGCGTCGGCGTCAGGCAGCGCGGCGGCGGCTCCCGCGGCGCTCTCCGCGCCCGCGGAGGTGTTGTCCCGCTCCAGTTCGGCGGCGATCCGGTCCTCGCCGACTACGCCCAGCTTCGCCAGCGCGGAGACGATCGTCCACCGCATGCCAGTATCGATGGCGAGCCCTGCGGGGACCTCCTCGCCGTCGAGCCACCCGGCGATGAGCGTGGCGCCCTCGCCCGCGCGAACGGCGGAGATCAGGGCCTTGGCGACGAGGACCTGCTTGTCGGAGCCGGGTTCGGCCTGCTTGAGCAGGCGGGCGAGGCCTGCCACCAGGCGGGTGTTCAAGCCGTCGCGAAGCTCGGGCGCGGTGAACGCCAAAGCCGCGTTCGACGCCTGGGCAAGCAGCGTCGAGACCGCGGCCATGTCGTGCTCGCTCGGCAACCCGGCCAGCACAAGGGTGACGAACTCCTGGGCGGGCAGCTCGGCGTCGCGGGTGGCCTCCCAGAACGATGCCCACGCGACGGCGCGGGCGAGCGGGTCGGCCAGGCCGCCGAAGTGCTCGGCGAGCACGGCGCGGCTGTCGGCGTCGAGGTGGATCTTGGCGTAGGTGAGGTCGCCGTCGTTCAGGAGCACGACGTCGCCGCGCTTCTGGCCGACGAGCTGCGGGATCTCAGTGAGCGCGCCGGCGACGTCTGATTCGACCAGCTCGCGGCGCGCGAGCGTGCCGTCTTCGGCCAGATCGTAGAGGCCGATGCCGAGGCGGTGCGTGCGCAGCGTCGGCCAGTCGGGGTGTGCCGACTGCACGACGGCGAAGCGTGTGAAGCGGCCCTCATCGTCGACGTCGAAGTCGGCGGTGAGCGTGTTGACGCCCGCCGTCTCCAGCCACTCGGAGGAGAACCAGCTGAGGTCGCGCCCGGAGGCGGCCTCCAGTTCGACGAGCAGGTCGCTCAACTGCGTGTTGCCCCAGGCGTGCTTTCCGAAGTACTCGCTCACGCCGGCGAAGAACGCGTCGCGACCGACGAACGACACGAGCAGCTTCAGTACGGAGGCGCCCTTGGCGTAGGTGATGCCGTCGAAGTTCTGCTCGACCTTCTCCAGGTCCGACATGTCGGCGGCGATCGGGTGCGTGGTGGACAGCTGGTCCTGCAGGTAGGCCCAGGCCTTGCGCTCGTTGCTGAACGACGCCCAGGGATTCGCGCCGGTGCCGTACTGCTGGGCGATCTCGTGGTTGGCGAAGTGGGAGGCCCACTCGGCGAACGACTCGTTCAGCCACAGGTCGTCCCACCAGCGCATGGTCACGAGGTCGCCGAACCACATGTGCGCGAGTTCGTGCAGGATCGTGTTGTCGCGGGCGTCCAGTTCCCGCGCGGTCACGCGGGAGCGGAACAGGTACTCGTCGCGGAACGTGACGCAGCCCGCGTTCTCCATCGCGCCGGCGTTGAACTCCGGCACGAAGATCTGGTCATAGGTGGCGAACGGGTACGGCACGCCGAAGGCGGCCTCGAAGACCTGGAAGCCGCGGTCGGTGGTCTCCAGGATGCGGTCGGCGTCGAGGTACTGGGCCAGCGACTGGCGGCAGGCCACCGACGCGGGCACCGGCCCGTCGACGGAAGTGACCTCGCCGCGGACGACGTGGAACTCGCCCGCGACAAGGGCGGTGATGTAGGTCGAGATGCGAGGGGTGGCCTCGTGCTCGAAGCAGCCGTTCCCGTCGCCGATGTCGGTCGGCGCGACGCTCGGCGCATTGGTGAACACCTCCCAGTGCGACGGCGCCAGCACGGTCAGCTGAAAGGTCGCCTTCTGGTCGGGCTGCTCGGCGACGGCGTACATGCGCCGCGAGTCGGCCGTCTCGAACTGGGTGTACAAATAGGTCTTGCCATCGGCGGGGTCGACGAAGCGGTGCAGGCCCTCACCGGTGCGCGAGTAGCGGCAGGTCGCGACGACACGGATCACGTGCTCCCCGGGGGAGAGCTCGGGCAGCGGTAAGCGGTAGCCGTCGAAGCCGGAGGTGTCGAACGGGTCGCCGTCGAGCGTGGCCTCGCGGATGTCGTCGGCGATGAGGTCCAGGTGCGTGCTGCCGCCCTCGGACTCCAGCCACAGCTCGGTCGTGGAGACGAACGTGCGCTCGGGATCTGTCACCTCGCAGCCGGTCAGGTCGACGACGACCCGGTACGCCTCGGTGCGGATAACCTCGGAACGCGCCGCGGCCTCTTCCCTTGTGATGTTTGCGGTAGCCATAGCACTGAACAGTAGTAGGACTGTCAGAACGGTGTGGAACGATGGCGCTCATGACCGAGGAGAACCAGGCAGAGGCGGGCGTCGAGTCGCCGGAGTTGCGGCGCCGGTGGACGGATCTGAACGCCGCGCTGACCGAGGCCCAGGAGGCGTACTACGGGGTCGACCAGCCCGTCTTGTCCGACGCGGAGTACGACGAACGGATGAGGGAGTTGGAGGCCCTCGAGGCCGCATACCCGTCGCTCGTGACGCCGGACTCGGTCACCCAGCGCGTGGGCGCCGCGCGCATCACCGACTTCGCACCGGTCACGCACCGCCGCCGGATGCTCAGCCTTGACAACGTGTTCAGCGACGAGGAACTCGAGGGGTGGCTGACGCGCACGCCGTCGGAGCGGTACCTATGCGAGCTGAAGATCGACGGCCTGGCCGTGAACCTGCTGTACCTCGACGGCAGGCTGGCCGTGGCGTCAACCCGCGGCGACGGGCGCGTGGGCGAGGACATCACCCCGAACGTGGAGCGGGTGACGGGCGTGCCGCGTCGGCTTCCCGCGGGTGCGCCGTCGGTGCTGGAGGTGCGCGGGGAGGTGTTCTTCCCCGTCGCCGGGTTCGAGCAGCTGAACGAACGGCTGGTCGCCGAGGGCAAGGCCCCGTTCGCCAACCCACGTAACTCGGCGGCGGGGTCACTGCGGCAGAAGAATCCGGAGGTCACCGCGTCGCGGCCCTTGCGGATGCTGGTGCATGGCGTCGGCGAGGTCGAGGGCGCGACGTTCGCGTCGCAGTCCGAGGCGTACCAGCACCTGGGCGAGTGGGGTCTCCCGGTTCCGGAGACGGCGCGCGTGGTCCGGTCCCCCGCGGAGGTCGCGGAGTTCGTGGCCTACTACGGCGAGCACCGCCACGACCTCAGCCACGAGATCGACGGCATCGTGGTCAAAGTGGATGCCATCGCGGAGCAGGACCGCCTCGGGTCGACGTCGCGCGCGCCGCGCTGGGCGATCGCGTACAAGTACCCGCCGGAGGAGGTCAACACCAAGCTCCTCGACATCCAGGTCAACGTCGGCCGGACGGGGCGCGTGACGCCGTTCGGCGTGATGCAGCCGGTGTTCGTCAGCGGCTCGACCGTCGAGATGGCGACGCTGCACAACGCGTTCGAGGTGGAGCGCAAGGGCGTGCTGATCGGCGACACGGTCGTCCTGCGGAAGGCAGGAGACGTCATCCCGGAGATCGTCGCCCCCGTCGTCGCGCTGCGCGACGGCACGGAGCGGGCCTTCGTCATGCCGACACACTGCCCATCCTGTGGCACCGAGCTTCGACCGGAGAAGGAGGCCGACAAGGACATTCGCTGCCCGAACGCCCGCTCCTGCCCCAGCCAGCTGCGGGAGCGGCTGTTCGGCCTCGCAGGGCGCGGCGCCCTCGACATCGAGGCGCTCGGCTGGGAGGGAGCGGGCGCGCTGCTCGACTCCGGCATCCTCACCGACGAGGGCGGCCTCTTCTCCCTCACCGCCGACGACCTGCGCCGCACCGAGCTCTACACGCGCGCCGCGAAGCCCGCCGAGCTGGCCGACGGCAAGGGCGTACGCGACGGGCGCGTGCTGTCGACCGTCGGCCTCAAGCTCCTCGCAAACCTGGAGACGGTGAAGGAGCAGCCGCTGTGGCGCGTGCTCGTCGCGCTGTCGATCCGCCACGTCGGCCCCACCGCGGCGCGCTCGCTCGCGGCGCGGTTCGGCTCCATGGAGGCCATCCGTGCCGCCACGGTCGAGGAGCTTGCCTTCGCCGACGGCGTCGGCGGCGTGATCGCGGAGTCCGTGAAGGCCTGGTTCGAGGTCGACTGGCACCGCGACATCGTCGAGGCCTGGGCCGCGGCGGGCGTGCGCATGGCGGACGATGTCGACGAGTCGACGCCGCGCACGCTGGAGGGGCTGACGGTCGTCGTCACCGGTTCGCTGGAAGGGTTCACCCGCGACGGTGCGAAGGAGGCCATCATCTCCCGCGGCGGGAAGGCCGCGGGATCGGTCAGCAAGAACACGGACTATGTCGTCATCGGCGCCAATGCGGGGTCCAAGGCGGCCAAGGCGGAGCAGCTCGGCCTCCCCGTGCTCGACGAGGCCGGCTTCGTCGAACTGCTTGCCAACGGCCCGTCGGCGGGCTGACGCCGGGGGAGGAGCTTGGCGCGGAGGGCACGGTCGCGGTTGACGAGGCCCGACACGCCGTCGCGCCCGAACTCCCGCTGCTGCTCCTCCGCCATGGTCCCAGCCTAGTGGTCCGCCGCGCCTGAAGGTGCGGATCAGGACGCGGGCAGGCGCGACGGGCCGCCGCTGGGGCGCCAGAAGCCGCAAGCTACTTGCGACACGCGGCACTAGGGTGGCTCCCATGCCCGAGGGTCACGTCATCCACCGCCTTGCCGACGAGTTCACTGCCACGTTCGGCGGTAGACCCGTCTCCGTGTCGTCGCCGCAGGGACGGTTCGACGTCGCGGATCTCGATGGCGCGGTGCTGGAACGCGGGGACGCCGTGGGCAAGCATCTTTTCCTCGACTTCGCGACGGGCGAGACGGTTCACATTCACCTCGGGCTGATCGGGAAGCTCCGGTTCGAACCCTTCGGGCCGCCGGTCGGGCAGGTGCGGCTCCGTGTGACCGACGGCGTGACCGCCGCCGACCTGCGCGGCCCGCAGTGGTGCCGCATCATCACGCCGGCGGAGCGCGATGCCGTCGTCGCGGCCAGCGGACCGGACCCGCTGCGTGCCGACGCCGATCCGGGTGTTGGGTACGAACGGCTGCGGAGGAGCGGGAAGTCGATCGCCGCGCTGCTGATGGACCAGCGGATCGCCGCAGGCATAGGCAACATCTTCCGCGCTGAGGTGCTCTTCCGGCACCGCCTCGACCCCACCGTCCCCGGCCGGGAGCTGTCCAGGAAATCATGGGACATCCTGTGGGACGACCTCGTGGGCCTGATGGAGACCGCTGTCGAGCGCGGCCGCATCGACACGGTCGATGACGACCATTCGCCCGAGATCCAGGGGCGCCCGCCGCGGGTGGACCGCCACGGCGGCGAGGTCTACGTCTACAGGCGCACCGGCCAGCCCTGTCTCGTCTGCGGCACCGAAATCCGGACAACGATGCTTGAGGGGCGCACCATGTACTGGTGCCCGCGCTGCCAGCGACGCAAGACCGCGGCGCCGACGAGAGAGTCACTTTCTGCGGCTCAGGGAAGGGTCGTCGTGCCGTAGACGGACTCCCAGTCGGCGATGAAGTCGTCGACGGCGTGGGCGATGTCCGGCGCGGAGAGAGCCTGGCGGAACAGCTTCGGCGAAAGGGTCACGGCATCCGCGCCGGACTCGAGTGCGTGCGAGACCTGGGAGATGTTCTTGAAGCTGGCGGCCATGATCTTGCTCGGTGCGTTGAAGCGCGTGATGAATCCAGAGAGTGCTTCGAGCGTGCCGCGGGTGTCGATGTCGAGGGCCTGCATCCGGTTGTAGTACGGGGCGAGGTAGTCGACGCCGGAGGCGATGGCGAGGAAGCCCTGGGTCTTGGAATAGATCGCCGTCGCGGTGACCTTGACCCCCTCTTCCTTGAGGATGCGCATGGCCTTGAGCCCCTCCTCCGTCAGCGGGATCTTTGGATAGACCTGCGCGTCGATCTTGTCCAGGAGGCGGTGTGCGTCGTCGATCATTCCCTGTGCGTCCTTGGCGAGGACCTGGACGTGGAGCGTGCGCTTCGTGCCGATGATCTCCCGGATCCGGCGGAAGTGCGCGTAGAAGTCGACCTTGCCCTCGGCCTTGAGAATGGTGGGGTTGGTGGTGACTCCGGTGACCGGGTAGATGGGGGTGAGGCGCTCGATGTCGCGCAGGTTCGCGGTGTCGAAGAGGATGTCCATGCGGCGAGGCTACTCTCGGGGAGCACGCGTTGTCGGCAAACTGTTCTGTCGGCCGTGAAGTGAGGAGCGATATGGAATACCGGTTGGCCATGCTGGACATCGACGGCACCCTGCAGCACGCGGGGTCCTGGAATCCCGGGGCGCCGGAACTGCTCGACCTCCTGCGCACGCGCGGCATTACCGTCGCGCTGTGCTCCGGCCGCACGTCGGCGTCGATGACATGGCTGGGCGACCGCGTGCCGCACGCCGCGTTTGTGGCAGCCAACAGCGGCTCGACGGTGTGGGAGCGCGTCGGCGACGAATGGACGGTCCTCGCGCACCGGTCTCTCGGAGCTGCTCAGGTGGGTGAGATCGTGGCGACGGCGGAGGCCGCGGGCATCGAGGTGTGGGCCCACACGGAGCGCGACTGGCTCGCGCGGGAGCGCACCCCGCGCGTGGAGCGGGACGAGTCCTTCGTGGGCGACACCGCGCTGCTCGAGGACGCCACCAGCCGCGACGACGTCGGCAAGCTGCTCCTGCTCAGCAGCCACCCCTCCCACGAGCCGGTCGCGCGTAGCCTCGCGGCTCTGCCCGGCGTCGCCGCCGTGTCCTCTAGCGAGATCTTCATGGACCTCGTGCCGGAGGTGTCGGCCGCGGGCAAGGGCGGGGACGTGCTGGTCGAAAGGCTCGGCATCGGGTGGGACGAGGTGATCGCGATCGGCGACGGCGAGAACGACCTGGGTATGATCTCCCAGGCTGGCCTCGGCATCGCGATCTCCCCGATCTCCGTCGACGACCTCGCCCCCGCCCGCCCAGGCCAAATCCGGCACGGCGTCGCAGACACGGCGGGCGCGCTGTCCGTTCTTCGGGCGAGTCTGGGCTGAGGGCATTAGGCTCTTCGTCCATGACATTGACCGAGTACGGTGCCGTCCTTTTCGATCTCGACGGTGTGCTGACGCCAACCGCGGACGTGCACATGCGCGCGTGGAGCGAGTTGTTCAACGGCTACCTCACGGGGGTCCCGGGGCAGGAGCCCTACACGGACGACGACTACTACCGCTTCGTCGACGGCAAGCCCCGTTACGACGGGGTGCGCGACTTCCTTGCCTCACGCGGCATCGTCCTGCCCGACGGCGACCCCGCCGACGAGCCGGGGGAGGTCACCGTGTGCGCGCTGGGCAACCGCAAGAACGCGGTGTTCAACGAGGTGATCGCGCGCGACGGGATCGAGCCCTATCCGGGATCGTTGCTGCTCGTGGAGCAGCTGGCCGCGGCGGCGGTGCCGATGGCGGTGGTGTCTTCTTCGAAGAACGCGCCCGCCGTGCTGGAGGCCGCGGACCTCGCCGACTACTTCCCGGTGGTCGTCGACGGCAACGTCGCTGCCGCCGAGGGGCTGCCCGGCAAGCCGGCGCCCGACACGTTCCTGCGGGGCGCGGCGCTGTTCGGCGTCGACCCTTCCGATGCCGTCGTCGTCGAGGACGCCGTCTCCGGCGTCGCGGCGGGAGCCGCGGGCGGCTTCGGCCTCGTCGTCGGGGTCGACCGCGGCGTCGGCGAGGACGAACTCGCCGCCGCCGGGGCCGACCTGGTGATCGCCGACCTCGAGGAGCTGACCCGATGATCCGCGAGATCGCCGCCGATCCGCTGGATCGCCGCCGCTTCCCCGTCGATCCGTGGCGGTTCGTCGAAGCCGACTACCGCGAGAGCGACGTCGGCACCACCGAGACGCTGTTCGCCGTCGGCAACGGCTACCTCGGCATGCGCGGCAACCCGGAGGAGGGGCGCACCAGCTACGCGCACGGCACGTTCATCAACGGTTTTCACGAGACGTGGCCCATCAAGCACGCCGAGGAGGCCTTCGGGTTCGCCCACACCGGTCAGACCATCGTCAACGTCCCCGACGCGAAGCTGATGAAGGTCTACGTCGACGACGAGCCGCTGATCCTCTCGATGGCCGACCTCGACGCGTACGAGCGCGCCCTCGACTTCCGCGAAGGCAGACTCACCCGCTCGCTCATCTGGCGTACCCCGGCGGGCAAGCGCGTGCAGATCCGCAGCTCGCGCATGGTGAGCTTCACCGACCGCCACCTGGCGTTGATGGAGCTGGAGATCACGCTGCTGGAGGGTGACGCGCCCGTCGTCGTCAACTCGCAGGTCGTCAACCGCCAGGACGGCTTTACCGACTACCGACGCCCGAACACCGGCGCCGAGGGCTGGGATCCACGCCGCGCCGCCGCGCTCGGCGAGCGCGTCCTGCTCCCGCAACTCAACTGGCACGACGACGCCCGCATGGTCATGTGCTACCAGGTGGCGCGCTCGGGAATGACGATCGGCGTCGGCGCCGACCACTCCATCGAGACGGCCAACCCCTACGAGTCCGTCACCTCAACCGAGGACGACATCGGCAAGCTGGCGTACCGCATCGAGGCCCGCCAGGGCGTGCCGATCGTCGTGCGGAAGGCGGTGGTCTACCACACCTCGCGCGGCGTGCCCGCGAACGAGCTGAACGACCGCTGCCGCCGCACCCTCGACCGGGTCGCCGAGTGGGGCTTCGACCACTACTACGCGCGGCAGCGCGAGTGGCTGGACGACTTCTGGCTGAACGCCGACGTCGAGATCGGCGGCCAGCCCGCCATCCAGCAAGCCGTCCGCTGGTGTCTCTTCCAACTCGCCCAGGCTGCGGCCCGCAGCGACGGGATGGGCATACCCGCCAAGGGCGTGACCGGCTCCGGCTACGAGGGGCACTACTTCTGGGACACCGAGGTCTACCTCGTCCCCTTCCTCATCTACACGTCCCCGCGCGTGGCGCGCAACGCCCTGCGGTTCCGCGTGAACCTGCTCCCGCAGGCGAGGGAGCGGGCCACCGTCATGTCCCAGCGCGGGGCGCTGTTCCCGTGGCGCACCATCAACGGCGAGGAGGCCTCCGCCTACTACGCGGCGGGCACCGCGCAGTATCACATCGACGCCGATGTGGCCTTCGCCTTCGCCAAGTACCGCGACCTCACCGGCGACACCGCCTTCATGTACCGTGACGGTGCCGCCGTCCTCGTGGAGACGGCCCGCCTGTGGGCCGACCTCGGGTTCTGGCGGATCGGGGCAGGGGGCACCCGCGCCTTCCACATCCACGGCGTCACAGGACCCGACGAGTACACCGCCGTCGTGAACAACAACATGTTCACCAATGTGATGGCGCGGGCGAACCTCCGCAGTGCCGCAGCGCTCGTGCGCGAGATGCGCGACGCCGACCCTGCGGCCTACGCCCAGCTCGCCCTGGACCTCCAGGTCAGCGACGAAGAGGTCGCCGAGTGGGACGCGTGTGCAGACGGCATGGTGGTCCTCTTCGACGAGACCTTCGGCATCCACCCGCAGGACGAGAAGTTCCTGACCTCGGAACTGTGGGATCTCGAGAACACGCCCGAAGACAAGCGGCCCCTCCTGCTGAACTACCACCCGCTTGTCATCTACCGGTTCCAGGTGCTGAAGCAGGCCGACGTCGTGCTGGCCCTCTTCCTGCAGGGAGACCAGTTCACGCCTGATGAGAAGCGTGCCGACTTCGAGTACTACGACCCGATCACCACCGGCGACTCGACGCTTTCGGGCGTCGTGCAGTCGGTGATCGCGGCCGAGGTGGGCTATCAGGACATGGCAATGCAGTACTTCCTGACCGGCCTCTACGTCGACCTGGCGGACCTGCACTCCAACGCCCGCGACGGCGTACACATCGCCTCCACTGGAGGCGTGTGGAACGCGTTGGTCCACGGCTTCGGCGGGCTCCGCGACCACCACGGCCGGATCGCGTTCGACCCGCGTCTGCCGCAGGGCTGGTCGCACCTGACGTTCCCGCTGCAGATCCGGGAGTCGCGGCTGCGCGTGCACATCGAGCCCGGCTCGGTGACGTTCACCGTCGAGACCGACGGGCCGGTTGAGCTGTCAGTCCGTGACGCGCCGTACGTCGTCGGCCCCGGCGAACCCACCGTCGTCCCCCTAGCCGATCAGGGGCCGCGACGGGCGTCGCTGACGGGGAGCCATCCCATCGTCGGCGACCAGCGGGAGGACGGCTCGGTCGTCCAGGCGATCGTGCCGGAGTCGCATCCGCAAGACGGCATGGTCAGCGAGGACTAGGCGTGTCGGTCGAGGTGGTGGGCCTCGTCTCCGAGGCGTTCGAGTCCGGCTTCGACGACGGCGCGTTCGCGCTCCGCGGCGAGGGCAGGCTTCGGCTGCTCTCGGTGGGGTTCGGCGACGAGTGGCTGACGCAGCGCCCTCTCGAGGAGTCTGTCGGCTCCGTCGTCGAGCACGAGGCAGGAGTCCTGGCGCACGTCCGGGTCAGTGGCGGGCGGCGACTGCGGCTCGACATCGTCCTGGAGTCGGTGGTCGACGACGTGCTGACCGTGCCCGGCCCCGTCCTCCATGTCGAGGGGGAGCGCGAGCCCATCAGCTGGCACGCCGGTGCCTCCGCCGAGATCCTCCTCCCGTCGGCGGATGGCCCGGGCGTGCTTACCCAGCGGCGCGGACTGTCCGCTCCCGGCGAGGGGCCGGTGCTCAGCCACCCGTTGGGCGAGGAGGTCACACTCGCGCCGCGGCAGGTTGTCAGCGCCGCGTGGACCTACGAGGCCTACCCCGGCGGTCTGTTGGACGCACCCGGCGAGCAGTCGTGGCTGCCGTTGGTGCGCTACGTGCCGATCGGGGACTACATCCAGGTGGTCGCGCCCGACGGGACGGTCACCGTCGAGGGCGAAGAACGCAACCTCCTCGACGACGACGGCGAGTTCGAGGTGCCCCCGCCCGAGGGCCTTGGCCACGTCGTCGTGTGGAACGCCTCGGGCGCCACCCGGGTGGAGATCGGCGGATACAGGCGGATCGAGGAGTTGCGCGAGGCCCTGGCGGCCACCTCGGGCTCGTCGGATGTCTGGGCCTACGTCGCGACCCGCCATCTGTTGGACGGGCCGCTCCGGGAGGAACTCCTCGACCGCGTCGACTGGGTGCTCGGCACCCACGCGGAGAGCCCGACGGCGTGGTCGGTGTCTGCCGCGCAGCTGGCCGTGATGCTCGGCCTGCCCGCCCCGCGGCTCGACGAGGCCGCGGCCGAAGTGCTGGCAGGGGGACGCCCGGACGACGCGATCCTGCTCGCGCTGCATGGGCTCGCGCCCGAGGTGCTGGCCGGTGGCTGGCCCGTCGGCGACCTCATCACTGCTGGGGTCGACGCGGTCGCCCGCCTCAGCTACGGACGCCCACACACGGACGGCCGCCCCGAGCGCGGCCGCGACGTCGCGGTGGCCAAACTGCTCGCCGCGGTGCTGGGGGAGCGCGAAGAGGGCCTCCACGTCGCCGCGTACGCGCGCTCCGCGGAGGCCCGTCTCCTGTGTCAGCTGACGACGCGTCCCGACCCGGTGGACATCGCCTGGCTGTCGGTCAACGCGGGCTGACTCAGCCCAGTTCGTCAATCGGCAGCCGCGCCAGCGCGATGGAGCGGCGCTGCCACGAGTACGTGATCCACAGTTCGTCGTCGACGAGGACTGCCGACGGGTAGGAGTACTCGCCGTCGCCGGTGGTCACGATGCCGGTCGCGCCGGCTGCGGTGGGCGCGCCGTCGGCCCCGCCGGGGGTGCCGTTTTCGAGGACCGCGACCTGGCGCCAGGTCAGGCCGTCGTCGTCGGAGCGCGACACGACGAGCCGGGAGCGGGCGCCCCAGTCACCGGCTGCGTCGTTGTGGACGCAGGCCAACGCCCCGCCGGGAAGGTCGACGACCGCGATGCCGCTGTTGTTGTTCGGCAGGGCCGTCGGGCGCAGCTCCGGCCAGACGGCGGGGTCGTCGGTGACGGAACGGAAGACGGCTCCCGCGGTGCTGCGCGCCAGCATGACGAGCGCGGTCTCCGTGCCGGGCACTACCCAGGGCTGGATGCAGCCGGCACCCTCCGTCGCCGCGTGGTCGAGCGGAATGCGTACCTGCCGCCAGCTGTCGCCGTCGTCGGTGGAGAGATCGACGAAGCAGTCCCACCGCGGGGTCGTCCACTCCTCGACGGATCCCGCGGCGAGCCACGTGGAGCCGACATGGACCGGAGCCTGCCGAACCGGGCCGCGGCCCCCGGAGCGGTCGCCGGGCACCAACTCGAACGGCTCGCGCCAGGTGCGGCCTTCGTCGGGCGAGACGGCGACCCAGGTGGTCCACTCGTCGATGCGGTGGCCGCGCTTGAAGAACAGCCACACGGCGCCGTCCGGTCCCCAGGTGAGGACGGGGTTCCAGTGGGGCTGGGCGTCGCCTGGGAAGAGGTCGACGATGATGTCCTGGCCATCGGCGCGACGCAGCACCCGGATGGCCGTGTCGGGATGGCCTTCGTGCGGCCCGGCGAACCAGGACACCAACACCCCGCGCCCCGGGAGGGGGAGCAGGGTGCTGGCGTGGACCTGGACCCCGGGGGAAGCGGGGAACAGACGTCGTGTCACGCTGAGGTGACCTCCTTTGCGGCCTTCCGGCGATCGATGGATCTCTTGATGACCGGCCAGAGCAGCGATGCGGCTGCGAGGAGCAGCAGAATCAGCGAGATCGGGCGGGTCAGCAGCTCGATGGGGTGTCCGATGAGCAGCGCGCGGCGCAGGTTCGACTCCGCAAGCGGGCCGAGCAGGAAACCGAGCACGATCGGGCCCGCCGGGATACCGGCGCGGCGCAGCGCAAGGCCGAGGACACCGAAGCAGAGCATCTGCACGACGGTCAGCACGTTGTTGGTGGTGGCGTACGTGCCGACAACACAGAACACGAGGATGACGCCCCAGAGCAGCTGTGGCTTGAGGTCCAGCAGCTTCGTCATGCCCTTGGTGCGGATCAGGCTGATGATGGTCGAGCCGATGGTCGCCATCAGCATGATCGCCACGATCGTGACGATGATGTCCGGCCGCCGCTCGAACAGCGAAGGTCCGGGCTGGATGCCCCAGATGATCATCGAGCCGAGCATGATCGCCATCACCGAGTCGCCCGGGATGCCCAGGGCGAGTGTGGTGGTGACCGCGCCACCCAGCGTCGAGCTGGATGCCGTGTCGGAGCCGACGAGACCCTCGATGGAGCCCTTGCCGAACTCCTCCGGGTGCTTCGAGATCGCCTTGGCGCGGTTCCATCCGACGAGGCCGGCGATGTCGCCTCCAGCCGCGGGAACCACGCCGATGACGACGCCCAGCGCACCGGACTGGGCCATCGGCTTCGCCACGCGCTTCAGCTCCGACTTGTTCGGCCACCAACGACCGAGCGACGTGATGGTGTGGCTCTTCTTCTCCGAATGGGTCAGGATCTGGTCGAGCACCTCGGTGATGCCGAACAGGCCGATGATCAGCGCGATGAAGTGCAGCCCGCCGCTCAACTCGTTGATGCCGAACGCGAACCGCTGATCACCCGTGATCGGGTCGAGCCCGATGATGCCGAGCGCGATGCCGAAGAAGCCGGCGAAGATGCCCTTTGCGAGCGAGTTCGACGCGATCGAGATGATGACGGTGAGGCCGAAGACCACCAGCGCGAACATCTCGAACGGCCCGAACTTCAGGGCGAAGGCCGCGATGGGCTGCGCCAGGAAGATCAGCACCAGCATCGACATCATGATGCCGACGGTCGTCGCGATCGCCGAGATCGACAGGGCGAGGCCTGCCTGGCCCTTGCGGGCCATCGGGTACCCGTCGAGTGTCGTTGCGACGGCGGCAGGCGTGCCGGGCGTGTTCACGAGGATCGACGGGATGCGGTCGCCGTACTGCGCGGCCACGTAGATGGCCAGCAGCATGGCGAGGCCCTGGGCGGGCTCGAGCGTGAGTGTGAACGAGGTGGCCAGCGCGACGGCCATCGAGATCGTGATGCCCGGGAACACGCCGACGAGCATGCCGAGGCCCAGCCCGATCGCGAAGCACAGGAGCGCCGTCGGCTCGAAGACGGCAGCGAGGCCTTCCGCGAGCCCGTTCACAGCGGAACCTTCAACAGGAGCATGAACACCAGGTAGAGGAGCCCCGCGATGATCGCCGGGAACAACAGGAGCGTCGTCCAGCGACGGAGCCCGTACACCCAGTTCGTGGCGATGAGGTAGGCGGGACCGAGCACGAGGAAGCCGACGCCGAAGTGCCACAGCACGAGGACGACGGCGAGGGCACCGACGGTGATGCCCACCTGGATCCAGCCTTGGCCGCTCGATTCGTCGACCGTACGCTCGATGGCGACGCCGCGGAAGGCGTTGAACGTCATCCACAGGCCGCACGCGATGATGCCGACCGCGATCACGGTGGGCCACCACCGCGGATCAACGCCGCCCGGCTCGTTGCGGAGCACGATGCCGCGCGCCGCAACGAGCATGGCGAGACCGAAGACGGTGACCACCGCCGCTGTGAGCTTCTCCATGATCGGAGACTCGGGCGTGGTCACCTCCTCAGCGAGGATGTCGTCGGTCATCGACTAGCTGCCGATCAGCTCAGCGAAGCGCTTGGCCTCGGCCTCGGCGAACGCGGTGAAGTCTGCCGAGTTCTTGTAGACCACGAGGTTGCCGCTGGAGGTGATGACCTGCTTGTACGAGTCGGCCTCCACGGCCTTGGCGATGCTCTCCTCGAGCTTCTTGTGGACGTCCTCCGGCAGGCCCTTGGGGGCGTAGATGCCGCCCCAGCCGCCGATCTCGATGTCGACGCCCTGCTCCTTGGCGGTGGGCACGTCGGGGAGCTCGGGGTGACGCTCGGAGTGGAAGATGGCCAGCACCTTGAGCTTGCCGTCGGCGAGGTTCTGCTTGACCTCGTTGACGCCCGACGCCGCAGCGTCGACCTGCGGCGGGTCGCCGAGCACGGCCGCGACGGCGGGGGCGCCGCCGTCGAACGGAACCGGCTTGATCTTGGCGCCGGTCTCGGTGGCGAGGCTCTTTCCGAGCATCTCCCAGATGGAGCCCGCGCCCGAGTTGGAGACCGTCATCTCCTTGTCCTTCGCGGCTGCGACGAACTCCTCCAGCGTGTTGTACGGGCTGTTGGCGGGTACCGAGAGGACGCCGGGTCCGAGCATGATCTGGCCGAGCATGTCGAAATCGGCCGGCTTGATGTCGTAGTTCATGCTGCCGAGCATGGCGATCTCCACCGGGCCGAAGCCGATGGTGTAGCCGTCCGGCTTCTGCTCCTTCACGTGCAGCATCGCGGTGGAGCCGGAGGCGCCGGGGCGGTTCTCGACGATGATGGACTTGCCGATGATGGGCTCCATCGCGGTGGCGAGCGCGCGGGACGACAGATCCGAGCCGCCGCCGGCCGCGGCCTGCACGATCAGCGTGATGTCCTTGGTGGGGAACTCGGCACCGCCGCCGGCGTTGCCGCCGCCTTCGTTGCGGGTGGTACAGGCGGCAGAGCCGAGGGCGACGGCAGCCGCCGTGGCGATAATGAGAGCTCGACGCTTCATGGTGGGTTTCTCCTTCTTCGGATTAGTTGGCCAGGGCGACGACTTCGTCGATCTGGGTGAGGGTCTCTGGGGTGGGGGAGTCGATCACCATGCGGCAGGCGCCGCCGGTAAATCCTTGCTTGTCGAGGGCGACCTTGAGGTTCGCGATGCTGGGGCCGAGCACGGGAACGACCCGCGCGATGATGGCCTGGGCCTTTTCGGCGGCTTCCTGGTCGCCCGCGGCCATGGCGTCGCGCAGCGCCGCCCAAGGCAGGGGGACGGCGCAGCTGACGCCGGAGACGGTGCCGGTGCCGCCGGCGGCCATGACGTTGGGGACATCGGCGTCGTTGCCCGACCAGAGCTTGAAGCCCTCGGGAGCGTTGGCGAGATACTCGACGACGCGCGTGGAAGCCGTCGCCGAGACCTTGATGCCCGTGATGCCGGAGGCGAGGACCTCGGGCAGTTGCTCGGGCAGGAGGTCGGTGACCGCGACGTCAGGGAAGACGTAGCCGTAGAACTCGCCGTCGCACGCCTCGTTGATGGCCGACCAGTGGCGCAGGATGCCCGCGCTGCTCGCCTTCAGGTAGTAGGGCGTGATGGCGGCGAACCGGATGGCGCCGAGCTGGCTGGACTGCCGGGCGAGCGCGACGGCGTCGCGCGTGCTGGCCGCGCCGACGTGCACGACCACTCGGGCCGGGCCGAAGACGTCGAGCGCCGTGGTGATCACCTGCTCGTGCTCGCCCTGCGACAGGGCGAGGAACTCGCCCGTCGTTCCGGCGGCGAACACGCCGTCGACAAGGGGTTCTATGCGCCGCAGGTTGTGGGTGAGGCCGGCGAGGTCGAGCTCGCCGTCTGGAAGGAACGGCGTGATGATCGCCGAGAGGACCTCAGGAGGGGTCATGTGTAAGTCACCTCATCGTGTCGTTTACCGTTAACGGTTGTCGAAACGCTAGCGGGCGGCGTCACGATGTGCAAGAGTTCGGCAAGATTTGTTACCGAAACGAGAGGGAGTGGGTCCGATGAGCTCGATGCAGATCCGTTCGGTGGCGCTGGGTGAGCAGCTGGCGCGGCTGCTGCGCGCACGGGTGGTCCGGGGGCAACTGCAGCCCGGCACCCACCTCGTGGAGGACACCCTGGCGGCCGACCACGGCGTCAGTCGTGGCCCGGTGCGCGACGCGTTCCGCATGTTGCTGGCGGAGGGGCTGCTGGAGTCGCGACGGCGCGGCTTCTATGTCAAGGCTTTCACCCAGCATGATGTCGCGGAGTTGTACGAGGTGCGTGCCGCCGCAGAGCGGCTGGCGGGTCGGCTGGCGATCGCGCGGGGCAGTGAGGCGGACTGGAGCGGTGCCGAGCGGAACCTCGACCGGATGCGACGCTGCGCCGAGGTGCGCGACGAAGCCGCGTTCGCCGTCGCCGACCTCGCCTTCCACACCGAGTTCTACCGCGCCTCCGGCAACTCTCGCCTGTTGGCGCTCTGGCAGCAGTATGAGCCGACCTTCGCGACTCTGTTGGAGATCACCAACGCGCAGGACGCCGACCTGACGCCGTCGTACCAGGATCACAAGCTACTGCTGGACCTGGCGAAGGAGGGCGATGTCGACCGCTTCGTCGAAGCTTTGGACGAGCATCTCGACGGCTCCCGCCGTCGCCTGAGCAGCGCCGTCCCGTCCGACGAGTAGGTCTTCGCATCGCGGGAGCTCAGGAGATGAGGCCGAGTTCCGCGAAACAGTGCGCGACGCCCGCCTCCGCAGGCCCGGGGATAACGCGCTGGGCCGCAGCGAGCACCACGTCAGGCGCTCCGGCGACCGCGATGCCCGTGCCGGCGTACCCGAGCATCTCGAGGTCGTTCATGCCATCGCCGATCGCGACGATGTCCGCCCTGTCGAGCCCGAGGTGCCGCTCTACCGTCGCGATGCCCACAGACTTGTCGACACCCTTCAGGTACAACTCACCCGCGTGCCCGCTCAAGCCGGTGATCGAGCTGGGGAGGGCGCCGATCTCGGGGCCGATGCGACGGGCGAGCTCGTCGACGAGGACGGGCGAGTCCATGACGGAGACCTTGCTGAAGGAGCAGGTGTCGAGGTCGGTGCGCGCCTCGATGTCTGGGACGTCCTCGTTTCCTTTGACTCTGATGCGGGCGAGGAATGCGCGGAGCCGGTCGGCCGATGAGGGCGAGGTGAGGGAGCGGTCGGGCGCCTCGAGAGTGAACATCGCGTCGTGCTCCACGAGCACCGCCGCCGTCCTGGCCGCGAGCTCCTGCGGGAAGCGAATGTCAGCCAACACCTGGCCGTCGATCTCGACGTAGCCGCCCGCGGCGCAGACGATGCCGTCGAAGACGCCGTGCAGGTACCGGTTCGGCACGAAGGCCTTGGGGCGACCGGTGCAGAGGAAGACGAGGTGGCCGGCCCGTCGGGCATCGGCCAACGCCGCCAGGTGGGCAGGCGGGACCTCGCCGTGTTCGGCGAGGGTGCCGTCGAAGTCGATGAAGATACTCTGTGCCATCGCCCCGCGACGCTACCAGAGCCTCCGTGTCGGAGCGTGGCTGCCAGGAGCGGGGTGCTGAGGCCGCGCCGTCGGCGTCGACGAGTAAGCGGTGGTCTCTGGTAGAGTCTCCCGCGGTTCTGCGGATGTAGCTCAATGGTAGAGCCCTAGTCTTCCAAACTAGCTACGCGGGTTCGATTCCCGTCATCCGCTCTAGCTGGGGTCTACCCCGGCTCCACGGGGCGTAGCGTAGTGGCTAGCGCGCCTGCTTTGGGAGCAGGAGACCGCAGGTTCGAGTCCTGTCGCCCCGACCATCCACCTCCCGATTGGTGGGCCGCGCGTGTGCCGGTAGAGTGTCCGGCGGCAATCTTTCGTCTTTCAGGAGTCCATTCGTGCCTAGCACCGCAGAGAAGCTGAGCCCGACGCGGGTCAAGCTCACCGTCGAGATCCCGTTCACCGATCTCAAGCCCCACCTCGACAAGGCCTACAAGGACATCGCCGAGCAGGTCAACATCCCCGGTTTCCGCAAGGGCAAGGTGCCTGCGGCGGTGATCGACCAGCGGTTCGGCCGCGGTGTCGTGCTGCAGGAGGCGATCAACGACGCGATCCCGCCGGCGTACAACGCCGCGATCAGCGAGGCGAAGGCCGTGCCGATGGCGCAGCCCGAGATCGAGGTCACCAAGCTGGAGGACAAGGAGCTCGTCGAGTTCATCGCCGAGGTCGATGTCCGTCCCGAGATCACGCTGCCGGACTTCGCGACCGTCACCGCCACCGTCGACAACGTCGAGGACCTCGACGGCATGGTGCAGGAGCGCCTCGACATCCTGCGTGAGCGCTTCGCCACCACCACCGAGGTGGACCGCGCCGCCCAGGATGGCGACGTCCTGAGCATCGACCTCGTCGCCTCGCAGAACGGCGAGCCGCTGCCCGAGGCCACCGCAGAGGGCATCACCTACAAGGTCGGCCAGGAGAACATGCTCGAGGGCCTCGACGACGCGGTCACCGGCCTCACGGCCGGGGAGTCCGCCACGTTCACCTCTTCGCTGGTCGGCGGCCAGTTCCGCGGCCAGGAGGCCGAGATCACCGTCACCGTCAACACCGTCTCGGAGCAGGAGCTGCCCGAGGTCGACGACGACTTCGCCCAGCTCATCTCCGAGTTCGACTCCGTCGACGACATGCTGGCCGACCTCCGCAAGGGCGTCGAGCAGCAGGCGAAGGCCGAGCAGCTCGCCGACGCGCGCGACAAGGTCCTGGAGGCCGTCCTCGAGGCGACCCCGTTCGACCTGCCCGAGGGCGTCCTGAAGAACGAGCAGGAGGCGCGCCGCGAGGAGGTGCGTCGCCAGCTCGCCAACGGCGGCCTCACCGTCGAGCAGTACCTCGAGCAGGCCGAGGACGAAGAGGCCGAGGACGAGGACGCCTTCTGGGCGACCATCGACCAGCGCGCGGAGCAGGCCCTCAAGGCCCAGGTCGTGCTGGACGTCTTCGCCGACGAGAAGCAGGTCGACGTTTCGCAGCAGGAGCTGACGGAGCTGATCTTCCGCAAGGCGCAGCAGAACCGCACCTCGCCGCAGGACGAGATCAACCACATGATGGAGCACGGCCACATGGCCGACTGGATGCAGGAGATCCGCCGCAGCAAGGCGCTCGCCGAGATCGTCGCGGTCGCCTCCGTGACCGACGCCGACGGCAACGTCGTCGAGACCGCGCTCGCGTCCGACGAGGCGGAGGACGAGACCGAGGACGAGGCTCCCGCCGTCGAGATCATCCGCTCCGACGCCGAGTGACAACTCCCGCTCATTGAGCCGATTGACGGATCGCCGTCGACCCCAACCGGGGTCGGCGGCGATCCGCGTTTTCCGGGCGGCTCCCGCACTGCCGCGGGACACCGCCTTCCGTTCTCAGTGAACATCGCGGCGCCGCGCTTGGGAGGTTGCGAATTGCCGGTAAGTTAGCGGGGTGACTCAGACTCGAATCGACGACCCCCGTATGGCGGGCCCCGGTGGCGGCCTCGGGATGACGGACAACGTCTACCAGGCATTGCTGGCCAACCGGATCATCTTCCTCGGTTCGGAGGTGCGCGACGAGAACGCCAACGCGATCTGCGCGCAGATGCTCCTGCTGAACGCCGAGGACCCGCACAAGGACATCTACCTCTACATCAACTCACCCGGCGGCTCGGTAGACTCCGGCATGGCGATCTTCGACACCATGCAGTGGATCAGCAACGACGTCGCCACCGTCGCCATGGGCCTCGCGGCCTCTATGGGGCAGTTCCTGCTCTCCGCGGGCACCCCCGGCAAGCGGTTCGCGCTCCCGCACAGCCGCATCATGATGCACCAGCCGTCCGGTGGTCTCGGCGGCACGGCCTCCGACATCCGGATCCAGGCCGAGCAGTCCCTGCACATCAAGCGCACGATGGCCGCGCTCATCGCGAAGCACACCGGCCAGACCGTCGAGCAGATCGAGGCCGACTCGGACCGCGACCGCTGGTTCACCGCGGAGCAGGCCCTCGAGTACGGCTTCATCGACCACGTCTACGAGCGCGCCTCGCAGATCACCTCGGAGGCTCCGAACCAGTGATGACGACCAACTTCATGCCGCAGGGCATCGCGCCGAAGGGCCCCGAAATGAACTACTACATCCCCCAGTGGGAGGAGCGCACCAGCTACGGCGTGCGCCGTGTTGACCCGTACACCAAGCTGTTCGAGGACCGCATCATCTTCCTCGGCACCCCCATTAACGACGACGTCGCCAACGCCGTCATGGCGCAGCTGCTGTGCCTGCAGTCGATGGACCCCGAGCGGCAGATCTCGATCTACATCAACTCGCCCGGCGGCTCGTTCACCGCGCTGACGGCGATTTACGACACGATGCGCTACATCAAGCCCGACATCCAGACGGTGTGCCTCGGGCAGGCCGCGTCGGCCGCTGCGGTGATCCTCGCGGCGGGCACGAAGGGCAAGCGGCTCGCGCTGCCGAATTCGCGCATCCTGATCCACCAGCCGGCCACCGAGGGCGGCTACGGTCAGTCCTCGGACCTGGAGATCCAGGCCAAGGAGATCCTGCGCATCCGCTCTCTCATGGAGGAGATGCTGGCCTCTGACACCGGCCAGGACGTGGCGAAGGTCAGCCGCGACATCGAGCGTGACAAGTACCTCACGGCGACCGAGGCCAAGGAGTACGGCATCGTCGATGACATCCTTCCCTCGCTGAAGGACCTGTCCTAAGCCGACGGCGCGCTGGCCGGGTGTGTCTCGCCCGGCCAGCGCGGCACCACCGGGGTAGGGTGGCAAAAAGGGTCAGATCGAATCGAACCGAAGGGGGTAGGCGTGGCACACATCGGCGAGTCCAGCGAACTCTTCAAGTGCAACTTCTGTGGCAAGAGCCAGAAGCAGGTCAAGAAGCTGATCGCAGGCCCTGGCGTCTACATCTGCGACGAGTGCATCGGCCTCTGCAACGAGATCATCGAGGAGGAGTTCCCGGCATCGACGGAGTCGGTGCTCGACGACGAGCTTCCCAAGCCGCGCGAGATCCGCGACTTCCTCGACTCCTACGTGATCGGCCAGGACAGGGCGAAGAAGACCCTCTCGGTCGCGGTCTACAACCACTACAAGCGCATCCAGGCCATGCAGGCCCCGCAGGGACGCCGCGGCGAGCACGACGACGTCGAGGTCGGCAAGTCGAACATCCTGCTGATCGGCCCGACGGGCTGCGGTAAGACCTATCTCGCCCAGACGCTCGCCCGCATGCTCAACGTGCCGTTCGCGATGGCGGATGCGACGGCGCTCACGGAGGCGGGCTACGTCGGCGAGGACGTCGAGAACATCCTCCTGAAGCTCATCCAGGCCGCCGACTTCGACATCGCGAAGGCCGAGACGGGCATCATCTACATCGACGAGATCGACAAGGTGGCCCGCAAGTCGGAGAACCCGTCGATCACGCGCGACGTGTCGGGCGAAGGCGTGCAGCAGGCTCTGTTGAAGATCCTCGAGGGCACCGTCGCGTCCGTGCCGCCGCAGGGTGGCCGCAAGCACCCGCATCAGGACTTCCTGCAGATCGACACCACGAAGGTGCTGTTCATCGTCGGCGGCGCCTTCGCCGGCCTCGAGACGATCATCAACCAGCGGGTCGGCAAGCGCCCGCTCGGGTTCAACGCGTCCGCGGACGCCCGCCGCCCGGACGCCGACCCGTTCTCGCTCGTCCGTCCCGAGGACCTGCACAGCTTCGGCCTCATCCCGGAGTTCATCGGCCGCCTGCCGATGATGACTACCGTCGAGCCGCTCGACCGTGAGGCGCTCACCCGCATCCTCATCGAGCCCCGCAACGCGTTGACGCGTCAGTTCCAGAAGCTCTTCGACCTCGACGGCGTCCAGCTCGACTTCGAGGACGAGGCCATCGAGGCCATCGCCGACAAGGCGCTGAGCCGCGGCACCGGCGCCCGCGGGCTCCGGGCCATCCTGGAGGAGCTTCTGCTCGACGTGATGTTCGACGTCCCGTCTGAGGAGGACATCGCGCAGGTGATCGTGACGAAGGCGGCCGTCGACGGCGAGGAGGAGCCGATCCTGGTGCCGCGCGCCAAGCTGGCACGCCGCCGCAACCTGTCTGCCTGAGCGGGTCGGCCCGGGCGGATCTGGGCCGAAATCGTCGTCGGTGCGGGGCGGTATCCTCGCCCTCATGGTCTACTCCCGCTACCCCCATCTTCACCGTGACAACGTGGTGTTCGTCGCCGACGACGACCTCTGGCTTGGCCCCCTCGCGGGCGGTCGCGCGTCGCGGATCACGCTGGGGGAGGCCACCCCGCGCAACCCACGATTCTCGCCCGATGGCGCCCGCGTCGCGTTCACCTCGACGACGGAGGGCGGCTGGGACGCGTACGTCGTCGAGCTGGACGGCGGCACCCGCAGACTCACTTGGCTGAGCGCAGGTCGCATGCTGGTGTCGGGGTGGCTCGACGACGAGCACGTCCTCCTGTGCTCGGACCACCAGGCGGTGCACCGGATGGACGCGCGTTTGTACTCGCTGTCCCTCGACGGCCGCCTGGAGCGCCTGCCCTGGGGAGCCGCGACGTCGGGGGCGGTCAGCCGTAAGGGCCGCGTGGCTGTTGCGTCGGCGAACTTCCGTGACCCATCGGGATGGAAGCGGTACCGCGGCGGGATGGCGGCGCAACTGCACGTGTCCACGGACGGCTCGGGCGACTGGCGGCGCGTGCTGGCGGATGTGCGCGCCGGCCTGTTCTGGCCCACCTGGGTGGGGGAGCGGCTGGTCTTCACCTCCGACCTCGGCGACGGCCCGGACGTTCAGGCCCAGGTCTGGTCCGTGAACTCGTCGGGGCATGACCTGCGCCGGCACACCGCCCACACCGTCGACGACGGCTACGTCCGTGATGCCGCTGGCGACGGGACGGGCGTCGTCTACCACGCCCGCGGGCGGTTGTTCCACCTCGCGGGCCTCGACGCCGAGCCGCGGCCGATCGAGCTGAGCACCGCCGTCGGCCGCCCGCGTCCCGTGCAGGTGGCGCCCACGGATCGGCTCGACGCCATCGCCCCGGATCACGGCGGCGACGCCTCGCTCGTCGAATGGCGCGGGGCCGCCTACCTGCTCACCCATCGTGGCGGTCCGGCGCGCGCGTTGGCAGACACCCCCGGCGTCCGCGTGCGCGAGCCCCACTTCCTCGACCGGACGGGGCGAGGCGTGTGGGTCAGCGACGTCGACGGCGAGGACTGCCTGGAGGTCCGCCAGATCGACGGTGACGCGAAGCCGCGCCGCATCGCGACGGGCAGGCTCGGGCGGGTCCTCACCCTGGAGCCGAGTCCCACGGGCGCGAAGGTCGTCGTCGGCAGCCACGACGGCACCGTGTCGCTCGTCGACGTGGCACGTGGCTCTGTGAAGCGGATCGGGCGCTCGACGGTCGGTGAGCCCACCGGCTTCGCCTGGTCGCCCGACGGCCGCTACGCGGTGTGGCGCAATGGCGTCGGCAACGAGGGCCTGCTGGGGCAGCTTGTCGGCTACGACCTCAAGGAAGAACGCGCGTTCACCCTGACGAGGGGTCAGTTCAACGACTTCTCGCCCGTGTTCACCCGCGACGGAAAGTACGTGTGCTTCCTCTCCAGCCGCACGATCGACCCGTCGTACGACGAGCTGGGCTTCGACCTCTCCTTCACCAACACGATCCGCCCGTGGCTCGCGCCGCTGAGCGCGCTCGAGCCCGCCCCGTTCGGCCCGACGGCCGACGGCTGGCCGCTGAGCGATCCCGAGGACAAGGACGAGAAGGACGGGACGGGCGACGACAAGCCCGCCGCCGGTGACGCGCAGACCCCGGCCGAGCCCGAGCCGGGAGTTGAGCTCGACGTTGCGGGCTTTGAGGACCGCATGGTGCCGTTCGCGGTGCCTTCCGGTCGCTACACCGCCTTGCAGGCCACCAAGGAGGGCGTCGCCTGGATCACGCTGCGCGCGTTCGGCGAGCTGGGCGCCGCCCGGGCCGGCGTCGACGGGGAGATCAAGGACGCCGTCGAGCACTACTCGTTCAAGACCCGCAAGACCACCACCGTCGTCGACTCGTGCGACGGCGCCGCCGTCTCCGGCGACGGTGAGCGCCTCGTCGTGCGCAGCGGCGAGGACGTGTGGGTGCAGCCGGCCGAGCACGCGCCGGGGGAGGACGACGACGCGCGCGTGAACATCGACCTCAGCCGCCTGCGCCGGGCACTCGACCCCGCCGCCGAGTGGCGGCAGATGTTCGAGGAGAACGCCCGCCTGATGCGCGACCACTTCTGGCGCGAGGACTTCGACGGTGTCGACTGGGCAGGCGCGGTCGCGCGGTATCGGCCGCTGCTCGCCGACCTCGTCACCCACGACGACCTCGTCGACGTGCTCTGGGAGACGATCGGCGAGCTCAACACCTCGCACGCCTACGTGGTGCCGCCGCTCGGCGGGGACGATGCGCCGCGGGTCGCGCACCTGGGCGCCGAGTACGCGCGCAACGCGAAGGGAGAGGTCGTGATCACCCGCGTGCTGCCGGGCGAGACGTCCGACCCCTCCGCCCGGTCGCCGCTGCGGGCGGCGGGGGTGGCGGCACAGCCGGGTGATGTGATCGTCGCGGTGGATGGCCACCCGACGACGGGGGCGCCATCGATCGGCGCGCTGCTCCTGGGTGCCGCGGAAAAGGTCGTCGAGTTGACGCTGGCAAGGGGCAGGCAGAAGCGCAGGGTCGCCGTCGTGCCGACGGCGCGGGAGACGTCGCTGCGCTACCACGAGTGGGTCGCGGGAAGGGTCGAGTACGTGACGCGCGCCACCGGCGGGCGCGTCGGCTACATCCACGTCCCCGACATGGTGGCCACCGGCTGGGCGGAGTTCCATCGTCTCGTCGACAGGGCGATGCGTTGTGAGGCGGTCGTCGTCGATGTGCGGTTCAACGCGGGCGGGCACACGTCCGAGCTGGTGATCGAGCGGCTGATGCGCCGCGTGATCGGCTGGATGGGTGGGCGCCACCACGACGTGCCGGTCAGCTATCCACAACAGGCGCGCCGCGGCCCGGTCGTGTTCGTGACCAACCGCTTCGCGGGGTCCGACGGTGACATCGTGACCGCCGCGGCCCAGAACCTCGGGCTGGGTCCCGTGGTGGGGGAGCGCAGCTGGGGCGGCGTCGTCGGTATCGACGGGCGGTTCACGCTCGTCGACGGCACCGAGGTCACGCAGCCGCGCTACTGGACCTACTTCGACACGCAGGGCTTCGGTCTGGAGAACCACGGCGTAGACCCGGACGTCGTCGTCGAGATGGGGCCCGCCGACTGGGAATCGGACGCGGACGTGCAGCTCGACACGGCGATCGGCCTCGCGTTGGCCTCTCTCGCGGAGGCTCCTGCCGCGCGCCCCCCGGCCTTTGAGGCACCCCGGTTCGCGCTGGACGGCCGAGCCATGTAACCTCTGCCCCAGGCTGACCGACCGCTTCCCCATCTTTGTCGGCTGGATGGTGTTCCTACCCCCCAAGGAGCGGTTTTTCCATGCGCGGATTTTCCACGCGTCGTGCCAGTTTCCGTGCCGCCGCGGCGGCCCTGGCCGTCGCGCTCGTCATCGGACTGGCAGGCGTCACTCTGCCTGCCTCGGCAATCACCTGGTACACGAAGATGTGTGTCGGCTTCTCGCAATGCGAGGGGCGCGGGTACGGCAACGGCGGCTACAGCGCCGTGTACAAGAAGTCACACTGGAACATGTACGGCGGGCACAACTGCACGAACTACGTGGCGTACCGGCTGATTCAGCGAGGCATCTCGCAGTTCACGGTTCCCGGCCGCGGCAACGCCAAGTACTGGGGCGAGCACGCCAAGGCCGCGGGCTACGCGGTCGACGGCTCGCCCCGCAAGGGCGACGTCGCCTGGTGGTACGACATGGGCTCGGCCGGCCACGTGGCCATCGTCGAGTCGGTGAACCTCTCGGCCGGCACGGTGGTCGTGTCGGAGGACCACTGGCAGGGCGACTTCAACTGGCGCACCTACAAGATCTCCGACATCACCGGATTCCTGCACGTCGGGTCGTCGGCCTCCGTGGAGTCGCCCCCCGCGACGACGCCGCTGACGGCGGGAACGCCGACGATCTCCGGCACCGCCCAGGTCGGCAAGAAGCTCACGGCCGCGCCGGGCACCTGGGACTCCGGCGTGTCGTTCGCGTACCAGTGGCTCCGCGACAAGAAGGCCATTGCGGGCGCGACGAAGTCGTCGTACACGCTGACCGGGGCCGACCTCGGCGCCAAGATCACCGTGAAGGTCACCGGCTCGAAGAAGGGCTACCTCTCGGCCGCGAAGACATCGGCGGCGACCGCGAAGGTGCTTGTCGGAGTGCTGACGAAGACGCCGGTCCCCGCCATCGTCGGCGAGGCGAAGGTACTCAAGAACCTCACCGCCGACGCGGGCGCGTGGTCGCCGTCGGGCGTCGAGCTGACGTATCAGTGGCTGCGCGACGGCAAGAAGATCAAGGGCGCGACGGCGCCGTCGTATGTGCTGTCCGAGGTGGACCTCGGCGCGCAGGTCGGCGTGACGGTGACGGGAGCGAGGGACGGGTTCACCAGCGTGACCACCGCGTCCGAGCCCACGGAGGCCGTGGCAGTCGCCGACATCGTGACCGCTCCGGCAGCGCGGCCGACGCTCGCAGGCACTCCGAAGGTGGGGCAGAAGCTGACGGCGAAGACAGGCGCGTGGGCGCCGTCGGGCGTTACCCTCGGCTACGCCTGGTTCCGCGACGGCGCGGCCATCAACGCCGCCAAGAAGTCGTCGTACACCCTCACCGCCGATGACCTCGGCGCGCGCATCAGCGTGCAGGTGACGGGCGCGAAGAGCGAGTACGTCGACGCGGTGATCACCTCCGAGCCGGCGCCCGCCGTCGAGCTGGGGACGCTCTCGACGACGCCGAAGCCGACGATCTCCGGAACGGCCAACGTGCTCAGGAAGCTCACGGCCAAGCCGGGGACCTGGGCGCCGACGGACGTGAAGCTGTCGTACCAGTGGCGACGCGACGGGAAGTCCATCAAGGGCGCGACCGCGGCCAGCTACCGGCTGACCGCAGCCGACCGCGGCGCGAAGATCAGCGTGAAGACAACGGGCAAGAAGGCCGGATACACCACCGTGTCGACGACCTCCGTGTCGACGGCAAAGGTCGGCGCCGCGCAGCCGGTGACGGCGCCGAGCACGAAGACGACCATCTCCGGTACCGCCCAGGTCGGCAAGAAGCTGACGGCGAAGACGGGTACCTGGAAGCCGTCGACGGTGAAGCTGGTCTACACCTGGCTGCGGGACGGCAAGGCGATCGCGGGGGCGACCTCGTCGTCGTACACCCTGACGGCCTCGGACCGCGGCGCGAAGATCAGTGCGACGGTGACCGGCACGAGCCCCAGCTACCTTCCGGTGACGAAGCCCTCCGCGGCCACGAAGGCCGTGGCGGCGGGCGTGCTGTCGGCGACGCCGAAACCGGTCCTCTCTGGAACCCTGCGCGTGGGCCAGGAGCTGACGGCGACGGCGGGGGCCTGGAAGCCGGCATCGACGAAGCTGGCCTACACGTGGCTGCGCGATGGCGTTCCCATCCCGGGCGCGACGGCGTCGAGGTACACGTTGGCCGCCGAAGACCTCGGCGCGAAGATCACCGTGACGGTGACCGGTTCGAAGGCCGGCTACACCAGCGTCATGACCACGTCGTCGGCGACGGCGATGGTCAAGATCGGGCGGTTCTCGCCGCCGGTGCCTGTGGTCTCCGGCCGGGCGAGGGTGCTGGCGACCCTCGCTGTCGACACGGGCGCCTGGGCGCCGACCGACACGGCCTTGGCGCTGCAGTGGCTGCGCGACGGCGTCGACATCGCCGGGGCGACGGGCGCCACCTACAAGTTGGTCGTCGAGGATCTCGACGCCGCGATCAGCGTCCGGGTGACCGGGGTCAAGGAGGGGTTCACCTCCGCGGCGATCACGTCGGTGCCGGTGGTGGTCGGCGATGCCGAGGCCGTGGCGGCGCCGAGCGCGAAGCCGACGATCTCGGGCACCGCGAAGGTGGGAAAGAAGCTGACGGCGAAGCCCGGCACCTGGGGCCCCGCACCGGTGACGTTGACCTACCAGTGGCGGCGCGACGGCGTGGCGATCGACGGCGCGACGAAGTCGACCTACACGCTGGTCAAGGCCGACAAAGGCGCCAAGATCACGGTGAAGGTCAAGGGTAAGAAGAGCGGCTACACCTCGGTGTCGAAGACCTCGACGTCGGTGTTGATCGGCTGACCTTGCATTCCTGAGAGTTCTTCAGGTAGCGTTCAGGTCGGCTGACCGCTTCCCCTCTTGTCGGCTGGAGTCCTGACCCCGACCCCTGGAGCGGAACCGAATGCGAAGCAGCACCCGCCGGCCTGTCACCCTGAGAGCGTTCGTCGCGCTGATCTCCGCGGCCTTGGTCGTCGGCCTGTGGGGGCTGGCCGCGCCGGCAGAGGCGTTGTCGAGGTCGCCGAAGGAGTGCGTCGGGTTCTCGACCTGCTCGAAGCTCGGCTACGGCAGTTCCGGCTACTCGAAGGTGTACCGGAAGTCGCACTGGGGCATGGTCGGCGGGCACAACTGCACGAACTACGTGGCCTATCGTCTGCAGCAGGCGGGCGTGAAGAAGATCACGAAGCCGGGCAGGGGGACCGCGAAGCACTGGGGTCCCGCCGCGAAGGCGAAGGGCATCAAGGTCAGCAAGAAGAACCCGAAGGTCGGCGATGTCGTCTGGTGGAGCGCGAAGGCCTTCCGCAACAGCACGGGACACGTCGGCTACGTCGAGGCGGTGAACAGGAAGGCCGGCACCGTGCTCGTCTCGGAGGACAACTACCGCGGCAACTACCAGTGGCGGACGTACAAGATCTCCGAGGTGAGCGGCTTCATTCACGTGGGGGACGACGTCCGCAACGCCGTGAAGGGCAAGACGCCCGCGATCACCGGCGAGCCGCAGGTCGGCGAGAAGCTGAAGGCGAAGGCGGGCGCGTGGCGGCCGGGCGCGGTAAAGATGACCTACCAGTGGCTGCGCGACGGCAAGAAGATCGACGGCGCGACGAAGTCCACCTACGAGGTGAAGAAGGCCGACAAGGACGCCGAGATCACCGTGAAGGTGAAGGGCGCCAAAGCGGGCTACGCCTCGACAACGAAGACCTCGAAGGCGATTGTCGCTGGCTGAGCGCGGTTACTCGGCGAGTTCGACGTCGACGGTCAGCGGAGCCTCCGACTCGGTCCAGGTGACCTCGCCGACCAGGCGGCCGACGGCGCGGAGGTCCGGCTCGATCCGCCGCAGGCGGGCGATGGTCGCCGCCGGGCCGGCGAATGCCGCACGGGACACCTCGGCCTTCATCGACACCTTCGCCGTCGACTTCGCGCCGCGGATGGCGATCAGCGCCGCGGCAACGTCGTCGAGCAGGGCGGGGTCACCGTCGGTCGCTAGCTCGTCTGCCGTCGGCCAGGCGGCCAGATGGATCGACGAGTCATTCGTCCAGCGCCAGACCTCCTCGGCCACGAACGGCAGGAACGGCGCGAACAAGCGCAGCTGCGTCTCCAGCGCGAGGAAAAGGGCGGCCTGCGCGGACGCCTTCTCCTCCGGTGAGCCGGTGTAGGCGCGCTCCTTCACGAGCTCCAGGTAGTCGTCGCAGAACGACCAGAAGAACGTCTCCGCGGCCTCTAGCGCCGTGGTGTAGTCGAACTCCTCGAAGCCGGCGGTCGCCGCATCGACGACTCCTGCGAGTCCCGCGAGCATGGCCGTGTCGACGGGGTTGGTCACCGCGGCGAGGCCACCGGGCTCCTCGGCAAGCGACAGCACGAACTTGCCCGCGTTCAGCACCTTCATCGCGAGGCGACGCCCGACCTTCATCTGCGTCTCGTCGAACGGCGAGTCCATCCCGGGGCGGGCCATCGCGGCACGCCAGCGGACGGCGTCGGAGCCGTAGCGGTCGAGGATGTCGGTGGGCACCACCACGTTACCCTTCGACTTGCTCATCTTCTTCCGGTCGGGGTCGACCACGAAACCGGAGATGGTCGCGCGCTTCCACGGCAGGGAGCCGTTCTCGAAGTGGGCCCGCACCACGCGGCTGAACAGCCAGGTGCGAATGATGTCGTGGGCCTGCGGGGCCATGTCCATCGGGAACGTGAGCCGGAACAGCTCGTCGTCGCGCTCCCAGCCGGTGGCTAGGTGCGGGGTCAGCGACGATGTCGCCCACGTGTCCATGATGTCGGGATCCGCCATGAAGCCGCCCGGTACGTTGCGCTGCGCCTCGTCGTAGCCGGCGGGGGCGTCGCTCATGGGATCGACGGGGAGCGACGCCTCGTCGGCGGTGATCGGGTGGTCGTAGTCCGGCTCGCCCTCGGCGTCCAGCGGGTACCAGACCGGGAACGGCACGCCGAAGAAGCGCTGCCGCGAGACCAGCCAGTCGCCGTTCAGGCCGCCGACCCAGTTCTCGTAACGGTGCCGCATGTGGTCCGGCGTCCACTTCAGCTCGTCGCCGAGCTCCAGGAGCCGGGCCTTGAGGGCGTCGTCGCGGCCGCCGTTGGTGATGTACCACTGGCGGGTGGCGACGATCTCGAGCGGCTTGTCGCCCTTCTCGTAGAAGTTCGCCATGCGGGTGGTCGCCTTGGGGTCGCCGTCGAGGTCGCCGCTCTCGCGCAGCGCGGCGACCGTGGCCTCGCGGGCGGAGAACGTCGTCTTGCCCGCCAGCGGCGCATACGCCTCGTCGTTGACGATCCACTCGGGCGTCTCGGACTGGAGCCGGCCGTCGCGGCCGATGACCGTGCGCGTCGGCAGGTTCAGCTCGCGCCACCAGGTGACGTCGGTCAGGTCGCCGAAGGTACAGCACATCGCGATACCCGCGCCCTTGTCGGGCTCGGCCGCGTGGTGCGCCAACACGGGAATCTCCACGCCGAACAGCGGCGAGGTCACCGTCGTCCCGAACAGGTCCTGGTACCGCTCGTCGTCGGGATGCGCGATCAGCGCGCACACGCTGACCAGCAGCTCCGGGCGTGTGGTCTCGATGTAGACGGGGGAGCCGTCGGGCTTGTGGAACGCGACGCGGTGGTAGGCGCCGGGGTACTCGCGGGCCTCCAGCTCGGCCTGCGCGACGGCGGTGTGGAACGTCACGTCCCACAGCGTCGGCGCGTAGCTGAGGTAGGCCTCGCCGCGGGCGTGGTTGCGCAGGAACGCCTTCTGCGCGACGGCCTGCGCGTCGGAGGAGATGGTCGCATACAGCGTCGACCAGTCGACGGAAAGGCCCAGCTGCTTCCACAGGTCCTCGAACGCCTGCTCGTCGACCGCGGTCAGCTCGTGGCACAACTCGATGAAGTTGCGGCGGCTGATCGGCACCTGGCGCTTCGGGTCGGGCTTCGCCGGGGGCTGGAAGTCGGGATCGTAAGGGATCGACGGGTCGCAGCGCACGCCGTAGTAGTTCTGCACGCGGCGCTCGGTCGGCAGGCCGTTGTCGTCCCAGCCCATGGGGTAGAACACGCGCTTGCCGCGCATCCGCTGGTAGCGGGCGATCGTGTCGGTGTGCGTGTAGCTGAAGACGTGGCCGACGTGCAGCGAGCCGGACACCGTGGGCGGCGGGGTGTCGATCGAGAAGACCTCGTCGCGGCTGTCCGGGCGGTGGAACGCGTAGGTTCCCTCCTCGCCCCATACCTGTCCCCACTTGGCCTCCAGGCCTTCGAGGACGGGCTTTTCGGGCAGCGAGCGACGATTCGGCGTATTCACGCGGGCAATCCTAGCCCGCGCACCGGCTACTTCTCGATCTGCTTGCCGCCCTTCTCCCAGGACTGCGCGAGGATCTGGTAGAAGCCGTCGGGGGAGTTGTCGACCACCGGCTGACCGGCGTTGTCGACGAGCCCGGGCAGCTGCTCACCCGAGACCAGGTAGACCGGCGTGCCCCGCAGCCCGTCCTTGCTCCACTGCTCCTGTGCGCCCGCGGTGAAGTCGTTGAACGCGCGGGTGTCGAACAGGTCCTGGAACTTGGTCAGTGCGTCACCGGTGATCCCGGCCTGGTTCGCGAAGTCCTCGCGGAGCTGACGGGCGGGGTACGCCGCTGCCGCCTCCTTGTGGTTCGCGAAGATGACCGCCTGGTACTGGGAGTAGAAGCCGACCTCGTCAGCGGCCGCCGCGGCGACGGCGGCGCGGCGCGACGGCCCGTCCTCCGCTTGGCCGTCGAGGAAGTGAACAGTGCGGTACTCGGCCGTGATCCTGTCAGCCTTCACGAGTTCCTCGATGGCCTCCCCGTAAGCAGCCTCGTACATCGCGCACCAGGGGCACTGGAAATCCTGGTAGACGATCAGGTGCGGCTTGTCCGTCGACGGCTGCTTGCCCTCCAGGAGAATGCCGTGGTTCGCGGTCGCGTTGGGCGGCGTCAGCTGCTCGGTGGCCACCGGCTTGTTGGTTGGTGCGGCGAGCGCCTGCCAGATCACGATTCCCAGGACGACGACCGCGACGAGGGCGAGGAGGCCGAGACCCGCGCCGACGATCCGCTTGGTCTTCTTGGTGCGCTCCTCGAGCTCCTGCTGCTGCCGCAGGGCGGCGCGCTTGCTGAGCGATGAGTTGTTCGACATGCGGAGGTCTCCTCGGGCGGGGCGTCGGGCGAGAGGTTCGCGGGGGTGTGACGGGCCCAATCCTAGACGCACGGCGAAGAAATAGAGACTTCAACTAAAACTGGGCGGGCGCCCTGTGCGAACGCGGCTTCGGGTCGAGCCCAGTAGGCTGAGGCTCACCATGACCCACAACACCCACGCAGAGCTCGTGCGCGAGCTGACCAGCCGCTGGCCCGAGCATCGGGTTGCGCCCAGCCTGAGCCGTATCGCCGCGTTGACGGAGCTTCTCGGCGACCCGCAACGCGCCATGCCGGTGATCCAGGTCGCGGGCACCAACGGCAAGGGCAGCACCGCCATCATGATCGAGACCGTGTTGCGCGCCGCGGGGCTGCGCACCGGCCGGTTCGCGAGCCCGCATCTCAGCGACGTGCGCGAGCGCATCGTCATCGACGGCGAGCCCATCAGCGAGGAGCGGTTCGACGAGGTGTGGGCCGACATCGCGCCCTATGTGGCGATGGTCGACGAACAGGCCCATGACGGCGTCGCCATGACCTTCTTCGAGGTCATCACCGGCATGGCCTACGCCGCCTTCGCCGACGCTCCCGTCGATGTGGCGGTGATGGAGGTCGGTCTTGGCGGGCGCTGGGACGCGACGTCGGTCGCCGACGCGACCGTCGCCGTCGTCGCACCCATCGGGCTGGACCACACGCACATCCTCGGCACCACCATCGCCGAGATCGCGGGGGAGAAGGCCGGCATCATCAAGCCGGGATCGACGGCGGTGCTGGCGGGCCAGGACCCCGCCGCCGCGCGGGTGCTGTTGGAGCGCGCCCTCGAGGTCGGAGCGAAGGTCAGAGCCGAGGGACCGGACTTCGGATTGATCGATCGGCAGCTCGCCGTCGGCGGCCAGCTGCTGCGGCTCGAGACCGCCGGCGGGCCCGTCAGCGATGTCTTCCTCCCGCTATACGGCGAGCACATGGCCCGGAACGCGGCGCTCGCCGTCTCCGCCGTCGAGGCGTTCCTGGGATCCCAGCCGCTGAACCCGGAGATCATTGTCGAAGGGTTGGGTGCCGTCGAGGCCCCGGCACGGTTGGAGCTGGCGCGCACGTCGCCGCCCATCGTCATCGACACCGCTCACAACCCGCAGGCGGCGCGGGCCACGATCGACGCGGTGACCGAGAGCTACGACTTCGACCCGGTCGTCGGCGTCGTCGCGATGATGCAGGACAAGGACGCAGACGCCGTCCTCGAGATCTTCCGCGAGGCCATGGACCAGGTGGTGATCACGCAGGTGACGTCGACGCCGCGGGCCCGCCCCGTCGACGACCTCGCCGCCCTGGCCGAGACCGTCTGGTCCACTCACCAGGTGCATCGCGCCGCGACGATGGCGGAGGCGCTCGAGCTCGCCGTCATGCTCGCAGACACCGCGGACGGGCAGGCTGGCGTGCTCGTCGCCGGCTCCGTGATCGCGGCGGGCGAGGCGCGCGACCTGCTGGTCGCCCAGGGAGAGGGGGAGCGGCGATGACGCTCGCCCCCGGAAACCCGATGCGCGGCGCCGCGATGTCGGTGCTGATCTTCGAGGTCATCGTGATCTGGCTGGGGTACATCGGCATGATCCAGATAGCCGACGTCCCTATGCGCACGGGAGCCATCTGGTGCGGCATCGCGACGGTGCTGTGCCTCGTCGCCTGCGGCGGCCTTCGCAAGCGCTGGGGCTACACCGTGGGGTGGCTGGCCCAGGTGGCCATCGTCGCGCTCGGCGTCCTCACCCCGTGGATGTATGCCATGGGCCTGATCTTCGCCCTGATCTGGGTCACGTGCATCGTGCTCGGCCGGCGAATCGAGAACAAGCAACAGGAAGGCGGCGCCCAATGAGCGAGCAGACCTTTGTCATCATCAAGCCCGACGCCGTGGCCGCAGGGCTGGTCGGTGCGATCCTCCAGCGCTACGAGGCCGCCGAGCTCCGGCTCGAGGCCGTGGAACTGCGCACCATCGACGGCGCGTTCGCCGACCGTCACTACGCCGAACACATCGGCCGCGACTACTACCCGCCGCTGCGCGCATTCATGACGGAGGGCCCGCTCGTCGCCGTCGTGCTGAGCGGAGAGGACGCGATCGCCCGCGTGCGCGAGCTCAATGGCGCCACCGATCCCGCGAAGGCCGAGCCGGGCACGATCCGGGCCGACCTCGCCGAGTCGATGCGGCGCAACGCCGTCCACGCCAGCGACTCGGCGGTCTCCGCGGCCACCGAGATCGCGCTCTGGTTCCCCGGCCGCTGAGGCTCGCGTGACCACCGACGATCCGCGCCCGGACTTCGCTCCGCCGGCTTGGCCCGCGCCGACAGCGGCGCAGGATCCGGCGTGGCCGCCGCCGCAGCCCGCTCCGGGGTGGGGCCCGCCGACGGTGCCCTGGCAGCCGCCGCCTCCGCCGTCGCCCCTCCCGACGTCGCCGACGACCTATCCTCACTTCTGGCGCACGTCGGGCATCGCGGTATGGAAGCCGATCCTGATCGTCTTTGTCGGCGCCGTGGCCTTTCTGATCGTCACCACCGGCGTAGTCGTCGTCGCGATGCTGATCGAGGTCGCGTTCTCGGGCGTGGATCCTGAGGCGCTGCTGCTCGACCTCGCCGCGATGCGCCTCACGCCGCTCATCGTCTTCGCGAACAGCCTCGCGCTCGGCGTGATGCTTCCCGTCGCTATCGGGCTCGGTCTCATCGCGGGGCAGCGCGGCGGCTACCTGTCGTCGGTCACCGGTCGCTTCCGGTGGCGGTTCGCGTGGCTGGCTGGCGCCGTCGCCCTCGGGATGCTTCTGCTCTACACCGTGATCTCGGCGTCCGGCGAGGACCTGGGGCTAACGGTGTACCCCTACACGTGGTGGCTTTTGGTGGGGATGATGCTGGTCACGCCGTTCCAGGCGGCGGCGGAGGAGTACCTGTTCCGCGGCCTGCTGTTCCGCGCCATCGGGTCCTGGATGCCGACACCGCTCCTGGCGCTGATCGTCGGCGGCGTCCTGAACGCGGCCCTTTTCGCCGTCGTGCACGTCTCGACCGACCCGTGGCTGAACCTCTTCTACTTCTCGCTCGGCCTCCTGCTCAGCTACCTGACCTGGCGCACGGGCGGACTGGAGGCGGCCGTCGCGATCCACGTGGCCAACAACATGGTGGGAATGGCGCTGCTTCCGTTCCAGGACCTGACGGAGGTGCTGGATCGTTCGGCAGGCTCCGGAAGTCCCGTCGTCGCGCTGCAGTTGCTTGCGGTGGCGGTGGCCGCGGCGGTCATCGTCTGGCTCGCGCGCCGCCGAAACCTCGCCCGCACCGGGCCCACCATCCTCTAGGAATCCCGCCGCCTTCCGATTATTGTGGGCGCCGCTCGCTGACGCCCTCGGAAAGGCCGCCCATGACGACGACCGCGCTGCCCACGCACTCGGTGTACGACCGGCTCGAGCCGTTGCTCGCCCAGGTAAGCAAGCCCATCCAGTACGTCGGTGGCGAGCACAACTCGGTCGTCAAGGACTGGGACGCCGTCGACGTCCGCTGGTGCCTGACGTACCCGGACGCGTACGAGGTCGGACAGCCCAACCAAGGCGTCGCGATCCTTTATGAGGTGCTGAACGAGCGCGACTGGATTCTCGCCGAGCGGACCTATTCTGTCTGGCCGGACATGGAGGCGCAGCTGCGTGCGAACGGCATCCCGCAGTTCACGCTGGACGCGCACCGCCCCGTCGGTGAGTTCGACGTGCTGGGTGCCTCATTCTCCACCGAGCTCTGCTACACCAATCTACTCAACATGATCGATCTGGCGGGCATGACGCTGCATGCCGCCGAGCGCGGCGAGGACGAGCCGATCGTCATCGCGGGCGGGCACGCCGCGTTCAACCCGGAGCCGATCGCCGACTTCATCGACGTGGCCGTCCTCGGCGACGGCGAGGAGGCGGCCCTGCTGATCTCCGACATCATCCGCGAGTGGAAGGCCGACGGCCGCGAGGATGGCCGCGACGGCCTACTGCTGCGGCTGGCGCTGACCGGCGCGTTCTACGTCCCGAAGTTCTACGACGTGGACTATCTCGACGACGGCCGCATCCAGGTCGTCGCCCCCAACCGTCCCGGCGTGCCCCACCAGGTGCGCAAGCACACGCTGATGGACCTCGACGCGTGGCCGTACCCGAAGGCGCCCATCGTGCCCATGGCCGAGACGGTGCACGAGCGCTACTCCGTCGAGATCTTCCGCGGGTGCACGCGTGGCTGCCGGTTCTGCCAGGCCGGCATGATCACTCGGCCCGTGCGCGAGCGCACCATCGAGACCATCGGGAAGATGGTCGCGGGCGGGCTGAAGTCGACGGGGCTGGAGGAGATCGGCTTGCTGTCGCTTTCGTCGGCGGACCACTCCGAGATCACCGAGGTGACAAAGCAGCTTGCCGACCGCTACGAGGGGTCGAACGTCTCGTTGTCCCTGCCGTCGACCCGCGTGGACGCGTTCAACATCGACCTCGCCAACGAGCTGTCCCGCAATGGCCGACGCTCCGGCCTCACCTTCGCGCCCGAGGGCGGCTCCGAGCGGATGCGAAAGGTGATCAACAAGATGGTCACCGAGGACGACCTGATCAACACGGTCGCCGCCGCTTTCTCGTCCGGCTGGCGTCAGGTGAAGCTGTATTTCATGTGCGGCCTGCCCACCGAGACCGACGAGGACGTCCTTGCGATCGCCGGGCTCGCGACGCGGGTCATCGAGACGGGCCGCCGGGTCTCCGGCACCCGTGACATCCGCTGCACCGTCTCGATCGGCGGGTTCGTGCCCAAGCCGCACACACCGTTCCAGTGGGCAGCCCAGGCGAGCGCGGAGACGATCGACAACCGCCTCATGTTGCTGAAGGACGCGATCAGGCAGGACCGCAACTACGGCAAGGCCATCGGGCTGCGCTACCACGACGGCAAGCCCGGCATCGTTGAGGGCCTGCTGTCGCGGGGCGACCGGCGCGTCGGACGCGTCATCGAGCGCGTGTGGCGCGAGGGCGGCAAGTTCGACGGCTGGAGCGAGCACTTCAGCTACGAGCGCTGGACCGCGGTCGCCAACGAGGAGTTGGCCCGGTTCGGCATCGATCTCGACTGGTACACCGTCCGCGAGCGCGGCTACGAGGAGGTCCTTCCGTGGGACCACCTCGACGCCGGGCTGGACCGCGACTGGCTGTGGGAGGACTGGCAGGACGCCGTCGATGAGCGCGAGGTCGAGGACTGCCGCTGGACGCCCTGCTACGACTGCGGCGTGTGTCCGCAGATGGACACGGAGATCCAGATCGGCCCCACGGGCCGAACGCTCCTGCCCCTCTCAGTGGTCAAGCCCGACCTCGTCTGACCGCATGCGCGTCGCCGAGGTCGGGTGCTTGACCGTTGTGGCACGAGTGCAACGTGCGCGCAACCGACTAAAATAGAGATCATCAAGCTCGTCACCAAAGCCAGAGACGATGCCGTCGTGAATGAGTTCGCGAAGCTTTGACTCGGCCACCTCATCGAGAACGGGGCGAGGCATGTCTACGTGGCCGGAGCCGTGGGTGTCTGTCATGTCGATGAAACAAACAGGTGCTTTGGGGCCGGATGGAATCCGGAGGTTGTCATAGCGGGGTCGTAGACTCTCGTCATGGGATTGCGAGCTGATGAGGTCTACGAGGCGGGCCTAGAACTTGACCTCGACGAGCGCACGATCGTTGCGCACCGACTGCTCGCCAGCCTGCACCCAGAGGACGACGCCGGCGTGCCGGAGATCGATGAGGCGTGGCGCGAAGAAATCGCGTCGCGCCTGGATGATGTCCTGACGGGACGGGTCGAGCTGGTGCCGTTCGAACAGACGAGGGAGAAGACGCGAGCGCTCATCGAGGCGCTGAGGCGGTGACGGAGCCGCATGTTCACCCGGACGCCGACGCAGAGTTGCTGGATGCCGTTCGCTCTTACGAGCTGACATCGAGGGGGCTGGGCGCCGAGTTCGACGAGGCCGTTGCTCACGCGGTCGATGATCTGGTTGCGTTCGCGCACCAGAGCCGACGATCGGGGTACTGGACGGAAAGGGTCGCGGATTGAGAGGACGTTCGTGCTGAGGGGCAAGCGGCGGGTGCGGCCCATGGATAGGGCATCGAGAGGTAGGCTCTGCACCCGTGGCTGACCTTGGATTCGATCGCGAGCGGTACCTGCAACTCCAGTCCGAGCACATCGACGAGCGGCGCCGGCGCTTCGGCGGCAAGCTGTACCTCGAGTTCGGTGGGAAGCTGTTCGACGACCACCACGCGTCCCGCGTCCTGCCCGGGTTCTCGCCGGACCTTAAGATCCGGATGCTGGAGACGCTCAAGGACGAGGTTGAGGTCGTCGTCGCCGTCTCAGCGCACGACCTCGCCCGCAACAAGGTCCGCGCCGACCTCAACATCTCCTACGAGTCCGATGTGCTGCGCCTCATCGACGAGTTCCGCTCCTACGGACTTTTCGTCGGCAGCGTTGTCATCACGCAGATGACAGACGAGCACCGCCAGGCGCGCGCGTTCAAGCGCAAGCTGGAGCGCCTCGGCGTCAAGGTCTACCGGCACTACCCGATCAAGGGGTACCCGAACGACGTGAACCTTGTCGTCAGCGACGCCGGCTACGGCCGCAACGAGTACATCGAGACCGAGCGCGACCTGATCGTCGTCACCGCTCCCGGGCCGGGTAGCGGCAAGATGGCCACCTGCCTCTCCCAGCTGTACCACGATCACCAGCGCGGCATCAGCTCCGGCTACGCCAAGTACGAGACGTTCCCCATCTGGAACCTGGCGCTCGACCACCCCGTCAACCTCGCCTACGAGGCCGCTACCGCCGACCTCGACGACGTGAACATGATCGACCCCTACCACCTCGCCGCGTACGGCGAGCAGGTCGTCAACTACAACCGCGACGTCGAGGTGTTCCCCGTCCTCAAGCTGCTCTTCGAGCGCCTCACGGGCGACTCGCCGTACCAGTCGCCCACCGACATGGGCGTCAACATGGCGGGTGTCTGCATCGCCGACGACGAGGTGTGCCGGGCGGCGTCGCGGCAGGAGATCATCCGCCGCTATTTCAAGGCCCTCGTCGCCGAGCAGCGCGACCAGCTGGAGCCGACCCTCTCGGACCGGATCGCCCTCACCATGAGCCATCTGGGGCTGAGCCGTGAGGACCGCCCCGTCGTCGTGCCCGCGCTCGAGGTGCAGCGGCGCACGAAGGCGCCGGCCGCAGCCATCCAACTCGCTGACGGCCGCATCATCACCGGCAAGACCTCGCCGCTCCTGGGTTCGTGCTCAGCGATGCTGCTCGACGCGCTCAAAGCGCTCGCCGGGATCGATCCGGAGGTGCGGCTGCTGGCGCCCGAGTCGATCGCACCGATCCAGAGCCTCAAGACCGAGCACCTGGGCAGCGCCAATCCGCGTCTGCACACCGACGAGGTCCTGATCGCGCTCTCGGTCAGCGCCACGCACGACGACAACGCCCGCCGCGCGCTCGCTGAGCTCCAGCATCTGCGCGGCTGCGACGTGCACACCACCGTGATCCTCGGCTCGGTCGACGAGGGCATCTTCCGCAACCTCGGCGTGCAAGTGACAAGCGAGCCCGTCTACCAGAGCAAGAAGCTGTACAAGAAGCGCTGACCGCCGTCTGGGGCCGGCGGGCGTCTAGACCCGCGTGAGCTCGTCCTCGATCATCGCGGGGCGGCACGCGTAGAGGCCGGCGACGATCATCGGCGCGCACAACGCGAGCTGGACGACGATGGGCGCCGCCCAGATGCCGGTCACCTCGTGCAGCACGCCGAAGGACAGCGGCCCCAGCATCGCGATGGCGTAGCCGACCGACTGCGCGAACCCGCTGAGGGCAGCGGTCGCGGCGGGTGTCCGGGCCCGGAGCGCGAAGAGCGCGAGCACCAGGGGAAAGGAGGCCTGGCCCAGTGCCAGGAGCGCCGCCCACAGCCAGGGAAGCGTCGACGGCGTGGTCACCAGCCCGATGTACCCGGCGATGAGGCACGCCATGATGCAGAGGAACAGCCGACTGGGATGCGCCATGCGGGCGACGAGCACCGGGACCAGGAACGCGGGCACGATGCCGACGCCGGTGGCGATTCCCAGCATGTACCCGGCCTCGACCTCACTGAGCCCCGCCGACTGGTACACCGACGGCAGCCAGCCGAAGATCGAGTAGGCCTGGGCCGACTGGATGCCGAAGAAGATGGCGAGGGCCCACCCCAGCCGCGTTCGGGCAATCCGCCCCAGGGAGACGCGCTGGCCGCCGGACCTGCGAGGTCCACGGGCCCTCAGCAGGAGCGGCGCCCAGATGGCGAGCGCGATGGCGCCGGTGACGATCCACACGACAAGCGCCGAGCGCCACCCGCCGAGGGCGTGGGCGATCGGCACCGTCGCGGCGCTGGCGGTCGTCACGCCGAGGGTCAGCGTGAGCGAATAGAGCGCCGTCGCAGTGCCGATCCGGCCGGGATAGTGCATCCGCACGAGGGTCGGCATGAGGACGTTCGCGAGGGCCATCCCTGCCAGGGCAAGCGCCGAGAAGGCAAGGAATGAACCGGGGGAGCCGACGACGAGCCGCCCCGCCTGGCCTGCGACGAGCGCGACCAGCCCCAGGCTGATCGTGGGCACTACGCCGATCCGTTGCGACACCCACGGCGCCAGCGCGCCGAAGGCGGCGAAGCAGGCGGTGGGGAGGGCCGTGAGTACGCCGGCGGTGACGCCGTCGAGGCCTATGTCTGCGGAGATGTCGGCCAGCACGGGGCCGATCGACACCGCGACGGGACGCAGGTTGAAGGCCAGCGCGAGGATCGCCACTAACGGCCACCAGCGCTTCAGGGACTCCAGCACGGCACTCACTTTCGGGGGTTCGGTCGGGCCCGGCCACCTTACTCCGCCGACGGATGGCCTTACACTGCACGCCGTGGGTAATCGACAGCCGCCGGTCCAGCAGGCGCCTCCTGCACAGAAGCTCCGCCTCCGCTACGCGAAGCGGGGGCCTGCGCGGTTCACGTCGCACCGTGACTTCGGCCGCGCGCTCGAGCGGGCGCTGCGCCGCGCGGAGATCCCGATGGCCTACTCCTCAGGGTTCTCTCCCCACCCTCGCATCTCGTACGCGAACGCGGCGCCGACGTCGGCGGCCTCGGAGGCGGAGTACGTCGAGCTCGGCCTGAGCGAGGTCTGTGAGCCGACAAAGGTGCAGGCCGCGCTGAACGAAGTCCTGCCCGACGGCTTCGTCGTCCTCGACGTCGCGGAGGCGCGCCGCGAGGCACTGGGCGATCTCCTGCAGGCGTCCGAGTGGATCCTGCGGCTCGACGGCGCCGAGCCGGGCGTGCTGGAGGGCGCCGTGGCGACGCTCCTTTCGCAGAACGAGCTCATCGTCGAGCGCATGACGAAGGGCGGGATGCGGGCGTTCGATGTCCGCCCCGCGGTGTTGGAGCTGACAGTGACCGCCGACGATACGGTCTTCCTCCGCTCGCTGCACCAAGCCCCGCTCGTCCGGCCCGACGACGTGCTCTCCGCCCTGCGCCAGCTCGATGGGCGGGTGCCCGTTCGGGCGCTCCTGACTCGACTCGTTCAGGGCCCTCTCGCGGACGGCGCGATCGGCGACCCACTTCGCTAACGGCGTGAGATGCCGCCGTTGGCGGCCGAGCTGTGCGATAATAACGATTAGGTCACGGCACCGCCGGTGCCACCCGGGTGCGGCGAGCTGCACCGCGGCAAGTCTGCCGCGACTGCTCGCGTCCCGCGGTCGACCACAGTCTTAGCGCACGGCTAGTCCGTGCCTGTCCGCGCATTGCGCGTTAGGAGCCGAAGATGCTCGATACCGAATCAGGTACTGAAAACACGCCTACCGAGAAGGCGGCCGCCGCTCCGCGCCGGCGCCGCGCCGCGTCTCGACCGGCCGGCGCGCCCGCGAAGGTGGACCCGCCCGCGCTCACCGCGCCGCCGGCCCCCGTCGCCATCGATCCCGCCCCCGCCGCGCCGGTCGCGCCCGCGATCGACCCGGTTCCCGCCGCCGCGGCCCTTGAGGCCGCGCCGGAGCCGCAGGCCGACGAGCCCACCGCTGATCTCACCCCGAAGCGTCGCCGCGCCAGCACGAAGGTTGGCGAGCCTGCCACCACGCGTCGTCGCAAGGTCGCAACCCCCGAGTCCCCCGACGAGGCCCCCGCCGCCGCTGAGCCCACCGCCGTCGACTCTGCGGTGGAGGCTCCCACCGAGGAGCCCCAGAAGCCCGCGCGTCGGCGCGCCACGCGCAAGACCGCCGCCCCCGCTCCGGTCGAGGAACCTGCTGCTGAGGCCGTGGCCCCCGCGGCCGAGGAGGTCCCGGAGCCAGCCCCCGAGCCGGTCGCGGAGGCACCTGTCGTCGAGGCCGTGATCGAGGAGCCGAAGAAGCCCAGCCGCCGCCGGGCCACACGCAAGTCCGCGGCGCCGGAGCCTGCCGCGCCGTCGGACGACCCCATCGGCGATCGGTTGCGCGAGGCGGAGAAGCTGGCCGAGGCCCGCAAGGCTGTGCTCGCCGACCCCTTCATGACGTCAGAGGCCCGCCAGGCGGAGCTCGCGGCGCTCGCCGGGGCGATCGCCGCAGACGCTCCTGTGGATGACGGGATCGTGGCGGAGGACGCCGTCGAGGTCGTCGATGAGGACGAGGAGATCATCGAGGAGGGCGCGGACGCCGCGCAGGAGGACGAGAACGAGGACATCGATTCGGACGACGCCGAGGATTCCCAGGACGACGACCGGCCGTCGCGTCGTCGTCGCCGCCGCGGGGGCCGCCGTCGCCGTCGTGGACGCGACGAGGATGCCGACGAGGACACCCCCACCGACGACGAGTCGGACGAGGAACCCGCTGAGGGCGGCGAGGAGCAAGCCGAAGGGGCCGAGCAGGCCGATGCCGAGGGCGCCGAGGAGGGCTCCTCGACGACGCGCCGCCGCCGCCGCACGCGTCGTCGCCGCGGCGAGTCCGAGGCCGGCACGTCGAGCGACGACGAGGTCACCGGCATTGAGGGCTCCACGCGCATGGAGGCTAAGCGCCAGCGCCGCAAGGAGTCGCGCGCCGCGGGTCGCCGTCGGGCCCCGATCCTCAGCGAGGCGGAGTTCCTCGCACGCCGCGAGTCCGTCGACCGCCGCCTGGTGATCAGGCAGAACGACGACTACACGCAGCTCGCGGTGATCGAGGACAACATCCTCGTCGAGCACTACGTCGACAAGGCGTCGGCCACCTCGCTGATCGGCAACATCTACGTCGGCCGGGTGCAGAACGTGCTGCCCAGCATGGAGGCCGCGTTCATCGACATCGGCCGCGGCCGCAACGCCGTGCTGTACGCCGGCGAGGTCGACTGGTCGGCATTCGGTGTCACAGGCGAGGACCGCAAGGTCGAGAACGTCCTGAAGTCCGGCCAGTCCGTCCTCGTTCAGGTGACGAAGGACCCAGTCGGCGCGAAGGGTGCCCGGCTGACCGGCCACATCTCGCTGCCCGGCCGCTACGTCGTCTATTCGCCGGGTGGCCACCTGAGCGGCATCTCCCGCAAGCTGCCCGACACGGAGCGCCAGCGTCTGCGTACCGTGCTCGGCACGCTGATCTCCGACGACGAGTCCGTGATCGTGCGGACAGCCGCGGAAGGCGCCTCCGAGGAGGAGTTGATCCGCGACGTCAACCGGCTGAAGGCCCAGTGGGAGGTCATCGAGAAGAAGTCGAAGCAAGGCGGCGCCCCGCAGGCGCTGTACGCCGAGCCCGACCTCACGCTGCGCATCGTGCGCGATCTCTTCACCGAGGACTTCGGGCACCTCGTCGTGCAGGGCAACGGCGGCCAGGACGACGCGTTCGACGCGATCTCGGCCTACGTCTCTCACGTCGCCCCGCACCTCGCCGAGCGCGTGGAGCGCTTCGAGGTTGGCGAGGATGGCAGGGATCTCTTCGCCGAGTACAAGGTCGATGAGCAGATCGCCAAGGCTCTCGATCGCAAGGTCTACCTGCCCTCCGGCGGCTCGCTCGTGATCGACCGCACCGAGGCAATGACCGTCGTCGACGTCAACACCGGCCGTTTCACAGGCTCTGCCGGCAACCTCGAGGCCACCGTGACCAGCAACAACCTGGAGGCGGCTGAGGAGATCGTTCGGCAGCTTCGCCTGCGCGATCTCGGGGGCATCATCGTGATCGACTTCATCGACATGGTGCTCCCCAGCAACCGCGAACTGCTGCTTCGCCGCCTCGTCGAGTGCCTCGGCCGTGACCGTACCCGCCATCAGGTGGCGGAGGTGACGAGCCTCGGCCTCGTGCAGCTGACCCGCAAGCGGATCGGCACCGGCCTGCAGGAGGCGTTCACCGAACCGTGCGAGCATTGCCACGGCGCCGGCTACGTGCGCTTCGACGAGCCCGTTGACTCGCAGGCGCCGGCCGACGGCGGGGAGCGCAAGCCCCGCCGCCGTCGGGGCAAGTAGCTCTCGGGGAGCGTCAGCGACCGATCAGCTTCGCGAAGAAACCGCCTTGGGTGGCCTTCGCGGCGTCGATCTGTGCCTGCGTGTGCTTCCCGCCGCACCACTGGGCGGCGGGCACGCTCGCCTTCACGGAGGCGACGTGCTGGCCGCAGCCCGCCCAGGTCGTCTTGCCGCAGATCTTGCATCCCACGGGTCGGCACATGTTGATGGTCCTTTCTTTCGTCTCGGCCACGAACAGTGGCACGCGCTCAGTATACCCCCAGGGGTATATATCGTGGAACGGCTTCTGAATGACGACAACATGCTCGGCTATGCTCCGGACGAACCTATCGAGAGGATCCTCTGATGTCCCGAATCAAGCGGGCGGTCGTCGCTCTTGTCGTCGCTGTGAGCTCGATCGGTTTTCTCGGCGGCGCCGCGTCGCCCGCTGAGGCCGCCACCCCGTGCGTGCAGAAGCTGTATCGCTACGGATCCAAGGGCGACTGTGTCCGCTACGTCCAGGCGCTAGCCAACTACCACCGATACGGGACGCCTGTGCTTGTTGTCGACGGCGTCTGGGGATCGAAGACAGAGGTTGCCGTGCGACGGATCCAGGAAACCTGGGCGATCCTCAAAGTCGACGGCATCGTCGGACCCAAGACCTGGGGTGTCTTGTGCACGCCCGCCCAGGGAAGCGTCGAGGCCCCGAATCGCGTACCCGGCAACTACCCGATCTGGGCGGCGCGGGGTGCGGGTTGTCCCGGCGCCAACAACTACTACTACTGATGCGACCCGGTCCCTCGGTTTGGCCCATTCCGGGGGATCGGGTTAACATTGTGCGGTTGCCTTCGCGAGGGGGCGCCCCAAGAACGACACCAGGCCTCGGCCTGGGAGTAGAGAACTATCGAGGAGACTCCAGTGGCTGCCAAGTGTGATGTCTGCGCCAAGGGACCCGGCTTCGGCCACAACGTGCCTTGGTCGAAGAAGAAGACCAACCGCCGCTGGAACCCGAACGTCCAGCGCGTACGCGCCGTCGTCGGTGGTACCGCGCAGCGCGTCAACGTGTGCACCTCCTGCCTGAAGGCCGGCAAGGTCACGCGCTGATCCCAGACGCATTCGACGGCGGTCCGCTCCTGCGGGCCGCCGTCGTCGTCTGCATGGCGCCTGACTCCAGGCCGGTTGTCGGCCTGCGCCGCTAGGGTGACTGTCATGTCGTGGCGCACCAACATCTACCGCGAACTCAGCCGTCGCCTGGCCGACGTTGTGGGTGGGAAGACCGCCGCCGAGTTCGCCAAACTGGGGCTCGTCACCGTCGACGATCTCATGCGGCACGTGCCGCGCCGCTACCTCGCGGGCACGGAGATGTCGGACTTCAGCACGCTCGTCCCCGGCGAGGATGTCGCGGTCGTCGCCAAGGTGCACGCTTCGACCATCGCCACCTCCAACGGCGCCATCCGGGTCAACGCCTCGCTGACCGACGGCAACCGCAGCTACCTCTCCATCACGCTGTTCGCGCCGCGCAACCCGAAGTTTCAGAAGAGGGCGATGGGCTACGCCAACCACTGGCTCAGCCTGCTGCAGCCGGGCGCGCGGGGGATCTTCATCGGCAAGGTCTCGGAGTTCAACGGCACCCGGCAGCTCAGCCACCCGGACTTCGTCATGCTCGACGCTGCGTCGGTCTCTGGGTCGCCCAAGAGCGAGAAGCAGGTCGCGCGCGCGGCCATGGGGCGTGCGGTGCGGCGGGCGACGATGGTCGGCCTGTATCCAGCCACGGCGAAGCTTCCCACGTGGGTGATCGCGGAATCCATCCAGATGGCGCTGCCCGCCATCTCGGGCGACACCCTCCCGGAGTGGGTCGTCCGGGACGCGGGCGTGCTGCCGTTCGAGCAGGCGCTGACCGCGGTGCACGAGCCGACCGAGCTCGCGCAGGCCGAGGCGGGCATCCGGCGGCTGAAGTTCGACGAGGCGTTCGGCATTCAGCTTGCGATGGTGCGCCGTCGACGAGAGAACGCGGCGCTGCTCGCCACGCCGCGCCGGCGTAGGGTCGGCGGGCTGCTCGACGCGTTCGACGCGCGGCTCCCGTTCGAGCTCACCAACGGGCAGGTGAGCATCGGCGAGACGATCTTCGACGAGCTAGCCGGGACGTCGCCCATGCACCGGCTCCTGCAGGGCGAGGTGGGCTCGGGCAAGACGCTGGTAGCGCTGCGGGCGATGCTCGCCGTCGTGGACGCCGGGGGGCAAGCCGTGATGCTCGCGCCGACGGAGGTGCTCGCCAAGCAGCACTACCAGTCCCTCACCGCCCTCCTGGGCGACCTGGGGGAGGGCCGTAGTCTCGGCGCCCATCCGGACGCCACGGGCGTGGCCCTGCTCACGGGCAGCCGCTCGACCGCTGCGCGCCGCGACGCGTTGAACGCCATCGTCACGGGGGAGGCGGGCGTCGTCGTCGGCACGCACGCGCTGCTGAGCGATCCCGTCACGTTCTTCGACCTCGGCCTCGTGGTGATCGACGAACAGCACCGGTTCGGCGTCGAGCAGCGTGCCGCGCTCGCCGCCAAGGCGGAGCGCAAGCCGCACACGCTGGTCATGACGGCCACGCCCATCCCGCGCTCGATCGCGATGACCGTGTTCGGCGACCTCGAGGTGAGCGAGCTCCGCGAACGGCCGAAAGGCAGGCAGCCGGTGCAGACCGTTTTCGTGAACACACTGCGCAACCCCACATGGGTCGAGCGGGCGTGGCAGCGGATCCGGGAGGAGGTCTCGGCGGGCAGGCAGGCATTCGTCGTGTGCCCGGCGATCACTGCGACGCAGCTGGAGTCGGGCATCGAGGGCGCGGGAGACCGCACGCTCGCAGCCGTCGAGGACGTCGCACCGCAGCTGGCAGGCGGTCCGCTCGCGGGCTTGCGCGTGGGTGTCGTACACGGAAAGCAGCCCGTCGCGGACCGCGATGACACCATGGCCGCCTTTGCTGTGGGATCCATCGACGTCCTCGTGGCCACCACGGTCATCGAGGTGGGCGTCGACGTTCCCAACGCCTCAGTCATGGTCGTGCTCGACGCCGATCGCTTCGGCCTCAGCCAGTTGCACCAGCTCCGCGGCCGCATCGGACGCGGAGAGCACGCCGGCCTCTGTCTGCTGCTCGCCCCGGTCAGCGACCAGCTCGACGCGCAGGCCCGCCTCGACGCGATGACGCGTACGTCCGACGGGTTCGAGCTGGCGGACCTCGATCTCCAGCTGCGGCGCGAGGGCGACGTCCTCGGCGAGGCTCAGTCGGGCGGTGGGACGCTGAAGCTGCTGCGGGCCCTGGATGACGCCGAGGTGATCCGGGGCGCCCGTGACCTCGCCGAGCGCGTGCTCGACGACGAACGCTCAGCGGCGGATCCGCTGCTGGCGGACCTGATGACGAAGGCCGAGCTGCTGGCCGCGGGAGAGTGGATGGAGAAGTCGTGAGCCGGATCATCGCGGGCAGCGCGAAGGGGCGCAGGATCGCCACGCCGAAGGGTGCCCACACGCGTCCGACGACGGACCGTACCCGCGAGGCGCTGTTCTCGGCGCTCGCCAGCTGGTTCGACACGGCGGACGAGGCGCCCGAGCGGCAGCTCGACGGCGTCGGGGTGCTGGACCTGTTCGCCGGCTCGGGCGCCGTCGGGCTGGAGGCGGCCAGCCGCGGCGCGCACCCCGTCGTGCTTGTCGAGTCGGATGGCCCGACGGCGAAGCTGATTGCCGCGAACGCGCGCGACCTGCGGCTGCGGGCCGACGTCAGGGCGGCGCGCGCCGAGACTGTCGCTGCAAGTCCCGGGCATCGGTTCGATCTCGTCTTCCTCGATCCTCCCTACGATCTCCCGACGCTGGTGGTGGAGTCCATCCTCGCGTCGCTCGTCGAGCACGCGCTGGCTCAGCGCGCCCTGGTCGTCGTCGAGCGTTCCGCACGGGACCGACCCCCTGTGTGGCCGGCGGCACTGACCGAGACGTGGTCGCGCGACTATGGCGAGACCAAGCTGTACTTCGGCGCGCTTCCGCGGCGTCCCCGCGTCGCGCTCACCGGCGGCATCGCGTCAGGCAAGTCGTTCGTCGCCGACGAACTGGCGAGGAGGGGAGCGGTGATCATCGACGCCGACCTCCTCGCGCGCGAGGTCGTCGAACCGGGCACGCCCGGCCTCGCCGCCGTCGTCGCGCGGTTCGGCGAGGATGTCCTGAAGGCCGACGGCACCCTTGACCGCCCCAAGCTGGGCGAGGTGATCTTCGCCGACGACGCCGCCCGCGCCGATCTCAACGCGATCGTGCATCCGCGGGTCCGTGCCCGTGCCCAGGAGATGGAGGATGAAGTTGCCGACGGCGTTGTTGTTCACGTGATCCCGCTCCTGGTGGAGGCGGGACTGGTCGACGGCTTCGACACCGTGCTGGTCGTTGACCTCCCGGTGGAAGAGCAGATCGTGCGGCTCATGGCGCGCAACGGCGTCACCAGGGCGCAGGCGGAGGCACGCGTTCGTGCCCAGGCGACGCGGGAGGAGCGGCTGCACGTGGCGGACCGCGTCGTCGACAACTCCGGTGATCCTGCCTCCACGGTGGCCCAGATCGACGAAATCTGGACCCGGTTGCACGATCGTTGATCCGACAGGTTAGGCTAGCCTCGCTAACGAATACCGCAAGGTGATTATCACCTAATTGCCTGGCGAGGATGGAGACAGCGCGGCATGACCACGTCGTACGAGCACCACTCGGTTGCAGCCGACCCAAGGGCCGTCTCGCTTGCCCTCCGCATGCTGCAAGGTGCGGGCGCCGCGTCGCTCTACGCCTATCGCTTGGATGAGTCGGTCGAGTTCCTCGCGCACGGCCTGCTGTCCGACGGCACGCTGGTCGTCGCCGCCGCTCCAGAGGGCATGCTCGGAACGCTGGCGCCCGGCTTCGAGGTGGAAGTGCGGATGGACATCGTGAAGAAGACGCCGGATCCGTCCGTCGCGATCGTCGCGGGTTCGACCCACCTGCTCGGCAGCCTCGGCTGGGTCGCGCGCAGGGAGATGGCGGCGCTGGTCTCGAGCGGTGAGTTGCCGCCCCTTGTGGAGGCGACGCTCGGGCTTCCTGGCGCCCGGCTGGGCTTCGTCGAGGTGGAGAAGGTCGTGCTGCACGACCTCACCGGCGCCACCGTCATCCCGCTCGACGCGCTGAGCCGCCCGTTCACCGTCGTCGAGGACGAGCACGCCGCGTTCGATGCCATCGCGCGCTACGACCAGGCGGCGCTCAAGGATCTCTGCTGGGCGGTGATGGTGGAGCGGGTCCCGGGCGTCGTGGTCAACAAGGGCGCGCTGCCGAACGTCTGCGAGCACACCGCGGACCGCGTGTTCTGCGTCGACATCGATCCCAACGGAGTCACGGTGATGCTCGTCAGCCGCCAGGAGACGCTGGTGATCCACGCCTGCTTCGACGCCCCCGCCGCGTCGCAGAGCGAACTTGAGGACCGGATCACGCGCCTCATGAAAGACTCGGCCCCGCTGCCCATCCGGCGCATCTGACAAGCGTGGTCGAGAGCGCGTGGGCCCCGTTTCGACGGGGCCCACGCACTCGTTTCCCGGGGCCGATGAGTCCAGCGCCCGCTGCGCGTCGCGGACGTCTTCGTCCCGAGCACGCCAAAAGGCCCCGCTTTCGCGGGGCCTCTCTGGGTAAAGGGGTGGTTCGGCTCAGCGGGCCTGGTAGGTGAGGCAGGCAGCCGAATCGGAGATGTCGACGCCCTCGGCGGTGCACATCAGGTCGGCGTTGTGCACGCACTCGAGGCGCTGGCACGCCCCGACGTGACCGTCGGCCGTCGGCAGGCCGCCGCGCGCGTCGAGCGTGAGGAACGTGATGCAGGAGGCCTTCTCGGCTCCGGCGATGGTGACGGCGAAAGCCGTGCAGCCGCCCGCGTTGTAGGCGCAGGACGTGGTGGCGCAGGTCTTGATGTTGGTGATGGTGCTCATGGCGGTTTCCCCTTCTTCCTTGCGCATCTGACGAACCAAACATTACGAATTACGCACGAGGCCGTCAAGACAGGGAAACCTTACTTCACAAGGACTTTTGCGCGAAACACTGCCGATTTTAAATACCGAGAAGGTTCGTAAATAGGGGTTGGTGTCAGGCCTTGCGCATGTAGGCGTGCACGGTGAGCGGCGCGAAGACCGCCACAACGACCGCGGCGCCCAGCAGCGCGATGGTCACGTCGCCGGTTGCTTGGGTCCCGTTGGCGAGCGCTCGGGTGCCGCTGATGAGGTGCGACACCGGGTTGGCGGTGGCAAACCAGCGCAGCCAGCTCGGGAGCGTTTCGATCGGGACGAAGGCGTTCGAGAGGAACGTCAACGGGAAGAGAACAAGGAAGGACAGCGACTGCACCGTGGTCGCCGAGCGGGACACCACGCCCAGGAGGGCGAAGATCCAGCTGATCGCCCACGAGCACGCGACTACCAGCAGCCCGGCGAGCAGGACGCCGACGACCCCGCCCGCCGGGCGGTAGCCGATCGCCATTCCGACGACGAAGGTCATGGCGGTGGCGACGGCGTAGCGCAGGGTGTCGGCGAGCAGCGCCCCGGCCAGCGGCGCGATTCGAGCGATCGGGAGGGTGCGGAACCGGTCGAAGACCCCGGTGTCCATGTCCTCGCGCAGCTGTACGCCCGTCACGACCGACGTCGTGATGACCGTCTGCACGAGGATGCCCGGGATCAGCGTGGGCAGGTAGGAGCCGACGTCGCCTGCGATGGCGCCGCCGAAGAGGAAGGCGAACATCACGGTGAAGATGACGGGTTGGAGGATAACGTCGGCCCATTGCTCGGGCGTCCTTCGGACGCGCAGGAGGGAGCGCCAGGCCATGGTGAGGGTATCGCGCAGCGCCTGTGCGGCGGACGCGTGGGCCGTGAGGGTTCTGTCGGAGACGGGGGTGATGGTGGCGGTCATGCCGCGACCTCCTCTGCGGTGTTGGCGGGTGCGCCGGTGATGGCGAGGAAGACCTCGTCGAGTGTGGGCTGCTGGACGCTCAGCCCGATCAGGTGGAGCCTCTATCCCGGAGCGCGATGAGCAGGTCGGTGACACGGTCGGCGTCGGCCATGGGGGCCGTCACCTTGGCCGCCTCGGGAGAGAGCGTGGGGCGCGTGCCGAGGACGGCTTCGACAATCTCGGCGGCACCCGGCGCGTCGGTCGCCGAGGCAAGGGCGAGCTGGAGCGTCGAGGTGCCCACCGACGACTTCAGTTCGTCGGAGGTGCCCTCGGCTACGACGCGCCCACGGTCGATGACGGCGATCCTGTCGGCGAGCTGGTCCGCCTCATCGAGGTACTGCGTGGTGAGTAGCACCGTCGAGCCGGTAGCGACCAGCGCGCGGATGGTGTTCCACATCTGGCCACGCGTGCGTGGGTCCAAGCCTGTGGTGGGTTCGTCCAGGAAGAGCAGAGGGGGTTGCGCGATGAGCGAGGCCGCGAGATCGAGTCGGCGGCGCATGCCGCCGGAGAACTGGGAGAGGGGCTTACGGGCGGCCTCTGTTAGGGCGAAGCTCTCCAGGAGTTCGTCGGACTTGGCGCGCGCCGCGCGGGTGCTCAGCCCGAGCAGCCGGCCGAAGATGACGAGGTTCTCGGTGGCGGAGAGCTTCTCGTCGACGCTCGCGTACTGGCCGGTGACGCCGACCAGCTGGCGGACCTGGTGGGACTCGCGGACGATGTCGTGGCCGAAGACGCGGGCGCTGCCGCCGTCGGGTTTGAGGAGGGTGGCGAGCATGGAGAGGGTGGTGGTCTTGCCTGCCCCGTTGGGGCCGAGGACGCCGTAGACGCTGCCCTCGGCGACGCGGAGGTCGACGCCGTCGACGGCTCGGTTGGTGCCGAAGAGCTTGACGAGGCTGTCGGCCTCGATCGCCCACGGCGTGGAGTGAGAATGCATGGTCGAGTTCCTTTCAGGCGCGCCCGTTAGAGCGCGATGGGGAGCGGACCGCCCGTGTGGGCGTCCGCGGGAGAGTCGTGGTGCGGGGCTTAGGAGGCGGGGCCTCGGGCTGTGGATAGGAGGCGCTCACGGTCGATGCCGGCGTAGGCGAGCGCGCGGGGTACGGTGCCGTATTCCAGGTCGAGCAGGCCTGCCAGGAGATCGAGTTGCCGGAACGCCCGCGGGTCGCGTCGGCCGCTGCTGCGGGCCAGATGTGCCCCACGGTTGATCACGTCGCGCAGGGTCGACCCCCACCGGGCCTTGGTGATGGGCAGTCGGGTCGGCCGGAGGTGCTCCGCAGCTGCGGGGTCGACGCCGGCCGCCCTGAGTGAGTGGGCACGCTCGGCCTTGAGGGCGGCGAGGGTGCCTGCGTGGTCGAGGCCAACCTCGGCGAGGAGTGCTCCCGCCGGCGTGAGTGGTTCCGCGGCCAGCGCGAGGAGGAGGTGCTCGGCCTCGGTGGTGGCGAGGCCCAGGCGCTGAGCCTCGACGGCCGCCCCCATGAGCGTGGCCCGCGCGCTTTGGCCGAGGTCCGGCAGGCCCGACGGGTCACTCATTTCGCCTCCTCAAGGGGATGCCGGTCGCCGCGAGTCGCCGGGAGTGGCGCTTGTGGACCGCCTGCCGCGTGACGCCGAGGGCCTCGGCGACTTGTATCCAGGTCCAGCCCTCCGCGAGCGCGTGCTCGACCGCGGCGTCCTCCCTGAGTTCCACGAGCTCGCGCAATGCGAGCACCGCCGCGAGCTCGTCGGCGACGCCGCCGATCGGGGCGGGTTGTTCCTTTGCCATGCAAGCAACTGTAGTTGCCTATTGAGGACTAAGCAACCTGAGTTGCTTAGAAGTTCCAAGATGAGAAGGTCTGCGAGACCCTCCCAGGCTAGGCGAGGCTTGCGCTGGATTGGACGGTGCCGGGCGGCGGCTCGACGTCGATCCGGTCGTGGTCTATCGGAAGCGGAGGCCATGAGCATTCCGAACGAGACGTACAGCATGTCGACGCTCGCTTGTTCGTGACCAAGGTTAACCGTGCTACTTGTTCGCCTCGATCATCTGGCGGAGTTCCTTCTTCAGGTCGGAGATCTCGTCGCGGTGTCGGGCCGCGACCTCGAACTGGAGCTCCGATGCCGCCTGGTGCATCTGCTCGGTCAGGTCCTGGATGAGCTGGCGCAAGTCGCCGATGGCCATCGACGACGGGTCGAGGCCCTTGCCGCGGCCCGGCTTTCCTGTGCCGGCGGCGCCCAGCAGCTCATCGGTGTCCGCGTCCTCCCGGGCCAGCATCTCGGTGACGTCGGCGATGCGCTTACGCAGCGGCTGTGGGTCGATGCCGTTCTCGGTGTTGTACGCAACCTGAATGGCGCGGCGGCGGTTGGTCTCCTCGATCGCGGCCTCCATCGATGGCGTGATCTTGTCCGCGTACATGTGGACCTGGCCTGCGACGTTACGGGCGGCGCGGCCGATGGTCTGGATCAGCGAGCGCGCCGAGCGTAGGAAGCCCTCCTTGTCGGCGTCGAGGATGGCGACAAGCGACACCTCCGGCAGGTCGAGGCCCTCGCGGAGCAGGTTGATGCCCACCAACACGTCGTACTCGCCCAGCCGCAACTCGCGCAGCAGCTCGATGCGCCGGATGGTGTCGATGTCGGAGTGGAGGTAGCGCGTCTTGATGCCGTGGTCCATCAGGTAGTCGGTCAGGTCCTCGGCCATCTTCTTCGTCAGCGTGGTGACGAGCACGCGCTCGTTGCGCTCCACGCGCAGCTTCACCTCCGCCATGAGGTCGTCGATCTGGCCCTTCGTGGGCTTGAGGATCACCTCGGGGTCGACGAGGCCTGTCGGGCGAATGATCTGCTCGACGATGCCGGTGGCCCGCTCCATCTCGTATGGGCCCGGTGTCGCGGACAGGTAGACGGTCTGGCCGATGCGCTCGACGAACTCGTCGAACTTCAGCGGCCGGTTGTCCATGGCGCTGGGTAGCCGGAACCCGTGCTCCACCAGCGTCCGCTTACGGGAGGCGTCGCCCTCGTACATGCCGCCGATCTGCGGGATGGACACGTGCGATTCGTCGACGACGAGCACGAAGTCCTCGGGGAAGTAGTCCAGGAGGCACGACGGCGCGGAGTGCGCCTGGCGGCCGTCGATGTGGCGTGAGTAGTTCTCGATGCCGGAGCAGGTGCCGATCTGGCGCATCATCTCGATGTCGTAGCTGGTGCGCATGCGCAGCCGCTGCGCCTCTAGGAGCTTCCCCTGCGCCTCGAACTCTGTCAGCCGCGTTGTCAGCTCTGTCTCGATGCCCCCGATGGCGCGCTCCATCCTCTCGGCGCCTGCGGAGTAGTGCGTGGCGGGGAAGACGTAGGCTTCCTGCTCCTCGAGGATGACGGTGCCGGTGAGCGGGTGCATGGTGGCGATGCGCTCGATCTCGTCGCCGAAGAACTCCACCCGCAGCGCGTTCTCCTCGTACATGGGGAAGATCTCGACGGTGTCGCCTTTGACGCGGAACGTGCCGCGGCCGCCGCCGATGTCGTTGCGCGCGTACTGGATGTCGACGAGGTGCCGCAGGAGCGCGTCGCGGTCGAACCGGTCACCGACGCGCAGCGTGACCCGCTGCTCCAGGTACTCCTCGGGGGTGCCGAGGCCGTAGATGGCAGACACCGTCGCGACGACGATGACGTCGCGCCTCGTCAGCAGAGAGCTGGTGGCCGCGTGCCGCATCCGCTCTACCTCCTCGTTCAACGAAGAGTCCTTCTCGATGTAGGTGTCCGTCTGTGGCAGGTACGCCTCGGGCTGGTAGTAGTCGTAGTAGGAGACGAAGTACTCGATGGCGTTGTTGGGCATGAGTTCGCGCAGCTCCGTGGCGAACTGCGCGGCCAGCGTCTTGTTCGGCTGCATGACGAGCATGGGCCGCTGCAGCCGCTCGGCCAGCCAGGCCACCGTCGCCGTCTTTCCCGTGCCCGTCGCGCCCAGCAGCACGACGTCCTTCTCGCCCGCGCTCAGCCGGCGTTCCAGGTCCGCGATGGCGGTGGGCTGGTCCCCGGACGGCGTGTAGTCCGAGATCACCTCAAAGGGGGCCACTTGGCGCTGGAGTTCCTCGATCGGTCGCATTCCACCAGCCTAGTGAGGGCCTCCGACAATTTCCGTTCGCTCACTGACGCGGGCTCAAGAGGCCGGTGAGCTCGGGGCAGCGGTGCTAGGTTGAGTCATGCACGATTCATCCCTTTTGTCGGGCCCGATGTCTCGTCGCGCGGTGCTCGGGGCGGGGGCGGCGGTCGCGGGGACGTTCATGGTTGGCGGCTGCGCGCCCGAGAAGCGCGTCGCCCCGAAGGTCACGTCCCAGGCCTTACGGGTCTGGCGGTACGGATCCTTGAGTGAGCTCGCCGAGGACTCGACGGCGATCGTCGTGGTGAAGGTCACCGGGGACAGGTGGAGGACGGGGCCCTACTCGGACAGCAAGCATCGCCTCGTCACGGTCACGCTGACGCGCCTCATCTCCGGCGAGTTGAGCGTGGGATCCGATCAGGGAACGGAGTTCCTCGTCTACGACGCCGTTGGCACCGATGTGGAGGGCGACCCGGCATTGGCCACTGGATGGTCCTTCGTGATGTTCCTGCAGCCCATGGCCTACGGCGTCAACGATCCGCACCCCGACGGCGCGTACGTCCAGATCGGCGGGCCCTCGGGGGCGTTCGCAGAGGTTGAGGATGGCGTCTTCTACCGGATCGACGAGGAGGCCCCGGGCTTGCCCGCCCGCGTTCCGCTGGCCGATATCAAGTCCCTTCAGGCAGGAAAGGCCGAGGAACAGGTCCTCGCCGAGGGGGCAGCAGGTCAGCGCGGGATGGGTGATCGATAGCGAGGTCGCTGCGCGACCTGGGTGACGCGCACCCGCCGGGTCAGGACTCCCGGATCAGCCGGTCCGACTCGACGCCGCGGGCGAGCCAGGCCGTGAGGTCCGCGGCCGGGCCGCGAAGGGTCTCGCGGTCGCCGTCGGGGCCGACGGTCCCCTCGTAGCCTTCGTCCGCCACCAAGAGCGTGGGCGGGATGTCGGGGTGGGCGCCGATGCGCCAGACCTGGAACTTCAGCAGTGCGCGGGCGATGCCCGGGGCCAGGTCGTCGTCGGAGAGCCGCCAGCCGAGGTCGATGTGATGCAGGACGACCTCGCTGAGGCGGGCGAGCGGGATGGTGGAGGCCGACACCCGGTAGCCGGAACGCAGTTCGACCTGCTGGTCGTCGTCCTCAAGCCCGGCCAGCTTGCTCTGCAACTCGCTCGCGCTGGTGTCGAGGCCGATCTGCAGCTCAAGCCCGCTGCCAAGGGCCCCTAGCTCCATCGAGCGGCGGCGCGACTCCTCGGACTCGTACATGCGCAGCGGGGTCCCGGCGTGCAGGCCGTCGATCACGCGAATCATGCCGCGGGCGCCGTCGGCGAGGTGCGCGGCGACGTGGCTGCGCGTCCATCCGGTAAGCGCTGTGGGTTCGGCCCAGTCGTCGGCGGAGTAGCCGATCGTCGTGCCCAGGAGCATCGAGGTGTGCTCGCGCACCGCGTCAAGGACCGCGGAAAACGGCGCACGAAGTTTCGGCATGGGGCCAAAGTTAGCAAACCCGTACCATGGCGGGCGTGAATGATCGGCTGATCGTGCGCGGAGCACGCGTACATAACCTGAAGAACGTCTCCCTCGACCTGCCCAGGGACGCGCTGATCGTCTTCACGGGGCTCAGCGGTTCGGGCAAGTCCTCCTTGGCGTTCGACACGATCTTCGCGGAGGGGCAGCGCCGCTACGTCGAGTCGCTTTCCGCCTATGCGCGCATGTTCCTCGGGCAGATGGACAAGCCCGACGTCGACTTCATCGAGGGCCTCTCGCCGGCCGTGTCGATCGATCAGAAGTCGACAAGCCGTAACCCGCGGTCCACCGTCGGCACCATCACCGAGGTCTACGACTACCTCCGCCTCCTGTACGCACGCATCGGCGTGCCGCACTGTGAAGTGTGCGGCGCCGTGATCGGGCGGCAGACGCCGCAGCAGATCGTCGACCGGCTGATGTCCGAGGAAGAGGGCACGCGCTTCCAGATCCTCGCGCCGCTGGTCCGGGGCAGGAAGGGCGAGCACGCCGAGCTGTTCCGGCAGCTCATCGCCGACGGTTACAGCCGCGTCCGCATCGACAAGGCCACCTACCCGCTGACCGAGCTGCCGTCGATCGACAAGAACCGCAAACACGACATCGAGGTCGTCGTCGACCGCGCCGTCGTCCGGCCGAACGCCAAGCAGCGCATCACCGAGTCCATCGAGACCGCGCTGGGCCTCGCGTCCGGCGTCGTCACCATCGACTGGGTCGACCTCCCCGCCGACGACCCCGAGCGCGAGCGCCGCTTCTCCGAGAAGATGGGCTGCCCCAACGAGCACGACGTCAACATCGACGAGCTCGAGCCGCGCCAGTTCTCGTTCAACGGCCCCTGGGGCGCCTGCCCCGAGTGCTCTGGTCTCGGCACCCTGCTCGACCCCGACCCCGAGCTGATCATCCCCAACGAGGACCTCTCGCTCGACGACGGCGCGATTGCGCCCTGGACCGCGCCCACCGTCAAGGCGCACTATGCGCACGTGTTGGGCTCGCTCGCCGAGGAGCATGGCTTCGCGACATCGACACCGTGGCGGAAGCTCCCCGTCGCCGCACGCGCCACGCTGCTGCACGGCGCGAAGGGGAACGTCGTCGTCAGCTATCGAAACAGGTTCGGCCGCGTGCGCTCGTTCTCGCAGCGCTACGAGGGCGTCATCCCGTTCATCCGGCGCCGCTACGACGAGGCGGAGACCGACTCGGCGCGCGACCGCTGGGGCGGCTACATGCGCGAGGTCGCCTGCCCGGCGTGCAAGGGCACGCGGCTCAAGCCGTCGTCGCTGGCCGTGACCGTCGCCGACCGCACGATCGCCGAGCTGTCCGACATGTCGATCGGCGAGGCGGCCGACTTCCTCCGCGGCCTCCAGCTCACCGAGCGTGAGGCGGCGATCGCGGCGCGGCTGATCAAGGAGATCAACCTGCGGCTGAAGTTCCTGCTCGACGTCGGTCTTGACTACCTGACGCTCTCGCGGGCCTCCGGCACGCTCTCCGGAGGCGAGGCGCAGCGGATCCGTTTGGCGACGCAGATCGGCTCCGGCCTCGTCGGGGTGCTGTACGTCCTCGATGAGCCGTCGATCGGTCTGCACCAGCGCGACAACCTGCGCCTGATCGAGACGCTGCACCGGCTCCGCGACCTGGGTAACACCCTGATCGTCGTCGAGCACGACGAGGACACGATCCGCGCGGCCGACTGGGCCGTCGACATCGGCCCGGGCGCAGGCGAGGGCGGCGGCGAGGTCGTCGTCTCCGGGCCCGTCTCGGAGTTGCTGGCTAATCCCGAGTCGAAGACCGGCGCTTACCTCTCCGGGCGGCTCGAGATCCCCGTCCCGGCCATCCGGCGTCCGGGCAACGGGAGCCGCATCGTCGTGAAGGGGGCGCGCGAGCACAACCTGCGCGGCATCGACGTCGCGTTCCCGCTGGGCACGTTCATCGCTGTGACGGGCGTGTCCGGGTCGGGCAAGTCGTCGCTGGTGAACTCCATCCTCTACACCGCGGCGGCCAAGGCGATCTACGGCTCGAAGGCCGTTCCCGGTCGCCACAAGGTGTTGGAGGGCTTGGACAACATCGACAAGGTGATCCAGGTCGACCAGTCCCCGATCGGCCGCACTCCGCGCTCCAACCCCGCCACCTACACCGGCGTGTTCGACAAGATCCGCGCGCTGTTCGCGCAGACGCCCGAGGCGAAGGTCCGCGGCTACATGCCCGGGAGGTTCTCGTTCAACGTCAAGGGCGGGCGCTGCGAGAACTGCATGGGCGACGGCACCATCAAGATCGAGATGAACTTCCTCCCGGACGTCTACGTGCCGTGCGAGGTGTGCCACGGCGCGCGCTACAACCGCGAGACGCTCCAGGTGCACTACAAGGGCAAGACCATCGCGGAGGTGCTGGACATGCCCATCAGCGAGGCCGTCGAGTTCTTCGAGTCGATTCCGGCCATCGCACGCTTCCTGCGGACGCTGACGGAGGTCGGCTTGGGCTACGTGCGGCTCGGGCAGCCGGCGACGACGCTTTCCGGCGGGGAGGCGCAGCGCGTGAAGCTGTCTGCTGAGCTGCAGAAGCGCTCGACGGGCCGCACGCTCTACGTGCTCGACGAGCCGACGACAGGCCTGCACTTCGAGGACATCAGGCGTCTGCTCGCGGTGCTGCAACGCCTCGTCGACGCGGGCAACACCGTCGTCACCATCGAGCACAACCTGGACGTCATCAAGTCCGCGGACTGGATCATCGACATGGGCCCCGACGGTGGCTCTCGCGGCGGCACCGTCGTCGCGAAGGGCACCCCTGAACAGATCGCGGGGACGGAGACCTCCGCGACCGGCCAGTTCCTCCGCCCGCTGTTGTAGCAGTCAGCTGGGGACGACGGGGCGGGACGACTCCGGGTGAATGCGAGCGGCGGCGTACGTGCCGGCGAAGTAGGATACCAGGCCGACGACCAGGAACGGGAGCGCCTGGAGCGCCAAGCCCAGCAGGCGGTTCTGCACGATGTCGAGCGACTCGTGGGCGAAGGCGGTCACCCCGTCGTTTCCACCCTCACAGAAAACCCGGTAGCCTCCCTCGGAGACGTGGAAGAGGCTGGCCTCCATCGGTGGGTTGCCCGGCAGGGAGATCGGACGCTGGGGGATGTCGACGCCGTCGAGGTCCGTGATGGAGCAGACGGGCAACGTCTTGGCCTCATTGGTCAGTGCGTAGTTGCCGTCGCGCAGGATGGTGATGGAGCCGTCGGCGCCTGGCACGTAGCGCTGCGCGAGGAACGACCCGGGCATGGACGTCATGGAGCCGAGCGTCAGCGCGACACCGATCGCGAGCAGCAGGATGGCCAGCACGGTGGTGGACACACGCACGAGGAAGGCGTACCGGCCGCGGCGGCGGAAGTCTGCGAGTTGCGCCTGGTAAGCGGTGGTCTCGGCGTGTCGGGCGGCAGGGTCATCGAAGCGCCATTCGACGGCGTGCGGCTCCCTTTTCAAGCCGGTCGGGCGCACGTCTCGATCCACTTTGTTCGACATGCCATGAGCCTACTCCCGCTCGCGGGGCTCAGCCAGAGCCGATACGGGTGCCGCGGCGTCGTCGGACCGTTGTCGGAACGGACCCGACGTATGATCGGGGACCATGGCCGACCCCGCGACGTATCGCCCCGCGCCGGGGAGCATCCCTACGGACCCCGGCGTCTACAGGTTCTTCGACGCGTTCGGAAATGTCATCTACGTCGGTAAGGCCAAGAGTCTGCGGCAGCGGCTCAACTCCTACTTCGCCGATCCCGCCGGCCTGCACTTCCGCACCCAGACCATGGTGCGGACGGCCGCGAAGGTCGAGTGGACGGTTGTCGCCAACGAACTCGAGGCGCTGCAGCTCGAGTACACGTGGATCCAGCAGTTCGACCCGCGGTTCAACGTCAAGTACCGCGACGACAAGTCCTACCCGTGGCTTGCGGTCACCATGAACGAGGAGTTCCCCCGGGTATTCGTCGGCCGCGGCGCCAAGAAGAAGGGCGTGCGCTACTTCGGGCCGTTCGGCAAGGCGTGGGCCATTCGCGACACCGTCGACCTGCTCCTGCGGGTCTTCCCGATGCGGAGCTGCACGCAGGGCGTCTTCAACCGGGCGAAGGCCTCGGGGCGCCCGTGCCTGCTGGGCGACATCGGCAAGTGCTCCGCGCCCTGCGTAGGGCGTGTCTCCAAGGAGGAGCATCGCGAGATCGCGGAGGACTTCTGTTCGTTCATGGGCGGCAACACTGGCGGGATCATCGGGAGGATCGAGCGCCAGATGTATCAGGCGTCGGCCGACCTGAACTTCGAGCGCGCCGCCGTCCTCCGCGACTCGCTCACCGCGCTGAAGAGCGTGCAGGAGAAGAACTCCGTCGTGCTGACCGACGGCCTTCGCGCCGACGTCGTGGGCCTCGCTGACGACGGGCAGCAGGTCGCCGTGCAGGTGTTCCACGTCGTCGACGGCCGCATCCTCGGCGAGCGCGGCTGGATCGCCGACCGTGCCGACGACCGCTCGCTCACCGATCTACTCGAGGCTTTCCTCGAACAGCTGTACGCCGAGGACCAGGAGATCCCGCCGCACATCCTTGCCTCCGTGGAGGCGGAGACGACGGTGGCGGCTCACCTCAGCGCGCGGCGCGGGGCCGGCGTCAGCATCAGGGTGCCGCTACGGGGGGAGAAGCGTCGGTTGCTCGACACCGCCGTCCGCAACGCCGAGATGGCCCTCGACCAGGCCCGCCTCCATCGCGCCACCGACCTGACGACGCGCAACACCGCCCTCGACGAGGTGGCAGAGGCGCTCGATCTCGCGCAGCCGCCGCTGCGGATCGAGTGTTACGACATCTCGCACACCATGGGCACCGAGGTCGTCGGGTCGATGGTGGTGTTCGAGGACGGCATGCCGCGGCGCAGCCAGTACCGGCGGTTCCTGATCAAGAGCTTCGAGGGCAGCAACGACGTCGCGGCCATGGATGAGGTGCTGAGCAGGCGCCTGCGTCGCCTCGTCGACGACCGGGCCTCCGAGGTCAAGGTCGACGCCACAACCGGCGAGGCGGCCCGGTTCTCGTACCCGCCCGCGCTGGTCGTCGTCGACGGCGGCCTACCGCAGGTCAACGCCGCGGCCGAGGTGCTCCGGCGCTTTGGCCTGGAGGACGAGATTGCCTTGTGCGGGCTGGCCAAGCGACTGGAGGAGGTGTGGCTGCCGGGGGAGGAGTACCCGCTCATCCTCCCGCGCGCGTCCGAGGGGTTGTACCTGCTGCAGCGGCTGCGCGACGAGGCCCACCGTTTCGCGATCACGCACCACCGCTCGCGGCGGGCGAAGAACCTGGTGGAGTCCGTGCTGGACGACGTCCCCGGGCTCGGCGAACTGCGGCGCAAGGCGCTGCTGACCTACTTCGGGTCGCTGCGGAAGCTGCGTCAGGCCACGGTCGAGGAGATCGCGGAGGTGCCGGGCTTCGGCCCGACGCTCGCGGCGGCGGTCAAGGCTGCGCTCGCGGGCACCGGCGGCGAGGCGATCAACCTCACCACCGGCGAGGTCACGGAGCTCTAGACGTCTTTCCCTAGGTGCGCCCGCGCGAAAGACACATCCGTCATGGTGGGACCATGGTCTCCTGGGCGTATCAGTGCCCGTCGCGCGCTGGGAGATGAAATGAAGAAGCTCCGTGGCTCCGCCGTCATCTGGGTGGTGCTGGTAGCGCTGGTGGCGGCATGCAGTCCGGCGGATCCCTACCTGGAGGACGACGACCCGCCTCCCGCCGTCGTTTCGCTCGATCCCGATGCATGGACGGGTGGCGTTGTCTACCACGAAGCCAGCGACTGGTTCGACATCACCGTCTATCCGGCGAGGCTTGTCAGTGAGGAGGGGACGAAGGAGCTCGTCTACCGTCTCGAGGTTGACACCAAAGCCGACCGCGGCTTCGACGGCTTCTACATCACTCTGCTCCCGGACCCACAGCTGGATCCCTACCTCGCGGCGGGGAGACCGCTTCTGCCGTTGCCGAAGTTCGACATGGTTCCCGCAGACGCTCCGACGAAAGGCAGCGAGGCAAAGGGAGCAAGTGCGGAGGTCCGACGACTATTGAGCGATGAGGGCTCGATGGGTGATGCTGGCCTCGAGTACGCCGACATCGTCCACATCGGACGGAACTTTGAGCTGTGGCTCAGATGGGACGGCGGGGAGGAGCGGCTAGCGTTGACTACCGACGTCATCGATGAGTTGGGGCAGTGAGTTTCGAGTCCTACCTCTGCGGCGACAGCGGGCGGCGCGCTTTGCGGGGGCGTGTTGAACACTGTTCAACTTCTGGTGTTAGATGATGTCATCGACCTTGGAGGACTGCCATGACCAGCCACGTTGACGCCCCCGCCGCACGGCGTGCGGCCACGCCCGCCGATCTCGCCTACATCGCCGTCTTCGCCGCCCTGTTGGCCGCGCTGTCGCTGACGCCCGCGATCCCCATCGGCATCGTCCCCGTCCCGATCACGCTCCAGCTCACCGGCGTGGCGCTGGCGGGACTCTGCCTCGGCTGGTGGCGCGGCGCCGCAGCCGTCGGTTTGTACGTCCTTGTCGGGCTCGCGGGGCTTCCCGTCTTCGCCGGTGGCAAGGCCGGCATCGGGGTGCTGTTCGGCCCGACGGGCGGGTACCTCGTGGGCTTCGTCCTCTCCGCCGCCCTCATCGGGTACCTGGCGCAGAACGTCGTCCGGCGCGGGCTTTCGGCGTCCACCGTGCTGTGGTTCTTCCTCGCGTGTGCGGTGAGCCGCGTCGTCATCGTCTGGCCGCTGGGCGCGCTCGGCATGGCGCGCGCCGCGGGCATGCCGGTTGGCACGGCGTTCCTCACCGACCTCGCGTTCTGGGTCCCCGACATGATCAAGTACGCCATCGCCGCGGTCCTCTCCCTCGCCGTGCACAAGGCCTTCCCGAGGCTTCTCGCCCGATGATCGAGCTGCGCGCGGTCAGTGTCGTGATCCCGGCTTGGCGCCAGGGTGAGGCCGATCGCGTGCTGCTCGACGACATCTCGCTGACGTTGCCGGAGCACCGGATCGCCGTCGTCGGGGCCAACGGTTCCGGGAAGTCGACCCTGCTCCGCCTCCTCAACGGGCTGCGTACCCCGACGTCGGGCAGCGTTCGTGTCGACGGGCTGGACAGCGTTGCCGACGCGAAGCGACTGCGTCAGCGGGTCGGCTTCGTCTTCACGGATCCGCTTGCGCAGCTGCTGATGTCGACGCCCGTGGAGGACGTCGCGCTCAGCCTGCAAGGCCGGATCCGGGACAAGAAGGAGCGCACGCTCCGGGCGTTGGGCCTGCTGGAGGAGCGCGGTGTCGGTCACGTGGCGCACCAGAGCATCTACGACCTGAGCGGGGGAGAGCGCCAGCTCGTCGCGCTCACCAGCGTGCTCGCGGTCGAGCCTCGCGTGATCGTCGCCGATGAGCCGACGACGCTGCTGGACCTCCGCAACAGGCAGGCGCTGCGCCGCACACTGGCCGGGCTGGAACAGCAGGTCATCTACTCCACGCACGACCTCGAGTTCGCCGCCGACGCCGACCGCGTCGTCGTCATCGACGACGGTCGCGTCCTCGCCGACGGCGTGCCCGCAGAGGCGATCGACGCGTATGTCGGGGCGATGGCCCGATGAACGCGCACACCAGCCTGCTCGGCGTCTTCGAGCCCGGCGACGGGTGGCTGTTCCGGCTCCCCATCGGGGCGAAGTACCTGCTGATGCTGACGCTGGCCATCGCGCCGATCCTCGTCGGGTCGTGGTGGGCGACCCTCTTCGCGGTCGCGGCCCTGACGGCGCTGCTGCTGACCTCCGCTGTTCCCCTGCGCCGGATCTTCGCCATCGGCTGGTACCTGTGGATTCTGCTCGCCGTGCTCGTGATCTACCAGCTGATCTCGCTGCGGCCTGAACAGGCCGTCGTCGTTCCGGGCAACCTGCTCGCCGCGGTGCTGGCGGCGCGGATGCTGACGCTGACGACGTCGACCCCGGACCTGATGGACGCTTTGACCCGCGCGCTGTCGCCTCTCCGCTGGATTCGGGTGAACCCGCAGGCGGTGACGCTGACCGTGGCGTTGATGATCCGTTCGATCCCGTTCCTCGCGGGCGCCGTCCAGGACGCCCGCGACGCCGCCCGCGCCCGGGGCAAGGACCGCAACCCCGCGCTGCTCCTGACGCCCGCGGTCGTCGGCGCGGTCGCCTACGCGGAACGCACAGGCGAGGCCCTCCACGCCCGCGGCCTTCCGGAGGATCCCTCTACTTAGGTGGGGACCCGCGCAAGGCTGATCATGGAGCTTTGGTGGGAGTTGTATCGGCGTGCCGTAGAGTGTGCGACCCAGATGGCTAACGCGCGTTAGTCGTCGAACCGGCCGTTCGCGAGGAGGTGTGCGGTGCTTGCTCGGGTGCGGGACATGGTGGCGGAGCGGCGGCGGCTCCTCCGGCTTGTCCTCCTCGCGGCGCGGCCTCCTCTCCTACTGTATGGCGCGCTGGGCATGGTGACGGCGTTCGCGCCGGTGGCGACGTCCCTTCTGACGGGCCGGCTGGCCGAGCAGCTGAGGCGAGAGGGCGACGTCGGTCAGGCGGTGTGGGCCGGCGTCGGAGTCGCGGTCTCCATCGTGCTCCTGCAGCAGGCGCTCGCGTTCATCACTCCGTTGTCGACGTGGGTCGCCTCGTCGATCGACGGCCACATCCGGTCGCGGGTGCGGCACCTGGCGAGCGAGGTGCTGTCGTTCGCGACCGTGGAGAGCGCGGACTTCCAGTCCGATGCCTCACGCGCGTGCGACCCGGGTGCGCTGGACTGGCGAAGCCGAACAGCGGGCGCCGCAGCGGTCGGCCAGCTGTGGCTCACCTTTCGCGTCGCCTCCGCGCTGGCGCTTGGCGCGGTCATCGCGGCCTACAACGTCCCGGTGGCTGTGATCGCCGTCGTCGGGGCGTTCGCGATCCGGGCGATCATCCGCGCCGAGTGGGTGCCGTTCCTCCGCATCGTCGACGCCCACGCCGATGTCGCGCGGGAGGCCGACGAGATCTGGAAGTCGTTTGCCGAACCCAGGCATGCACGCGAGTTCGCCGTGTTCGCGTTCGGTTCGTGGCTGACGGACCAGTTCCGCATGAAGGCTACCTCCGCCAGCGCGGCGAGCATCCGGGCGCTCGTCAAGATCGTCCGTGAGCAATGGATCACGGGGTGCATCGCGTTCGCGATCGCGGTGATCGCGTTCCTCTGGCTGGGCATAGACGGTCTCTCTGGGCGCCTCTCCTCCTCCGACCTGGCGGTCGCCATGATCGCCGTCACAGGAACCATGAGCATGTCGTTCATGGGCTGGGAGGCCTGGGACATCGACTACGGGCTCGCGTCGATGCGTGCCCATGGGCGGATAGAGGCGTTGGCCGCCGCGCACGAGCGTGACCAGGAGCGCGGACCGCACCGGCGCCGGGTGGCGGCGGGCGCTCCCGCCCTCGGCATGGCGCCCCGGATCATCCTCGACCAGCTTGCCTTCGGATACCCCGGGCGAGGGGTCCTGGACTCGGTCTCCCTCGACATTCGTCCCGGCGAGCGCCTCGCCCTCGTGGGGCGCAACGGCGCGGGCAAGTCCACCCTCACGAAGCTGCTCGGCGGGCTCTACGAGCCGGCCTCCGGCAGCATCTCCTTCGACGGGCACCCGATCCACAGCGCCGAGGGCAGCCGCCTGGCGTCGGGCGTCGCGATCATGAACCAGGAGGCCCTACGCCTTCCGCTGGACATCAGGATGAACGTGACGCTGGGGGCGTCGGCGACAGACGAGGAAGTGTGGAGAGCGCTCGAGATCGCCGGGCTGGGGGAGCTGTTCAAGCGGCGGGGAATCACGTTGGCCACGCCGCTGTGGAACACGAACGAGGCCGCCACGGACCTCTCCGGTGGCCAGTGGCAGCGGCTGACCCTTGCGCGGGCGATCCTGGCGGCTCGGCGCGGCAAACGCGTGCTCATTCTCGACGAGCCCACCTCTCAGCTAGATGTTCGTGGCGAGACGGACTTCTACAACACGGTGATGGCCGAGCTCGCAGGCGTGACGGTCGTGCTGATCACGCATCGCCTATCGACGGTCCGACGCGCCGATCGCATCGCCTTGCTCGAAGAAGGGCGGATCTCCGAGATCGGCACCCATGACGAACTCCTCCAGCACGACGGGGCTTATGCCGCGATGTTCCGGGCGCAGGCAGACAGATTCCGGGAGATCGCATGAGGGCGGCGCTGGACGAAATGCGCCGAGCACTTCGTCTGGCGTGGGGATATGCGCCCGTCGCAATGGTGCTCGCCACCTTCCTCTCGCTGCTGACCGCCGTGTCGACGGCCGCGTCTGCGGCGGTTCAGCGAGCACTCGTCGATAGCGTCGGTCAGGCAAGCCTGGGGCGGATCGTGGTCCTCGCTCTCCTGGCCGGTCTTGTCTTCACGACATGGCTCGTCCTGCAGCGGCTCGGAGTGAACCTCTGGTCGATCGTGAACGACCGCACGGTTCCGGAGTTGCGGGCCCGGACGCTGGCCCTGATCGACGGTCGAGCGGAGTTCGAGTCGATCACCGACCCGGCCTTCCTCGACGACGTCGAGCGCCTGCGCAAGACCCCGCACGTTCCGATCGATCTGCCGTGGGTCGTGCTGTCGGCGACCAGGACGCTGATCGGCCTCGGGCTGTCGGTCGCGTTGCTGATCTCGGTGGACTGGCGGCTCAGCGTCATCGTCCTCGGCGCGCTGGCCTCGCTCGCCGTCTCCCTGCTCGCCTCCCGGAAGGAGATCCGCGAGATCGAGCTGCTGACGCTTCTCGAGCGCAACGAGCGCTATCTCCACGAGATCTGCGTCGAGCCCCGCGGGGTCGAGGAGATCCGGTCCTACGACTGCGGCCCCTCGCTCAGTTCCGCAGCCGCCGCGCTCCGGGTCGACATCGCCGCACGGCGCTTCAGGACCCAGCTCAGGGCGCTGTCCTGGGTGGGCGCGAGCTGGATCGTGCTGGGAGTCACGCTCGTCATCGGCCTCTTGACCGTCGCTGACGGGGTGCCGACGGGCGAGCACACCGTCGGAGACCTGGTCCTGGTGATCACGCTGTCCATCGCGTTGCGCGGTCAGTTGGCGGGCACCTTGGAGACCGTCAAGTCCGTCGCCCCGCTCTGGTCGGCGATGCAGGCGCTCGTCCGGCTGCGTGGGCGGGTCGGAGAGCGTCGGCCCCCGGCAGCGGCTCGGCGCGAGCTTCGCGAGGGCATCAGCCTCGACGGCGTGGAGTTCGCCTATGCACGATCGGATGCGCCCGTGCTGGCCGACGTCGACATGCGCCTGGAGCGCGGCTCGCTGATCGCCATCGTCGGCGAGAACGGGGCGGGGAAGACGACGCTGGCGAACCTCCTTCTCGGTCTGCTCGAGCCCACCCGTGGCCGGTTCCTCGTCGACGGGGGCGAGGTGGATCCGGCGGCCTGGCGTCAGCGGACATCTGAAGCCTTCCAGGACTTCATGAAGCCGCGTTTCACGGTGCGCGAGGCCGTGGGCATCGGAGAGCCGGCCAGGATCGACGACCGGGACGCTATTCAGGCGGCGATCGTCGTCGGCAACGCCGGCGACTTCGTCGCGAGTCTCCCTGACGGAATCGACACATCGCTTGCCCCACGCCAGGGCACGGACCTCTCGCACGGGCAGTGGCAGTTGATTGCCCTGGCACGCTCAAGGATGCGCGAGGCCCCCCTGCTCCTGGTGCTCGACGAGCCGACCTCCGCCCTGGACGCTCACGCTGAGTTCGAGCTCTTCCAGTCCTTCGCCGCCGCCGCGCGCGAGGCCGCGGCCGCCCGCGGCGCGATCTCGGTGATGATCTCGCACCGGTACTCCGCTGCGTACCTCGCCGATCGGATCCTCGTCGTGGACGAAGGACAGATCATCGAGCAAGGGAGCCATGCGGAACTCATGGCCCTGAACGGCCGCTACCGCGAGATGTTTGACCTTCAGCGGATCGCCTACCTCGGCTCCTGACAGTGCTTTGTCGCCTGTTGTACTACGGACTTAGCGGAAAGCGCGCGAGTACCTCTGCGGCAGCTTCGGACCACCACGTCAGCGTCACCTCGTTTGCTGTTGTCCTGATCGGAAGTAGCTCGCGGAGCGCCGCCAACTCGGTCTCTGGAAGGTCTTCTCCGATGGATAGATGAGGGACAACCGCGTCGAACGCGCCGCCGTATGGCGGCCACAGCGGGAAGACCTCGCTGAACATCTCCGTGAGCCGAATGAACGGCTCTGCAGGGGTGGGTGCCAAGTAGATCAGCCGTTCAGCGAAGTGCGCTACGTCGGAAAGCTGGAAATCGAAGGCCCGAACCGGCGCGAGAACCTCGCTAATGGTGTTCACGAGATCTTTGTCGACCTCGTGCTGATCGACGAAGGGTCCGAGCAACGTGATGTGGGGACACACGGGTGTCCGCACACCCTGCTGAGCGATCAGTTCAAGCGCAGGTACGGGAATCTGAATCACGGTATGTCCCACGCTTGATCAGTCTGCCCTAGGCACCTGGTCATCGACATGCAAAGTGTGACGTTTCGTAACATATGTTGTTCCCGGTCGATGAGTAGATCCGGCTGGCTCGGCCACCCAGTCCCTACAGTGGGTGTATGACGTCGACGATAGTTTGTCCCTTCTGCGAGATTGCCGCAGGGCGCGGCGAGGCGAGCATCGTCCACACCGACGCCCAGGCTCTGGCGTTCGTGACGCTGCGGCCGACGCGCCCTGGCGAGTGCCTTGTGGTTCCGCGCGAACATATCGACCACTTCACGGACATTCCGGACGATCTCGCGGCCCACATCATGGTTGTGGCGCAGAGGATTGGGCGGCGGATGCGCGAGGAACTGTCGCCGCTGCGAGTCGGGATGGTCGTGCACGGGTTCGGTGTAGCCCATGCTCATCTGATCCTGGTGCCTCAGCACGATCCGACCGATATCGTCTCCGCTCGTCACGCCTATGTCGAGAACGGTGAGACGAGATACGACGTGGCGCGCGTCCCGGCGTCGTCTCGGTCCGAGTTGGACGCCATGGCCAACCGACTCAGGTACTCCGGTTTCGCCGCGGCTGACGCGCTGGCTGCGCTGCATAGCGGTAGAGGCGCGCATGAGGAACCTGTATTCCGTCCTAGGCCTTGACTGACCACTGAGGTTGTTTCGGTCGGCCGAGATGGCCTCTCAGGTCGGATCCGTCATCTCCGGCAGCTGCAGCCGGTCAGCGAGGTTACGGACGTCAGTATCCTGACGGATCAAACCTGGCCAGTCCCAGATCGCGGGGCAACTGAACGAAATTGACCTCGCAGGCCGCCGACGGTTCAGGCGTCGGCCCGTTGCGCGTGCGGCGCTGGGCGTTCCCGGATCAGCGCGTCGTGGTGAAGCGGGAGGCTGCGTCGGCCGTCGTCGCGCCGGCTCCGGCGGGGATTAGGACCGTGGCGAGCGCGATCAGGACCGTTTGGCGCAGAACCCGGGTGGTCTTGTGAGCGGCATCGATGGGACGCATGCTTCCTCGCCTTCGTGGTGGGTCAGACGTAGTCAAGCAGTAACGACGACGGGAGGGGCCGCTTCGTGCTTGCTGCCGTGCTTGTGTCCTCAAAGCGATGACACGGTGTCGGCTCGCGCGGCTCCGTGACGCCTGTCCTCGGACGAAGCCGCCTGCGTTTGATGGTGGCGCCTGCGCTGGAGGGCCGTACGGGGCAGGCGCCACGACGTAACGCTGGCGTCGTCGGTGGGACCCTGGCGTCACGGTGCGCTAGGCAGGCGTCACGATGCAGCGCTGGCGTCACCGACAGCGCCTCGCCGATGGGTCGATGCGGGATAGGCTGGCCCGCATGACGGACCCGTTGCAGATCGCGCTCATCACCGGCCTGTCGGGGGCCGGGCGGCGCACCGCGGCCCACACCATGGAGGACCTCGGCTGGTACGTGGTGGACAACCTCCCGCCGGTGCTGATCCCCACGCTGGTGGAGACCATGCGACGCGACGGCACTTTCCGCATCGCCGTCGTCGTCGACGTGCGCTCCCGCGAGCAGTTCGAGCAGCTCCCGAAGGCCGTGGCCGACATCAAGGCGCTCGGCGCCACCGTCACCACCGTCTTCCTCGAGGCCGACGACGACGTCATCGTCCAGCGCCAGGAGTCGAACCGGCGCCCGCTGCCGCTGCAGGGCGACGACCGGCTGATGGAGGGCATCCGGCGCGAGCGGCTGCTGCTCGCCGACCAACGCGCAAAGGCGGACATCGTCGTCGACACCAGCAGGCTGTCCGCCCGGCACCTGGTTCAGCGGATCGCCAACCACTTCGGCGACGACACCGCGGACCGGCTCAAGATCTCACTCATCTCGTTCGGATTCAAGAACGGCGTCCCGATCGACGCCGACATGGTCTTCGACGTCCGGTTCCTGCCGAATCCGTTCTGGATCCCGGAACTGCGCCCGAAGTCGGGGCTCAGCCGCGACGTCGCACAGTACGTCCTGAAGCACCAGGCCGCCCAGGACTTCCAAGACCACATGATGTCGCTGCTCGCGACGGTCGCGCCCGGCTACCTGGCCGAGGGCAAGCGGCAGGTGACGGTCGCGATCGGCTGCACGGGAGGAAAGCACCGGTCGACGTCGATGGCCGAGGAACTCGCCGTCCGCCTCCGCGAGAACGGCTATCCGAGCACCGTCCTCCACCGCGACCTGGGCAAGGAATGAGCATCCACGACCTGCCCCGCGTCGTCGCGCTGGGTGGGGGACACGGACTGGCCGCTTCGCTGACCGCGCTGCGGCGGATCACCGACCGCCTCACCGCGGTCGTCACGGTCGCCGACGACGGGGGCTCCTCCGGCCGCCTGCGCGAGGAGTTCGACATCCTTCCTCCCGGCGACCTGCGGATGGCGCTGGCGGCGCTGTGTTCCGACGACCACGACGGCCGCGCCTGGGCCGACGTGCTCCAGGCCCGGTTCACGGGCGAGGGGCCGCTCGCCGGCCACGCGATCGGCAACCTCCTCATCGCAGGCCTCTGGCAGCATCTCGGCGACCCGGTGGCCGGCCTCGACATGGTCGGCAGCCTGCTGCGCACCCGCGGCCGCGTGCTTCCCATGAGTTCCGTGCCGCTCGAGATCGAGGCCGATGTGGTCGGACTCGACCCGATCGCGCCCGACGAGGTGTGCACGCTCAGCGGCCAGGCGACCGTGGCGAAGTCCCGCGCGACCGTGCAGCACGTCCGGCTGGTTCCCGACAGGCCCCCGGCGCGGCCGGAGGCGGTGCAGGCGGTGCTGGAGGCCGACAGCGTGGTCCTCGGGCCGGGTTCGTGGTTCACCAGCGTGATCCCGCACCTGCTCGTCCCGGAGCTCGCGGAGGCCATCCGGACGACGACGGCGCAGCGGGTCCTCGTGTTGAACGTCGCACCCGCGGCGGAGACCGACGGCTTCACCGCCTCGCGGCACATCGAGCTGCTCGTCGAGCACGTGGAACAGCTGCGGCTCGACGTCGTGATCGCAGACGAGCGGTTCGCCGCGACCGACCCTCAACTCGAGGGGATCGTCACGTCTCTGGGGGCGCGTCTCGTCAAGGCCGACGTCGCGGCGCGCGACGGCTCGGCAACGCACGATCGGCATCGCCTGGCCGCGGTGCTGAGCGAGGTCATCTCGAGGTAGGCGGCCGGCCGGGTATGGCACACTGCCATGGTGGCTTTGACACAGAAGGTGAAATCCGAACTGGCGAGCGTGCCCGCCCCCCACGCGTCGGTGGCGCGCGCCGAAGTGGCGACCATGCTGCGCTTCGCGGGCGGCCTGCATCTGGTGGGTGGACGGATCGTCGTCGAGGCCGAGTTCGACACGGGCGCGGCGGCCCGGCGGCTGCGCGCCTTCATCGGTGAGTTGTTCTCGATCGAGTCCGAGCTCCTCGTGATCAACGGCTCGGGTCTGCGTCGCGGTCCCCGCTACACGCTCCGCGTCGTGCGCGAGGGCGAGCAGCTAGCGCGGCTCACCGGCCTTGTCGACCAGCACCGTCGTCCCGTACGCGGCCTGCCGCCCGCCGTCGTCGGGGGCTCGGTCGCCGACGCCGTCGCCGTGTGGCGCGCGGCGTTTCTCGCCCGTGGCTCCCTGACCGAGCCCGGGAGGTCGATGTCGCTGGAGATCACCTGCCCGGGGTCTGAGGCCGCGCTCGCGCTCGTCGGCGCGGCCCGGCGCCTCGGCATCGTCGTCAAGTCCCGCGACGTGCGCGGCGTCGAACGCATCGTCCTGCGCGACGGCGACGCCATCGCGGACCTCCTCACCCGCATGGGCGCGGCCGAGTCCCGCATCGAGTGGGACGGCCGCCGCAAGCGCAAGGAGGTCCGGGCCAACGTCAACCGGCTCGCCAACTTCGACGACGCCAACCTTCGAAGGTCCGCCCGCGCTGCCGTGACGGCCAGCGCGCGCGTCGAGCGAGCCATGGAGATCCTGGGCGACGACGTGCCCGAGCACCTGCGCGAGGCCGGCCAGTTGCGGCTCACCCACCGCCAGGCCAGCCTGGAGGAGCTCGGCCAGCTGCACACCCCGCCGCTGACAAAGGACGCCATCGCCGGGCGCATCCGCAGGCTCCTCGCCACCGCTGACAAGGCGGCGGAGGACGCGGGGCTCCCCGGCACGGAGGCCAGCCTCCCCCCGGAGCTACGCGACGGAGAGTAGATCCCGCCAATATTGGACCCCTACGGTTGCCAGGACGGTTCAGACGGTTAGGATGACCACGTCCGTATGCGCCTCTTTGGGCGCAAGGTAGCGAAAGGGATCACATTCCTCATGACCGTTAAGGTTGCAATCAACGGCTTTGGCCGCATCGGCCGTAACTACTTCCGCGCGCTCGTCGCGTCGGGTGCCGATCTCGACGTTGTCGCAGTCAACGACCTGACCGACAACAAGACTCTGGCCCACCTCCTCAAGTACGACTCGATCCTCGGCCGCTTCCCGGGCGAGGTCGCGTACGACGACGACGCGCTGATCGTCGACGGCAAGGAGATCAAGGCCTTCGCCGAGCGGGATCCCGCGCAGCTGCCCTGGGGCGAGCTGGGTGTCGACATCGTGATCGAGTCCACCGGCTTCTTCGTGGACGCCACCAAGGCCAAGGCTCACATCGACGCCGGCGCCAAGAAGGTACTCATCTCCGCCCCGGCGAAGAACGAGGACATCACCATCGTCATGGGCGTCAACGACGACCTGTACGACAACGCGGTGCACAACATCATCTCGAACGCATCCTGCACCACCAACTGCCTCGCCCCGATGGCCAAGGCGCTGAACGACGGTCTCGGCATCGAGCGTGGCCTCATGACCACGATCCACGCCTACACCCAGGACCAGAACCTGCAGGACGGCCCGCATAAGGACCTGCGTCGCTCGCGCGCCGCGGCCCTCAACATGGTTCCCACCACGACCGGCGCAGCCAAGGCCGTCGCGCTCGTGCTGCCGGAGCTGAAGGGCAAGCTGGACGGCTACGCCATGCGCGTTCCGACCCCCACCGGTTCGGCCACCGACCTGACCTTCGAGGCCTCCCGTGAGACCACCGTCGACGAGGTCAACGCGATCGTCAAGGCCGCCGCCGACGGCAAGGTCCTCGTCTACACCGAGGACGAGATCGTCTCCAAGGACATCGAGACCGACCCGGCCTCCTGCGTCTTCGACGCCGGCCTGACCAAGGTCATCGGCAACCAGGTGAAGGTCGTCGGCTGGTACGACAACGAGTGGGGCTACTCCAACCGCCTCGTCAACCTGACCGAGCTCGTCGCCTCCAAGCTCTGATTTAGTGGCTTGACAGACGGCCCCGCGACCCCAGCTATGGGTTGCGGGGCCGTCTGCGCTTCCCCCCAACCCCCGAACACCCTCTAGGAAGGCTCATCAATGAAGTCTGTTGCAGATCTCGGCGATCTCTCAGGCAAGCGGGTCCTCATCCGCTGCGACTTCAACGTCCCGCTGGACGCTGAGAAGAACATCACCGACGACGGCCGCATCCGCGCCGCGCTCCCGACGTTGACCGCGCTGCGCGAGGCTGGCGCCCGGGTCGTCATCATGGCCCATCTGGGCCGCCCCAAGGGCGAGGCCAACCCCAAGTACTCGCTGGCCCCCGTCGCCGCCCGCCTCGGCGAGTTGCTCGGCGTGGACGTCAAGCTGGCCGGTGACGTCGTCGGCGAGTCCGCGCAAGCCACCGTCGCTTCCCTGGCCGACGGTGACGTCGCCCTCCTGGAGAACGTGCGCTACGAACCGGCGGAGGAGTCGAAGGACGAGGCCGAGCGCCAGGCGCTCGCCGCCAAGTACGCGGCCTTCGGTGACATCTTCGTCTCGGACGGCTTCGGTGTCGTGCACCGCAAGCAGGCCTCCGTATACGACGTCGCCAAGCTTCTCCCGAACGCAGCGGGCTTCCTCGTCGCCAAGGAGGTCGGCGTCTTGAAGCAGCTGACCGAGACCCCCGCGCGCCCCTACGTCGTCGTCCTCGGCGGCGCAAAGGTCGCGGACAAGCTGTCGGTCATCGAGAACTTGCTCAAGGTCGCCGACACGCTGGTCATCGGCGGCGGCATGACCTTCACCTTCCTGAAAGCCCTCGGCAAGAACATCGGCAATTCGCTGCTGGACGAGTCGAACCTCGACACCTGCCTCGGCTACCTGGAGACCGCGAAGGCGGAGGGCAAGCAGATCCTGCTGCCGGTCGACGTGCGCGTCGCGACGGGCATGGATTTCGACGCCCGCACCGTCATCGGCGAGGTCGACGTCGTCTCCGTCGACGACATCCCCGAGGACAAGCAGGGCCTGGACATCGGTCCCGAGACCGAGAAGCTGTACGCCGATGCCATCCGTGGCGCCAAGACGGTGTTCTGGAACGGCCCGATGGGCGTGTTCGAGATTCCGGCGCTCGCCAGCGGCACCGCGGCAGTCGCCCAGGCGCTCACCGAGGTCGATGGCCTCTCCGTCGTCGGCGGTGGAGACTCCGCCGCCGCCGTCCGCGTTCTCGGTCATGCCGACGAGGCGTTCGGCCACATCTCGACCGGCGGCGGTGCGTCGCTCGAGTTCTTGGAGGGCAAGGAACTGCCCGGTATTTCCGTTCTTGAGGAGGACAACTGATGAGCCGCAAGCCGATCATGGCCGGTAACTGGAAGATGAACGTCGACCACGTTGAGGCCACTGGACTGGTGGAGAAGCTCCACTACACCCTCGTCGACAAGGACTGGGACCCGGCGAAGTCCGACGCGGTGCTGTGCGTGCCTTTCACGGATCTCCGCACCGTCCGCACCCTTATCGACGGCGACCGCCTGCACTTCGGTCTCGGCGCGCAGAACGTGTCGCAGCACGACAACGGCGCCTACACCGGCGAGATCTCCACCTCCATGCTGTCGAAGCTGGGCGTTGCCTACGTGATCGTCGGCCACTCGGAGCGTCGCGAGTACTACGGCGAGACCGACGAGATCATCAACGCGAAGGCGAAGAAGGTCCTCGCGGCCGGCATGACCCCGATCGTCTGCGTGGGCGAGGGCCTTGACATCCGCAAGGCCGGCGACCACGTCGAGTACACCCTGAACCAGGTGCGCGGCACGCTGGCCGACCTCACGGCCGAGCAGGTCGCGGGTCTCGTCATTGCGTACGAGCCGGTCTGGGCGATCGGCACCGGCGAGGTGGCCACCCCGGCCGACGCGCAGGAGGTGTGCGGCGCCATCCGTCGAGAGGTCGCCGCCCTGTACGACTTCGCAACGGCCGATGCGGTGCGCATCCAGTACGGCGGCTCGGTGAAGTCCGGCAACGTCGCGCAGATCATGTCGGAGCCCGACATCGATGGCGCCCTCGTGGGTGGCGCGTCGCTGCAGCCCGACGAGTTCGCCGCGATTGTGCGGTTCTACCAGCTCTGAGAGCCGCAAAGGGCCGGTGCCGATCCTCGATCGGCACCGGCCCTTTGCCGTGTCCAGGGCGCCGCTACCCCTTGACCGCGCCCTCGGTGATGCCCGACATGAACTGCTTCGCGCCGAGGAAGAAGATCACGAGCAGGGGGAGCACCGCGATCAGCGACGACGCCATCAGCATGCCGTAGTCCGTCCCGTGTGCGGTCTTCAACTGACTGAGCGCCACCTGGAGGGTGAGCTTGCTCGGGTCCGTCAGCACGATCAACGGCCACATGAAGTCGTTCCACGAGCCGATGAAGGTGAAGATGCCGAGGAACGCCAACGCGGGGCGGATCGTCGGCAGGCAGACGTGCCGGTACTGGCGAAGGAACCCGCAGCCGTCGATGGTGGCGGCCTCCAGCAGCTCGTTCGGGATCGCCGAGGTCGCGTACTGCCGCAGCCAGAAGACGCCGAAGGCGCTGGCGAGCGAGGGGAAGATGAGGGCCTTGAGGTCGCCCACCCAGCCCAGCTTGCTCATCAGCAGGAACTGCGGGATCGTCGCCAGCTGCGAGGGGAGCAGGAACGTCGCGAGCACGATGGCGAAGAGCAGGTTCTTGCCGGGGAACTGGTACTTCGCGAACGCGAAGGCGGCGAGGGAGGCGACCAGCAGCACAAGCACGGTGACGCTCAGCGCGACGACCGCGGTGTTGGTCATCGACGCCCAGATGTTGGTCTTCTCCATGATCGTCGCGATGTTGGCGCCCAGCCTGTCGCCCGGGGTCATCACCGGCGGGAACTGGTAGATCACCGCGGAGGGATGCGTCGCGAGCACGAACATCCAGTAGAACGGGAACAGCGAGACGACCGCGCCGACGATGAGGCCGCCATGGCGCAGGAAGACACTCGGCCTGATGGGCCGTCGGCGGCGAGGGCTGCCGGTCTCGATCGCCGGCCCGGCCAGCGCGGCGGGGACGGCCTTTGCGGACATGCTCATCGTGCCGCCTCCTTGCGCTCACGGGTCACGAGCCAGTTGATGGCGGAGAAGAACATCACGACGACGAACACGCCCCACGCGATGGTGGCGCCGTAGCCGTAGCGGTTCTCCTGGAACGCGACGGCGTAGAAGTAGAGCACCATGGTCAGACCCGAGTTGCCGACGCCACCCGCGGAGGCCGCGCCCGACGACATCGACGACGTGAGCACCTGCGCCTCGGTGAAGCTCTGGAGCGAGCCGATCGTCGACATCAGGGTGATGAACAGCACGATCGGGCGCAGCTGGGGGAGCGTGATCCGGAAGAAGGTCTGCCAGCCGTTGGCGCCGTCGAGCGCCGCCGACTCGTACTGGGTCTTGTCGATGGCCTGGAGGCCGGCGAGGATCAGCAGCGAGTTGTAGCCGACGAAGGACCACACCGTCAGGGCCGAGATCGCGATCTTGATGCCCCACTCGTTCTGCAGCCAGGCGATGTTGCCGAACCCGAACAGGTTGATGATGGCGTTGGCCAGGCCGAACTGGCTGGAGAACAGCGAGCTGAAAAGGATACCCATGGCGACGAGGGAGGTCACGTTGGGGATCAGGTAGATGACCCGGTAGGTGGTGGAGAACCGGAGGGTCGAGTTCAGCATCAGCGCGACGATGGTGGACAGCGCCAGGGTCGGCACGGTTCCCATGACCCAGAGGATGAGGGTGTTGAGGAGAGACTTGTAGAACAGCGGGTCGGTGACGAGGTAGCCGAAGTTCTCGAAGCCGATGAAGGTGATGTCACCCAGCCCTGACCAGTTCGTGAACGCGAGCACCATGGTGAAGACCATGGGCATCGCGCCGAACACGAAGAAAAAGAAGAAGTACGGGCCGAGCGCGCCGTACTGCGGCAGCGCCTTCTTCATGCGCTGCCGGGTGGACGACGTGCGGTAGCCGTCCACCGGCGGGGGCGACATGCGCCCCCGCCGCGTGGTCGCGACGCTCATTCGACGGTGAGGCCGACTTGTTTGGCGAGGCGCTTCGCCGCTGCGACGGCGTCGGCCCATGCCTTCTCGGGGTCCTTCTTCGAGTTCTCGACAAGGTCGATCTCGGCGAAGAACGGGGCGTTGACGGTGTTCTCGTTGGGGTCCTCGAACAGCGGCCGGACCGTCTCGGCGGCATGGCCGAACACTTCGGCGGCCTTCTGCCCGCCCAGGAACTCGACGGGACCGGCGACCTCCGGCATGTCGAACGAGGCGGGGGTCGCCGGGAAGTTGCCCTTGTCCTCGAACTCGTATGCCTGGTTCTGCGGGTTGAGGATGAAGGAGATCAGCTCGAAGGACGCGGCCGGGTCGCTGACGCCCGCGGGGATCGTGAGGAACGAGCCGCCGTTGTTGGTGGCGTCACCAGGGTGTTCGCAGACGTGCCACTTGCCCGCGGTGTCGGGCGCGTCGACCATTAGGTCGGCGAGGTGCCACGATGCGCCGAAGTCGGCGGGCAGCCTGCCCTCGTTCACGGCAGCGGCCGAGTCGGCGGTGTTCGAGGCGAGCGTGGCGACGATCCCGGCGTCGAGGGCCTTCATCGCGGTGGTCCACGCGTTCTTGATGTGGTCCTGATCGCCGATGAAGGTGCCGTTCTCGTCGATGAAGCCCTTGCCGCTCTGCTTCCACACGGTGTCGAAGAGCCCGCCGGTGTTGCGCACGAGGTACGTGTCGGGCTTCTTCGCCAGTAGCTCCTTGCCGATCTCGAAGTACTCGTCCCAGGTGCGGATGGCCGCGGCGAGCTCGACAGGGTCGGAGGGCAGGCCCGCGTCCTCGAACACGTCGAAGCGGTAGAACAGCGCGGTGGGGCCGATGTCGATCGGGATACCGAGTTGCTGGCCGTCGGTCGTCGTCGCCTGGGCCCACTTCCAGTCGAGGTAGGCGTCCTTGATGTCGGCCGCGCCGACGGTGTTGAGGTCGACGAAGTACTTCGCCTGGGTGCGGAAGAACGCGATGTCCTCGCCCTTGACTCCTGTGATGTCCGGCAACCCGGTGCCGGCGGTGAAGGTCGTCGTCAGCTTCTGCTTGAAGTCGCCGCCGATGATGTCCTGGCGCAGCTGGTACTGCGAGAACTCTGCGGCGACCGCGTCGAGGACCTTCTTGCCGAAGCCCTCCGGCCAGGTCCACAGGATCTTCTGGGTGGCACCGGCGCCGCCCGTGGCGCCACCGGTGGGGGCGGGGACGGGGGCCGCAGTGGAGCAGGCGGCGAGGCCGCCGAGCCCGAGGACGCCGACGCCGAGGGCGCCGCCGCGGAGGAGGGTGCGTCGTGAAACGGTCATTGTCCGAACTCCTTCGGTTCGATCGGTAGCCGCCGAAACCGGCGGAACCATTGAGCAAGATGATTGATTTGGAGTAGTTGTGGGGACTCAGCGTCCGAGATGAGGGGTGTCCCTCGGTCTAGGCAGGTACCCGGACACGAGGGGAATGCGCAAAGAGCGAGTAGCCGCGACTCGACAGCGTGGCGGTTGACTTCGTTGTTCAGTACCTCCGATCGTCCCCGATCCTTGTGACAGGTGGAAATCTAGCACCCTCGCGCACTATCTGAAAGATTTTGATTGAAATGCGTAAATCTGAGCGAGCGGTTCGGATCTCCGCTAGATTGGTCGGGTGTTGAAGACAGTGCGCCACGAAGCGCTCGTTGGCCTCGTGCAGGCCAAGGGAGCGGCATCGGTCGCGGAACTCGCCGCAGAGTTGGGCATCAGCCCCGCCACGACCCGCCGCGACATCGTCGAGCTCAAGCGCCTCGGTAAGGTGGAACGGACATGGGGTGGGGTCCGCCTCGCTGTTGACGTCGACGATCCCTTCCAGGAGGCGCTCGTCCGCGCCGGCGCAGGCAAACGTCGCATCGGGACTGCGGCCGCAGAGCTCGTCCCAGAGGGCTCCACGGTCATCCTGGACATCGGCACGACGGTGCACCATCTGGCGCTCGCGCTGAAGGACCGGGAGGTGACGGTGCTGACCGCCTCCCTTCCCGCCTTCGAGGTGCTGCGTGCCGGCGGGCGGGCTGCCATCATCCTGCTCGGAGGCCACTGGTCGGAGCAGTACCAGTGCTTCACCGGCGCGCCGGTGGTGGATGCCCTCGTCCACCAGCAGGCCGACATCGCATTCCTCGGCTGTTCCGGCGTCTCCGCCTCCGGCCGGGTCAGAGACACGTCCTACTCGCAGAGCGGCATCAAGCGCGCGATCCACGCGGCCGCCACAACGACCTACCTGTTGGCCGACTCTGAGAAGTTCCCCGGAAAGGGCGGAAGCTCGCCCTTCGAGGTCGGTCGGCTCGACGGCATCATCACCGACGCGCGGCGCCTGCCGGATTCACTGGTGGAGCACTGCCGCACGCACGATACGGAGGTAACGCTGGTATGAAACTCACCATCATCGGCGGCGGCGGGTTCCGCGTACCGCTCATCTACAAGGCACTGATCGCGGATCGCTCCGCGGAGCGGGTGACGGAACTCCGGCTCTACGACACCGATGAGAGCCGGCTCGGGGCCATCGCGGAGGTGCTGCGCGAGCTCGAGCAGCACGCGGACGAGGCCCCGGCGGTCATCACGACAAGCGACGCCGAGACTGCGCTCGCCGGAACGGACTTCGTGTTCTCGGCGATGCGCGTCGGTGGCACGCACGGCCGCGCCGTCGACGAGCAGGTCGCGCTGCGCCACGGCGTCATCGGCCAGGAGACCGTGGGCGCGGGGGGCATCTCCTATGCACTGCGCTGCATCCCCGCCGTCCTCGACCTCGTCGAGAAGATCAAGACGCACGCCCCGCACGCGTGGGTGATGAACTTCACCAACCCCGCCGGCGTCGTCACAGAGGTCATGCAGCGCCACCTGGGCGACCGGGTCATCGGCATCTGTGATTCGCCGCTCGGGCTCGCGCGACGCGCGCTCGACGCGCTGCGCAGGGCCGGCCTGATCGCGGCCGACGTCCCTGCGCCCGACTCGGGCTCCGACCGGATCCGGATCGGCTACGCGGGCCTGAATCACCTCGGCTGGATCAGCACGCTCCACGTCGATGGCACGGACGTGCTTCCGCTGCTGCTGGCGCGCCCGGATCTCATCGAGACCTTCGAGGAGGGCCGGCTCTTCGGCGCGCCCCTGATCCGTACGCTCGGAGCGCTGCCCAACGAGTACCTGCACTACTACTACTTTTCCCGCGAGGACCTCACGATCGATCTAGCCTCCGACCGGACGCGCGGCGTGTTCCTCGAGGCGCAGCAGGCCGGGTTCTACCGCGAGGCGCGGCGCGCCGGCGACGGTGCCTACGACCTGTGGGAGCGTACCCGCCGGGAGCGGGAAGAGACCTACATGGCCACCAACCGCGAGGCGGCGGGCAGCTTCGAGCGTGACGACGCCGACCTGGAGACGGGCGGATACGACCAGGTGGCCCTCTCGATCATGCATGCCATCGCCAACGACGAGCCGGCAACCCTCATCCTGAACGTCGCCAACCGCGGCACCCTCCCCGATCTCGACGACGCGGCGGTCGTCGAGATCCCGTGTCGCGTCGACGGGCGTGGCCTGCAGCGCCTGCCCGGCGCCGTCTTGCCCGAGCACGGCCGTGGGCTCGTCGTCAACGCGAAGGTGGTCGAGCGTTACACGATCGCCGCTGCCACCGAGGGCTCGCGCGAGGATGCGGTCCTCGCGCTGATGTATCACCCGCTCGTGGACTCCTACGAGGTGGCGGTCTCCCTTCTTGACGAGCTGATCGAGAGCTTCGAGGAGCTGAACTACCTGCGGGACGCGGCTCATGCATGACGATAGGGTGCTCGTCGAGGAGCGCATCGCGCGGCTGCGTGAGCGGGTCAGCCAGCGGCTCTACACCGTTGTCACGAGGCTCGACGTGTCCGCCTGGCGCGCGCCCGGGGAGCCGGTCGCCTTCGAGGAGGCCCTTGCGGGCAGCTACGCGGACTTCCCGCCGGGCACCTGGTGGGGTCCGGCGTGGAGCACGTGGTGGCTGCGCGTCGAGGGTCGTGTCCCCGCCCACGCGCTCCGCGAGAAGCTGGACTTGCGCGTCGATCTCGGGTTCGTTGGCGACTGGGCTGGCAACCAGTCGGAGGGCATGGTGTTCACCGACGACGGGTGGCCCCTGAAGGCGGTCAACCCGATGAACCGCACCGTCGCCTTGAACCACGGCGCACTGGCCGCACGCGCCGAGCGCGCGTCCCGTCCCCTGCTCGCCGACGAAGGGACGCTCCGCCTCTATGTCGAGGCCGCGGCCAACCCGAACATGTCGACGCACACCATGGAGCCGACGCTGCAGGGGGATACCCGCACGGCTTCCACGGACCCGGTGTGGCGGTTCGGCGGGGCGGACGTCGTCATCCGCAACGACGAGACCTGGGCGCTGTTGTGCGACCTCGAGGTCCTCGACGGCCTGATGCGCGAGCTGCCCGAGCAGTCCACGCATCGCGCCCGGCTGCTGCGCAGTCTGGAGGACGCGGCAGATGTCGTCGACGCTGGCGACATCGTCGCCCGAGCGGCAGCTGCGCGGCAGGTGCTCGCGCCCCTGATCGCCAGCGGAGCCAACAGCTCCGCCCAGCGGATGACCGCCGTCGGGCACGCGCACATCGACTCCGCGTGGCTCTGGCCGATCCGCGAGACCCGGCGCAAGGTGTTGCGCACGTTCGCCAACACGGCCGCGCTCGCCGAGGAGTACCCGGACTTCCACTTCGCCTGCACGTCCGCGCAGCACTACCAGTGGTTGAAGGAGGCCTCCCCGGAGGTGTTCGACCGGGTCCGCGAGGCCATCGCCGCCGGTCAGTGGCATGTGGTCGGCGGCATGTGGGTCGAGTCCGATACCAACCTGCCCGGCGGCGAGTCGCTCGTGCGCCAGCTGACCTCCGGGCTCCGGTGGATGGGTGAGGAGCTCGGCGCTAGACCCGACTGCCTCTGGCTGCCCGACTCCTTCGGCTACACCGGCGCGCTCCCGCAAATCGCGCGGCTCGCAGGCATGCGCTGGTTCTTCACCCAGAAGCTCTCCTGGAACCGGGTCAACAGCCTCCCGCACCACACCTTCTGGTGGGAGGGGATCGACGGCACAAAGATCTGGACCCACTTCCCGCCTGTGGACTGCTATGACAGCATCGTCAGCGCCGAGGAGGTGAAGCGCGCCGAAGCCAACTTCAAGGAGAAGGGCCGCGCCGCGCACTCGCTGCTGCCCTACGGCTACGGCGACGGCGGGGGCGGTCCCGTCCCGGAGATGATGGAGCGGGTGCGCCGCTTCGCGGACATGGAGGACGCCCCTCGGCTCGCTCCCGGAGGCCCCGCCGAGTTCTTCGCGGCGGCACGCGCGGAGTACCCGGACCCGCCGACCTGGACCGGCGAGCTCTACCTGGAGTTCCACCGCGGCGTCTACACCACCCAGCATGCGCTCAAGCAGGGAAACCGCCGGAGCGAGTCGCTGCTGTCCGTCATCGAGTTCCTCGCGGCGCTGGGACCGGAGGTCGACTACCCGGCCGACCGATTGGAGGCCCTCTGGCGCCGGCTTCTCCTGCTGCAGTTCCACGACATCCTTCCCGGCAGCAGCACTGCGTGGGTGAACCGCGACGCCGCCGAGGAGTTCGCCGCCCTCGTCACCGAGTTGGAGACCCTTCTCGCCCACATTGCGCGGTCCTCGGGTGGGGCCGGGGGCGTGCTCAACGCCGCTTCACACGCTCGTCGCGAGGTGATCGAGATCGGCGGGCGGCTCAGCCTCGTCGAGGTTCCCGAGCTCTCCGTCGCCGGCCTCTCGTCGGCTGTCCGCGAGCCGACGCGTGCCGTCGAGGCGACCTGGGAAGGCTCGTCGGTGGTGCTGAACAACGGGCTCGTACGGGCGCGGATCGCGCCCGACGGAACGCTTTCCTCTGTCTGGGACCACGCCGCACGCCGGGAACTCCTGCTCCCTGAGGGGCGGGGCAACCTACTCACCCTCCATCCCGACCACCCCAGCTGCTTCGACGCCTGGGAGTTGGAGGAGCAGTACCGCCGCCAGGCCATGCCGCTCGACGCCGTCGACGACCTCCGTATCGTCCAGGCCGGTCCGCTTCGGGCACGCGTCGAGATCACCCGCTCGTTCGGCGACTCCCGGGTCGTGCAGGGCGTCGCCCTCGATGCCGAGTCGACGGCCGTGGACTTCGACCTGGTCGTCGACTGGCGGGAGCGATCGCGCGTCCTCAAGGTTGGCTTCCCGTTGGCCGTGCGCGCCGCGCGCGCCACCGCAGAGATCCAGTTCGGCCACATCGAGCGGCCCGTCGCCGTCAACACGTCGTGGGATCAGGCGCGGTTCGAGACGTCGGGGCAGCGTTGGCTGCTGCTGCGCGAGCCCGGCTACGGCGTCGCGCTGGCCAACGACTCCAGCTACGGTCACGACGTCCACCCGGCCCGCACCGCACCGGGCGCGTCGACCGTCGGCGTCGATGCCGGTCTCACGCTGCTGCGGGCGCCCAACGCGCCGGACCCGGCCGCCGACCTCGGCTCGCACACCTTCGCCTACAGTCTGACCGTCGGCGCCGACGTGCGCGCGGCTCACCGCGCGGGCATCCGGCTGAACCTTCCGCTGCGGCCGCTCGACGGCGCGGCCGAGGCCGGGCCGCTGGTGCGGCTGGGCACGCCGACGAAGCACCGCTTCGTCGTGATCGATGCCGTCAAGCGCGCCTTCGACGGCTCGGGCGACCTGATCGTCCGGCTGCACGAGGCCGCCGGCGCCCGGAGCGCGACCACGTTGACGCTCGGCCGGGACGCTGCCTCGGTGCAGGAGGTGGACCTCCTCGAGGACCCCGTCGCGGAGCCGACCCAGGCACTGCCCGCCGACGGCCTTGCCTCGGGCGCCGCCGTCGGCCTCGCGCTCCGACCGTTCCAGATCCTTACGCTCCGCTTTGGAAGGTCCCGATGAAGCTGCTTCTCATCTGCCTCGACGGCGTGCGCGCCGACCTGGCGTTCCCCGACCTGGTCGCGGCCGACCCGCTCTTCGCCGCACCGGACCACCCGTCGGACCAACGGTTCGGCTCAGGAGGTGCCGACGGCACCGTGCCGCCGGCCGAAGCCGAACGCCATGGAGTCCTCGCGCCGACGCTCCGGCGGCTCGCGGTCGGCGATGCGCGGTCGGAGGGGAGGATCATCCCGATGTGGATGACGCCGCCCACCGACTCCGGGCCCGGCTGGTCTTCGCTCCTTACCGGCGCGACGCACGAGGAGTGCAACGTGTGGTGGAACGAGTTCGTCGGGCACGACCTCGCCAGGAACCCTGACCTGCTGTCGCGCGTCTTCTTCGCCAACCCGAAGGCCCGCACGCTCGCGGCGGCCACCTGGGACGCCTTCACCGATCCCGCGGGGCCCGGCCCGATGATCCACCAGCGGCTCGACCAGCAGAAGACGGGACAGCACCAGGCGTTTCAGCCCGACCTGCGGCGCGGCATCGCCTTGGCCGACGCCGCCGTGTGCCAGTGGGCGTCGTGGAAGCTGCTGCACGAAGGGCCCGACGCTTCTGTGGTCTACTTCGAGGGGACCGACGACGCGGGCCACACCTTCGGCTCCGACTCCGCCGAGTACCGCGCCGCCATCGGCCGCGTGGACGAGCACACCAGGTACCTGGTCAAGGCCGTCGCCGAGCGGCACGAGCAGTTGGGCGAGGACTGGCTGATCGCTGTGACCACCGACCACGGGCACAAGGCCGAGGGCGGGCACGGCGAGGACGAGGTCGAGGTGCGGCGTAGCTTCCTGATCGTGCATCGCGTGGGTGGGCGGCTCCCGGCCCCGGCCGCCGCGACGCGGTCGCTGCGCAGCCATCAGGTCGCAGGCCTCCTGTTGGACGCGATCGGCGCACGGCAGGGACAGTTGGACGACCCCTCGGTCGGCGTCTTCCGCGACATCGAGCCGCTGGGACCGACGAGGGACCTCGCCTTCGAGTGGTGACGCGCGTTCAGGCCCGGCCAGCGAGGGCGGCGGCGATGTGTCCGGCGCGCGGGTCATCAATGGTCCGTGCCCGGGTGAGGAGCTCGTCGGCGTGGGGCGGATCGGCCGCCCCTGATGGGCTGGAGAGGATCGTGGCGACCACGAAGGCCACGACGTCCAGCCGCTGAGCAAGGGTGAGACTCGGCAGTCGGTTGGCGAAGACGAACGAGGCCAGCGCGGAGTCGCCCGCGCCCGTGGTGCCGGTCGCCTCGACGGCGAAGGCGGGCGCCTCCGCCTCCTCGCCGCGGGCCGCGTCCACGGCCAGCAGCCCGGAGGCGCCCCTTGTCACCACCACCAGCGGCACCTTGGCCGAGAGCAGCCGGGCGGCCTCCCGTGCGTCCTTCGCGCCCGTGAACGCGGTGGCCTCGAGCTCGTTGAGCATCCAGACGTCGCAGGCGCCGCCGCGAATGAGGGCCTCGGTCGACCACGCTCCCGTGGCGTCGAAGCCGCGCGAGGCATACACGACGGCTCCTTCGGAGCGGACCCGGTCGATCCAGGGCAGCACCGGATCGCGCATATCGACGATGACGGAGTCGGCCTGAAAAGAGGCATTGTCCAGATGCGCGGTCACGCCCCCGGGCGGGGCCACCTCGACCGTGGCCATGGCGCGGTCCTCCGACGTCGACAGTGCCACCGTCGTGGGGAGCCGCCACCCGGGATGCGTCCGTGAGAGTGACATGTCGATGCCGAGCGCGGTCATGTCGGACACGAGCTGCGCGCTGGCCACGTCGTCGCCCAGCGGCGTGCTCATGGCCGTCCGCAGCCCGAGCGCCCGGCAGACGCGCGTCATGTTGCTGATGCCGCCCCAGGTCTCGTGTAGCGCCGTGGCGTGGCGCTCCTCTCCGAGCCGCGGCAGGGAAGGCAGCCCCGTCATGATGAGGTCGCGGTAGGTGACCCCGACCGTCAGCACGTCGGTGTCGAGTCTCGGCGCGTCGCCCATTGCCGCTCCATGCGTAAAAGTGACTAATTTGCTCAAATTGTGAGCGTTTTCCGGGGTTCAGTGTAGGGGGCGATGCGTGAATCTGCGCGGTTCTCTAGTGTTTAGGCCATGACAGGGCTTCCTCGCCGGATCTCGGCTGTGCTTTTCGACATGGACGACACGCTGGTGGACTCGGAGGCTGCCTGGTTCGCGGCGACCGAGGACATCTGGCGCGACGCGGGGGGAGACCCCACGGGCAAAGGCCTGCTCGGCGGATCGATGGCGGACCTCGTGGTGCAGTACACCGCCGACTTTCCCGGTTCGGATCCCGCGGAGATCGAACGAAGGCTGCGCGAGCGGCTGTCGCACCACATCGGGGAGTCGGTCGAGCCGATGCCCGGTGCGGTGGAGCTGATCACCCGGCTCGGCGCGGAGTTCCCGATCACGATCGCGTCGAACTCGCCGTCCGACATCGTGGTCGACGTCGTGCGTTCGTTGGGCTGGGAGTCGCTGTTCACCGCCCGTCTCGGCACCGAGGACGTCGCCCTCCCCAAGCCTGCGCCAGACCTCTACCTGGCGGCCGCGGCAGCGTGCGGCGTCGACATCGCCGAGTGCGTCGTCTTCGAGGATTCGCCGGTCGGTGCCCGCGCCGGACGCGAGGCGGGGGCGTTCGTCGTCACCGTCGGTCCCGCCGCGGTAGGCGTCGGCCAGGCCAACGTCGACTCCCTCCTGGATCCGCGTATCCTCACCTGGGCACCCGCCCCCATCCGCTGACAAGGAAAGCCATGCGAGAGATCACCAACCCCGCCGGGGTTCAGCTGACCGCCGAGATCGCCCGCTGGGCGGCACGCATCGCCGCGCGCTGCGGCGCGGAGGCGGGGGAGCGCTTCGAGCGCATGATGCTGGACACCTGGTGCACCACCATGTCGGCCAACGGCGACGGCGTCTTCGTCGTCACCGGCGACATCCCCGCCATGTGGCTGCGTGACTCCTCGGCACAGGTGCTGCCCTTCCTGCGGCTGCAGCACGTGCCGCAGGTCTCCGAGACCCTACGCGGGATCGTGCGCGAGCAGTGGCGGCTCATCGAGCTCGACCCCTACACCAACGCGTTTAACGCGGGCCCGACCGGGGCGCACTTCGACGAGTCCGACGAGGAACTCGACCCGAACGTCTGGGAGCGCAAGTACGAGATCGACTCGCTGGGATTCCCCGTGCGGCTCGCCCACCAGATCTGGAAGGACAGCGGCGACGCCGCGTATCTCGACGAGCGGGTGCGCCGCGGCTGCCAGGCCATCGTCGAGCTGTGGCGGCGCGAGCAGCGCCACTTCGAGCTGTCGGACTACCGCCACGTGCGCGACTCCTATCCCCCAGACACCCTCGGCGAGGACGGCCGCGGCACGCCTGTAGCCGTCACCGGCATGACCTGGGGCGGGTTCCGTCCCTCCGACGACGCCTGCCGCTACGGCTACAACATCCCGGCCCAGTTGATGGCCGTCTCCGCGCTGCGCTGCATCGCAGAGTTCGCCGCGCACTGGGACGACGCCCCGCTCGCCGCCGAGGTGCGGCAGCTCGCCGCCGAGATCGCTCAAGGTATCCGGGAGCACGGCGTGATCGACGGCCGGTACGCCTACGAGGTCGACGGCCTCGGGGGAGTGCTGTGGATGGACGACGCGAACATGCCGTCGCTGCTGTCGTTGCCGCTGACCAGCGATGTTGCGGTCGACGACCCCACTTATCTCGCGACCCGTGCGTGGGTGCTGAGCGACCAGAACCCGTTCTTCTCCCGCGGCGCCTTCGCTCAGGGCGTCGGAAGCCCGCACACCCCCGACGGATACATCTGGCACATCGCGCTGGCCGTCCAGGGGCTGACGGGAACCGACGAAGAGGCCGACGCGTGCCTGGCGATGATCCTCGCCACCGATGGCGGCACAGGGCTGACGCACGAGGGCTTCGACCCCGACGACCCGGGCCAGTTCACGCGGCCCTGGTTCAGCTGGTCGAACTCGATGGCCTGCGAACTGATGATGGTCATCGCCGGTCGGGAAGGGGCGTAGGCGGTGGCTCCGGCTGCCGGGACCCCGATGTGGATTAACCGGGGGCGTCGGTTAACATGTACCGCGTGATTGTCCCCCTGGTGTCCTGGCCCATTACGACGCTGTCGATCATCGCGATCGTGCTCAGCATCCTGTTGGCGGCCACAGTCCTCCTCCACAAGGGGCGAGGGGGCGGAATGTCCGATCTGTTCGGCGGTGGCATGTCCACCACGATGGGCGGTGCCTCCACCGCTGAGCGGCGCCTCGACCGGATCACCGTGGTACTCGGTCTCGTCTGGCTGCTCACCATCGTCGGGCTGCTGTTCCTCTACAAGCTCGCAGGCTGATCACACGCGAGACGGACCCCCGTCTTCGCACATCAACGCTCCAAGGAGAAAAGCAAAGTGGCTGGTGGCAACGCCATTCGCGGCACCCGTGTCGGTGCCGGTCCCATGGGTGAGGCTGAGCGTGGGGACACCGCTCCGCGCTTCTACGTGTCCTACTTCTGCGCCAGCGGGCATGTGACCCGCCCGGCGTTCGCGGCGGACGCGCAGATCCCCGAGTCCTGGGACTGTCCGCGCTGTGGCCTTCCCGCCAACACCGACGCGGAGAACCCCCCGCCGCCGCCGAAGATCACTCCCTACAAGACGCACCTCGCCTACGTGAAGGAGCGTCGCACCGAGGCCGAGGCCGAGCAGATCCTCGAAGAGGCCGTCTCCGCGCTCCGCGCACGCCGCGCCTCCGGCGAGGTCATCTACTGACCCCAGGATTCCTGCGCCTCAGAGCGCGCAGATGTAGGGCTCCGGAAGTTCGCCCGCGGCCGCCTCGTCGATGAACCACAGCGTTGCCTCGTCGCCCTGCACGTGCGCGGCGGGCAGGGCGAGGTCGCCGGCGAGGGCCCGGGCCACCGCCCCTGCCTTCTCCTCCCCGTTGGCGAGGAACCACACCTGATCGGAGCGGTTCAGCGTCTGCAGCGTGAGCGAGATCCGCTCCGCTGGCTCCTTAGGGGAGTCCTCGACGCCGATGACCGCGAGGCTCGTCGCCTCGAAGCTGGGGTGGTTGGGGAAGATCGAGCCGACGTGGCCGTCGATCCCGATGCCGAGCAGCATGATGTCGAAGCGGGTGTCGCCCAGCTCCGCCTCGTACTCCGCGGCGGACTCGTGGCTGTCCTTGCGCCCGTCCTTCGCTGCCATCATGTGCGTGTGCGCCGAGTTGATCGACACCGTGCGCGCGAGGCGGCTGATGGCCTGCAGGGAGTTCCGGCCCGGGTCGGTGGCGGGCAGGAAGCGCTCGTCGCCCCACCAGAGCTGCAGCTTCGCGGGGTCGAGCCCGGAGCCCTCGGCCAGTTCGGCGAACCGCTCGTACATGGTGTTGGCCGCGTCTCCGCCCGTCAGGCACAGATGCACCATCTGCTGGGTCTGCTGGAGCTCGACGATGTGCCCCAGCAGGCGGGCGGCGACGACGTCGGCGACCTCTGCCTCGGTCGCGAGCCGCACCACGCGCGTGTACATCAGGCGACCTCGGAGTCGCGGGCCACGCGCAGCGTCGCGGCCTCGAAGATGTCGTCGGCGTCCATGCTCTGCAACTCCTCGGTCAGCAGGTCCGTCAGAGGCCTGCGGCGCAGCGCGACGGTGCGCTCCGGCTCGCCGGGAACCTGGTATACCGCCATCCCCTCGGCGATGCGACGCACGGTGATGTCGCCTCCGGTGGTGTTCAGCACCACGGAGTTGACGCCGATCATCGGCCCGTCGGTGCGCGCCACGTCAACGCCGAGGCGCTCGCTCAGCCACGCGGCGAGGAGGGTCGCCGGGGCGTTGTCCGGGGCCGATGTCACGACGGCGCCCGTCACCTCGGCCTCGGTCTGGTCGAGTGCCGCGGCGAGCAGCGCCCGCCAGCGGGTCAGCCGGGTCCAGGTGAGGTCGGTGTCGCCGTCGGCGTGGTTGTTGGCGCGGCGGACGAGAGCGGCCTGCGGGTCCGCGCAGCCGGCGGCGTCGGTGATGCGGCGGTCCGCGAGGGAGCCGATGGGGTCCGTCGCGAGGTTGTCGGGGGCCTCGTTCGGCCACCATGCGATGGTGGGGGAGTCGGGAAGGAGCAGGGGCAGGCATACGGCGTCGGCGTGGTCGCGCAGCTCGCCGGAGAGCCGTAGGACGATCATGTCGCCGGGCAGGCCCTCGCCCACCTGCACGGTGGCGTCGAGCCGGGGTTCGTCGCCGTCGACGTAGGTGATCAGGATCACGCGGGAGGGGTGAGCCGTGCCCGACGCCTTCGCCGCCTCGATGACGTCGTCGAAGTGGTCGTCGGTGGTGACGATCAGCAGGGTCAGCACCATGCCGCTGGCGCTGCCTGCCATGCGGTGAGCGTGGAGGAGGCTGGCGGCGATCTCGCGGGACGAGGTGTTGCTCAGTTCGATGATCATCGGGTCTCCTTAGGGACGGCGCCAGGCGAAGCCGTCGCGGGCCAGCATGTCGACGGCCGACTGCGGGCCCCACGTGCCCGAGCGGTACTGCTGGGGGATCTCGTCGAGCGAGGCCCAGTAGTCGAGGACGGGGTCAAGGATCTGCCAGCTGAGCTCCACCTCTTCCTGCTGCGGAAACAGCGGCGGCTCGCCGAGCAGGACGTCGAGGATGAGGCGCTCGTAGGCCTCCGGGGAGCTTTCGGTGAAGGAGCCGCCATAGCCGAAGTCCATGGAGACCTCGCGGATCTCCATCTGGGTGCCGGGGACCTTCGCGCCGAAGCGTAGGGTGACGCCCTCGTCGGGCTGGATGCGCATGACCAGCGCGTTGGTGCCGAGTTCCTCGGTGTCGGTGGCCGTGAACGGCAGGTGCGGCGCGCGCTTGAAGCTGAGCGCCACCTCCGTCACGCGTCGGGGCATGCGCTTGGCGGTGCGCAGGTAGAAGGGGACGCCAGCCCACCGGCGGTTGTCGATGTCGACGCGGATGGCGGCGTAGGTCTCCGTGGTGGAGTCGGGCGCGACGCCCTGCTCCTCGCGGTAGCCGATCACCTTCTGGCCGCCCTGCCACCCGGCGGCGTACTGGCCGCGCGCGGTGTGCAGGTCGTAGCGCTTGGGCACGTGCGCGGCGGCGAGCACCTTCTTCTTCTCGGTGCGCAGCTGGGAGGCCTCGAAGCTGGTGGGCTCCTCCATGGCGGTGAGGGCGAGGAGCTGGAGGAGGTGGTTCTGCATCACGTCGCGGGCGATGCCGATGCCGTCGAAGTAGCCGGCGCGGCTGCCGATGCCGATGTCCTCGGCCATCGTGATCTCCACGTGGCTCACGTAGTGGTTGTTCCAGATGGGCTCGAACATCTGGTTGGCGAACCGCAGCGCCAGCATGTTCTGCACCGTCTCCTTGCCCAGGTAGTGGTCGATGCGGAACACCTCCTGCGGCTGGAAGAGGGTCTCGACGACATCGTTCAGCTCCCGCGCGGAGGCGAGGTCGTGGCCGAACGGCTTCTCGATGATGACGCGGTTCCAGTCGCCGTTGCGGCGCTCGACGAGGCCGTGGCGCGACAGCTGGGTCATGACGGGCTCGAAGCTCGACGGCGGGATGGAGAGGTAGAACGCGTGGTTGCCGCCGGTGGCCCGGGCGGTGTCGAGCTCGCGGATGGTCTCGCGGAGGCGGACGAACGCGTCGTCGGAATCGAAGGTGCCGGAGACGAACCGGATGCCCTCGAGCAGCTGCTGCCACACTTCCTCGCGGAACGGCGTGCGAGCGTTCTCCTTGACGGCGTCGTGGACGACCTTCGCGAAGTCCTGGTCCGCCCAGTCGCGGCGCGCGAAGCCGACGAGCCCGAAGCCGGGTGGCAGCAGCCCCCGGTTGGCCAGGTCGTAGACCGCGGGCATGAGCTTCTTGCGGGACAGGTCGCCGGTGACGCCGAAGATGACAAGCACGCACGGCCCCGCGATGCGGGGAAGCCGGCGGTCCTGCGGGTCGCGCAACGGGTTCACGTAGTCGTTCATCAGGGGACACCCTAGCCCCACCGCTTATCAGAGGGAATGCGTGCGACCATCGTCGTGCACCCCCGGCGACCGATTGATCAGTGCCTCCCTTAGGACTCGTGTGCGGAGCGGAGGATCTGGTCGGCGAGTGTGGCCTGCTCAGGAAGAAAGGTCACCTCGACCCTCGTGCCGGCGACCATCACCCAGTCCACCGTCCATGCGCTCGATGAGGAGCGCCACCACAGCCACTCCCAGCGTGGGTGCTGTTTCCTGTTCGGTCCTTGCCAAGGTGGCTGAGAGGCCTCCCTCACGGCATACACGCGCGAGACCGACGAATCGTGCGGAGTGGCCTTCCGGCGGCCCTCCGTGCCGAAGAATGGGCGCGCCTTCGCGCGAGTGGCGTCGGGGCTTCTGGCCGGTAGACTGCCGAGAGGTCTACATACTGGAGTCGCAGTCGTGAGTGTTGCAGCGTCGTCGCGGGCGCCGTTCGGCGATGTCGTGAAGGCATACGTGGCACTCACGAAGCCCCGCATCATCGAACTGCTCCTGATCACCACCGTTCCCGCGATGTTCCTGGCCGCGGGCGGGTTCCCGCCGTGGCAGCTGGTCGTCTGGACGATGCTGGGCGGGCTGTTCGCCGCGGCGTCGGCCAACACCTTCAACTGCGTGATCGACGCCGACATCGACGAGGTCATGCGGCGGACGCGCCGTCGGCCCGTGCCGCGGCACCAGGTGTCGGCCCGCAACGCGACGATCTTCGGGGTCGTGCTCGGCATCCTCGCCACGCTGGTGCTCGGGTTCGGCGCCAACTGGTTGTCGTCGTTCCTCGCGCTGGCCGCCAACGCCTTCTACGTCTTCGTCTACACCATGTGGCTGAAGCGCCGAACGTGGCAGAACATCGTCTGGGGCGGCATCGCGGGCTGCTTCCCGCCGCTGATCGGCTGGACCGCGGTGACCGGGTCCGTCGCGTGGCCGCCGCTGATCCTGTTCGGCATCGTGTTCCTCTGGACGCCGCCGCACACCTGGGCCCTCGCGTTCCGCTACCGCGACGACTACGCCGCCGCTGGCGTCCCGATGCTGCCCGTCGTCAAGCCGGCCCCTTACGTGGCCGCCCAGATCTTCTGGTACTCGCTGGCCACCGTCGCCGTGTCGCTGCTGCTGTGGCCCGCAACGCCAACCGGATGGCTGTACCCCGCGGCAGCGGCCGCCTTCGGCGCCGTGCTGCTCTGGGAGGCCGCGCAGCTCTGGCGCCGCGCCCGCGCCGGCCTCGAGGTCGCGCAACTGAAGGCTATGCGCCTGTTCCACTGGTCGAACACCTACTTGGCGCTGATCTTCCTTGCCGTCGCGTTGGACCCGCTCCTGACGTAAAAGTGCGGCCAGATGAGGATTCGGGCCCCAGCCGCCCCGAATCTCTATCTGGCTGCACTTTTCCGGCGCTCGTCCGGCCTATCGTGGGTGAGTGGCTACCGAAGGCGAGTACCTGACCGAACTGCGCGACGGCACGATCAAGCAGGTTAACCCGTTCACGGGCACCGAGGTGTGGACCGTGCCAGGGCGGGGGAATCGCCCGCTATCGGCCCCCGCCGCGAACCCGAGGCCGCTGGAGCCCGGGCAGGAGCGCCGGGCGTGCGCGTTCTGCCAGGACCGCTACCTTGAGACGCCGCCGGAGAAGTCCCGCGTCATCCGCGACGGCGACGGCTTCCGGACCCACCACGGCACCACCGTGGAGGAGCTGTTCGAGACCGTCGCCGAGTTCCGCCGCGTGCCCAACCTGTTCGAGATCCTGAGCTACGAGTACTGGCACCTCAACTACGGCTACGAGCTGCCCGACTGGATCCGCGACCGCAGAGACGCCTACTTCGCCTCGCCCGACGGCCGCACGCACGTGCTGAGTGTCATGGCGGCGAAGCTGCGCGCGTCGGGCCACAGCCCCGACGTCATCAGCGCGTTGGGCGAACAAGAGATGCTGCGCCGGGCCTCCGCGTTCTTCGGCGGCTGCCACGACGTCGTGATCGCCCGCAGGCACTTCGTCGACGGCGCGGCCGACGACTCTGCGCTCGCGTCGTCGGGCACCCTCACGCCGGACGAGCACGGCGCGTTCCTTGTCTACACCGTCGAGGCCGCCCAGCGGATGCTGACCTTCAACCGCTACGCCCGCTATGTCACGGTGTTCCAGAACTGGCTGAAGCCTGCCGGGGCGTCGTTCGACCACCTGCACAAGCAGCTCGTGGCCATCGACGAGCACGGCAACCAGCAGGCGTCGACCTTGCGCCGGCTCGCGGCCAACCCCAACGTGTTCAACGACGCCGCCGTCGGCTACGCGGTGCGGCGGGGTCTTGTCATCGCGGAGAACGACCACGCCGTCGCGTTCGCAGGGTTCGGGCACCGCTACCCGACGATCGAGGTGTTCTCGAAGGCTGAGGCGAGCTTCCCCTGGGAGCAGGCGGCCGACGAGGTACGCGGCATGTCGGACCTGCTGCACGCCATGCACGCCGCGACGGGGCCGGACGTCCCCTGCAACGAGGAGTGGCACTACCGGCCGGTCGACACGCCGCTGGCGATGCCGTGGCGGATCATGCTCAAGTGGCGGATCTCGACGCTCGCCGGGTTCGAGGGCGCGACGAAGATTTACCTGAACACCATCGCGCCGGGTACTCTTCGTGACCGCGTCGTCGCCCGGCTGCGCGAGCTGCGACACCTCGGGGTCCTCGCCCCCGGGCTGGCGATCGCGGAAGAGGCGACCACCGCGCCGAACCCGCTCCGTTATCGACGGTAGCGGTCGACTCCGAGAGGGATTCCATGACACGAGACCAGCGATCCTCTGTCATCCCGATCCTTCTGGTCGCGGCCTTCGTCGTCATCCTCAACGAGACGACGATGAACGTCGCCCTGAGCTCGATCATGACCGACCTGGGGGTCGACGAGCGCACCGCGCAGTGGTTGACGACGGCGTTCATGCTGACCATGGCCGTCGTCATCCCCATCACGGGGTGGCTGCTCGACCGGCTTCCGACACGCCGCGTCTTCCAGCTTGCGATGGTCTCGTTCAGCCTCGGCACGCTGATCTGCATGGTCGCGCCCAGCTTCGCGTTCCTGCTCGCCGGCCGCGTCGTGCAGGCCTCGGGCACCGCCGTCATGATGCCGCTGTTGATGACCACCGTCATGCAGTTGGTGCCGCCGAACGGGCGCGGGAAGGTGATGGGCAACATCTCGATGGTGATCTCGATGGCGCCCGCCGTCGGCCCGACGTTGTCCGGCATCATCTTGCAGCTCGGCTCGTGGCGGCTGATCTTCGGCACCGTCTTGCCCATCGCGCTGGCCATGCTGATCCTCGGGAGCCGCAAGCTGGGCGACGTCGGCGAGCGCAAGCCGACCCCGCTCGACGCGATCTCCATCCCACTCAGCGTCGTCGCGTTCGGGCCGCTTGTCTATGGCCTCAGTCTCGTCGGCGCGGAGCATGTCGAGTTCTGGGTGCCGATGCTGTCGATCGGGATCGGCGTCGGGGGTCTCGTCGCGTTCGTCGCGCGGCAGCTCGTGCTGCAGGGCAGGGGAGAGGCCTTCCTGGATCTCCGGACCTTCACGCACGGCGCCTTCACCGTCGCGCTGACGATGATGGCGATCGCCATGATGGCCATGTTCGGCACGATCATCATGCTGCCGCTCCTGCTGCAGCGCGCGTACGGCATGGAGCCGCTGCAGGTCGGCCTGATGATGCTGCCCGGCGGCCTTGCCATGGGCCTGCTCGGCCCCGTCGTCGGTCGCCTCTTCGACCGGGTCGGCCCGCGCCCCCTCGTGCTGCCCGCCGGCGCCGTCGTCCTCGGGGTCTTCCTGTTCTTCTCCACGCTGAGCCTCGGCACCCCGTGGTGGGCGATCATGATCGCCCACATCGCGATGAGCGTCGGCTTCGCGTCGATCTTCACGCCGCTGTTCACGATCTCCCTCGGCGCTCTTCCGAAGAACCTGTACTCGCACGGCTCCGCGGTGATCGGTGCGGTACAGCAGGTCGCGGGCGCCGCCGGAACCGCGCTGTTCGTCACGGTGTTCGCGATGCAGACGGCCGCCGCGGCCCCGACGGCGCCCTCGGAGGCCGCCGCGATGCTCGCGGGGGCGCACTGGGCCTTCCTCGGCGCGGGCGCGATCTGGACGGGCGCCGCGATCTGTGGCTTCTTCCTCCGCAAGCCCGACGACGCCGTCGCCGGCCCCGCGCACTAATCGTCGAACGCCGCCCGGATCTCCGCGTGGGTAGGCGGACGTTGGCTCAACCACAGCGAGGCATATGCGTCGGCTACGAGCGGCCAGATCCTCTGCGTTCCGTCCTCGAGAGTACCGATGTTCGCCGCCGACGCCCCCCAGACGACGAAGTCGTGCTGGATGATGCGTCCGGCGGAGTCCTGGCGGCCCAACGGATCGAGGATCCGCAAAGCAAGGTGATTACCTGTGCGTCGATAGAAAGTTGCCTCGTTCTCCGCTCCTGCGAAGGCGCGTTCGTAGATGGCCAAGGGGTCGCCAAGGCCCCCGTCGAGTAGGAAACGAAAGCCCCATTTGTGCCCGCAAGTTGCCCAGACGGTGCCTACCACTGGCACTTGCTCAGCAGCCCCTCGTCGACGCCCCGGTCAAGGTCCAGCCGGAACTCTGTAAGCATCGCCGTGGCGTAGTCCCGATTCTCCAGTGCCTGAGAATGTGTCTCCCGCAGCTTGGCGGCGCTGAACTGAGCAGCCTCAGCTAGAGCGGGTACAGCCACTGGTCCGAGGATCTTGCCGACCTTGGGTACCTTCCCGAGGAGCTTGCCCACGACGCCGGCGCCTGCGCCTGCGAGCACCACAGCCAGAGTGTCCGCGTTGTCCACCAACTTGCCCAGTACCTTGAGTGGGACGTCGAGCTTGTCGAACCATTGGCCAAGTCGCTCCAAAGGAAGGAGAGAAGCTACGGGAAGGATGAGGTCGAGTCCGCGACGGGTCGTCACGTCGATCTTCCCTGGCTCGAACTTCGCAGACGACAGCACCAAGAAGTCCTCGCCGAGGGACAGCGCCTCGGGAACCTGAACAAACTCCTTCAGTGTGTCGCTCAGCGCCGCTACCTCATCTGCGGCTTTGTGGATGATGAGGCTCTGGAACTCGTGGACGTCGAGGTCTGGGAGTAAGTCGGCCTTGGAGAGGGCCAAGACCCAGATGCGCGGGAACTCCTCCAGCGGCTGGCCGTCAGGGAGGATGTCATCCTGCAACGCCTGGAGTCCTGCGCCAAGGCCCCGCAGCAGCGACTTAAGGTACTTCTCCTCTTCGCCTGCGTAGTCCAGGAGCTTCTGGCCGTCGACGAGGATGAGGGCAACATCTGACTTGAGCAGTGTGGTGAACGTCTCGATGCGCCGCCGGGCCTCCTCGTGACTGCTCGGATCCTCTGTGAACCACTCTCCCGGATAGTCGTGCCAGATGAAACGCAGGGCGCTGAAAGGTGTCCTCTTCGCAGCCTCGGCGTTGTTGTCCTTTTTCGGTTTGATGGTGAATGAGTAGGAGGTGGAAGCGAAACGTGTCTTCGGGGGAGCTTGGGCATCCTTGCGCATCTTCAGATAGTTCTGAAGGAGCCGGGTTCCTTGGCCGACGTCATCGGCAACCACCTTGTAGAGGCTATCGCCGCGGAATGCCGGCTCCTGTGTCGCCCCGTAGAGGGACGAGAGGAGAACGGTTTTTCCGCTTCCTGGCTCGCCGAACACCGCGATGTTCTGTTCCTTGATCTTGCTCTTCTGCGCCATGTCGGTCGCGCCCTTCCCGCTGAAACCGTTACGGCTCTCGATGATAGGGCCCGGCCGCAGACGGCATCGGTCCTATTGGACAACTGGTCCGAATCGGCTGGATCACTGCCCGTGCGTCGCGTGCCCTCCGCATTGGTCCCGCGCGGACTCCAGCGAGGCCTCAATGTCCGCGATCTTCTGCACGAGCAGCAAGCTGTCAGGGATGCGGCGGAAGCCCAACGCCTCGTAGAAGCGCGCAACGGGCTCCGAAAGCGCGTCCACGACCACGAGCCGGGCCGCAACCGTCCGAGTCGCCGCGACGACGCGTTCGAGGGCGTCCGCTACGAGGACAGCGCCCAGTCCGCGCCCTCGAAGCTCTCGGGAGAGCGCCAAGCGGGCGAGCAGGACGGCCGGAACCTCCGCGGGGCCGCCTCTGCCGATCTTGGAGGGGATGTCGCCGCGGGCCACCTTGTGCGCCGCCAACGCGTAGTACCCGACGACGCGATCGTCAGCATCGACCCACACCCAGGTTCGGGCGGTGCCCCGCTTCGTCGCGACCCCCGCCTGCTCCTTGAGCCAGCGGTCCAGGGACTCCTCACCGCAGCTGAACTCCGCGACGGCATGCCTGCCAGGGTCGAAGCGATGGGAGCGGAGCCGCTCAGTCACGGACGACGGTCTCGCTCAGGCGGGCCGCGGCCGCCGCCAATGCGGGGTTGCGGACGGGTGGCTCGTCGAAGGCCTCGATCAGGTCGTCGAAGAACTCGGGCGGGACGACGGTGACGGCCTCGTGCTCGCGCAGGATCTTCTCGGCGCGCTCCTCGGCCGCGGTGCGCGCGAAAGCGGTCACGGGTTCGCCTGCGAGCTGCGCAGCCCTGACGATGAGCGCCCTATCCTGCGGTGTGACCCGGAACTCCAGTCGTGCGGTTGCCGTCATCTGCCGCTCCTCTCTCGTACGGACAAATGTACGTGCGCGGTGCCGTTCGGGCAAGGGTTCACGCAGAGAGGAGTCTGATCAGCGCCTCCAGGTGGGTGGTCATGTCGATGTCCGGGTCGAGGAGCCACTGGATCTGCAGGCCGTCCATCGTGGCGACGATGAGCGTCGCCACCTGCTCGGCGGGGAGGTCTGCGCGCGCCGTGCCCGCCTGCTGGGCGGCCTCGACTTGGCGGACGAAGCCAGCCCGGGTGCGGGCGTAGCGGGCGACGAAGTAGTCCCGACGGCTCGTGGGCTCCGGATCGGCGGCGGCGAGCGCGGACATCACCGCGAAAAGCGCGATCAGGCCCGGCACGGTCGCGTTGTGGGCGACCAGCTTCGTGGAGCCCGCGAAGCCCGGTTCGACCGGGAACGAGCGGTGGTTGACGGCGTCGCGGTGCTCCACGATGGCCAGAAGGAGCGCGTCGCGCGACCCGAAGTGGTGCAGGAGCCCGGCCTTCGAGCGGCCGACCTCGTCGGCGATCAGCTGGAGCGTCGCCGCATCGAGCCCGTGGGCGGCGACGAGGCCGAGGGCGGCGTCGAGCACGTCCAGCCGGAACTGCTCCGTCTTGGCGTAGGGGCCCCGTTTGCCCTCGGTCGAACTCGTCATGGACTAACCCTACCCTCGGTCGGGTTTTCTGGGTATGATCTCTGTCAACCTCGACCGTTGGTCGGAGTTCATCGGATCCGCTCGTCTCACTGGAGAGAACCCATGACATCCGCAGCCCTGTCCCTTCAGCTCTACACCGTCCGCGACGCGCTCGCCGCCGACCAGGACGGAACCCTCGCCCGCCTCGCCGAGCTCGGCTTCGTCGACGTCGAGGCCTTCGGGTTCGTCGGCCGCGCCGCCGAGCTCCGTGCGTCTCTCGACGCCGTCGGCCTCCGCTCGCCGAGCGCCCACGCCTCGTTCCTGTCCGACCAGCTGGAGCCCGGCGCCGCGAAGATCGAGCTGCCGCCGATCGAGCACGTCCTCGACGAGGCGGCCACGCTCGGCGTCGAGATACTGATCGACCCCTTCGTCGCCGGCCCCTTCTGGACGCAGACCGACGACATCGCCCGCACCGCGGAGCGCCTCAACGGCTACGTCGACCTCGCCGCTGAGCGCGGCATCCGCCTGGGCTACCACAACCACTCGCACGAGTTCCATCACAGCTTCGACGGCGTCTCCGGCCTGGAGGCCTTCGTGGCGCTGCTCGACCCGCGCGTCGTGCTCGAGATCGACGTGTTCTGGGCGGCGATCGGGCGCCACGACCCCGTCGCGCTGCTGGAACGGCTCGGCGACCGGGTCCGGCTGCTGCACGCGAAGGACGGCGTCATCGGCGCCGACCCGCACCTCCCCGGCGCCGAGGGCGTCGTGCTCGACCAGCGCCCGGCGGGCGCGGGTGACCTCGACATGGCCGCGATCCTCGCCGCCGCGCCGCAGACCGAGTACGCCGTCGTCGAGTTCGACTATTACGACGGCGACCTCTTCCGCGCCGTCGCCGACAGCGCGGCCGCCCTGCGCGCGCTGGGCGTGCGCTGATGAGCGGGCCGCTGGGCGTCGGCTTCATCGGCGCCGGAATGATCTCCGACACGTACCTGGCCAACCTGACGTCGTTCCCGGACATCAACGTCGTGGCGGTGGGCGACCTCAACGAGGCCCGCGCCGTGAGCCAGGCCGCGAAGCACGGCATCGACGTCGCGGGATCGCCCGAGGACGTCCTCGCGCACCCCGATGTCGAGCTCGTGGTGAACCTGACGGTCCCCGCTGCGCACTATGAGGTGAGCCGCGCCGCAATCGCGGCTGGCAAGCACGTCTGGAGCGAGAAGCCCATTGGCGTCGATCTCGTCGAGGCGCGTGCGCTCCTCGATGCGGCCGTCGCGGCGGGCGTCCGATTCGGAGTCGCGCCGGACACGGTGCTCGGCCCTGGCTTGCAGACGGCGCGGCGGGCGATCGCGCGCGGCGACATCGGGGTGCCGCTGGCCGCGCAGACGTCGATGGCCTACATCGGCCCTGACACCTTCCACCCGGACCCGGAGTTCCTGTTCGCCAGAGGAGCCGGTCCTCTGATCGACATGGGACCGTACTACGTGACGGCGCTGGTCAACATGCTTGGGCCGGTGGCGCGGGTCGCCGCCGTCGGTGGGAAGGGCCGCGACCGCCGCACGATCCTGGTGGGCAAGCGCGCGGGCTTCGAGTTCCCCGTCGAGGTGCCGACGATGGTCAACGCCATTTACCAGTTCGAGCAGGGCGTGACGGGGCAGAGCATCTTCAGCTTCGACTCGCACCTCACCCGCACAGGCGTCGTCGAGATCTCCGGCACGGAGGGCACGCTCTCCATCCCGGACCCCAACACCTTCGGCGGTGAGGTCCGCCTCACGCGCGCGCCGGTCGACTCCGGGGAGCCCCTCGACGTCTCGCCGCAGAAGTGGGAGACGCTGGCCCCGGTCGGCGTCGAGGCGGGCCGCGGCCTCGGCGTCCTCGACATGGCGCGGGCGATCCGCGACGACGTGCCGCACATCGCGACCGGCGAGCTGGCCTACCACGTCCTTGAGGTGCTGACCAGCTTGGAGGCCTCGGTCGCCGGCGCCTCGTTCCTGGACATCGCCAGCACCGTCGGCGACATCCCGCTGGTCCCCGAGGACCGGGACCCCTTCGCCCGGACCCTCTGACGGAGTCGGGGCGTCAAGAGGTCGCGCGGCAGGTGGCGCCGCGCGACCTCCAGCGCGGCTGCAAACGTCGGTTTCCGCGGCCTTCGGCATGGCTGCGGTTAGTCGGGGGTCCCGAACGCGCACCACTTGGTCATTTCAGAGTTCCCAGCCTCATGTCTATGGATCTAGCAGTACCTGGACTATGGATCCAGCGGCACGCAGGAAAATGGGCGGCGCGTCGATAGGCTCGGTGCATGAGCGGGGAGACGCGGGCGTTGGCGGCGCTGGATGAGCTGGGTGTCGCGTACCAGGTGACAAGGCACGGGCCGGTGCGGTCGCTCGAAGAGGCCGCGGCGGCGCGGGGGATCGAGCCGCGGGACCTGGTCAAGACCATCGTCGTGCGCCGCGGCGACGACGACTACGTGTTCGTGCTCGTCCCGGGCGATCGTGAATTCTCCTGGCCGAAGCTGCGGGCGTTGCTGGGCGTGAGTCGGCTGTCCATGCCCGACGCCGCGACGGCGAAGGCCGTGACCGGCTACGAGCGCGGGACCATCACCCCGTTCGGCGCGACGACTGCGTGGCCGGTGATCGCCGATACCGCGATGCTCGGCCGGACCATCTCCATGGGCGGCGGAGCGCACGGCGTGGGTGTCACCGTCGCGGCCGACGACGTGGTCGCGGCCCTCGGCGCAACGGTCGCGGACGTGTCGGGAGACTAACTCCCGTCGGCGAGGGCCCGGAGACGAGCGACGTGGGCGGGCCAGCCGTCCTCCGGCTCCCACAGGTTGTCGCCCGCAGCGCGCATGCCCGCGACGCCGTCGATGCCCTCGCGAACGATGTCGGCCTGACCCGCGTGACGGGCGACCTCGGCCAGGACGTGGGGGAGGAGCACCGCCAACGTGGTCGCCCCGCGCTCGCCCCACCAGGGCACGGTGGCCGGCGTATCGAGCGGCAGCCGCGCGACGGTGGCCCCGACCACGTCAGCGACGGCGCGATACCGCGCCACGGCCTCGGTGAGCGACTCGTCAGCGGTGAGGTAGAGGTCACCGTTCGGATCCGCGTCGAAATCGATCTTCGGCAGCTCGAGCGGCGACGGCTGGCCGAGACACTCGACCAGATAGCCGTGCTCGATCATCGCGCAGTGCTTGAGCAGCCCGGCCAGGTTCGTCCCGGTCACCGTGCGCGGCGACCGCGCGTCCCGCTCGCTCACCCCCTCGACCTTGCCGATCAGCGCGCTCCGCACACTCGCCAGATAGGAGACGAGTGAGTCCTTGATGTCCATCAGAGGCTCAGGCCGAGGCGGTCCAGCAGCGGCTGGAGCTGCGGGTCGCGGCCGCGGAAGCGGCGGTAGGTCTCCATCGGGTCGACGGAGCCGCCGGGGGCGAGCAGCGTGCGACGGAAGTGCTCGCCGGCGTCGCGGACGGAGCCGTCCTGCTCCTCGAACCAGGCGACGGCGTCGGCATCCATCACTTTCGCCCAGGCGTAGCCGTAGTAGCTCGACGCGTAGCCGCCGCCCCAGATGTGCGCAAAGTACTGCGACCGGTAGCGCGGCGGGACCAACGGCTCGACCAAGCCGAAGCGCTCCAGCGCGGCACGCTCGAACGCCTCGACGTCGTCCGGAGATGCGGGCAGCTCGTCCAGCGGCGTGGTGTGCCAGACGAGGTCGAGCAGCGACGAGATCTCCGTCTCCGCCGTCGCGTACCCCTGGCCGAACTTGCTCGCCGCAACCAATCGCTCGACCCACTCCGCGGGCAGCACCCGGCCGGGCGTCCAGGCCCAGTGCTCGTTGACCTGGCTGGGGAACTCGACGAAGTCGCGGGGCGTGTTCGCGCCGGAGCGCGACGCATAGCGGCTGTCCGCGAGCAGGCCGTGCAGCGCGTGGCCGAACTCGTGGAACATGGTGATGACCTCGTCCCAGGTGATCGCCGTTGTCGTGGGCGAGTAGTTGCAGTTGTTCGTGACGACGGGGAGGGCGCCGTCGCGCGTCGATTGGTCGACGAGGTTGCTCATCCAGGCGCCGCCCTGCTTCGTCGGGCGTGCCCAGAAATCCATCACGAACAGCCCGACGACCCCGCCGTCGGCGTCGTGCACCTCGTAGCTCTGTGTGTCCGGCGCGTGGCCGACGAGATCCTCGCGGAGGTGGAAAGTCAGGCCGTACAGTTCCTCGGCCGCCGCGTAGACGGAAGCCAGCACGCGGTCGACCTGCAACCACTCGGCAAGGTCCGACTCGTCGAACGCGAAGCGCTCCCGGCGCACGATCGACTCGACGAACGCCCAGTCGGCGGCAGTGAACTCCGCCCCCGGGTTCAGCTCGGCGTACCGCGCGCTCAGCTCCGCGGCCTCCTCGCGGGCCTTCGCCAGCGCAGCCTGCGCCAACGGGACCAGCATCTCGAAGATGGAGTCGGTGGTCTTGGCGCAGCCCGCCTCGGCGACGATCTCCGCATGGTTCGCGTAGCCCAGCAGGGCGGCGCGCTCGGCGCGAGCCCGGGCCGCCTCGACCAGCGTGGCGCGGGTGTCGAAGTCGCCGGCCAGTGCCCGTTTCGTCGACGCCTCGAGCAGCCGACGGCGCACACCCGCGTCGGTGAGCTTCGCCGCGAGCGGCTGCTGCGTCGTGTTGAGCAGCTCGATCCGGTACCCGTCGTCGGACTTCAGCGCATCGCGCTCCGCGTCCGACAGCCCGCCCAGGTCGGCTTCCTCGACGTCGATACCCCCGGCGTTGCGGGCCTCGCGGTTCAGGCGCTCGAAGAGGCTCGAGAGTTCGGCGAGGCGACGGTTGAGCTCCCGCAGGCGCGCCTGGTCTGCGTCGTCGAGGGCTACGCCCGCGCGGCGGAACGCGCGCAACGTCTCGTCCAGCGCGTAGGCGTCCTGCTCATCCAACGCGACGTCGCCGGCGTCGGCGCGGCGGCGCAGCTCCTCGAAGCGGGCGAAGAGGCCCTTGTCGAGGTAGATCGCGTCGGAGTGCTCGGCGAGCCGCGGCGCCATCTCCTCCTCGATCGCGTCGATCTCGGCTGTCGCATCCGAGGCCTGCACGGCCCAGAACGCGTTCATCGCGCGGAGAAGGTCCGCCCCTGCGTCCTCGAACGCCCCGAGGACCGACTCCACGGTCGCGGCTGCGGCGTCCTCCCGGAGCGCGGCCAGGAGTTGGAGCTCGGTGGCCATGCCGTCCTCGAGCGCGGCGCGGTAGTCCGCGGGCGTCGCTGCCGCGAAGTCAGGCAGCTGAAAGGGCAGGTGCTTCGTCAGTACCGGGTTGTTCGACATGGGTCCTCCTCGTCGTGGTGACCAGCAGCCACGCGGCCGCGGCGGTCACAAGGGTCAACCCAACCATATGGAGCCACACGATGCCCGCAGGGACGCCGAGGAAGTACTGGAGATAGCCGATCGCGCCCTGGAGAAGGACGGTGAGCAGCAACAGTCGGGCGGCCCGGGCCACCCGCGGGGCGCCGATGCGGTGGAAGAGCCAGACGCACGCGACGGTGAGGGCCGTCACCAGCCAGGCCGACAACGAGTGCATCCGCGCCACCACCTCGATCTCAAGGCCGGTGCGCACGGCTCGCGCGTCGCCGGCATGGGGACCGGAGCCGGTGACGACGGTGCCCACCCAGATCGACAGCATCGTGGCGGCGAACGTGGCGATGACCAGCCAGCGCGCCCCGGGCGCGACGGCGACGACGGGGGCGCGGTAGCCCACTCGCAGTGCCCACACGCAGATGACGATCAGGGCAACGGAAAGCAGGAGGTGCAGTGCGACGACGTAGGGGTTGAGGTCTGACCAGACGGTGAACCCGCCGATCACGCCCTGGAACGGGATGCCGAGGCCAACCCCCAGCGTGATCCACCACAGTTTCGCGCCGCGCCCCCGGTTGCTCCAGGCCGCGAAAAACGCGCCGAGCGCGGCCGCGATGAGCACGAAGGTGAGGGTGCGGTTGCCGAACTCGATGATGCCGTGGATGCCCGCCTCGCCGTGCGGGACATAGCTCGTCTCGCTGCATTTGGGCCACGTGTCACAGCCGAGGCCCGACGCGGTGAGCCGCACGACGGCACCCGTCACGACGATGCCCATGTTGCAGATCAGCGAGGCCCACAGCCAGGTTCGGAGCGCGCGCTCGCCGGCGACGAGCCTGCGCAGGGGAGCGAGCAGCCTCCCCAGGGAGCTGACCAGCCTTGTCAGGAGGTCCATGTGAACACCTTCCACGCGAGGGCGAGCAGGGCCGCGCACCACAGCGCGGCGACGAGGAGGGGCCACAGCAGCGCGTCGCCGACGGAGGCCGCGCGCAGGGCCTCGCCCAGCGCGCCTGTCGGCAGCACCTGGACGATCCGCGCGACCCCGTCCGGGAGGCGGCTCGTGGGAAGCAGGATCCCGAGCGGCATCCCCACCAGGTAGAGCAGGTTCGCGACGGCGAGGGTCGCCTCAGGGCGCAGGGAGCCGGAGATCGCAAGACCAAGGCCCGCGAACGCGCCCATGCAGAGCAGTGCCGTCGGGACGGCGACCGCGAAGGAGGCGACGGTGAACGAGGGATGCCATCCGAGCGCAAGAGCGGCCAGCCCCAGCAGGACGACCTGGCCGACGGTGATCATCGCAATGGCCAGCGCCTTGCCCGCGAGGATCCCGGGCCGGCCGAGCGGCGTCGCCGCCAGGCGCTCGAGCACGTTGTAGCGCCGCTCGAAGCCCGTAGCGATGGCCAAGGTCGTCAGGCACGAACTCCACATGACGAGGGCGAGCACCGAGGGCGCCGTCGTCGGCAGCCCGAGTCCCAGGCGATCGCCGAGGAACGCCCCGCCCAGCAGGACGGCCAGCGGGATCACGATCGCGAGAATGGCCTGCTCCCCGTTGCGGAGGATCAGGCCGGCCTCGGTGCGCGCGTGCGCCCACACCCGAGCAGGGGCGGGGGCCGCGGCAGGGCGGGGCGAGAAGTCGAGTGTCACGGGCGGTCTCCGGTGGTGTGGCGGAGGTAGGCGTCCTCGAGAGAGCCGTCGCTCGCCAGCTCGCCGACGGTTCCGGTGGCCGTGACCCGCCCGGCGTCGATGATGTGTACGTGATCGGCGAGTTCGGCGGCCTCCGCCATATCGTGGGTGGTCAGCAGGACGGCGGCGCCGGCGTCGCGGACGGCCCGCACCACATCCCAGGTCCGACGGCGTGCGCGCGGGTCGAGGCCGGCGGTGGGCTCGTCGAGGAAGAGGAGGTCGGGCCTTCCGACGAGCGCCCCGGCCAGGTTGACGGCCTGTTGTTGTCCTCCAGAGAGGCGACGGTAAGGGGTGCGGGCGAACGCGTCGATCCCGAGCAGCGCCATGAGGGCGCCCACCGGCTGCGGGGCGGCGTACAACCGGGAGAGGTAGCGCAGCAACTCTCCGGCCTTGATGCCGGCCCACGCACCGGTCGCCTGGGGCATCAGGCCGATCCTCGCCAGCACCGCGGGCGAACCCGGGAGCTCGCCGAACAAGGTGAGGGTGCCGGCAGAGGGGGTAGCGAGCCCGGTGCAGCAGCGGATGAAGGTGGTCTTGCCTGCACCGTTGGGGCCAAGTAACGCTGTCACGCGGCCGGTCTCGGCGGTCAACGAGAGCCCGTCGAGGGCCGTAACAGGGCCGAAGCTGAGCCGCAGGTCGCGGGCGTCGATCGCAGACACCCGGCCAGCCTAACGGCTCCGCGGACCCTCATCTCACGCGGGGCTTGGACTTAGGGCGGCCTTCCTTGAAATGGGGAGCACAATTAGAAAGACTGGCCTGACATTATTGGGCGCTTCTTACTGGCGTCGAGCGTGAGCGAGGAGTTGTGTATGACAGCCACGACTGACATCGAGCACGAGGTGCCGACCCGCCAGCGCGTCGTTCAGCTGATCCTCGGTGACGGCCCGCAGACCGCCAAGCAACTCGCCGACAAGCTCGACCTGACGCCGGCCGCCGTCCGCAGGCACCTGACGGTGTTGCTGGACGAGGGCGTGCTCGACTCGCGCGCCGAGCGCGTCTACGGCGCCCGCGGCCGCGGCCGGCCCTCGAAGGTCTTCGTCCTGACGGACGTCGGCCGCGCCGAGTTCCGGCAGGCCTACGACGACCTTGCCATCGCCGCGCTCCGCAGGCTCACGGCCGTCGCTGGCCCGAACGCGGTCCGTGAGCTCTCCCGCGAGCGCCTGGACGAGGTCGAGCGCCGGTTCCGCGAGTACCGCGAGGAGAACCCGGACGGCCGCGCCATCGAGGCGCTCGTCGAGGCCCTCGCCGTCGACGGTTACGCGCCGTCGGTGCGCCCGGTCCACTCCGGCGACCAGCTTCTACAGCACCACTGCCCGGTCGCGCATGTCGCCGCCGAGTTCCCGGTGCTCTGCGAGATTGAGACTCAACTCTTCGCGAGCTTGCTTGGCACCCACGTCCAGCGGCTCGCGACCATCGCCCACGGCGACGGTGTGTGCACGACGCACATCCCTAAGCCCCTGCCTACGCCGAATATTCCGAAGAGAAAGTAACGGGGAAGAAGATAATGACCCAGACTGCACCGCAGGCACCCGGATTGGGAGCCACGCAGGACGAGCATATTGAGGCGCTCTCCAGCTACCAGTGGGGCTGGCACGACGCCGATGTGGCGGGTGCCGCCGCGAAGCGCGGCCTGAACGAGGCCGTCGTCACCAATATCTCGGATATGAAGAGCGAGCCCGCGTGGATGCGCGAGCTGCGCCTGAAGGCCCTGCGTCTGTTCGACAAGAAGCCCATGCCCAGATGGGGCGCCGATCTCAGTGACATCGACTTCGACAACATCAAGTACTTCGTGCGCTCCACCGAGAAGCAGGCCCAGACCTGGGAGGACCTCCCGGAGGACATCAAGAACACCTACGATCGCCTCGGCATCCCGGAGGCAGAGAAGGCCCGTCTCGTCGCCGGCGTCGCCGCGCAGTACGAGTCCGAGGTCGTCTACCACAAGATCAACGAGGAGCTCGAGCGCCAGGGCGTCATCTTCCTCGACACCGACACGGCGCTCAAGGAGCACCCGGAGATCTTCAAGGAGCACTTCGGCACCGTCATCCCGGTCGGCGACAACAAGTTCGCGTCGCTGAACACGGCCGTGTGGTCCGGCGGCTCGTTCATCTACGTCCCCAAGGGCGTGCACGTCACCATCCCGCTGCAGGCCTACTTCCGCATCAACACGGAGAACATGGGCCAGTTCGAGCGCACGCTGATCATCGTCGATGAGGGCGCCTACGTGCACTACGTCGAGGGCTGCACCGCGCCGATCTACAAGTCGGACTCGCTGCACTCCGCCGTCGTCGAGATCATCGTCAAGAAGGGCGCCCGCTGCCGCTACACGACCATCCAGAACTGGTCGAACAACGTCTACAACCTCGTCACCAAGCGCGCCGTCTGCGAGGAGGGCGCGACGATGGAGTGGATCGACGGCAACATCGGCTCCAAGGTCACCATGAAGTACCCGGCCGTCTACCTGATGGGCGAGCACGCGCGCGGCGAGACGCTCTCGATCGCGTTCGCGGGCGAGGGACAGCACCAGGACACCGGCTCCAAGATGGTCCACTGCGCGCCCAACACGTCCAGCTCGATCATCTCGAAGTCCGTCGCCCGCTCCGGCGGCCGCGCGTCCTACCGCGGCCTCGTCCAGGTCGAGCCCGGCGCGACGCACTCGGCGTCGTCGGTGAAGTGCGACGCCCTACTCGTCGACAACGTGTCGCGCTCCGACACCTACCCCTATGTCGACGTCCGTGAGGAGGACGTGTCGATGGCCCACGAGGCGACCGTCTCGAAGGTCTCCGACGACCAGCTCTTCTACCTGATGTCCCGCGGCATGGAGGAGGACGAGGCGATGGCGATGATCGTGCGCGGCTTCGTCGAGCCCATCGCGCGCGAGCTGCCGATGGAGTATGCCCTCGAGCTGAACCGCCTGATCGAGCTGCAGATGGAAGGCGCGGTCGGCTGACGCCACCCGCCCGGTCCCTTCGATTTCCTGAAAGAGTTTTCATTGTCTACCGCAACCGTGCCCAACGTCGCCGGCGCCATCGAGACCATCGAGTCCCACCTGCACCCGGAGCCAAGCTACGACTTGGCGAAGCATCCCAAGCCCACCGGCCGTGAGGAGATCTGGCGGTTCACGCCGCTCAAGGCCTTCAAGAACCTGCTGGTCGAAGGCGAGCCGCTCCCCGGTCTCGACTGGGCCGGCGAGATCCCCGACGGCGTCGAGATGACCATGATCTCGCCTACGGAGGCCCGACTGCTCGCCATCGAGCCGCCGGTCGACCGTGTGGCGGCGATCGCCGCGCAGCGCACCGGCCAGGCCGCCTACCTCAAGGTGCCGGCCGAGGCCGAGATCGGCGAGGCGATCGTCTTCACTGCGACCGGCAACGGTGGCCAGGCCGCCGAGACGTTCGTGGCCGACTTCGGCCGCCACAGCCGCGCCACCGTTGTGCTGCAGTTCCAAGGCAATGCCGAGTACGCCGCCAAGTACGACTTCCGCGTCGCCGACGGCGCCGAGATCAACCTCGTCTATGTCAACGACTGGGACGGGGCGGCCGTCCACGGCGCGCAGGTCTCGCTCGAGATCGGCCGCGACGCCAAGGTCCGCACCGTCCACGCCTCGCTGGGCGGCAAGGCCGTCCGCATCGCGGAGCGCGCCAAGTACACCGGCCCCGGCGGCGAGCTCGAGCAGTTCGGCTTGTACTTCGTCGACGGCGGCCACCACGTGCAGCACCGTCTGTTCGTCGACCACAATGCCCCGCACACCAAGAGCAACGTGGACTACCGCGGCGCGCTGCAGGGCAAGGGCGCGCACTCCGTGTGGATCGGTGACGTGCTCATCCGCCATGTCGCCCTCGGCATCGAGACCTACGAGTCGAACAAGAACCTCCTCCTTTCCGAGGGCTGCCAGGCCGACTCGGTGCCCAACCTCGAGATCGAGACCGGCGACATCGCCGGCGCCGGGCACGCCTCCAGCACGGGCCGCTTCGACGACAACCAGCTCTTCTACCTGATGAGCCGCGGCATCGAGGAGCGGGAGGCGCGCCGCCTCATCGTGCACGGCTTCTTCAACGACATCATCCGCCGCATCGGCGTCGATGAGATCGAGCAGAAGCTCATGGCTCACGTCGAGCGCGAGCTGGAGCTGGTGCACGGATCCACCCTGACGGCGGTCGAGGCGTGACCTTCGTCACCGTCGCCACCATCGACGAGCTGAACGACGACGTCCCTCTCGCCTGCGATGTGCCCCCCACGGGCATGGGCAGGGAGGATGACGACGAGCTCGTGGTGGCCCTCGTCCGGCACAAGGGCGAACTGTTCGCCATCGAGGACGAGTGCAGTCACGCGAAGGTCCCGCTCAGCGAGGGCGACGTCGTTGACTGCACCATCGAGTGCTACCTGCACGGGTCGACCTTCGACCTCCGCACCGGGCGGGCGATGAACCTGCCCGCCACCCAGCCTGTGCGCGTTTTTCCCGTCCGCATCGACGGCGACGACGTCCAGGTCGACCCAGACAACCCGCTTCCCACCGACTTCTAGGAGTAACCCCAGTCATGTCCACGCTCGTCATCTCCGACCTGCACGTCGATGTCCTCACCGAGGAGGGCCCCAAGCCCATCCTCAAGGGCGTCAACCTCACCGTGAAGCCCGGTGAGATCCACGCCATCATGGGCCCCAACGGCTCCGGCAAGTCCACCCTGGCCTACGCCATCGCCGGCCACCCCAAGTACGAGATCACCAGCGGATCCGTCACCCTCGACGGCGTTGAGCTCACCGAGCTCTCCGTCGATGAGCGCGCCCGCGTCGGCCTTTTCCTCGCCATGCAGTATCCCGTCGAGGTCCCCGGCGTCTCCGTCGCCAACTTCCTCCGCACCGCAAAGACCGCGCTCGACGGCGTCGCACCCAAGGTCCGCACCTGGGTCAAGGACGTCGAGAAGGCGCTCGGCGACATGCACCTCGACAAGTCCTTCGCGGCCCGCTCCGTGAACGAAGGCTTCTCCGGTGGTGAGAAGAAGCGCCACGAGATCGCGCAGCTCGAGCTGCTGAACCCCAAGGCCGCGATCCTCGACGAGACCGACTCCGGCCTCGACATCGACGCCCTCCGCGTCGTTTCCGAGGGCGTCAACCGCTACGCCGCCCAGGGCGACCGCGCCGTCGTGCTGATTACGCACTACACCCGCATCCTGCGCTACATCGAGCCCACCTTCGTGCACGTGTTCGTCGACGGCCGCATCGTCGACGAGGGAGGCAAGGAACTCGCGGAGAAGCTCGAGGCCGAGGGTTACGTCTCGTACGTTCAGGCCGCTGCGAACGCCTGATGCCGAAGTGGGGGCTGTGGTTCCCGTCTTGCGTGACGGTCGATGGGCCCGCTCCCGCCCACGTGTCGGTGACCTTCGTCCCGGCTTTGCGCTGGTGCAGGGGTCACCGACACGACGCCCACCCACCTGCTCGCGGGCCCATCGACCGTCTGAGGGGTATCCGCGGCCAGGCTCTCGGCACAGGGATGGCATGCGGCCTGGAAGGTGACGATCGTCTTGATGGCCTCGAGTTCTCAGGAGAGAAGAGGAGACAACGTGTACGACGTTGAACTGATCCGGGAGGACTTCCCGATCCTGCAGCGCAGGGTGGGGGGGCGCCCGCTCGTGTACCTCGACTCTGCCAACACGTCGCAGAAGCCGCGTCAGGTCGTCGACGCGATCGCCGCGCAATACCTGACGCACAACGCGAATGTCGCGCGAGCCATGCACCTGCTGGGTGCGGAGGCGACCGAGGCGTTCGAGGGCGGCCGAGCGAAGGTGGCGGGTTTCGTCGGCGCGGCGACGTCCGAGGAGATCGTTTTCACGAAGAACGCGTCCGAGGCGCTGAACCTCGCCGCTTCGTCGTTGGGGGCGTCGCTGAGGCCGGGCGACGAGGTGGTCATCTCCGTGATGGAGCACCACTCGAACATCGTCCCGTGGCAGCTCGCCTGCCAGCGTTCGGGGGCCACCCTGCGTTGGTTCGACACCACCGACGACGGCCGCCTCGACCTCGAGAAGGCCGAGCGCGACCGCCTCATCAACGAGCGTACGAAGGTCGTCTCGCTGACCTGGGTCAGCAACGTGCTCGGCACCCGTAACCCCGTCGCGCAGATCGCCGCGCAGGCTCACGCCGTCGGTGCGGTGATGGTCGTCGACGCGTCACAGGCCGTTCCGCACCAGGCCACCGATGTGTCGGCGTTGGGCGCGGACCTCGTCGCGTTCACCGGGCACAAGATGGTCGGGCCCACCGGCATCGGAGTCCTCTGGGGGCGCTACGACCTGTTGGCGGAGCTGCCGCCGTACCAGGGCGGCGGCGAGATGATCGAGATCGTCGAGATGGAGCGCTCGACCTACGCGGCGCCCCCGCACCGGTTCGAGGCGGGCACTCCGCCGATCGCCCAGGCCGTCGGCCTCGGCGCCGCCGTCGACTACCTCACGGACCTGGGGATGGACGCCATCGCCCAGCATGAGCATGAGTTGACCGCCTACGCGCTGGACAAGCTGACCAGCATCGACGGCGTGGTCATCCTCGGCCCGACGGAGGCGGTCGAGCGCGGCAGCGCCATCTCGTTCAACATCGCCGGCGTGCACCCGCACGACGTGATGCAGGTCCTCGACTCCCGCGGCGTCGCCATCCGCGGCGGTCACCACTGCGCGCGGCCGCTGCACAAGCGCCTGGGTCACCAGAGCTCGACCCGCGCGTCGTCCTACCTCTACACCACGCAGGGGGAGATCGACGCGCTCGCCGACGCCTTGGTCTTCACCCGCGACTACTTCGCACCCAGGTTCGGAGGCTAGCCACGTGAACATCGACGAGCTGTACCAGACGATCATCCTCGACCACTACCGCGAGAAGCACCACAGCGGGCTGCGCGACGGCTACGACGCCGAGGTACACCACGTGAACCCGTCCTGCGGCGACGAGCTCACGCTCCGCGTCCACCTCGACGGCGACACCATCGCCGACATCTCCTACGCGGGAGAGGGCTGCTCGATCTCGCAGGCCTCGACGTCGGTGATGACCGATCTCCTGATCGGCGGATCCACCGCTCACGCCCTGGAGTTGCATGACCAGTTCCTCGAGATGATGCAGTCCCAGGGCCGGATCGAACCCGACGAGGATGTGTTCGAGGACGCCATCGCCTTCGCCGGCGTCTCCAAGTTCCCCGCCCGTGTCAAGTGCGCCCTCCTTGCCTGGTCAGCCGTCCGCGACGCGACGCTCCGCGCGACCTCTTCCGCTGGTTGAGCGGGGCTAACGAGGCGCTAGCCGAGTGCCCGCGTCGAAACCAATAGACTGAACCAACAAGCCAAGGAGAAGCGATGTACAACCCTGAACAGCGACCCAGTGACCTGGTCAAGGATCAGCTGCCCGATGTCGACCTGAGCGATCCTGCGCCGTCGGCCGCGCCCACGGAGGACGAGGTCCTCGAGGCGATGAAGGACGTCGTCGATCCCGAGTTGATGGTCAACGTCGTCGATCTCGGCCTCGTCTACGGCGTGCAGCTCGACGATCAGGCCAACGCCACGATCGACATGACGCTGACGTCGCCTACCTGCCCGCTCACCGACAAGATCGAGTACGACACCAAGTATGTCCTCGACGGCCTGGTGAACTCCGTGACCATCAACTGGGTCTGGCTCCCGCCGTGGACGCTGGAGATGATCAGCGAGGACGGCCGCGAGCAGCTGCGCGCCATCGGCTACAACCTCTGATCTTGTCCTCCGTGAGCCGCGGCCGATAGGCGTAGGCTGTCGCCTAGACCCAAGCTGAGGAGGCGACGATGCCGACATTGATGACCGCTGACGGCGTGCAGCTGCACTACACAGACACGGGCGGCGAGGGTCGTCCCGTTGTCCTTGTCCACGGGTGGCCACTGTCTGGGGCCTCGTTCGAGGCCAACATCCCCGCGTTCGCGGCCGCTGGCCATCGCGTGATCGCGTACGACCGGCGCGGTTTCGGGCAGTCCGACCAGCCCGAGACAGGCTACGACTACGAGACCCTCGCCGACGATCTGGCCTCCCTGCTTGCGCAACTCGATCTGGTCGACGCGGTGCTCCTCGGCTTCTCGATGGGTGGTGGCGAGGTGGCGCGCGTTGCGGGCGGGCGGGTCGAGCCGCGCGTCGGCGCCGTCATCTTCTCCGGCGCCATCACCCCGGCGCTGTGTCTGACCGACGACAACCCGGACGGTGCGATGCCGTTCGATGCGTTCCAGGGGATGTCTGATCAGTGCGCGGCGGACCGTGACGGGTTCCTCGATCAGTTCATCACCTGGTTCTACAGCACCGGCGGCGGTGGGCTCCAGGTCGACGAGGCGACGCGGCAGGCCGCATTGGCCATCGCCCACCAGTCGAGTCCCATCGCGGGGCCGGCCACCATCCTGATCTGGGCCGACGACTTGCGTGACGACTGCCGCGGCATCGCGGTGCCCACGCTCGTGATTCACGGCGACGGCGACATCAACGTGCCGCTGGCCAAGTCCAGCGCGCGCATGCCGGAGTACGTGCCGCAGGCTGAACTCGTCGTGATCGACGGCGCGCCCCACGGCGCGAACGTCTCTCACCAAGCGGAGTGGGAGGCCGCCGTTCTCGACTTCCTGGCGAGGATCAGTTGACCCGGATGTCCCGGGATCGATCCAATTCGCTCGGGATGTCTACTTTAGTTGACTGAACGGATACGGAGGAGGGTCCGAGCTTCCAAACGGACCCTGAGACGGACAGACTTATCTCACAAGCGGCCATCCGAGATGCGTTCCCCCCCAGCGTCAGTGGATGGCCGCTTCACTTTATGTCCCGGGCTGTCCCGAGCGGCGAGGGGGCCGATCTGCTCAGCGTGGTGAGGTAGGGGACTCCGTGTTCGCCCTCACTTCGTACCCGGTAGGTAGGGTGACGCGCAGGAGCCAGCGGCCGTCCAGCAGCTCGCTCGTGCAAGTGCCCTTGAGGAGGTTGGCCCGTTCGCGGATCCCAACCAGGCCGAAGCCGCTGGTGGGGCGGATCTCGCGCAGCCGTGTGGGGTTTGAGTACTCGGCCACGAATGAGTCGTTGGTGGCCTGCATCGAGATGCAGGTACGACCGTTGGGTGTGGAGTGCTTGATCATGTTGCTGGTCGCTTCAACTGTGATCTTCGCCAGCGTCGTCGCGCGCGCGGCGCTGATGCTGTCGATGTCGAAGTGCACCTCTGCGTCAAAGCCCGCCTCGATGAGTCGTTGGGCCTGCTGCTCCACGGCCTCGCGGAGGCCGGAGGCGTCGGCGACATGCCACGTACCCACCTCGTCCAGCATCTGGCTGTCACGCAGGCTGGAGAGAAGCTGGCGCAGGTCCTGGGCGGCCGAGCTGCATTCCTGGGCGATGTCCTCCAGCTCTTCTCGGGCGGGTTCGCCCAGTGCTGGGTCAGCCGCCACCATGTACGACCGCATCGACGCGTGTGAGAGCGTCTGCGCGACGGTGTCGTGCAGGTCGCGTGCGAGGTCGAGGCGCAGGTCCTGGAGCCGCCGCGTGGCCGCCTCGCGCTCCAGTCTGATGAGGTCGACGGAGCGGCGCCACAGGATGCCGGCTCCGATGCTGAGCACGATCAGGACAGCGATCAGGACGATGACGCTGATCTTGTCGGCTAGGCCCTCTCCCTCGCCTGACCGGAGCAGCAGGACGCTGACTTCCGCGCCGCCGAGAGTGATCACGAGGAACGGGACGATTCGTAGTCGCAGCCGGACCGCGGCGAAGACGTGGACCGCGACGACCAGGCCGGACGGCCCGATGAGTGAGGGATCGACGGTCAGCTGGGTGAGCAGGCCGACGAACGTGAGCGCGGCCCCAGGCCAGGGGAAGATGGCCGAAAGGGCGGCTCCTACGCAGATCAGGACGTTGGCCACCCACGCATGGGCGGGTACACCGAAGCCGATCGATGTCCCGATGACCAGGGCGAAGAGGAGCGCGGCTAGCGCTGGCTCCAGCCACCAGGTGGGGACGGTCTGGGTTCTTGTGCGAAAGGCTCGAAGCATGGCGCGAACTCTACGCACCCTTGAGCGTCGAGGCTTCGACCGTCACCGGCAGAACTGCAGGATGCGGCAGACGATCATCTGCAGGCGGGGCTTCATCAGCGACTTGGGCAGGACGCGGTTGGCGGCCTTGACGACCTCGCGGCGCGGAACAACGGAGGTGAAGGGGGCGATGGTGTCTAGCATGATGTCTCTCCATTCGGAAGTGCGTTCTCTCCGATAGTAGATAAATCAGGGACGCCAGTTTAGCCCTGGAGGTACGAAAGGGTACATATCGTCACCCTCCGTCGATTAGGCGATCCACTTTGGATGATTGTTCCTGAGCGTATCCCTCTGGCAGTCGTGGCGGAATGCCTCAGGGAGATCTGACAAGGGGGGATTTGTGCGCTTTGCTGCCATAGCCGACACGGTGCCGGGACCGCGGCCAGACGCGAAGGCGCCCCGTCGGCGCAGAGTCGCCGACGCTCGGCCCGCTGAGGGGTCGACGCCGCGCCTATATGGAAGCCCTCCTCGGAGGGGGCAGTCAGTTCTCTATGAGGCCCCACTGATAGGCCAGTGCGGCCAGCGCGGCCCTGTTTTTTCGGTCCAGGCGCGTCAGGAGGCGGCTCACGTACGTTTTCACGGTGCTGGTGGCCAGGTGGAGCTCCTCGCCGATCTCGGCATTGCTGAGTCCCTGCCCGATCAAGGTGAGCAGCTTGGTGTCGATCTGACCCAGGTCCGGCGGCGGCGCGGTGCGGGCGAGCGTCGTGCTGAGCAGGGTCGCCACGAGTTTGGGGGAGACGAGCGAGTCGCCGCTGTAGGCGCTGCGGATGCCGTGCATGATCAGCGCCGGGCTGTCGGTCTTCAAGAGGAAGCCGGAGGCGCCCATCTGGATGGCGCGGGTGAGCGTCCGATCGTCGCCGAGGGCCGTGAAGCACACGGCCTTGCAGTTCAGCGGCGGAGCCGTGACGATGCGGGTGACTTCGATGCCGTCCATCTTCGGCATATGGACGTCGACGAGGCAGACGTCGGGGTGCAACTCGTTGGCCATCTGGACTGCCTGTTCACCGTCAACCGCCATCCCCACCAGCTCGATGTCCGCTGCGCGGCTGAGATACGTGTCGACGGCGCGCCTCGCTAGAGGGTCGTCCTCAGCGAGAAGCACGCGAATCGTCGGTTGCGCATCGTCCATGGCGCCACCCTATCGTCCGTATGAGCGTTCCGTTAGCGCAGCCCGCCGCCTTGTCGGGAGCAATTCTCGGGAGCACGTACGCGACTCGAGCGCGGGGACACGAGGGCGCTAAGCTGCCCGGCGTGAGCGAGCGGCGTGCGGGACTGGGATTCGGGCTCGCGGCGTACCTCCTGTGGGGACTGTTTCCGCTGTACTTCCTGCTCTTCGCGCGTTCCGGCGCGCTCGAGGTCGTGGCCCACCGCGCGGTGTGGTCGCTCGTCTTCTGCGCGGTCCTCCTGACGGTGCTGCGCCAGTGGGGAACCCTGCGCGCTGCCCTCGCCGACCGGAGGCTCTCGCTGGGTCTCGCCGTCGCCGGGGTGCTGATCGTCGTCAACTGGTTGACCTACGTGTTCGCGGTCTTCTCCGGCCGAACGCTGGAGACGGCGCTCGGCTACTTCATCAACCCGCTCGCCGTTGCCGGTCTGGGCATCGTCGTGCTCGGAGAGCGCCTGCGCCGCCTGCAGTGGTTCGCCATGGCCTTCGGCGTCGCGTCGGTGCTCGTCATGGTCGTCGGCTACGGGCAGATGCCGTGGATCGCGCTCGTCCTCGCCTGCAGTTTCGGCACCTACTCCCTCGTCAAGAAGGTCGCGGGACGCTCCGTCGGAGCGCTTCCCGGGCTCGCCATCGAGACAGGCGCCGTCGCTCCCCTCGCGCTGGGTTACCTGGGATGGCTCGCGGTCACCGGACAGGCGACAGGGGCCCCCCTCAGCGGCTACGGCGCTCTCCTCGCAACGACGGGGATCCTGACGGCCGTGCCTCTCCTCCTCTTCGCCTCGGCCGCCCGTCGGGTGTCCATGGTGACCATCGCGGTCCTGCAGTACATCGCGCCGATCGGCCAGTTCCTGCTTGGCTGGCTGGTCTTCCACGAGCCGATGCCGCCCATGCGCTGGGCCGGCTTCGCGCTGGTCTGGGCGGCCGTCGTCGTGTTCCTCGTCGATGGGATCCTGGCGTCGCGTCGGCGGCGACCGGTTTGCCCCGCGCCGCCGGGCCGGGAACACTAGTCCGGTGCTACAGGTGAAGGACATAGAGGTGCGCGCGGGTGCGCGGCTGCTGCTCGCCCCCGTGTCGTTCCAGGTGATCTCCGGCGACCGGATTGGCCTGGTGGGCCGCAACGGTGCGGGCAAGACGACGTTGACGCGAATCCTCGCCGGGGAGGGCCTTCCCGCCGCGGGCACGGTCGCCCGGTCCGGACAGTTCGGCTACTTGCCGCAGGATCCCCGTTCCGGGGACCCGGAGCAGATCGCGCGCGACCGCGTTCTCGGAGCCCGCGGGCTGGACCAGGTGGTGCGCCGCATGCGTCGCGCGGAGGAGGCGATGGCCACGGCCGACGGTGAGGAACGCGAGTCCGCCATGGCCGCCTACACCCGGGCCGAGGCGGCGTTCGTCGCAGCGGGGGGCTACGCGGCCGAGTCCGAGGCCGCCAGGATCGCGGCCAACCTCGGGCTACCGGACCGCGTGCTTGCGCAACCGCTGAAGACGCTCTCGGGCGGCCAGCGCCGTCGGATCGAGCTGGCCCGCATCTTGTTCTCCGACGCCGAAACGCTGCTGCTCGACGAGCCGACCAACCACTTGGACGCGGACTCGATCGTGTGGCTGCGGGGCTACCTGCAGGGCTTCTCCGGCGGACTGATCATCATCTCCCACGACACGGAGCTGCTGGACGCCGTCGTCAACAAGGTGTTCCATCTCGACGCCAACCGGGCGGAGATGGACGTCTACTCGATGGACTGGAAGCGGTACCTCGCCCAGCGGGAGACCGACGAGAAGCGCCGTCGACGCGAGCTCGCCAACGCGGAGCGCAAGGCGTCGCAGCTGATGGCGCAGGCCGACAAGATGCGCGCGAAGGCAACGAAGGCCGTCGCCGCGCAGAACATGGCCAAGCGCGCCGAGCGGCTGCTGGCCAGCGTCGAGGGGGAGCGTCAGGTCGACGCCGTCGCGAAGATCCGCTTCCCGGACCCCGCCCCGTGCGGCAAGACGCCCTTGCGCGGGTTCGATCTCAGCAAGTCGTACGGTTCACTCGAGGTGTTCACCGCCGTCGATCTAGCGGTGGACAAGGGTTCGAAGGTCGTCATCCTCGGCCTTAACGGCGCGGGCAAGACCACGATGCTGCGGATCATGTCCGGCATCGAGGAGCCGTCGAACGGGCGCGTCGAGCTCGGCCACGGCGCCCGCCTCGGCTACTACGCGCAGGAGCACGAGACGCTCGACGTGAACCGGAGCGTGCTGGACAACATGAAGACGTCGTCGCCCAGCCTGAACGAGACGGAGGCGCGCAAGGTGCTCGGCTCGTTCCTGTTCACGGGCGACGACGTCGAGAAGCCCGCGAAGGTGCTCTCCGGTGGTGAGAAGACCCGTCTCGCGCTCGCGATGCTCGTCGTCTCGGCCGCCAACGTGCTGCTCCTCGACGAGCCCACCAACAACCTCGACCCCGCCTCGCGGGCCGAGGTGTTGAGCGCCATCCGTACGTACGCGGGCGCCGTCGTCCTCGTCACGCACGACCCGGGCGCCGTCGAGGCCCTGCAGCCGGACCGCGTGCTTGTGCTGCCCGACGGCGTCGAGGATCTCTGGTCCGACGACTACGCGGAGCTGATCGACCTCGCCTGACCTGCACGCTTGTTGAGCCAGCCGTGAGACTCCTGCTGGTTGAGCCGACGCGCGAGGCGCAGCCGAGCCGTCGTGCTGAAAACCAATGAACCCTGCCGATGAACCCGACCAATGCGCGCATTTTCCGTGCACACCTGAACGGTGCCAGGTCCGCGCCAGCGGCTGGATGAAGCTGACCGCCTAGGCTTCAGGCGTGGCACGAATCAGTTTTGGTACCGGCGGTTGGCGAGCGATCATCGGAGACGAGTTCATCCGGGCGAACGTCCGGCTGCTTAGCGCGGGACTCGCCGAGCGCATGCGCGACGAGGGCGTGGCTGACCAGGGGATCGTGATCGGCTACGACCGCCGGTTCCTGTCCGATGTCGCGGCCCAGTGGGCGGCGGAGGTGTTCGCGGGCTACGGCATCCCGACGAGCGTGATCAAGGTGGCACAGGCGCCCACGCCGCTGATCATGTGGACGGTGAAGGACCGCGACCTGCCCTACGGGATGGCGATCACGGCGTCGCACAACCCCGCGCTGTACAACGGCATCAAGGTGTTCACTCGCGGCGGTAAGGATGCCGACGAGGACGTGACCCTCGACATCGAGGACCGCATGGCCGCCCTCCAAGGGCCGGCGGAGGCCGCCATCCCTTCCATCCCTTACCCGAAAGCGATCGCAACGGGTGCCGTGGAGGAGATCAATCCCTTCAACGGCTACATCGACTCGATCGAGGCGCAGATCGACATGTCCGCGATCCGCGAGGCGAAGCTCAAGGTCGCGCTCGATCCCATGTTCGGCGTGTCCAAGACGTCGCTCCAGACCATCCTGATGACGGCCCGGGTCGACGTCGAGGTCATCAACGACCGGCATGACACGCTGTTCGGCGGCCGGCTGCCGTCACCGACGTCGCACACGTTGCAGGCGCTGTCGCGCTATGTCGTGGAGAACGGCTGCGACCTTGGCATCGCCACCGACGGCGACGCGGACCGGATCGGCATCATCGACGACACGGGCGCGTTTCTGCACCCCAATCAGTTGCTGGTGATCCTGTACTACTACCTGCTCAGATACAAGGGGTGGTCGGGTCCTGTGGTGCGCAACGTGGCGACGACGTCGCTGCTCGACGATGTCGCGGAGCGCTTTGGCGAGCAGGCGTACGAGGTGCCCGTCGGGTTCAAGTGGATCTCGGGCAAGATGCTGGAGACCGACGCCATCATCGGCGGCGAGTCCTCCGGCGGCTTGACCGTGCGTGGCCACATCGCGGGCAAGGACGGCATCTACGCCGCCGCGCTGCTGGTCGAGATGATCGCCGTCGTGGGCAAGCCGATGAGCGAGATCTATGCCGAGATCACCGGCCAGTTCCCGCCGCACTACATGGCCGAGACCGACTTCCCGTTCGACCCGGAGCGCAAGCCGGAGATCCTGAACACGCTGATGGTCGAGCGTCGGCTGCCCGAGTTCAGCGAGCCGGTCGTCAGGACGAGCTACGCGGATGGCTGCAAGGTCTACTTCGAGGAGGGCTGGATCATCGCCCGCTTCTCCGGCACCGAGCCGCTCCTGCGCATCTTCTGCGAACTCCCCGACCGGGAGCGCGCCGAGCGCTGCTGCGACGAGTTCCGCGCCTTCCTCGGCCTGTAGTGATCGCGATCGTCGCCGCTCTTCGAGCCGAGCTGTCGTCCGTCCTCGAGGTGGCCCGCGAGTACGGCGAGGTGACTCGGCACGTCGTCGCGGGACGGAGCTTCCTTGAGGGCCGGCTCGCTGGGCACGACGTGATGGTGGCGCTTTCCGGCGTCGGTAAGGTTGCTGCTGCGGCGACCGCGACCCTCCTGGCCGAGCGTGCGGACGCCGTCGTGATGGTCGGCACCGCGGGTGGGATCGGCTCGGGCGTGCGGACCGGCGACGTGGTCGTCGCCGATGCGCTGCTGCAACACGACGTCGACGCCCGGCCGCTGTTTCCGCGCTGGCAGGTGGAGGGAACGGTGCGATTTCTGCCCGACGAGGCGCTCACCCGTGCCCTGAGTGCTGCGGCCCGGCAGGTGGTCGAGGGGCACCGAGCGGCCCTGCCCGTGCCGTTCCGGGAACTGGGGATCGAGGCGCCGTCGGCCCACACGGGCCTCGTCGCCAGCGGGGACCAGTTCATCGCCACCCGCGAGGACAGCGACCGGCTGCGCGCCGATCTCCCCGACCTGCTCGCCGTCGAGATGGAGGGTGCCGCGCTGGCCCAGGTCTGCGCCACGGCGGGAGTCCCGTTCGCTTTGGCCCGCACGATCTCGGACCGCGCCGACGATGACGCCCACCTCGACTTCTCGCGATTCCTCGACCTCGTCGCCGCCCCGTACGCCCACGACCTCGTCCTGGGTCTCCTCGCCCGGCTTCCGGCGGGCGGCTCGTGAGCGATTGTCCTCGCCGTCTTCGGGACGTACGGTGCCTGATACAGGAGGGATCATGACCGACGTGATCACGCATGCCGCAGACGCAGAGCGGGAGGTGCTGGCCGATCTTCGCATCGTCCCGCTCGGCGCGCAGGCGTTGACAGCATGGGAAGCCCTGAACGATCCCCCTGCGCAGGAACTGCCGGGTCTGGCTGCGCTGTTCCGCCGTCCCTCGCCGTTCGTCGAGTCCATCGCTGGTTGAGCCGGACCCCCGCTGGTTGAGCCGAGGTGCGTCGACGACGTCGACCGCGACTCGTGTCGAAACGAATGGGCCGCGCCGATCTGCGCTGATCCTCGGACTTGAGCACAGCAAGGCAAATCTCCGGAGCGACGAAGGCGAGTTACAGCCTGACGTCGGCGAATGCCGGTGCGAGGATCTCGGCGAAGGTAACGGGCAAGAAGTCCGGCTACACCACGGTCTCGAGGACGCCGAAGGCGACGAAGTTGGCTGAACCCCTGGTCAACCAGCGGCGACGCGGCTGACGGTCGCCTCCCAGGGGGACATGCGGCCCGGGCTTCTCGTGCCGAGGACGGTTTGGGCGACGTGCGGGGTGCGAGGGCGGCGCAGCGGGCGGTCCGAGGTGTTGCACTCGACGAGGAAGGCCTCGTCGCCCAGGGAACGGACGTAGGCGAAGTAGTTCTTCCTGCCGGGCGCGACCCAGGTCAGGTCACCGCGGGTGAGAGCAGGGTGGCGTCGGCGGAGCGCGATCAGCGCCTTGTGCCACGCGTACACCGATTCGGGGTCCGCGATCTGTTCCGCGGCGGAGAAGCCGACGGCGTCGTCGGTGCCGACCAGCCAGGGGACTCCTGTCGTGAACCCGCCGTCCGAGGTCCAGCGCAGGGGGACCCGGGCGTGGTCCCGGCTGCCCGCGAGGACCTCGTTCCAGGCCTCGGCGAGGGAGCGGCCCGTGATGAGCAGCGCCTTGTAGCGGTTGATCGACTCGACGTCACGGAGCTGGAAGACGTCGGTGAAGCGTTGGTCCACCGCGGCTAGTTCCTGCCCCTGGAACAGGAACGGTGTGCCGCGCATCGTGAGCTGGATCGTGGCCAGGAGCTTCCCGACGGCCGCGCGTACCCGTGGGTCGTCCTCGCGCCCAGCGGCGATCTTGCTCAGCATCCGAGGATTGTCGTGGTTGTCAAGGAACACCGAGATCCAGTCGGCGGGACCGATGCTGTCCAGGTAGCGGCGGTAGAAGCCCTTGAGGTACTCGGGGTCGTAGGCGTACCGGTCCCATCGGGTCTTGCCCAGCGTGTCCAGGACGTCGAAGTTGAACGTGAGGTCGAGCGCGTCGCGGCCGACACCGCTCAGCATCCGGCCGAGCTGCACGCCGATCCCCGGCGTCTCGCCGACCATGAGCCCCACCTCATCCGGAGTCAGTTGCTCGCCGAGCGAGCCGTCCGGGAGGCGCCTGCGCACGGTTGACGCAGGAGGTTCCGCGCGCGTGAAGCCGTCGCGACGCAGACCCTGCAGGTACTCCACGAGATGGGGGCCGTAGAAGTACTGCTCGACCCCGGTGAACTCCAGCAGGTCGCCGACGAACGGGTGGCCGTCGGGCAGGCCCTCGGGCTTCGAGATGTAGTTGATGACGTCGAGCCGGAACCCGTCGACGCCGCGGGCGAGCCAGAACTGGACGATGTCCGCGACCTCGCGGCGCACGTCAGGGTTGTCCCAGCGGAGGTCCACCTGGCCCTCGGCGAACAAGTGCAACACCCAGCGCTCGGCCTCCGGCAGCCAGCGCCAGGCAGACCCGGAGAAGAACGACAGCCAGTTGTTCGGCGGCCGGTCCGGCGTTCCCTTCTCGAAGAAGTAGTAGCGGCCGTACGGACCGTCCGGGTCGGCGACGGCGCGGCGGAACCACTCGTGCTGGTCGGAGGTGTGGTTCACCACCAGGTCGAGGATCAGCCGCATGCCGCGTTCGTGGCAGCCCGCGACGAGGTCGTCGAGGTCGGCGAGCGTCCCCATCTCCGCCATGACGTCCCGGTAGTCGCTGATGTCGTAGCCCATGTCCTGGTTGGGCGAGGCGAAGATCGGTGAAAGCCACACGCAGTCGACGCCGAGGTCGGCGAGGTAGTCGAGGCGCTCGACGACGCCGCGCAGGTCGCCGATGCCGTCGCCGTTGCTGTCGGCGAACGAGCGCGGATACACCTGGTAGAAGACGGCGTCGCGCCACCACGGCGTGGACACCGGCTCCGCAGTAGGGGGAAGATCCGGCTCCGCGTTGGTCAGCTCGATCAGCGAGTCGACGATCCCCGGGCCGAGGAAGCGGGTGGCCGCGCGGTCCACCGTCGAGAGCCTCAATCCTCCGAGCGCGCGGGGCAGCGTCCGTGGCAGGCCGGCCTGCAGCAGCACTTTGTCCACGATGTCGCGCCCCGCCGGGGTGGCGTATAGGTCGCGGACCCGATCGCTACTGCGGAGTCGCCGCCTCATCGCGCCCCTTCAGTTCGTCGATGATGCGAGCGTACGTGGTCTCGTCTAACCGGTACCTCGCCCGCAGGATCAGGTAGCTGACGATGACAAGGGCCATCGGCACCACCATCATCGACCCGCGGAAGATCGCGGCACCGGAGGCCGTGACGTCGGCGGGGCCGGTCGCGCGGTCGATGCCGGTCCAGATCAGCGTCGCGCCGACGATGCCGCTGGCGATCGCGTTGCTGAACTTGTAGATGAACGGCTGCAACGAGAAGGTGACGGACTCGTTGCGGCGGCCGAGCTTCCATTCGCCGTACTCGACAGAGTCCGCGATGAACATCACCATCAGGAGCTGGATGGCGCCCTGGCCGGTGAAAAGCAGCACCCCGGCGACTCCGACGAGGACCAGCGAGGTCCCCGCGATGAGGAAGAACGAGTAGCCGGCAACGCATAGCGCCGTCGCGATGAGATGGATCCGGGCGCGGGGCAGCCGCTTCGACACAAGCGGGAACAGCGCGAGGGCGGAGATCTGCGAGACGCCGAGGATCGCGGCGAAGAGGGGGAACGCGCCCTCGTCGCCGAAGATGTACTTGAAGTAATAGAGGCCGAACGACGTCGTGGTGCCGTAGCCGATCATGTACGCGACCATCGCCAGCGTCACCCACAGCAGCTGATCATTGCGGGCGATGACCGAGAACAGCTCCCGCAGCGGGGTGGCCTCGGGCGTCGTCGCCACCCGCTCGCGCGTGAAGATCAGCGTCAGGGACTGGAAGGCCAGCATCACCACAACGAGCGCAGCGGCGAGGATGAACCACGCCGTCTGGGCGGACCCGAGCGCAGCCTCCAACCCCTTTGTGACGGGAACGAGCGCCACCACCATGGCGAACAGCCCGACGTTGGCGCAGATCCGCGCGATCACACCGATCCGCTCCCGCTCTTTCTGGTCCCGTGTGAGCGACGGCAGCATCGACCAGTAGGCGATGTCGTTGATGGTGTAGGCGACCTCGTAGACGAGATAGACGACGGTGAAGAGGACGACGTAGCCCCAGCCGTCGACGCCAAAGTCGAAGAACAACGCGAGGGTGGCGGCGCCCCAGAGCAGGGCACCCCAGAAGATCCACGGCTTGAACTTGCCGTACCGGGTGTGGGTGTTGTCGACGATCACGCCCATGAACGGGTCGTTGACGGCGTCGAAGATCCGCATGACGACGAGGATCACCGTGATCGCTGCGAGCTGCGCGCCCGACACGTCGAGGACGTCGGTGAGGTAGAACATGAGGTACATCGAGACGAGCGCCGCGACCATGTCGCGCCCGAGCGTGCCCAGCCCGAAGCCCCAGCGGGCGCGCGCAGGCCTGCCGAGCCCCCCGGACGGGACTCGGCGCGTAACGGCGTCGCCCACGTTCATGCCGCGAGCCTAGATCACGAGGGAGCCAGCGTCACGCTTTCGCGAGCGTGAGGACCCATACGTCGACTAACGATGCACAGGCGGCGGTAGTCGCGGGAAGCCCGTGAAAGGCGTTGGGGCCCATGGCGATGACGTCGGCGACGCCGTCGGGGCTCAGATCCATCCGGTAGCTCAGCCGCTGCTCCTCGGCGCGCCAGCCGGCGAACGCGTCGCGCACCCGTCCTGCCTTGTCCTCGCCGACACCGAGGAGTCCGTAGCGATCGCGGAGCTCGCGCAGGTGGCCAGGCCCGGGGACGACGACGACCGCCCGGCCACCGGGCCGCAGCACGCGCGCGAACTCGGCGGGGTTACGCGGGGCGAACACGCAGAGCAGGCGGTCGGCCGCGCCGTCGGGCAGGGGCAGGCGCCGCCAGGTGTCGGCGACGACGGCTGCGGCCCTCGGGTGGCAGCGCGCGGCGCGGCGGGCGGCCGCGGGGGAGACGTCAGTGGCGAGGCCCTCGGCGTCCGGGGTCGCGTCCAGCGTTGCGGCAAGGTAGTAGCCGGTCCCTGCGCCGACTTCGACGATCCGGTTGCCGCCACGGGCGGCGTCGACCACTGCCTCAGCGATGGGCGCGTAGTGACCGTCGCTCAGGAAACGGGCGCGGGCGGCGAGCATCGCGGCGGTGTCGGCGTTCTCCGGGGCGGCCCGCCCGAGCAGGTTCACGTAGCCCTGGCGCGCGATGTCGAAGCTGTGGCCGGTGGGGCAGCGCAGCACCGCGCCCTCGCTGGCCAACCCTTCCTCGCACACAGGGCAGGCGAGCCAGCCGAGCCCGCCCACGCTCACGACCCCTCGGGGGCGTCCGCCACCGGCGGCTTCCGCGCCGCCCGTTCGCGCGCCTTCCTGCGGTCCCGGATGTCGGCGCGGATCAGCACCACCAATCCGACGATCGCGATGACGGAGAACGAGAACCACTGCAGCGCGTAGCTGAAGTGCGAGCCCTCGTTGAGATTCGGGACGCCGAGGGGGGTGAGGCCGCTGGGGTCGGCAGGCGACGACTCGATCAGCGAGACGTAGCCGTCGACGACGTCGGCGCCCAGCGCGCGGCCCAGTGCCTCGGAGTTGATCAGCCTGACCTGACTCTCGTGTGGAGTCATGGCGTTCTCGTCGCCGCGGTCGTTGCGGCGCACGTAGCCGGTCACGGTGACCTCGCCGGTCATCACGGGCGGCATCTCTCCGTCGGGATAGCCGGCCTGCCGGGGCAGGAACCCGCGGTTGACGAGGAGAAGGTTGCCGTCGTCGGTCCGCAGCACCCCAACGATCTCCGACCCGTACATCCCGTCGAGGCTGCGGTAGCGCACCTGGAACTGCTCGGGAGCATAGACGCCGGTGGCGGTGACGCGGTACCACTGCTCCTCCTCGCCGATGACGCGGTTCATGACCTCGCCATAGGGCCGGAGGGGCTCGTTCTCGTGCGCGACGACGGCGGAGTTGCGGTCGCGGCGCTGCTCAAGGCGGTCGAGCTGCCAGCGTCCCAGGTTGACGAACGTGACGACCAGGACGACGACGAGCAGCCCCATCGCGACCCAGCGCAGCGCCTGACGGCTCACGCGGTCTCCTCTTCCACCGGTTCGGCGCCCTCGACCGCGCCGGTGACCACCTCGCCGCCGGTGATCGCGAGGCGGCCCTGCCCGTCGTCTGCGCCGACGGTTGCCGGCGCGTGGTGGTCGCTGTTGTTGGCAAGCAGCACGGCGAGCGCGGGCAGCAGCGCCGCGGCGACCAAGGTCACCACCTTCCACCAGCCAGGCACGACCAGGAACGCGAGGAAGCAGCCCGTGCGGATCCCCATCGTGATCAGGTACCGACGCTGTCGCTCAGCGACGTCAAGGCTCAGCCCCTTGTTCGCGTTCGTGATCAACGTCGCGTCGGTGGTCTTGGCCATACGCCTACCTTAGTCCTCGTCGCGTGGGCGAAATCCGGGCCGACGACGGGCTCCTGCGATAGGTTGCTCCCGTGGCTGAATCATCACGCGTAGTACTCGTCACCGGCGGCTCAAAGGGCATCGGCCGGACCCTCGCAGAGCGCTTCCGCGACGCCGGATACCGCGTCGCCGCGACGTACCGCTCCGGCGGCGTCCCCGACGGCATACTCGGCCTGCAGTGCGACATCACGGACCAGGAACAGGTGGAGGCAGCGTTCTCGGCGGTCGAGGCCGAGCTCGGCCCCGTCGAGATCCTCGTCGCCAACGCCGGCGTCACGAAGGACACACTGCTGATGCGCATGTCCGACGAGGACTGGGACACCGTCATCGACACCAACCTCACCGGCACGTTCCGCGTCGTGCGGCGCGCGAGCCGCCCCATGATGCGTGGCCGGTTCGGGCGCATCATCCTTGTCTCCTCGGTCGTCGCGCTGCTCGGCTCGCCCGGCCAAGTGAACTACTCCTCGTCGAAGGCGGCGCTGGTCGGCATGGCCCGCAGCATCACCCGCGAGTTGGGCGTGCGCGGGGTCACGGCGAACGTGATCGCGCCCGGATTCATCGAGACCGACATGACCGCCCCCCTGCCCGACGACGTCATCTCCGACTACAAGAAGCGCATCCCCGCAGGCCGTCTCGGTGTCGTCGACGACGTTGCCGCCGCCGCTCTGTTCCTCGCCGGCGACCAGGCCGGTTACATCTCCGGCGCCGTGCTGCCCGTCGACGGCGGCCTCGGCATGGGTCACTGAGCCCGAGACACTCGATCACGTTAGGACTGAACATGGGAATCCTCGAGGGCAAGAACATCCTCGTCACGGGCGTGACGATGCGCACATCGATCGCGTACGCCGCCGTCGAGATCGCGCAGCGGGAGGGTGCGAACGTCGTCGTGTCCGCCGCGGGCCGCGCCGTCGCTCCTGCCACCCGCGCCATATCGAGGCTCGACCCCGTTCCGCCGATCGTGGAGGTCGACGTCACCAACCCGGAGCACCTCGCCACCCTTCCCGAACTGCTCAGCGAGCACTTCGACGGCGGCCTCGACGGCATCGTGCACTCCATCGCCTACGCAGACCCGGAGAAGGCGCTGGGCGGCGCGTTCCTGACCACCGACTGGGACTCGGTCGGCAACGCGCTGCACATCTCGGCGTACTCGCTGCAGTCGCTGACCATGGCGGCCAAGCCGATCCTGAACCGCGGCGCCAGCGTCGTCGGCCTCACCTTCGACGCGCGCGTCTCCTGGCCCACCTACGACTGGATGGGCGTCGCGAAGGCCGCCCTGGAGTCGACCTCGCGCTACCTCGCCCGCTACCTCGGCCCGGACGGCATCCGCTGCAACCTTGTCGCCGCCGGCCCCGTCGACACCGTCGCAAAGAAGGCCATCCCCGGCGCCTCGGCGTTCAACGACATCTGGGCCGAGCGCGCGCCGCTGTCCTGGGACGCGAGCGACGCCGTTCCCTCTGCCAAGGCGATCGTCGCGCTGCTCAGCGACTGGTTCCCCGCCACCACCGGCGAGATGATCCACGTCGACGGCGGCCTCCACTCCACCGGCGCCTAGGAGCCTGCTGAACGGGCATTCCTCGGCCGCGGCGCACCAGATCGCGCGACCTACGACCCCCATATCTTGACGAGTATGTAGCGCCGGCTCCCCGCGCCGTCTAGTAGGTTTGTTGTCATGGCAGCGGTGGCGGAACTTGCGGGTGTGACGATCAGGCGCGGCAATGCGGTCCTGTTGGACAACGTGTCGCTGATGATCGACGAGGGCGAGCGCTGGGTCGTGATCGGACCCAACGGCGCAGGCAAGACCACGCTGTTGCAGCTGCTCTCCGCGCAGATGCACCCGACGGAGGGCGTCGTCGGGATACTCGACGAGGTGATCGGTGCCGTCGACGTGTTCGAGCTCCGTCCCCGGATCGGCCTGACGTCCTCTGCGCTCGCACAGCGGATCCCCGACGGCGAGCGCGTCCGCGACCTCGTGCTGTCGGCGGCGTACGCGATCGTCGGCCGCTGGCGCGAGGAGTACGACGAGTACGACGTCGCGCGTGCCGAGCAGCTGCTGGCGTCGCTTCGGGTCGACCACCTCTCCGACCGGACATTCGGCACCCTCAGTGAGGGGGAGCGTAAGCGCGTGCAGATCGCCCGCGCGTTGATGACGGATCCCGAGCTGCTGCTGCTCGACGAGCCCGCGGGCGGCCTCGACCTCGCGGGGCGCGAGGCGCTCGTGCAGACGCTGTCGGAGATCTGCCTCGACGAGGACTCGCCCGCGACGGTGCTCGTCACGCACCATGTCGAGGAGATCCCGGAGGGGATCACGCACTGCCTCCTGCTGAACTTCGGCCGCGTCGTCGCGGCCGGGCCCATCGACGAGACCCTGACCGGCGTGAACCTGAGTATCGCGTTCGGTATGCCCCTGAACGTCGGCAAGGTCGACGGGCGGTGGAGTGCGCGGGGGATCAGATGAGCGAGTTCCTGGACTGGGTGTCTGCCCACTTGTGGGCCGGCTGGGGGCTGCTCGCCGTCGGGCTGGCGGCTGCGGAGCTCTTCACCCTGGACATGACGCTGCTCATGCTGGCCGCCGGGGCGCTCGCCGGCGCCGGAGTCGCGCTGGTGTTCCCGGGCCTCGTCTGGCTGCAGGTCGCCGTCGCGCTGATCACCGCCGTGGCCACCCTCTTCCTGCTGCGCCCCACGCTTCTGGAGCGGGTGCGGCGCGCCCCCGGCTACCGGTCCAGCCTCGACACCCTGATCGGCGCCTCCGGCGTGACGACCACCGCGATCACGGCGCACGCCGGCGAGGTGAAGGTCGACGGCCAGGTCTGGGAGGCCCGCAGCTACGACGGCTCCATCGAGATCTCCGCGGGGGAGAGCATCGAGGTGCTCGGACTCGACGGAATCACCCTGCTCGTGTACCCCGCCAACCGCCCCCTCGGGAGGTAAGGAGAAACCATGCCCGACGTCAGCATCTTCATCATGATCGGCGTGGCCGTCCTGGTCATCGCGACCCTCGCGGCCACCCTGAAAATCATCCGGCAGCAGCAGGTCGCGCTCGTCGAACGGCTGGGCAAGTTCCGCAAGGCACTCAAGCCCGGCCCCCACCTCGTGGTGCCGTTCATCGACCAGATCCGCTACACGCTCGACATGCGCGAGCAGGTGGTGCCGTTCCCGCCGCAGGGCGTCATCACCGAGGACAACCTGATGGTGTCCATCGACTCGGTCATCTACTTCCAGATCGTCGATCCCGCCCGCGCCGCGTACGAGGCGCAGAACTACCGCGCCGCCATCGAGCAGCTCACCATGACGACGCTGCGCAACATCATCGGCGGCATGGATCTGGAGGCGGCGCTGACCTCGCGCGAGGAGATCAACCAGCGGCTGCGGACCGTGCTCGACGAGGCCACCGGCAAGTGGGGCATCAAGGTCAACCGCGTGGAGCTGCGCGCCATCGAGCCGCCGCCCACCATCCGCGACGCCATGGAGAAGGGCGCCCGCGCGGAGCGCGACAAGCGCGCAGCGATCCTGTTGGCCGAGGGCCAGCGCCAGTCGCAGATCCTCGCCGCCGGCGGCGACAGGGAGGCCGCGATCCTCCGCGCCCAGGGCGACCGGGAGGCCCAGGTGCTCCGCGCCCAGGCGGAGCGGCAGGCTCAGATGCTGCGCGCCGAGGGCGAGGCCCAGGCCATCTCGACGGTGTTCGGCGCCATCCATGCCGGCCAGCCGGATCAAGCGTTGCTCGCCTACCAGTACATGCAGATGCTCCCGAAGCTGGCCCAGGGCGACGCGAACAAGGTGTGGATCGTGCCCAGCGAGCTGAACGACGCGCTGAAGGGGCTCGGGCAGGTCGCCGACGCCGAGGGCGTCCGCGACTACGTCTCGCGGGCCGTCGGCGACGTCGTCGCCCCGCCGAAGATCGACGTGCATGCGGAGATCGAGGAGCATGCCCGAGAGGAGCGGGAGCGGTCGAACAAGACCGTGGAGCGCGCCATCGCGGACGCCCGCGCGTTGGACGCACCGGCGCCGGGTCGGGTCCGCGGTCCGATGCCCGCGATCTCTCCGACGACCGCCGCGGAGCTAGGCCTTCCGGTCGAGGAGCCGGGCGGGCAGGACGCCCCTGACGGCGTTGGCGACGGCGATCCGGTCCGCGGCCCGCAGTTCGTCGATGGTCAGAACCCGCTCGACGAGCGGCCCGCCCCCCAGCGGGCCGGGATCGAGGAGCAGGGCGGCCCGCTGGACGCCGGGAAGGACTCCTAGCCACGCCGGGGGCGTGACCCAGACGCCGCCGACCAGAGCGAAGACGGTGCTGCGTCCGCCCTCGAGCACGCGCCCGGCGTCGTCGTGGCCGATGGTGTCGAAGGCGCCGAAAGACTCCGCCGTGCGCCAGGCATCGTCGAGGTGCGCGCGCCAACTTGTCTTGTGCCGCGCCAGCGGACTGTCCGGCCAGGGAGCGTGGGCGAGGAGCAGGTCGACCGGTGTTGTCAGGGGCGCGAGCGGCGTCCTGGAGACCTCGACGCGTCCGTTCGGGAGCAGCTCGATGCCGACGCGCCACGAGCCGTGCGGCGTCTCCGCCACCGCTTCGGCGATTGCGTCGTCCGGAGGCGGGAAGCCCAGGTCCGTGGCGGAGGCCGAGAGCCGCGCCTGGTGAAGGTCACCGAGCGGGCAGGCGCCGTCGATGACGCGCAGCGCCTCCTTCAACCGGAGCGACTCCGGGAGGCGCGTGACGAAGGCGGCCTTCGCGCGGCATTCGGCCCACTCGGAGGCCGCGGTGCTGTCGGCGACGATGCCGGAGCCGACGCCGAACGAGCCGTCGCCGTCCTCGTCGATCTCGAGGGTGCGGATGGCGACGCTGAGGCAGAGCCGCCACCCGAGTGGCCCAGGCGCGGGTTCGATCAGGCCCATGCTCCCGGTGTAGATCCCGCGCGGCTCGGCCTCGACGGCGCGGATCAGCCGCATGCTGGACAGCTTCGGCGCGCCCGTGATCGAGCCGCACGGAAACGTGGCGTCGAGGAGCCCGCCGACAGTGGTGCCGGGCGCGAGCCGCGCGGTGACCGTGCTCGTCATCTGCCAGAGTTCGCCGACCCGCTCCACCTCGAAAAGGCGAGGAACGGCGACGGTGCCCGGTACCGCGACGCGACTGAGGTCGTTGCGCAGCAGGTCGACGATCATGAGGTTCTCGGCCCGATCCTTCGGGCTGGTGCTGAGGTCGTGTGCGTCGGTGTCCGCGGAGGCGGTGCCCTTCATGGGGCGGGCGGTGACCGTCTCGCCGTCGACGTCCAGGAACAGCTCGGGGGAGAGGCTGAGCGTCCACGGCGCCGCAGGGCCGGGCAGGTGGGCGAGGACGCCGAACGCGGCGGGCTGGCGCTCCCGCAGCCTCCGGTAGAGCGCCTCCGGCGCGCCGACGGCACGGCCACGTACGGCGTGGGTGTAGTTGACCTGGTAGGTGGTGCCGGCGGCGATGGCCTCTTGCAGCAGCGCGATCCGATCCGTGAAGGCCGCTTGCTCCACGGTGGGGTGGGCGACCGCGAGGAAGGCCGGGTCGTCGGGAAGTGGACGTCGCCCCTCGGTGTGTTCGGCGAACCAGTAGAGGGCGCCGACGGCGGGCCCTCGGATGCCGAGGTGCGCCTCGCCGAGGTCGTACGGGAGCCAGGCGAAGCAGTGCAGGCCGTCCGCCCAGCCGGCGGCCAGGGCGTCGTCGACCTCGGGAATGGTCACCTCGTCGACACGCCGGAGGTCCGTGAGGACGGTTTGCGCGGCGCGCGTCGCGTCGTCGAGCACCACGTACCAGTCCATGACGGCAAGGCTAGTGGGCCAGTGGGCTGTCGCCCTCAAAGGCCACTAGTCGCCGGGCGGTGGGAAGCACCTACCCTTGTGTCGTGCTGATCGACGTGACGGACCCGTCCGACCCGCGGCTGGGCGACTTCACCCGGCTGCGCGACGCGCAGCTGCGCAGGGACGAGGACCGGTTCGTCGCGGAGGGGCTCAAGATCATCGAGCGCGCGTTCGCGGCGGGCTGCCGGCCGCGGGCTCTCCTGCTGCAGCCGCGGTGGTTGCCGGGCCTTGAGTCGGTGCTGGGCGCGTACCCGGACGTGCCCGTCTATGTCGCACCCGAAAGGCTCATCGAACAGGTCAGCGGCTTCCACGTGCACCGCGGCGCGCTGGGATCGTTCGACCGCCCGGCAGAGGCCTCCTGGGAGACGCTCCTGGCCGCGCGGCGGTTGGTGGTGTGTGAGGAGGTGGTCGACCACGCGAACACCGGCGCGATGGCGAGGGTGGCCGCTGGGCTCGGCTGGGACGGGCTGCTCGTCTCACCGGGTGGCGCGGATCCGCTGTACCGAAGGGCGATCAAGTCGTCGATGGGAGCGACCCTTGAGTTGCCGTGGCGCAGGATGTGCGGCGACGCAGACCTGGATCTGCTGCGCGAGGCCGGGTTTCGGTTGGTCGCGGCGACGCTGTCGCCGTCGGCCATCGCGCTGGACGACTACCGGCCCGCCGGAAAGGTCGCGCTGCTGCTGGGGACCGAGGGCGTGGGGCTGAGCGAGGCGTGGCAGGCCGCGGCTGACGAGCACGTCACCATCCCGATGACGGACCGCGTCGACTCGCTGAACGTCGCGACGGCGGCGGCGATCCTGGCCTACGCGCTGCGCTGAGGCTTACGTGGCCGAGGGCTCCGCGGCGCCGGGCGGGACGGCGGCCTTGAGCTTGGGCGAGACGGGCCAGTCGTCCGGGTAGCGCCACGCGAGGTCCTTCACCTGCTTGTCGAGGAGACGGCGCGAGCGGCCGGAGATGCGGTCGCCGAACACGGTGCCGCCGAGGTGGTCGGTCTCGTGCTGGAGGCACCGCGCCAGGAGCCCGGTGCCCTCGATGCGGATGTCGTTGCCGAACGCGTCCTGACCCTCGCAGGTCGCGAGATCCGGGCGGGCGACCGGCTGGTAGCCGCCCGGGTAGGAGAGGCAGCCCTCGTCCGTGGAGTCCAGGTTGCGGTCCTTGCCCTCGGGGAGCGTGACCACCGGGTTGCAGACGACGCCGCGCTGCAGCTTGTCGTCGCCGTCGGGGCATTCGTACACGAAAACCGACAGACCGATGCCGACCTGGGTCGCGGCGAGGCCGACGCCGTCGGCGGCGCGCATGGTGGCGAACATGTCGCGGACGAGCGTGTGGAGGTCCTCGCCGAACTCGGTGACCGGCGCCGTCTGCGCGTGCATCACCGGCGTGCCCCACCGTGTGATGGGTAGCACGGTGCCGCCCGTGGTCAGGTCAGCCTCGCTCATCTCATCCTCCATGTCCTCGCCTGGGCCGGTGCGCCGACAAGTATGCCGTACGCCCGTGCGTCGCGCCCGGCCAGCGGGCCTCGACCGGCCAGACTGGGGATATGGATCTTCCGCCGGGATGGGACGCGCTGCTGGGCGAGTACGCCGCGCACCTTCAGGCCGAGCGCGGGCTGTCGCCGCATACAGTGCGCGCGTACCGGGCGGACCTCTCCGAGCTCGCCCGACACGCCGACGTGGAACCGCCCCGGGTGAACCTCTCCCGCCTGCGCAGCTGGCTGGCCGAGATGACCGACGCTGGCGCCGCGACGACGACGGTGCAGCGGCGCGTCGCCGCCGTCCGTGGCTTCTTCGCCTGGGCCACCCGGGAGGGCCATCTCGCCGCTGATCCCGCTGCCCGGCTCAAGGCACCGCGGACCGGGCGCTCCCTGCCCCGTGTACTCCCCGAGTCCGCCGTCGCCGACGCCCTCGCGGGGGCCGAGCACCGCGTCGCCGAGGAGGGCGACGCCGTCGCCGCCCGCGACCTCGCCCTGGTCGAGCTGCTCTATTCCAGCGGCCTGCGCGTCTCTGAGGCCTGCACGCTGCGGCTGGGTGCGGTGGACCGTGAGCGTCGTAGCGTGACCGTCCTCGGCAAGGGCGGGAAGGAGCGCACGGTGCCGCTGGGCGGCCCCGCACTCCGCGCCCTCGACGCCTGGCTGGCCCGCCGCACGGAGCTGGTCACGGCCGACAGCGGCGACGCCGTTTTCCTCGGCGCCCGCGGAGGAACCCTCGACCCCCGCGTCGCGCGGCGCGTGGTGCACGCCGCCACGGACGGCACCCCGGGCGGCGGCATCGGCCCGCACGGTCTGCGACACGCGATGGCGACCCACCTGATCGAGGGCGGCGCGGACCTACGCAGCGTCCAGGAGATGCTCGGGCACGCCTCCGTGGCCACCACCCAGATCTACACGCACGTCAGCTCAGAGCGGCTGCGGAGCGCCTACCGGAAGGCCCATCCGCGAGCCTAAACCCTCCCACGGATCCTCCTCAGAGGGCAGTTCGGGAACCGCCGCGGCACCGATCGACGGCGCGGCCCGCGGCTCCGCGTCGGACGGGAGCAACCGCACGGGACGCAACTCCAGGTAGGCGGTGGGATCGGCGTAGAAGATGCCGTCGGTCAAGCCCCAGTGCAGGCAGGCGGAGCCGGGGCAGTGCCCGGCGCGCAGCGTCCCGAGGCCATCGCCCGCAGCCACCTCGTCGCCCTCGGCGACCCAAGCCGCGACGGGCTGGTAGGTGGTCCGCCACCCATTGCCGTGGTCCACGGAGACGGTCGGTGTCCCGGCCACGGATCCCGCGAAGTACACCCGCCCGTCGGCGGCGGCGCGCACCACCTCGCCCGCGGAGCCCGCGAGGTCGACACCACGGTGACCCGCGGAGAAGCGCGCGACGTCGTCGAAGGTGCGGACGACCTGACCGTCGAGTGGGGGAGCGAGGATCAGGCCGTCCGCACGTGCGGGGGACGCGCCGAGCAGGAGCAGCGCGGCGAGGAGGATCGAAAGGAGGTGTCTCATACCTCCGTTATGTCCATCGGGCACCCCCATTTACCGCGGGGCGGCAAATCTGTGGATAAGGCAGGGTGCTTTTGTCACCGCGCGCGGGCCGCAGCTAGGATGGCCCCCGCAGCCCTCATGGGTTGACATCGCATGTGCCTCGCGGGAGACCGCCGGCAGCCGTGTGGTCCCGCCTCGGCGGGCGCGGCACCGGGCACATCAGGAAGGGCCCCGACCCCGGGGCCGGATACCAACCACCAGTGGGTCACAGGCCCACGAGACCTCAGGTGTGGCACGCGTGCCCACCGCGAAAGGAACGGCCATGGCCGTCGTCACCACGCGCCAGCTGCTCGAGTCCGGCGTTCACTTCGGGCACCAGACCCGTCGTTGGAACCCGAAGATGAAGCGGTTCATCTTCACGGAGCGCAACGGCATCTACATCATCGACCTGCAGCTCTCCCTCGGCTACATCGACAAGGCCTACACCTTCGTGCGCAACACCGTCGCGCGCGGCGGCCAGGTCATGTTCGTCGGCACCAAGAAGCAGGCCCAGGAGGCCATCGCCGAGCAGGCCACCCGCGTCGGCATGCCCTACGTGAACCAGCGTTGGCTGGGCGGCATGCTCACCAACTTCCACACCGTCACCAAGCGGATCCAGCGCCTCAAGGAGCTCGAGGGCCTCGACGCCGCCACCAGCGGCCTCACCAAGAAGGAGCTGCTCCAGCTCGACCGCGAGCGCACCAAGCTCGACAAGACCCTCGGCGGCATCCGCGACATGGTCAAGACCCCGCAGGCCGTGTGGATCGTCGACACCAAGAAGGAGCACCTCGCCGTCGACGAGGCGCGCAAGCTGAACATCCCGATCGTCGGCATCCTCGACACCAACTGCGACCCCGACGAGGTCGACTACGCCGTGCCGGGCAACGACGACGCCATCCGTTCCGTCGCGCTGCTGACCCGCATCATCGCCGACGCCGTCGCCGAGGGCCTGATCGACCGCTCCTCCGGCCGCTCCGGCGAGCAGGTCGAGGCCGAGCCGATGCCCGACTGGGAGCGCGAGCTGCTCGGTGCCGAGGACGCCCCGGCCGAGGCCGTCGCCGCCGAGGAGACCGACACCCAGGCCGACGCCCTTGTCGAAGAGGTTGAGACCGCTGCCGACGAGGCCGCGGCCGCCGAAGCCAACTGACCACATCCCACACAAGAAAAGACGGGAAACAATCACCCATGGCTATCACTGCCGCTGACGTGAAGAAGCTCCGCGACGCCACCGGCGCGGGCATGATGGACGCCAAGAACGCCCTCGTTGAGGCGGACGGCGACTTCGAGAAGGCGATCGAGGTCCTTCGCATCTCGGGCCTCGCCAAGCAGGCGAAGCGCTCGGACCGTGAGGCGAGCAACGGCATCGTCGCGGGCCGCGACGGCGCCCTCATCCAGTTCGCTGCCGAGACCGACTTCGTCGCCAAGAACGCCGAGTTCGTGGGGCTCGCCGAGGAGATCGTCTCCGCGGTGCTCGCTTCCGGCGCGAAGGACGTCGCCTCCGCCAACGAGGCCGCCCTTGCCTCCGGCGCAAAGGTCGAGGACGCCGTCAAGGAGCTCGGCGCCAAGATCGGCGAGAACATCTCGGTCTCTGCCGTCGCCAACTTCGGCGAGGGTGCGCACCTCTACCTGCACCGTCGCGCCTCCGACCTGCCCCCGCAGGTCGGCGTGCTCGTGGAGTACACCGGCAACGACGACCTCGCGCACCAGACCGCGCTGCACATCGCCGCGATGTCCCCGCAGTGGGTCACCCGCGACGAGGTGCCCGCTGACCTGGTGGAGAACGAGCGCCGCATCGCCGAGGCGACCGCGAAGGAGGAGGGCAAGCCCGAGGCCGCCCTCCCGCGCATCGTCGAGGGCCGCGTCGGCGGCTTCTTCAAGGACGTCGTTCTCGTCGACCAGCCTGCGGTCTGGGAGGACAAGAAGACGGTCGGCCAGTCCCTGGCCGCCGGCTCGACCGAGGTCGCGCGCTTCGTGCGCTTTGCCGTCGGCGCCTGAGCGCCGTCGGCACTCTTGAAGTAGAGTTACGTGCGCCGCGACCCCACGTGGGTCGCGGCGCACGGCCATGTTCACCCTCGAACACCCAGGAGATTAGGTGTCGTACCAGCGCGTGTTGTTGAAGCTGTCCGGTGAGGTTTTCGGGGGTGGCAAGCTCGGCGTCGACCCCGTCGTCATCTCTGCGATCGCCGAGGAGATCGCCGGCGTCGTCAGCAGCGGCACTCAGGTGGCCGTCGTCGTCGGTGGTGGCAACTTCTTCCGCGGCGCCGAGCTCTCGCAGAGCGGTATGTCGCGCGATCGCGCCGACTACATGGGCATGCTCGGCACCGTCATGAACGCCATCGCGCTGCAGGAGTTCTGCGAGAAGGCCGGCATCGTGACTCGCGTGCAGTCGGCCATCAACATGGCGCAGGTCGCAGAACCGTACATCCCGCGCCGCGCGGAGCGGCACCTGGAGAAGGGGCGCCTCGTGATCTTCGGCGCCGGCTCCGGGATGCCGTACTTCTCCACCGACACGGTCGCAGCCCAGCGCGCGCTCGAGATCGGCGCAGAGGTGCTCCTCATGGGTAAGCAGGGCGTCGATGGCGTGTACAACAAGGACCCGAACGTGCACGCCGACGCGACGAAATTCGACCATCTCACCTATGACCAGTACCTGGCCGAGGACCTGAAGGTCGCCGACGCGACCGCCATCTCGCTGGCCCGTGACAACGCCCTGAAGATGGTGTTCTTCAACCTCTCCGTTGCCGGCAACATCGCCCGCGCCGTCGCCGGCGATCCCATCGGCACCCTCGTTTCCCGCTAACTCTCTTCCCGCCACATCTAGGAGACCACCATGATTGACACCATCCAGAAGGACGCCGCGGACAAGATGCAGCACGCCGTCGACTACGTCCGTGAGGACATGGCGACCATTCGCACCGGCCGCGCGCACCCCGCCATGTTCAACAAGATCAACGCGGAGTACTACGGCGCGCCGACGCCGTTGCAGCAGCTGGCGCAGTTCACGTCGCCGGACCCGCGTTCGCTGCTGATCACACCCTTCGACCGCAGCGCCATCGGCGCTATCGAGAAGGCCATCCGCGATTCCGACCTCGGCGTCAACCCCAGCAATGACGGCAACTCCGTGCGCATCGTCGTGCCGCAGCTGACCGAGGAGCGCCGCAAGGAGTACATCAAGCTCGCAAAGGGCAAGGCCGAGGACGCCCGCATCGTCGTGCGCAACGTGCGCCGCCACGCGATCGACGCGCTGAAGAAGCTGCAGAAGGACGGCGAGATCAGCGAGGACGAGCTTTCCCGCGCGGAGAAGAGCCTCGACGGCACGACGCGCAAGTTCGTCGACGGCATCGACGATCTGTTGAAGCACAAGGAAGCCGAACTCCTCGAGATCTGAGCATGACCCGATCCAACCCGACGCCGAAGGCCGGCCGGAACCTCCCGGTCGCCATCGGCGTCGGCGTCGGCCTTTTCGTGCCGCTCGCCGCCGGGCTCATCTGGGCCCCCTGGTTCTTCACGCTGATCATCGCCGTCGGCCTCGGCCTCGCCGTGGTCGAGGTACACCGCGCACTCCTGCGGAAGGACATGCGCGCCGAGATCGTGCCCATCGTGATAGGCACCGTCGTCAGCGTGCTCGGCGGTTACCTCGCGGGCCGCGTCGACCTGCACATCTCCGCGGTGGGCTTCGCCGCGATCTGCCTCGCGGCGACCATGCTCGCCGCACTGACGTCGCGTCTTTTCCGCGGCGCGGATGGTTTCATCCGTGACGCCGCAGCCAGCGCCTTCCTGATCGCCTACATCCCGCTCATGGGCGTGTTCGTGCCGCTGCTGCTCGCGGCCGACCACGGGCGCCTGCGGATCCTGATCGTCATCATGTGCGTCATCGCCTCGGACGTAGGCGCGTTCGCCGTCGGCGTCCTCTTCGGGCGACACAAGATGGCACCCAGCATCAGCCCAGGCAAGACCTGGGAGGGGTTCGCTGGCGGCGTGACCGTGACCGCCATCGTCGGCGCGCTCGGAGTGTCCTTCCTGCTCGACACGCCCTGGTGGGTCGGGCTCATCCTCGGTGCTCTCTGCGCCCTCGGCGCCACCGTCGGCGATCTCGTCGAGTCGCTCATCAAGCGCGACGCGGGCCTGAAGGACATGTCGAACTTCCTGCCCGGCCACGGCGGCATCATGGACCGCATCGACTCGATGCTGGTGGCCGTGCCCGTCGGCTGGCTCGTGCTGCACCTCGCCCTCGGCTGACCGCCGACCCGATCCGTCCCAGGAGACCAATGTCCCCGACCCTCTTGCCGCTCGTCTTCGAGGCGCCCCGCCGGGGCAAGCCGCCGAAGCACTGGTTCGACCTCTCCCGTGAGGAGCGTGTCGACGCCGCGACGAAGCTGGGCCTGCCGCGCTTCCGCGCCGACCAGATCTCGCGGCACGTGTTCGACCGCCTGGAGGACGACGCGACGGCGTTCACTGACCTGCCCGCGGCCATCCGCGCCGACCTGGGCGAACAGCTGTTCCCGCGCTTGCTCGAGCAGGTGACGCGCCGCATGACCGACGACGGTGCAACGGTCAAAACGCTCTGGAAGCTCTTCGACGGCTCGCTGCTCGAGTCCGTGCTGATGCGCTACCCGAACCGTACGACGCTCTGCATCTCGTCGCAGGCCGGCTGCGGCATGGCCTGCCCGTTCTGCGCCACCGGCCAGGGCGGCCTCAAGCGCAACCTGTCGCAGGCCGAGATCGTGGCGCAGGTGCTGGCTGCGGACCAGCAGCTCGCCTCAGGTTCCGTCCCCGGCGCCTCGGGGCGGCTGAACAACATCGTCTTCATGGGCATGGGTGAACCCATGGCCAACTACAACGCCGTCCTCGGCGCCATCCGCACCTTCCTCGAGCCCGGGCCGAACGGCTTCGGGATGAGCGCGCGTGGCATCACGGTGTCCACTGTCGGCCTCGTGCCGCAGATCGTGAAGCTGACCGAGGAGGGGCTGCCACTGACGCTCGCCGTGTCGCTGCACGCGCCCGATGACGAGCTCCGCGATGAGATCGTGCCCGTCAACAACCGCTGGAAGGTGGCGGAGGTCGTCGACGCCGCGTGGGAGTACGCGCGCACGACCAAGCGCCGCGTCTCCATCGAGTACGCCATGATGCGCGACATCAACGACCAGGTTCACCGGGCCGAGCTGCTGGCCGATGTCCTCAAGCGCCGCGGCGACTGGGGCTGGGTGCATGTGAACCTCATCCCGCTGAACCCCACGCCGGGATCGAAGTGGACGGCGTCGCGCAAGGCCGACGAGCGCGCGTTCATCGAGACGCTCGAGCGGCGCGGCGTTCCGGTCACGCTCCGCGATACCCGCGGCCAGGAGATCGACGGCGCTTGCGGGCAGCTCGCTGCGCGCGTGTCGGAGGCGTAGTCGGCATCCCCTGACCTCCGGGCGTCGGAGGGACCCGATACGCTCGTGGGCGGAGGACCGATGACAGTTCAGAGCAGTTCCACCCGCCGCATCGCCCGAACGGGCATCCTGATCGCGCTGAGCGTCGTCGGCGCGCTGATCAAGATCCCGAGTCCGACGGGGAGCGTCGCGCTCGACGCCGCACCCGCGTTCCTAGCCGCTTTCGCGTTCACGCTGCCGGAAGCGATGCTCGTCGCCGTGCTCGGGCATCTGGTCTCCGCCGCGACGGCGGGGTTCCCGTTGTCGCTTCCCGTCCACCTCATCATCGCAGTGACCATGGCGGTCGCTGTGGCAGGGGCCGGATGGGCCGCCCGTCGCGTCAACCTGTGGGCGGGTGTCGCGGTCGGCATCCTCTTGAACGGGGTCGGCGCACCGCTGGCGCTCGTGCCCCTTTTCGGGTGGGGCTTCTTCGTCGGGATGCTGGTGCCGCTCCTCGTGGGGGCAGGCATCAACGTGATCCTGGCGGCGCTGGTCGCCAAGGCTTTGACCGCCGCCGGCCTGGCGGAGCCGTCGCGCACGTGACGATCGTCGTCGCCGACGGCGTGGGGGTCGCCTTTCGAGACGCGGCCCGGCCTGCGCTCGAGGCCGTCGACCTCGTCGTCGGAGAGGGGGAGGTGGTTGCGGTCGTCGGGGCCACGGGGGCGGGTAAGAGCACGTTCGCGCGGCTCCTGGTCGGGCTGATTCCGGGCCATGTTCCTGCCGAGGTGCGCGGCCGACTGACGAGGCCGGACGTCGTCGGGTATGTGCCGGAGCGCGCTGAGGCCGCGCTGATCGAGCCCCGCGTGGGTGACGATGTCGGCCTTGGCCTGCCCATCGACGGTCGTGCCGAGCGCGTGGCGGAGGCTCTTGTATCCGTGGGACTTGTCGGTTTCGAGGGCCGAGCCACCGGCGAGCTCAGCGGGGGACAGGTGCAGCGCGTGGCCATCGCCGGCGCGTTGGCCCGCGGTGCGGAGTTGCTGGTCCTCGACGACCCTACTTCGGAGCTCGACGCCGACGGTCGCGCCGCACTCCTCTGCGCGCTCGACGGCCGGACCGCGGTGGTCGCGACCCACGACCCCTACCTGGTCGAGGGCTGCACGCGCGTCGTCGCCCTCGACCGCGGGACGGTCGCCTACGACGGCTCGCCGTCGGCACTGATCGCCGACCCTGAAGCCTGTCGTCGGATCGGGCTGCGGACGACCCGTGGAGAGCCGCTGCGCGTCCGCATCGGCGCGCCGCCTCCGCCCGTCTCCGGCGAACTCGTGGCGCGCGTCGCCCACCTCGACTTCGCCTACCCCGGCGGGATCGTCGCACTCGACGACGTGAGCCTCGAGGTCTCCCGGGGCGAGATCGTGGCGCTGCGCGGTGCGAACGGGGCGGGCAAGTCGACCCTCGCGCGGTGCCTGCTCGGGCTGCTGCCAACCCCCGACGGGACGGTCGCCGTCGAGGGGACGGTGGCGATGGTGCTGCAGGACCCCGACACCCAGCTGTTCCACGACACCGTAGGCGCCGAGGTCGGCTTCGCGCCGCGCTGCCAAGCCCTCGTCCCGGAGGCGGTCGAGGAGCGGGTGGCAAGGGCGATGGCGGCTGTGGGGATCGCTGACGATGCGCACACGCACCCGCTGCGCCTGGCCCGCTCGCGACGGCAGCTGGTCGCCGTCGCCGGCGCGTTGGCCGCCGAGCCCGACCTCCTCATCCTCGACGAGCCCACGGGCGGCCTCGACCGCGATGCCTTCGAGCGGGTCGCCGGTGCGGTCGTCGACGCCGCGGACCGGGGCGCGGGCGTGCTGCTGATCACCCACGACGACGACCTCGCCTCGCTCGCCACCCGAACCGTGACCCTGACCGCTCCGCCGCTCGCGCCGTCGAACACGCAGGGGGAACCCCCGCGGACGCGACGCTGGGACGTGCGCGCGGTCGCCGGCGCGACGTTCCTGTCGATGGGGCTGATGGTTTCGGGGTCGTGGCCGGTCGTAGCCGCGGTGCTCGCCATCGGTCTCGTCCTGTTGGCGACGACGGTGCCCCGCGGGCTGCGCGGGGCAGGCTCCGCGCTGCTGCCGCTGGCTCCGGTGGCCGTTTTCGTCGGGGTCTTCGGCTACCTGGTGCCGCCGGGCTGGGTGAACGATCCGGCAACCTACGCGACGCTGCTCGTCCTCCGCCTGGCAGGCATGGTGATCTGGACCGTGTGGGCGCTCGCGAAGGGCGACGGTGAACAGGGGATCGCGCTGGCGAGGGCGTCGCGCCTGCCGCCGTCGCTCGTGCTCGTGGTCACCATCGCGCTGCGCTTCGTGCCGACCCTGACGCGCCGCAGGGAGCGTATCGCGCTCGCTCAACGGGCGCGCGGAGCCCGGCTCGACGAGGGCGGCCCGATTCGCAGGGCCCGCGCCCAGCTCGTCGTGCTCGTGCCGCTGTTCGTGGGGGCGATCGCCACCGCGAACGATCTCGCCGCGGCGCTGACGGTGCGCGGCGTCGGCACCGATGCCGAACCCGACACCGCTCGTTGAGCCGATCCCAGCGCAGCGCCCGGACCCTCGTGGAAGCGTCGTCGTGAGACGAAGCTGGCCAAAGTCGGCGAGGGGGCCTCGTGGCAACTACGATCGGCTTGTTTGTGGTCAGTTGATTGTTGAGGAGCAGCATGGAATCGCAATTGGAGCGCGTCTTCGAGTCCGTCATCGCTCGCAACCCTGGTGAGGCAGAGTTCCACCAGGCCGTTCGCGAGGTCCTTGAGAGCCTTGGCCCCGTGATAACGCGCCATCCCGAGTACCTCGAGATGAAGATGCTGGAGCGCATCTGCGAGCCGGAGCGCCAGATCATCTTCCGCGTTCCGTGGCAGGATGACAAGGGCGAGGTGCACATCAACCGCGGCTTCCGCGTCGAGTTCAACTCCGCGCTCGGCCCCTACAAGGGCGGCCTCCGCTTCCACCCCAGCGTCTACCTGGGCGTCATCAAGTTCCTGGGCTTCGAGCAGATCTTCAAGAACTCGCTCACCGGCCTCCCCATCGGCGGCGGCAAGGGCGGCTCCGACTTCGACCCGCGCGGCAAGTCCGACACCGAGGTCATGCGGTTCTGCCAGTCGTTCATGACCGAGCTGTACCGCCACCTGGGCGAGTACACGGACGTCCCCGCCGGTGACATCGGCGTCGGCGGCCGTGAGATCGGCTTCATGTTTGGGCAGTACAAGCGCATCACCAACCGCTACGAGTCCGGCGTCCTGACCGGCAAGGGCATCGGCTGGGGAGGCTCGCTGGTCCGCACCGAGGCCACCGGCTACGGCACCGTGGTCTTCGCCAACGAGATGCTGAAGACCCGCGGCGAGACCTTCGACGGCAAGCGCGTCATGGTCTCCGGCTCCGGCAACGTGGCCATCTACGCGGCGGAGAAGGCCGCGCAGTTGGGCGCCACCGTCGTCGGCTTCTCGGACTCGTCCGGTTACGTCGTCGACGATCAGGGCATCGACCTCGACCTGCTGAAGCAGATCAAGGAGGTCGAGCGCGGCCGCGTCTCCGACTACGTCGACCGTCGCCCCTCCGCGGAGCTCGGCAAGGAGGGCACCAGCATCTGGGACGTCCCCGTCGATGTCGCGCTGCCCTGCGCCACGCAGAACGAGCTGAACGGCGAGCAGGCCGCGACGCTGGTGAGGAATGGCGTGAAGGTCGTCGCCGAGGGCGCGAACATGCCGACGACGCCCGAGGGCATCGTGATCTTCCAGCAGGCCGGCGTGCTGTACGGCCCCGGCAAGGCGGCCAACGCGGGCGGTGTGGCCACTTCCGCGCTGGAGATGCAGCAGAATGCCAGCCGTGACTCGTGGAGCTTCGAGTACACCGAGGATCGCCTGACGGAGATCATGGTGAACATCCACGAGCAGTGCGCGGAGACCGCCGACAGCTACGACGCTCCCGGCGACTACGTGGTCGGCGCGAACATCGCGGGCTTCGAGAAGGTCGCGAAGGCCATCCAGGCCTTCGGCCTCGTCTGAGCACCGCTGGTTGAGCCGGACCCTCCACCGCTGGTTGAGCCGGGCCGCGAGGTACGAGCGCCCGTGTCGCGTCGTACTGAGCCGGCGCCGCGGGCGAAGCCACGCCGTCGTGTCGAAGTGAAACCAATTGGCCGCGCCGGTCTGTGGACTGGGGACGAGTCTGTGTGTGCGGTCCTGAGAGAGTTGTCGTGCGGCGCGTGCGGTGCTGGGGCGGTGTTCTGGTTCGCCGTCGCGTGCGGTGTGGGCTTTCTTCGACGCGCCGCCCGACAACTCTCTCAGGACCGCCAGCGTCCGGGTTCGCTCGGTGCAGCAACCGCGGCTCACCGGCTCCCGGGACGCCCGTTCCGGAACGCGGTCCCGGCTGCGGGCGATAGGCTCGGCGCATGGCGGAGTTGTCGTGGCAGAGCCCAGACTGGCGTGGGTGGCCCTGGGTGCGGCGAGCGCTGTTCCTCCTCCCGCTGGGCTTGGTCGGGACCTTCTTCTGGATAGCGATCGTCGACTACTCCGATATCGCGCCACTGCACATGGTGCTGTTCGCGCTGACGTGCTGGCTCGCAGCGAGTCGGCGACCGCAGATCGTCGTCACGGTCTTTCTGGCCGTGTTCCTCCTCAACCTCGTCGTCTTCCCGACCCACCTTGGCCTTTCTGACGGCCCTGCTTGGATCCTTGCGATGGCGGTGGTGCTCGACGCCAACTCGCGTTCACCCGTGTGGTTTGGCCTCTTCACCACGTTGGTTGTGGCGTCGGGCCGCGCCCCTGTCGTCCTTTACGAGGCCACGGCGGACAACGAGACCTTCCTTGTTGTACTTGCCCTCATGGGTGCGACGCTGATCGGGCAGCTGATCCGAGGAGCCTTCGCGGCCGGGCGGGCGGCGGAGGCTGCGGCAGAGGCGAGGCGGTTGGTCGAGCGGCTGGAGATGAGGCACGCGGTGCACGACTCCGGGTCGGCGCGACTAGCCCAGCTGATGCTGCTCACGCGCGCGCTGCGGGACCGCCCCGAACTCCCGGCGGAGTTGCGCGGGGACGTGGACCTGATGGTTGACGTCGCGACGTCCGGCGCGCAGGAACTGCGCGCGGTGATGCAGCCACGCGCAGACGAGCCCGCGGCGCTGGCGCGCGAGTGGCGGCGCAGCGTCGACGTGCTCGGCTCCGCGGGGTTCGAGGTCGTCGAGGCGTCGCTCTCGCTCCCGCCGCTCGGCGACGACATCGAGCGCGAGGCCGTGCGCGTCGTCCGCGAGGCCACCTCCAATATCTGCAAGCACGCGGCCCCGCGCGGCCGGGTGGTCGCCGCGTCGGCCGTCGGTGGCGAGACGCTGACGCTGACCTGGCTGAGCGACTGCGAAGGCGCCCCCGGCGAGGGAAGTGGCCTCGGGCTCGCGGGCATGGCCGAGCGCATCAAGCGGATCGGCGGCACCGTCCAGACCGCGCTGGCCGACGACTCCTTCCGGCTGTGCGTCACACTCCCGACGGCCGCCCGGTGCATCACACTCCCCACGGCGACCCATGGCTGACCCCATCCGGGTGGGGCTCGTCGACGACGACCCGCTCATCCTGCGGCTGCTCACCGACATGCTGACCGGCGCCGGGTTCGATGTCGTGTGGGTCGCCGCGGGCGGGGTGGAGGCCGCAGCCCGGCTCGCGGAGGCACCCGCGCCGGAGGTGATCGCCGTCGACGTCCTGATGCCCGGCGAGGACGGGCACGCGCTGACGCGTCGCCTCCTTGCCGGCTTCGGCCCGCTCGCAATCGTGATGCTGACCTCGCTCGACGACCCGGACTCGCTGTCCCGCGCATTGGCCGCCGGCGCCGTCGGGTACCTGGTGAAGACCGATCCACCGGAGCGGATCGTGGCGGGGTTGCGTGCTGCCGCTGCGGGGCTCCGCCCGTTCTCGACGGCGCTGCCCCCGCCCGCGGCGCCTGGGCCCACGGGCTCGGCCGATCCGCTGTCCGAGCGAGAGCTGGAGGTGCTGCGGCTCCTCGCCCAGTCGCTGACCAACGAGGAGGTCGCCGCGCGCCTGGTGATCTCGCCCGCGACGGTGAAGCGTCATGTCGCGTCCATCCTCGCCAAGACCGACGCCACGGACCGCCTCGGCCCCGTGATCTGGGCCGTCCGACGAGGGCTCATCGTCCCTTAGCCGCGGGAGCATGGAGAATCGGCGCACAACTCCCTGTTTTCTGCTCTGTAGAGCACCACGGCCGGGGTTAGGAGCGGATTCTCCATGCATGGCCCGATCGGGCCATTGACCGCTGCCGATTTGGCCTGTTCGGGCGACGCGCGCACACGTCCAGGGCCGCTGGGATGGGGGCATGAGTTCTCCTTCCCCGAGCGTGACCGTCCGCGAGGTCACGCACCGCTATGGCAGGCGCGTCGCGCTGGCCGACGCCACCCTCGACCTCCCCGTCGGGGTCACCGGGCTGCTCGGGCCCAACGGCGCGGGCAAGTCCACCTTGATGAAGCTGATCGCCACCGCGATGCCGCTGCAGAGCGGCTGTGTTGCGGTCGGTGAGCTCCCCCTCGTCCGCGACAACCTCACGGCCGTCCGCGCGCAGCTTGGCTACCTGCCGCAGCGGTTCGAGCTGATGGGCTGGTCCACGGTGCGGCGCAACGTCGAGTACGCCGCGTGGGCGCACGGGCTGCCTTCGCGCGAGGCGGGGGAGCGGGCCGACTGCGCGCTGGCACTGCTAGGGCTCTCCGACCGCGCCTCGTCCCGCGCCCGCGCGCTCAGCGGCGGCATGCGCCAGCGGCTTGGACTCGCCTGCGCGCTGGTGCATGAGCCCCGGGTTCTGATCCTGGACGAGCCGACGGTCGGCCTCGACCCTGCGCAGCGCCGCGGGCTCCGCGACGCCATCGCCGCGGCGGCCGAGCGCGCCGTCGTGCTGATCTCGACCCACCTGGTCGAGGACCTGGCAACGCTCGCCGACCAGGTCGTCGTGATGCACGAGGGCGCGCTGCGGTTCGTCGGAACGCTCGACGATCTGCGCGCGCTGGGTGCCGACGACGCGGCCGGCCACGCCTCCGTCCTCGAGGCCGGCTACCACGCCGTCGTGGAGGGGCATCATGGGTAGGCGTACGGATCGTACGAGGCTTCGACACGCCGACTCGGCTGGCGCCTCGCGCGGCGGCTCAACCCGCGGTCGTCTGACGAGGCCCTACGGGTTGCTTCCCGTGCTGGTGGCCGCGGCGTCCGGGGCGCTGATCGGGTTCATCGGCGCGGGGCCGGTCAGGGGTTTCGTCGATCTGCGCGACGTCGTTCAGTCCGCTCGGCTCGCGGTGCCGTACGCGGCCCTCCCCATCGGGTGGCTGATGGTGTGGGCGATGTCCGTGCACCGGCCGGACTCGGTTCTGATCGGGCCCGCGCCCGGGCGGGGGAGGGGTGGGATCGTCGCGCGCCAGGTGGCCGTGCTCACCGTCGCGCTGCTGGTGGGCTTCGCTCTCGGCCTCGCGCCGATGGCTGCCTACGCCGCGGCCACCCAACACTGGACGCTAGCCGACCCCGTCTCGCTGCTGACGGTCGCCGCGGGGCTGGCGTCGTTGGTGCCCATCGCGGCGGGCGCCGCGCTGCTCGTCGGCCCGCGGCTCGGGCTCCTCGTCGCTCCTGCCGTGGTGGCCGCGGTCACGGCTCTCCCCACCTACCCGCTCGAGATGACGCTGCTCGCCGACTCCTCCGCCTCGGTCGAGGTCGTTTCCTACGTCTGGGGGCGCTCGCACCCGCTCCGTGGGGAGATGCTGGTCTGGCAGGTGGAGGCATTCCGAGTGGCGTACTTCTTGCTGGTGGGTGCGGCGGCGCTGCGGGCGGCGAGCGCCCTCGCGGAGTGGCGAGCGGCGCGCGATGTACGTGCCCTCGGCGGGCTTGCGGCGCTCGCGGTCCCGGCGGCAGTGGCGGCGGTCGTCGCCGTGGTCCACCTCCCACTCACCGCCCCCGACCCTGCGGATGTCGTCCGCTGTGCCGACGACCGCGGCCTGACCCTGTGCCTATACGCCATCGACGAGCCGAACCGGGCGGAGGCGGTCCGCACGCTGGAACCCTTCGCCCTGATGTTCCCGTCCCGCGACTTCGTGTTCACGCAGGACAGGTCCGCGCCAGGGATCGTCATCGGGCGCATCGGGGCCGACGCCGCCGAGCGGCTTACCGTCGAGGTGCGGGGCATCGGCGGCTCGCTCGTCGAGGGCGACGACGTGAGGGCGTGCAACGAGGCCCCCTACGAGGCCAATCAGGTGAGTTCGGCCGCGCTGCGGCAGGTGTTCGTTCGTGGCGGGAATCAGTCCGACGACCCGGCGGCACGCGCGATCTGGCACGGTGTTCTCGAAGACGACTACGCGTCGGAAGCGACCGCAGCCCTCGACCGGCTGAGCTACGACGAGTTCCTCGCCTGGCTCGAGGCCCATGCGGACGACGTCGCCGCGTGCCGGGCGATGCCAGAGGACCTCCCGTGACCGGGGTCGGCTGGCACTCCGGCCGCGCGCTCTGGATGCCGCTCATGGCGTTCGCCCTCGGCGTCGCGGTGCTCTATCCGTTCCTGTACGTGTCGTTCACCGGCCCGTGGGCGCCGTTCGAGGCGCCGCGGTGGGTGACGCTGCTCGAAGTGGCGTCGATCGGGGGCGGCACGGCGGGGCTGTACGGGATCGCGCCCCAGCTGGCCTGGGTGGAGCGCCAGTCGCCGCGCGCCATCTGGGCCCGCGACGCCGCCGCGGCCGCCGTCGTCATGGCGGTGTTCGCGGCGCTGCCCCTGGCCGTGCGCTGGCTGTGGGGGCTCTCGGACGTCTACCGCTGGTTCCTGCCACCAGACCGCCAGGACTGGATGACGCCCGACCTGGTCGCCAGCACCTTCACTTATGACACGCTCGCCGCGTGGGGCCTCAACATCGCCGCGGTGCTGGCGCTCGCCTGCTTGACAACCCGCGTCGTCGGCCCGCTGCTCGGGCCCGCGTCCGCGGCGCTGTGGTTCGTCGGGCTGCTGGTCGCCCAGGGCTACGGCCGCTGGCCCATCCTGACCCGCGCCGACGAGGCGGCCCCCACCTTCACCGCCCCCGACGCGGCCCTGCTCGCCACCCTCATCGCCGCAGGCGCCCTCGCCTACGCCTTCCCCGTCCGGTTAGCGCGGCGTACTCTCTGAGGTCGGAGGTGCTGGTGTAGCTACGGGGCGTTTCCTGGGTCTTGGTCGACAGCAAACCAGTCATCCGACTAGTCATTGGGGGAGGGTGCAATGTCCGAGGCGATGCCGGTGTGGCCTGTGCAGAAAACGAAGGCGCGTTTCAGCGAGCTGCTTGAGGTATGCGTAGCTGAGGGCCCGCAGCTCGTGACCAAGCGTGGGAGGGAGACCGCCGTTCTCGTCCCGATCGATGAATGGCGGCGGTTGCAGCGCGATTCCCGCCCGTCGCTCAAGCAGCTCCTTTTCTCTGATCAGGCGCGGTTCGACGACCTCGTTCCCGAGCGGGGCAGTGCGAGGCGTAGTGCCGTCGAGCCGATCGTCTGACTGGTCGCCAGCAGCTATCAGGTCCTGCCCCTGGACGGCAGCGCGTTCCGTCGGTGGGCGCGGCTGATGCACCCGCAGGTCGAACGATATGACCGAGTTGTCACGGCAGTGGCCCGGACGGCGTCGACTCGCTTCCCGGAGAGGCTTTGGCGCGGATCAGCTCGCGCAGGTCGGCGACGCGGCGTTCGGCCTCAAGCTGAGCTGAGCCGAAGCGGTCCTCGTCGGCGTCGGCGAGGCTCCGGTAGACATCGGCCGCTTCGATGGCGGCCGTAAGGCCTCCTGATGGGCGCTGGCGGTCACGCTGCCCTCCGCCCGCGCGAGCGAGACCTCGACTGCGAACTGTGCGATGCCCAGTAATAGCGCGACGAGCCCGGCCACGAGGAGCGGAAGAGAGAGCGGACGCCCGCCGATCAATGGCCAGTTCTCGGGCAAGGTCCACTTCGCCGTCCCCTCGATACTGGCCAGCAATAGCAGCACGGCCGCCAGCAGGACGATGGCGATCGTCACCGGCCATCGCGCCCTGCGGCGCCTCTTCCTTGGGCCACAGCCACCTCCCCCGGATGCAGTCCTTGTCTGATGAACTGGACCACGCGGTCAAGACGCTACAGGGTGTTAGGGGACCTCACGACGCGTATGCCAAGGAACGTCGCGATGGACCAGCCACCGGCAGGATCCATCGGCGCCGCGTCCACGCGCTGCGTGATCTGCCTCGGCACCCTCCGACGCCATCTGTCTCCGATTGCGAGGTATGCCCTCCGCGACGAAGAAGATGTAGTATTCTACGGATATCCATAGAAATATGAGGATATCCGCACTTTGGTGGTGAACTGCATGGATGTTGGTAGGCCAATGACGGCGCTCGTGCCGTCGCTCGACGGTCCGGTGTTGGAAGCCCTCGCGCGCACGTCGCGCCCAGTGACGGGGCGGGAGATGCACCGGCTTGCAGGCGCTGGGAGTGAGTCGGGGGTGAGGCTCGTGCTGACGCGCCTCGTGGAACACGGTCTGGTCAACGCAAGCCAAGCCGGGAGGGCGACGCTTTACGTCGCGAATCGCGAGCACGTCGCCTGGCCGCTCGTCGAGGGTCTGGTCAACCTCCGCCGCGAGTTCTTTGGTCGTCTTCGCCAACTTGCTGCCTCCTGGCCGCTCGTTCCCGTAACAGTGGCTGTCTTCGGTTCGGCGGCGCGCGGCGACGGTGACGTCGATAGCGACATCGATGTGTTGGTCGTACGAGCCGCTGGTGACGACACTGCTTGGGATTCGCAGCTGGGTGATCTCCGCGAGCGCATAGCCGCGTGGACCGGCAACGCCTGCCAGGTGTACGAGCTGACCGAAGACGAGCTCGCTGAGCACATAGCCGTACGGGAGCCGATTGTGGATGACTGGCGACGTGACGCAGCTGTCGTCTTTGGCCAACCGGTAGACCGACTGACGACGAAGGGTGCTCCGTGATGTTCGCCGGCGAAGGCCGGACCCAGAGTTGCGGCGTCGCAGAGGCGCGGGTGCGAACGGCCCAAGCCCGCAAGTTCCTCGACACCGCCGAGTTGATTCTCGACGTCGACGACGACCTCGCGACCCCTGGAGTGGCCGCTGCGCTTGCGGTACTCGCCGGGATCGCCGCGTCGGATGCGCTGTGCTGTCGTTCTCTGGGGCGTCGTGCCCGCGGGCAGGACCATAGGGAGGCGACAGGTCTGCTGGCCCAGGTCGAACCGGGTGGAAAGGAGCTTTCTAGGGCGCTTGCGCGTCTTCTCGATATCAAGGATGGATCTCAGTATGGTCTGGCGTTCCTCAGCGCGGCGCGAGCGAAGACCGCGGTGAGGAACGCTGCGTCGTTGACCGCAGCGGCGGAGAGCATGCTGAGGGCCTGATAGCTCTACGAACCGCTGGACGTCGGGGCCTCGCCCCAGAGGTGGCGGTAGCGCGCGATGCGGTCTGGGTCCGGCGCGATGCCGTAGGCGTCCCAGAACGGTTGGTCATGGCCGGGGCCGAAGTTCCATTCCAGGGACCAGGAGGCGATGGCGAGGTCGGCCCAGCGGTCGGCGACACCCAGGTCGCCGACGTCGACGTGCGCGAGGAACGCGCCGTCGTCGGACAGCAGCGTGTTGGGCGCGCAGGCGTCGCCTTGGACGACCACCAGCTGGTCGACGTCGTCCTGGTATCCGATCCATTCAGGCGTCTCGAACAGGCAGTCCGCCGGGTCCAGCGAGTGGAGGAGCCCGAGGCCCTCGCCGATCGCGTGCGCCGCGACGTCGGGCTCCGCCTTCCACCGCGGGGCGACGGCGTTCGTGCCGGGAAGACCGAGCGTGACGACCAACCAGCCGTCGTCGAGCTCCTCGTAGTCGATCATCCGGGGCGCGGGGTGCCTGCTCGACAGCCACGACAGCCGCTCCGCCTCCGGGAGAAGGTCGAACGGGCTCCATTTCGCGTACACCGGCGTCGCATCCGGGGCGACGAGCCGCGCGGTGATCCCGCCGAGCTCGTTCCGCCAGACGAGTTCCTCGACGGTCCGACGATTGACCGCCGCCCACTTCGTGATGGCGAAGGGAACAGGGGTGCCGGGTGGGGGAGAACTCGCGAGGGACATGCCTCTGATCGTCGCACACTAGAATCGGTTGGTGCGCACCATCGTCCTGCTCGGGAGCACCGGCTCCATCGGCACCCAGACCCTCGACGTGATCTCGACCCGGCGGGACCAGTTCGACGTCGTGGCGCTCGCCGCGTCAGGGGGGAACCTGGAGTTGCTGGCGCGCCAAATCGTCGAGTTCGCGCCTGCGGCCGTCGCCCTCGCCAAGCCGAGCGCCGCGCGCGAGCTGCAACGCCTCCTCTACGCCGAGGCAGACCAGCGCGGCTGGAACGAGGGGGAGTACCAGCTCCCGAAGCTGCTGCTTGGGCCCGACGCCGCCGCGCAGCTCGCCGCGATGCCGTGCGACGTCGTCGTCAACGCGGTCACCGGGGCCGCCGGCCTCGCGCCGACACTCGCAGCCCTCGACGCCGGGGTCACGCTCGCGCTCGCCAACAAGGAATCACTCGTCATCGGCGGAAGGCTGGTCACGCAGGCCGCGGCTCCCGGGCAGATCGTCGCCGTCGACTCCGAGCACTCGGCCTTCGCCCAAGCCCTGCGCTCAGGGAGGGCCGACGAGGTGCGTCGGCTCATCCTCACCGCTTCAGGCGGACCGTTCCGCGGCCGCAGCCGCGACGAGCTCATCGATGTCACCCCGCAGCAGGCCATGGCCCACCCCACCTGGGACATGGGTCGGGTCATCACCATCAACTCGGCAACGCTCGTCAACAAGGGGCTGGAGCTGCTCGAGGCGGGGCTGCTCTACGGCGTAGACCTCGACGACATCGTCGTCGCCGTCCACCCGCAGTCGATCGTGCACTCGATGGTCGAGTTCCACGACGGCTCCACCATCGCGCAGGCCTCCCCACCCGACATGCGGTTGCCCATCGGCATCGCACTCACCTGGCCGGATCGCCTTCGCGACGCCGCCGCCCCCTGCGACTGGACGACGGCCACGTCCTGGACCTTCGAGCCGCTGGACTCCGCGACCTTCCCCGCCGTCGAGATCGCCCGCCGCGCAGGCAAGGCCGCGGGCACCGCGCCGGCGGTTTACAACGCCGCCAACGAGGCCTGCGTCGACGCGTTCTGGGATGGGCGGATCGGCTTCCTCGACATCACGCGCATCGTCGGCGACTGCGTCGACGAGCACCTCGCGGCCGGCCACGTCCCCGACGACGACCTCACCGTCGACGCCGTGCTCGCCGCCGACGCCTGGGGCCGCGCCCGCGCCGCCGAGATGGCGGGGGTGACCGCATGACCACCGTCCTGATCGTCTTCTTCGCGCTGCTGTTCTTCGCGCTCATCATGGCGTCGATCGCCCTGCACGAGGTGGGGCACCTCGTGCCCGCGAAGCTGTTCGGCGTGAAGGTGACTCAGTACTTCGTCGGCTTCGGCAAGACGCTGTGGTCGCGCACGAAGGGCGACACCGAGTTCGGCGTCAAGGCGATCCCGCTCGGCGGCTACGTGCGGCTCGTCGGCATGTACCCGCCGGAGAAGCCCGTAGCCAAGCCGAACTGGCTCACCCGCTTGGCCGACCAGGCGCGCCGCTACGAGTACGAGGAGATCACCGCGGCCGACGACGGGCGCCTCTTCTACCAGAAGAAGACCTGGCAGAAGGTCATCATCATGCTCGGCGGGCCGGCGATGAACATCCTGCTCGCCTTCCTCATCTTCCTGGGCATCAACGTCTTCCACGGCGTTTACCAACCCGGCCTTGAGGTCGCCTTCGTCTCGGAGTGCGCCATCCCCGCCGACCGCGCGGACCAGACCTGCACCGACGCCGACCCCCTCACCCCGGCCAAGGAGGCCGGAGTCCAGGTCGGCGACAGGCTGGTCAGCTTCAACGGCGTCGCGCTCACCGGCTGGGAGCAGATGGGCGACCTCATTCGGGCCAACCGCGATGCGCCGGCTACGGTCGTCGTCGAGCGGGCGGGCGCGGAGGTCACGCTGCCGACGGTGAACACCGTCCTCAACTACGTTCCCGACAGGCTCGATCCGACGAAGTACGTCGAGGCAGGCTTCCTCGGGGTCTCACCCAGCCAGGAGCTGGTCCACGGCGGGCCCGTCGCGACGGCGCAGCAGATGTGGACCCTGACGAAGCAGTCGGTGGTCGCGCTCGCGAGCTTCCCCGTCAGGGTGTACACCGTCGCGGTTGACCTCGCCACGGGACAGCCGCGCGACCCCAACTCTCCGGTCTCCATCGTCGGCGCCTCCCGCGTCGCGGGGAGATCGGCGCTACGGATCAGCTCAGCGTCGGAGACAAGGCCGCGACCTGGTTCTCGCTGCTCGGCTCCGTCAACCTCTTCGTCGCGCTGCTGAACCTCGTTCCGCTGCTGCCACTCGATGGCGGGCACGTCGCCGGGGCGATCTACGAGTGGCTGCGCCGCCTGGCCGCCCGTCTCCGCGGTCGCTCCGACCCGGGCCCCGTCGACACGGCGAAGGCCCTGCCCCTCACCTACGTCGTCGGCGGCTTCCTGCTCATCGGCGGCGCCGTGCTCATCGTGGCGGACCTCGTCAGCCCCATCCAACTCTTCTGAGAGAGATAAACTCCTGCCTATGTCCGTGAACCTCGGTATGCCCGCCGCGCCCGCCCCCGTCCTGGCTCCGCGCCGCAAGACCCGCCAGATCAGGGTAGGGAAGGTGCTGGTCGGCGGCGATGCGCCGATCAGCGTGCAGTCGATGACGACGACGAAGACCACCGACATCAACGCAACGCTGCAGCAGATCGCCGAGCTGACCGCGACCGGCTGCGACATCGTGCGCGTTGCCGTGCCCAGCCAGGACGACGCCGAGGCGTTGCCGATCATCGCGATGAAGTCGCAGATTCCGGTCATCGCCGACATCCACTTCCAGCCGCGCTACGTGTTCGCGGCCATCGATGCCGGGTGTGCGGCCGTGCGCGTCAACCCCGGCAACATCAAGCAGTTCGACGACAAGGTCGCCGAGATCGCGAAGGCAGCGGCCGACGCCAACGTGAGCCTGCGCATCGGCGTCAACGCAGGCTCCCTCGACAAGCGACTCCTCGCCAAGTACGGCGCCCCGACGCCGGAGGCGCTTGTCGAGTCGGCGCTGTGGGAGGCGTCGCTGTTCGAGGAGGTCGGCTTCTACGACTTCAAGATCTCCGTCAAGCACAACGACCCCGTCGTCATGGTGCGCGCCTACGAGCTGCTGAGCGAGAGGTGCGAGTACCCGCTGCACCTCGGCGTCACCGAGGCCGGCCCGGCGTTCCAGGGAACGATCAAGTCGTCGGTCGCGTTCGGTGCGTTGCTCAGCCAGGGCATCGGCGACACCATCCGCGTCTCCCTCTCGGCTCCGCCGGCGGAGGAGGTCAAGGTGGGCCTGAAGATCCTCGAGTCGCTGAACCTGAAGCCCCGCAAGCTCGACATCGTGTCCTGCCCGTCGTGCGGCCGCGCGCAGGTCGACGTCTACACGCTCGCCGAGCAGGTCACGAAGGGCTTGGAGGGCATGCAGGCGCCGCTGCGCGTCGCGGTCATGGGCTGCGTCGTCAACGGCCCGGGCGAGGCCCGCGAGGCCGACCTGGGTGTCGCCTCCGGCAACGGAAAGGGCCAGATCTTCGTCAAGGGCGAGGTCATCAAGACCGTCCCGGAGGACGAGATCGTGGAGACTCTGCTCGTCGAGGCACGCCGCATCGCGGCCGAGATGGGCGAAATCGGCGCGCCGGAGGTCTCCGTCTCCTAGTCTCAGCCGCATGACCGTCCGGCTGCGCACCCTTGGCACCGCGGACCGGGAGCTGGCGGCGTCGTTCCTCGCGGAGAGCCCGACGGAGAACCTGTTCCTGGCCGCGAAGGTCGCGTCGTTCGGACTCGACCGGCGCAGATTGGGGCGCGTCCACGCATTCGAGCGCGACGGAAGGGTCAGCGCACTGCTGCTCGACGGTGGGACGGTGTTCGTCGCGGGCTTCGACCCCGAGGCGCTGCCTGCCTTCGTCGCTCAGCTGGGGCCGATCCGGCGCTGCACCTCCATCCTCGGCCCGGTGATCAGCGTGCTGGGCCTCCACCTCGGGCTCACCGAGCGGTGGCCGACGGCGTGGGGCAACGTCGTCAACGTCCGACGGCGCCAGCCCCTGATGCTGCTGCAGGAAGCTCCCCGCGCGGAACCTGACGCGCGGGTCCGCGTCCTCACGCCCCGCGACTACCCGAGCTACCTCGACGCATCGGTGGGCATGTACACCGAGGAGATCGGGTCGTCGCCGTTCAAGTACGGCGGCGGCTACGAGAAGTACGTCATGGAGCGGCTGCGCCGCGGCGACGCGTACGGCATCGTCGGCGACTCCGGCCGCGTGATCTTCAAGGCCGACCTCGGCCCGCAGCTCGGCACGCAGGCGCAGCTGCAGGGCGTATGGGTGACGCCGGAACTGCGCGGCACCGGCCTCAGCGTTCCCGCCCTCGCCGGGATGCTGCGGCTCGCCAGGAGCCGCTTCCCTTCGATCAGCCTGTACGTCAACGACTTCAACGCCCCGGCCATCCGCGCCTACGAGCGGCTCGGCTTCGAGGAGGTCGGCGCACTCGCGACGGTCCACTACTGACTGCGCCGCATGAGGGGCGACGGGCCACTAGAGTGGGGAACCGTGATTGCCAAGCTGTCCTCCCTGTTCGTGCGCACGCTCCGCGACGACCCCGCTGACGCCGAGGTGCCCAGCCATCGCTGGCTTGTGCGTGCCGGCTACATCCGCCGCGCCGCGCCGGGCATCTACTCCTGGCTGCCGCTCGGGCTGAAGGTGCTGCAGAAGGTCGAGGGGATCGTCCGCGAGGAGATGGACGCGATCGGCGCTCAGGAGGTGCGCTTCCCGGCGCTGCTGCCGCGCGAGCCCTACGAGTTGAGCGGCCGATGGACCGACTACGGCGACAACCTGTTCCGCCTCACCGACCGCAAGGACGCCGAGATGCTGCTCGGCCCCACGCACGAGGAGATGTTCACGCTGCTGGTCAAGGACCTGTACTCCTCGTACAAGGACCTGCCGCTTTCGCTCTACCAGATCCAGACGAAGTACCGCGACGAGGCGCGTCCTCGCGCGGGACTTCTGCGCGGTCGCGAGTTCGTGATGAAGGACTCCTACTCGTTCGACATCGACGACGCGGGCCTCGACGTGAGCTACCAGGCCCACAGGGCGGCCTACCAGCGGGTGTTCGAGCGACTCGGCCTCGAGTTCGTGATCGTCTCCGCCATGGCCGGCGCCATGGGCGGGTCGAAGTCGGAGGAGTTCCTCGCGGTCGCGGCCAACGGTGAGGACACCTTCGTGCGGTCGCCCGGTGGATACGCCGCCAACGTGGAGGCGGTGCGTTTCGCCCGCCCCGAGGTCCTCCCGTTAGGGGAAGCGCCGGCGATGGAGCTCGTCGACACCCCCGACGCCGGGACGATCGCGGCCGTCGTCGAGATCCTGAACCGCGACGTGCCCGGCCGGGAGTGGACCGGCGCGGACACCCTGAAGAACGTTTTGTTCAAGGTGACCGAGGCTGACGGCAAGACCCGCGTGCTCGCCGTCGGGCTCCCCGGCGACCGCGAGGTCGACGTCAAGCGCCTCGCCGCCGCCGTCGAGCCCGCAACAGCCGAGCCGTTGACCCCGGAAGACTTCGCGAAGTACCCGGACCTTGTCGTCGGCTTCCTCTCCCCGGTCTCTCTCGACGGCACCCGCGTGCTCGGCAAGGAGTCGGTCACCGGTATCGAGTACCTGGTCGACCCCCGCGTCGTCGACGGCACCTTCTGGGCCACCGGCGCCAATGTCAAGGACAAGCACCTGACCGGCGTCACCGCCGGCCGCGACTTCACCGCCGACGGCGTCCTCGACGTCGCCGACGTCCGCGAGGGCGACCCGGCCCCCGACGGCTCCGGCCCGCTGACGCTGGCCCGCGGCATCGAGATGGGCCACATCTTCCAGCTCGGCCGCAAGTACGCCGACGCGCTGGGCCTGAAGGTGCTGGACCAGAACGGCAAGCTCGTCACGGTAACCATGGGCTCCTACGGCATCGGGGTTTCCCGCGCCGTCGCCGCCGTCGCCGAGTCGACCTGCGACGAAAAGGGCCTCTGCTGGCCCGTCGCGCTCGCGCCGTACCCGGTGCACATCGTGGCGACGGGCAAGGACCAGTCTGTCTTCGACGAGGCGGAGCGGATCGCCCGCGAGCTGGAGGCCAACGGCGTCGACGTCCTGGTCGACGACCGCAAGGCCAGCCCGGGCGTGAAGTTCGCCGACGCCGAGATCATGGGCATGCCCGTGATCGTGGTCGTCGGCCGCGGCCTCGCCGACGGCGTCGTCGAACTCCGCGACCGCCGCTCCGGGGACAAGCGGGAGGTCCCGGTCGCCGAGGCGGTGTCAGAGACCCTCGCCGCGCTCTCCTGAGGGCTCGCGAACACAAATCTGCGTAGGCTTGCTCGGCTGTGCACTAGGTACGGCTCGTGCAGCCTACGCAGACTTGTGTTCACCGCCCAGGATCAGCGGCCCTTGAACTCCCGGATCGTCAGGTCCTTGAACGTGGCGCCGCCGTCGTAGGCGTAGAGCCGCAGGCCGGTGTCGGACGGGTAGTGGAACACGCGGTTCGAGTGCACGTGGCGGCCGTCGTTCACGAACAGCTCGACGCTGGTGTTGTCCACCAGGATCCGCAGCTTGACCTTCCTCGACGACGTGTCGAACGGCGTCTTGGACTCGTCAGGGCCTGGGTGGAAGGTCGGGCGCCGGTTCACATAGGCGTACGGGGCGGGGACGTAGACGCCGACGGCGACGTGACGGCCGACCTCGGCGGCGCGGCGCACCTCGATGCCGGCGTTGGGCTGGACGCCCTCCCTCCACTCGAGCTCGCAGGTGATCTCGTACGTCTTGGCCTTGACGCTCAGTTCCTTCGCGCCGTCGAGGGCGATGTCGCCGAGCCGATGGGTCTTGGTTACGTACTCGCGCAGCGCCGCTGTGGGGGTGGAGGCGAGGTAGTACTCGCTGGAGCCCTTCTTCAGGCGGATGTCGCGCACGATCATGTCGTCGCCGTTGTAGCCGTCGCTGAACACCGTCGGGGCGTTGTGCGGGTAGTCCCAGAAGTTCGCCCAGCCGAGCGCATGCCGGAGGGTCGGGTCCTCCTTGCCGCGCTTGTCGTGGTGGGAGTAGGTGACCGCGCCGTAGAAGTCGTAACCCCAGTCGAGCCACTGGGGCTCGTCCTGCGACGTGGTGAAGCGGGTGCCGTCGAATGCCCCGACCCAGTAGGCGTAGGTCGCGGGCAGCCCCCGGCCCTTGCCGTTGGCGCCGACGCCGAGCAGCCAGTGCGTGGTGCCGTCCTCGGCCACCATTCTGAACAGGTCCGGGCACTCGAGGGTGCCGATGTCGCCGCGCTCGAAGTCGCTGACGTAGGTCCAGTCCTTGAGGTTCGGCGAGGTGTAGAAAGCGAGGCGGCGGCCTTCGGCGTTGACCATCACCCACCGTCGGCGCTCGTCATCCCAGATTACCTTCGGGTCGCGGAAGTCCCAGGTCCCGGGGTTGGGGAGCACGGGGTCGAGGCCACCGGCCTTGAAGGTGCGGCCGCCGTTCTTCGAGTACCAGAGGTACTGCGCCTGCTTGCCCTCCGGAGCCTGGGTGACGATCGCGATGAGCGTGCCCTTGCCGTACCCCGCGGTGCCCTTGGCGTCGAGGACGACACAGCCGGACCAGACGTCGCCGTTGCGGTTGGTGAATTTGGGAATCGCGATGCCGCGGTCCTTGAACGTGACGTGGTCGCGCGTCGTGGCGAGCCGCCACGCGGTGCCGCCGCGGCCGGCGATGTAGTCGGCGTTATACAGATAGTAGTAGAGGTACTCGCCGTTCACGTAGATGGGGCGCTGCGGGTCGTTCTTCCAGTTGTCGGGAGCGCTGAAGTGGTAGTCGGGGCGCAGGCTCAGCTTCGACGGCCTACCGGCGTCCTTACCACCCTTGCCGTGCGCCTCGGCCCTCTCCGCGCCGAGGAAGCCGAGGCCCAGCGCTGCCCCGCCGAGGGTCGCGCCGCCGGCGCCGAGGAACGTGCGACGGGTCGCGCCGTTGTTCGTAGTCATGATCGTTGTCCTTCTGGATGCGTGCGCGCAGGGAGAGAGTCCCCTCGCGCTGGGGGATGGATGTTCCTGAACTGCCGGGCCGGCGGGCTGCGTCTGCGCAGCCGACCTTGGGCGACGGGCCTTCTCGGGAGGCCTCCGACGGTTACCCAGGGGAGCGGACGACTCCCCGGGCGGCACCAAGCTAGGCAGGAGAGCCCTGCCTTGTCAATGCCCAGTCGCCCTGCGGATGTGCCCCTTTCGGTTGGGAGGCCGGATCGCAGGGAAACAGAATGTCTCAGTTCGATAACAAACTCTTGACGAAACAATCTAACCCGCGTTAGTGTCCAGCTAACGCGGGTTAGCCGCAGGGTTGGGACTCGAAGGCGAGGTGTGATGGTAGGCAAAGCGGTCACGATGCGTGACGTCGCCGACGCGGCGGGCGTCTCCCGTACGCTCGTCTCACTCGTCCTGAACGAGAGCACGTCGGTGACCGTAGCCGAGGAGACGAGGGCCCGGATCCTGGCGCTCGCTACCGATCTCGGCTACCGGCCGAACGCCACCGCACGGGCTCTCGCGCACCAGCGCAGCGACTACTACGGCGTCCTCACCGAGATCGTCACGGACCCGTTCGCCGTCGACATCATCGTGGGCGCCCAAGGTGCCGCGCTCAGCCACGGCAAGCACATCCTGCTGGCGTCCGCGCAGGCGGACCCCGCCGCCGAGCGCGCCGAACTGGAACGGCTGCTCGTGCAGCGGATCGAAGGACTGATCTACGGCGCGGCCTGGCACCGCGCGGTCGAGGTGCCGGACCTGGCACGAGAGGTTCCCACCGTCCTGGTGAACTGTTTCGACGCTGAGGGCCGGTTCCCCGCGATCGTGCCTGACGAGCACCTCGGCGGCCTACGCGCCACCGAGCGGTTGCTCGCCGCAGGGCACCGGCGCATCGGACTGGTCAACATCGACGACGAGATCCCCGCTGCCATCGGCCGCCGCCGCGGCTACCAGGAGGCCCTGCGCCGCGCGGACATCGTGATCGACGAAAACCTCGAGGCCTGCGCCGAAGCCATGGCCGACGGCGGCTACGAGGCGGCCGGGGCCCTGCTCGACCTTCCCGAGCCGCCGACCGCGCTGTTCTGCGCGAACGACAGGATGGCCATGGGGGCCTACGACGCCATCAAGGAGCGCGGCCTCCGTATCCCCACAGATGTTGCCGTCATCGGATTCGACAATCAGGAAGTGATCTCGGCCTTCCTGCGTCCGAGCCTGACGACGGTGGCGCTGCCCTTCGACAAGATGGGCGCGATGGGCGTGGATCTCCTCGCCCGGATATCGGCGGGTGAGCCGACCAGCACCAAGACGGTGATGGTCGACTGCCCGCTCCTCGAACGCTCGTCCGTGTGACTGGACATCCCTCTGGGCGAGCGTTCCTTCGTCTTCCAGGAAGAAGAAAGGAACCACACAATCATGGCACGACTCACGAAGCTGGCGCGCGCCGGGGCAATCGCCCTGGCGGCGACCTTCGCGCTTGCCGGCTGCACCGGAGGTAACACCCCCGGAGGCGGAGGCGGCGGCAGCGAGAAGCCCCCGGCAGGCGCAGGCCTCGACGGCTCGCAACTGCTCACCATCCCGCGCGAGGACACCGGCACGTTCGACCGCAACTTCAACCCGTTCTCGAACCCCGACTTCCCGATGACCAACCAGGCCATCTACGAGTCGATGTTCATCTTCAACCCCGCAAAGGGTGAGGTCGTCCCGTGGCTGGCCACCGAGTGGCAGGCAAAGGAGGACGGCACGGGAGCCACCTTCACGCTGCGCGACGGCGTCAAGTGGTCCGACGGCGAGCCGTTCGTTGCCGAGGACGTCGTCATCTCGTTCAAGCTCCAGAAGGAACTGCGCGGCGGCTACGACTATCTCGACAAGGTCACCGCCGTCGACGACCACACCGTTCAGTTCGACTTCAGCGAACCCTTCACGCCTGGCCTGATGGACATCGGCCAGCAGATCATCGCCCCTGCCCACATCTGGAGCAAGTTCGATGACCCGAACAAGGAGACCAACGCCGATCCCGTCGGCACCGGCCCCTACACGCAGATCATCAACTTCGCGGCGCAGTCGTTCGACCTGGGCAAGAACCCGAACTACTGGCAGCCGGAGAAGCAGAAGATTGCCGGCATCCGCGTGCTCGCCTTCGCAGGCAACGACGGCGCGAACCTTGCTGCGGCGAACGGCGACGTCGACTGGGCGCCGCAGTTCATCCCGAACATCGAGCAGGCCTTCGTCGCGAAGGATCCCGATCACCGGTTCTACTGGTTCCCGCAGACCGGTTCGATGATCCAGTGGATGTTCAACACCACCAAGGCGCCGTTCGACAACCCGAACGTCCGCAAGGCGCTGTCGATGGCCGTCGACCGCGAGCAGGTCACGGCGATCGGCATGCAGGGCTACACCTCGCCCGCCGACTGCACCGGCCTCTCCGGCCTGTACGACACCTGGCGCGACACCGCTCTCGCCGGTGCCTGCACCTGGACCAAGCGCGACCTCGAGGCGGCGGGCAAGCTGCTCGACGAGGCAGGCATCACGCTGGGAGCCGACGGCAAGCGCACCTTCGAGGGCCAGCCGTTCGCGTTCGACTACTCGGTGGGCTCCGGCTCCAGCGACTGGGTCTCGGTCGGCAACGTCATCTCGCAGAACCTGGCCGAGCTGGGCGTCACGGTCACCGTCGCCGCGCGCGACTGGGCTGAGATCGTCGCCGGCTACGAGAACGGCACGTTCGACTCGGGCATCGTGTGGAGCGCCGGCGCACCCACCCCTTGGCAGTACTACCGCGGCGTGATGTCGACGGAGACCGTCAAGGCCGTGGGCGAGCAGACGTTCGACAACTACCACCGCTACGGCAGCGAGAAGGCCGACGCGCTGCTCGACGAGTTCGCCAAGAGCCCGGACCCGGCAGAGCAGACCCGGATCATGAACGAGCTGCAGGCCGTGTTCAACGACGAGGCCCCCGTCGCCCCGCTCTTCACCGGCCCCGAGTGGGGTGCGGCTAACACCCTCCGGTTCACCGGATGGCCCAAGGAGGACAACCCGTACGCGACCCTCTCCACGAGGTCCCGCACCACTGTGCTCGTCCTGACAACTCTGGAGCCCGTCGTCGGCTGACGACATGGGTGACGCCGAGCTGGGTCCCGACGCGTTCGGGGCCCAGCCCGGGAGATACCGCTATGGGTTTCATTCTTCGGCGGCTGGGGTTCTACCTGGTCGCGTTCTGGGTGTCCATCACCCTGAACTTCGTGCTACCGCGCCTCATGCCCGGAGACCCCGTCTCCCGCATGGTTGCGCGCCTTCAAGGGCAGATTCGCCCCGACCAGATCGAGGCCCTGCGCGCCTCGTTCGGACTCGACGACGCTCCGATCTGGGTGGCCTACTTCCGTTACTGGGGCCAGCTGTTCAGCGGTGACATGGGCTTCTCCATCTCCCGCTTCCCGACGCCGGTGACCGAGGTCATCGCCAGTCAGATCGGCTGGACCGTGCTGCTCGGCCTCACCGCGCTGATCATCGCTGCCGTCATCGGCAACCTGCTCGGCATCCTCGCGGCATGGCGCCGCGGCGGCATCCTGGACTCGGCGGTGCCGCCGTTCCTGGTGTTCATCGGCTCCTTCCCCTACTTCTGGCTCGCCATGGGGGCGCTGTGGCTCTTCGGCGTGAACCTCGGCTGGTTCCCGCTGCGGCACGCGTACACCGTCGGCACGTCGCCGTCGTTCTCGCTCGCGTTCATGGTCGATGTCGCCTATCACCTCGTCCTGCCCGCGCTCACGATCGTCCTCGTGTCGATCGGCGGCTGGATGCTCGGCATGCGCAACACGATGATCGCCACCAATGCAGAGGACTACATCGTGATGGCCGAGGCCAAGGGGCTGAAGCAGAACCGCATCATGATGCGCTACGCCGCCCGCAACGCGATGCTGCCCTCTGTGACCGCGTTCGGCATGTCGCTCGGCTTCGTCGTCGGCGGCGCGCTGCTCACCGAGGTGGTCTTCGCCTACCCGGGCGTCGGCTACCAGCTGCTCTCGGCGGTCCAGAACCTCGACTACCCGCTGATGCAGGGGCTGTTCCTGACGATCACCACGGCCGTGCTCGCCGCAAACTTCCTCGTCGACATCCTCTACGTCCAGCTCGACCCGCGCGTGCGCGTGAACTGAGGTGAGTTCCATGTCCAACGACACACCTACAACCATCGCCGAGGTCGCGGCCGTCAAGCCGGTGAAGAGGTCGAAGCAGGGCGGCCTCGTGCGCGGTCTGCTCGGCAACGTCAAGGCCGTCATCGGTCTCGCCATTCTGGCCATCTTCGTGGTGGTGGCGCTGCTCGCGCCGGTCATCGCGCCCGGTGACCCGATGCTGATTCAGGGCCTCGGCGCGCAGCCGCCGTCGGCCGAGTACTGGCTGGGCACGACGCCCAAGGGCCAGGACGTGTTCGCCTTGAACATGCACGGCGCCCGCGCCTCGCTGTTCGTGGGCTTCATCGTCGGCACGGCGGCGACGTTCGTCGGCCTGCTCGTCGGGTTGGCCTCGGCCTACTTCGGCCGCACCATCGACAACACGCTGTCGCTCGTCACCAACGTGTTCCTGCTGCTGCCGGGCCTCCCTCTGCTCGTCATCCTCGCCGCGTTCCTGCCCCCGGGTATGGGGACGGTCATCGTGGTGCTGATCATCACGGGCTGGGCGGGTTCAGCCCGCGTGCTCCGCTCGCAGGCGCTCTCGATCCGCGGTAAGGACTTCGTCGCCGCGTCTCAGATCACCGGCGAGAAGTGGCCGCGGATCATGTTCCGCGAGATGCTGCCGAACATGGCGTCGATCGTCATGAGCACGTTCCTGGCCTGCGTCATCGGCGCGATTGGTGCCCAGGCGGGCCTCGAGTTCCTCGGGCTCGGCGACATCAGCACCATCAGCTGGGGAACGAACCTCTACTGGGCAAGCAACGACGGCGCCCTGCTCACCGGCTCGTGGTGGGTCTTCGTGCCACCGGGCGTCGGCATCGCGTTGGTGGCGTTCGCGCTCGCGCTGGTCAACTACGGCGTCGACGAGACGACCAACCCCCGCCTGCGTCGGCCCCGCCGTCGCACCACCGCCGGCGCGCCCACCGCGGTGCGCTCCACTTCCTCGAAGGAGGGCTGATACGTGAGCACACCTTTGTTGGAGGTCACGGACCTCAGCATCGAGTACGTCACCGACGAGCGTGTCGTCCGTGCCGTCGACCGTGTCACCTTCTCCCTCGCGGAGGGCGAGATCTTCGGTCTCGCGGGTGAGTCGGGATGTGGCAAGTCCACCATCGCCAATGCGATCCTGCGGCTCCTGCGCGACCCTGCGGTCGTCGCCGGAGGCTCCATCTCGTTCCGTGGCACCGACGTCCTGAAGCTCAGCGCGGCCGATCTCCGGTCGTTCCGGTGGCGCCAGGTCGCCATGGTGTTCCAGAGCGCGATGAACTCGCTGAACCCGGTGATGACCGTCGGCGACCAGATCATCGACATCTTCACGACGCACACCGACCTCAGCAAGCGCGAATGCGTCCAGCGGGCGGGCGAGCTGCTCGATCTGGTCGGCATCCCGCGGACGCGCTTGAAGGCGTACCCGCACCAGTTGTCGGGCGGCATGCGGCAGCGCGCGGTGATCGCGATGGCGACGGCGCTGCGTCCGCCGTTGCTCATCATGGATGAGCCGACGACCGCGCTCGACGTCGTCGTGCAGCAGGAGATCCTTGCCCAGATCAAGGACCTGCAGGACGAACTGGGATTCGCCATCTTGTTCATCACGCACGACATGTCGCTGATGGTGGAGCTCTCGGACCGGATGGCCGTCATGTACGGCGGTCGGTTCGTCGAAACCACAACCGCAGACAGGATGTTCTCCGCACCGCAGCATCCGTACACGAAGGCGCTGATGAACGCGTTCCCGCCCATGAGCGGCCCGCGCGTTCCCCTGACGGGCCTGGGGGAGGGCGTCCGGCTCGGTGCCGTCCCCGACCTCGTCGAGGTGAGCCCTGGCCACTTCGTCGCCCCGACGACCGATTCGATCCTCCCGGAGGTGACCAAGTGAGCGCCGCAGAAAAGACGCCGGTCCTGTCGGCCCGGAACTTGGAGAAGGTCTTCACCATCGGTGGCCTGTTCTCGACGAAGAAGGTGCGCGCCCTCGGCGGCGTGAACCTCGACATCGCTCACGGCGAGATCGTCGCGCTCGTGGGTGAGTCCGGCAGCGGGAAGTCGACCTTCGCACGGCTCGTGGCTCGGCTCGAGCAGCCCACGGGAGGCACGTTCCTCTTCGAGGGCGAGGACATCATGAAGACGCAGGCGCGGCGGGCGAAGAAGGAGTACCGCTCTGCCGTGCAGATGATCTTCCAGGATCCGTTCGGCTCGCTGAACCCCGTCCATCGCATCGGTCACTTCCTGGAGCGGCCGCTGCTGCTGCACGGGGCGACCCGCGGCGGTGCCGCGCTGGAGGCTGCCAAGGAGCGGCTGATGGAGAAGGTCGACCTGCCCGCGGAGCTGCTGCACCGCTACCCGCACGAGCTGTCGGGTGGTCAGCGGCAGAGGATCGCGATCGCCCGGGCGCTCGCCGTGAACCCACGGCTGATCCTGGCCGACGAGCCGACCTCGATGCTCGACGTCTCCGTGCGCATCGGCGTGCTGAACCTGATGCGCAAGCTGTGCGTCGAGCAGGGCATCTCCATGCTGTACATCACGCACGACCTGGCTTCGGCGCGATACCTCGCCGACCGGATCGTCGTGATGTTCGCGGGCGAGTTCGTCGAGGGCGGCGAGTCGATGGAGCTGCTCGCCAACCCACAGCACCCGTATACGCGGCTGCTGATCTCGGCGGCGCCGGATCCGGAGCGCGACGGCGGGTACGACCCCGTCGAACGGGCCCAGTTGCGGCGCGAGGTCATGTCGGCGGACTCCTGCGCCTGGGAGGGGGACCGGGCGACGCCGTGCTCGACGGAGAAGGCGGTCTTCCACCGCATCAGCGAGCAGCCAGAACACTGGGTGCGCTGTGGCCTGTACAGCCCGCCGTCGGATGCGCCCGGCACCGCGCTCCAGGCTGCTGTCGAGCAGAGCGCCTAGCGGGTTCCGCGGGACCTCCAGCGATCCGTTCGAGGAGGGGCATCCCTCCTCCCGACCTACCGGGGATGCGTCAGGATTGGGCGCATCCCCGGACCCACATCAACGAGCAGTCACGAAAGGCGAATCCCATGCCCCCCGTCGCGTCCCACCCGGACCGCAGCTTTCCCCTTCTCCATTCCCGACCGGCCAAGGGTTGGCTGAACGATCCCAACGGTATCCACCATTCGGATGGCAGCTGGCACGTGTTCTTCCAGTACAACCCGGACTCTGCCCGGCATGGTGACATCACCTGGGGGCACATGACGTCCACGGATCTGCTGCGCTGGGAGCAGGAGGGCATCGCCCTGAGGCCGCAGCCGGGCGCGGGCGACGAGCACGGCTGTTGGAGCGGCATCGCGACCATCGACGACGGCGTGCCGACCCTCGTGTACTCGGGCGTGCGCGACCTGTGGGGCCACTCGGACGTGATGCTGGCCCGGCCGTCCTCCGACGGTGAGGGTTGGGTACAGAGCGACCACGTGGCCGCGCCGATGCCCGAGAACCGACGCGTCCTGGCGGTGCGCGACCCGTTCCTGTTCGAGTTCGAGGGGCGCCGTTGGGGCCTTCTCGGCGCGAGCCATGCGCCGGGCATCGGCGCCATCTTGCTGTACGACGCCTCCGACTTGGCGCACTGGGAGGAGCGCGGCGTGTTCGCGCATGCCATGACGCCGGAGGGCAAGCGGCTGAGGCCCGCGAACATGTGGGAGTGCCCCCAGCTCGTGAGGGTGGGCGACGACTGGGTGCTGCTCTTCTCCTTGTGGGTGGGCGGCCACACCGACCGGGTCTGCTACCTGATCGGGTCGCTGGCGCTGGATGAGGCCACGGGGCTGCCCCGGTTCTCGCCGCGGGCGGGCGGGCTGCTCGATGACGGCGTCAGCTTCTACGCTCCGCAGGCCGTTCAGGACGGCGGTGCCGCCGACGGCGCGGACCGCGTGCTGCTGTGGGGATGGGCGCGGGAAGTCGCACCCGACGGCGTGCGTGGGCGCTCCGAGGAGGAGGCCGACGAGGTCGGCTGGTCCGGCATCCTCACGTTCCCCCGCGAGCTGGCCGTGGACGGCGATGCGGTCTACGCCGCGCCCGCCCGCGAGCTGATCGCCCTGCGGGGCGCTTCGCTTCGCGACCTCGCCACGCTGGGGGGCCTCTCGGTCTCCCTCCCTGACCAGGCGGAGTTGCTGCTGGGAGGGACCGGCCCCGTCGAGCTGTTGCTCGGGCCCGAAGACGAGCCGGGGCAACTCCTGTACCGGGCGGAACTCGCCGGCGGAGGGGTGCGCATCCTGATCGACGCCTCGCTCGTCGAGGTCTTTCCGGAGGGTGCGACGCCGACGACCCTGCGCGCGTACCCGTCCGACGGCGAGACCTACCGGCTGATCGCCGGTCCGGAGATCGTCGTCGAAGGGTGGGAACTGCGACTGCCCGAGTGAGATGCCGCGGGGCGTCGCGTGCTCAGCACGGACGGGCGTAGGCTCGGTGAGTCTAAGGAGTTCCAGATGAGCTGGGTCACACCGCTGCGCGACGTCACGCGCCACGACATCGTCACCGCCGGAGGCAAGGGCGCCAACCTCGGCGAGTTGGTCCGCGCCGGGTTCCCCGTCCCCGATGGGTTCGTCGTCACCACCACGGCGTACAACACCTTCGTCAGACGCGCCGGGATCGTCGATGAGCTGAAAGGCTCCGACGGCGCCCGCCTCCGGGCGCTGTTCGACCGTGCGGTGCCCGCCGACCTGGCAGAGGCCATCGTCGACGCCTACGTTGGTCTGTCGGATGGCGCCGACGCCGTCGTCGCGGTCAGGTCGTCGGCCACCGCGGAGGACCTCGCCGGTGCGTCGTTCGCCGGCCAGCAGGACACCTACCTGGGCGTCGCGGGGCGCGACGAGGTGCTCGACGCCGTCCGCCGGTGCTGGGCGTCGCTCTGGACCGACCGCGCCATCTCCTACCGCGCGAAGGCGGGGATCGATGCGTCCGGGGTCAGCCTGGCGGTCGTCGTGCAGCGGCTGATCGATGCTGACGCCGCGGGTGTCCTCTTCACCGCGAACCCGGCGAACGGGCGCCGCCACGAGGCCGTCATCAACGCGGCGTGGGGGCTGGGGGAGGCAGTCGTCGGGGGAGAGGTGACACCCGACGAGCTCGTCGTCGACGGCGACCGCGTGCTCACGCGAACCGTGGCCGACAAGGCCGTTCATACCGTCCGCGATGCGCGAGGAACGCATGCGGAGCCCTTGACTGACGAGCGGCGGATGGCGTCGGTGTTGGATGACGACCACGCGGTCGCGCTCGTGGCCCTAGGCCGCGACGTCGAGCGGCACTTCGGTGCGCCGCAGGACATCGAGTGGGCGCGTGCCGACGGCGTGTTCTGGCTGACCCAGAGTCGGCCGATCACCGCGCTCCCTGCGCCGACCGGCCCTATTCCCACCACCTGGCCCGTCGCCCGCGCCGATGGCATGTACATGCGCGCCTCGATCGTGGAGCAGCTGCCCGACCCGCTGTCGCCACTGTTCGCCGACCTGATTCGTCCCGCCGTCCGGCACTCGCTCGCCCGGGTCCTCTCCCGCTACTTCGGCGAGGGTGCGCTGCGCGACGACGACAGCGACTTCCCGACGGTGAACGGCTACGGCTACTACTTCTACTCCTCCGCGGGCATGAGGCGGCTGTTCCGGCTGGCACCGAAGGGCATGAGGACCGCGTTCGGGGACTCGGAGAAGAACGGCGTGGTGCTCTGGCGCGAGCAGGGCCTGCCCGCCTATCGACGCACGGTCGACGAGTGGTCCGGGAGGGACGTCGGGGAGCTCCCGGCCGGCGAGCTGCTCCGCGGCGCCTCGGCGCTCGTCACGGCCGGTGCCGACTACTACACCTACGTCCAGGCCGTCATCCCGCAGGCGGCGACACCCGAGATCATGTTCACCCGCATCTACGGCGCGACGGTGCTGGGTACGCCGGGCGTGGACAAACCCCCGGCGTTGACGTTCCTGCTCGGTTTCGAGTCGGCGCCCATCCGGGCCGAGCGCTCGCTGTACCGGTTCGCCCGGTGGTGTCGCGAGACGCCTGGCGTGGCCGAGGCGGTGCTGGCCGGCTCGGGGGAGCGGGCCGACGGCTTGCCAACGCTCGTGCGTCGGCTGCCACCGGGGCACGCGGCGGCGTTTCGGCGACGGCTGGACGAGCACCTCGCCCAGTTCGGGCATCTCACCTACAACCTGGACGTCATGCAGCCCGTCGCGGCCGACGACCCTGCCCCAGTGCTGGCGGCGCTCGCGTACGCCGTGTCGGGGCGGGCAATGGACCCCGATGCGCGGTTGGCCCATCTCGCCTCGGAGCGACGGCGCGCGGAGGCCTGGCTTGAGCGCAACGTGGGGCCCGTCCGTCGCAAGATCCTTGAGGGCTGGTTGGAGAAGGCCCACAGGCTCGGTCCGCTGCGCGAGGACGCTCTCGCCGACGTCGGCCTTGGGTGGCCCGCGGCGCGGCGGCTGCTGCGGGAGTTGGGCACGCGGCTCGTGGCCTCTTTCCTGATCGAGGACGCCGACGACGTCTTCTGGCTCACGCTGGATGAGGCGGGGCGCGCGGCAACGGCGCTCGACGTCGGTGCCGCCACGGGTGCCTCCCTGGGAGACGCTGTCGCGCAGCGCAAGGAGACCTGGCGCGGACAGCGGTTGGCGGCACCGCCGCCTGGCTGGCTGCCCGAGGGCGGCTTCTACTATCGGTTGTTCCGGCGGTTCATGCCGAGCAACGAGGCTGAGCAGAAGGGCGACACGCTGCAGGGCCTCGGCGCGAGCGCGGGGCAGGCCACCGGCCCTGCCCGCCTCCTGCGCGGCCCGGAGGACTTCACCAAGATGCGCCCCGGAGACGTGCTCGTCGCCCCGATCACGACCCCGGCGTACACGCCGTTCTTCGCCATGGCGTCGGCTGTGGTCACCGACGTCGGCGGCCCGTTGTCGCACAGCTCGATCGTCGCCCGAGAGTACGGCATCCCGGCGGTGCTGGGTACCGGCTCGGCGACCCGCCGCATCCACGATGACGACCAGATCACCGTCGACGGCGAGCGCGGGCTCGTCCGCCTCCCCCAGAGTCCCCGCGGATAGGTGGCACCTATCCGCGGAACCTCTACGTCCCCGTGGCGCGCGATCAGCCAGCCGTCGCGCCGCCACCCAGGTTAATTCCGTTCAGTTGCCCGGCGATCTGGGGTTACCCAGGTTGGATCCGTCAGCATGCTGACGTCGGTGACCTGGCTGACTCTCAGTGGCATCGATCAGTGACGGATCTGGCCGCGCACGGTCAGCCGCCCAGAAGGGATGGCGGATCAGCTGGCGAAGCCGCGGGTGATCGCGCTCAGGCCCTCGTTGACGTCGAAGCTGCGGGCATCGATCTGCGTGATCCCGAAGCCGGCGAGACGCTCGGTGTGGAACACGGTGTACCGGGCCGCGTCGGCAGCGTTGTCGAACAGATACACGCCGCCGGCGACCTTGCGGTCGGCGTCCTCCGTCCACACCTTCCAGATCAGGCCGTTCTCCTGCGAGATGTGCTCGGCCAGGCCCCGGTAGGCGGCGACGGCGTCGGCGCCGAAGGGTCCGTCGCTGGGGAACTCGAAAACGAGGAGGGTGGCCATGGAGATGCCTTTCGTCAGGGACGGGATGCGCAAAGGCTACCTCGCCGAGACGCCACGGCGGCGGGCGTCGGCGAACGCGATGCCTAAGGCAACGCCGAGGATCACCACGTTCACGGCCAGGGAGAGCGCCAGCGCGTGCGCGTAGGCCTCGACGTCGTCGCCTCCCGAACCGACGCGGGCGAAGTAGATCGTCGTCAACAGCGCCAAGCCGACGGAGCCGCCCAGACGCTGGAAGGTCTGCAGAAGACCGGCGGCGGTGCCGGCCAACGCCGTGGGGACGTCGGCCAGCGTCAGCGTCTGATTTGGGGAGATCACCAAACCGCTGCCCCAACCCGCGACGCCGAAGACGACGGGAATCGCCCACTGCGCAATCAGGGGCGGAACCAGGGCGGCGGTGGCGATGATCGCGATCACCGACACCGTCATGATCAGCAGTCCCTGCACGACGATTCCGCGGCCTGCGCGCATCACTCGACGACCGGACCAGCGCGACGCGATCGCGGAGGTGATCGCGAACGGCATCTGAGCGAGGCCCGCGACCAGCGCCGACGTACCCAGCCCGTCCTGATAGAACATCGTCATCACGATGAAGATGCTGGTGAACCCGGCGAAGTAGGCGGCCGCGAGCGTCGCGCCCATGACGAAGCCGGTGTTGCGCACCAGCGCCGCGGGGAGAACCGCCGGCCGCGAGGCCCGGTTCAGGCGTCGCTCCCACCACACCAGCGCCGACCCGAGCACCGCGGCCACGGCGAGCAGCCACCACGGCGCCCCCGCAAGCCCTTCGGCGTGCGACGAGCCGGTCACGAACGGCCACATGAAAGCCACGACGATCGCGGCGATCAGCAGGAGCCCCGGAACGTCCAGCCCGAGCGGGCGCCGTCCGTCCGATGACCCCCTTTCCCTCGGCGGTGGGAGGAAGCGTGCGGCGAGCGGAAGCAGGACCAGGCCGATGGGGACGTTGATCAGGAACACCGAGCGCCAGCCGTGCTCCGCGCCGATACCTGTCACGAGCACGCCGCCGAGCAGCGGGCCGATCGCCGTAGACAAGCTCACGGTCATGCCGAACATGCCGAACGCCCGCGCCCGATCGCCGCCCTGGAACAGCTCCTGAATCAGCGCGGAGATCTGCGGGTTCATCACGCCCGCGAACGCGCCCTGGATCAGGCGCAGCACCGCGAGCATCATCGCCGACGGCGCGAAGCCGCACGCCAGCGACACGAGCGTGAATCCCGCCAGCCCGACCAGGAACATGCGCCGCCGCCCGAACACGTCGCCGAACCGCCCCGCGGGTACGAGCATGAGGCCGAAGGTGAGCGAGTAGCCAGCCACGATCCACTGGATCTCCGACGCCGTCGCCCCCAGCACGGACTGGATCGACGGCAGCGCGACGTTGACGATCGACACGTCGAGCAGCGTCATGAACCCGCCGCCGAGCACCATCGCGAACGCACGCCAGCGCTGTGAGTCCGAAGCAGTCGGCTCTCGAGGGTGCGATTCAGGTGTGCTCATTGGCCCGATCGTTCCAGCTCAGGCGAGGGAGTGGCGCTGCATCTCACGGTCATTGGCTTCACGTCGGCTCGGTCCGGGCGCGACACGGGCACTCGGCTCAACCAGCGGTGGTGCGGTCCGACAGGGCGCTCTCGACGGCGTTGAGCATCGCGAGGCTGCCGTTGCGGATGGCGCGCAGATCATCGAGCGCGATGGCGGGGACGACGGTCTGGATGAGCTGGTCGAACACCGAGTCGATGCTGCTCAGCAGATGGTTGCCGTCGGCGGTGAGCTCGATGCGGCGCACGCGGCGGTCGTCGGGATCCTCGACACGGGCGAGCAGGCCCTTCGCGGCGAGGCGGTCGACGATCCCGCTGGCGGTCGGGGCGCTGACGCCGAGCCGCGCGCTCAACTCCTGGCCCGTCAGGCCGGGCTCGTGTCCGATCAGGCCGAGGACGCGCATCTGCTGCATGGTCAGGTCCTCGGGGAGCTCGACCGGGCCGAAGAGCTCCATCGACCGGGCGTGAATCCGGTCGTTGGTGCTCATGATCTCGGCCATCAAGGCGTCGCGCTCGGGATCTCCCGTGCTCGGTGGACGCTTCATGGGGGCCATCATGCCGAACATCCGCGTGTTCGGTGGCTCTTTAGCCTCGTGCTAACCTTCACGATGCTTAGCCTAACGCTAAGCAGTTAGGCACTCCGAGGAGCCCCATGAGCCGACTCACCCACCTGAGCCTCGCACACCGCACCGTGGTGATGCTCGTCGCGCTGCTGACCATCGGGCTCGGCGTGTACTCCGCAGGCGCGCTCAAGCAGGAACTGATCCCGTCGATGAGCGTGCCGCAGGGCGCGATCATCACCGTCTACCCGGGCGCGACCCCGGGCGTCGTCGAGGCGGAGATATCCAAGCCCATCGAGTCGGCGGTCAAGGCCGTAGACGGCATCACGAACGTCACCTCGACGAGTTCCAGCTCGGTCTCCCAGGTCTCCATCCAGTGGGACTACGACGTTCCCGCCGACACGATCGCCTCGGATGTGAACTCTGCCATCGACGCGATCTCCGGCACCCTCCCGTCGAACGTCGATCCGCGCGTGGTCACCGGCAGTCTCGACGACATCCCCGTCATGATCCTCGCCCTTTCCTCCGACGCGGAACCTGCGGCGCTCTCGGAGCAGGCCAACGACGTCGTCCTCCCGGCTCTGCGCGCCCTCGCCGGTGTCCGCGACGTCACGCTGTCGGGCCAGGAGACCCGCGAGGTCATCGTCACTTACGACCGCGACAAACTGAGCGACGCAGGTATCGACGCCTCCACGATCGGCCAGTTCTTCATGGCCAACTCAACGGCGATCCCGTCGGGGACGCTCAAGACGGACGCGGCGAACCTCGACGTCCAGACCGGCACCACCTACTCGTCGATCAAGGACCTGAAGGGACTCATGCTGCAGGGGACCGATGGCCCGGTAGCGCTGGGCGACGTCGCGACCGTCGTCGAGCAGCCGGTTGAGACGTCCAGCGTCAGCCGCGTCAACGGCCGCCCTTCGTTGACGCTGTCGGTAACCAAGACAGCCGACGCCAACACGGTCTCGGTCGCGCACGAGGTGAGCGGTGCGCTCGACACGCTGCTGCCGCAGTTGGGTAAGGACGCCTCGGTCGCCGTCGTCTTCGACCAGGCCCCTTTCATCGAGCAGTCGATCCATGACCTCTCCGTCGAGGGAGGCATCGGCCTCGCGATGGCGGTGCTCGTCATCATGGTGTTCCTCGGCTCGATCCGCCCTACCCTCATCACCGCCGTCTCCATCCCGCTCGCGCTGCTGATGGCGCTGCTCGGGCTGTGGGCGGGCGGCTACACGCTCAACATCCTTACGCTCGGCGCGCTCACGGTGGCGATCGGCCGCGTCGTTGACGACTCCATCGTCGTCATTGAGAACATCAAGCGGCACCAGTCGATGGGCGAGTGGGGGCACGGCTCGATCGTGGGGGCCGTCAAGGAGGTGGCTGGCGCCATCACCAGTTCGACGCTCACGACCGTGGCGGTGTTCCTGCCCATCGGGCTCGTCGGCGGCCAGGCGGGGCAGATGTTCCGCCCGTTCGCGCTCACGGTGACCATCGCCCTGCTGGCGTCGTTGCTCGTGTCCCTGACGGTCGTGCCGGTGCTCGCGTCATGGTTCATGAAGCCGAAGAGCGGCGCAGCCGACCATGCGGCGCTCGAGGAGAGGGAGACCAACACCTGGCTCCACAAGGCCTATCACCCGGTGCTGGGGTGGTCGCTGCGGCATCGCCTCCTCACGCTGCTGATCGCGCTCGCCATCTTCGGCGGCACGCTTGCCCTGACCCCGCACCTGAAGACGGACTTCATCGGATCGGCGGGCATGGACAGCGTCCAGGTCACGCAGGAGCTCCCGCTGGGCACCCCCCTCGCCGACACGGACAAGGCCGCCTCCCAGGTCGAGGCCGTTCTCGCGGACGTCCCGGAGGTGGAGAGCTACTCGACCTCCATCGGCGGCTCATCGTCGATCTTCCTCGGCAGCCAGAACGCCGTCAACAAGGCGACGTTCACCGTCGCGCTCAAGGCGGGCAGCGATGCGACGGCGGTCTCCGACGCCCTGCGCACGCGGCTCGGCGCGCTGGACGACGCCGGAACGATCGAGGTCGCGATCGGCATGAGCGACCAGTCCAGCCAGATGATCCTCTACGTCGAGAGCCACGACTCCGAGGCGCTGGCAGCAGGCAGCGCGCAGGTGCTGGAGATGATGGAGGGCATCGCGTCGCTCTCGTCGCCGTCGAGCGATCTGTCCATGGAGAGCGACATGCTCGCGGTGAAGGTGGACAAGAAGGCCGCCGCGAAGAAGGGGATGACGCAGGCGCAGATCGGTCAGGTGGTGGCCCGCGCGGTCCGCGGCGAGCGGATCGGCAGCCTCACGCACGACGACACCACGCTGGACGTGTACCTGCGCTCGCAGGACCCAGTCCGCAGCGTCGAGGAGCTGCGCGACCTCGAGCTTCCCGTCACGCAGACCATGATCATGAACGCCCGCAAGAAAGCTGCGGACAAGGTGACGAAGCGCCAGGAGAAGATGACGGCCGACGCGAAGGCCAAGGCCGCCGACGCCTTCGACGACCAGGTCGCCTCGCTCCGCGACGCCCGCACCGAGGCGAAGCGGGCCTCCGCGAAGGCCTCCGACCAGCTCAAGCAGGCGAAGTCGCAGTTCGCTGCTCTCCAGAAGCAGCTCGCCGCGCTGCAGACACCGCCGACGACGCTTCCCAACCCCGACGCGCCGACAGCGCCCACCGTCCCGGCCGACCCGCCGCTGACGATGTCGGTCTTCCAGCTGACCAAGCAGATCGATGCCGTGACCCAGCAGGTGATCCAGCTGAGCCAGGGCGTGGCGGCGGCCGACGGCCAGGCGAAGGCGCTCGACGACCAGATCGACGCCGTGCTTGAGCAGCGCGACTCGTCGCTACAGTCGCAGGCCGACCAGGAGGTGCTGGCCGACGACGCAAAGGCCGCGCAGGAGCTGAACCCCAAGCCGATCCGCCTGAGCGCCGTCGCCGACGTCGAGATCGTGAGCTCGCCTGGCTCCATCACGCGCGTCAATGGGGTGCGCGCCGCGACGCTGACCGCAGGCATCCAGGGCGGGGACCTCAGCACGACCACCGCCGAGGTCAAGGCAGGCATCGACTCCCTCGACCTGCCCGACGGCGTCAGCGTCCGGGTCGGCGGCGTGACCGAGCAGCAGCAGGAGGCGTTCGGCCAGCTGGGCCTCGCGATGGTCGTCGCGGTCCTCGTGGTCTACCTGATCATGGTGGCGACCTTCGGCTCGTTGCTCCAGCCGCTGATCCTGCTGGTGTCGATCCCGTTCGCCGCGACGGGCGCACTCGGCCTCTCGCTGATCACCGGGACGCCCATCGGCGTACCGAGCATGATCGGCCTGCTGATGCTGATCGGCGTCGTGGTCACCAACGCCATCGTCCTGATCGACCTCATCAACCAGAAGCGCAAGGCCGGTGCCGGCGTGGATGAGGCCATCGAGCAGGGGGCGCGCCTGCGGCTGCGCCCCATCGTGATGACGGCGCTGGCGACGATCTTCGCCCTCATCCCGATGGGCCTCGGCCTCACCGGCGGCGGCGTGTTCATCTCGAAGCCGCTGGCGATCGTCGTGATCGGCGGCCTCGTGAGCTCGACCCTGCTGACGCTGCTGCTCGTGCCGGTGCTCTACGACCTACTTGAGAAGGGGCGGGAGGGCTCGGCGGGCCGCAAGGAGCGCCGCCGCCGCGCCACCGAGGAGCCCGATGAGCGCGACCGCCTGCTGCCACTGGAAGGTTGAGAGGACGGCCGACCAACCGACGAGGATGATCGCGCCCGCCAGCGCCCACCACGCGGGTGCGCGGCGGGCGCGTTTCACGGCGAGGCCGTACCACGCGGCCGCGGCTGCGATCAGCGCGCAGAGGAATGTGGCCGGCGCGTGGAAGGCGCCGTAGCCGAGGGGAGCACCGCTGATCCAGCTGTGATAAGTGACGGGGTTCGGCTGGCCGAGGCTCGGGTCGATCCCCCACACCATGGGAAAGGTCGGCGCGATCGTCCACGCGACGACGGCGGTCAGCAGCGCTGCCGAGGTCACCTGCCAGCCCGCCCTGCTCGTCGCCACGCTCATGGCGAGAGCCTACGTGACTCAGACCCAGCCGGGCCAGAACGACAGGTGCGCGCCCAGGTCGGCCAGCGGACCCACCTGCCCGCGCATTCGCGCCCGCCAGGTGGGTGCGTCATCGCCGGCGACGGCGGTGGCGTACCCCTCGAGGAGGTTCCGCTCGAGCGCAGCCCAGCCGGCTTCGATGGTCTTCGAGGAGTCCATCGCCGTCGGCAGCTCGAACGCCGCGGGCTGCGCGGGGGTGTCCGTCCCGAGTGCGGCCCGCAGCTCGTTGCGCAGCTCCCGTGCAGCGTCGAGCCGCGAGAGGCCCCACGCGTGCAGCGGATCTCGCGAACTGAGCCTGCCCAGGCCGACGCCCAACCCGTAGACCAGCGCCCACGTGTGCGAGATGGCGACGCCGAGCGCGGCCTTCCGCGTCGGCGCCGCGAATCGCCGGGGCGCGGCCTTTCCGGGGACGGGGGTGACGCGCTTTCCCGCCAGCGCCGCGGCAGCCGTCGCCGCGGACGCCCAGGTGAGCCGGAGGTCGGGCGAGCCTGCCGCGTCGGCGGCCGCCTCCAGTGCCGTCGCGGCGGCCTTGGCCCGCGCCTTCAGCTCCGCGCCGACGGCTTCGGCGTCGGTCCCCGTGCCCGCGATCGGCGCGGGCGCCGCGAACGGCTCCTGCTCCGCCGCCGACAACGGATCCGGCAGCGACAACAGCGCCAGGTGCGCGCGGCACTGCTCGGCCCCTGCCAGAGCCCACTCCTTCTTCTTCCACGCGGCCAGACCTGCTGCACGAGTCAGTTCGGCCTCCAGGGCGCCCACCGCGGCCTGGGCCGCGGCGGCCTCCGGCGCCTGGGTCGGCTCCGGGGGTGTCTGCGGCGTCGGGGCGACCGCGGGGTCGCCGTTGACGACGGGACTGCTGCACCCGGCAAGGACGACGGCGCCCGCGGCCGTCAGCGCGACGCGGCGGGAGAAGGGCATGACTGACAGCCTAACCTTCGCCGAGGGCCGCGTTGGCGCGTGGCCTCCGGGAAGCAATAGGTATGCTGGGCGTTCACGACTTTCCACAATCAGGCGCACAACCGGATACGGAGCAAGACTTATGCAGGAATCACAGCTCGCTGCGGTTATCGAGCCGATCCTTGCCGAGCACGGGCTTGAGCTCGACCGGCTCGACGTGACCCCCATCGGTAAGCGCTCCGTCCTCCGCGTCACCATCGACGGCGACGGCCCGGAGGGTCGCGGACCGCTCCTCGACGACATCGCGACGGCCTCGTCGGCGATCTCCGAGGCGCTGGACGCCAGTCCCGCCGTCGGCAACGCGCCGTACACGCTCGAGGTCAGCTCCCGCGGTGTCAGCAAGCCGCTCACCGAGGCCAAGCACTTCCGCCGCAACCGTGGGCGTCTGGTGAAGCTGTGGCTGCCGGGCGAGGAGACGATCGCCCGCATCCGCGACGTCGACGACGAGGTGGTCACCGTCGAGGCCGATGGCGCCGAGCGCCGGGTCCTGCTGGGAGACATCACGAAGGCTGTCGTTCAGGTCGAGCTCAACCGCGCGGCCGACGACGAGGGAGAGGACAACTGAACATGGACGTCGATCTTGCTGCACTGAAGGCCATCGAGCGCGACCGCGACATCCCGATGGACTACCTTCTGAAGACGCTGGAGGATGCGCTGCTGAACGCCTACCACAAGACCCCGCACGCGCTGCGCGGCGTCAAGGTGGAGGTGGACCGCAAGTCGGGGAAGGTCTCGGTGCTCGCGCCCGAGTTCGATGACGACGACGAGATCATCGGCTACTTCGACGACACACCGGAGGACTTCGGCCGCATCGCCGCCGCGACCGCCCGCCAGGTGATCTTCCAGCGCATCCGCGAGGCGGAGGACGACCAGAAGTTCGGCCACTTCTCCGGCGCCGAGGGGGACATCCTCGTCGGCACCGTGCAGCAGGACCGCGACTCGCGTGCGGTCCGCGTCGATCTCGGCTCGCTCGAGGCGATCATGCCGCTGGCCGAGCAGGTGCCCGGCGAGGACTACTCGCACGGCCGCCGGATGCGCGTCTACGTGGTGAGCGTGCGCCGCGAGCTGCGCGGGCCGCAGGTCGTCGTGTCCCGCACGCACCCGAACCTCGTCCGCAAGCTGTTCGCCCTTGAGGTCCCGGAGATCGAGAAGGGCGTCGTCGAGATCATGGAGGTGGCGCGCGAGGCGGGTCACCGCACGAAGATCGCGGTCAAGTCCAACGAGCCGACGGTGTCGGCCAAGGGCGCGTTCATCGGTCCGATGGGCCAGCGCGTGCGTGCCGTGACCAACGAGTTGGGGGAGGAGAAGATCGACATCGTCGACTACTCCGAGGACCCGGCGAAGTTCGTCGCCGCGGCGCTGTCACCGGCGAAGGTGCTGTCGGTCACGGTCGTCGACCCGGTCGCCCGCGCCTGCCGCGTCATCGTCCCCGATTATCAGCTGTCCCTCGCCATCGGCCGCGAAGGCCAGAACGCGCGCCTCGCCGCCCGCCTCACCGGATGGCGGATCGACATTCAGCCTGACGTCGCCGCGCCCCGCTGATGCAGCGCCAGCCTCGCCACATGTGGGGGCGCCTCGTTGTGCTCCTCGTCCCGGTCACCATCCTGGGCGTGTGGTTGAAGGCGATCCGCATCCGCATCTTCTACCCGGGTTCGGGGCCGCTCGACATCGCGGTCAAGATCGCCTCTGACGTGGCTTTCGGCGGCGCCTGGCTGCTGCTGTGGCTCGTCGCGTGCCATCTGGCGCGGGGGAGGGCGCGAACGGTGGTCTTCTGTCTCGCGCACCTGGCGACGCTGATCGTTGCGCTCGTGTTCGTCACCAACCACGAGTACATGATCCGCACCGGCAATCCGGTGACCTGGGACTACTTCGTCACCTTCGCGAGGGAGCTCGCCGAGCTGGGGCCGATGATCGGTTCGCAGATGACGGCCGACAGCTACGTCCTGATCGCCGTCGCGGTCGGGAGCGTCGTGGTGTTGCCGCTGCTGCTCGGGTGGGCCGTGGAGCGCCCGCTCCGGGAGCCCAGCGCGTTGGTGCGGCGGCTCGCGGTGGTGGGCGCCGTCGGCCTGCTGGCGGCGAGCGTGTGGAGCGCGCCGACGGTGTCGGCCGCGTTCGCGTTGGCGCCGCCGGTCCAAATCGCGATGGGGGAGGTGCGCGAGGCGCTCGCCTACCCCGAAGCGCTCGCCGACGACATCGACCCGCAGCCCGCACAGACGCGTCTCGCGCCGCGTGGGGAATGGCAGAAGAACGTCGTCGTGATCACGCTGGAGTCGCACAGGGCGACGTCGACGCTGCCGGAGACGAGGTATCCGGTGACCCCTGTCCTTGACGCGTTGGCTGAAACGAGCATCACGCCCGAGCGCGGCTACAGCGTGCTGCCACACACCTCGAAGGCGCTGACGGCGGTCTACTGCGGCATCGCGCCGCCCCTCGACCAGCTGAACACCGAGGCGGACCCTGGCAGCCTCCCCGCCCGCTGCCTCCCGGAGCTTCTCGCGGAGCAGGGGTACGCGACCGGCTTCTTCCAGACCGCGACCGAGCGTTTCGAGCGCCGCCGCGGCACCGTCGCGAACCTCGGCTTCGACGACTTCATGGCCGTCGACACGATGAGCAGGGCCGGCTACAACAGGGCCAACTACTTCGGCTACGAGGACGACATCATGCTGCCGCCGCAGCGCGCGTGGCTGGAGCGGCACCGCGACCAGCCGTTCCTGCTCGGCATGCTGACCGTCACCGGCCATCACGACTACGCGCTGGAGGGTTACGAGACCATCGACTTCGTCGACGATCCGCTGCTCAACTCCTACCTGAACAGCATCCATTACCAGGACCGGTTCGTCGGCCATGTGATCGAGATCTTCAAGGAACTCGGCCTCTACGAGGACACGGTCTTCGTCATCACTGGTGATCACGGCGAGGGCTTCGGCGAGCATCGCGTCTACCAGCATGACAACACCATCTACGAGGAGGGCCTGCGCATTCCCTACCTCGTGCACGACCCCTCCCACGCGGGAAAGCTCGTTCCCGGGCCGGTCAGCCAGCTGGCCGTTCTGCCGACGGTGGTCGACGCCGCGGGCTTCGACCTTCGCAGTGTCGACGAGTACTACCCCTCCCTGCTGAGCGACGAGCCGCAGCCGCCGGCACTGGCAACCTGCTACGCCCGGGGGCGGTGCGCGGCGACGATGGAGGGCGACATGAAGGTCATCCATCACTTCGGCGACCGGCGCGACGAGGTGTACAACCTCGTCGATGACCCCTACGAACTGAATGACCTGGCGGCCGAGACCGACGGCGCCTGGATCCGGGAGCAGGTGGACAAGACCCTGGCCTGGTACCTCAACTCGGAGCAGAGGTACCAGGCCTTCCGGGGTGAGGGCTAGGTCTCCTTCGGTCTCGTGCGGGGCCTTAGCCGCGGGGGCCTCCCCGCAGTTCGACGATGCCCTGGTCGATGGCCTTTGCGACGGCGTCGGCCTCGGCCTGGGTCAGCTTCCCGTCCGTGACGGCGGAGGCCAGCTTCTCCTTCTGTGAGGCTTCGCGCTCTGCCGTGCGCTCGGCCCGTGCCTCCTCGACGGCGCCGGCGACCTTCTCCTCGTCGAGGTTCAGTTCCTTGGCGACGGCGGAGACGAGCGCCTTCTGCCGCGTCTCACGGGCCGCTCGACGCTGCTCGTCGGACTGCTCCGACGGCGAGGTCGTCTCCGAGGGTGACGTCTCCTCGCGTGCCTTCTCCAGCGCGGACTTCAGCGCGTCCTCGGTCACGCCGAGCTTGGCGGCCAGCGTCGCGGTGTCGGCACCGAACCCGCCCCTCTTGCCGTGCCCGCCGCCGCGGTGGCCGCGTTCGGGCTTGCCGGAGGAGCCGGCGTCTGTGCCGGAAGAGGCCGACGGCGTGGGCGTCGGACTCGTGGTGTCGGCGTTGGCGAGGGCCCCGGCGCCGAGCCCGAGTCCTGCGGCCAGGGCCGCGGCCGAGAGGCCGGCGATGGTGGTCTTCTTCATGTGGGTTTCCTTCCCAGTCGGTTGTCAGGCCGGGTTGTGCGACCTGAGCCGACTCTCGGCGTCGACCATGTGCTGAGCCTGTGCCTGCCCTGGGAATCAGGTCAGAGTCGCTACTCTGAGGCTGTGACTCCCATCCGCACGTGCATCGGCTGCCGCGCCCGCGACGAGCAGGGCGCGCTGCTGCGCCTTGTGCGTCGGGGCGACGTCGTCGTCGACGGCACGCGTCCGAGGCTGTCCGGGCGCGGGGCCTACGTGCATGCAGGGTGCCTCGACCTCGCGGTCAAGCGCCAGGCGATCCGGCGTGCGTTCGGGGCGGCGGCGACGCTCGCCGAGATCGTCTCGTCGCCAGGTGGAAGTGGGATACCACCCGCGATATGATGTCCGTCGGCCTGCGCACGCGCGGCCACATCGTTCACACGCCTCGCTGAGGCGGCAACCAGAAGGTGGGCTAACGCTCATGACCACTCGATGAGTACCCAACGATGACCAAGCACAACTAGCGGTTCCGGCCTTGGCAGGTCGGAGCCTCAAGAAGGAGAGCAGTGGCTAAGCCCCGCGTCCACGAGATCGCCAAGGAAATCGGGATCACAAGTAAAGAACTACTGGCCAAGCTTGGCGAGATGGGCGAATACGTTCGCGGCCCGTCCTCCACGCTCGAGGCCCCTGTGGTGCGCAAGATCAAGGAGAGCCTGGGCGGCTCTCCTTCCGGCGCGCCCAAGACCGAGCAGGCGCCCCGCCCGGCTGCGCGTCCCAGCGCCCCGGCCGCGCCCGCCGCGCCCAAGGCGCCGACCCCGGCTCCCAGCGCTCCCGCTGCGCCTGCGGCGCAGACCCCGGCCGCACCGACCCCGGCACCGACCCCGACCCCGACATCGGCCCCGCGCCCCGGCGCACCCCGTCCTGCCGCGCCGCGGCCTGCGACGCCTCCGGCGGCCTCCGTGTCGCCGGCGCCGTCGCGTCCGTCGACCCCCGGTGGTGCCGCCCCCGCGCCGCGCCCCGGCGGCGGTTCGTCCGGCCCGCGTCCCGGCGCCGGCGCCACACCCGGGCCCCGTCCCGGTGGCGCGTCGCGCCCCGGTGGCGCGACCCCCGGCCCGCGTAAGCCGGGCGGTCCCCGCCCGGGCAACAACCCATTCGCCCCGGCGCAGGGCATGGGCACGCAGCAGCGTCGTCCCGCCCGTCCCGACGGCCAGCGCCGCGAGGGCGGCGCGCCGCGTCCCGGCGCGACGGGTGGCCTTCCCGGCATGCCTCGTCCCGGCGGTACCGGCGGCCTTCCCGGCATGCCGCGGCCTAACCCCGCCATGATGCCCAAGACCGCGAACGCGGCCATCGGCTCCCGTCCTGCCCGTCCGGGCAGCGGCGGTCCCGGCCGTGGCCGTCCCGGCGCGGGCGGTGGCGGTGGCGGCCGTCCCGGCGCGGGTGGCCCGCCCATGGGTGGTGGCGGCGGCGCGCCTGCTGGTGGCCGCGGCGGTGGCCGTGGCCGCAGCGGCGGCACGCAGGGCGCCTTCGGCCGCGGCGGCTCCGCCGGTAAGCGGGGGCGCAAGTCGAAGAAGCAGCGTCGGCAAGAGTTCGACCAGATGGAGGCCCCGACGATCGGCGGCGTGCGGCTGCGGAAGGGCGACGGCGCGACCGTCCGCCTCCGCCGCGGCGCCTCACTGACGGACCTCGCCGAGAAGATCGGCGTGGAGCCGGCCTCGCTGGTGCAGGTGCTGTTCCACCTGGGCGAGATGGTGACCGCCACGCAGTCGGTCGCCGACGACACCCTTGAGGTGCTGGGCGCGGAGCTCGACTACAACATCGAGGTCGTCTCGCCCGAGGACGAGGACCGCGAGCTGCTCGAGAGCTTCGACCTGGAGTTCGGCGAGGACATCGGCGACGAGTCCGACCTTGCGGCCCGCCCGCCGGTCGTCACCGTCATGGGCCACGTCGACCACGGCAAGACCAAGCTGCTCGACGCGCTGCGCAAGAGCAACGTCGTCGCGGGCGAGGCCGGCGGCATCACGCAGGCCATCGGCGCCTACCAGGTGGAGACCGAGGTCGACGGCAACGAGCGCAAGATCACCTTCATCGACACCCCGGGCCACGAAGCGTTCACCGCCATGCGCGCCCGCGGCGCGAAGTCCACGGACATCGCGGTGCTCGTGGTCGCCGCGGACGACGGCGTGATGCCGCAGACGATCGAGGCGTTGAACCACGCGAAGGCGGCCGACGTGCCCGTCGTCGTCGCGGTCAACAAGGTGGACAAGGAGGCGGCCGACCCGGTCCGCGTCCGCGGTCAGCTTTCGGAGTTCGGGCTGATCCCGGAGGAGTACGGCGGCGACACCCAGTTCGTCGACGTCTCCGCGGTCTCCGGCTACGGCCTCGACGAGCTGCTGGAGGCCATCGTGCTCACGGCGGACGCCGCGCTCGACCTCCGCGCCAACCCGGACATGCCCGCGCAGGGCGTGGCCATCGAGGGTCATCTCGACAAGGGCCGCGGCCCCGTCGCGACCGTGCTCGTCCACCGCGGCACGCTCCGCATCGGCGAGTCGATCGTCGCGGGATCTGCTCACGGCCGCGTCCGCGCCCTGATCAACGACCAGGGCGAGAACGTGACCGAGGCGCTCCCGTCGATGCCGGTCCAGGTGCTCGGCCTGACATCGGTCCCCGGCGCCGGCGACAACTTCCTCGTTGTCGACGACGACCGCATGGCCCGCCAGATCGCAGACAAGCGCGAGGCGCGCATGCGTGCCGCGCAGCAGGCGAAGACGAGCCGTCGCAAGACCCTCGACCAGCTGTTCGACGAGCTGCAGAGGGGCGAGGCGCAGGAGCTCCTGCTCATCCTCAAGGGCGACGGGGCCGGCTCCGTCGAGGCCTTGGAGGATGCGCTCAGCAAGATCGAGGTCGGCGAGGACGTGTCGCTCCGGGTCATCGACCGCGGCGTCGGCGCCATCACCGAGACCAATGTCTCGCTGGCCGCCGCCTCGAAGGCTGTCATCATCGGCTTCAACGTCCGCCCGACGCCGCACGCGCAGCAGATGGCGGACCGCGAGAACGTGGACATCCGGTTCTACTCGGTCATCTACTCGGCGATCGACGAGATCGAGGCCGCGCTCAAGGGCATGCTCAAGCCGATCTACGCCGAGGAGGTGCGAGGCCAGGCGGAGATCCGCGAGGTGTTCCGCTCCTCGAAGTTCGGCAACATCGCGGGCTGCATGGTCACCAGCGGGTTCATCCGGCGCAACGCCAAGGCGCGCCTGCTCCGCGACGGCGTGGTGGTCGCCGAGACCTCCATCGCGTCGCTGCGGCGCGAGAAGGACGACGCCACGGAGGTCCGCGAGGGCTTCGAGTGCGGCATGACCCTGAACAACTACAACGACATCAAGGTCGGCGACGTCGTCGAGACGTTCGAGATGGTTGAGAAGGAGCGCGACTGATGAGCGGACGCAACGCGAAGCTGGCCGATCAGATCAAGGTGGTGATCGCCCAGACGCTCGAGCGCCGGGTGAAGGATCCCCGCTTGGGGTTCCTGACCATCACCGAGGTGCGGCTGAGCGGCGACAACCGCGAGGCGACCGTGTTCTACACGGTGCTGGGCGACGACGCGGAGCGGGCAGGCACGGCCGCCGCTCTGGAGTCGGCGACCGGCATGCTGCGCACCACCGTCGGCCAGCAGCTGGGCGTCAAGTTCGCCCCGACGCTGGAGTTCGTGCTCGACGCGACGCCGGAGTCGGCCAAGCAGATCGAGGACCTGCTCGCCCAGGTGCAGGCGGCGGACGCCGCGGCCGCCGCGTCGGCCGTCGGCAAGGAGTTCGCGGGCGAGGCGGACCCGTACCGCAAGCCGCGCGAGGCCGAGGAGGACGACGAGCAGTGAGCTCGTCCTCCGGGGTGGTGATCGTCGACAAGCCGTCGGCGGTCACCTCCCACCAGGTGGTCGGCCGCCTGCGTCGGCTGCTCGGCACCCGCAAGATCGGGCATGCCGGCACGCTGGATCCGATGGCGACCGGGGTGCTCATCCTCGGCGTCAACCGGGCGACGAGGCTGCTCGGCCACCTGGCCCTGCACGACAAGCGCTACCTGGCAACCGTGCGCCTCGGCGCGTCGTCGAACACCGACGACGCCGATGGGGAGGTGCTGCCCGTCGCCGATGCCTCGGGCCTGACGTTGGCCGAAGTCGATCGCGCGCTGGAGCCCCAGCGCGGCGACATCCTCCAGGTACCCACGACCGTCTCGGCCATCAAGGTCGACGGCAAACGCGCGTATGCGCTCGCCCGCGCTGGTGAGCGGGTGGAGCTGAAGGCCCGGCCCGTCACGGTTTCGCGGCTCGACGTCCTCGATGTCAGAGCCTCGGGCGAAATGTGCGATGTCGACCTCGACGTCGAGTGCTCCTCCGGCACCTATGTCCGGGCCATCGCCCGCGATCTCGGTGCCGCGCTCGGCGTCGGCGGGCACCTGACGAAGCTCCGCCGCACCCGCATCGGCGGCTACACCCTCGACGACGCGGTGGCCCTCGGCGACGATCCGCCGGCGCTCATGTCCATGGCCGACGCCGCCCGGCTCAGCTTTCCCGTCGTCGAGCTGACGGAGGAGCAGGCGCGCGACGTCGGCTTCGGCCGCCCGCTTGCGCTGCCCGTGCCGGCGAATCCGACGGGCCTGATCGCGCCGTCGGGCGAGCTGATGGCGCTGTACCGCCCCACAGACGTCGGCTCGCGGCCGGTTGCGGTGCTCGGGTGACCGTGCCACATTTGGCCATTGTGGGAGACAGGACGCAGCAGACGGTCGTCGTCATCGGCAACTTCGACGGCGTGCATCGCGGGCATCAGAAGGTGCTCGCGGAGGCGTGCCGCGACGTCGACCTTCCGCTCACCGTCGTCACGTTCTGGCCGCACCCGGTCAGCGTGCTGCGGCCGGAGCAGGCGCCGAAACTTCTGACGGACCTCCGCACGCGCATCGACCTGCTCAAGCACGCGGGTGCGCATGAGGTGCGCGTTATCCGTTTCGGACCGGACGTCGCGTCGATGACGCCGGAGGAGTTCGTCGATCGCTTCCTTGTGCCGCTGCACCCCGCCCGGATCGTGGTGGGGGAGAACTTCCGCTTCGGCGCCCGCGCGGCCGGCGACGTCGGCACCCTCGTTCGCTTGGGGGAGGGCCGCTTCGAGGTCCGGCACCTCGCGCTCGAGGAGGTCGACGCGAAGGTCTCCTGCTCCACCGGCATCCGGGCTGCGCTGGAGGACGGCGACGTCGCGGAGGCCGCCAGGCATCTCGGCCGACCGTTCCGGTTCCGCGGTGTTGTCGTGGTGGGGGACCAGCGCGGGCGCGAACTGGGCTTCCCGACGGCGAACCTGACCGTCCCGCGCGAGATGGCGGTGCCTGCCGACGGCGTGTACGCCGGCTGGGTGACGGTCCTCGACGAGCCGGGGGCAGGTCCCCTGGCGGCGGCGATCTCTGTCGGGAGCAACCCGACCTTCGACGGCACCGACCGGCGTGTCGAGAGCTACGTCCTCGACCGCACCGACCTGGAGCTGTACGGCTCGGAGATCGCAGTCGACTTCGTTGCTCGCCTCCGCGGCCAGGTCCGGTTCGACGGTATCGATGCGCTCATCACGCAGATGGGCGCGGACGTGGAAGAGGCCCGCCGGATCCTCTCCGACGGGCCCCGCTAGCGTCGACTGCTCAGCGCGCGGTCAACGACTTCTTGTAGATCGCGTAGTGGGTGCTGGGCTGTTGGCCCTCCTCGACCTGCTGCACCTCAGGGTTGTCGACGAAGAGGTGCTCGCCGGTCGGGTGATACTCCAGCGAGATGTACAGGGGAACGGCCTTGTAGTTGTTGGGGTCGACGGCGAGGTAGACGGCGGTGTGGCCGGCGCGACGGGCCTCGTCCTCGATGTAGCGGGTGAGCGCGCGACCGGCGCCCTTGCGGCGGGCCGTCGGGTACACGTACATGTTGCGTAGCTCAGGCGTCATCTGGTCCGCATCGAAGTCGAGTATGGCGGTGCCGAGCGGCTCGTCGCCGTCGACGGCCACCGCGAAGATGAGCCGTCCCGTCTCCTGCTGGGCGAAGTGTTCGTCGACGAGATTGAGTTCCGGGCGATACTGCAAAGGACGCAGCAGATCCAGGTCGTCGGCCGTTGCGCGACGCACGGTCACAGCCATGGGTCCTCCTCAAGGTCCTTGTCGGGGTGGGGATCCCAACCCTACCTGATCAGGAACCACCGATTAGGCCGGGCTGTCGCAGCGGTGCTAGCCTTCTCAGGTTGCCGTAAATCGGCCACGGCCCTGTAAGAGTCCCGACCGCACCCGCGAAGGGGACGCCGTGCAGCGAACCGAGAGGAGCCCCAGGTATGGATGCTGATTTTAAGAAGAAGGTCATCGAAGAGTACGCGACGTCCGAGGGCGACACCGGCTCGCCCGACGTGCAGATCGCGCTGCTGACGAAGCGGATCGCTCATCTCACCGAGCACCTGAAGCAGCACAAGCACGATCACCACAGCCACCGCGGCCTGATGCTGATGGTCGGCAAGCGCCGCCGTCTGCTGAACTACGTCGCGAAGAACGACATCGAGCACTACCGCGCTCTGATCGCTCGCCTCGGCCTGCGTCGCTGAATCCTCCGCTGGTCGAGCCGGTCGACGAGGCACCAGCCGAGCGACCGTGTCGAAACCAACAGACCTACACCAGTCGGGGCACCCCGCATGCGGGGTGCCCTGATTCGTTCCCCAGGTCGGCCGATCGTCGTATTGTCGGAGCATGTCCGAACCTGCCGACGCCACAACCGACATCACAGCCGACCCGCACTCGGAGGCGGGTACTCAGCCCGATCTGCGCGTCATGCTCGACGCGCAGCGGGAGGCGTGTCCCGTGCTCAGGGCCCCGGACGGCACGGTGATGCTGCTCGGGCACGCTGACGTGCGCGCCGCCGCACTCGACGCACGCACGTTCTCCAGCGCCGTCTCCGCGCACCGGGCGCTGCCCAACAGCCTCGACGGGGAGGAGCACCGCGCCTACCGGGCGCTGATCGATGCCTACCTCACCGACGAGGAGGTGGCCGCCCAGGAGCCGCAGTGTCGTGCGCACGCCGAGGCGATCGTCGGGGCGCTGCCCCGGGGGGTGACCGTGCGGACCGTGCTGGACGTCGGAACCCCTTTCGCGGTGCGGGCGCAGAGCACCTGGCTTGGCTGGCCGGCCGACATCGAGGACGAGCTCGTCGCCTGGGTGGCCGACAACCGCGAGGCGACGCGCTCCGGGGAGCGTTCGCGGATGGCGGAGGTCGCAGGACGGTTCGACGCCATCATCACCCGGCTCCTTGACGCGCGCCGCGGCGGCGGGATCGACGACGTGACCGCGCGTCTGATGCGCGACGGGATCGACGGTGACCCCCTGCCGGACAAGGAGATCGTCTCGATCCTGCGCAATTGGACCGCCGGCGACCTCGGCTCGCTTGCCGCCTCCGTCGGCGTGATCGTGCACCACCTCGCCACCGACGTCGCGGTCCAGGGTTACCTGCGCGGCCTCGTCGCCGCCGACCGCACCCGGGAGTTCGAGGACGCGCTCGAGGAGATCCTCCGCATCGACGATCCCTTCGTCTCCAACCGCAGGATCACGACGACCGACACGGTCGTCGGCGGCGAGCGGATCGGTGCGGGGACCCGTGTTGTGCTCAACTGGACGGCGGCGAACCGCGACCCACTGGCGTTCGCGGAGCCGGACGCGTTCAATCCACACGAGCATGCCGCAGACAACCTCGTCTTCGGCATCGGCCCGCACGTCTGCCCCGGGCGAGCGCTGACGCTCATGGAGCTGCGCGTGATCGTCTGGGAGCTGCTGTCGCAGACCGCCCACATCGGCATGTCGCGCGAGCGCGGCGCAGTGCGCGAGCTGCCGCCGGTCAGCGGCTGGGCAAAGGTACCCGTCGTGCTCGATCCGGTAGCCTAGGGAAGCACTGATCAGCCGGTGCCCTATTGATCAAGTGCTTCCCTAGACCCTGTCCGGCCCCGTCGCCTGCAGGTAGTTGACGAGCTGCTCCTGCTCGCTCTGCAGCTGATCGATCCGGCTCTTGACGATGTCGCCGATCGACACGATCGCGGCGAGCTGCCCGTCCACCACGACGGGGAAGTGCCGGACCCGCATCTCGGTCATGGCCGCGGCGACAGCCGACAGCTCGTCGCTCATCCCGCAGACGTGGACCTCCGCGGTCATCAGCGAGGAGATCGGATCGTCGAGGGCGGAGGTGCCGCGGTCGTGCAGGGCGCGCACCACGTCGCGTTCCCCGGCGATGCCGACGATCCGGTCGTCGTCGGTGATGACGACGGCGCCGATCCGGTTCTCCGCGAGGAGACGGACCAGATCGCTCACTGGCTGTTCGGCGCGCGCGGTGATGACCGTGCGGCCCTTGCTGTCGATGACGTCGTTAATGCGCATGCTCAACGCTATCCCCGAACGGGGGGCGAAACCAGGCAAACCGGGGGTTTCGGCCTACTCGGCCGATAGTTGGGCAACCACCTGGCGCGCAGATCTGCGCAGCGAAGGCAGCACAGGCAACGTCGTCGAGGCGACGACGACCGCGCCGCAGATCAACACGACGGACACCAGAAGGCCCCACGGCATGATGACCGAGGCGGGGAGTCCGATCTCGTTCAGGCCGACGACGAACACCACCAGGCCGCTCGCGGTCATCGCCAGACCGAGGATGGTGGCCGTGACGGTGATGATGACGCCCTCCAGCACGGGGATGAGCGCCTGCTGACGCGGCGTCGCGCCGATGACGCCGCTCAGCGCCAGCTCGGCCTCCCGTTGCCGCGACATCATCAACAACACGCTCACGCCGCCCGAGATCGAGATCACGAGCGCGAGGGCGATCAGCACGAGGAGGGAGACGATGGTGACCCCCTGGACATCCTCGTAGCCCATCGAGTGCATCAGCTCGACGGCGGAGGCGCCGATGAACCCGAGGCCGACGAGCAGCCCGACGGTCAGCATGATGGGGGTCACGGTGCGGGCGAGCCGCTCGCCCTTCGTGATGACGATGGCGCGCGCGATCGTCCACGCCGCGGACCTGCTCGGAATCAGGGCCGTCCACGCGCGCGTCAGCGCCCCGATCGTCAGCGGAGCCGCCACCGAGAACACCGAGCCCGTGAGCAGGATGCACAGCAGCGACACCTGCAGGATCATGTCGGCGCCGTCACCCTTGAGGAGCGACGCGAACACGATTGCAGCCACCGCAATGCCGACGACGAGCAGCGCCAGCAGGATCGCCCCCACCCAGCGCCCGATCATCCGTCGTCGAGGGGCCGCGCCGGGAACGGTCCGCAACGCCTCGACAGGGGGGATCTTCGCCGCCACCCGCGACTGCCGCAGCCCGGCCAGCAGCGCCACGGCCACGAACCCGGCCGCCCCGCCGAGCGCCAAGGACAGGTCGGGGCGCACGACGGCGAGGGCGCCGTCGACGTTCCGGTCACCGAGCAGCGCGGCGAGGGCGGTGGGCAGGGCCGCCACCGCGAGTGCCGTCCCGAGCACGGCGCCCGCTGCGGCAACCAGTGTGAGCTGCGCCATCAGGATGCGTGACACCTGTCCGGGCGTTGCCCCGGCGAGCGCGAGCCGCGCCAGTGCTCCGCGCCGCGCCTGCACCACCAGTGCGGTCACGGCCCCGATCACGCTGAGCGTCCCGATGATCGCCAATCCCAGGTTCCACGCGGGGACGAACTGCAGCGCGGGTACCTCCTCGGGAGGCATGAGCCCCGTCGCGACGGTGTCGGCGACGCTGCCGATCGCCAGCAGGGCGAGCACGATGGAGAAGCTCGCCGCGACGAACGCGATGAGCACTGCGCACCATGAGCTCCACGCGCTGCGCAGCTCCGCGACGATCAGGGAACGCATCAGGCCACCGCCCCGGCGTCGCGGCCCGCGGCCTCTTCCTCGAGCTGCGCGAGCTGGGCAGCCACCACCTCGGTCGACGGGGCGGTCAGTTGGCGCACGAGCAGGCCGTCGCGCATGAAGACGACCCGGTCGCAGGCCGCCGCGACCGCGGGATCGTGCGTGACGATCAGCACGCATTGGCCGGGCGTCCTTCCGATCCGGCACAGCTCGGCGAGCACCGTCCGCCCGCTCGCGGTGTCCAGCGCGCCGGTGGGCTCGTCGGCGAAGACGATTCGTGGCTGCTGCGCGAGCACCCGCGCGATGGCCACCCGCTGCTGCTCGCCACCGGACATCGATGACGGCAGCGCGGCCCCACGATCGGCGAGGCCGACGGCGGCCAGCGCCTCCTCGACCCGCGCCCGGTCGACGCGCTCGCCGCGGAGCAGGGAGGGCAGGGCGACGTTCTGCGCGGCGGGCAGCGTCGGCATCAGGTTGTAGGACTGGAAGACGAACCCGAGCTCGCGGCGTCGCAGCTCCGCCAGTCGGCGCCGAGACAGCTGGCCGATGGGCTCCCCGAGCAGTGAGACCGCGCCGCCGCTCGGCTGCTCCAGCCCGGCGAGGCAGTACAGCAGCGTCGACTTGCCGGAACCGGAGGCGCCCATCACGGCACACACCTCGCCCTCGCTGACGGTAAGGGAGACGCCGTGGAGGATCTCCACCCGCCGGGCGCCGACGGAGAAGGAGGCGGTCACGTTCTCGGCGACGATGAGGGCGCCTGCGGTCGTTGCGTTCGTCATGCCACGATCCTCGTCGCGCGCGCCCGGCGGCGCGTCGCCCGACCGGATCGCACCCAATACGACGATAGATGGACACCGCAGGGGTCCGATGGCCCACTACTGTCGTGTCATGAGCGGCGTGGAGGCGAACCCCCGGCCGGCCGGCGTTGCCCCCGACCGGAGCTGGAGGATGCGTTGGGGCGCGAACCTCATGTACTTCGCGGCGATCGGACTGATGTACTTCAACGCCCGGCTGCCGACGATGACGCCCTGGCTGTGGGTCCTCGTGGCGGTGCTGGTGCCGATGGTGATCGCGGGCGTCGTGTGGCGCGTGCGTCTCCCGTACCTGCTGCCTATCGCGAGCGTCGTCGCTGCGCCGCTCTACGGCTTCTCGCTGTTCCTGATCGGCGTGGTCAGCCTTTCGATGCGCCGCAAGGGCCTCGGGGTGTGGCTGATGACCTCGCTCGGCGCCGTCGGGACCATGGGCTGGCTCTACGCCCACGACTATCACGACGGCGTGCCACCCGCGGATTCGGCGGTGAGCGCGCTGCTTCTGATGCCTTTCCTCTTCGCCCCGATCGCCGTCGGCCGCTACATCAGCGCGCACCGGCGGCTGGCCGCCTCTGTCGCGGAGAGCGCGGCGCGGGCGGAATTCGAGCGCGAGCTTGCCGCGAGCCAGGCGGTCCATAGGGAACGGGAACGGATCGCGCAGGAGATGCACGACTCGCTCGGCCACGTGTTGGCGCTGGTGACGATGCAGGCGGGCGCATTGGAGGTCGGATCGAAGGATCCGGACGTCGCCAAGGCCGCGGAGCAGATCAGGTCGACGGCACGCTCAGGGCTTTCCGAGCTGCGCGCCGTCGTGCATGCCCTCGGCGAGGATGAGCGCCGCGACCCGACGCCCGGGCTGCAAGGCCTGCCCAGACTGATTGGGGAGAGCAGGGACGCGGGCGCCGTCGTCACCGTGCGCGACGGGCTCGCCGAGCAGGATCGGGCCGCGCTTCCGCCGTCGACGGGGCGCGTCGCCTATCAGGTGATCCATGAGGCGTTGACCAACGCGCACCGGCACGCGCCGGGCGCCGCGGTCGACGTGGTGCTGTCCGGCGCGCCGGGGGAGAGCCTCGAGGTGCGGGTCGGCAACCCGCTCACGCCCGGCGGCGAATCCGGCGCCGGGACCGGTCTCAGCACCCTGCGCGGGCGGCTCGCGGTGCTCGGCGGCGAGTTGGATGCTCGCGCGTCGCGCGGCCGTTTCGAGCTGTGCGCGCGGCTCCCCTGGGAGGCGACGGCGTGATCCGCGTTGCCATCGTCGACGACGACCCCCTCGTCCGCGCGGGGTTGCGCGCGATCCTGTCCACGGCAGCGGACCTGGAGGTGGTCGGAGAGGCTGACGACGGCGCGGGCGTCCCGGAACTCGTGGGTGCCACTCGGCCGGACGTGGTCGTGATGGACATCCGGATGCCCAGGGTGGACGGCATCGAGGCGACTGCGCGCCTCACCGCGGCCAGCGGGCCGCCGCGGGTGCTCGTGCTCACCACCTTCCAGCTCGACGCGCATGTCTTCGCCGCGATCGAGGCCGGGGCGAGCGGGTTCCTGCTGAAGGACACGCCGCCCTCCGAGCTGATCGAGGCCGTACGCGTCGTCGCCGCCGGAGACGCCATGCTGAGCCCGGCGCACACGAGGACGCTCTTCGACCGCTTCGCCGATACGGGTGCGGACCGGCGCCGCACCTCCGCGCGTCAGCTGCTGGAGCGCCTCAGCCCACGGGAGCGCGAGGTGGCCGAGTGCGTCGCGAAGGGCCTCTCCAACGCCGAGATCGGTGCAGTGCTCTACTGCTCCGAGGCGACGGTGAAGACACACTTGACAAGGGTGTTCACCAAGCTCGACGACATGAACCGGGTCCGCCTCGCCCTGCTCGTCCGCGACGCCGGGCACTAGGGAAGTACTGGTCAATGGTGCGCCGCAGCCGGTGCCCGATTGACCAGTGCTTTCCTAGGAGCCTGCTGAACAATCATTCCTCGGCTGCGGCGCACCAGATCGGGCGATCTACGACCCCCATATCTTGACGGGTATGTCCCAATACGCTTACAAGATCTGGGGGTCGTATCTCATCCCGCCTGGCACGTCCTCGCCGGAGGAAGCATTGTTCAGCACGCTCCTAGGTCCGGGGGAGCGGGCGCGCGACGAGCACGCAGAGGGGGAGGAGGGCGACCATCGTCAGCACCGAGAGCATCGGGAAGCTGCTGGCGGCGAGCAGCGGGCCCGCGCCGAAGGCGGCGACCGCGCCGAGCAGGTTGGACAGCGCGTCGACCCCGCCCTGCGAGGAGGCGCGGACATCCGTCGACACCGTCGATGTGAACAGTGCCGAGCCCGCGACGTTCGTGAAGCACCAGCCGAGGCCGAGCAGGAACAGCGACGTCATGACCCAGGCCGTGTCGTCAGGCCAGGCTGCGGCGATGACGAGCGACGCCAGGAGGATCGCGATGCCGGCCCAGATGGCAGGCCGCGGGCCGAAGCGGTCGCTGAGCCAGCCGACGATCGGCGAGAACGCGAACATGCCCGCGATGTGGATGCTGAGCGTGATGCCCACGACATCGATGTCGCCGCCATGGTGGACGATGTGCACAGGGGTCATGGTCATGATGGCGACCATCACCACCTGGCCGGTCAGGATGGCGACGACAGCGACCCGCGCCGGCCGGTTCCCGCCGAGCTCCGCGCCCATGGCGCGCAGCCGCTGGCGCAGGCTCGCCTTGCGCGTCGTCGTCGGCGTGCCGACGCGCTCGGCAAGCATGAGCAGGGGGTCGGGGCGCAGCGCGACGAAAACCACGGCGCCCGCGAGGATGAGGAAGACCGCCGCGATCAGGAAGGCCGCTGCGAACACCGTCAGCCCGGTGACGGCGCCGAGGATCTTGCCCGGCGCGCCCAGGTTCGGCCCGATGACGGTCCCGAGCGTGCCGAACCAGACCACCATGGACAACGCGCGGCCCTTGTGGTGCGGCTGAGCGAGGTCGGTCGCGGCGAACCTGGCCTGCAGGCTCACCGCGGCGCCGGCGCCGATCAGCAGCAGTCCCACAAACAGCGGCACGACGAGGCTCCGCTGGGCGGCGACCACGAGGATCGCGCTGCCAAGTCCGGCGATCCACCAGCCGGCGGCGAGTGAGAGTCGTCGGCCCCGACGCGCGGCGAGGTTGCCCAGCGGGATCCCGAAAAGGGCCGCGCCCAGGGTGCTGGCCGTGCGTGCCAGCCCGGCCCACGCCTCGCTGTTGGTGACCTGCTCCGCGAGCAGGATGCCGATCGATGGCGCCACGCCGACGCCGACGGTTCCGACGATCTGCGTGATCACCAGCACGACCATCGTGCGGCGCTGCACGCCAGCGAGCGACGCGAGCGGGTCGGAGGGGGCGTGATTCACGGGGCTCCTGATTTCGGGACTGGGCCGCAACAGCCTATCGGGGTCAGAGCGCGAGGCTCGTCGTCAGGCGGCTCGGGTGCCCGAACCGGTGGTTGGTGATGCTCACGGACTGCTCGCGCAGGTACGGCAGCAGAGCGACCCGGCCCGGGAGGACTGACGGACCGGCGTAGACGGTGAGGTCGATCGAGCCGCCCGCGTCGGCCAGCAGGTCGCGCGTGCCGAGGTGGCGCACGCGGCCCGTTGCCGCGGCATCGAACTCCTCGTCGGGGGCGACGACGACGCGGCGGCCCGCCAGCGCGATCCGCACCTCGGGCGCGGGCTCGCCGCGGAACGAGAACGTCGCAGGGGCCCGCGCCGTCGACGCGGCTGCCGCCTCGCGGAGGACGTCGCGGACCGGCGCATCCTCGACCCGGACCGTGACGGGGACGGGGCGGTAGCGCAGCACGTTGATCTCCGCGGAGAGCCCGGTGCGGTCCTGCCTCCGGAAGTGGCTGCGCAGCGCGGCCTCGTCCGACGCCCGTGCGGCGGCGAGCCAGGCATCGTCCGGTGCGGCGTCGAGGTCTGGCTCCCAGCGGCCGAAGGCCAGCAGGTAGTTGGGTCCGCCCGCCTTCGCGCCCGGGCCGACGGCGGAACGCTTCCAGCCGCCGAACGGCTGCCGGCGCACGATGGCGCCGGTGATCGAGCGGTTCACGTACACGTTGCCTGCCTCGACCCGGTCGAGCCACGTCTGGACCTCCGAGGGGTCCAGCGAGTGCAGCCCCGCGGTCAGGCCGTAGGGGGTGCCGTTTTGCCAGGCGATGGCCTCATCCAGCGTCGCCGCCGACATCAACCCCAGCACCGGCCCGAAGTACTCGACCTGGTGGAACTCGCTGCCGGGAAGCACGCCCTCGCGGACGCCCGGCCGCCACAGCCGCTGGTCGATCCGCTCCGGCTTCAGCAGCCAGCGCTGCCCGGCCTCCAGGGTCGTGAGCCCGCGGAGCAGCTTCTCGCCGGGCGGCTCGGTGAGCGGACCCACCTCCGCCAGCGGGTCGTCGGGCCAGGCGACGACGAGCGAACGGGCCGCGTCGCAGACCTGGTCCAGGAACCTACGCGAGCGCGCCACGGAGCCGACGAGGATGCCGAGCGACGCCGCCGAGCACTTCTGGCCCGCGTGGCCGAACGCGGACGCGACGAGATCGACGGCGGCGAGGTCGAGGTCGGCTGACGGCGTGATGACCAGCGCGTTCTTGCCGGAGGTCTCCGCCAGCAGCGGGAGGCCCGGCCGCCAGGACCGGAACAGCTCGGCGGTCTCCGCCGCGCCGGTGAGCACCACGAGGCCCACGCGCGAATCCTCGACAAGGGCCCGGCCGAGTGGCCCGTCGTCGACGTGTGCGAGCTGGACGACGCCCTCGGGGAACCCTGCCCGCAGGCAGGCCTCCGTGAGCACGGCGGCGACCCGACGCGCGGGCGGCGCCGGCTTGAGGATGACCGCGGACCCGGCCGCCAGCGCTGCCGCGACGCCGCCCAGCGGGATGGCGATGGGGAAGTTCCACGGAGAGGCCACGAGTACCAGCCGCGGCGGCACGCGGAGGACGCCGTCGACCCGCTCCTCTGCCAGACCCGCGTAGTAGCGCGCGAAGTCGCAGGCCTCCGAGACCTCGACGTCCGCCTGGTCGATCAGCTTGCCCACCTCGTCGGCGGCGATGCGGATGAGGTCGGCGCGGGCCGACTCCAGCTCGTCGCCGAGGCGCCGCAGCAGGCGGGCGCGCTCGGCGGGGGAGACGTCGGCCCACCGCGTCCCCGCCTCCACACCCCGGGCGAGTACCCCGTCGACGGCGCCCTCCCCGTCGAGGCGCGCGACGGCCAGCGTGGCGGCGCCGAGCTCCGGGGCGGGTAACCCCGCACGGATCGACTCCGCCCATTCCTGGTTCGCGAGCAGCGCGGGGTCGGTGTCGACGGCGTTCGCGAACCCGGGGTGCTCGGGGCGAACCTGAGTGGCCCACTCCTTCGGCGTCGCGTCGTCGACATGCGAGAGAGCAGCCCGGAACCGCGCCTCCTCACGATCAAGGAACCCAGCGTCGGCGCCCAGCGACGCGGCACCGGACATGAAGTTCTCGGGCGCCGCGTTCTCCTCGAGCCTGCGGACGAGGTACGAGATGGCGGAGTCGTACTCGGCGCGCGGCACCACCGGCACGTACAACCGCAGCCGGCCGACCTCGCCCTGGATCACCCGCTGCAGCGGCACACCCATGCCCGACAGCATCTCGACGTCGACGGCGTCGGTCACGCCCCGTGCCTTCGCCAGCTCCCAGGCGGCGGCCAACGTGTAGATGTTGTGGCTCGCGACGCCGATCCGCACCCGCGCTGCGCGCTCGGGCGTCAGGCACTCGCCCAGCGCGCGCAGGTACGAGGCGTCGGTCTCCTCCTTCGTCGCGTGCGCGGGGTTCGCCCAGCCGCGCAGCTCCGCCTGCACGCGCTCCATGGCGAGGTTCGCGCCCTTGACGAGCCGGGCCTTGAGAGGCGCACCGCCGGCCGCGATCCGCGCGGCCGCGATGCGGTCAAGCTCGCGCAGGACGAGCGGCGACTCCACCAGATAGCACTGCACCGCGAGGCCCGTCCGCAGCCGCAGCAGCTCAGGTTCCAGTACGAGGCGCTCGAACACCTCGAGCGTCAGGTGCAGGTCGCGGTACTCCTCCATGTCGATGTTGACGAACGTGTCCTCGCGGACCGCCCGGAGGAACAGCGGCCGCAGCCGTTCGACGGCGGCGTCGGCGACGGCAGCCTGGCCCCAGGGGGCATGCTGACCCAGCACCGACGACACCTTGATGGACACATAGTCGACATCCGCGCGCGACAGGAGCCTCGTCGTCGCTTCGAGGCGCGCCCGGGCGTGCTCGTCGCCCAGGACGGCCTCGCCGAGCAGGTTCACGTTGAGCTCCGCCCCACGGCGCCGCAGGCGTCGCAGCGCAGGAGCGAGGGAGGAGCCGACGTCGACGACGAGGTCGCCGACGAGCATCTCGAACACCTTCCTGACGAGCGGGAGCAGGGTACCGGGCGTGGCCGCCACCGCGGTGCGCAGCCCGAGTCGCAGGGGAGCCGGCAGGAAGCCGACGTCGCGGCGGGCCAGCTCTCGCAGCGCGGCGGCGGCGACCGTCGGATCCTCGGGACGGATGACCGTGTCCACGAAGTCGAGGGTGAAGCGAAGCCCCTCGGGGTGACGCAGGGCGGCGGCCAACAGCTTCGTGGCCCGGGGTTCGGGATGGGTGCGGCAGGCCTCGGCCCACCGTCGCGCCGTCGCGATGGCGGCGTCGCCGATGACGTGCACGGACGATGTGCTCATGAGCTCATCGTGCCACGTCGCGAATACGGTGGAAGTGAGGCGAGGGGGTAGCATGATCTCGGACCATTTCGTGGTCCGAGAGAGAAACAGCCGCCCAACCGGGTGTGAGTCTGGTCCTCGGTAGTGGCCTTCGGGTGCAGGAGATTGCGCACCCGCGGGCCTCGATCGAAGACCGGCTGGCGCTTCGCGGGGAGAACACCCGCGCGGGTTTGGGCTGCGCCCGAACGAAAGGAGCCTGTCCGTGGAAGGACCGGGCATCGAATTCGCCGAGGCCGTGATTGACAACGGCCGCTACGGCACCCACACCGTCCGCTTCGAGGCCGGCGCGCTCGCGCAGCAGGCCGACGGATCGGCCGCCGTCTACCTCGACGGCGACACCATGTTGCTGTCGGCGACGACCGCGCAGAAGACCCCGCGCGACGCCATCGACTTTTTCCCGCTCACCGTCGACGTCGAGGAGCGGATGTACGCCGCGGGCCGCATCCCCGGCTCGTTCTTCCGTCGCGAAGGCCGCCCCGGTGAGGGCGCCATCCTGGCCTGCCGCCTGATCGACCGTCCGCTGCGTCCCGCGTTCGTCAAGGGCCTCCGCAACGAGGTCCAGGTCGTCGTCACCGTGCTCTCGCTGAATCCGGCGGTCATGTACGACGTCGTCGCGATCAACGCGGCCTCCATGTCGACCCAGCTCGCGGGCCTGCCGTTCTCCGGCCCCATCGGCGGCGTCCGCGTCGCCCTCATCGACGACCAGTGGGTCGCGTTCCCGACCGTCGAGCAGGTGGCCAAGTCCGCCTTCCAGATGGTCGTCGCGGGTCGCGTGCTCGCCGACGGTGACGTCGCCATCATGATGGTCGAGGCCGGCGGAACGGACGCCACCTGGGAGCTCGTCCGCGCGGGCAAGACCGCGCCGACCGAGGAGATCGTCGGCCAGGGACTTGAGGCCGCCAAGCCGTTCATCAAGGCGCTGTGCGACGCGCAGTCCGAGCTGGCCGCGAAGCTGCCCAAGGAGACCTACGACTTCCCGGTCTTCCGCGACTACCAGGACGACGTCTTCGAGGCCGTCCAGGAGCTCGCCAGCGACCGTGTGGCCGAGGCCATGCGCATCGCGGGCAAGCAGGAGCGCGACGAGGCCACCCACGCCATCCGCGGGGACGTGCAGGCCCAGCTGGCCGAGCGCTTCGCCGACCGCGGCAACGAGGTCTCCGCGGCCCTCAAGGCCCTGACCAAGAAGATCGTTCGCCACCGCACCCTCACTGAGGGCGTCCGCATCGACGGCCGCGGCCCGAGCGACATTCGTGAGCTCTCCGCCGAGGTCGCGGTCATCCCGCGCGTGCACGGTTCGGCGCTGTTCCAGCGCGGCGAGACCCAGATCCTGGGTGTCTCGACGCTGAACATGCTCGACATGGAGCAGAAGATCGACACGCTCTCGCCCGAGTCGACCAAGCGCTACATGCACAACTACAACTTCCCGCCGTTCTCGACGGGCGAGACCGGCCGCGTCGGCTCCCCGAAGCGTCGCGAGATCGGCCACGGCGCTCTCGCCGAGCGGGCGATCGCGCCAGTGCTGCCCACTCGCAACGAGTTCCCGTACGCCATCCGCCAGGTCTCCGAGGCGCTCGGCTCCAACGGCTCGACGTCGATGGGCTCGGTCTGCGCGTCCACGCTGTCGCTGCTGAACGCCGGCGTGCCGTTGAAGGCCGCCGTCGCGGGCATCGCGATGGGCCTCATGAGTGAGGACGTCGACGGCGAGACCAAGTACATCGCGCTGACCGACATCCTTGGCGCCGAGGATGCCCTCGGCGACATGGACTTCAAGGTGGCGGGAACGCGTGACTTCGTCACCGCCCTCCAGCTGGACACCAAGCTCAACGGCATCCCCGCCGTCGAGCTGCAGAAGGCCCTGCTCCAGGCCCGCGACGCCCGCCACACCCTCCTCGAGGTCATGGGTGAGGCCATCGACGCGCCGGATGAGATGTCCCCGTACGCGCCGCGCATCATCTCGCTGCGCATCCCGGTCGACAAGATCGGCGAGGTCATCGGCCCCAAGGGCAAGGTCATCAACACGATCCAGGACGAGACCGGCGCGAACATCGCGATCGAGGACGACGGCACCGTGTACGTGGGCGCCGACAGCGGCGAGGCCGCGGAGGCCGCGGTCGCGCAGATCAACGCGATCGCCAACCCGCACCTGCCTGAGAAGGGCGAGCGCTACCTCGGCACCGTCGTCAAGCTGATGCCGTTCGGCGCGTTCGTGTCGCTCATGCCCGGCAAGGACGGCCTCCTGCACATCTCGAAGCTGCGCGCCCTCGCCGGCGGCAAGCGCGTCGAGGATCCGGAGGACGTGCTGAGCGTCGGCCAGAAGCTGCAGGTCGAGATCTCGGAGATCGACGACCGCGGCAAGCTGTCGCTGGTCCCGGTCGTCGAGGAGACCGAGGCCGCGGCCGAGTGACGACTGCTGGCGGAGCCGCCGCGTGAGCGATAGCGAACCGGCGAGTCGAAACCAATGAGCCGATGAGGCGCCGGGACCATCTGGTCCTGGCGCCTCTTTTGCCTGGGTCTGCCCTCTGCCGACGGTGCAGGACTGCCAGCGGCGGCCTGCGCTCCGGCTGTGAACCTACACCGGGCCTGTCTACGGCCTCGGTCCCCTCGATGATGGGTAACGTTGGGCCTAACTGTGAGGAAGAGGGAAGGGAACCAGCGGTGAATGAGATCCGGGTCGGCGTTTTCGGGGCGAGCGGAAAGATGGGCAGCGAGGTGATCCGCGCCGTGGGGCGCGCCGAGGGGATGACCGCTGTCGGAGGGGTCGATCTCGGAGAGCCGCGGGAGCAGATCGGGCGCGCGCAGGTCGTCGTCGACTTCACCCATCCCAATGCCGTCATGGAGAACATCGAATGGGCGGTGAGCCGCGGGATGCACATGGTCATCGGCACGACCGGGTTCACGCCGGAGCGCCTCGATCTGGTGCGTGACGTGCTCGCCGAGAACCCAGGCGTCGGCGTGCTGATCGCGTCGAACTTCTCGATCGGTGCCGTGCTCATGATGCAGTTCGCGGCGAAGGCGGCCGCGTTCTACCCGTCGGCGGAGATCGTCGAACTGCACCACCCGAACAAGGCCGACGCGCCGTCGGGTACCTCCGCGACGACAGCGCGGCGCATCGCCGCCGCCCGCGCCGAGGCCGGCCTCGGCGCGGTCCCGGACGCGACCGTCCACGACGACGGCGCCCGCGGTGCGGTCGTCGACGGCATCCACGTCCACGGCGTGCGGCTCCAAGGCCTGGTCGCGCACCAAGAGGTGCTGTTCGGTGCGTTGGGGGAGACGCTCACCATCCGCCACGACTCGTTCGACCGGGTCTCGTTCATGCCCGGCGTCGTCGCCGGCATCCGCCACGTCGTCGACCACCCCGGCCTGACCCTCGAGATGGAGTCGGTGCTCGGAATCTAGTGTCCCGCGTCGGCGATGCGGGTGTGCAGGCGCACGAGCCTGAGGCGTGCGCCCGCGTCGTCGACGGCGACCTCCTGGTGCGCGCCGTCTGACGCCCACCCGCAGCCGGTGAGGAACGCGCGGAGGGCGTCGTCGGCTGCCTGGACCCAGATGGTGGCGACGTCATAGCCGTCGGTGCGCAGCGTGTCGACGGCCGCGTTCAGCAGCCGCGAGCCGTGGCCGCGGCCGCGCTGGCGGGGGTCGACGACGAACTCGCCGATGGTGCCTACGCGTTCCTCCGCGTCGTCGTCGGGGCTGGGTCCGGTGACCGCGAACGCGACGACGCCAGGCTCGCCGATGGCGACGAGCACCCGGAAGTGAGCCAGCGGCGGGCGGACAATGGCGTCGTGCCAGGCGCGGGTTGCCTCGTCTGCCCCCATCCCCGCGACCGCGGCCGCAAGCGCGCCGGACTCCGACCACGCACGTCGCTGGATGCGGGCGAGATCGACGGACTCGGACGGCATGGCCAGGCGGACGGTGTCGACGGCAGACATGCGGACCATCCTAGGGGCCTCAACGAGGGCCGCTGACCAGCGAAAGTCCACTACCCTGTGGGCCATGACAGAAGTGATGACGCCCCCGAAACTGGCCCCCGGCACGCTGCGCGTGATTCCCTTGGGTGGTCTCGGGGACGTCGGCCGCAACATGACGGCGTTCGAGATCGACGGCCAGATCGCGCTCGTCGACTGCGGCGTCCTCTTCCCGGAGGACCACCACCCCGGCGTCGACCTCATCCTCCCGGCCCTCGACTACCTCGACGGACGCCTGGATGACATCGTCGCGCTCGTCCTCACCCACGGGCACGAGGACCACATCGGCGCCGTGCCCTACCTCCTGAAGCGCCGCCCGGACATCCCGATCTACGGCTCGAAGCTGACGCTGGCTTTCGTCGCCGCGAAGCTGCGCGAGCATCGCCTCCGCGACTTCGTCCTCGACGCCGTCGAGGAGGGCGACATCATCGAGATCGGGAACTACGAGTTCGAGTTCCTGGCCGTCAACCACTCCATTCCCGACGCGCTTGCCGTCGCCATCCGGACCAAGGCAGGCCTCGTCCTGCACACCGGCGACTTCAAGATGGACCAGTTGCCGCTCGACGGCCGGATCACGGACCTCCGCGGATTCGCGCGCCTCGGCGAAGAGGGCGTCGACCTGTTCCTCGCGGACTCCACCAACGCCGAGATGCCCGGCTTCACTACGCCTGAGAAGGACATCGAGCCCGCCATTGCGCGGGTGTTCGAGGGCTCGAAGGGCAAGCTGATCGTCGCCTGCTTCGCCTCCCACGTGCACCGCGTCCAGCAGGTGCTCGACATGGCGGTCAAGCACGACCGCAAGGTCGTCTACGTCGGACGCTCGATGGTGCGCAACATGGGCACCGCGCGCGACCTCGGCTACCTGAAGGTGCCGGCGGGGACGCTGATCGAGCTGAAGGAGATCGACAGGTACCCGGCCGACAAGGTCGTCATTGTCTCGACCGGCTCCCAGGGCGAGCCGCTCGCCGCGCTCAGCCGCATCGCCAACCGCGACCACCCCGTCATCCAGGTCGGCCCGGGCGACACGGTCCTGCTCGCCAGCTCGCTCATCCCCGGCAACGAGAACTCCGTCTACCGCGTCATCAATGGCCTCTCGAAGCTCGGCGCCACCGTCGTGCACAAGGGCAACGCGCTCGTGCACGTCTCGGGCCACGCATCCGCGGGCGAGCTCCTGTACTGCTACAACATCCTGCGTCCCAAGAACGCGATGCCGGTCCACGGCGAGGTCCGCCATCTGATCGCCAACGGCAAGCTGGCCGAGGCAACGGGTGTTCCCGCGGAGCGCGTCGTCATCGCGGGCGATGGTGACGTCGTCGATCTCAAGGACGGCGTGGCGCGGAAGGTTGGATCGGTTGACGCGAGCTACATCTTCGTCGACGGCTCGACGGTGGGCGACATCTCTGAGTCGATCATGGACCGCCGCATCCTCGGCGAGGAGGGCTTCGTCTCGGTGATCACCGTCGTCGACGTCCACAACCGTAGGATCGTCAGCGGCCCGGAGATCCAGGCCCGCGGTCTCGCGGAGGACGGCTCGGTGTTCGAGGAGGCCCGTGGCCGCGTCTCCGACGCGCTGCTTGAGGCGTTGACCGACGGCGTGGACGACACGATCCGCCTACAGCAGGTGACTCGCCGTGCCTTCGGCCAGTGGATCTCGAAGCGTCTTCGCCGCCGCCCGATGATCGTCCCGGTGGTGGTGACCACCTAATGCCGGTTTGACCCCCTGCGGGGTGCCGCGTAGAGTAATCCCTCGGTGCTTTGCCCCTGGACGGTATTCGTTCGGATGGGCACCCAAAGACTTTGCTAGTTAAACGAAGGTAGGTCAGTCGTGTACGCGATCGTGCGCAACGGTGGTCGACAGCACAAGGTTGCTGTCGGCGACGTCCTGAACATCGACCTGGTGTCGGAAGAGGTCGGCGGTACTGTCGCCCTGCAGCCGCTGCTGCTGGTCGACGGCGACAAGATCACCTCGGATGCCAAGGCTCTCGGCAAGGTGAGCGTCACCGCCGAGGTCGTGGGCGAGACCAAGGGTCCGAAGATCCGGATCCTGAAGTACAAGAACAAGACCGGCTACAAGAAGCGCCAGGGTCACCGCCAGCGGTACACCCAGGTCAAGGTCACTGGTATCGAGGCCTGAGGAGTAGAAGATGGCACACAAGAAGGGCGCGTCCTCTACGCGCAACGGTCGTGACTCGAACGCCCAGCGTCTGGGCGTCAAGCGCTACGGCGGTCAGGTCGTCGGTGCCGGCGAGATCCTCGTCCGCCAGCGCGGCACCCACTTCCACCCGGGCGACGGCGTCGGACGCGGTGGCGATGACACCCTCTTCGCCCTTGTCGAGGGCCAGGTCGAGTTCGGTGTGAAGCGCGGTCGCCGCGTGGTCAACGTCGTTCCCGCCTGATCACAGATCCACAGTGAGGCCCGCCCCTTCGGGGCGGGCCTCACTGCTTTCTGTGCGCCGGACCCCGGTTGGAGGCTGCGGGGATCGTGCCGGGATAGACTGACCCGCCTATGGCTATTCCTTCTTTCGTCGACCGCGTCAAGCTCACCGTCCAGGCTGGCAACGGCGGGCACGGCTGCACGTCCATCCATCGCGAGAAGTTCAAGCCGCTCGGCGGGCCCGACGGCGGCAACGGCGGCGACGGCGGGTCCGTGGTCCTGCGCGTCGACGACTCGCTGTCGACGCTCGTCGAGTACCACCGCCAGTCGGTGCGCAAGGCGACCAACGGGCAGCCGGGCAAGGGCGACCACCAGCACGGGGCGCGGGGCGACAGCGTCGTTCTGCCCGTGCCGAGCGGCACCGTCGTCACCGACGCCGAGACCGGCGAGGTGCTCGCGGACCTTACGGAACCTGGGCAGGAGATCGTCGTTGCCCAGGGCGGAAGGGGCGGCCTCGGCAACGAGGCACTGGCGAGCGCCTCCCGCAAGGCGCCCGGCTTTGCGCTGCTGGGCGAGGAGGGCGAGTCGCGGCTCATCCAGCTCGAGCTGAAGGTCGTCGCCGACGTCGGCCTCGTCGGCTTCCCGTCCGCGGGCAAGTCGTCGCTCGTCGCGGCCATCTCGCGCGCACGGCCGAAGATCGCCGACTACCCGTTCACGACGCTGGTGCCGAACCTGGGCGTCGTCGTCGCGGGCGAGGTCACCTACACCGTGGCTGACGTGCCCGGCCTGATCGAGGGCGCGTCCGAGGGGCGTGGCCTCGGCTTCGACTTCCTCCGGCACATCGAGCGGTGTCAGGCCATCGTGCACGTCATCGACCTCGGCACCTACGAGCCTGGCCGCGACCCGGTCGCCGACCTCGAGGTCATCGAGGCAGAACTGGCCGCGCACGGCGGGCTGGAGGACCGGGTGCGGCTCATCGCGCTGAACAAGGTCGACCTGCCCGATGCTCACGAGCTCGCGGAGATCGCCAAGCCGGAGCTGGAGAAGCTCGGCCACCCGATCTTCGTCATCTCAACCAAGACCGGCGAGGGCCTGAACGAGTTGAAGTTCACGATGGCAAAGATCGTCGCGGCGCGCCGCGCGGCACTGCCCGCGCCCGCCCCGACGCCCGTGCTGCGGCCGGCGCCCGTCGCCTCGCGCCGCGGAACGGCCGCCGAGGAGTTCACCATCGTCAAGAAGGGCGACGGCGAAGGCGGCTTCGTGTGGCGCGTGCGCGGCGAGAAGCCCGAGCGCTGGATCCGCCAGACCGACTTCAACAACGCGGAGGCCGTCGGCTACCTCGCCGACCGGCTCAACCGGTTGGGTGTCGAGACGAAGCTCCTCGACCTCGGCGCGCGCACGGGCGACGCCGTCGCGATCGGCGGCGAGAACGCGGTCGTGTTCGACTTCGCCCCGCAGGTGGAGATCGGCGCCGAGATCCTCAGCCGCCGCGGTGAGGACCAGCGCCTGGAGACCGAACGCCCCGCGGCCGCGCGTCGCCGGAAGCTCGACGCCGAATACCACGCGGCCAAGGCCATCGACTACGCCACCAGCGGCTTCGAGCCCGACGATGAGGGGGATCCGGACGACGATGAGGGATGAGATTGCGTCCGCCAAGCGGATCGTCGTCAAGGTCGGCTCCTCTTCGCTGACGCTCCCGAACGGGCAGCTGGACCAGGCACGCGTCGCACAGTTCGCCCATCACCTGTCGGCGCTTCACGAGCGCGGCGTTCGCGTGGTGCTGGTCACTTCCGGCGCCATCGCCGCCGGCATCGGCCCGTTGGGGCTGCGCCGTCGGCCCCGCGACCTCGAGACGCAGCAGGCGGCGGCCGCCGTCGGTCAAGGACAGCTGGTCAGGGCGTACTCCGACGCGTTCGCCGAGCATGGCCGCCTGATCGCTCAGCTCCTGCTGACCGTCGAAGACGTGCTGCGACCCAAGACATACCGCAACGCCCTGAACACGATCTCGCGGCTGTTTCGCCTGGGCGTGATCCCCATCGTCAACGAGAACGACACCGTCGCCACGCACGAGATCCGTTTCGGCGACAACGATCGCCTCGCCGCGCTCATCGCTCACCTCGTCCGCGCGGACGCGCTCGTCCTGATGAGCGACGTCGACGGCCTCTACACCGCGCACCCCGACACACCCGGGGCCGAGCGGATCGACCGGGTCGACGACCTGGCGACGCTGGAGGCCGACACCTCCCGAGTCGGCTCCAAGGTGGGCACCGGCGGCATGACGACCAAGCTCATCGCCGCCGACATCGCCACGCAGGCCGGCGTCAGCGTCGTCCTCGGGCATGCGGACGACCTCGGCGCCGCCCTCGCGGGCGAGGAAGTCGGGACGTTCTTCCCCGCGCGCAAGCGGCGTCGCCCGCGCCGCCTCCTCTGGCTGGCATTCGCCGCCGAGCCGAGGGGCGCTCTGCACGTCGACGACGGCGCTCGCGCCGCCCTGCGCCGCGGCAAGGCGTCGCTGCTGGCCGCAGGCATCACTCGCGTCGAGGGAACCTTCGCCGAGGGCGAGCCCGTGGAGATCGTCGGCCCCGACGGCGAGCCCCTCGGCCGCGGTTTCGTGGGCTACTCGAGCGCCCAGCTCACCTCTGAGGCCGGTCATTCCAGCGCGGAGCGCGGCCACGAGCGGCAGCGTCCCGCGGTCCATCGCGATCAGCTGATGCTCGCCGACTGACACGGCTCCAGAGCTATCCGTCCGCGGAACGTCTCAGCCGAGGAGACCGTGGTCCCTGGCCAGCAGCGCGAGCTGCACGCGGTCGGCCGCACCCAACTTGACGAGCACGTTCGAGAGCTGATTGCGCACGGTCTTGTCCGCGATCGACAGGCGCCTGGCGATCTGCGCATTGCCGACACCGGCGGCGACGAGCCGCACAAGCTGAAGTTCTCGCGGGCTCAGCCGGTCGAAAGGACGGGGAACGTCGCCAAGCGGCTTCGCGAGCACCTGCCGCGCGTCGGGGAGGTGAGGGCCGACGACCAGGCCGCCATCGCGCACCGTCCGAATGGCGCCGAGGAGCACCTCCGGGTCGGTCTCCTTCACGAGAAAGCCCGAGCCGCCGGCGGACAGTACCGCCCGCGCGAGATCCGGTTCCGCTGTCATGGTCAGCACGAGCACTGCCATCTCGGGATGGGCCGCCTTCAACCGTCGGGTCAGGTCGACGCCGTCGCCGTCGGGGAGGCCCACGTCGACCACGGCGAGCCGCACGGGATGCTCTGCGGCGAGCTCCTCGGCCAGGGCAACAGTGTCGGCTTCGAGTACATCGCCTACCCATGTCTCCGAGCAGAGCAGCGCCGCGACGCCGCGCCGGACGACGGGGTGATCGTCAACCACCAGCACGAGTGTCTTCTCCACCTCCGGTTCGCCCTCCTCCAAAGTTGACCTTCTCCCCAATGCCTCGACCCTAGCCGCGGAGCCCTGCCATACTCGCGGGAACCGTCCCACGAGATCCATCGGAGCACGGCGAGGAGAAGCAGATGCAAGACCGACCACCACCCGCAGAACTGGTCGTCGCGATTTCCAGTACCGACGACTGGTTCCAGGTAGGAACTCCGGCCCAGCTCATCGCACACGGCGCGACCCATGGCGGACACCATGCGGAACATGAGGGCAGACGGCTGGAGCTCGACTTCTTCGACGCGTCAGGGCGTCCACTGCGCCCCCTCCTCGGGCTGGACCTGTCGTTGACCGGGTTCGCGCCGTTCGGCCGGCCTGCGCCGGTCGCCGTCGAGGCCCGCATGCGGCGGGTGGTGAGACGCGTACACCTGCATCTCGCCCAGCATCCGTCGGACGCAGCGACGACGGCCCTGCAGGCGGTTCCCGAACCGGGCGACCTTCCCGCGCTGGTGCGCTGGGCCCATTGGGCCACGATCGACCGCTCCAGCGGACACATGGCCGGCTGGTTCCACAACCTGCTGCACACGCTGATCGGGTGAGTGCGCCGACGACCGTTCCCGCCGTCGTCCTGGCGCTTGGCTGCCTGCCCGTCGGCGCCTTTCTCCTGCGTGCCCGCCCAGCCAACCGGGTGGGCCTTCTGCTGACGCTGGTCGGGGTTGGAGCGCTGCTCGCGGTCGTAGCGGCGGCGTTGGGAGGGACCCGCATGGGCGCCTGGGTGGAGCAGTGGGCTTGGTGGCCGCCGTGGGCGCTGCTCGTCGCTACCCTTCCGTTCTATCCGGAGGGGAGGCTGAGGGGGCGGACGAGACGGTGGCTCGTGACTCTCGCCCTCGGGGCGGGCGCGGTGGCGACGGTGGGTCTGGCCGTCGGCACCTTCCTCACGCCAGGGCTGCTGGTCGCCGCCGCTCCGGCTCACGGCGCCACGCGCGGGGCGCTCCTGGTGGCTGCATCGGCGATAGCCGTGGTGGTGGGCGTCGGGGCTGCCGCCGTTGTAGAGCTGGTCCTCCGAGCGCGACGCGCGGCTCGGCTCGAACGTACCCAGATCCGCGCCCTACTGCCCGCAGGGGTACTGATTGTGCTTGGCATCGTGGTGGAGGCGCTCGGCCTGCCGTACGCGACCGTCCCCGGTCTGTTGGCCGTGCCGGTGGGCATGGGGATCGCGATCCTCGCCTATCACCTCGACGACCTCGACCGGCGCGCCCGGCACTCGGTGGTGCGAAGCCGCGAAGAGGAACGGCTCCGCATCCGCAGGGACCTGCACGACGGCCTCGGCCCGGCCATCGCGGGGGCGAGGATGCAGGCCGCGGCGGCCTCCCGGCCCGAGGCCGACCCGACGGAACTCCTCGCCTCGGTGCAGGAGACGTTGAGCGAGTGCAGCCAGGAGATGCGGCGGATCGTCGACGGGCTGCGGCCGGGCGCCCTGGACCGAGGGCTCCTGGCCGCGATTCAGCAGCGGGCTGACGCCATCGGCCCGGAGCCGACAGTCGCGGTCACGGCGGTGGGGCGGGTGGCCGATCTCGACGCTGCGCTGGAGGTGGCGGTGTTTCGCATCGTGACGGAGGCCTTGTCGAACGCGGCCCGCCATTCGGGGGCCTCGCGCGTGTGGGTGACGCTGGATGGGACGGGTCCCGACCTTCGCGTAGAGGTCGGCGACGACGGCCGTGGCGGCGCGCGGTACCGAGAGGGTGGCGTCGGGATGGAATCGATGCGGCAGCGTGCCGAGGAAGTGGGAGGGAGGCTCACCGTCGAGAGCGACGAGACGGGCACCCGAGTCCGCGTGCAGTTGCCGCGCTGAACGTCGTGATCCTGTCCCGCGGGGAGAGGGTCAATGTCCCTCCACGACGGGACGCCGCGCAGTCGATGCTGAGGTCACATCCCGGAGACACCGGGTGCAACGGCTCAAAGGAGTAACCATCATGAGCATCCTGAAGTCCTCCCTCTCCCGCATCGCCGTGGCTGCCGCGGTCGGCCTTGGCATGCTCGGCCTGTCCGGCGCGCAGGCCGCAGCGGTCCCGACGACGCTCCTCGCCCCGGCCGCGACCCAGTGTGGCACGCCGGTCGGCACGCCGGGCTACATCCAGGCGCTCTCCTTCCACAAGCGCAGCTGGCCACTGACCGGTGGGCTGCACATGGACAGCGCGGGCACGTTCGACCGCAACACGGGGACGGTGTCGGCGGTCGTGCACCTCTACAACAGCTACTTGGCCACCGGCTACACCGGCACCACCACCATCCTGATGCGCGATAAGTGTGGAGGGCTCGTCGGCGTTACGAAGCCCGGCAAGTGGGGCGTGGAGGCCAAGGCGTGGTTCTGGAACGCGAACGAGCGCCGCGTCGTCTGGACGACCAGCATCGACCCGCGGCTGGCCAACCGCGTGGCTTCCGTCGAGGTCGTTCACGACCGCTTCACCACGGGCGAGAACATGAAGGTGGCCTACAACATCACGCGCGAGGCCGCGTGCCTCTATATCCGGACCCAGATTCCGATCCTGCCCGGATGCCCGATTCCGACGCTGAGCTGACCGCTCCCGATCCGCGAGGGGCCCTGGGATGTCCAGGGCCCTATTCGCTGTCCCGACCCAGGCAGGCGAGTGCCTCCGCGGCGTCACGCACCCGTTCGGCGCCAGCGGGGGGCGGGGGGCGTCGGATCATGACGACGACCGCGCCCGCCTCATCAGCCGCGTTGAGCTTCCCCGATGTCGCCTCCCCGCCGGAGTCTTTCGTGACGAGGCAGTCAATGCGATGTTCCGCGAACAAGTGGCGCTCGCCGTCGAGCGAGAACGGCCCGCGGGCCAGCTCCAGTCGCCATCCGACGGGCAGTCTCCCCGCCGGCGGCTCCGCGACTCGGGCGAGGACGAAGTGGTCATCGAGCATGGGCGAGTAGTCGAGTGCGTGCTGCCGTCCCACGGTCAGCAGCACCCGGCAGCATGCGCGTGCCGCTGTGGCAGCCGCCGTGTGGTCGTCGACCCAGGTCCACCGGTCCGCATGCGGATGGCCGGCCCAGCCGGGGCGATCCACCCGGATCAGCCGCACACCCAGTGAGGCGCAGGCTTCCGCGGCGTTGCGGGTGATGCCGTCGGCGAAGGGATGCGTCGCGTCGACGACGGTGGTGACGCCCTTCTCGGCGAGGAAACGGCGCAACCCTTCGGCTCCGCCGAACCCGCCGACTCTCACCGACGCCGACACCAGCGGGTCCGCGGTGCGACCCGCCAACGACTGCAGGTTGGCGACACCGCGCCGGTCGAGTTCGGCGCACAGCTCGCGGCCCTCCGTCGTGCCGCCGAGTACCAGGATCACGGGGCAAGGGTAGCCCGGCCGGCACCGTGCGGGGAGGCTGCGTAGGCTACGGCCGTGATCCTGCATCTCCTCCGCCACGGCCAGTCCCTCTGGAATGTGGAGCAGCGCGTGCAGGGCCAGACCCATGGCGTGCCTCTCACCGCCGACGGCGTGCGCCAGGCGGAGCAGGCCCGCGACCTGCTGCGCGACGTGCCGCTCACCGCGGTCCTCACCAGCGACCAGGTCCGGGCGCGCCAGACGGCCAACGTTGTCGCGGCCGCGCACGGGTTGCCCGTCCGCGAGACGGAGCTGCTGCGCGAACAGGCGCTGGGGGCGCTGGAGGGCAAGCACTACGACGAACTCGAGGAGGAGACGACGCCCGAGGGCATGCACGTCTCCGAGGTGCGTTGGGGAGGGGGAGAGTCGATGGCCGATGTCGCCGCCAGGCTCCGCATCCTCGTCGACGAGCTGCGCGCCGAGTTCTCCGACGGCGACCATGTGCTGCTTGTCTCCCACGGCGACACGCTGCGCATCCTGTTGGCGATCCTCGACGGCGGCGGTCACCGCGACGTCGACTGGGTCACGTACATCACCTGGCCCAACGGCCACATCGAGTCTCGGTCTCTTGCTGCCGGCTGAGCTGGTTACCAGCTGCGGCCGCCGCCCCCGCCCATGCCGGAGCCGCTGGAACCGCTGCCGCCACTGGAACCGCTGGAGCTCGACGACCAGGAGGAACCCCCGGAGTTGGAGCTGGAACCCATGGCGCGCAGCGAGCTCCCCACCGCGCTGAAGCCGCCGCCGACCGATCGGTTGGCCGCCCCGAACCATCGCGCACCCGATTCGTTGGGCTCGTACGCGCGGGCGGCCTCAGAGGAGGTCGAGGCGCGCAGGACGTCGGCCAGGGACCAGGCGCCCGAGTCGACGGCAGCGACGAACGAGGATGCAGGGGCAGCATGGCGGCCCAGCAGCTGCGCCCAGCTGTCCTCGACGCCGAAGATCACCGCGTAGGGGAGGAGCCGCTCGTACAGCCGGACGAGGGACCGCCCATCGCCGTCGACCCGCGGTGCGGTGGTGACGCCCTGCAGCCAGGCGATGCGGTCCGCCTCCGCCATGGTGACGAACGAGTGCAGGCCACGGAGGTGGTGGTAGGCGTCGCGGCCCTTGGCCGTCAGCGGCCCCGAGGTCGGCCAACGGTAGACGCTTGCCACCATCAACAGGACGGCGACGAGTCCTGCGATCAGGCTCCACCACCACGGCGCGGCCGCGGTGTAGGCGACGTAGCCGGCCACGGGAGCGGCGACCAGGAGGATGAGCGTGAACCGGCCGAGCACCGAGGGCTCATCGACGGGGCGACGCCACCCGCCGCTGACTACTACGTCACGGTGTCGTCGAGCCAGGGCCGACGGCACGAGCGGCGTGGAGCCGAACCCGTAGGCGAACTGGGCCTTGACGATGTCGTCCCCGTCCTGGCCGGGCAGCGCGTCCAGGTTCGAGAGCGCGAGGCCGGACCTGAGCCGACGGAGGTCGCGCCGGCTGAGGCGGGTGGGGGCCGCCGCTGGGGCCGCCCCGCCTAGCCCGGCGTCGACGGTGAGCGTCACCCTGCCGTCGATGACGTGGCCGAGCAGCTGCGCCAGTGCGCCCCGCTCGGGCCGCCCCCAGAGGTCGGCGGCGACGAGCGGCGGGACGTCGTCGGACGGCTCGAACTCCGTGACGAGGACGCGACGGCCGGCGGCCCGGGAGCGCCAGGTCTGCGCCCAGGACCAGGCGTAGAGCAGGAGCCCCAGCGCGGGAGCGACGGCGAGGCCCCACGGCACCTCGCGGCGCGGGGTGTAGGCCGTGGCGAACGTGTCGGGCTCGAAGCCGACAGCCATCGTCACGGACTGGAAGGCGCCCAGGCCTGTCTCGCTGCTGGTGGTCGTCGTGCCCTTCGTCTGGATGGGGCACGTCGTCGTTGACCCGGAGGGGCCTCGGTAGCAGGCCAGGTTGCCGTTCAGGTTGTCGGCGAGGTCGGCTGGCACGACGATCCGGCCGGTGACGGCGTCGGCGGGCACGGCCCAGTCGGTGCCGTTGATGTCGAGCGCCACCTCCTGGCCGCTGCCGTCGGGGATGTTCAGCGCGATGTCGGTGAGCCGGTACCGGATCTCGTAGTGCTGCTCGCCGCTGTAGAGCGTGTAGATCGGGTCGCCGATGCGGATGGCGACGGCACCGTCTTCGCGCTCAACTTTGTGGGGCGGGACGGGGCCGCTGTTGCCGAGCGCCACTTCCAGGGTGCGGACCTTTCCCGTGACCTCGATATCGGTGACGGTGTTCTCGTGATCCTGGTAGCGCAGCGGGATCATCCGGATGATGCCGTGCTTGTCCTCGGAGGAGAAGTTCGTGGTGATGCGTTCGGTGACCAGCGCGTCCAGTCTCCCATCGGGCTGTGGGTCCAACACGTACTCGCCGTCGAACGAGGTAATGCGGAAGGCGCTGTCGGGGATGAGCCTTCCTGCCGCGAGCGTGCCGATGAGCGCCGCCACACCGAGGATGGCCGCCGTGACGACCAGGTAGCCGAACCAGGAGCTGATCGAGCGCTACATGCATTCGAGTGTAGGCGACGGCCTCGGCCGGCTGGACGATCCTGATGACGCCTGACCGCTATGGACGATGATGGCGAGCAGGGAGTGTGACGCTATGATTCCCGGCAGCGACGTCGTGTGTTGGGGGAGACAGATGCGCAAACTGATTCTGGGACTGATGTCCGTTCTGGTGGCCGTAACGGGGCTCGTCGGCCTTCCAGAGGCCGCGATTGAGGCGCACGCCGACTCACCGGTCAAGCTCACGGTCTCGCCGGCGAAACCTGTCAAGGGCGAGTCGTTCGCCGTCACCGGCACGCTGAAGTCGAAGGTGAAGCGGCCCGTGGAACTCCAGGCGAAGGTCGGCGGCGCCTGGAAGCGGATCGCCAAAGGCACCGCCAGCAGCAAGGGTGCGTTCTCACTCAAGGCGTCGACGAAAACGTCCTCGCTGACCGTTCGCGTTGTGGCTCCGAAGACGAAGGTCGGCAAGACCATCCACGCCAAGGTGACCTCGGCGTCGGCGAAAGTGACGACGGTCGGACAGTCGGCGAAGTTCACCATGAAGTCCCCGGTGTTCGTACACCAGAAGGTGAGCGCGGCGTTGACGCTCACGCCCGCACGCTCGGGCCGGCCTGTGCAGCTGCAGGTGAAGAAGTCCGGCAAATGGGTGTCGGCGGCTAAGGGGAAGCAGGACAAGAAGGGCCGTGCCACCCTCAAGGTGACACCTACCACGCCCGGCACGTTCCCCTATCGGGCGCATGCCCCGGCGTGGCGAGGCGCGCCCGCGGTGTCGTCGAAGGCCGTGAAGGTGACGATCAAGCCCGACGATGTCAAGGTGTCCGGCGGCGGAAAGCACACCTGCGCCATCGTGCTCGGGGGAACCGTCAAGTGCTGGGGAAACAACCAGCATGGCACGGTGGGCGACGGAACCACGGAACCTCGACGCACGCCGACGAAGGTCTCAGGGCTGTCCAACGTCACGAGCCTGGCCGCCGGCGGGGCGCACAACTGCGCGCTTCTAGCCGGTGGCACGGTCAAGTGCTGGGGAAACAACGGACACGGCCGGCTGGGCGACGGGTCGGATACAGACCGAACGAAGCCGGTCGACGTGAAGAACCTGAAGAGCGTCCGGAGCATCGCGGCCGGTGACTACCACACGTGTGCGGTGCTCTCAGACGGCACCGTCAAGTGCTGGGGATCGGACATCAACCACCAGTTGGGCGTGGCGAACGCGCCGAACCGGCAACTGCTACCGACGACCGTCCCCGGCGTCGCGGGAGTCACCGAGGTGGCCGCTGGGCAGGGGCACACGTGCGCGCTGCACTCCGACGGCACAGTTTCCTGCTGGGGCAACAACGCTCGTGGTGCGTTGGGTAGCGGCGACCACTGGGTCAACTGGGCCTCGAGAAAGGTTGTCGGTGTGTCCACGGCAACCAGCATCGCCGCGGGCGGGTCGCACACCTGCGTCGGGCTGTCCGACGGCACCGCCAAGTGCTGGGGTTCGAACAGCTTGGGGGAGTTGGGCGACGGGACCTCAGAACAGCGTGACCTCCCGGTTTCGGTGTCCGGGCTGAAGGGCGTAGCCCGGGTGGTGGCGGGCGGATCCGCCACCTGCGCGCTGCTGCGCGACGGCACCGTGTGGTGTTGGGGATGGGGCGAGTCCGGCAATGGAGAACCGAGCAATGGGAAGCTGGAGACCAACCGGAAGCCGGTCAAGGCCGCGTCGCTGTCCAAGGTGACGGATATCACCGCTGGCCTTCTCCACCGTTGCGTCGTCGTCGCCAACACGACCGCGAAGTGCTGGGGTTGGAACGGCGACGGCCAGCTTGGCGACGGCACGATCGCGCGTCGTTGGTCGCCCCTGACGGTGGCGGGCCTTCGCTAACGACGTCGAACACGACGGCAGAGCGCCGCGCCTCCAAGCGCTGCCGTTCTGAACGCCGGAGTTCGAGGACCGGCGGTCTTGACGGCCAGGGTTGACCCGAGGAGGGTGGGCGGTGACCAGAGGAGTCGCCGTGAGCAACACCGAGACCAACGCCCCTGTGCTCGACTGCCCCGTGCCCGTCGAGCACCATCCCGGCCAGGTGGACACGTATCCGCCGAAGGATGTGCCGCTCGGCGGCGAGGACGCGCTCCGCGTGCGCCGCACGCTGCCGAACCTGCGCCGCTCCTTCGTCGGCGCGTGGTGCTTCATCGACCATTACGGTCCCGAGGAGGGCGCGTGCATGGACGTGCCGCCGCACCCGCACACGTCGCTGCAGACGGTGAGTTGGTTGTTCTCCGGAGAGATCGAGCACCGCGACTCCGGCGGCGTGCACGCGATGGTGCGTCCCGGCCAGGTGAACCTGATGACGTCGGGCTACGGCATCGCGCATTCGGAGGTGTCGATGGCGAGCCGCGCCGCCCTGCACGGGGTGCAGCTGTGGGTGGTGCTTCCCGATCGCGCCAAGGACCTCACGCGCGAGTTTCAGCACCACGAGCCTGGCGTGTGGGACGACCACCCCGGCGTGCAGGCACGCACCTTCATCGGCTCCCTCGGTGCCTCGAGCTCCCCGGTCCACACCGAGACGCCGCTGCTGGGATCCGAGATCTGGCTCGCGCCGGGCGTGACGTGGGAGACGGAGGTCGACCCCGGCTTCGAGCACGGCATTCTCGTCGACACCGGCCACGTCGACTTCGACGGCGTACGTCTCGACAACAGCGTCCTCGGCGTCCGCGACGCCGGCCTCGGCCACCTGCGGCTGCACAACCCGACCGACGCGCCCGCCCGGATCATGCTGCTGGGCGGGGAGCCGTTCGACGAGGGGATCGTCATGTGGTGGAACTTCATCGGACGCAGCCACGACGACATCGCCCGACTCCGCTCCGAGTGGAACGAGGCGCCCGACGACCGGTTCGGCCGCGTGCCCGGCTACCGCGGCTCGGTCCCGCGCCTACGCGCGCCGGAGCTTCCCGACGTCACCCTCAAGCGCCGGTTCCGGCGTGGCCGGGAGGCGTGAGGAATGCTGCTCGCCGAACTGGTCGCCACGTCCGCGGAGGTCGCAGGGACCCGATCGCGGTTGGCCAAGGTAGCCGCGCTCGCGGGGACGCTCGGCCGGAGCGCACCCGAGGAGGTGGAGATCGTCGCCGCCTATCTCTCGGGTTCGCTGCGGCAGCGCCGCACCGGTGTCGGCTGGCGGTCCGCATGGGCGACCGTCGAGCCCGCCGCTGAACCGAGCCTCACCGTCGTCGACGTGGACGCCGCCTTCGAGGCGATGGCGGGGCTGTCCGGCCCGGGCTCGCAGACGGCGCGTCGAGCCCAGCTCGACGACCTGATGGGCCGCACGACGCACCTGGAGCAGCGCTGGCTGGCAGGGCTGATCACGGGGGAGACGCGCCAGGGCGCGCTCGACGGCGTCATGGTCGACGCGCTCATCCGCGCCAGCGGGCTGCCCGCCGCAGACGTTCGTCGAGCGGTGATGCTGGCGGGCGACGTCGGAGCGGTCGCCCACGCGGCGCTGTTCGGGGGTGCCGAGGCGGTGGCGGGGATCGGGCTGGTCGTCGGACGAGCGGTGCGACCCATGCTGGCCGCGAGCGCGAAGACCGTTGCCGATGCGATGGGAGTGCTCGGCGGCGAGGTCGCCGTGGAGGCGAAGCTGGACGGCATCCGGGTCCAGGCGCACCGCGACGGCGACGACATCCGGCTGTTCACGCGCAGCCTCGACGACATCACGGCCCGGCTGCCTGAGGTGGTCGAGGCCGTCGCGGCGCTGCCTGTCCACCGCGCGATCCTCGACGGCGAGGCGCTTGCCCTCGCGGCCGACGGTCGGCCGCGGCCGTTCCAGGAGACCGCCGCACGCTCGATGAGCGTGGACGATCGGGGACGCCCGCGCATGACGCCGTTCTTCTTCGACGTCCTCGCCGTCGACGACGAGGAGCTGCTGGACCTGCCCTTCCACGAACGCGCAGCCAGGCTCGCGGGGATCGTGCCGGAAGAGTTCCGCGTCGCGCGGGCCGTCACCGACGACGTCGCCGCCGCCGAGGCGTTCACCGAGCGTGTCCTCGCCGACGGCCACGAGGGGGTGGTGCTGAAGGACCTGGCGGCGCCCTATGAGGCAGGCCGGCGCGGATCGTCCTGGGTCAAGGTGAAGCCCGTGCACACCCTCGACCTCGTGGTGCTGGCCGTCGAGTGGGGCTCGGGTCGGCGCCGCGGCTGGTTGTCGAACATCCACCTGGGCGCCCGCGACCCCGCAACGGGGGGCTTCGTGATGCTGGGCAAGACGTTCAAGGGCATGACCGACGAGATGCTCGCCTGGCAGACCGCCCGTTTCCTCGAGCTGGAGACCCACCGCGACGACTGGACGGTGTACCTTCGTCCCGAACAGGTGGTCGAGATCGCGTTCGACGGCCTGCAGCGCTCCACGCGCTACCCCGGAGGTGTCGCCCTGCGCTTCGCCCGAGTGCTCCGCTACCGCGACGACAAGTCGGCGGCCGACGCCGACACCATAGGCGCCGTCCAGGCGCTGAGGGGCGACTGATACCCTCGCGCTCATGGCCCACACCCTCAGCCGCGCCGTCGGAGTCGCCGTGGGGGTGCTGGCGGACCAGCTGCTGGGTGACCCGCGCCGCCACCACCCCGTCGCCTGGTTCGGGACCTGGGCGTCGAAGGTCGAGAGGCCGCTGTACGCCGACGACCGAGCCCGGGGAGCGGTCTATGTCGTGGCCGCGGTCGCGCCGATCGCCGTCGCAGGGCTGGTGGTTGAGCGCGCCACGCGTCGTCACCCCCTCGCCCATGCCGCGGCGACGGCGCTGACGACCTGGGCCGCGCTCGGCGCACGCAGTTTGGCGCGCGAGGGCGAGCTGATGGCCGACCGCCTCGACGACGGCGACCTCGACGGGGCGCGAGCGCGGCTCGGCAATCTCTGCGGGCGCGATCCCGAAGGACTCGATGAGCCCGAGCTGGCCCGCGCCGCGGTCGAATCGATGGCGGAGAACACCGCTGACGCCGCCGTCGCTTCGCTGTTCTGGGTCTCGATGGCGGGCATCCCCGGCATGGCAGTGCACCGCGCGGTGAACACGCTCGACGCGATGGTCGGGCACAAGAACGACCGCTACCGCCGCTTCGGCACCGCCGCGGCCAAGCTCGACGACCTCCTCGACTGGCTGCCGGCCCGGATCACGGGCGCCGCCGCCTGCCTGCTCGCGCCCGTCGTCGGGGGTGACCGCGCCCACGCCTGGCGAATCACGCGTCGCGACGCGCACGACCATCCCTCGCCGAACGGAGGCTGGTGCGAGGCCGCCTGGGCGGGCGCGCTCGGCGTTCAGCTCGGCGGCCGCAACGTGTACTTCCAATCCGTGGAGGAGCGCGGCCTCCTCGGCGACGGCCCGCGCCCGACCGCGCGCGAGCTGCGCAAGGCGTCGAGGCTGGTCACCGCCGTGACCGTCGTGACGACCGCAGCAGCGACGGCTCTGCTCGCCGCCCGCTCCTTCACAAAGCCGCGTGGACCTTTCGACACGACGCTCGGCTGGCGCCTCGCGGTCGGCTCAAGGAACGAAGGCAGGGACGCATGACCGGGCTGCTGATCGCGGGGACGTCGTCGGACGCAGGCAAGAGCCTCTTCGTCACCGGGCTGTGCCGGGTGGCGAGGAGGCGTGGGATCGACGTCGCGCCGTTCAAGTCGCAGAACATGAGCAACAACTCGATGGTGTGCCTGGACGGCTCGGAGATCGGGCGCGCGCAGTACCTGCAGGCGACCGCGGCTGGGGTCACGCCGTCGTCGCTGCTGAATCCGGTGCTGCTGAAGCCGGGCACGGACCGGAGGTCGTTCGTCGTGCTCCGCGGGCAGCCGCACGGGACGCTGGAGGCGGGGGAGTATGCGACATCGCGGCGGCACCTGGCCGACGCCGCATACGCCGCCTACGCGGAGCTCGCCGCCACGCACGAGCTGATCATCTGCGAGGGCGCCGGCTCGCCCGCGGAGATCAACCTGCGCAAGGGCGACTACACCAACATGGGGCTGGCCAGGCAGTTCGACCTGCCGACGGTGCTCGTCGGCGACATCGACCGGGGCGGCGTCCTCGCCTCCATCTACGGCACCTGGGCACTGCTCGACGACGCCGACCGGTCCCTGCTCGCCGGCTACGTCATCAACAAGTTCCGCGGCGACCAGTCGATCCTCGACCCCGGCCTCGACGACATCACCGGCCGCACCGGGCTGACCAACTTCGGCGTACTGCCGTACCTGCACGGCGTGTGGGTCGACGGCGAGGATGCGCTGGAGGTGGGGCGTTGGCGGAACGACGGCGCCAAGGACGCCGACGACGACCTCACCGTCGCCGCCGTCCGGCTCCCGCGCATCTCGAACGCCACCGATGTCGACGCGCTGGCCCAGGAGCCGGGTGTCAGGGTCGTCGTCACCGTCGACCCGCGCGAGGTCGAGCGGGCCGACATTGTCGTCCTTCCCGGCTCTCGTTCCACGCTCGGCGACCTGGCGTGGCTGCGGGAGACGGGCATCGCCGACGTCATCGCCCGCCGCGCCGCGCGGGGCCGCCCGGTGCTCGGCATCTGCGGCGGCTTCCAGATGCTCGCCCGCACCATCGACGACGACGTCGAGGGCGACGACATCGCGCCCGGACTCGGCCTGCTCCCCGTCGACGTCCGGTTCCATGCGGAGAAGGTGCTCGGCCGCCCCGTCGGTGAGTGGCGCGGCCACGCCGTCGACGGCTACACCATCCACCACGGCCGCCCCGCCGTCGACGCCGGCGTCGAGCCCTTCCTCGACGGCGCCCATGTCGGCTCCGTCTGGGGCACCATGTGGCACGGATCGCTGGAGTGCGACGACTTCCGCCGCGCCTGGCTGGCCGAGGTCGCGCGGGAGGCGGGCTCGCCCTGGCGTCCGCGTGAGGCGGGGCCTGGCTTCGGGGCCCTCCGCGAGCTGATGATCGAGACGACAGCCGACGCCATCGAGGCCCACATCGATGTCGACGCCCTCCTGGGACTCGCCAGATGAGCTGAGGGCGACGCGACTGGCGAACAGGTTGTGAACGGGAACGCCCGAGGTGGCAGGATCGGGCGCATGCGCGTGCTGTCCATCCAGTCCCATGTCTCCTACGGCCACGTCGGCAACTCCGCGGCGGTGTTCCCGCTGCAGCGCCTCGGCCATGAGGTGATGCCCATCTACACCGTTGTGTTCTCCAACCACACCGGGTACGGCGCGTGGGGAGGGCAGCTCATCTCCGGTGACGTCGTCCGCAGCATCGTGCAGGGCATCGACGACCGGGGCGGCCTCACGGATGTCGACCTCGTCCTCAGCGGCTATCAGGGCGGCGATGACATCGGTGACGCGATCCTCGACGCCGTCGCGCTCGTCAAGGAGCGCAACCCACAGGCGATCTACGCCTGCGACCCCGTCCTCGGCAGCGCGCAGTCGGGATGCTTCGTCGCGCCCGAGGTGCAGAACCTGATCCGCGACCGCGTCGTACCACGCGCGGACCTGATCTCGCCCAACCAGTTCGAACTTGGCTTCGTCACGGGCACGGACCCGCACACGCTCGACGAGACCCTCGCGTCCGTGGACCTCGCTCGCGCCATGGGACCGTCGACGGTGCTCGTCACCAGCGTCTTCCAGCCCGACCGCCCCGCCGACACCGTCGAGATGCTCGCCGTCACCGATGACGGCGCCTGGCTGGTTCAGACGCCGTACCTTCCGGTGAAGCGCAACGGCTCCGGAGACGTCACCTCGGCGCTGTTCGCGGCCCACTACCGCGCCACGGGCAACGCCGCGTTCGCCCTGGGGCAGACCGCTGCCAGCGTGTTCGAGCTGGTGGAGAACACCCACAACGCGGGCGTGCGGGAGCTGCTGTTGGTCGAGTCCCAAGAGGCGTACGTCGCGCCGCAGCGCGCGTTCGCCGTCGAGAAGGTTCGGTAACGAACATTCTGTTTCCCTGAATGTAGGGGGTGAACACACCCGGCGACACCCTCTCTACTACTATTCGTCGTAGGAGTTACTGCGATGAGTATCAAGGGTGTGCTGAGCCGGCTGACCAGGACAAACGTCCTGGTGGCTGTCGGTGTGTTCGTCGTAGGCTCTCTGATCGGCGTCGGGCTTTTCACCTTCATCTACGCCAAGGGCATCTCGTACCTCTTCAACGATCCCGCGACGTGCGCCAACTGCCATGTGATGGAGCGCCACTACGACGCCTGGATAGCAGGCAGCCACTCGAACGTGGCCACCTGCAACGACTGCCACGCGCCGCACGACAACATCGTCCACAAGTATCTCGTCAAGGCTGACAACGGGTTCTGGCACGGATTGAAGTTCACGACGGGGCAGTATCCGGAGAACATCGAGATCCGGGAATCCAACAGGACGGTGACGAACGAGGCGTGCCTGTATTGCCACGCCGAATTCACCAGCGACATCCGCATGACCTCAGGCGGCGACCAGATCAACTGCACGCGCTGTCACTCCGACGTCGGGCACAAGACAAGGTAAGGACCATGGAGAACAACGACGCTCCCCAGCAGGAACCGACCACGGCCAAGGCGAAGAAGGGACGAAGGGTCGGCATCATCGTCGGCGCGATCGCGCTGACCGCGGTGGTGACGGCCGGCGCAACAGCAGTGCTCGCCAATGTCATCGAGCGGATGTCGGAGGCGAAAGACCCGTACACGAAGGTCGTGGAGCTGGACGACACCATCTCCGACCCGGCGGTGTGGGGACAGAACTTCCCACTCCAGTACGAGGCCTACCTGCGCAGCTCCGAGATGACGCCGACGGTGTTCGGCGGCTCCCACAAGGAGGAGCGCACGCCGACGGCGACCGACCCGCGCACGGTGATCTCCACGAGCAGGCTCGAGGAGGATCCGCGGCTGAAGGACATGTGGGCGGGCTACCCGTTCTCCGTCGACTACCGCCACGCACGCGGGCACGCCTACATGCTCGAGGACCAGCGCTACACGCTGCGCGTCCTCGAGTTCAACCAGCCAGGCACCTGCCTCAACTGCCACGCGTCGACGGTGACGATCATGAACGAGCTGGGCGACGGCGACCGCCAGGCCGGGTTCGAGAAGATGAACCAGATGCCCTACGTGGACGTGACGCAGCTCGCCGAGCACCCGGTGGCGTGCATCGACTGCCACGACCCGAAGACGATGGAGCTGCGGATCACGCGTCCGGCGTTCGAGAAGGGCATCGCCGCCTACAAGAAGACCCAGGGCGTCGAGGACTACGACGTCAACCGCGACGCGACGCGCCAGGAGATGCGCAGCTTCGTGTGTGGCCAGTGCCACGTCGAGTACTACTTCGAGAAGGAGTCCAAGGAGCTCATCTTCCCCTGGACGAAGGGCCTCGACATCGACGAGATCTGGGAGTACTACCAGGAGGACGGCCACAAGGACTTCGAGCACAAGACCACCGGGGCGAAAGTCGTCAAGGCGCAGCATCCCGAGTTCGACATCTTCTGGTCCAACTCGATCCACGCGGCCAACGGCGTGAGCTGCGCGGACTGCCACATGCCGTATGAGGCCGAAGGTGCCCGAAAGGTGACCAACCACCACATCCAGTCGCCCTTGCTGAACGTCAACGCGTCCTGCATGACCTGCCACAGCGCGACGGAGAAGGAGATGACCGACCGCGTCGTCGGCATCCAAGACCAGTTCATCGGCACCCGCGACCGCGCGTTCGACTCCCTCGTCAGCCTGATCCGGGCGTTGGAGAAGGCGCAGACCGACGGCATCGACGAGGCAACGCTGAACGCCGCGCGCGAGTTCCAGAACAAGGCGAGCTTCTACCTCGACTACGTCTACTCCGAGAACTCCTACGGCTTCCACGCCCCCGCCTACATCCAGCGCATCCTCGCCGACTCGCTCGACGCGTCTCGCAAGGGCCAGCTGGTGCTGCAGGGGTCCGACCCGGCCTCCTTGGAGGCCTCCGACATCACGACGGCCAACCGTGAGCGCGCAGAGCAGCGCTGACGGCGCGAGGCCCGGGGCCCCCGGCAACGACGCCGCGGGGCACCTACCCGAGCACGCCGACGAGCTGCGGGCATTTCTGGAGGGGGCGCCTGAGTCGCTCCGCGGATGGGCCGACGCGCAGCTGGCGGGCCTGGGCGAGTCCGCTGCCGCAGATGAGACGGCCGTCGAAGATGCCCCCATCGGGCGTCCGGAGGCAGACGACGCCGACCTCGCTCTCGCCGAGCTCGGCGAGGACGACGTGCCCCGCAGGCCGAAGGTTCACACCCCCCTCGACAAGGTGAACACCCCGGTGGCGGCCAAGAAGAAGGGCCGCTCCGCGCTGGTCCCGGCGCTGGGACTGCTCGTCCTGGCCGCGGTCGTCTACGGCGTCTTCCGGATGGGGCTGCCCGCGGACACCTCCGCCGCGGCCCCCGGAACCGCGCCCACAAGCGCCGCGACCACCAGCGACGTCGCGCGCATGGCGGAACTCGAGGCCAAGCTGAGTTCCTCGCCCGACGACGTCGCGATCAACCTCGAGCTGGGCGTGCTGCGGTTCAACTCCGGCGATCTGGAGGGCGCCGAGAAGCTGTGGAGGAAGGTCACCGAGGTCGACCCGCGCAATCCGCAAGCCTGGTACAACCTCGGCTTCCTGCGCCTCGCCCAAGACCCGCCGGACGTCGAGGGAGCCCGCGCCGACTGGCAGGCCGTGCTCGACGTCGCGCCCGACTCGGACCTGGCCGCCACCGTTCAGTCGCATCTGGCCGCGCTCGACGCGATGCCTTCCGGCAGCCCTTCGCCGACCTCCAGCCCCACGCCGACCCAGGAGTAGCCATGCGTGAACTGTTCGGCTGGGTCTATCGCATCCTCTACTCGAAGATGCTGGGTGCCGTTGTCATCATCGCCATGGCGGTGCTCGCGCTGCTCGGCACGCTCATCTCGCAAGCGCCCGCCACCGCCGACGCCGCCGCGCACGCCGCGTGGCTCGAAACGGTCCGGCCCCGCTACGGCGGCTGGACGCCGGTGCTCGACTACCTGGGGCTGTTCCGGCTCTGGACCTCGCCGCTGTTCCTCGCCGTGACGGTCCTGTTGGCGCTGTCGATCATCGCCTGCACCGTGCACCGACTCCCGCAGCTGTGGGCGCGGGCCACCCGGCCGCGCGTGCACGTCACGGAGAAGTTCTTCGAGCGCGCCCAGTACCGCGCCGAACTGGAGTTGCCGCTCACCGTCGACGAGACCGCCGACCACGTCGGCTCCGTGCTCCGGGCGCAGCGCTACCGCATCCTGCCCGACGACGCGCTCACGGGCCAGCGCGGTTGGTACTCGGACCGGTTCCGGTGGGGGCCGTTCGGCACGGCCATCGCGCACGCCGCGATGGTGGTGATCCTGATGGCCTTCGGCGTCTCCGCGTTCACCGGCTTCGAGCAGAACCTCGACATCGCGGTGGGGGAGAGCGTCGACGTCGGCCACGGCACCGGGCTGACCGTCACCGTCGACTCTTTCAAGGACGCCTACGACGACATGGGCCGCCCGACCGACTACGTGAGTCACCTCGTCGTCGCGCGCGACGGCCAGGTGGTCGCCGAGCAGGAGGTGCGCGTCAACGCGCCGCTCCGGATCGACGGCACGGCCATCCACCAAGCCTCCTTCGGCATCGCGGCCGGCATCACCGTCGCCAAGGACGGCGCGCCGCTGTTCCAGGGGGCAGTGCCGCTGAAGTGGCAGAGCAACGACGGCCGTTACGCCATCGGGAAGATCCAGCCTGCGGGCACCGGGCTTGAGGTTCTGGTGGTCACCCCGGCCTCCGGTGCCACCGACGCCGCGATCGCGGCGGGCAGCGCCGTCTTCGAGGTCTACAACGTCGCGAGCGGCGAGAAGCTCGACGTCGTGCCGGCCGAACAGGGCGACGAGGTCGAGGCTGCCGGGCTCGCGCTGACCTTTGAGCGCGAGCTGCGCTACACCGGCCTGATCGCGCGCCAAGACCCGGGCGCGATGTGGATGTGGGTGGGCTCCACCCTGCTGGTGGTCGGCATGAGCATGACGTTCATGCTGCGGCACCGTCGGCTGTGGGTCAGGATCGCGCCCGTCGACGGCGGATCGCGGCTGCGGCTGGCCTCCGCGGAGAAGCTCGACACCACCTTCGAGCGGCACTTCCGCAGCCTGGTCGCGCGCATCGACGCCACCGCGCCCGAGGCCTCCCCAGACCCCTCCCCGGACGACAAGGAGCTGATCCATGCTTGAGCTTGCCGAATACCTGGTGACCGCCACCATCGTCACCGTGCTGCTTGCCCTGCTGTGCGGGATCGCGCTGGCCACGTCCAGCAAGCACAGGGCCGTCGCCCAGACCCGAAGCCGGGCGACGGTCAGCGTCGGCGGCGGCGAGCCCGCGCCCCTTGAGGCGCCCTTCTACGCCACCGTCGACGGCGCGCCTCCCCGCAGCAGCCTCGCCTGGTGGGCCACCGGCTTCCAGGTCGTCGCCCTCGTGCTGTTGACGACCTACATCGTCATTCGCATGAGCGTCACCGGGCACGGCCCGTTCTCCAACCAGCACGAGTTCGCCGTCGCCTTCGTGTGGGGCATCCTGCTCGTCAACCTGTTCTTCGAGATGCGCTATCGGATCAGGATGCTCTCGCTCGCGGTGCTCCCGGTGGCCGCGGTGCTGCTCGTGTACGCGCTCAGCCTCGACACCGGCGTGAAACCGCTGATCCCGGCGCTGCAGAACAACCTCCTGCTGACGCTGCACGTCGGCTTCGCGATCATCGCGTACGGTGCCGCGTGCGTCTCGTTCGGCGCTGCCGTGCTGTATCTGCTGCACCCCGCGCTGCCGAAGCGGCTCCCGCTGCCCCGGCAGGACGTGCTCGACGACGTGGGCTACCGCGCCGCCGTCGTCACCTTCCCGCTGTTGACGATCATGATCGTGCTCGGCTCGGTGTGGGCGAACACCGCCTGGGGCCGGTACTGGGGCTGGGACCCCAAGGAGACGGCGGCGCTGGTTACCTGGCTGGTCTACGGCGCGTTCCTGCACGTGCGCGTGGTGCGCGACTGGCGCGGCCGTCAGGCGGCCTGGATGCTGGTGATCGGCTTCGTCACGGTGCTGTTCGCGTACTTCGGCAACCACTTCTTCGGCGGCCTGCACGCTTATGCCTGACGCGCGAACGAAGCACCCCGCGAGCCCGGGTGCGCCGGGCCGTGGCCGGCTGCTGTCCGTGCTGAGCCTGGTCCTGGTGACGGCGCTGGTCGTCGGCGGGGTGTTCCTCGTCCAGGGGATGCCCGAGTCGGCGCCGGCCGCGGCGGTGAGCGCCGACGACGCCGCGCCGAAGGTGGGTGCCGCCGCGCCCGACTTCAAGGCCTTCGACATTGACGGCAACCCCGTGACGCTCTCCGACCTCAAGGGGCAGCCGGTATGGCTGCTGTTCCAGGCTACGTGGTGCTCGTCCTGCCGGGCGGAGCTGCCCGACGTCGAGGCGATGAGCGACCGCGTCGAGGTGGTATCTGTCTACCTGAAGGAGGACAGGGACACGGTCTCCGACTACGCCGAGCGCCTCGGCTTGACTATCCGCAGCACGCCTGACCCCATCGGCGAGATCTCGCTGAAGTATCTGACGACGTCTGTCCCCACACACTTCTTCATCGACGCCGACGGCGCGATCGCCTCGGTGGCAAAGGGCGCACTGTCCCTCGCCGAGATGGAGGAGCATCTCGCCAAGGTCGGCATCCCGACCGGTTGAGCTAGTGGACCAAACCGACATCCGGCCACAGGATGAGGCTCAGCGAGCGACGAAGACCCAGGCAGACTCGCCTGAGGTGAGCTCGACCCACTCGCGGCGGAAGAGGCGCTCGTTCACGGCGTCGACGGCGGCCAGCTCGGACTCGTTGACGGTGTACCGCTTGCCGGCGACGATGTCGTCGTCGGTGCCCTTGACGGCCACCGGTTGGGTTGTGATGCCGAGCACCTCGGTCTGGTCCGACGGCACCGCGACGAGCTGCAGCTTGTAGCCCGGCAGCGAGTCCAACTGTCCGACGAGGCGCCGGCCGTAGACGCGTCGGTGCACGTTGGTCTGGGTGAAGCTCCCGTAGCTGAACAACTGCGTGGTCTCGCCGGTCACGACGGCGTGGTCGGGGTTTCCGAGCAGCCGGCACATCAGGTCGATGGCCTCGGGGAGCTCGGCCGCATGGCGTCCCGGCTCGATGGCGCCGACAGCCTCCGCGATGCGGAGCTGGGGCTCGGTGAGGCCCTGCACGACCATCGGGATGTTGCGGTGGCTGAGCGCCTCGTTCGCCTCGCGCAGCGCCTCGGAGCCGGAGGCGTCGAGCACGCGCGTGCGGTGGGCGCGGACGATGACGCCCTTCACGTCGCCGACGCCGCTGACGGTGTCGATGAATCGCCGTGCGTCGCCGTAGAAGAGGGCGCCCTCGATCCGGTAGACGGCGACGGTGTCGTGCATGACGTGAGTGGGGAAGTCGACGAGCCCGGCCGGGGTCGAGACGGGGAGGTGCTCGCGCCGCACCGCGGACGTGGATGCCATGTGGCGGAGGCTGAGGATGGCGGCCATGGCGACGCCGAGGAGGACCGCGGTGATGAGGTCGAGCACGACGGTGGTGGCGAGGGTGACGGCGAACGTCATCCGGTCCGAGCGGGTGGTGCGCCAGATCCGTCGGGCCACGGCGACATTGATCATCCGCGCGGCCGTCATGATCAGCACGCCGGCGAGCGCGGACAGCGGGATCAGGGAGACGATGGGGCCTAGCGCGTAGATCACGACGACGAGGACGAGCGCATGCGTGACCGACGCGACTCGAGTGCGGCCTCCGACCCGCGCGTTGACGGCCGTGCGGGCGATGGCTCCCGTTGCGGGGAGTCCGCCGAAGAGGCCTGAGGCGATGTTGGCGAGGCCTTGGCCGAACAGCTCCCTGTCCGGGTTGGTGCGGGGCACATCAGGGACGAACCCGTCGGCGACGCGGGCGCTCAGCAGCGACTCCAGCGCCGCAAGCGCGGCCACGGCGATCGCCGGGGGAGTGAGCTGGGTGATCAGCTGCCACGACCAGTCGGGCACCGCGGGCGCCGGAAGCGACGCGGGCAGCTCGCCGATGCGCAGCACGGGGAGGCCCAGCAGCTCCGCCGCGAGCGTGGCGAGCACGATGGCGATCAGCGACGCGGGCAGCGCCTTCGCGAACCGCTGCAGGACCAGATGCACGACGACGACGCCGAGGACGACCGCGAGCGGGGCCGTCGCCGTCGCCCAGTCGGTGGCGAGCATCGTCTGCCAGCTGGACACCAGCGTCGACTCGGCCTCGCCCTTGGGGGTGTCGAGCGCGAGCGGCACCTGCTGCAGCGCGATGATGATGCCGATGCCGAACGTGAACCCCTCGACCACCGGCCAGGGGATGATGTCGACGGCGCGGCCCATGCCCGTGACCGCCATGACGACGACGAGCACGCCCGCGAGGATGGCGAGCAGCGGAACCTTGTCGACGCCGTAGTGGGCGACGACGGGCAGGAGCACCACCGTCATGGCCCCGGTGGGGCCGGAGACCTGAAGGTGTGAGCCGCCGAACACGGCGGCGACGAGCCCGGCGACGACCGCGGTCACGAGCCCCGCGGCGGCGCCCACGCCGGAGGCGACGCCGAACCCGAGCGCCAACGGCAGCGCCACGATGCCGACGGTGAGCCCCGCGAGGAGTTCCGTGGGCAGGCGCGCGGTCAGTCCGCGGTAGTCGTCGCGGGAGGGGACGAGCGCGCGGAGGGACGCGAGGGGGACCTCTACTCCTACGACCTGCACGGCGCGGACTCTACTCCCCGACGGGCCGTCGTAGCGAGGGCGTCGATGCCGCCGAGGGTCAGTCGTCCCACTGGGCGGCGATCCAGACCGCCTGCCGGGCGCCTCCCCACGTGATCTGCCCGTTGGCCACCGGACACCCGTGGCCGTCGCCGTACTGGTCGACGACGACGATTCCCGATGGCTTTCCGTTCACCACGGGCAGGTACCTCTGGAAGAGCGGCGAGTGGCCGTATTCCTCGATGTCGCCGACCCTGCTGCGCTCCACCCGATAGTCCGTCGTCAGGTTCCAGAACTGGAGCATCGTCCCCGGAGTCAGCGCGGTCAGCATGTCGTCCACGTTGGCCGTGAGGTCGGCGGCGGTGGGATGCGGGGCCGCGTGCGGCGGGCGCGTCAGGAACCCCGACGACAGCCCGACGGCGACGATCGCCCCCGGCGCCCCGGTACCCACGAACTCGTTCGAGAAGTTCCGCTTGGTGCCGTTGCCCTTGAGCACGCCCTCGATGGTCTGCCACAGCGCGTAGAACATCTCGCCGCCGGTGTAGACCTTCGTGCGGGCGAGGCTCCCGGTGCCGTCGATGTCCTGGGCCGGGACGTCGTCGGGGAAGAAGGCGATCCAGACGTTCTCGAGATCCCGGGCGCGTCCGGGTGGAGCCGACGGCGGAGGGTTCGCGTTCAGAAGTATCCGGGAGGCGACCTTCAGCGCCTTCCGCACGCGCTCCGGCGCGGCGGGGTCGGCCGGCCACGCGGCCGCCATCAGGTCGCGGGTCACGGGGGCGGTCTTCGCGCGCTCGTGGGCGAGTCTGCCGCCGGTGACGCGATGGTCGACGAACGCCCGCGTCGCCCGCCGCAGCGACATGTAGGTGCACCGCGCGCCCTCCGGCGCGGGGAAGACGGGGTCGGCGAGGATCTCCTCGCGCAGCGGCCGGCGCAGGATCACGTGGGTCGGCTTCGCCGTCGAGAGGACGACGGGCGTCGTCCTGCTCTTCACCCGCCACGCGTCCGGGGTCGCACCGTCGAGGAAGGTCGTCGGCAGCGGCGTGAAACCCGTCAGGGACAGCGACGGGGTCGCGGGAGGCGTCCCGGATCCCGGGTCCTGGGGCACGAAGACCACCCCGTGCGCGGGGAGCCCCAGCGTCATCGTCGGCGCCGTCGAGATGTCGACGACGGCGCTGCGGGGCGGGAAGAGGACCGAGAAGTTGGGGACGTCCTGCCACGTGCGGGTGACCCGGAACGGGAAGTAGCGCCGCGCCGCGGGCCAGGAGGCCAGGCACGCGTCGGGCACCGCGGAGCCGACGGCGGCGTCGATCATGTGCGGCCGCAGCGTCCGGTAGACCTCCCGGGCGGGGAGCGGGGCGTTGCGCGGGTGCCGGGGATCGGCGGCGGCGATCCCCGGGGCCAGGGCGTCGAGTGCCGAGTCCGGGCCGTCCTGGGGCGACTGCGCGCGGGCGACGACGATCCTGAGGCTCACGTCCCCGCCCGGGGCCATCACGACGGTGGGCATCGGGTGGGCGATCACGTCGTCGTCCGCCGCGACCGTGCCGAGGCGCAGCACCGGTGCGTGCGAGCCCTGGAGGAACCGGGAGACCGCGTGCCTCGGCCAGGCGGCGTTCGCGGGCCGCACGACCGTGCCCGCGCCCTTGACCGTGTCCTTCCTCAGCCTCGTCGGCAGCGTGGTGAGGAGGAAGTCCTGGGACAGCTGGACGGGGGAGTAGAACGCGACGTTGGGCTGAACCCCGAGGGCCGAGGTGTGGTCCTTCAGCGCGGCGTCGACGGCGGCGTCCGTGACCGTGACCCGCAGCGTGCCCCGCGTCCGCCAGGTGGCGTAGCCGGCGGGGGTCAGCTGGGTCGCCGCGGGCTCGGGCAGGGTGCCGGGTGCGGCGGGGTCGGCGACGAAGGTGAGGGCGCCCGGGAAGAGGGGGCGCAGCTGCGGCGGACCCGCCAGGGGATCGAGGACGGTGAACGAGACGTCCATCGACGCGGGGCCGTCGAGCGGGCCCTCGCTCACCCGAAGGCTCCCCGGCGCCACCCGCGCGGCGTCCGCGGCCGACAGGAAGAACCTGAGGAACGCCCGCGGCGCCCAGGCGGGGGTCAGCGTCAGACCCAGTGCTGCCAGGATGTCTTCGACGGCCACGATAACCCCTTCGTCTTCTGTGGATTCTCCTCCACCTCCGCCGCGTTGGCTAGGAGCCCGCTGAACAATCATTCCTCGGCTGCGGCGCACCAGATCGGGCGATCTACGATCCCCATGTCTTGACGAGTATGTCCAGGCATGTGTCTCCCCATCCCTCGTCGCGAGGGATGGGGAGGCACGCCCTGGAGCCCGGGAACGAGGAAGAGTGCCCTTTCGGAGACACTTGGCCGCGAACCCTTGCCGCCCCGATCGGCCGCTGGTTACGCTGACCGTGCGTCGCGCCAGTACCGATAAGACGCCGTCACGAAGTCGACCTTTCCCGTGACACCACGCCGGTGGTCGAGCCGAAGACCATGCGTCCAGCGCCGGAGCCGGGGGGTGCGATGACTCTTACCGTCGGGGTCGACCCGCAGACAGCCGGCCTGCTCACCGCCATCGGCGTGCTCGACGACGACGGGCAGCTCGTCTCGACCTGGTTCGAGGACCCGCTCTCCGCGATCCGCAGGATCCTGTCGAATCCCGTGCAGCGCGCCGCGCTGCTCCGCCTGCTCGACGAGCTGCTGCCCACGGATCCGGGCCTGGACGGCTGGTACCCGCTGCTCGACACCGACGCGGGCAACCTGTACCTGACCGTTGAGGACGACGTCGTCGGCGTGGCCGCCGCCCTGTCCAGCGGCGTCCTCGGCGACGGCGTCGGCCGGGTCCGGGGCACCGTGCGGCTGCCGCTGGTCAGCGTGGCCGACGAGCTGGAGGCGATCGCCGTCACCGCCGACGGTCCGCTGCGCGTCGGCGTGGAGGTCGGTTTCACCGACCCGGCCATCCCGATGACGAGGATCGGGGCCGCGGTCGGCGTCTACGCCGACGACGCCGCCCCCCTCGGCGTCCAGGCGAGCGTCCGGGTCACGGTCGACGACTTCAACCTGGGCGCGGGCGACCCCGTCGACCTCGTGATCGACTCGGCCACCGTCGGCGCGGACCTCCTGCAGGCTCTGCGGCTGTTGCTGGGCGAGGTCCTCGACCTCCTGGTCGCCGAGGCCGGCGGCAATCAGCAGCTCGCGCGCCTGAGCGAGCACCTGTTCGCGCTGTTCGGCCTCGACGACGCCTCCGGCGTCCCGCCGCTGCCGCTGGAGGAGCTGTTCGGCCGCCCGGAGGCGGCGCTGGACTGGCTGGTCGACATCGTCGACAGCCCCGACACCCTGATGGCGTGGGCGACCCACCTGGCGGGCCTCGTCGGCGACGACCTCGCCGTCGGCGGGACCGGCGCGGAGGGCGATCCGTTCCGCGCCCGCCTGCTGGACTCCGACGCCGTCGACCTGTTCCTCGTGCTGGAGGCGACGGCCGACCGCCACCTCCTGATCGGGATCGACGTCCGCGTCGACGCCGGGCCGGTCGCGCTCTCGGCGGCCGCCACCGTGCTGCGCATCCCGCTGCCGCCGCCCGGCGGCGCGCCCGCCGACCCCTCCGCGCCGGTCCGGTTCGCGCAACTGGTGCCCGAGGTGAGCGTCGGCCTCGTCGCGCCGACCGCGGGCCGCCTCGTCGACGACGCCCCCACCCTGCAGGTCGGGAGCGTCGAGGCGGGCTTCCGCCTGGCGCACGGGGCGCTGACGCCCCGGCTGGAGATCCGCGGCGTCGTGCTCGACGGCGACGACCACGGCACCGTCGACCTCACCGACGCCGACGCGGTCATCGGCATGGCCGGCGACGCGGCGCTCGGCATCCTGGAGGACGCCCTCGGCGACAGCCCGGTGGCGCGCGCGCTGTTGACGCTCGTAGGGCTGCGTCGCCCCGACTCGGATCCCGCCACGCCCCACCTGCTGGACCCGGTCGCGCTGGGCCGCGGCCCGACGGCGGCCCTGGGCGCGCTCCACCGGGAGATCCTGGCCGACCCCGCGCATCCGTGGTCGCACCTGCTCGCGCAGGTGGCGCTGCTCGTCGGGCTCACGCCCGCCGTCGAGGGGGGCGGCACCGCCGACGACCCCTGGGCCACGCCGATCGCCACGGAGGGTCCCCTCAGCCTCGCGCTCGCCGCGTGGAACGCGCGCGCGGACGACGACCCGGCCGGCCTGCAGCGCCTCCGTCTCGGCCTCCTCGCCCAGGCCACCCAAGGCGCCTTCGACGGCCGGCTCCTGATCGAGCTCCTGGCGATCGACCTCCCCGCCTCCGGACAGGGCGCCGTCGCGCTCGTCGGGCGCTCGGAGCTGCGCCTCCGGGTCACCCCCGATGGAGAGCTAGACCTCTCCGGGCTGACGCTCGAGGCCGGGTCGCTCACCGCGCTGGCCGGTTGGCGACCGGGCGAGGCGCCGACCTGGCAGATGGGGGTGACGGGCGTCACCGTCACCGTCGACGGCGCTGCTCTCGGGCCGTACGAGGTCGCCCTGCCAGGCAGCCTCGATGACCTCGGACTCGGCGACGACGCCGTCCGCCTGGTGGGGCAGCTCCTCAGCTCCGGGCTGCGCTCGTGGGCCGGCGAGCCCGCCTACACCCTGGCGGCGCTCCTCGGCCTGCACCGCGACCTGCCCGGCCTGCCCGCCGACTGGCCACTGCTCGGCGACCTCTTTGCCGGGGCCGACCAGCTCCAGCGCCTGCTCGACGACCCGCCGGCCGCCCTCCGCGCGCACCTGCAGCGGCTCGTCACCGGGGTCGCCGCCGACGGGACCGCGTTCGTCACCGAGGCCCTGCGGCTGCTCGGCGACCTCCTGCCCACGGGCATCCACCTCGGCGGCGTCGACATCGGCGGCCTGTCGCTTGCAGGTGTCCCCGTGCTGCGGGAGGTCACCGGCACCGGAACCTATGACGATCCCTGGGCCCTCCCGCTCAGGGACGAGGCGGCCGACCCGTCCGAGGGTGTCGCCGGTGTCGACGTCCTCGCCTGGCTGGAACCCGCGGGGCCCGGGTCCGTCTCGCGGGTGGAGGCGCTGCTCCGCGGCCGCGCGCGCGACGCGCTGGCGCTGGGGCTCGACGAGCTGGCCGAGTGGCTGGCCGAGGGCGACGGGCTGGTCCCGCTGTCCTCGCAGCTGCCGGACGGCTGGGACCACGGCACGACGGTGGCTGTGCCGCACGGCCTGCTGCCGAGGGACCCCGCGGTGATCGGCCAGGTCGTGACCAGGCTGGCGGGCGGGACGGGCCCTGTTCTCCTGGTCGCGGCGCCGTTCGCCGACCACACCGTCTGGGACGAGCTGGTCCGCGCCCTCACCGGGGCCGCGCCTGGCCCGGGGAGGCACTTCGACCTGCGCGCCCTGCCCAACCCCTCCGAGGTCGACCTGACGCGGATCGTCGAGTCGTCCGGCGTCTACACCGCCGACCTGACCCCCGACCACGCGGTGGCCGAGCTCGACCAGCTGCGGGCGGTCGCCGAGCGCATCCGCGCTCTCACCGGGCAGGCGCCGAGGGTGGTGGCGCACTCCACCGCCGGGGTCGTCGCGCGGCGGTTGGCGGCGGCGCACCCGGGGGCGGTGGCGGGACTGGTGACGCTCGGCGCCCCGCACGCCGGCTCGGACCTGCTGCCGCTCCTGGACACGACGACGGCCGACGCGGTGCGCGTGGCGGCCGCCGTCCTGGGCGTCGACACGACCCTCGGCGGCGCCGTCGGGTGGCTGAACGGGCTCCTCGACGGAGGGGGCGGACCAGGCGGCGGCCCCGTCAGGCCCGGCTGGTTCGCCGGCCAGGGCAGGGAGCTCGTCGACACGGTGCCGCGGCTCGCCATCGGCTCGCAGCTGACCGGAGACCTGGCCGCGCTGCTCACCGGCGCCCCGGCGGACCCGGCAGGCGACCCGCCGACGCACCTGGCCTTCGGGGCCCGGCTCGGCCTGACCACTCCCGAGTCCGACGCGCCCGAGGACGAGGAGCGCGGCATCGCGCTCGCCGTCGACGCGCGGATCGACCTCGCCCGGCTGCGGCTCGTCCCAGACGCGATCGAGCCGGCCCGACCGGCGATGGCCCTCAGCCTCGGCACCACGACGCTCCGCCCCGACGGCTGGCTCGTCGGCGACGGCGCGCTGTCCGACGGCCCCCTCGGCGTGCGTGTGCGCAGGCTCCAGGCGGGCGTCAGGGTCACGCCCGAGTCGGGGGTCACCCCTTGGCTGCGGCTGGTGGACGCCGCCGTCGACGCCTCCCCGCTGCGCGACGCGATCTCGCTGGGGGAGGCCGAGCTCCGCGCCGCGCTCGACGCAGTCCTCGACGAGCTCCGCGCGGCCGCGGCCAGCCCGCCGGTCGATGCCGTGCTGCGCCTCCTCGCTGCGGCGGGCGCCACCGTCGAGACCAGCGAGGGGCCCCGCGCGTCGATCGAGGGCATCCTGGCGCTGGCCACCACGCCGACCCGGACGCTCACCGACCGCCGCGCCGCGCTCCTGGCCGTGCTGCGCGACATCGTCGGCGACTCGGAGCTGCTCGACCTCGACACCGGCGCGCTCGACGTCTCGATCGGCGTCGGTCCCGTGGTCTTCCACCTCGCCGCCGCCGGCGGGCTCACCGTGACGGCCGCGCCCGCCCTCACGACCACGCTCGTCCTGGTCCCCTTCGACTCGGATGCCCTGCGCGCGCGACTGGAGCAGCTGATCCCCGACCTCGCCGTCTCCGCCGTGGTCTCCGCGGTCCTCGGCGAGTACGCGCCGAGCCTCACGATCGGCCCGATCAGCGGTTTGGTCCGCGACCCCGTCGGCTGGCTGCGTGATGCCGGCGGGCTGGCCACGCCCGACGGGCTGCTCGACGGCGCCCGCATCAACGACCTGCTGCGCTCGATCGGCGACGCGCTCGACCTGGACGCCACCCAGGGCCTCGCCCTGCCCGGCGGGTTCCTCCTCGCCACCTCCGGCTCTGCGCCGCTGCACCTGCAGCTCTCGGGCGGCTTCGGCGACGACGTCGTGGGCGCCACCGTGGCCCTCGGGCTCGACCTGCTCCGGACCGGGCCGCTGCCGACGGACGTGCGCGCCACGCCGTCGGGCGCGATCACCCTCACCGTCGACCTGCCGGGCGACTGGGGCGCCATCGGCATCGCGTTCGGCGTCGACGCCGCCGGCGTCCGGCTGCTGGTCACCCCCGAGAACGCGGGCGAGATCCAGCTGTTGCCCACGGTCTCCGGCCTGGGCGAGGTGCTCGGCGCCGCGGCCACGGCGCTCGTCCCCAGGGTGCTGCAGGAGATCGCCGACGCGCTGTCGGCCAACGCCACGCACCCGGTGCTCGACGTCGCGCTAGACGTGGCCGAGGCGCTGGGCATCTACGACCCGGCGGCGGGCGGCTTCGTCGGCACCGCGCAGTCCGAGCGGCTGCGCCACATGCTCGACCCCGGCTGGCTGGAGGCCCAGGTCACGGACCCGGCGCTCCTCGTCGGCCACATCCGGCGGCTCTTCCCCGACGGGGCCACGCCGGGCGTCGTCGCGCTCCCGCCCGGCCACCGCGTCCTGCGCGTGGCCGACCGGCTGCGCTGGGAGATGGACCTGCTCGGGGGCGGCGAGCTCGGCGCCGAGCTGGGCTGGGGCGCCACCGGCGCGCCGCAGGTGCTCGTCACGCTGGCGGACCTCGACGCCGGCCCCGTCACCATCGGCGAGGCGCGGCTCGGCCATCTCGACGGGATCGAGGGCCTCGTCCGTGCGCGCGTCGACGTCGGCGAGCCGCTGGAGTGGTTCGCGCCCGAGGTGGAGTTCGCCCTGGCGGGCGATCGCGTGGCGCTGCGCATCCTCCCGCTGGGAGCCGACGCCGCCGATGACGTCCGGGTCGTGATGGTGCCCGTGCCCGACCTCACGCTCACGCCGGAGGGCGGCCTGCTGCTGACCTCGTCGTGGCTCCTGCCGCTTGTCACCCGCTACGTCGTCCCCGAGCTCGAGGCGCTGCTGACGCAGCCGCTCTGGGAGGACGGCCCGAGCGCGCAGCGCATCCTGCACGGCGCCGCCGTCGTGACCAGCGTCGACGGCCCGGTGCGCATCGCGGCCCCGTTCCCCGCGCCCGCCGTCATGGGGTTGGGGGCCCTCAAGGCGGCGCTCTCCGGGGTGAGCATCGAGCTCGCCGAGGGCCTCGAGCTCGGGTTCGCCGAGGACGCGGGCCGCCTCGGCATCCGGCTGCGGGGCGAGGTGAACCTCCCCGGCGAGGTCTCGGTCGGGCTCCTCTTCGGCGCGCACGACTGGATAGGCGAGGGCCGCGGCATCACGGCGTGGGTGATCGGCCCCTCCGACGATCCGGCGCTCCCCGTCGCCCCGGCCCCCGGCCTCGACGTGACGGGACTGGGCCTGCGGATCTCCGGCGCCGACGACGCCCACCCGCTGTTCGGCGGGGACGACGGCGTCGTGCAGTTGGGCGGCATCGCCGCCATGTTCTTCGGCAGCTTCGACTTCTGGGACCCGGCCGCCCACCGGCCGCGGTTCGCCGTCGACAGCCTGGGCGGCGCCGTCGAGCTGAGGAACGCCGCCGTCCGCGTCGACGGCGGCGACGGCGACTCGTTCGTCGCGAAGCTGATCCCGACCGAGCTCGGCGCGGGCTTCACCATGGCCGTCGCCTACCGCGACGACCGGCTCGAGGTCCACGGCGGCCCCGGAAACCTCGACAACGGCATCGAGCTCACCTTCCCGCTCAACCTGAACATCTTCGACGTCGTCCTGCTGCGCGAGCTGTACCTCGCCGCGGTGTTCGGGCAGTGGACCGACGTGACCGCGGCCCTCTCCGGCAACGCCGAGCTGGGCCCGATCGCCGTCACGGTCGACCGAGTCGGGCTGCGCGTGCGGATCTCGAGCTCCGGCGCCGTGCTGTCGTTCAAGCCGCCGGACGGTGCGGGCTTCTCGTTGGACGCCTCCAGCATCCGGCTGGGCGGTTTCCTGCTGGTCGACGAGGCCCGCGGCCGCTACGTCGGGGCCCTCGAGATCGCGGTGCTCGAGAAGTTCGCGCTCACCGCGATCGGCATCGTGACCACGAAGAACGCCGACGGGTCGCCCGGCTTCTCGCTGCTGATGCTGATCACCGTCTCCCTCCCGGTGCCCATCCCGCTCGGCTACGGCTTCTTCTTCGCGGGCGCGGGTGGCCTGCTCGGCCTCAACCGCGGGATGGACGTGGACCGCATCCGCGACGGCCTCCGCACGGGCACGGCCGACTCCATCCTGTTCCCCACCGACATCGTCAACCGCATCGACGTCATCATCCGCGACCTCGAGGAGTCGTTCCCGGTCCAGGAGGGGCACTTCCTGATCGCGCCCATGGCCATGATCACGTGGATGAACCCGGCGCTGGTCACGCTCAAGATCGGGATCATCCTCGAGATCGCGCCCCAGGCATCCGTCGCGCTGCTTGGCGTCCTGCGGCTGGCGCTGCCCACGCCCGACGAGGCCGTCGTCGACCTCAAGGTGGCGTTCATCGGCGGCATCGACGTCCGGGCGGGCCTGTTGTACTTCGACGCCTCGATCTACGACTCGTTCATCGGCTACGGCGACTTCAAGCTCAGCCTCGAGGGCGACATCGCCGTGCGCTTCTGCTGGGGCGCGAAGCCGGATCTCGTCATCTCGGTGGGTGGCTTCCACCCCGCCTACTCGCCGGCCTCGCACCTCAGGCTCCCCGCGATGCGCCGACTCACGCTGTCGCTGCTCAAGGACAACCCTCGCCTCACGCTCAAGCTGTATTTCGCCATCACGAGCAACACCATCCAGTTCGGCGCCCGGCTGGAGTTCTTCGTCGGCGTCGACGGCTTCTCGATCAGCGGCGACCTCGGCTTCGACGTGCTCGTCCAGTTCGTGCCGTTCCTCATCGACGCCAGCATGTGGGGCAGGCTCGCCGTGACGGCGGGCGGCTGCGACATCTGCTCGATCGACCTCCGCCTGCGGCTGCGCGGCCCGACGCCCTGGTACGCGCACGGCACCGCCAGCATCCGCATCCTGTTCTTCTCGATCAGCATCGAGGTGGAGGCCACGTTCGGCGACGCCCACGAGGCCAGCATCCCCGCCGAGCCGGTCCTGCCCCGGCTGCTCGATCAGTTCCGCGACCCGACGAACTGGAGCGCCGAGGTGAGCTCCTCGTCGTCGGCGGGTGTGGCGCTGCTCCCGCCGCCGAGCGGCGCGCTGGTCGTCGACGCCGCGGGCCTGCTGTCGGTGCGGCAGAACCTGGTGCCGCTGGAGACGGACATCGGCTTGGTGGGCAAGACGCCGCCGAGCGACGTGCGGCGCGTCGCCATCACGGGGTTCTCGCTCGGCGCCTCGACGCCGGTGCCCGTCGCGTTCGACGACGTCACCGCCCCCTTCTCGCCGTCGACGTTCGCGGGCGCAGGAAGCACCGACCCCGACCTGCTGAAGGCCCCGGCGTTCGAGGAGCGGCCCAACGGCGCGCAGGCGACCTCCGGGCAGTCGCTCGCGGCAGACTTCGTGCTGCACCACCCGCAGACCTACCAGATGATCGTCATCGACGACCCGGACCCCGATGCCCCGACGCCGCCCCCGGTGCAGGCGAACCCGCACCTGAACTTCTCGCAGCTGGTGGCGGGCGGCGCGATCGCCGCGTCCGTGCCGTCGAGGGCGCAGGCCAAGCTGGCCGAGCGCGGCCTGGTCAGGCAGGCCGCCGTCGCCGAGCCGCTGTTCGCGGTCACGGCCGCGGACTCGCTCGTGCCGCTGGGCGTCGACGGACTGCCCGCGACGTCGGCCATGCTGCTCAGCCGCACCGACGCCGAGCAGAGGCTCGCGGCGCTCCCCGCCGACGGGCGCCACTTCCAGATCGTCCCGGGGGTGCAGGTTGTCCTTTGAGTTGCCCGAGTACAGCTTCCTGCCGTGGTCGCGGCGGGGCGTCGCCACGCAGGTCGACCAGGTGGACCATCTGGGCGCGACCCCGGACGTCGGCCCGAAGGACCGCGCAACGCTGACCGCGTCGCTGACGGTCGAGTCCGTGCCCGTCCCGGGCGCCCCGACGATCGCCCCCGTCGCCGTGAGCCAGTCCGTCGCGCTCGTGGGGCCGGGCGACGTCAAGGGCTTCCGTCCCGACTCGGTGCTGCGCGTCATGCCGGTGGCCGGCGGCCTCACCGCGACCCCCGGCGAGCTCGCCTACGTCGAGTTCTACGACGAGGACTTCCCCTGGCGGTACACGCCCGCCAAGGCGACGGCGGACCACCGGCTGCGGCCGTGGATCGCGCTGCTCGTGCTGGCCCAGGGCGAGTACACGGTGACGCCCGTGCCGGGCGAGGTGGCCATCCTCACCGTGACCGACGCCGCGCCGCTGCCGAGTCCCACCGAGACCTGGGCGTGGGCACACGTGCAGGCGCACGGCGACCTGAGGGGCGGAGACCCCGGCGCCAGGCTCGACGACCGGGTGAACGCGGCCCCCGACCTCGCGCTGTCGCGGCTGCTCAGCCCGCGGCGGCTGGAGCCGAACACCGGCTACCGGGCCTTCGTGGTGCCCGCGATGGAGACCGGCAGGCTGGCGGGGCTCCGGATGCCGGCGAAGCCTGGAACCGTCGCGGCGCAGAAGCCGGCGTGGGGCCAGGGGCAGCCGCGGGTCTTCCCCGTGCTCTACGACTGGACCTTCCGCGCAGGGGAGGTCGCCGACTTCGAGTCCCTCGCGCGGCGCCCGAAGGCCTTCCGTGCCGAGGCGGACGGCTTCGGCACCCGCGACCTCGACATCTCGAACCCGGGCGCGGGCGTCGAGGTGGCGCCGGACACCACCGTCGGCTTCGAGGGCGCGCTCGCTCCTGTGGACTTCGCGGGGCGGACGCCCTACCCGGGGTCGCCGGGCGCGCCGGTCAGCGACCAGCTTCGCGACCTGGTCGACCTGGCCGTCGACGTCCGCGGCAGCGGAGCCGACGCCGGCGAGGACCCCATCGTCACCCCTCCCGCCTACGCGAGGAAGCACGCGGGGCTGGCGCGGGTCGCCGACGCCACCTCCGCCGAGACCCGCTGGGTGGCGGAGCTCAACCTCGACCCGCGGAACCGGGCCGCCGCAGGGCTGGGCGCCGAGATCGTCCGCCGGCGCGACGAGGAGTACATGGAGCGCGCCTGGGCGCAGGTCGAGGAGATCGAGGCGGTCAACCAGCGGCTGCGCGAGGCCGACCTCGCCATGACCGCGAGCGACCGCGTCTACGCCAAGCACATCGCGCACGCCGGCCCCGACCGGGTGCTGGGCCTGAGCGCCGGCATCCAGTCGGCGTTGCGCGCCGCGGACACGGGCGCGACGACGATCCGCGGCGAGGTCGACGCCAGCCGCGTGCCCGCCGCCGCCCAGGCGCCCGCCTTCCGCCGCATCACCCGCCCGGCCCGGCCGCTCATCGCCACGCTCACCACCACGCCCGGATTCGGCATCGAGACCGGGCTCCTCTCGCGGCTCAACGAGGACCCCGGAGCGGCCGCGGCCGTCTCGGCGGCCCCGCCCGCCCCCGATCCCGTGCTCGGCGTGGCGCCGACGCTCGTCATGCAGGCCATCGACGCCGTCGCCCAACAGGTGCCCCGCGGCCGGGACGTGTTCCCCGTGCTTGTCGGGGAGGAGGTCGAGGCGCGGCGGCTCGCGGGCACGCTCGCCGGCCTGACCGTCGCCCAGCTGCGCGCCGCCGCCCGAAACAGGCTGGACGCCGCCTTCCCGGCGGTCGACACGGCGTTCGCGGATCTCCGCACCGACGCCGTCGCACTGATCGACGCGGTGACGGCGGTCGCCCTCGGCGTCGGGAACAACCCCACGACGGTGCGGATCACGGCGGCCGCGTTCGCCGATCACTACGGCACCAACATCGACGGCAAGAGCTACCTCGGCACCGTGATCGCGCCCGCCTCCGGCCTCGCGCCAACGACCATCGCGCCCGCGGCGGGCCTCCAGAACGCCCAGGACTTCCTCTCCGCCTTCGGCGGACTCACGGACCTGGCCGATGCGCGGCCCATCCCGGGTCCCGCCGCCGCGCTCTCGCCGCTCACCGCGCTCGCCGCCCAGGTGTCGATGCAGTTGGCACCGCAGGTGACGATCCTGGCGAAGGTGGCGTCGGTCGTCGGCGGCGAGGAGGAACTCGCGGCCGGTCTCGCCGAGGACCACAGGCTTACGCCGGTGATGGCCTATCCCACCTTCGACGACGCGCTCTTCGAGCCCTTACGCCTGCTGGGGCAGGACTACATCATCCCGAACATCGGGGGCCTCCCGCCCGAGTCGATCTCGCTCATGGTGCCCAACGTGCGCTTCATCGAGTCGATGCTGGCCGGCGTGAACACCGAGTTCGCGAGGGAGCTGCTCTGGAACGAGTACCCCACGGATCAGCGCGGCACCTACTTCCGGAGGTTCTTCGACGCGGGCGACGCGGGCGCCGTCCGGCCGCCCGACATCCCGGTGCTGCCCGGGTGGAGGAAGGATCTGGGGACCAACTCGCCGCAGCTGTCGGGGCTGCTGGTGCTCGTCGTGCGCGCGGAGCTGCTGATGAAGTTCCCGGACACCGTCGTCTTCGCCCAGCGCGCGAAGTGGGTCAACGGCGGTCGCACCCTGGACGTGAATGGCGAGGTCCGGTACCCGGTGATCCGCGGCGGGCTCGACCCGGACGTCTCGCTCTACGGCTTCGAGATGACGCCGGCGGAGGCCGCGGGCACCGCGACCGACGCGGGGTTCTTCTTCTGCTTCATGGAGCGCCCCGGCAAGCCGCGCTTCGCGGCGCCGACGACGCCCGGTGTCCCTGGCGCCACCGCCGCGCACGTCGCCTCCGTCCTGTGCAAGAACCCGGTGTGGCTCGCCAGGCACGCCACCGACATGCTGCCGGCCGGCTGAGGAGGGAGGCGTCATGAGCACGAACACCGTCGATTGGTCGACGTTGACCGCGGACCCCGCCACGAGCGGGGCGGTCGACACGCTCGCGGCCCTGGCCGCGGGATTCGACACCCAGGTGCCGGCCGTCCTCCTCCCGCTGCGGGTGGAGACGCGGTTCGCCACCGTCGAGGTGCCCGACGACACGGACCACCTCGGCGAGCTGCTGCAGCACATCGATGTGCTGAACGCCACCCTGAAGAGGCTGCAGGCCCGCCGCTACGGGACGACGCTCGTGGGCACGGTCAAGGAGAAGAAGGAGTTCAAGACCAAGGTCGAGGCGCCGCTCGTCCAGGCGGCGTCGGCGGATCTGGACCAGGTCTCGGCCGCGATCGAGGCGATGCGGCCGCACCTGGAACGGCCGCTCCTGACCGGCTCTCCGGCGCAGAGCAAGCGCCTCGCGTCGGCGCTTCCGGCCGCGCGGGCGGCGCTCGAGGCCGGGGTTGCCGCGCTCTCCCAGCTCCGCTCGGAGTATCAGCGCGATCAGCAGGTGAGGCGGCTGGAGGCCCAGCGGGCAGACGTCGAGCCGATGTTCCGCACGATCGAGCAGCGCGTGGCGCCGACGGTCAGGACGCTCCCGGGCCGCGGCGTCCCCGCCACCGCAGGCCCCACCCGCACCGTCCACCAGTTGCTGGTGCGGATCTATCCGGAGCCCCTCGCCGTCGACAGCCACGAGGATGGGCTCACCGACCTCGAGCTCTCCGACGGTGCCGTGTTCTGGACGGCCACGACGGCGGCGGGCGCCGACGAGCAGCTGCGCCTCGGCGCCTGGCGGGCGCTGTGCATCGGGCGGAGCACCAGGCGGGCCGCGTGGATCGCCCGGGTCACCGAGCCGGCGGAGCCCGAGGAGACGGCCCCGACCCCGGGCGCCGAGGCGGCCGCCGCGATCAACGCGGCCCTCACGGTGATGGAGAAGCGGCTGTCCGGGCTGGACGCGGAGGCACCCGTGATCCGGGAGCGGCTCCTCGAGCGACGCCCGATCGACCTGCGTCCGCGTGACGCGCCGCCCGCGAAGTCGCTGGGCGCGCGGCAGATCTCCGCCGTCGAGAAGGCGCTGCAGGTGATGGAGTCCTCCGTCGAGACCACCGTCGCTCTCGCGGAGGCGGCGCTCGCGCCCATCCAGGCGCGGTTGCAGACCGTGCTCGCGGCGGTGGAGGGGCTCGCCAAGACCTTCGTGGACGTTCCCGCGGAGTGGGCGCGCCGGCTCGGCCTGCTGGGTCGTGCGGTGCGGCGGATTCCGGTGGAACCGGCCCCGGAGCCGGAGATCCCCGGCGTCGGCCACCGGACGGGCACCTGGACCAGGGCGGCGTCGTCGTCGGTGCTGCCGCACCGCTTCGCCGTCTTCACCGTCAACGACGGCATGGCGGTCAAGGTCGGCGCGGGACGGCCCATCCCGCCGGAGCTCGCGCTCGGCCTCGACCCGGGCACCGACACCTTCAGCCTGGAGGACGGCCTCCTCGTCGTGCCGGACACCATCCGCTGGATGACCGACTTCGACGAGGCCGAGGCCAAGGGCATGGCGCTGAGGCTGACCCTCACCCCGGAGGAGGCCGCGCGCGGCTTCGACGAGCTCCTGGTGCTCGGCCTCTCCGACGGCGACGCGGCCGACGGCGAGGGGCGGCTGACGGCCATGCTGGAGGCCCACCACTACACCGGGGAGGGCCTCTCGCTGCTGTCTGTCGGCACGCCGACCAACAACACCGAGGACGACCAGGCAGGGTTCTCGACCGCCGATGACCCGGACGCGGCGTACGCCATCGAGCGCGGACCCTCGCTCGTCGCGGCCCAGGACTCCGACGGCGGAAGGCTCGCCGCGGCGCTCGGCATCGCGCCCGACGTCGTCGCGCACGTCGCGGGCGCCTCCGCGACCGATGCCAAGGACGCGCAGCTCGCCAACCGCGTGCTCTACCCGGGCACCGTCGGCCATGCGCTGGAGGAGCTCGTGCCCGGGCTCGTCAGCAGGGACGCCCGCGACCGGCTGCGCAGCTACGCGCTGGGCGACGTCTCAGGACGCAGCCTGCTGCCCGCCGTCCGGGTGGACGACCAGCCGTACGCGCTGCTGCCCGCGCTCGCGCTCAGCCGCGTGAAGTCCGACCTGCGGGACTCCGGCCTCGGCTCCGCCGCGGCGGAGGAGCGCGCCAAGCAGCAGAGGTTCGAGGACACGCTGCTCGCGCTGTTCCGGCACCTGCACCGCGACTGGTCGGACCTGCGTCGGGGCGCGGACGGGCGACCCGGGGTGAAGCACGTCCAGAGCCCCGAGGTCGGAGAGCCGGGCTTCGACGCGCAGCAGCACTTCCTGGGGATGCTGGGGCTGGAGGCGTCATCCGTGGGGGCCGGCTACCGCTTCTCCGTCAACGTGGCCGACCGCGGCGAGGCGCGGGGTCAACCCGACCTCGGCCTCGGGTTCGGGGTTCCGCCGAAGGACGGGTCGACGAACCCGGCAGCGAACTTCGGGCCGTTCGCCCTGATGCAGCACCTGGCGGGCGTGCTGCGGCTCGCGTTCGACGTCCCGGCCGCCGTCCCGCCGCGGCACCCGACCACCGGCGGCGTGCCGACGGAGTGGCAGCCGGTGTACGAGCGGATCAGGACGTCGCGCGCCTACGGCCTCCGGCTCCTGACAGGCCTGCGGCCGTTGCTGGGTCAGGTGGCGACCGCGCAGGGCACCGGCACCGGCCGATGGATTCTCAACCTCTTGGACCTGTCGCTGGACCAGTTGCGCGCCCGCACCGAGCAGGACCTGTCGAACGTCGGGCTCGCGGAGCTGCTGGTCCGGCACGCGCTGCTCGCCGAGGCGCGGCGCGCGGCCGCCGAGATCCTGGTCACCCGAGGCCTGCTGACCGACGCCGAGGTCGCCCTGCTCGGCACGTCGTCGATCTACCAGACCTGGTCGAACGGCACCCTGTCGCAGACCTCGTCCTGGGGGCTGCTCTTCGAGACGACCGACCAGCTGGTCCGGGTCTCGGGCTCGGGCGTCGGCATCCCGCCCGATCTCCAGAACCGTCTGATGACGGGCGTCGTCGCGCAGCAGGCGCCGCCGGTGATCGCGGAGCACCGCGCGGCCGTCCAGGCCTTCGCCGCCCTGCCCCCGGCCCGGGTGGCGGCGCTCACCCGCGAGCACCTCGATCTCAGCAGCTACCGGCTCGACGCCTGGGTCGGCGGGCTCGCGCACCGTCGCCTGCGCAGGCTGCGGGAGGTGCGCCCGCGCGGCGCGCAGGTGGGAGCGTACGGCTGGCTCGAGAACCTGAGGCCCGCGCCGACCGTCCCCGCAGCCACCGGCGTCCCCGCCGCGCTGGCCGACCTGCCGGGCCGGCCGCTGATGCGCGACCTGTCGGGGGAGGGGTTCATCCAGACGCCGTCGCCGTCGCACGCGGTGACCGCCTCCATCCTGCGCGCGGCCTACCGGTCACAGACCGCGGAGGGGTCGTTCGGCAACGAGATGTCGGTCAACCTGTCGTCGGGCAGGGTGCGGGTGGCGCTCTCGCTGATCGACGGCGTGCGCGCGGGCAACGACCTCGGGGCGCTGCTGGGCTATCGGCTGGAGCGGTTCCTGCACGAGTACTACGCCCGCCCCGACACCCCGCACATCGTGGAGCTGGACGCGGCGATCTTCCCGCTCCGCCGCGCCTACCCGACGGTGGCCGCCGTCAACCCCGACACCGCCGCGGTGACCGAGCCGACGCGCTTCGTCGTCGACGGTCTCGCGCTGGTGCGCGCGGTCCTCGGCTGGGTCGAGGAGCACGCCGCGGGCGCCACCGGCACGCTGTTCCAGACGCTCGCCTCGCGCCCGGCGGGCTATCCGTGGGGGACCAAGCCGGGAGCCCTGCCCCTGCCGACCGAGCCGGACAAGCTGACCGGCGTGCTGCGGGGAATCGACGCGATCGCCGACGCCCTTGATGCGCTGGGCGACCTCACCACCAGCGAGACCGTCTATCAACTCGCGCGCGGCAACCACGCCCGCGCCGCCGCCGTGCTGAGCGCGCTGGCGGAGGGCACGGCGATCCCGCATCCCGAGGTGACCGAGACGCCGCGCACCGGCCTGCCGGTGAGCCACAAGCTGATCCTGCAGCTGCCGGCCGTCGCGGCCGCCCCCGTCGCGGGGCCTCCGGGGTGGGACGCGGTGCCGCTGACCGCGCGGGCCGCGCTCGAGCCGTCGGTCAATCACTGGCTGGGCGGCCTGCTCGGCGACCCGGCCCAGATCCGCGTCCGGCTGGCCTCCGACTCCCTCACGCCGGGGGCCGCGCTGCCCGAGGTATCGGTGGCGGAGCTCGGCCTGCAGCCGCTCGACCTGGTCGCGCTGCTGGCCGATGGGTTCGACGCCGCGGTGGGGTCGCTCACCGCCCGGGTGCTCGACCGGCTGCGGCCCGCCGAACTTCCGCCCGACCAGCCCGGAGTGGTGGTCTCGGACGGGCCGCAGACCACGGTCACCGACGCGTGGCGGATCGAGCCCGCGCGGGCCGCCGCCTGGGGTCCCGCCATCCGGAGCATCACGGACGTCGCGCCGCTGCTGGAGGCAGCCGTCGACCTGCTCGGCACCTCGAAGCCCGCCACCGCGGCGGACTACGCGGCGCCGGAGTTCACGGCGACGGCGGGCGACGGCATCGACGTCGCGGATCTCTCGGTGCGCGTGCGGCGCCTGCTCGACGGCGCGATCGCCGACGTGCTCCGCCTGGCCCGGCTGCTCGCCGACGATCCGACGCTGGACCCTGTGTTCCTCGACGACGAGGACCCGGCGGTCTGGCTGGGCGCGCAGCGCGCGGCACGGCCGGACGGCGGGGCGTGGCTCGACGGGGTGTGGGCGGGGCGCGACGCCTGGCTCGACGCCGCACGGGCGGCCCAGGCGTACGGCATCCGGGTGGGCCTGCCGCGGCGCTACCTGTCGAGGGTGCAGGTGAGCACGGAGCTGCTGCAGTCGGCGGAGGTGGCCTTCCTCGACCTCGCGGCGCGCTGCCGCGCGGCGTCGGCGACGCTCGCCGCCGCGTCCGATCCGAGGCCCGCCAGCGCGTGGACCCAGGCGGCGAAGGACCTGCTCGGCGACGGGCTGACGCTGGTGCCGCGGGTGGGGCTCGACCCCGTGCGGGCGGACCTGCAGACCGCGCTGGACGCGCGCCTCGTCGGCCCCGACGAGGTGGACGGCTGGCTCGAGGGCGCCGCGGCCGTGCGGCGGGGCGCCGCGGACCTCGCGGACGTGCAGGTGTTCGCCGAGGCGCTGGGCCGCGGCGCGGCGACCGGGGCGGTGGCGCAGCTGCCGCACGTCGACGACGACCCGTGGGTGGGCGGGGCGCTTCCCGACCCGTCCGCGCTCACCGGCAAGGTCAGCGTCGTGATCTATGGATCGGGCAACCTGCCCGCCGTCGGCTCGTCCGGGCCGGCGCTGCTCGTCGACGAGTGGAGCGAGACGGTGCCTTACCGCGAAGAGGTCACCGGCGTCGCGCTGCACTACGACCAACCCGACGCGACCGCCCCGCAGGCGATCCTGCTCGCCGTCGCGCCCGTGCGCGACCAGGCCTGGACGCTCGCCGACTTCGCGGCCACCCTGCACGACACGCTCGAGCTGGCCCGCAACCGGACGGTGGAGGTGGAGCACATCGGGGCGAGCCGATACGGGCAGTTGCTTCCGCTGCTCGTCGGCGAGGTGGTGCCGAACGCCGCCCACGAGGACGTCGCAGGCGACCGCGTCATCCTCGACTTCCATCAGAACAACCCGTAGGAGCTCCGATGGCCTTCATCTCATCGACCTGCGAACCGCTGCGGATCTGGTCTCGTCTCGAGCCCCGGGCCCGCCAGGTGGACTTCGCGGGCACCCTCTCCGCCCCGATCGCCGACCCCATGTTCCTGCTCGGCAGGCAATGGCAGTTCGGAGAGTTCGCAGGGACGGACGCCGGCTCGGCCATCTTCGCGACGTTGGCGCGTGAGATCCATCCCATGACGGTCCCCGGAGCGGGGCCGGACGACGGCGTTGACGCCGTCACCGAGCGGTTGCCGATCGCGTTCCCGCTCGTCGTCCGCGCCCGGCTCGGCCGGACCCTTCTGAGCAGGATGGACGCGGCGTTGATCGCCTCCGGCGCCGATCCCGCCTACGACCCCGAGGCGCTCCGGGAGATCTTCTACCGGTTCTACGGGCCTGAGGATCCCGAGCCGGTCGACCCGATCCGGGCGGCCCGCGACCGGACGACGCCTCGGGCGGTGCGGGCGCGCCACGCGCTGCGGGGCCGCAGCGTCGACGGCGTCCGGGTCTACCAACTGACCCCGCCGAATGTCACGACGGCGACGCTCCCGGCCGCGTTCCGGGCCGCGCTTCCCCCGGCCTGGGTGCCCGTCGTTCGCGACACCCTGCGCGCGTACCGCGCCTGGTTCGAGCGCACCTACGAGCTGCCGGGCCGGGAGGGGATCGGCAGCCGCTGGGAGGGCGACCAGCTGGAGTACGCCGTCGGCGGCGCCATCACCCGCCAGGGTGCGGAGACCGCGCTGGAGGCCGCCGAGCACGAGGGCGGCCACCTGGACTGGTACTCGTTCGACCAGGGCGCCACCCGGTTCCTGGCTGACGGCGAGCCTGCGGGGACCGTCGTCGACGTCCGGTCCGTGATCCCCGTCCCCGCGGAGTATCCCGGCATGCCGAAGCCGCGCTGGTGGCAGTTCGAGGACGCCGCCGTCGACCTCGGAAAGCTGAGCGCGGACGCGACGGATGTGGCGCGCATCGTCGTCAGCGAGTTCGCCCTGCTCTACAGCAACGACTGGTTCACGGTCATCTGCCGCCAACCGGTGGGCAGCGTCGCGGAGCTTCAGGGCGTCGTCGTGACGGACACGTTCGGCTGGCGCACGCTCGTGCAGCCCACGGTCCAACCCGCGGGGGCGGAATGGACGGGTTGGGACGCCTTCAGCCTCTCGCCCCGGTCGTCCGGCGCCGCGCAGGCGCCCCTGCCGCAGCACCTGTTCCTGCCGCGCACGCTGCCGCACATCGTCGACGGCGAGCCGCTTGAGCAGGTCGCCTTCGTGCGTGACGAGACCGCCGACATGGTGTGGGCGATCGAGCAGCGGGTCCCCGACGGGCTCGACGCCTCGCGCGACGCGGCGGAGGCATCGCGGCGGATGCGCCAGCAGATCGATCCGACGGCCGACGCGCCGCCGTCGCCGTCGGCCGGGCCGCTGCGCTACACGCTGCAGACCGAGGTCGCCGAGAACTGGATCCCCTTCATCCCGGTGCACCTGGATGGCCAGCAGCGGGCGATCCAGCTGCAGCGCGGCACGCTCCGCCGCACGATCGGCGAGGAGGACACGCTGATCAGGCCCGTCACGTCGATCCTGCGAGAGGGCATCGATGACGACGACAACCGGCTGGCCGCCTACTACGTCCACGAGGAGGAGGTCCCCCGGGCGGGCGTCCAGGTGCAGGGGCTGCTGCGCCGCGCGCGCCGATACGACGGCACCCCTGTGGTGTGGCACGCCCGTCGGGTCACCACAGGGAGGGGAGAGGCCCGTTCCGGCCTCGCGTTCGACCGGGTGACCTGACGCGCCACCGCTGGTTGCCCCGGCCACCGCCGGTTGAGCCCCACCACCGCTGCGTGAGCCGGGCCGCGGGGAACGAGCGCCCGTGTCGAACCAATGGCCCGCGCCCGGAGAACGTCCGCAAAGGGGGTTGACAGGCGCGTTGTGCGGGCGGACGATGAGGACACCATTGGAAGTGCTGAGCACACTCGTCTTTGTCGCGGGGAACAAGAAGAATTTCTGAACTGATGGGAGTCCTCCTGGGCGGACGTCGTGCGTTCTTCGCTGCGGATGCAGGGTTCCGTCTCGGCTCACCGTTCAGGGGGCACTTAACCTTTGTCGAGTCACCTGTGTACGAGATCGTCATGCATTTCATCGTCCTGACCGGTCTGCCCGGAGCGGGGAAGACCGAGACGCTCGCGCGGCTCGCCGCCGCGGGCGAACAGGTCGTCGACCTCGAGGGGCTCGCGCGGCATCGCGGATCCAGCTTCGGTCGGGTGGGCATCTCCGAGGAGCAGCCGACGGAGCCCGAGTTCCACGCCCTGATCGCCGCAGCGCTCGATGCCTGCAACCCCTCCCGACCCGTGTGGTTGGAGGACGAGGGGCCGCACATCGGGTCGCTGTGGCTTCCCCCTCGGGTCAGGGGGGCCATCGCGTCGGCTCAAACAGTTGAGCTGACCTGCCCCTTCGACGAGCGGGTGGAGCGGATCGCCGGCACCTACGGCACCGCGCCCCCGGAGGAGCTGATCGCGGCGACGCAGCGGATCCGGCGACGCCTCGGCAACAGCAGGACGGACAGGGCCATCAGCCACTTCCACGCGGGCCGCCCGCGCGCCGCGATCCGCGTCCTGCTCGACTACTTCGACGAGGCGTACACGCTGCGGGCCGCGGGCGACACCCGGGTGCCGCTGCCCGCCGGGGCGATCCCGCCCTCGATCGCGTTGTCCTGACCGCAGAGGCGCAACCGCAGAGGAGCAGCAGGGGGTTGTTACCGATCCTGCACATAGGTTAATGTGAAGGATCGGTGACAGGAGGTGCTCATGGCGTCGGCAGGAACGGCAGCCGATTTGGGAGCGGCCGTGCGCGAGGCGCGGCAGCGCGCCGGTCTCACCCAGGAAGAGGCGGCCCACAAGGCAGCGGTCTCTCGACGTTGGCTCATCGACCTCGAGCGCGGCCACAGCAACGCTCAGCTAGGCAAGGTGCTCCACACGATGGCGGCCCTGGGCCTGCGGATCGAGATCGTTCCGGTGACCATGCCGGAACGCAACAGCCTCGATGACCTCGTCGAATCGCTTTATCTATGAAGGACCTGGCGGTGTTCCTCTCGGGAACGCGGGTGGGCACGCTGTCCCAATCCGCCGGACTCAGTTTTGCCTATGACGAGGACTATCTCGCGCAGCAGGATCCGACGCCGCTGTCGTTGTCCATGCCGCTTCGTGGAGCGCCTTTCGGCCATCGAGTCACTCGGTCCTGGGTCGAGGGCCTCCTGCCGGGTGATCCGAGGGTTCGGGCACGGGTGGCGGCCCGCGGCGAGGTGAAGGCTTCGAACCCGCTGGCGGTCCTGTCGATCATCGGTCTCGATTGTCCGGGTGCTGTGCAGGTCTGCGAGGTGGATCGAACCGACGAGGTGAGACACGACGGCCTGCTCGTTCCCGTGGACGAGGCGTGGATCGGCGCCCGCCTTGCACTGCTCCGTCGCGATGACGCCGCGTGGCAGGTTGCCGACGAGCGCTGGAGTCTGGGCGGTGGGCAGTCGAAGTTCACACTTGCCCGAGGCATCGACGGACAGTGGTATGACCCGCGCGGCGCCGCCCCGTCGACGCATATCGTCAAGCCGGGCGTGCATCACGCGAAGCATCAGGCGCTCAACGAGCACGTCTCGCTGATTGCATTGCGCGGCCTCGGCATTCCGGTGGCGCCCTCGCGGTATGTGGAGTTCGACGGGGAGCCGGCGATCGTCGTGGAGCGGTTCGACCGCGGTAGGCAAGGCCCTACGGTTGTTCGACGCCACGCGGAGGACCTCTGCCAGGCGCTCGGGAACCAGACCATTTACGAGCGAGACGGCGGACCGACCGCCACGCAGATCCTCGACCTTCTCGGCGACCGCGCCGGGAAGCGCAGCAAGCTGCGGTTCGTCGAAGCTCTCATCGGCACCTATTTGTTGGGTTCGCCGGATGGGCACGCTCGCAACTACTCGGTCCTTCTTGAAGGGGGACAAGCGGCGCTGGCACCGCTCTACGATGTCGCGAGCTCGCTTCCGTACGACATCGCGGACAGCGGAATCATGACCTTGCGCACCATAGCGATCGCAATAGGCGGCGAGCACACCTTCGGAATGGTCGGGTTGGCCCAGTGGCAGCGGTTCTTCGCGGCCAACTCGATCGATGCGGACTGGGGCATCGACACGATCAAGCGCCAAGCGACGCGGCTCCCCGATGCGCTCGCGGACGCGTTCGCAGAACTGACTGGCGTCGCTGCTACGGATGAGCTCAGGCCGCGATACGTGGACGCCGTCGCGCGCTCCTGCCGTCAAGCGCTGCAGGCCGTCGAGTAGCCCGGTTAGGCGACCCCGGGGCGCGAGGCTGAGGCGTCGCCTGCCAGACTGGGCCGCGCACGAGGGTGCGAGGAAGCCGGTGAGAGTCCGGCACGGTCCCGCCACTGTTACCCCGCCCGGGGGAGTCAGGAACTCGTCTCGTGCGAGTCGTTTCCATGGGCGAGGACACCCAGAAAGGCAGGCCCAGTGGCGCATCCCCTTCTCGTCGGCGTAGGCGTAGGCCCCGGCGATCCCGAACTCATCACCGTCAAGGCGGTGCGGCTGCTGTCGGCCGCGGACGCTGTCCTCGTGCCCGCAACGGAGGAGTCCGGCGACGGCCCCGGGCGGGCCGAGCAGATCGTGACGGCCAACTGCCCGGAGGCGCGGATCGTACGGATCCCGTTCTCCATGGCCTGCAAGCGCGGTATCAGCGAGAAGCGCAAGGCATCATGGCAGGCCTCCGCCGATGCGGCCGTCGGCGCCTTCCGCGACGGCGCGGAGGTCGTCGTGTTCGCGACGGTGGGCGACCCCAGCGTCTACTCCACCTTCTCCTACCTCGCCGCGCACGTCGTCGAACTGCTGCCGGAGGTCGAGATCCAGGTGGTGCCGGGTGTCACCGCGATGCAGGCGCTGGCCGCTGAGAGCCGCACGCCGCTTGTCGAGGGCACCGAGACGCTCGCACTGGTTCCCGTGACCGCCGGCTTGGAGAAGCTCGGCGAGCTGCTGGACGCCGTCGACACCGTCGTCGCCTACAAGGGCGGACGGCGACTTCCCGAGGTCGCGGCGACCATCCGCGGCAAGGGCCGCGACGCCGTGCTCGGCGTCAACATCGGGCTCGAACGCCAAGAGCTGCATCGGTTGAGCGACGTCGAGGACGCCGCCGCGCCGTATTTCAGCACCGTGCTCGCGCCCGCGCGCCGCGGGGATACCGGGGGGCGGTTGTGAAGGGGAAGGTCGTCTTCGTCGGCGCCGGGCCCGGGGCCGACGACCTCATCACCGTGCGCGGGGCGCGCGTGATCGCCGAGGCCGACATCGTCATCTGGGCGTCGTCGCTCGTCCACCCCGGGATCGTGGCGGGCACCAAGCCGGGTGCGGTGATCGTCGACTCCGCGGCCGAGGCGCTCGAGGACACGGAGGCGCACTACCGGCGCGCGGCCGAGGAGGGGCTGCTGGTCGCCCGCGTGCACACCGGAGACCCGTCGATCTACGGCGCGACGGGGGAGCAGTACGAGCAGTGCCGCCAGCTGGGCCTCGACTACGAGACCGTCCCCGGCGTCTCCGCCTACTCCGCCACCGCCGCGCGGATGAACGCGGAGATCACCATCCCCGAGGTCTGCCAGTCGTTCATCCTCACCAGGCTCGAGGGCGGGCGCACGCCCATGCCCCCGCGCGAGACCGTCCGCGGTTTCGCGGCCCACGGCGCGACGATGGCGCTGTACCTCTCCGCCGCGCGCAACAAGCAGCTCCAGGACGAGCTGCTGGCCGGCGGGTACCCGCCCGAGACGCCGTGCATCGTCGGCTACCGGGTGACCTGGCCCGACGAGATGATGATGCGCTGCCGCCTCGACGAGCTGTCGGCCACCATGCGCGAACACAAGCTGTGGAAGCACACCATCGTGATGGTCGGCCCCGCGCTCGCCGAGGGCCACAGCGGCACCCGCAGCCACCTCTATCACCCCGGATTCCGACACGAATACCGCGCCGCCGAGGCGGGCGCCCAACGCGACCTGCGCGCCCACGGGGCCGGCGCGGTCCACACCCAGGAGCACACCGTATGATCCACGTTCACGGCTACCTCGGAGAGCTCTCCGACGACACCCGCGCCCTCGCGGAGGCCGCCGCCCTCGTCGTCGGCGGGCGGCGCCACCTCGCCGATCTGGGCGTGGGCCCCGAGCGCCAGGTGGTGCTCGGCGCGCTGACGCCGGCGCTGGAGCGCCTCGGCGCGCTGCGGCCCGACCAGGACGCGTTGGTGGTCGCCAGCGGCGACCCCGGCTTCCACGGCATCGTGCGACGCATCCGCATGGCCGGGCACCAGGTCCGGGTCCGCCCCGCGGTCAGCTCGGTCGCCGCCGCCTTCGCCGCCGTCGCGCTGCCCTGGGACGACGCGCTGGTGGTCTCCGCGCACGGCAAGCCCGTCGACGAGGCCGTCGCCGCCGCGAAGTGGCACCCGAAGGTGGCCGTGCTCACCTCGCAGGGCGCGGGCATCGGCGAGCTCGCCGCCGCCGTCGGCCACCTCGGCCGCACATTCGTCCTCGCCGAGCGGCTCGGCGAGGCGGACGAGCGCGTGCGCGTGCTGACCGCCCGCGAGGCCACGGCCCTCGACGACGTCGCCGAGCCCAACGTCGTCCTGATCCTCGACGGCACGCCCGACACCCGCGCGCTGATCTCGGGCGCGTCCTTCGCGCGGACGGAGGATGACGAGCCGGTCGTCGGCCAGCTCACCAACTCGCCCGCGGCGCGCCGGCACGCCGACCAGATCGACGGCGTGCTCGGCGTGGCCTCGATCCGCTACGACGGGACCGCCTCCGAGCTGCTGCCCAGGGCTTGGGCCGAGTGCGACCTGATCGTCAGCCACCTCGCGCTCGGCGCCACGACGCGGCTCGTCGCGCCGCTGCTGCGCGACAAGAAGACCGACCCCGGCGTCGTCGTCATCGACGAGGCGGGCCGGTTCGCCGTGCCGCTCGTCGGCGGCCACGTGGGCGGTGCCAACGACCTCGCCCGCCGGATCGCCGAGGGACTAGGCAGCACCCCCGTCCTCACCACCGCCACCGACGCGCTCGACCTCCCGGCGCTCGACACCCTCGGCTGGGCCTACTCGGGCGACGTCGCGGGCGTCACTCGCGCGCTGATCGACGGCGCCCCCGTTCGGGTCGAGAAGGCCCACCCCTGGCCGCTGCCCCCGCTGCCCGCCAACGTGGCGGTGGATGCGGGGGACGCGAGGGCGAGGATCGTCGTCACCGACCGGGTGAGCGTGTCGCCGTCGGAGCTGCCGACGGTGGTGCTGCACCCCAAGAGCCTCGTCGTCGGCATGGGCTGCAACCGCGGCACCCCCGTCGAGACACTGCGCGCGCTGCTCACCGAGACGCTGGCCGCCCACGACCTGGCCCTGGAGTCCGTGGCGGCCATCACCACCGTCGACCTCAAGGCGGGCGAGATCGGCCTGCTGCAGCTGGTGAAGCAGCTGGGCGTGCCGCTGCTCGACTTCACGCCGGAGACGCTGGCCGAGCAGGACGTGCCCACGCCCAGCGCGCTGGTGCAGGGGCATGTCGGCACGCCGTCGGTCGCCGAGGCGTCGGTGCTCGCGCAGGGTGCCGAGCTGCTCGTGCCGAAGCAGCGCAACTCCGACGCGACGTGCGCCGTCGGACGGATCCCCGTGCGGGGCAGGCTCAGCGTGGTCGGCCTGGGGCCCGGCTCCCGCGACCTGCTCACCCCCCGCGCCGTCGAGCGACTCCGCCAGGCCACCTTCATCGTCGGGTACGGGCCCTATGTGAAGCAGATCCGCGACCTGATCCGCCCCGGCACCCGCGTGCTGGCGTCCAAGATGGGCACCGAGGAGATGCGCACGGCCGCCGCGATCGACGCGGCACGCGACGGCGAGAACGTCGCCCTGGTCTGCGGCGGCGACCCCGCCATCTACGCGATGGCCAGCCCCGTCCTCGAGCAGGGCACCGACGGCATCGACGTCGACATCGTTCCCGGGGTCACCGCCAGCCTCGCCGTCTCCGCAATCCTCGGTGCGCCGCTCGGCCACGACCACGTGACCCTCTCGCTCTCCGACCTGCACACCAGCTGGGAGAACATCGAGAAGCGCCTCTTCGCTGCTGCGGACGGCGACTTCGTCGTCGCGCTGTACAACCCGCGCAGCCGCACCCGGCTGAAGCACCTGCCGCGCGCCCTGGAGATCCTCGGCGCGAAGCGCGCGCCCGACACGCCCGTCGCCGTGGTGCAGCAGGCCTGCCGCAAGCGGCAGAAGGTGATCACGAGCACGCTGTCGGAGTTCCGGCCCGAGTGGGTGGACATGAACTCGCTCGTGGTGGTGGGCTCGTCGACGACGAAGTTCGTCACCACCGGCGGGGGAACCACGATGATCGTGACCCCGCGCGACTACAAATGGATGCCAACCGACACCGAGGAGCACACCGCATGACCACGCCGCTCGTGATCGCCGCCCACGGCACCCGCGACGCCGAGGGCGAGGCCGTGTGCCGCGCCCTCGCCGACCGGGTGCAGGAGCTGCTGTCGGACCGGCGCGTCGCGCTGGGCTTCGTCGAGCTGAGCGGGCCATCGATCCCCGATGCGCTGGTCGACGTGCTGCGGGACCAGCCGGAGCCGCGCGCGGTCGTCGTGCCGCTGATGCTGGGCACCGGCGGACACGTCCGCGTCGACATCCCCGAGTTCATCTCGGAGGCGCTGGCGGCCGTCCCGGGAGCGCAGGTCGACTACGCGGCCCACCTCGGCCCGGATCCTCGACTCATGGACGCGGTCCGCCAGCGCGTCGCCGTCGCCCTGGGGGAGTGGGACCGCGCGGAGACCACGCTGGTATTGGTCGGCCGCGGGGCGCTGGTGGCTGACGCCAACGCCGACCATGTCCGTCTTGCCCGCATGTATCTGGAGGAGGACGGCTGGGGCGACGTCGTGCCCGGCTTCATCCAGGTGACGCGCCCGTCGCTGCCCGAGGCGCTGGACCGCGCCTACGCGGCGGGCGGGCGGCAGCTTCTTGTCATGGGTCACTGGCTCTTTCCCGGCCGGCTGCGCACCTGGACCTTCGAGCAGGCGGCGGACTGGGCCGCTGCCCACCCTGATGCCGAGGTCCGGCTCGCCGAGCCGATCGGAGACTGCGACGAGCTCGCGGCGGTCGTCGTCGGCCGGTATCGCGAGGCGCTCGTGGACGCGCCCGGGGTCGGATCCCCGGCCTATCTCAGCGGTTTGCGGTTGAAGGGTCGGCGCGTGGTGGTCGTCGGGGGTGGGTCGGTGTCGACACGGCGCGTTCCCCGGCTGTGTGAGGCCGGCGCCGACGTGACGCTGATCTCCCCGACGGCGACGCCCGGACTGGAGGAGTTGGCCGCCGACGGCCGCATCGCCTGGGAGCGCCGGGAGTACGCTGCGGGCGACCTCGACGGCGCCTGGTACGTCCTGGCGCAGACCGATAGCCCCGAGGTGAACGCCCGCGTGGCCGCCGAGGCGGAGGCGAGCCGCACGTTCTGCGTGCGCGCCGACGACGCTACCGGCGGAACGGCCTGGACTGCGACCACCATGAACGCCGACGGCGTCACCGTCGGCGTGCTCGGCACCAGGAACCCCGTGCGTTCGCGCGGCGTCCGCGACGCGCTGCTCGCCTCCGTCCGCTCGGCCCTCGCGCAGGAGGGGTGATGGTCGCCTATCTCAAGACCGGCGAGGAGATCTACGAGGAGTCGTTCCGGATCATCCGCGCGGAGACCAACCTGGCTCGCTTTCCCGCCGACGTGAGCCGCGCCGTCGTGCGCATGGTGCATGCCGCGGGGGCAACCGACATCGCCGACGACGTGGCCTTCACCCCGGGCGTCGTCGCGGCGGCCAACGCCGCGCTCCGGGCGGGGGCGCCGATCTTCTGCGACTCCTCAATGGTAGCCACCGGCATCATCCGCTCGCGGCTGCCCCGGGACAACGACGTGGTGTGCCACATCAAAGACCCGTCGTTGGCCGAGGTCGCGGCGGCGAAGGGAATCACCAAGACCATGGCCGCCGTCGATCTCTGGCTGCCGCGTCTGGAGGGCGCCGTCGTCGCGGTCGGAAATGCACCCACAGCGCTGTTCCGGCTGCTGGAACTGGTGGGGGACACGGGGGTCAAGCCCGCTGCGGTGATCGGCATCCCGGTCGGCTTCGTCGGCGCGGCGGAGTCGAAGGACGCGCTGGTCGCCAACCCGTTCGGCCTCGACTACCTGGTGGTCCGCGGCCGCCGAGGCGGCAGCGCGATGACGGTTGCGGCGGTCAACGCGATCGCCAGCACCGACGAGCTGACCAACACCTCCCGCCAGGACTGAGCAGGGCACCGGCCGCTCCTGCTGGTGGCTGTTGCATGTCAGTTCAGGGAGACAGTGCGTAGGCCCGTGTGCCTGGCGAGGACATCGAAGTCGCGGTCGCGGTGCAGAACGGGGACGTCGAGCCTGAGCGCGACGGCGGCGATCTGGCAGTCGCCGAGATTTCGCACGGTGTCGCCGGCTCGTCGACAGGCGCGCTGCAGACTGGCGGCGAGGAGGCTGTCGGAGACGGGGACGGTGGGGACGATGTCGAAGGCCTCGAGCATGCGTTGGCGTTCGCGGGCTTGGTTCTCGTCGGTGGTACCGCTGAGCAACTCCATCAGCACGGTCTCTGGAACCGCGATCGGGTCGCCGTTTCGGATCATCCGTTCCAGATGGTCGCCAGCCGGGCTGGGGCCGGGCCGAAGGAACTCAATCCAGACAGACGTGTCGACGATCATCCCTCTACCAGCCAGTCGCCTTCTATGTCTTCGTTGGTGGCGTCAAAGCCGCTGCCGCGCATGGTCAGCACCTCGTCGCGGGACATTGGTGCGACAGCCAGTTGGCGCAGGGCGTAGTCGACGGCGCTGCGCTTGGACGGCAGGTGGTACCGCTTCATCACGTCTGTGATGAGGTGCTCGTCGATGTCGATGTTCGTGCGTGCCATACACCAAGTCTACACAACGCGGATTCGCGAGTGCGACGGTCGTCCTAGGCGACCCCGGTGGAAGCCGCGAAACGAGGGTCTGGAAGACTGGCCGCACAACAACAGATTGCTTCGTGCAGGCACAGGAACCCGGGAGTTGTCCGGGACGGTCGCGCCACTGTGAGCCCTCTCCAAGGGAAGTCAGAAACTCGGCCTGCGCGAACCCGACGTCCGGGGCGCAGAATCCCGGCGGAAGGAGCGCGATGCACATCGCAGAGGGGTTTCTCCCCCCGGTTCATGCAGCGGCCTGGTTCGTGGTCGCGACACCATTTGTCATCCACGGCGCGCGGGCCGTGGTTCGAGAGGCGAAGAAGTCTCCCGAGAACAAGCTTCTGCTCGCCGCCGCAGGCGCCTTCACCTTCGTCCTTTCCGCGATCAAGCTGCCGTCGGTGACGGGAAGCTCCTCGCACCCCACGGGAACCGGGGCGGGCGCGATCCTGTTCAGGCCGCCCGTGATGGCCTTCCTCGGGACGGTGGTGCTGCTGTTCCAGGCGCTGCTGCTCGCGCACGGCGGCCTCACCACCCTCGGCGCCAACGTCTTCTCCATGGCCATCGCCGGCCCATGGGCTGGTTACGGCGTGTGGAGGCTGCTGAAGGCGGCCAAGGCGCCGACATGGCTGGGGGTGTTCTTCGCGATGGCCGTGGCGAACCTCGTCACCTACTGCGTCACCTCGGTCCAGCTCGCGCTGGCCCACCCTGACGCCGCCACCGGCTTCTGGGGAGCGCTCGTGAAGTTCGCCGGAATCTTCGCCGTGTCGCAGGTTCCGCTGTCGATTGCGGAGGGTGTCCTCGGTGTGCTGCTCTTCGGCTTCTTCACCCGCGTCGCACCGGCCGAGCTGATTCGCCTGGGTGTCATCTCCAAGGATCGCGAGGTCGCCCATGTTTAAGCGCAACGACTGGTTCATCGGGTTGGGGCTCGTGGCGGCGCTCGTCGTCATCTTCGTCCTGTCGTTCACCCTGGCTCCCGCGCCGGCCGATGGCGAGGAGGCGTTCGGCGGAACCGATGCCGCCGTGACCGCGATCCTCGAGGAAGACAACGGCGTCGAGCCCTGGTTCAACCCGATCTTCGAGCCCGGCAGCGGGGAGATCGAGTCCGGCCTGTTCGCCGTCCAGGCGGCGCTCGGCGCGGGCATCCTCGGGTTCGCGCTCGGGCAACTGCGCGGTCGTGCTGCGATGAAGCGTGAGCTCGCCTCACTCGAATGACGACCCACTCCATCGACGATGCCGCCTGGGCCAGCCCGTGGCGGCGCCGTCGGGTCGGGGAGAAGGTGGCGCTCAGCCTCGCGCTCGTGCTCACCGCCCTCCTCACACCCCCCTGGCCCGGATGCGTGGCCGTGGCCCTGGTCTCCGTCTCATTGATCGTCGGCCCGGCCCGCATCCGTCCCTCCCTCCTGGCCACGGTGCTCGTCGCGCCCGTGACCTTCCTGATGATCGGTGCCCTTCCCGTCGCCTTCCACTTCGGCGGCGACGGGTGGGGCGTCGGCCCGCTGCGGGTCACCGAGGCGGGCCTGGGGACCGCGGCGGGGCTGTTTGCGCACGGCGTTGCGGGAACGCTCGCCATCATGGTGCTGGCCACCACCACCCCCATGGTGGACGTGCTGACCTGGCTGCGCGGTCTCCGCGTGCCCGACCCGTTGCTGGAGATCGCCTCCCTCACCTACCGGTTGCTGTTCCTTCTGCTCGCCACCACTCTGGCGGTGCGCCAGGCACAGCACGCCCGGTTGGGCGGCGAGGCCTCGTTCGGGCGGCGCTGGGCCACCGTCGCGTCGACGACAGGCAGCATCATCCTGCGCACCTGGGACCGGGCCGCGCGCCTGCAGCGCGGCCTGGAGGGCCGCGGCTACGAGGAGTCCTTGGTGACGCTCGCCCCCGTCCGGAGCCGTAGCTGGCGGTTCATCTCGATGAGCCTGGCCGGAGTCTCCGCGGTGTGGCTGGTCTGCTGGGCCGCGGCATGACCGAGACGCTCTCCGCGGTCGACCTGACCGCGGGCTTTCCCGGTCACGTCCCGGTGCTGGACGGCGCGAGCCTGTCGATTCGGCGCGGCGTGCGCATGGCGCTACTCGGCCCGAACGGGTCGGGCAAGACGACCCTGTTGCGGTGCCTGTCCGGGGCGCTCAAACCGATAGGCGGTTGCGTGCGCGCGGGAGGGGCCGAGCTATCGCGCGACCGGGCCTCGTTGCGCGCACACCGTCGGCTCGTACAGTTGGTGCTGCAGGACCCGGACGATCAGCTGTTCTCCGCCGACGTCACGCAGGACGTGTCGTTCGGCCCGCTGAACCTGGGTCTCACCGAGGCGGAGGCCCGCGCCCGCGTCGAGGAGGCGCTGGAGTTGTTGGCCGTCACGCACCTGGCCGAGCGCCCCACCCATCAACTGAGCTACGGCGAGCGCAAGCGCGTGGCCATCGCCGGCGCCGTCGCGATGCGCCCCGCGGTGCTGCTGTTGGACGAGCCGACGGCGGGCTTGGATCCCGCAGGTGTCGCCGAGCTGATGGCCACGTTGGACGGCCTCGAGACCACGGTCGTGCTGGCCACGCACGACGTAGATCTTGCCCTCAGCTGGGCCGACGAGGTTGCGGTGGTCGGCGACCGCCGCGTCAGGCAGGGCGACCCTTCGATCCTCGGCGACGAGAACCTCCTCGCCTCCGCTCGCCTCCGCCGCCCCTGGCAGCTGGAGCTCCTGCACCGGCTCGGAATCCCCGCCAGCCCGCTGCCCCGTACCGTCGCCGACGTGGCACGAGCGATCCAGTGTTAGTGCCGCGTATCGCCCTTCTCGACCGCCCACTGGATGACGGTGCGGTAGGGCTTCCAGCCGAGCAGCGACCCGAGCGGTTCGGCGTTCTCGACCTGCATCCGGGAGAGGTGCCCGCCCCAGCGTTCGTGGGCGGCGACGCACAGCAGTTCGGCCTCGACGGTGATGCCGTGCACGACGAGCCGGCCGCCCGGGGGCAGCGCCGACATGGCCTGTTCCAGTACCGGGGTGGTGCCCCCACCGCCGACGAACACCGCGTCAGGCGCGGGAAGCTCTGTGAGAACCTCGTCGGCGGGACCCTCGACCAGCCGGAAGGCGCCTGCAGGAGTCAGGCGCTCGGCGTTGGCCAGGGCCCTCGACGCGCGGTCCGCGCGGCGCTCCACGCCGATGGCGCGCGCCCCGTCGGCGGCGCGGCACCATTCGATGGCGATCGAACCCGCGCCCGTGCCGATGTCCCACAGCAGCTGCCCCGGCAGCGGCCGCAGGTGCGCCAGCGCGCTCGCGCGCACCACGCGCTTCGTGAGGAGGCCGTCGCTCTCGAACACCTCGTCGGGCAGTCCCGGCGCGCGCCCGAGCAGCGCCCCGTCGCGGTCGATGATCATGCCCGCATCGTATCCACCCTGTCCCTTGAGCCTCGCTGTGATGCGCGGCCAATGGTTTCGACACGGGCGCTCGTTCCTCGCGGCCCGGCTCAACCAGCGAGAAACGCGGTCCGGCTCAACCAGCGAGGAACGCGGTCTGGCTCAGCCAGCGAGGAACACGGTCTGGCTCAGCCAGCGAGGAATGTGGTCTGGCTCAGCCAGCGAGGAACACGGACTGGCTCAGCCAGCGAGAAACGCAGTCTGGCTCAGCCAGCGAGGAACGCGGCCCGGCTCAACCAGCGAGAAACAAGGAGGACCTGTGACCAAAGGACAGACGCCCGCGCCCGAGGACGGGCTCACCACGAGGCAGCGGCGCAACCGTCCGATGTTGATCGTCCACACCGGCGATGGGAAGGGGAAGACCAGCGCCGCCGTCGGCATGGCGCTCAGGTCGTGGGCGCAGGGCTGGTCCGTCGGGGTGTACCAGTTCGTGAAGTCCGCGTCGTGGAAGACGGGGGAGTATGTGGCGCTGACCAGGCTCGGCGAGCTCGAGGGCGACGTCACGTTCGAGCGGATGGGCACGGGCTGCACCTGGATGCGCTCGGCCCACGGGGGAGAGGTCAGCGCGGAGGAGGCGGCGCGGGCGGCGTGGGCGCACGTCCGCGAAGGGCTCGCGGAGGAGCGGCACCAGTTCTGGCTCCTCGACGAGTTCACCTACCCCATGGTGTGGGGCTGGGTGGATGTCGACGAGGTGGTTGAGGTGCTGCGGTCGCGCCCGGGCACCCAGCACGTGGTGATCACCGGCCGACGCTGCCCGCAGCCGATCCTCGACCTCGCCGACCTCGTCACGGAGATGACAAAGGTCAAGCACCCCTTCGACAAGGGCCAGAAGGGCCAGGCGGGGATCGAATGGTGACGCCGTACCTCACCCGCCGAACACAGATCTCTCTATGTGGGAGGCGAGGCCACATATGAGCCTGGAACGGCGTATAGAGAGAACCGTGCACGAGACTCCCAGGTGTGTGATCGCGGCACCGGCCTCCGGGCATGGCAAGACGACGGTGGCCACCGGCGTCATGGCGGCGCTGCGTGAGCGAGGCGTCGAGGTGGCGCCGTTCAAGGTCGGCCCGGACTACATCGACCCGGGCTACCACACGCTTGCGTCGGGGCGCCCCGGCCGCAACCTGGACCCGTTCCTCTGCGGCGAGGACCTCATGGCGCCGTTGCTGCTGCACGGGTTCGAAGGTGCTGACGTCGCCGTCGTCGAGGGCGCGATGGGGCTGTTCGATGGGAAGCTCGGCACGGATGGGTTCGCCTCGACGGCGCATGTGGCCCGGCTGATCGACGCCCCCGTCGTGCTGGTCGTCGACGCGCGCCACGCGTCGCGCAGCGTCGGCGCGTTGGTGCTCGGCATGGCCACGTTCGACCCGGGCATCCGCATCGCCGGCGTGGTGCTGAACCAGATCGGCAGCCCGCGCCACGAGGCGGAGGCGCGCGCGGCGGTCGAGCGCGTGGGTGTGCCTGTGCTGGGCGTGCTGCCGCGCAACCTGGAGATCGAGGCGCCGTCGCGCCACTTGGGCCTGGTCCCCGCGGCGGAGCGCGACGACGCGGGCATCCTCGCCATGGGCCGCGTCATCGCGGAGCACGTCGACCTTGATGCCCTGCTGGCCATCGCTCGCACGGCACCTCCGCTGAAGGCAGAGCCGTGGGTTCCCTCTATTGGCTTCACTTCGACACGACGCCGGGGCTCCGCCCGTGGCGTCGGCTCAGCACGGCGCGACACGGATGGCGGTCGACTCCGTCGACGCGATCCGGCTCAACCAGCGGCTGACCACGACCGCTCGTTGAGCCGGGCGGCTGCGCGAAGCGCCGCGCCCGTGTCGAAACGAATAGACCCAACCACAGACACCCGACCCAAAGTCGCCATCGCGGGCGGGCGTGCGTTCACGTTCCGGTACCCGGAGACCGACGAACTACTGATCGCCGCGGGATGCGAGCCCGTGATCTTCGATCCGCTGACCGACACGGAGCTTCCCGCAGGGACCGCAGGGCTGTGGCTCGGGGGCGGATTCCCGGAGATGCATGCGGGTGACCTGGCGGCGAACACTCCGTTGCTCGCCGCGATCCGGGAGGCGGTCGCCGACGGCATGCCCACCGTCGCCGAGTGCGCGGGATTGCTGTACCTCAGCGAGGAACTCGACGGTGAGCCGATGGTCGGCGCTCTGCCAGGGACCACGGCTATGACCGCGCGGCTCACGATGGGCTACCGCGAGGCGACGGCCGAGGCCGACTCGCTGCTCGGCCGCGTCGGCGAGAAGGTCACCGGCCATGAGTTCCACCGCACTACCGCCGATCCGGGAGAGACCGCCGCCTGGCTCCTCGACGGCCGCCGCGACGGCGTCGCCACGCCCACGCTCCACGCCTCGTACCTGCACGTCCACTGGGCGGGCCACCCGCAGTTGGCCCGGCGCTTCGCAGAGGCCGTGCATGGCTGGGCGAGCCGGGTCACCGCTATTGGTTTCGACACGGGCGCTCGTTCCTCGCGGCCCGGCTCAACCAGCGAAACCAATGAGCTGCACCCAGTTTCCTACGGCACAGACATACTTCACCACGGTGACAAGGACATCCAGCCAGGGTTGGTCGACTTCGCGGTCAACGTGCGCCAGCCGCACACACCGGACTGGCTCGTCGACGCCATCGCGCGCGACGCGGACTGGGCCGTCTATCCGGATCCGGCGCCCGCGCGCGCGGCGATCGCAGCACATCACGGGGTTGGTGAGGAGATGGTCCTCCCGGTCGCGGGCGGGGCCGAGGCGTTCACGCTGATCGCGCGGGCCATCCCGGGTGAGGCCCTCGTCGTGCACCCGCAGTTCACCGAGCCGGACGCCGCCTTGCTCGCCGCCGGGCGGACCCCGCGCCACCACATCCTGACCGTCGACGCGGGCTTCCGCCTCGACCCCGGCGCGGCCCCCGCCGCCGACCTCGTCCTCGTCGGGAACCCGACCAACCCGACGGGCGTGCTGCACCGTCGTGAGGACCTCCTCGCGCTGCGCGCGCGTACCCTCGTCATCGACGAGGCCTTCCTCGACACCGTCCCGGGCGAGCCGGAGACCCTGATCGCCGCCGACATGCCGGGGAGGCTCGTGCTGCGCTCACTCACCAAGACCTGGGCGATCGCGGGTATCCGGGCGGGCTATGTCGTCGGAGATCCCCGGCTGATCGCCCGGCTCGCGACGCAGCAGCCGCCGTGGTCGGTCTCCACGCCGGCCATCGCCGCGACAGTCGCCTGCCTGGACCCCGAGCGCCGCGACGAGTCCTCCCGCCTCGCGGCCGACGGGGTCGCGGCTCGCCGGGATCTCGCCGACCGACTCGGTGCCGTCGGATTGCACCCGGTGCAGGGCGAGGCTCCCTTCGTCCTCGTCGACACCGCGGACGTCGCCCCGCGGTCCCTGCGCGAGGAACTCGCGGCCCGGGGCTACGCTGTCCGTCGCGGGGAGTCGTTCCCCGGCCTCGGCCCTACGTGGCTGCGGCTCGCCGCCCGCACGCCAGACCACCACGCGGGGCTCATCGCGGCCCTGCTCGACATCAAGGAAGCCCGATGCAGCAAGAACTGACGCCCGGCGAGGTCGTGCTCGTGGGCGGTGGTCCCGGCGACCCCGATCTCCTCACCGTCGCCGGGCTGCGCGCCGTCCGGCAGGCCGACGTCGTCGTCCACGACCGACTGGGGCCCGTCAGCTCGCTGAACGAGGTGAATCCCGGCGCGGAGCTGGTCAACGTCGGCAAGATCCCGCGCGGCGCGTTCACTCCGCAGGAGGAGATCAACGCGATCCTGATCGACCGGGCGAAGAGGGGGCAGCGGGTCGTCCGGCTCAAGGGCGGCGACAGCTTCGTCTTCGGCCGCGGGGGAGAGGAGTGGCAGGCATGCGCCGAGGCCGGAGTTCCCGTCCGCGTCATCCCCGGCGTGACCTCCGCCGTCGCCGTGCCTGCCCTCGCGGGTGTCCCCGTGACCCACCGCACGCTCTCCCAGGGCTTCACCGTCGTCTCCGGCCACGTCCCGCCGGGCGACCCGCGCAGTCAGCTCGACTGGCACGCCCTCGCCCGCACCAGCACCACGCTGGTACTCCTCATGGCGGTGAAGTGTCTGCCGGAGATCACTGCGGCCCTGATCGACGGGGGCCTCCCCGCCACGACGCCCGCGGCCATCGTCGCCGACGGCTCGACCCCCGCGCAGCGCTCGTGGACCGCCACCCTCGCGGACATCGCCGCCGTCGCCGAGGAGAGCGGCGTCCGCCCGCCTGCGATCGTCGTGATCGGCGACGTCGCAGGCCTCGGCCTCGGAGATGCCTCCGCCTGAAACGCGTAGACTCTGCCGGTGCGCGATGCTTGGTAGAGTGCTCCTCCGGTGAGCCGGGAAGTCTGGTCGGCACGCCCCCGACAAAGGGGTGCGGAGACGAGACCAGGAGCGCCCATGACCCCACGACCACGAAGCCGCATCGTCCGCCTCGTGACCCGAGAGACGACGGGCGGCCTGCTGTTGTTGCTCGCGGCCGCCGTCGGGTTCGCTTGGGCGAACTCACCCTGGCGGGAGTCCTTCGCCGCGCTGTCCGGGCTCTCGTTCGGCCCTGCGGCGCTGCACCTGAATCTCCCGCTCTCGGCATGGGCGGCCGACGGGCTGCTCGCCGTCTTCTTCTTCGTTGTGGGGGTCGAGCTCAAGCACGAGCTGGTCGCCGGCAGCCTGCGCCAGCCGAAGGAGGCCGGCGTGCCCATCGCCGCAGCCGTCGGCGGCATGGCGGTACCCGCGGTGCTCTTCAGCGTGCTCGTCGTCGCGCTAGGGGAACGCGAGGCGCTCCACGGCTGGGCCGTGCCGACGGCGACCGACATCGCGTTCGCGCTCGCGGTGCTCGCCGTTCTCGGCCGCGGGCTGCCGCGCGCGCTGCGCACGTTCCTGCTGACCCTCGCCGTCGTCGACGATCTGCTCGCGATCGTCGTCATCGCCGTCTTCTACACCGACACCCTTCACCCCGTTGCCATCCTCGGTGCGCTCGTCGCCGTCGTGGGTTTCGGTCTCGTGGTGCGGTCCCGGCGACCGTACTGGTGGCTGCTGGTGCCCTTGGCCGCGGTCGCATGGGGATTCGTGCATGCAAGCGGCGTGCACGCCACGATCGCAGGGGTGGTGCTCGGCCTCACCGTCCCCGCCGTCGCTCGGCGCGGCGAGACCGCGCCCCGAACGCATGCGATGGACGCGGCCATCCGCCCGTGGTCGGCGGGCGTCGCCCTCCCCATCTTCGCGTTCTTCGCCTCCGGGATCACTGTTGTGGGCGCAGGCGGGCACGGGCCCAGCAAGCAGGTACTCGTCGCGGTCCTGGTGGCTCTGGTCGCGGGAAAAGTGATCGGTGTCCTCGGCACGGCGAGCCTCGTCACCCGGCTGACGCCGTTGCGCCTGCCCGATGCGATCGGCATCAGGGACCTGCTGCCCATCGGATTTCTCTGCGGCATCGGTTTCACGGTCTCGCTCCTGATCGCCGAGCTCTCTTTCGCGGACTCGTCGCACCTCGTCGGGGCGAAGGTAGGCGTTCTGGTGGCCAGTCTCGTCGCCGCGGGGCTCGGTGGCGGGCTCCTGCGGTGGGATGCGCGCAAGGTGCGCACGGCGGACATGAACGAAGACGGCGTGCCCGATATAGACCTGGCGAGGATCGGCGACGAGGACACGCCGACTGCCGGCAGGCCCAACATCTAGTGGTTGACGCCGCCGCAGTGATCCACATATAGTTCCCGAAGCATGTGGTTCTGCCCACCGCCTGGTGGGTGGCTAAGAGGGAATCCGGTGAGAATCCGGAGCTGCCCCGCAGCGGTATGCGAGAACGACCGCCGTCATCAGCACTGGGAGAAGGACTCCTGGGAAGCGACGGCCAGTAGGTGCCGGAAGGCGCGCTCGCGAGTCCGAAGACCTGCCACGAGACAGTGCTTCGAGGGAAGACATCATGAATACCGTTTCCATTCGCGTGCAGAAGCGCGACGGATCCCTGGTCGACTACGACGGCACCGAGGTCGCCGTCTCCATCGCCGACGCGGCCCGCGGGCTCGACGACGAGCTCACCCGCGCGGTGCAGTTGCAGTCCGAGGTCGAGATCACGCTGTTCGACAAGATCAGCACCGATCAGCTCGACGACGCGGTCATCCACGTGGCGCTCGCCAACGTCAAGGACGATCCCGCCTACGACACCATCGCCGCGCGGCTGCTCACCAAGAAGCTGTACAAGCAGGTCTTCGGCGACACCCACGACCTGTTCGGCGACGGCGCGCCCGAGACCATCCAGCAACTGCACGTCGCGCACTTCCCGGGTTACGTCGAGCGTGCCGTCCGCGCCGGGCTGCTCGCGCCCGAGCTGGCGACGTCGTTCGACCTCGACGCCCTGGCGTCGGCGCTCGCGCCCGAGCGCGACGACCTCCTGCGCTTCATCGGCGTCCAGACCATGCGAAACCGCTACATGCTGACCGACGAGGCGCGTCACTCCATCGAGGTGCCCCAGTTCTTCTGGATGCGCGTGGCCATGGGGCTTTCCCTCAACGAGGCCGATCCCACCGTCGTCGCGCTCGAGCTGTACGAGGCGATGAGCCGGCTGCTGTACCTCGCGGCGGGCTCCACCCTGGTCAATGCGGGCACCCGCTACGCGCAGCTGTCCAACTGCTTCGTCATGCAGATGGACGACGAGATCGAGCACATCGCGAAGTCCGTCCGCGACGTCATGTGGCTGACGAAGGGCACCGGCGGCATCGGCCTCTCGGTGACGAAGCTGCGCTCCGAGGGCTCGCCCATCCGGTCCAACAACACCACCTCGACCGGTCCCATCCCGTTCATGCACACCATCGACTCGACGCTGCGCGCGGTCTCCCGCGGCGGCAAGAAGTTCGGAGCGCTGTGCTTCTACATGGAGAACTGGCACCTCGACTTCGCCCAGTTCCTCGACCTGAAGCAGAACTCCGGTGATCCCTACCGCCGCGTCCGCACCGCCAACACCGCCGTGTGGATCAGCGATGAGTTCATGAAGCGCGTCCAGGCCGACGACGACTGGTACCTGTTCGACCCGCTGGACACAGCGGACCTCGTCGAGCTGTACGGCGCCGCGTTCTCGCGCCGCTACGCCGAGTACGTCGCGATGGCGGAGTCCGGCGAGCTGCGCCGGTTCAAGAAGACGCGCGCCCGCGAGCAGTGGAAGGCCATCCTCGTCACGCTGCAGACCACGTCGCACCCGTGGCTGACGTGGAAGGACACCATCAACACGCGCGCGCTGAACAACAACACGGGAACCATCCACCTGTCCAACCTGTGCACCGAGGTCTGCCTGCCGCAGGACGCCGACAACGTCGCCGTCTGCAATCTCGCCTCGATCAACCTGTCGCGGCACCTCGTCGGGACGGGCCGCGGCGCGCGGTTCGACTGGGACCTCATGGCGCGCTCGGTTCGCACCGCCGTGCGCCAGCTGGACAACCTCGTCGACATCACGGCGTCGTCGGTGCCGGAGGCGGAGCATGCCAACCGAGAGAACCGCGCCGTCGGCCTCGGCGTGATGGGATTCTCCGACATCATCGAGCGCCTCGGCTTCGCCTACGACTCGCCCGAGGCGTGGGACGTGATCGACGAGGTGGTCGAGTTCATCAGCTGGCACGCCATCGACGCCTCCTGCGACCTGTCCCGCGAGCGTGGGCCCTACGCCAACTTCGTCGGGTCGCGCTGGTCGAAGGGCCTCGTTCCGGTCGACACCCTCGACGAGCTGGAGCGTGACCGCGGGGTCGCCGTCGAGGTGGACCGCGCCGCTCGCCTCGACTGGGACCACCTCCGCGCCCGCGTCCGCGGAGGGATCCGCAACGCGACCCTCATGGCCATCGCCCCGACGGCGTCCATCGGGCTGGTCGCGGGAACCACACCCGGCCTCGATCCGCAGTTCAGCCAGATCTTCAGCCGCACGACGTCGTCGGGCAAGTTCCTGGAGATCAACCGAAACTTGGTGGCGGACCTGAAGGGCCTCGGCCTGTGGGAGCAGGTGCGCGACGACCTGCTGCGCTTCCAGGGTGACCTGAGCAAGGTCGACGGCGTGCCCGAGTGGCTCAAGGCCACCTACCGCACCAGCTTCCAGGTGGATCCGACGGCATACCTGCACGTGGCCGCGCGGGCGCAGAAGTGGATCGACCAGGCGATCAGCCGCAACGTCTACCTCGCCGACCGGTCTGTTTCGACCATGGTGGACCTGTACCAGCTGGCCTGGCGGATGGGCGTCAAGACCACGTACTACCTGCACATGATGCCGCGCCACCAGGCCGAGCAGAGCACCGTGAAGGTGAACAAGGCCGCGGAGATCGCCGGCGTGGGTGCCGGTCCCCGCCGCGGCTTCGGCGCGCGCCCCTCGTCGAGCGCCACGCCGGCCCCGGCCGCCCCTGCACCTGCCGCGCCTGTCGGCTTCGGTGCTCGCGCCGCGGCCCAGACGATCCAGCTGGAGCCCGCGCCGTCGGCCGGGCTGGAGGTCGACGTCGTCGACGGCGCCGCCTGCCCGGTCGACCCGCAGGAACGCCTCCAGTGCGAGTCCTGCCAGTAGTCCCCCAAACTTCGGGCGCCAGCGTTCCTGCGCGCCCTCCAGCAAGGAGATTTCCCCATGACATCCATCCTCGGCACCGGCATCCAGGAAGGCCTGCTGCTCAAGCCCGTCACCTATCCGTGGGCCTACGACCTGTACAACCAGGCCGTCGCCAACACGTGGTTCCCCAACGAGATCCAGCTCGGCGAGGATCTGGCCGACTTCGCCCGTATGACCGACGACGAGCGGCACGCCCTCACCTACCTGATGAGCTACTTCAACCCCAACGAGCTGCTGGTCAACAAGGCGCTCGCGTTCGGGGTCTACCCCTACGTCAACGCCGCCGAGTGCCACCTCTACCTGGCCAAGCAGATGTGGGAGGAGGCCAACCACTGCATGGCCTTCGAGTACGTGCTCGAGACGTTCCCCATCGACCGGGAGCAGGCCTACGAGTCGCACGTGACCGTCCCGTCGATGGCGGCCAAGGAGGAGTTCGAGGTGCGCTACATCCGGCGCATGACCGAGAACACCCTGGACATCACGACGGTGGCGGGCAAGCAGGACTTCGTCCGCAACCTCGTGGCCTACAACGTGATCCTCGAGGGCATCTGGTTCTACTCCGGCTTCATGGTGGCGCTGTCGTTCAGGCAGCGGAACCTGCTGCGCAACTTCGGCTCGCTGATCGACTGGATCGTGCGCGACGAGTCACTGCACCTGAAGTTCGGCATCAACCTGATCCTGACGGTGCTGGAGGAGAACCCGGAGGTCGCGACTGACGAGTTCGCCGTGGAGATCCGCCAGATGATCCTCGACGGCGTGGCGATGGAGGAGGCCTACAACCGCGACCTGCTGCCCACCGGCATCCTCGGCCTGAACGCCAACGTGGTCAACGACTACGTGCGCTACCTGACCGACCGCCGCCTGGAGGAGCTGGGCTTCGAGCCCGAGTTCAACGTGGCCAACCCGGCCAAGTGGATGGCCGCGGCGAACGACACGTTCGAGCTGGTCAACTTCTTCGAGGCCACCAACACGTCCTATGAGGTCAACGCCCAGGCCTGATCGACCCCCACGCCCCGGCCGAGATCTTCGGGAGTACAATCACAAATGTTCGTCTAGACGAACATTTTGCTGAGGAGGGCCGATGCGCGCGAGATGGCGAGGTGTGGCGGCGGTGCTCGTCGCCGCCATGATGCTGGCCGGGTGCGCGGCGACGCCGTCGCGCGGGCAGCAGGACCCGGGGAAGCCGGTGGTGCTGACGACGTTCACCGTGCTGGCGGACATCGCGCGAAACGTCGCGGGGGAGCGTCTCCAGGTGGAGTCGATCACCAAGACCGGCGCGGAGATCCACGGCTATGAGCCGACCCCCGGCGACATCGCGAAGGCCGCCGACGCCGACCTCATCCTCGACAACGGGCTGAACCTCGAGCTGTGGTTCGCGCAGTTCGTCGAGTCGGCGGACGTGCCCCACGTCGTCGTGTCCGACGGCGTGGTGCCGATCGACATCGCCGGGGACGCCTACGCGGGAAAGCCGAACCCGCACGCGTGGATGAGCCCGGTCAACGTGCAGACCTATGTCGACAACATGGTGTCGGCGTTCAGCGACCTGGCTCCGGAGCACGCGGGCGAGTTCGAGGCGAACGGGCGGGCGTACAGGGAGCAGTTGCAGGAGATCCAGAACGCGCTGGTGACTGAGCTCTCCGCGCTGCCGCCCCACCAGCGGGCGCTGGTGACCTGCGAGGGCGCGTTCTCCTACCTCGCGCGCGACGCGGGCCTGACCGAGCGCTACATCTGGCCGGTCAATGCCGAGCAGCAGGCGACTCCGCAGCAGATCGCCGCGACCATCGACTTCGTGCGCGACAACGACGTGCCGGCCGTGTTCTGCGAGTCGACCGTCTCCGACAAGCCCATGCGGCGCGTCGTCGACGCCACCGGCGCCCGCTTCGGCGGGGTCCTCTACGTCGACTCGCTGTCCGAGGCCGACGGCCCGGTCCCGACCTATCTCGACCTGATCCGCTACGACGCCGACACGATCGTGGCGGCCCTGAGGGGGCAGGCCTCGTGACCGTCCCGATCCAGGTCCGCGACGTCGTCGTGCGCTACGGCGAGATCGTCGCCCTCGACGGCGTGGACCTCGACGTCCGGGCGGGCGGCGTGACCGGCCTCGTCGGGATGAACGGATCGGGCAAGTCCACGCTTTTCAAGGCCATCATGGGCATGCTCCGGCCCGATCGCGGCACGGTCCTGATCGACGGCGTCGACCCCGACGTCGCGCGCAGGCGAGGAGCGGTCGGCTACGTGCCGCAGCGGGAGGCCGTCGACTGGTCCTTCCCCGTCTCGGTGCGCGACGTCGTCATGATGGGCCGCTACGGGCACCTCGGACCCACGCGCCGCCCGCACCCCGCGGATCGGGCCGCCGTCGCGGAGGCACTGGACCGCGTCGAGCTGAGTGACCTCGCCGGCCGCCAGATCGGGCAGCTCTCCGGCGGGCAGCGCAAGCGCGCGTTCGTGGCGCGCGGGTTGGCGCAGGGCGCCCGGATCATGCTGCTGGACGAGCCCTTCGCCGGCGTCGACAAGCGCAGCGAGGCCACCATCGTGCACGTGCTGCGCGAGCTGGCGGACGACGGCGCGACCATCCTCGTCTCGACCCACGACCTCCACGCGCTGCCCAGCCTCGCCGACGAGGCCGTCCTGCTGCTGCGGAAGGTGCTGTTCCAGGGCCCGGTGGCCGACGCGCTCACGCCGTCCAATCTGGCACGGGCCTTTGGGCTCGATACCCTCGATCAGGGCGGCGCGGCATGAGCGTCCTCGACCTCCTCCTCGCCCCGCTCCAGTACGAGTTCATGGTTCGCGCGCTCGCGACGACCGTGGTCGCCGCCGTCGTCTGCGCGCTGCTGTCCTGCTGGTTGGTGCTCGTCGGCTGGTCGCTCATGGGCGACGCCGTCTCGCACGCGGTGCTTCCCGGCGTCGTGCTGGCCTACATCGTCGGTGCGCCGTTCGCGCTCGGCGCGCTCGTCTTCGGTTTCCTGGCCGTCGCCCTCATCGCCGCGATCCGCGACACCAGCAGGGTGAAGGAGGACGCGGCGATCGGCATCGTGTTCACGACCCTGTTCGCGGTCGGCCTCGTGCTGATCTCGGTCACGCCGAGCCAGACCGACCTCAATCACATCGTCTTCGGCAACATCCTCGGAGTCTCCGACGCGGACCTCGTCCAGATCGGGGTCCTCGCCGCGGTCGCCTTCGTGGTGCTGATCGTCAAGCGCCGCGACCTCACCCTCTACGCGTTCGACCCCACCCACGCCCACGCGATCGGGCTGTCGCCGCGGCGGCTGGGGGCGCTGCTCCTCGGCCTGCTTGCCCTGACCGCGGTGGTCGCACTTCAGGTCGTCGGCGTCATCCTCGTCGTGGCGATGCTGATCATCCCCGGGGCGACCGCGCACCTGCTCACCGACCGCTTCAGCCGGATGCTGGTGATCGCGCCGGTCATGTCGGCGTTCTCTTCGGTGCTGGGCATCTACCTGAGCTATTGGCTGGACGCCTCCTCGGGCGGCCTCGTCATCGTCGTCCAAGGCACGGTGTTCGCGCTGGTCTACCTGTTCAGCCCCCGGCACGGGTTGATCGGCCCGAGACTCGGCCGCGGACGTGCCGTGACCGCTGGTTGAGCTGCGGACGTGCCGTGACCGCTGGTTGAGCTGCGGACGTGCCGTGACCGCTGGTTGAGCTGCGGACGTGCCGTGACCGCTGGTTGAGCTGCGGACGTGCCGTGACCGCTGGTTGACCTGCGGAAGTGCCGTGACCGCTGGTTGAGCCGCCGCACGAGGCGCAGCCGAGTCGGCGTGTCGAAACCAATGAGCCGGCCACCGACAGTTCATTGGTAACGACAACGGACCCGGCGCTCCGCGCGGGGGTCCGGCTCGACCAGCGGTAGTCAACCAGCGGCTAGATCGACCGACACCCACACCGACGCCGCCGCCGTCGGACCGAGCGCGACGCCGTCGTCGTCGATCAGGATCTCGATCGCGTCCGAGTACGGGGGGCCCGGCCTGGTCAGGAGGGTTGCGCCGACGCCGATCCCGCGCTCCGCGAAGTACTGCAGCAGGTCGGGGTCGGTGTCCGCGATCCGCTCCACCCGCACGCGGGCTCCGGGCGCGACCTCGACCAGCGGGACGGCGTCGGGGCGCGTCACCCGACCGTCAGCGGCGGGGATCGGGTCGCCGTGAGGGTCTCGCGTGGGGTGTCCGAGGTGCTCGTCGATTCGGTCGATCATGAAGTCCGACACCGCGTGTTCCAGATGCTCGGCCTCGTCGTGCACCTGATCCCAGCGGTAGCCCAGCACCTCGACGAGGAACGTCTCGATCAGCCGGTGCCGGCGGACCATCGCAACGGCGTGGGACCGTCCGTCCGCCGTCAACGCGACCGCGCCGTACGGCATGTGCTCGAGGAGGCCTTGATCGGTCAGCCTGCGGATCGCGTCTGAAGCGCTCGAGAGCCTGACGCCGACCCGTGCGGCCAGCGTCGACGCCGTGACGGGGGCGTCAGACCACTCGCCCAGGCTCCATACGGCCTTGAGGTAGTTCTGGCTGCTCGTCGACAGCTGGGACACCGACATGGGGCGAAGTATGCCAAACCTCTGTGCGGGTGGCCGTCGGCTGCCAGATGCAGGTGGGGTCCGAGGCCAGGGGATCGCCGAGCATGGCGTGCGCGCGGGCGCGGGAGCCGCCGCAGATCCAGTTGAACTCGCAGACCCCGCACTTGCCGGAGTAGCTCGCGGGGTCGCGCAGCGCCTTCATCATCGGCGCCTCGGCGTAGATCTCCGGGAAGGGCTTCTCCTTCACCGAGCCGCACTTGTACGGCAGGAAGCCCGAGGGATAGACGTCGCCGATGTGATCGACGAACGCGAAGCCGCGCCCGGAGTTCACGCCGATCGGCGGTCGGGGCGGGCGGCGCTCGGTCACCTCGCCGAGCAGTCGGTCAGTCTCGGCCATCAGCCAGGCGTGCAGCTCGCCGGTCGGGGGCATGGGCTCGCCGGCGGCACGGGCGTCGTCGCGCTGGATGGCGACGCGGCGGTAGTTCGGGGCCTCTGTCACCTTGATCGCGATCCGGTCCGAGACGTCGTGCAGCCAGTGCAGGACGTCCTCCATCTCCTCGGGTGTCAGGGGCTCCAGGTTCGAGCCGCGGCCCATGGGAACGAGGAAGAGGAGGTACCACATCCAGGCGCCCATCGACTTCACGGTCGCGAGGATCTCGGGCAGCTCGCGCAGGTTGTTGCGGCAGATGGTGGTGTTCACCTGGAACCGGAACCCGTGACCCACGACGAGCTTTGCCGCCTCCAAGGAGTCGGCGAAGGTGCCGTCGATGCCGCGGAACGAGTCGTGCGTCTCCGCGGTGGCGCCGTCGAGCGAGATGGAGAACGCCTTGACGCCGGCTGCGCGCACGGACGCGAGGCGCTCGTCGGTGAGCAGCGGGGTCACCGACGGTGACAGAGCCATCGGCAGCCCGATCGAGGTGCCGTAGGCGATCAGCTCTTCGAGGTCGTCGCGCTCGAACGCGTCGCCGCCCGAGAGGATGACGATGGGTCGGGGCGTGCCGTACGACGCGAAGTCGTCGAGCAGCGCCTTTCCCTGCTCGGTGGTGAGCTGGCGCGGGTCGGCCTTAGTGAACGCGTCGGCGCGGCAGTGGCGGCACGCGAGCTGACACGCTCGGGTGACCTCCCACACCAGCACGTGCGGGCGCTCGCCGGGGTCGTGATGCAGCGTGCGCACCACGCCCTTGCGGGCCAGATGCGGGTGCTCGGCGGCGCCGGGGTGACCGGGATGTCCGCCGGGATGGCCGGGGTGGACGCCAGGATGAGGGCTCATGAGTCGATACTACTGAGCGTAGTTCCCGCTCCTTGAGCCGGGCGCATCGACGAAGTCGATCGCAACCGTGTCGAAAGGTCCCGCGCCTTCCGCGGGTACCTGCCCGCAGTCGCGGACCTTTTACTTCGACACGACGGCGGCTTCGCTCGCGCGTCGGCTCAGCACGGCGCGACACGGGCGGCGGCTCCTTCGTCACCGTTGCCCAGCTCAAGGAACGGATGTGACGCGGGTCAACGAGCGGTGCCGACCACGGCGCCGGCCCGGTCGATGCATACGACGTCGACGCTCACCGGGGCGCCGCGGAGGACGCCCTCGGCCTCCGCGCGGGCGGCGGCGGCGACGGTGTCGCCCAGCGGCACGCCCGCGGCGTGGCAGCTCTGGAGGGCGCCCATCGCGGTGTTCGACGACCGCACCTCCTCGGCGAGCTCGGGGGAGGCCCCGGCGGAGGTGGCGAGCTCGGCCAGGTGCGTCGTGTCGACAGCGGTGCGGTGGGAGTGCAGGTCGAGGTGGCCCGCGGCAAGCTTGCTCAGCTTCGCGAAGCCCCCCACGAGCGTCAGCCTGTCGACGGGGTGGCGCGACACGTACTTCAGCACGGCGCCGACGAAGTCGCCCATGTCCAGCAGCGCGAGCTCCGGGAGCCCGAACAGCTCCGCGGCGACGCGCTCCGACGTCGACCCCGTGCACCCGGCGAGGTGCATCAACCCGGCGGCGCGGGCGACGTCGACCCCGCGGCGGATCGAGTCGATCCACGCCGAGCACGAGTAGGGGACCACGACCCCGGTGGTGCCGAGGATGGAGATGCCGCCGACGATCCCGATCCGCGGGTTCCAGGTCCGCCGCGCCAGTTCCTCCCCGCCGTCGACCGAGATCTCGACGACGGCGTCGGCGGCCACGCCGAGGCGCGCGGAGGCGCGGCTCAGGTTCTCGGCCAGGTACCTGCGAGGGCCGGGGTTGATCGCGGGCTCGCCGACCGCGAGCGGCAGACCTGGCAAGGTGACCCGGCCGACGCCGGGTCCGCCCCGGAAGTCCAGCCCCGAGCCCGGCGCGCCGCGCCAGACACGCGCGCGGATCACGGCGCCGTGCGTGACGTCGGGGTCATCGCCCGCGTCCTTCTGCACGGCGGCCATCGCGACGCCGTCGCCGAGTTCCTCCTGGGTCAGCGCGAACGCGGGACCTTGCCCGTTGGGCAAAGCGACCCGCACCGGGTCCGGGAACTCGCCGGTGTGCAGCGCCTCCCACGCGGCCGTTGCCGCGGCGGTGGCGCAGGCCCCCGTCGTCCACCCCGGGCGCAGCCCCGACGACCTGAGCTGGCCCTCTCGTCCTCCCGCGGTCACGAACCCAACCCTATCGGGGGCCTCCAGAGCTCGCCCTCGCGAACATAAATCTGCGTAGGCTGCATCAGCTGTACGCATGGCACAGCTGATGCAGCCCACGCAGACTTGTGCACGGCAGCGGCGTCCGGGACCGCGGTAGACTTCCTGGCCATGGAGTTTCTGAGCCAGGCAGCCGCGGCGCGCGCGGCCTCCGTCGAGTTGGTCACGCTGACCCGTGCCGCGAAAGACAAGGCGTTGAGCGCCATGGCCGACGCGCTCGCCGAGGCTGAGCCCGAGCTGCTCGAGGCCAACACCGTCGACGTCGCCGCCGCGCGCGAGGCAGGCACCGAGGAGTCCATCGTCGACCGCCTGGTGCTCACCCCGGCGCGCGTCGCGGGAATGGTCCAGGGCCTGCGCGACCTCGCGTCCCTGCCCGATCCGGTCGGTGACGTGGTGCGCGGCTGGCGCCTCCCCAACGGCGTCAGCGTCCGCCAGGTGCGGGTGCCGTTCGGTGTCGTCGGCATCATCTACGAGGCGCGCCCGAATGTGACGGCCGACGCCGCGGGCATCTGCCTGAAGTCCGGCAACGCCGCCCTGCTGCGCGGGTCGTCGTCGGCGCTCAACACCAACCGTGTCACCGTCGCTGCCTTGCGCCGCGGGCTTGAGGCCGCAGGCGTCACGCCCGACGCCGTGCACCTCGTCGAGGGCGGCCGCGAGGTCACCGGCGAGATGATGCGCGCCCGCGGGCTCGTCGACGTCCTCATCCCGCGCGGCGGTGCCGGGCTGATCCGCGCCGTCGTCGATGGATCGACCGTGCCCGTGATCGAGACCGGGACGGGCAACTGCCACGTCTACGTCGATGCGGACGCCGACATCGACCAGGCCGTGACCATCCTCCTGAACGCCAAGACGCAGCGGCCCAGCGTGTGCAACGCGGCGGAGACACTGCTCGTCCACCGCGACATTGCGGGCCGCTTCCTACCCGCCGCGCTCCGGGCCATGGCCGGGGCGGGCGTCACCGTCCACGGCGACGATGCGACCCGCGCCTTCTCCGACGCGGTCGTTCCTGCCGGTCCGGACGAGTACGACGCCGAGTACCTCACCCTCGACCTGGCGGCCAAGGTCGTCGACAGCATCGACGAGGCGCTGGCCCACATCCGCGCCCACACCACGGGCCACTCGGAGACGATCGTCACCTCCGACAGGCGTGCGGCCGAGAGGTTCGTCGCAGAGGTCGACGCCGCCGCCGTCCTGGTCAACGCCTCCAGCCGGTTCGTCGACGGCGGCGAGTTCGGGTTCGGCGCGGAGATCGGCATCTCGACGCAGAAGCTGCACGCCCGCGGCCCCATGGGCCTCGCGGAGATGACCAGCTCCAAGTACGTCATCGAGGGAGACGGGCAAACCCGGGACTGAGTGCCTGCCCGCTGCTAGGATCGCGTGCCATGAGCCTTCTTCTGGAGACCGCGGCCTCGGCACCGGATGTGCCGACCTGGGTCATGGGCGCCCTTGCGCTGTTCATCCTGTTGTTCGCGCTCGGCTGGGTCATCGGCTTCGGCTCCGGGCGACCGAACTCGAAGTGACGTCCACAGAGCTGGCGCTCGCACGCACCGAGCGTGACGGGCGACGCTACCGCCTCGGTGTGATGGGCGGAACGTTCGACCCCATCCACCACGGCCACCTGGTGGCGGCGTCCGAGGTCGCGGCCGAGTTCGGCCTCGACGAGGTCGTCTTCGTCCCCACCGGCGTGCCCTGGCAGAAGCGCGACCGCGACGTCTCCATGGCCGAGGACCGCTACCTGATGACCGTCATCGCGACGGCGTCGAACCCGCGCTTCTCCGTCTCCCGGGTCGACATCGACCGCGAGGGGGACACCTACACCGTCGACACGCTGAAGGACCTGCGGGCCGAGCGCGGCGACGACACGGACCTGTTCTTCATCACCGGTGCCGACGCGCTGAGGCAGATCCTCACGTGGCGGGGCGCGGAGGAGCTGTTCGACCTTGCCCACTTCGTCGGCGTGACCCGTCCGGGCGTCCCGCTCACGGCGCGCGACCTCTCGCACCTGCCCAACGGGTCGGTCACCCTGCTGGAGGTGCCTGCGCTGGCGATCTCCTCGACGGCGTGCCGCGAGCGCGTCCGCGACTTCAAGCCCATCTGGTACCTCGTGCCCGACGGCATCGTTCAATACATCGCAAAGCGGGGCCTCTACCCGGCCCCCGGATCCGGAGTCTCTGATGACCGTTCCTGACACCGTCCTGGCGTCGGTGCTCGTCGCCGCCCAGGCCGCGGCCGATAAGAAGGGCCGCAACATCGTCGCGTTCGACGTGTCCGAGCAGCTCGCCATCACCGACGTCTTCCTCATCGCCTCGGCCAACAACGAGCGCCAGGTCGGGGCCATCGTCGACGGCGTCGAGGAGGAGCTGCTGAAGCACAAGCTGAAGCCCACGCGCCGCGAGGGCGACCGCGAGAACCGCTGGGTGCTGCTCGACTACCTCGACTTCGTCGTCCACGTCCAGCACACGGAGGAGCGCACGCTCTACAACCTGGAGCGCCTGTGGAAGGACTGCCCGCAGCTCCCGCTCGACATCCACCTCCCCGAGGTCGACGACGACGAGGACGCGGAGACGCCCGCCTGGATCTGACAGGGCTAGGAAGGCGTGAAGGAGAAGCCCATGGTCGAGGGGACGACGCTGGTCATGCTGCGGCACGGCCAGACGGACCTGAACGCCACCGGGCGGTTCCAGGGCCAGGCCGACATCCCGCTGAACGCCAAAGGGCGCGAACAGGCGGAGGCGGCGCGCCGTCGGCTGACCGGCGTCCGGTTCGACGCCGTGTACTCCTCGCCGCTCAGCCGCGCGCTGGAGACGGCCCGGCTGATCCGCCCGGACGCCGACATCGTGACGGACCGACGCCTGATGGAGATCGACGTCGGCAGCTGGTCCGGCCGCACCTGGGACGAGGTCAAGGCCGAGATCCCCGACTACGACCGCCGCTACGCCAACGGCGAGGACTTCCGGCGCTCACCGACGGGGGAGACGCTCGCGGAGGTCGTCGCCAGGGGCGTGCCCGCGATGCGTGAGATCGCGGAACGCCACGCGGGCGGGTTGGTGCTGGTCGTCGCGCACGGGCTGCTGCTCAATCGGGTGATCCATGCGCTGCTGGGCATCGAGGGCCGGGCGCTCGGCGGCCTCGGCAACGCGCACCACTCGGAGCTGCTCTACACCCACGGCGCCTGGCGCCTCCAGGCGCATAACGTGTCCTGAGACCTGGCCCACCTGAGGGGTATGGATGTGCCTCGGGGTTGCTTAAAGTTGACACTTTCACCTGGGACTAGTCGCGGTCGCTGTTCGCAACTACATTGCGTAGTAGATGATCCATTGCCTAACTAACTAACTAACGAGTAGATCAAGGTGTTTCACATTCCTCTTCGTGGCGTAGCGTTCTCACTCGCGGCGGTTTTCTGCTCGCTTCGCGAGCGTTGCCCAAGCCGAGGTCGTTGCCCCCTCCGAGTAGTACCGAAGGATGGTATTACTGGGAGACTAGCTCGTGACGTGCATCAACCGTCTGTGGGTGGTAGCCGTGTGCGCGTCATTCGCGATGATGTGCGGATGTGGCAGCGCGGAGTTGCCGCCCAACCCTCCGACGTCGTCACCTTCCCGTGAAGTGTCCCCTACCCCCAGTTCGGTAACTCCGGTGCCGCCTATCCCAGATCTCTTCAAGGACGCTATCGCGCATGTGCGGGTGGTGGGAGGAGAGATAAGTTCCGTGAATGGTGAAGCCGAAGACTCTGAACGCTATCTGGTCCATGCGATCTGCCAGGGCGGCGCGTCGATGAGCTACGTCTTACGGGTAGACGGTGTGGCCGCGTCGAGCAGCGAAATCAAGTGTGGTGTGGACACGGTCTCCAGCGCATTCGTCGGCCCCGCCGATCTCGTGGAAATTGAGCTGACCGGCTCATATTCGACGAGCTTTGAAGCGTTGGCGGAAGTAGTTCCAGAAAGGTGATCGAAAGACCCAGCGTGGTCAGGCGCGGGGCTGGCGCTCGATCCACTCGGCGAGCGACACCCGGGGGCCGGTGAAGAACGGGGTCTCCTCGCGGACGTGGAGCCTGGCCTCGACCCCGCGCTGATGGCGCATCGCGTCGACGAGGCTGTGCAGCTCGTCGGCCTCGAAGGCCAGCAGCCACTCGTAGTCGCCCAGCGCGAACGCGGCGAGCGTCGAGGCGACGACCTCCGGGTACTCGCGGCCGGCCATGCCATGCTCGCGGAGCATCTTGGAGCGGTGCTCCTCATCGAGGTAGTACCAGTCATAGCTGCGCACGAACGGGTAGACCGTCAGCCAGGGGCGCGGCGCGAAGCCGGCGAAGCAGCTGGGCACGTGCGTGCGGTTGAACTCCGACGGCCGGTGCACGCCCACGCTCGACCACACCGGCTCGAGGGAAGCGCCGAGCTCGCTCCGGCGGATGGCGTGGTAGGCGGCCTGGAGCTTCGCGGGGTCGTCCGACAGCAGCCACACCAGGAGGTCGGCGTCGGCGCGGAACCCGCCGATGTCGTAGAAGCCGCGGACGGTCACGCCCGTCGCGGCGACCGCATCCTCGACATCGGCGAGAGTGCCGTCGGCAGGCAGCGGCGCGGCCGTAGCGAACACGCAGTACATCGCGTACAGCGACGAGGCGTTGATGGCCTCAAGGTCCACATCGGTCTGGTCGCGCTCGTCGCGTCCGGGGTGCTTCACGGTTCTTCTCCTTAGGAAACGGATCGGCGGGGGAGGCAGCAGCCGCCGATGGGGGCGCAGGCGAGGGCGGGGGCCGCCAGCTCGCCGCGGGCCAGGGCGGCCATCTCCACGAGCCTGTCGACCAGCAGCGCGACGAACTCGGGGTCCGTGTCGACGGTGGCCGCGCGCTGGTATGCGAGGCCCTGGGCGTCGGCGGTCTCCTTGGCCTGGGTGTCGAGGTCGTAGCGGACCTCCATGTGGTCCGAGATGAAGCCGATGGGCGCGGTGACGACGCCGGCGACGTCGTCGAGCTCCTCCATCCGGTCGTTGACGTCGGGCTCCAGCCACGGCACGTGCGGCGATCCGGACCGCGAGCAGTAGGTGAGCTCCCAGTCGAGGTCCTCGCCCAGCTCCGCCGACGCCAACTCCGCGACCGCGGCAGCGACCCGCAGGTGCTGGGCGTCGTAGCGCGACTCGGGCTCGCCGGACCCCGACCGGGCGTTCATCGCCAGGGGGATGGAGTGGGTCACGAAGAGCAGCTTCAGCGGCGCGTCGGCCCCGACTCGGGCGCGCAGCTCTCGCCATGCGGCCACGACGGCGCGCGCCTGGGCGCGCGCGAACGCCGGCGACTCCGCGAACGGGCCCACCTTGTCGAACCGCACCCGGCCGTCGACGCCCGCCTCGGCCGCATCCAGGTCCTCGCGGTACTGCCGGCAGCTGGAGTAGGAGGAGTAGGCCGACGTCGCGAGGGCCGCGACGCGCTCGTGGCCGGCGTCGGCGAGCGTGCCGACCGTATCGGCGAAGAACGGGTGCCAGTTGCGGTTGCCGATCACGACCGGGACGTCCACGCCGCGGCGACGCAACTCCTCGGACACGCGCGCCAGCAGCGCGGCGTTCAGTTCGTTGATGGGCGATTTCCCGCCGAACAGCTCGTAGTGCTGCGACACCTCGACGAGGCGCTCGTCGGGGATGCCCTTGCCCGCCGTCGCGTTGCGCATGAACGGCAGCACGTCTTCGGACTTGTCGGGCCCGCCATAGGACGCGAGCATCACCGCGGTGTAGGGGGCGAGACTCACATCGCCTCCGCGACCGTGTGAATCGTCTCCAGGTCGCACACCTTGAGATTGGTCACCGGGCACGTCAGCTCCTCCATCACGTTCGGGTTGATCTCGACCGGCGCACCGATGCCGTACAGCTCCTCCATGGCGTGGAGATACTCGTCGGTGCGGCCCTGCTCCGCGGCCAGCCGCGCCCGCGACGAGGGCACGTGCAGGAGACGCGTCGCCAGCCGCCGCAGGGCGAGCGCGGCGTCGTCGGGGGTGAGGGGTCGTTGGGGGAGCCGCGCCACCTCGTCGTCGACCAGCGCCATGACGGACTCCCGCAACCCGACGACGGCCGGGTCGACCACGCGGGAACGCAGCTTGGTGAGCGCAAGGGCGATGCCCTCGTTGACGATGGCCTGCGCGCGGCGGGTGTCCTCGGCGATGCCGCCGCCGAGCGAGTCCTGGATGGCGGGCAGATCGATCAACCGGATGCCCGTGAGCTGCCCGACCCTGGGATCGACGTCGCGGCGCAGCGAGAGGTCGAGGAAGGTGGCTGAGCGGGTGACGTCGTCGACGCCGACGACAGTGGCACCCTGGCCGCGGCAGGTCACCACGAGGTCCGCCATCGCCACCCCTTCCGCCACCGATGTCACCTGGGCGGTGCCGTGGCTGGCCGCGAACTCGGCGCCGCGCCCGCTCGCGGAGTGAACGGTGATGGTGCGGACGCCGCGGGCCCGGGCGGCGGCGACGACCGCGCCCGCGTAGGACCCGGTGCCGATCAGCAGCATGTTCGTCGAAGCCCAGTCGGCGGCGACCAGGTCGAGGCCCGCGCTCACGACGGAACGACCGGCGCCCTCCAGCGTGGTCTCGCGCGCCACGCGCCGTGAGGCCTTGAGCGCCTCCTCGACGGCGATCGTCAGGGCGAGCGACGAGCGCCCCTCGACCTGTGCCTGGGCCAGCGCCCTGCGGAGCTGTCCTGAGATCTCGCGCTCGCCGACCACCATCGAGTCGAGGCCAGCTGCGACCCGGAAAAGGTGGCCGAGCGCGGCCTCGCCGAGAAACAGGTCCCAGGCGGGCGGCACGGCGAAGCGTTCGTTGATGACGGCGCGCATCATGCTGCTCGTGATGCCGGGATCGGTGTCGAGCAGCACCTCCACGCGATTGCAGGTGCTGAGCAGCAGGGCGCCGGTGACGCCGTCGATGTCGTGCAGGCGCTCGGCGAGGCCTGCCGCGTCGTCACTGATGCGCTCGACCTCGGTGAGACCCTGTCGGGCGTGTTGGATGGAGAAGATGGTCATCGTCACAGTGCCCCCCATTCAAGCACTCATGCCATCGTGCGGCAGAATCGACCCACCATGAGTTCACTTCTCGCCGCCCTGAGCGGCCACCGCCCCGATCGACTGCCCGTCTGGTTCATGCGTCAGGCGGGCCGTTCCCTGCCGGAGTACAGGGAGGTGCGCGGCGGGACGACGATTCTTGAGGCGTGCCTCTTGCCGGAACTGGCGGCGGAGATCACGCTCCAGCCGGTGCGTCGCCACAAGGTGGACGCCGCCATCTTCTTCTCCGACATCATGACGCCGCTCGTGCTGGCCGGCGTGGACGTCGACATCGTCTCGGGCATCGGGCCGGTGATCGACGAACCGGTCCGCACTGCCGCGGACGTCGACCGCATCGTCGGTCTGGTCGACATGGACCCGGGCGCCGTCCAGGAGGCCGTGCGGATCGCGATCGCGGAGTTGGGGGAGGAGACGCCGCTGATCGGGTTTGCCGGCGCACCGTTCACCCTGGCCGCGTACCTCGTCGAGGGTCGCGGCTCCCGCGACCACCTCGCCGCCCGCGCCATGATGCACGCCGATCCGGCCGCCTGGAATCGCCTGCTCGCCTGGTGCGCGGAGCTGTCCGGGCGCTTCCTCTCGGCGCAGGTCGACGCCGGCGCCCGCGCCGTGCAGCTGTTCGACTCCTGGGCCGGCTCACTCACCCGCGCCGACTACGTCGCCCATGTCGCGCCGCACTCTGCGGCCGCGTTGGCGACGGTGGAGGGACGCGTCCCTCGTATTCACTTCGGCACCGGCACCCGCCATCTGCTTCCGGACATGGCTGCCTGCGGCGTCGAGGCCATGGGCATCGACTACCGCACCCCGCTCGACGAGGCCGCGGCGATCCTTCCGGGGCTGCCGCTGCAGGGCAACATCGATCCGGCGCTGCTATCGGCAGGCTGGGGGGCGCTTGAGGCGCACGCTCGCGAGGTGGTCGAGCGCGGGAAGGCCGCGCCCGCCCACGTGGTGAACCTCGGTCACGGTGTCCCGCCGACGACGGACCCCGGTGCGATCACCGCCCTCGTCGATCTCATCCACTCGCTATGAGCCGCGTCGCCGTCGTCGGGGGCGGGCTCGCCGGGATGCTCGCCGCACTGCGACTCTGCGAGGCGGGCCATCAGGTGCAGCTGCGCGAGGCGGGATCGGCCGCTGGGGGAATGATCGCCGCCGCAGACCTCGCCGGCACGCTGGTCGATGCCGGCGCTGAGGCCTACGCCGCGCGCGGCGGGACCGGCCGGGCGCTCTGCGACGAACTCGGCATCGACGTCGCCGGCCCCTCCGGCGTCGCCCACATCTGGCGCCCCTCGGGCGCATCTCCCATGGCGGAGGGTGTCGTCGGCATCCCCGCAACGCTCGACGACCCGGCCCTCCGCGCGCTGTCTCTCGAGGGGCGCGTGGCGGTCGCCCGCGACGCCGACCTGGGTCCGGACGCAGGGGCGGACGCGACGACGGTGGGCACCCTCGTGCGCGCCCGTCTCGGCGACGAGGCGCTCGCGACCCTCGTCGAGCCCGTGACCCGCGGCGTCTATGCCACCCCGGCCGACCGGCTCCCGCTCACGGCGGTCGCACCCGGCCTGACCGCCGCGCTGCGCGCGCAGGGGTCGCTGCTGGCTGCGGTGGCAGCGACGCGCGCCGAAGGCCCCACCGTCGAGCAGCCGGTCGGCGGTATGTTCCGGCTGATCGCGGAGATCGAGCACCGCGTCAGGGCGGCGGGCGGCGACGTCCGCTGCGCCGCCGCCGTCACCGCTCTCGCGCGCGACGGCGAAGATCTCGTCCTGACCACCACTACGGGCGAGGTCCTCCGCGCGGACCGCGTGGTGCTCGCCACGCCGGCCACCGTCGCGGCGCGACTGCTGGCGCAGGTCGGCGTCGAGATCGTCCCGCCTCCGGTGCGGTCCGCGCGGTTCGCGATCCTCGCGGTCTCGACGCCCGAGCTGGCCGGCGACCCTGTCGGCTCCGGCGTGCTCGTCGCCGACCCGGCCCCGGGACTGTGCGCAAAGGCCCTCACGCACTACTCTGCCAAGTGGCCGTGGGCTCGCGCCGAGGGCCGTGAGATCCTGCGCCTCTCCTACGCCGCCGACATCGACCCCTCCCGGGAGCAGGCAGTCGCCGACGCCTCGCTGCTCACCGGCATCGCTATCGATCCCGCCGAGGTGGCCGAGTTCGCGTCGGTAGAGTGGGCGTCGATGCCCGCCCGAATCGACCCCACAGCCCGCGACAGCTTCCTCAGCGACGCCGCAGCGGTCGGCGTGGATCTCGTCGGCGCCTGGATCGACGGCAACGGCATCGCCCCCGTAATCCTCGGCGTGGGACGGGTTGTTCGATGAAGCTCACGCTGGGGACGCGGGGCTCCGCGCTCGCCGTCGGTCAGTCCGAGCTGGTCGCCGCACAGCTGCGCACGCTCGGCCACACCGTCGAACTGGTGCGCATCCGGACGGGCGGCGACATCGAGCGAGGCTCCCTCACGAGGCTCGGCACGCTGGGGATCTTCGCGGCAGAGCTACGCACCGCCATCCTCGACTGCCGGTGTGACCTCGCCGTTCACTCGCTGAAGGACCTGCCGACGACACCCGTGCCCGGCCTCGCCATCGCCGCGATCCCCGCGCGCGCCGACGCCCGCGACGCGCTCTGCGCCCGCAACGGCCTGACGCTGGACGGGCTGCCTGCGGGGGCGAAGGTGGGAACGGGCTCGCCCCGCCGGGTCGCCCAGCTGCGGGCGCTGCGGCCTGATGTCACGTTCGTCGACATCCGCGGCAATGTCGGGACGCGGTTGGCGCGTGTCGCGGAGGGAGACCTCGACGCCGTCGTCCTCGCCGCCGCAGGGCTCAGGCGGCTGGGCCTGGAAGCCCACATCACCGACCTCCTCGACATCCTGCCCGCGCCAGGACAGGGTGCCCTCGCGCTCGAGTGCCGCGCGGACCGCCTCGACCTGATCAACGCGCTCGCCCGCATCGACGACGCCACGACGCACGACGAGGTCGACGCCGAACGCTCCGTCCTCGCGGGGCTCGGTGGCGGCTGCGCGGCCCCCATCGGCGCCTGGGCCCGCGACGGCGTCCTCCGGGCGGGCGTCTTCTCGCTCGACGGCACGGCGGCCGCCCACGCAGAGCGACCTCTTGGGCCGGGGGCCGACGACCTCGTCGTCGCGGATCTCCTCGACGCCGGGGCCGCCACCGTCGCCCAACTCGACGCCTCCCGCCCCTCACGCCTGGCCGACCTGCACGACGACACCTCCCTCTGGGGTGGCGCGCGCAGCCTCGCGGGCGTGCGGGTCCTGCTGCCCCGGGCCGACGGCGCGCTGGCCGACGGCATCCGCGCGGCCGGGGCCGAGGTCGTCGCGCATCCCGTGCAGCGCAAGGTCTTGCTGCGCCCCGGCGGCGGGCTCGACGGCGCCGACTGGGTCACGCTCACCTCCGCAACCACGCTCGACGCCCTCGAGCAGCTCGGCCTGACCATCCCCGAGTCGGCCCGCGTCGCCGCCGTCGGAGCCACAACCGCCGCGGCGGCTGCCCGGCGCGGGATCCGCGTCGACCTGGTGCCGCAGGGCGAGGCCAGCGCCGCCGCGCTGGTCGCGGCCTTCCCATGCGGCACGGGCCGCGTCGTCGCGCCCGGCTCCGCGCTCGCCAAGCCGACCCTCGCGCACGGGCTCTCCGCCAAGGGCTGGGACGTCGAGACCCTGCCCGTGTACACCGTCGTGCCGCTGCGGGAGCTGCCCGACCGCCTCGGCGAGGAGTGGCGGGGCGGCCACTTCGACGTCGTCGTGGTCACCTCCGGATCCGTCGGTCGCGCCGTCGGCGAGCTGCTCGGGTACCGTCGCGGCATCCGGGTCGTCGCGTTCGGGGAGCCGTCCGCCGCCGCGCTGCGCGAGTTGGGCGTCGAACCCGACGCCCTCGCCGCCACCCAGGACGCCGCCGGCGTCGTCGAAGCCATCGCATCGCTGGAGGAGTAATGACCGTCATTCGCCCGAGAAGGCTGCGCACCACCCCCGCCATGCGGCGGCTCGTCCGGGAGGTCGAGGTGCGGCCATCGCAGCTGGTGCTGCCGATGTTCGTCGCCGAGCGCCGCGGCGAGATCTCGTCCATGCCCGGCGTGGTCCGCCACGACCTCGACTCCGTCCGCGGCGCCGCGGAGGAGGCGGTAGCCGCGGGGGTCGGCGGCCTGATGCTCTTCGGCGTGCCCGACGACGCCGTCAAGGACGACCGCGGCTCCCAAGGCTGGGCCGAGAACGGGATCCTGCAGCGCGGCCTCGCCGCGGTCCGCGGCGCCATCGGCGACGCGACGGTCGTCATGGCCGACACCTGCTTGGACGAGTTCACCAGCCATGGCCACTGCGGCTTCCTGACCGCCGACGGCCGCGTCGACAACGATGCGACGCTCGCGGCCTACGTCTCCATGGCCGTCGCGCAGGCGCGGGCCGGCGCGCACGTCGTCGCCCCGTCGGGGATGATGGACGGCCAGGTCGAGGCCATCAGGGCAGGGCTCGACGGTGAGGGGTTCGAGGACATCGCCATCCTCGCCTACGCCGCGAAGTACGCGTCCGCGTTCTATGGCCCGTTCCGCGAGGCCGTCGCCAGCTCGCTCGACGGCGACCGCCGCACGTACCAACAGGACCCGGCGAACCGGCGCGAGGGCCTGCGCGAGGTCGAGCTCGACCTCGCTGAGGGCGCCGATATGGTCATGGTGAAACCCGCAGGCTCCTACCTGGACGTGCTGGCCGACGTCGCCGCCGTCGCGGATGTGCCCGTCGCGGCCTACCAGGTGTCGGGGGAGTACGCGATGATCTGCGCGGCCGCAGAGCGCGGCTGGATCGACCGCGAGGCCGCGGCGCGGGAGTCGGTGACCGCCATCGTGCGGGCCGGCGCCGACATCGTGCTGACCTACTGGGCGAAGGAGATGGCCGCGTGGTGCAAGTGAACGAGGACCAGGTGCTGTTCGACAGGGCGCGTGCCGTCATTCCCGGCGGCGTGTCGTCGCCGGTGCGCGCGTTCGGCTCGGTGGGCGGCACGCCCCTGTTCATCGCCGAGGCGCGCGGCCCCTACGTCGTCGACGCCAACGGCGACGCGTTCGTCGACCTCGTCTGCTCGTGGGGTCCCGCGCTGCTGGGCCACGCGCACCCGCAGGTGGTCGCCGCCGTGCGGGACGCCGCCGGCCGCGGCCTGTCCTTCGGGGCGCCGACGGCCGCCGAGGTCGAGCTGGCCGAGGCGATCCGCGCCCGCGTGCCCGTCGCCGAGCAGGTGCGTTTCGTGTCAACGGGCACTGAGGCGACCATGACGGCCGTGAGGCTCGCGCGCGGCGCGACGGGCCGCGACGTCATCGTGAAGTTCGCGGGTTGCTATCACGGTCACTCCGATGCGCTGCTGGCAGCGGCCGGTTCCGGCGTCGCCACCCAAGGGCTTCCGGGATCCGCGGGCGTGACGGCCGCGGCCGCGGGCGACACCGTCGTCGTCGACTACAACGACCTTCACGCGGTCGAGCGCGTGTTCGACAAGGTCGGGGACCGGATCGCCGCCGTCATCACGGAGGCGGCCCCGGCCAACATGGGCGTCGTCCCGCCCGCGCCCGGCTTCAACGCCGCGCTGCGCGACATCACCGCCCGCCACGGTGCGCTGCTGATCCTCGACGAGGTGCTGACGGGCTTCCGCGTCGGCCCCGGCGGCTGGCTGGGCCTCGAGGGCGGCTACGCACCCGACATCGTGACATTCGGCAAGGTCGTCGGCGGCGGGATGCCACTCGCCGCACTCGGCGGGCGCGCGGAGCTGATGCAGCTGCTGGCGCCGGTCGGTCCGGTGTATCAGGCAGGCACCCTTTCCGGCAACCCGCTGGCCACCGCCGCGGGCCTTGCGACGCTCCGGCTGGCCGACGACGCGGTCTATGAACGCGTCAACCACCGGTCCGCGGAGTTGCAGGTCGCGGTCGGGGAGGCGCTGCTGCGCGCTTCCGTGCCGCACGTCATCCAGACCGCGGGCAGCCTGTTCTCCGTGTTCTTCCGCGACGGCGAGGTGGCCGACTACGAGGCCGCGAAGGCGCAGGACCAGGCCGCGTTCGGCCGGTTCTTCCACGCCATGCTGGAGGGTGGGGTGGCGCTGCCCCCGTCGGCCTTCGAGGCCTGGTTCCTGTCCGCGGCGCACGACGACGCGGCGATGGAGCGCATCGTCGCGGCTCTTCCGCGGGCCGCGCGAGCCGCCGCGCATCCGTGAGAGACTAGTCCGCAGGTTTCTGGGAAGGATCAAGGGTGAAGCTTCGACTGGGTACGCGGGGATCGGCATTGGCGTTGGCGCGCTCCGAGCAGGTGGCAGATCTTCTGCGCAAGGCGGGGCACGAGGTGGAGATCGTCCGGGTCTCGAAGACCTCGGGCGACAGCAGCCAGATGCCCGGCAGCGGTCCGGCGATCGGCACGTCGACGCGCGAACTGCGCAAGGCCCTGCGCAAGGGGCTCTGCGACGTCGTCATCCACTCCATGAAGGACATCCCGCTCGACGAGGAACCCGGCGATCTCGTCATCCGTGCCATTCTGAAGCGTGGCGACCACCGCGACGCGCTCGCGACGCTGTCGGGTCTGCCGCTGGCCGCCCTGCCGCGGAAGTCGCGCGTCGGTGTGACCTCGCTGCGGCGCATGGCCCAGCTTCGAGCCCTGCGGCCGGACCTGACCTTCATCGAGGTTGGCGGCTCCGTGGAGGAGCGGCTGCGCCGCGTGGAGCCGGGAGACCTGGACGCCGTCGTGCTGTCGGCGGTGACGCTGAAGGCGCTGGGGCTTGAGGACCGCATCGCGGAATACCTGCCCATACTGCCCGCCCCGGGTCAGGGTGCGCTGGCGCTGGACTCGCGCGCCGACGACGCCGAGGTCAGCGCCGCGCTGGCCGAGCTCGACGACATCGAGACCCGCATCTGCGTCGAGGCCGAACGTGCGGTGCTGACCGGCCTGAACACCACCTACATCGCGCCCGTCGGCGCCCTCGCGTCGCGCCGCGGCATCCTCGGCCTGAAGGCGGGCGTTTACTCGGTGGATGGCACGAAGCGCGTGGTCTTGGAGATCGGGTTGCCGACGTCGCACCTTCACGCGCAGCGCACCGGCCACAACGTCGCGAAGGCGCTGCTGCAGCGCCGCGCCGAGCGCTTCTTCACGCCGGAGGTGCTGTCGGCGGTCGACCTCACCGAGCATCACGACGACGAGTCGATGTTCATCGAGTGGGGGAGCGACGACGACCGCATCCGCGTCCTCCTCCCGCGCCTCGAGGGTCAGCTCTCGCAGACGATGCGGCAGAACGGGCTGCGAGTGGACTGCGTGACGCTGCAGGAGGGCCGCCTCATCGCAGCCGACAACATCATGGCCGGTGCCGACTGGGTCGTCATTCCCTCCGGTCAGACCATGTGGGCGCTCCGCGAGCGCGGATGGGACATCCCGGCCAGCGCCAAGATCGCCGCGATGGGTTCGATCACCCAGCAGATCGTGGAGGAATCCGGGTACACCGTCGAGTTGTGCCCCGACGGAACGGCAAGCTCGCTGCGACTCGTGGACGAGTTCCCGCCTGCCGAGGGCGACGTGCGTGTCGTCGTCGTCGGCCCCGATCAGCTGTCCACCAAGTTGGAGGACGGCCTGCGGGCGAAGGGCTATACCGTCGATCGCTGCGAGATCTACACGATGGCCGACGTCACCGACCTCGAGCCCGAGCTGCGCGAGAAGTGGGATGAGGGCGCCTGGGACGCGGTCCTGCTCAGCCAGCCGTCGCTTGCTCACGCCTATGCGCACCTGTTGGGCCACCGCGACGATGTCGCGGTCCTTGCCTGGGACGAGCCGACGGCGGAGGCTCTGGTGGCGGAGGGGGTCCCGGTGTTCTCGACGGCGAAGAGCAAGGACGTCTTCGGTGTCGCTGCGCTCGCCCGCGAGCTGGCAAAGCACTACAACAAGTAGTCTCGCGGCGCTATAGCCCCGCCGCGAGCGCGGTGTCCAGCTCGGCCCGGCCATGCGCCAGGGCTGCATGGCCGCGGCCGGACTGGAACGCGAGCAGGGCGTCGATCACGGGGTCTCCAGTCAGGTCGGCGAGCGCCTCCTGGGCGACGACGGAGTCCTGCACCTCGCCGAGGGCGTCGGTGACGGCTTCCCAGGCCGCGGCGTGCCGCAGTGCCCGGCGGCCGAAGACGGGGGCGAGTGCCTCCGCACCGTATCTGACAGCCTTGGCCGCCTTGCGTACCTCATGCCACCCGCCGAGGCTTGCGGGGTCGGCGAGCGCGGCCGCGTAGCGGATGGCGGCCCTGCCCCGCGCGCGGTCGAGCAGGCCGTGCAGCATTGGCTGGGCGGGTGCCGCGGCGGCTGCGGTGAGTTCCGGAGCAGCCTGCCAGCAGGTCAGCGCGCGCCGCAGGGCGTCGTAGCGTGGGGTGACCATGGCTGCGACCAGTTCGCCGTGCGCCCGGGCGTGAGCGTCGGTCAACCGATTGCTGACCTCGCGACGCTGGGCGGCATCCACCGCCACTCCGATGCTGTCCAGGGCAGCGAGCAGGCCGTCGCGCAACACCTCGGCATCCCTCGGCGCCCCCAGCTCGGCGGCGTGCCAAGCCAGTTCGGAGCGCAGCCGTCGCACTCGTCGATGGGCGAACAGCGGCTCGAAGGTCGCGAGGGCCGAACGCATGCGCCGGGTCGCCACGCGGCTGCGGTGGACCGCGTCCGGCTCGTCGGAGAGGACCCCGTCCTCCAGGGTCTGCAGGACGCCCACCTGTGCGCGGAGGTAGTCCAACACCACGTCTCCGGCCTTCTCCACGCCGCACACGCTACACGCGGTCGTCGGCCTCCGAGACGGATCGTCGGAACGGCCGCGCCGGCGTTTGTCAGCGGGCGTCGCACGTCGGTGAGGCCCTTGTCAGCACCGATTTTCCAACCTGTGCGGAGATGCGCTAAAGTTCTTCGAGTCGCCGCAAGGCGGCAGGGTCACCGAGAGGTGAACCAACCTGGGGCTATGGCGCAGTTGGTAGCGCGCTTCCATGGCATGGAAGAGGCCAGGGGTTCGAATCCCCTTAGCTCCACAACCTCAAGAATTAGCCCCTGACTAGGCAATATGCCAGAGTCGGGGGCTTTTCGTTTCCACGCGAGAACAGGCGACGAGCTGCCGATCATCGTGCCCGGCCCTGCTCGACGGCCAACTCTTCGACGTTCTTAACAAGCCAGCAGCGTGTGGTTAACCTCCCCGCAACCTTTTCCGCGCAGCATGGTGGACATCCTGAGTAGTGAGAACCGATATGAGTACTGAGAACCGACGTAAGATCGCGCTTGTCGCGCACGACAACATGAAGACCGAGTTGCTGAGCTGGGCCGAGTTCAACCGGGACACTCTGGCCCAGCATGACCTCTACGCGACGGGCACCACCGGCACGATGCTCGAGTACGAGCTGGGGATACCGGTGCACCGGTTCCTCTCCGGACCCGTCGGCGGAGATCAGCAGATCGGCGCGCGTATCGCCGAGGGTGAGCTGGATCTGCTGGTCTTCTTCTGGGATCCGTTGGAGGCCCAGCCCCACGATCCTGACGTCAAGGCCCTGCTGCGGATCGGCGCGGTGTGGAACATCCCGATGGCCTGCAACGTGGCCACCGCCGACATGGTCATCTCCTCGCCGCTGCTCTCCAATGGCTACCTGCATCGACGCCCGGACCTCACGCCGCGGGACTGGGACCACACCGCCGGCGTCTCCTCGGGGCGGACTGCAGCCTAGGTGGTACTCCTGGTGTGAGGTCGTGAACGCGGGTCGAGCGGGTCTGGCCTACCGGGGCAGACCCTTGCGGACCCGGTAACGGGTACAAGCGAAGTCGCGGTTGCGGACGACATCGATCAGGTCGAGTTGCATGGCTCGGGTGAATAGTGGCCGACCCGAGCCGAGCATCACCGGTGCGAACTGCACCCAGACCTCGTCGAGCAGACCGGCTTCGGCGAACTGTCCGGCGAGGTCACCGCCACCCATCACCCAGACGTCATTACCGTCGGCAGATGCGGCGATATCGTCGATGACCTGGGAGGGCGGTCCCTGTGAGAACCGCACGTCGGCACAGTCGGGGACCCGCAGCTCCCGGTGGGTGAAGACCCAGGCGGGTCGTGTGTACTCCCACGCCTCTTGGTTCTCCAACAGCCACTCGTACGTGGAGGCCCCCATCACCAGTGCGCCGATCCGTCCGATGAACCCGGGGTATGCCATCGGGCCGTTCATGTCGAAGTCCTGTGCAAACAGCCACTCAAGCGAGTGGTCGTCAGTCGCGATGAACCCATCGAGCGACGACGCGGTGTAGAAATGCGTGGCCATGTGCAAACCCTAGGTGAGAGTGAACGGCGAGATTGTGGCTGCGATAGACGCGACCCCGGGCCTCTGTTCCGCGACGCGACGCCAGCCTTGGATCGCGCCTGGCTCCACGTCATCTGGCACTGCTGGCAAGACAGCCTCGTCTACCACCCCGAAACCCACCGCGCGCTACAACGCGTCCTCACCCAAAAGCACGGCGGCTTGACATAGGGCATCTGACGAATCCCGCCCGGGTAACGCCGGATCGCGGAGCAACTGGACGGAACTAACCTGGCAGGCGACGCGATCCGCGGGTCGGGCATGGGAACACCTGGCGTTCAGACGGTTCCGATCCAGGCCAGAGCGTCTGGGGCGCCGTCGAGAACGGTGATGTGCCCCGCCTCCGGGATCAGTCGCAGCGCCGCCGTCGGGCAGCGCGCGGCGAGCCATCGGCCGTGGTCAGTCGGAACCATCCTGTCGTTCCCCCCGTGCATCACGAGGACAGGGACATCGATGTTCCCTGGGTGGAACCCCCAGGGCTGGACGGCAGCGAGGGTGTCCTCCAGCATCCCCTCGTTGCCCTGTTCGATTGCCTTTCCGGTGACACCAGCCAGCCATGACCAGTCCCCGCCGAGAGCCGCGACGTCGGCCTCGGTGAAGAAGGCGCTCATGTCCTCGGGTTCAGTCTGGGCCCAGTGTGCGCGTAGCGCGGCGCGACCACTCGTCGCCGCACGGTTCTCCGCAGCGATGCCGGGCGACCAGCCAGCGAACCAGTCCAGCCCTTCCGCCGCGAACGGTGCGGGAGCAGCGATGCTCACCGCCGCGATCACCCGTTCCGCGAGCAGTGCGGCGCACGCCAGCGCGTGAGGGCCTCCGCCGGAGTGGCCGAGCACGGCGAAACGCTCGATACCGAGTGCGTCGGCGATCGCGGCGACATCGGACGCCGCCGACGCGACCGCCCTGCCGTCGTGCGGGCTCGGCCCTCCGTATCCTGGCCGGTCGTAGGAGATCCAGCGCAGGCCGTGCGCGGCAGCGGCGGCGAACAGCGGTTCGGGAGGGGAGCCGAGGTTGGGTGAGCCGTGAAGCCAGAACACCGCGGTCGCGGACTCGGGTGCCTCGCCGTCGGCGACAGACGGTCCCGAGCGTGTGTCGTAGGCGTGCAGCGTACGGCCGTCCTGTAAGCGCACATCGAGTTCGATCGTCATCGCCTCAGCCTATGGTTCGCCACACGCTCGTCGAAAACGATCGCGAACTCCTCGTCAGTGATGACCCGCAGCCCGGAGCACCGCCTCGCTCGGGTGTCAGAGCAGCGAAGACAGGCGCTTCTTCCGCGAGTTCTGGGTGACGATCCAAGCGACGTCGGCGTCCTCGGTGTCCAACTCGCGAAAGGCAGGAAGACCCGCCGCAGGGTCCGCGGCGACGGCGACGCTCCAGCAGTAACCGAGCGCCTGTCGCAGCGTCCGCGCGTCAGGCATCTTGCGCCGGGCCGGTGGTAGCTGGCAGAGGTTGCGCGTCGCGACGCGGCATACGTCGACGGCGAGGGCCGCGGTCTCTGGGGTGCGAAGGAGCCTCGGCTCGCAGATCGCCGCTGTGGCGGCGCGCTGCACCAGTGGATCGTCGCCGTCGGCCCAGCCGCGCACGATACGAGCCAGCTGGGACGGCGCCGTGTCGCCGAGGAGCTGGAGTCCGAGGGCGACGCCCTCCCTCACCCTCCATCGGGTATCGGAGGCCAGGTCCCGCGCGCGGCGCTCGCTGGCCGGATCGTCGGCGCGGGCGCCCAGTGCCGCAGCGGCGCACATCGTCTGGAACTCCCTGCCGTCGCGGAGGAGCTCGCCGACGACGGCGGGGTTCGCGCGCAGTGCGACGGCGGTGGCGAGCGGGAGGTTGGCTCGCGGTCCGGGAAGCCCGGAGTGCGCGCCCAGGTAAGCGGACCACTCCGACGGTGGGAGCGCCCACAGTGCTGCATGCTCGGCGATCGCGTCGGCCATGGCGCGATCGTAGTCCTCGGCGGCAGGGCGGTCATAGGCTGGGTGCATGGGACGACTACTGGACTCGCGCCTGCCACTGGTTGCCGCGCCGATGGCCGGCGGGCCGACGACGGTCGAGTTGGCGATGGCCGCCGCGCGGGCCGGGGCGTTCGCTTTCCTCGCGGCGGGCAACAAGGCGGCCGACGAGGTGGCCGGCCAGGTCGAGGCGATGAGCGCACTCGGTGCGCCCTTCGGCGTCAACCTGTTCGTTCCTCCGCGGGGCGCCGTCGACGCGGAGGCATTCCGCGCCTACGCCGCCGAGCTCCAGCCGGAGGCCGACGTCTACGGCCTCGTCCTTGATGCCCTTCCCGTGAGCGGCGACGACGAGTGGAGAGCGAAGGTCGATCTGCTGGTGCGGCGTCCCGTTCCCGTCGTCTCACTGACCTTCGGCCTGCCGGACCGCGACGATGTCGAGGCACTCAGGCGCACCGGATCGGTGGTGCTCGCGACCGTGACGAGCACTGATGAGGCCCGTGCCGCGGAACGGCTCGGCGTCGATGGGCTCGTCGTACAGGGAATCGGTGCGGGCGGCCACAGCGCCGTGCACGACCCGCGCGCCACGCCCGACGACCTGCCGACGGGCGAGCTCGTGCGTAGGGTGCGCCGCGTCACCGCCCTTCCGCTGGTCGCCGCCGGCGGCGTCGATGGCCCGGCCGCGGTCCGGGAGCTGTTGGCAGCGGGGGCGGAGTCGGTCGCCGTCGGCACCTTGCTGCTGCGCACCGAAGAGGCGGGGACTTCGCCCGTCCACCGTGCGGCCCTCGCCGCAGGCCCGGCGTCCCACGGGAACAGCACGGTCCTCACCAGGGCGTTCACGGGACGGCCCGCACGAACCGTGCGCAACGGCTTCGTCGATCGCCATGACGCGACGGCCCCGACCGGGTACCCAGAGGTGCACTACCTCACTCGGCCCCTCCGCCAGGCTGCGGCGCGTGCAGGAGACGCCGAACGCCTCCACCTGTGGGCAGGCACCGGTCACCGGAGCGCCCCAGACGGCCCCGCCGCCGATGTCATCGCTTGGCTGTCCGGCGCGTAGAATCGGTCGACGCCATCGAGTACATCCTTAGCGCACGGCACCACCTATCCGCGGAACCTCGAAGAGGAAGGAGCTGAACATGTCCAAGAAGAAGCCGGTCATCGGCGCCAACCCGCTGATGGCCCAGGCCGCCCGGGAACTGCGCCGCTCCAGCGCCGCGAGCCCTCATGTCCCCGAGCCACGCAAGGGGACTCGCAGCTTCGCGAAGAAGCGCGCGATCGCCGACCAACTGTAGATCGCGACGGCCGATACGGCACTTGTACGCAGAAGCAACATGGAGAGCCGATCGTCGACGGCTGATCGGGCGCACCGTCGCCTTTGCGCCGGCATGCCGGGGTAGTGTCGGTACATGAAGGCCAACGCTGCGCTGCAGATCATCTTCGCGTTCTTCCTCGGGCTGGTCGTCGTCGCCTTCGTGGGCATTGGCGCCAACACCTTCTATCCGAGCCCGAACTACCCGGCGGACCCTTACGATCCGGAAGTCTGGGAGGCCGCACATAGCCAGTGGGCGCTGATCACCGGCGTCGTCTTGCTGCTCTGTGCGACGGCGCTGCTCGCCGTGTCGCTGTTTCTCCCCGAGCACCAGGCGGTGCTCTCGAACGGCATCCTTCTCGGCGGCGTGTTCACCATGATCTATGCGGTCGGCATGGCGTTCTCCGCCGACACGAGCCTCGTCCGGTTCGGTGTGGTGACGGTGGCACTGGCCGTCACCATCGCCGTCGGGTACCTGAAGTTCGCCCGGGGGCGCCCTGCAGCCGGGCCGACGGCGCAGGACCACGGTGAGGTGGGGGAGTTGGGCGAGCGCCTCACCGCTGTTGAACGCAAGCTCGACGCCCTCGGGCGCGCCCTCCACGACTGAGGTCTCGGCGGCTCGTTGACGGCGTTTGCCCTTGCCCGCCGAGCCTCTGCAACCTACGGTGGGGTCATGGCTGAGACTGAGAACAACGGGCCCGAGAAGCTTGACCCGAAGGAGGCCATGCGGCAGGCGCTGGAGCGCAAGAAGCAGGCCGAGCACATGTCGGCTTCACACGGGATCACGGCCGACCGCGAGGCCGGGCACATCCACGGCAAGGCGGCGGGCAAGCGCGAGTTCCGCCGCAAGTCCGGCTAGATCGACTTCCGAGCTACCGCGTCGAACTCCCACGTCGCCGCCCTGGCCCGCACCGAGGGGGACGGAGTAGCGTCGGTGCATGGAAAAAGGCATCCGTGAGTGGCTCCTCGACGCCGACCCCGCGCTGCGCTGGCAGGTGGAGCGCGACCTGCTCGGCGCACCGCCGTCCGTGTGGGAGGCGACCCGGGCGCGAGTCGCGCGCGAGGGATTCGGTGCGGCGCTGTTGGCCCAACAGGGCGAGGACGGTCAGTGGGCCGGTGGCGCCTACTTCCCGGCCGGCTACTTCGACAGCCCTGAGCAGGCTGAGCCGGGGCAACCGTGGATCGCGACGACATGGTCGCTGAAGGACCTGCGCGATTGGGGCGTCGACCCCTCTGTCCTCCGCGACACGGCCGAGCGGCTCGGCAGGTTCTCGCGCTGGGAGTACGACGACCTCCCGTACTGGGGTGGAGAGGTGGACGTGTGCATCAACTCGTACACGCTCGCGACCGGCGCCTGGTTAGGGGCGGACGTCTCCCGGCTCGTCGCCTGGTTCCGCGACCACCGCCTCGCCGACGGCGGATGGAACTGCGAGGCGGAGGAGGGGGAGTCGGTGCGGTCGTCGTTCCACTCGACCCTCAACGCGCTGCGCGGCATCCTCGCCTACGAGAAGCTGACCGGCGACACCTCGCTCCGCGCCACCCGGCACGGCGGCGAGGAGTACCTGCTCACCAGGCGGCTGATGTATCGCGCCTCCACCGGGGAGGTCGTCGATGACTTCGTCACGCACCTCTTCTACCCCAACCGGCACGTGTACAGCGCCCTGGCCGCGCTTGATCACTTCCGCGAGGCCGCGGAGTTCGACGGCACCTCGCCCGACGAGCGGCTGTCGGACGCCGTCGATCTGGTGCGATCGAAGCGGCAGCCCGACGGCAGCTGGATTCAGGAGTACAAGCTGGCGGGGCGCACCTGGTTCGACATGGACGTCCCGGTCGGGGAGTCGTCGAAGTGGCTCACGCTGATCGGCACTCGCGTCCTCGACTGGTGGGACGCGGCAGGGTAGTCACCGGCTGGCGATCGGGATCCTGACGACGTCGGTGGCGTTGCCTGCCTGGTCGAGGCCGTAGATGCAGTAGGTGGCGGGCAGGTCCTCGGCCATGAGCGTCAGCGGAACGATGAAGAAGTCCTGGAACGTCTCGGTCGCCGGGCATTCCGCATCTCCGGGCACCCATGTGAACCGCACCGTCGACAACTCCGGCGGATTCAGGAACGGGGAGACGGACACGTTGCCGTCGCCGAGGTCCTCGACGGAGCCGCCGGGCTGGAACAGCGGCGGCGTCCGGTCGACTTCGAACAGCACCGACGCGGCGCCCGCGTAGTCGTCGTTCGCGACGGCACACAGCGCATAGTGGCCCTCATCCTCGGGCAGCTTCACCGGGAGCACGTAGCCGTCGTCCCAGTCGTGACCTACGGCGGGGACGGTGACGGTGGGGGCATCCGAGTAGGTCGCCGGGTCGCCGCACACCCCCGAGTCCGTGAGCTCCACGAGCACGGTGCGCACCGGCGCCGAGTCGGCGACCGCGGGGTTGACGACGAGGTTTGCCCGCGGGGGTATGCCGGTCGCGTCGGGAAGGTCACCGCCGCGGAAGATGCCGCCGCCGTTGTTCGCCCACACCGATGGGACCTCCAGCGGACAGTCCCCGCCGAGCGCGAAGGAGCCCTTGGCATCGAAGCAGCGGCCGATCCCCGCGACCGAAACCGCGTAGGACGTCTTCTCGACCATCGTCGGGCCGTCTGGGCTGAGCTCGCAAGGCCGGTTGAGGAAGCAGTGCCCGCCGTTGGCGGGGTCGGCGGCCCAGGTCGTCGTGTTGACGATCGCCGCGATGGCCTCGGGGGCGCCGTCGGCGCCGACGGTGAGCAGCGGCGAGCCGGAGGAGCCCTGCCGGACACCCGGGCAGTCGGTCGCCCATGCATCGCGCCACAGCCAACTGAACTCGATCAGGTCCGTCTGGTGGGTGAGCGTGCAGTCGCCGCCGCGCAGCACCCACTTCTCCTGCGCGATGTCCTGGACGGGGGCCGCGATGTTCCTGACCTTTGTCCCTGGCGCGGGCTCTTCGTCGACGATCGGGATGGGCGCGATACCGAGCGTCTTGAGCTCGCCCAGCGTCTCAGTGAGCCGCACGAGCGACACGTCCCTGCCACGCATCGTCGAGTACTCGAGCACCTCCGCATCGACCGGGTACGGCGCGGGGTTGTCGTGCGTATCGAGCAGGAACCCCTGCCCGAACCAGTCCTCGCCAACGGTCGCCGACTGCGGTGGACGCCCGACGTCGCCTGTGCAGTGCCCGTTGGTGAGGATGTAGGCAGGCCCGTCGTCGACGCCGGTGTCGACGACGGTGCCCGTGCAGTTGGAGCCCATCTCCAGCCGAGCGACGCCGGTGAAGGCCCCGAGCTCGGCGAGGGAGAGGGCGGGGGCGAGGTCAGGAAGCGGCGCACCGACCCCGGGAAGATCCGGCGTCTCGGTGGTGGGGCCCGAGGGGGGCGACGACGGCCCCGGGGGCGGTGCGCCCGTACATGCGGCGAGCGCGAATACCACCGCGAGTGTTGCGCCGGCCGCGATCGTCCTTGTCACGCCGCGTCCGTGCCCATGGTTCTGCCTCGTCGCCATGCCGTGATCCTAAGCTCCTTGTCGCGCCGATGATGGGCGTCGAAGAGAGACCCCTAGAAGTGAGGGCCGTGGAACGGCGCGCTGCTCACTTGATGATCGTCGTGGCCCGCAGCATGTTGTGGTCCGACGGGATCGTGCCCTGAACTTGCCGGTCTTGGGGTCGACATCGATCACGGTCTCCCATTCGGGCACCTGGATTCCTGTGCTCGTCCAGATGTAGTCGATGTAGATGCCGTTTACCCACGCGGGCTTCACCGGGGCGGTCCGCTTCCACGCGTTGTGGCTGGAGTACTGCGTGTTGATGCGTTTCTTGACCGTCGCGCCGCCGGTGGTCGTCGTCGACAGGTAGGTGTTGCCGAGCGGGTCCACGTAGCCGGCCTTGCGCATCGCGTCGTAGGGCTTGTTGCCGCCGTCGGTCCACTTGTGGGAGTTGAAGTCGCCCACCACGTAGGTGGGGAGGTTCTTCGGGTTCTTGGCCGCGATGACGGCGAGGATCTCCTTCATCTGCGTGGCTCGGGTCTTGATGCTCTTCTTGTCCTTGCCGGGGTCGAGGTGCACGTTGACGAAGAAGAACTTCTTGCCCGTCGCCTTGTGCTGGAAGTGCGCCCACTCGACGTAGCGCTGCTGCTCCATCTTCGTCTTCTGGCTCGTCGTCTTCTTCGACCCCTGCTTCAGCAGCGTGAGCGTCGAGCTGTTGTAGACGATCTTCTGGCTGTTCGCCGCGCCCTGGTACTTCTTCGCGCACTTGTATGGCGTCTTCGGGTTCTTGCAGTTGTATCGGGCGGTGTTGGCCATCTTGTACGGCTTGCCGAGGCGCTTGACCAGGTCTTCGGCCTGGCTGAGATCCGGTTGGTTGGTGCTGCCGGTCTTGCCGAGCTTGCCCTGCGAGGCCTCCTGGAAGCCGATGACGTCGGGCTTCTGCTTCAGCACGGCCGTGACGACGGCGGAGCGGCGCTTCGTCCAGGGGTGGGTGTCAGTGTCGACCGTCTCGGACCCGACGTTGTAGCTCACGACCCGGATGGTCGCCGACGCTGCGGCAGCGCCCTGTGGCGGCAGCAGCGCGATCAGGACGGCGAGGACGACGGCGAGCCGGGCCAAGACTCGGGGCCGGGGGAATGTGGCGACGGTGAGCACGGCGTCAGTCTATGCAACAGCCCGCCGGGAGCAGCAGGGCCCGAGTAGGCTGAGGCATGACTTTCGCCAATGTGGGCACGCTGGGAACGCTGCCGGGTAAGCGCGACGAACTGGTTGACCTGCTCACGAGGTGGAGCCCGGAGCTCACTGAGGCCGGCTGCCTGCTCTACGAGGTCGGGGTCAACGACGACTTCCCCGACACGGTGTTCGTGGTGGAACTGTGGGCGTCTGAGGACGCCCATCAGTCCTCGCTGCAGCTGGACAGCGTTCGCGCCTCGATCAGGAAGGCGATGCCGCTGCTTTCCGGTGAGATGGATGGGACGAGGTTCTCCGTGCTGGGCTCACCGCTGCGCGACTGAACTCCGCGCGGACCGGCGGATCGAGGCTTAACCGCGCAGACGCTGGGCGGCCAGCGTGACGGCCCGCTCCACGCCGGCCAGCTCGCCTTGTCGCTTCAGCATTTCCGGGATGAAGTCCTGAGGCGCCGGATGCCAGGGGAGGTCGGCGAGGTAGGCCTCGTGAGCGGTCAGGGATGCCACGCCACGGCGCTCGTCGTCGGCGTCCAGCGCGACGAAGTGGGTGGGTTTCGTGGCGGTTAGCAGCAACCAGGTCGTGCCCCAGGGCTCCAGACCTTCGTCGAGGAGGTCGCGGAACACCCAGCGGTTGTCGGCGTCGCGGACGGCGTCGATGGTGGCGATGCCGGCCGCGCGGTGGTCGGCGTGGTCGATGCCCCACGGGGTGTGCAGTTCGCCCGCGCCGCTGAGCACGGCGTCGGGACGGAATCGACGGATCTCCCGGGCGACGGCGTGGCGTAGGTCGAGGCCGTACTCCAGCATCCCGTCGGGGAAGTCCAGGATGGTCAGGCTCTCGACCCCGACGATGTCGCAGGCGTTGCGCTGCTCGATGGCGCGGAGTGGGCCCGCCTCTTCCGGTGGCCGCTGCATCCCTGCCTCGCCGGCGGTCAGGAGAAGGTAGCCGACCTCGACACCCCGGCTGGTCCAGTGCGCGACGGCCGCCGAGGTGCCGTACTCCGCGTCGTCGGGATGGGCGACGACGATGAGGACACGCCGGAAATCGGCGTCGTCAAGCAGCTCCAGTGCAGGCTGTGTTGTCTCCATGGCGCCACAGTACGCCGCCGCGTCAGCCCTGCCCAGGGTGCGTTTACGCGGGCGAAGGAGCTTCGTCGTGTTGCTGCGTGTGCGTGGTCACCCAGAACCGTCCCGCGACGATCAGCCCGAGTACCAGGAGCGCCGACGTCAGCAGGAACGGCCAGCTGCGGTCCATGCTCGACAGCCACCCGCTGATCCAGCCGAAGGGAGCGGTGACGAGCATCACGCAGGTGCGCTGGATGGCCATCACGCGGGACCGCTCGTTCTGGTCGACGTGCAGCGCCACGAGGGACTCGGCAAGCACGAAGAGGATGCCCGCGCCCAACGCGTCGAGGACAAGGCAGCCCGCGAGCAGGACATAGGTGGAGGTGACGGCCGCGCCGTCGGAGGCGGGGATGCCCACAAGCAGCAGCTGGCTGGCGAGGTAGATCCCGAAGCCGATCAGCGTGGGCGCCTTGAGCCGCTGGGCGTGCGTCAGCCGTGGGATGAGGGTGAAGAAGAACAGCACCGACAGCAGCGACCGGACCATCGGGAAGAACGGCAGCAGCGCGTCGGGGATGCCGAGGCGCTGGTTGATCACGACCTGCCAGAACGTGCCGTTGACGAGCGTGACGGCGCCGACGATGGCGGCGATGATCAGCGAGAAGATCGTGCCCTTCGACCGGACGATGAGGCCCAGCACGCCGCGGTACTCCGACAGCGAGGTCCAGATGCTCACTCCGCGGGTCTGCTCCATGCGGACCCGTCCCGTGGCGGTCTCCGTCGTGTAGTGGTAGAGCAGCCAGATCTTGACCGCCATGATGAACCCGGCGTTCAGGTAAAGGATTCGCACGGCCAGTTCGAGGCCGAGGTTCGAGACGAGCACGGCCGCGATCGGCGCGAAGAGGGCGGAGAACTCGGCGGCCACCTTGATCAGCGAGTAGACCTTGGGGATCTCCTTCCGGTCGACGTCCTCGACAAGCAGGCAGTCCCACGAGTTCTGCGTGACCTGCCAGGCGCCGTTGACGACCGACGCGATGAGGAACCACCAGAAGTTCTGGGCGAACGCCCAGATCACACAGGGGATGACCCAGGCGATGATGTCGAACACCGCGGTCGTCACCCGTCGGCCCATCTTGTCGGTGATCACCCCGCTGAGCAGGCCGAACACCACCTGGGAAAGGATCGAGATGGTCGCAAGCAGGCCGATCTGCGTGTCGTGGACACCGAGCGCCAGCATGAAGACCGACGCGTACGGCAGCACCAGCATCATCGAGAGCCCCCAGAGGGGCTCGGTGTAGACCGAGGCGCGGCCGTTGCCGCGGAGACCGAGCAGGGACACGATCAGGGGGTTGCGGACGCGGCTCACCGGCCCAGTCAACTCCGGTCCGTGCACGTTGTCCAACGGGGGATCGTCAGCACTCCACGACGTTGACCGCGAGGCCCGCGCGGCTGGTCTCCTTGTAGCGCTCGGACATGTCAGCGCCCGTTTGGCGCATCGTCTCGATGGTCGTGTCCAGGGGGACGACGTGGGTGCCGTCGCCGAGCAGCGCGAGACGCGTGGCCATGAGCGCCGTCGACGCGGCAATCGCGTTGCGCTCGATGCAAGGGATCTGAACCAGGCCACCGACGGGGTCGCAGGTGAGGCCCAGGTGGTGCTCGATGGCGATCTCGGCGGCGTTCTCGATCTGGGCGGGAGTGCCGCCACGCAACGCCGTGAGGCCCGCCGCGGCCATGGCGCAGGCGCTGCCGACCTCAGCCTGGCAGCCCGCCTCCGCGCCGGAGATGGAGGCGTTGGCCTTGAAGATGGAGCCGACGGCCGTCGCCGTGAGCAGGAACGTGCGGATGGCGTCGGCGGGAAAGCCGCTCGCGACGGTCGCGTAGTACAGCACGGCGGGCAGCACCCCCGCTGCTCCGTTGGTGGGCGCCGTGACCACCCGGCCTCCGGAGGCGTTCTCCTCGTTGACCGCGAGCGCATACATGGCCAGCGCCTCGCCGGACTGCCGGGAGACCTCGGCCATCAGTCGCCGCCAACCGGCCGCGGCCCGACGGCGCACCTGCAGTCCGCCCGGGAGCACGCCGTCGGCGCGGAGGCCGGCCTCCACGCAGGCGCGCATGGCGCCCCAGATCGCGTCGAGCCCGGCCGTCACCCGCTCCTCGCTGTGAAGGGCGATCTCATCCTCCCAGGCGATCTGCGCGATGGACCTGCCCTTCGCCAACTCGAGCAGTTCGGCCATGTTCGCGTAGGCGTGAACGCGCGTCGGAGCCGTTGTATCACCCGAAGGTTCGTCGCCGACGCGGCGGATGAAGCCCCCGTCGATGGACAGATAGGTCTCCTCGACGATCCTGCCCGCGCCGACCAGCGCGTACAGGATCATCGAGTTCGGGTGCCCCTCATGGCGGGAGAGGGGCGCGAACTCGAGGTCCTCCCTATGCAGCGGGACCCCGCCGATGTCGAGGACCTCGCCGTCGTACAGTCGCCGCCACTGCCCGTGTACGAGCGCCGGGTCCACCGTCTCCGGTTCGTGACCGCGCAGGCCGGCGATCACGGCGTCGGGGGTGCCGTGGCCGATGCCGGTGGCGGCGAGCGACCCCTGGAGCCGGCAGCGGAATCGTGTGACGTCGCCGAGGATCCCGGCCTCGCCCAGGCGACGCCGGAAGTCCAGACCCGCCCGCATCGGCCCGACCGTGTGAGAACTGGATGGGCCGATGCCGATGGAGAAGATGTCGAGCGCGGAGGTGTAGACGGCGCGCTTGGGGTCGGTCATCTGTGCAGGATAGCCAGCACGGCCTCGGCGATCACAGTGGAGGCCAGGAAGGTGGCCGCTATGACCACGAAGCCCACCGGGAGGATCTTCCAGCCGATCTGCCTGAGCATCGGTAAATCCTTGCCGATGCTGAGCCCTGCGATGGCAAGCATCAGCGTGATGACGGAGAGGAAGTTCACCGACGCCGAGGTCTCCAGCACCCACGCGGCACCCGGGAACCACGGCGAAGTGATGTAGGCGCCAATCACGATGACGACGATGAGCGCCGGTACCTTGCCCTTTGTGAGCTTCGCGAGCCACAGGCCGACGGCGACAATGGCCGCCATGAGCAGGTAGGTGAGCACCATGTCGAAGGAGAAGCCCTTAGCCGCGATGACAGCGGTGACGAGACCCGCACCGGTCAGGATGATCAGGCTGGTCACCCAGGACAGGTTCACCTTGGGAGCCTCGAGTGCCTTGGAGATCTCGCCGATGGTGCTGGTGGCCTCGGCGACCGTGGGGTTCTTCTGATTGCGGGTGAGGAAGCGATAGAACCGGTCGGCCAGCGGCAGCGAGATCCAGAGCGCGAGCGGCACGCCGGCGAGGCTGGCGATCAAGTTGGCAGTGGTGGCGAAGGCGGCGATCTGGTCCGTGAACTCAGGATGGGCCGCGGTGACCGATGCGATGCCTGCGGCCATCATGGAGCCGGAGCCGACGCCGGAGCCCATCGCGAGGGCTTCCCAGCGGAAGATGTTCAGCGACGAAACGACCGAGGGCCAGGTGGCTGACGATGATGGCGCCGAAGATCGACCCGAAGACGTACATCGAGAGCACGCCGCGGTACTGCGGCGAGTCCGCGCCGAACCGCGAGGTGACCATGGCGAAGGACGGCTCGCGGTCGATCGAGAAGGTTGCGCCGACGGTGGCGGGGCCCATTCGCAGCAGGACGGCGAGCGGCAGGGCGAGCAGCAGCGAGCCGAACACGTTGCCGAGCTCTTGCAGCAGCAGCGCGGGGCCCGCGCTGAGCAGTTCGGGGATCTGCTGCCCGAGGGTGAGCGCGAGGCGTCCGCAGAGGACGAGCACGGCGACGGCCATGATCGCGTTGGCCGTGTGCTGCAGGTCGTGGGGGAGCGGCTTGAGCCGCTGGCCGGAGACGAGCACACCCATCAGCAGCGCCCAGATCATGGGCAGCAGCATGATGGAAACCTTGCCGAGCGGAATGGTGGCCGGCCCGATCAGCTGGGCGATGGCGGCGATCACGGTCATCAGGCCGATCAGGACCCAGAGGCCCTTGTCGCCGAGGCCGATCGTGAATTCGCGAGGGGTCGTGACCGAGGGGGAGCCGGTCTCAGGAGGTGTGGTCATCGGTGTCTCATTTCGGTAGGTGGGCCCGGGATTTGCCACGGGCCCACACCAGCTCAAGCGATCAGGCGGAGAACTTCGCCTGGGTGGCCCCGGCGGGGCGTTCGGCCTTGCGGCGCTGGAAGTCGGCGCGCAGGTACGGGGTGAGGGCGACGTCGACCACCGTCGCGGCCATGGTGACCGCTCCGTCGACGATGGCGTCGTCGGCTTCGGGGCTGGCCGCGATCTCGGTGAAGGCCGGGTTGTGGGCCGGCGCCTGCTTGCCGCGGAAGGTAAGGAGCGGATGGATCGACGGCACCACGAGCGAGACGTTACCCATGTCGGTGGAGCCGCCGCCCAGCTGTTCGGAGTAGTCGAGGACGCGTCCGCGGGCCTCGAAGTTCTTGTCCCAAAGGTCGGCGAGCGCGGGGTCGTGAACGAGCGGAGCGTACGGGTGCTCCGTCGGCCGCCATTCCCAGGTGCAACCCGTGGCAACCGCTCCGGCCTCGAAGCAGCGCAGCACCTTCTGCTTCATGTCGCGCCAGATGCCCAGGTCGTAGGCGCGCAGCTCGACCTGTACGACGGCGCGGTCGGGAATGATGTTGGTGGCCTCGCCGCCGTGCGAGATGAAGGCGTTGAGATTGACCTCCTTCGGCAGGTGCTGGCGCAGCATCGCGAAGGCGTTGAGGGCGAGGATGGCCGCGTTCGATGCGTTGATGCCCATCTCCGGCATGCCCGCGGCATGCGCGGTAAGGCCCGTGTAGATGACCTCGAAGCGGTCGACCGCCGTGGAGTTCATCGAGCGCGCGCTGTGCGAGTCGCCGGTCATGCCCGGTGTCGAGGTCATGCCGTGCACCATGAGCGAGATATCGGCGTCCTCGAAGGCCCCGGCCTCCAGAAGCGAGACCTTGCCGCCGCCGTGCTCCTCGGCCGGGGTGCCAAGCAGCTTCACGCGGAGCCCCGCATTGGCTGCCACCTCAGCGAGGCCCAGCGCCGCCCCGACGCCGGCGGAGGCGATCACGTTGTGCCCACACGCGTGGCCGATGCCCGGGAGCGCGTCGTACTCGGCACAGATCACGACGGTGAGGTCGCCGTCGCCATAGACCGCCTCAACCGCGGTGGGGATGTCGTAGGGGCCTACCTCGACGGCGAAGCCCGCCTCCCGGAGCGCATCGGCGACGAGTGCAGCCGCGGCGTGCTCCTCCCAGGACAGCTCCGGGTTCTCGTGAATGGCGTGGCTGAGGGCGACCAATTGGTCTTTCCTTCGCTCCACCTCTTCTGTGGCGCGCTGCTTCACGGCCTCCAGCGTGTCGGGGTTGCGGTCACGATGGGCTCCTCACGGGTCGATAGACGACCGTGCTGTCGCATTGCTGCCAGCACGTTGCCTCATCGTAGACCCGGGTATAGGGGTATGCGGGACGGTTTCGTCAAGAGGTCCGCGGGTAGGTGGCGCCGTAGCAGGTGCCACCTACCCGCGGAGACTCTAGGACGGCGTTAATCCATCTCGCCCCGTTGGAGCCGTGTCACCCCTGCGCGGAGCGCGTCAGAAGCCGGGGATGAACCGTTCGAAGCTGAGCTTGATCCCGAAACCGTGTGCGACGATGACGGCGATACCGAGGCCGATGGCGCCGATCACCAGTGAGAAGCAGACGATGGCGCCGATCTTGCCGATCAGGTGCGTGCGATGGTTCGGGTCGTCGGCGTCGTGCCCGGTGCCGTAGGACAGCGAGCGCAGCCCCAGCGCGAAGACCGCGGGGAGCCCGGCGCCGAGGATGACGCCGGCGAGGAGGACATGCCATGCGCCCTCGAGCGCGAGCCAGAGATTGTTCATCAGTGCGTCCTCACCGGAACGGGACGGTCGGTCACGTCCTCGACCCAGTCGTCGTTCACGTTCTTGTGGTCCACGCGATTACGGCGCGAGTAGACGTACATGACGCCGGAGAGCGCGATCAGGATCGCGAACACAAGCAGCGCGCCCAGCAACCCGCCGACGCTGTGTCCGATGAACCAGGTCAGCGCTCCCGCGATGCCTGCGGCCGGAAGCGTGATGACCCATGCGATGACCATGCGGCCGGCAACCGACCAGTTCACCGCGGCGCGGCGGCCGAGGCCGCTGCCCAGGATGGAGCCTGTTGCGACGTGCGTCGTCGACAGCGCGAAGCCGAGGTGGCTGGAGGCGAGGATGACCGCGGCCGACGAGGACTCCGCGGCCAGCCCTTGCGGCGGGCAGACTTCGACGAGCCCTTTGCCCATGGTGCGAATGATGCGCCATCCGCCGATGTAGGTGCCGAGTGCGATCGCGACCGCACAGGCCAACTTCACCCAGAACGGCACGCCGTGCAGATCCGTCCAGGAGCCGGTCGCGATGAGTGCGAGCGTGATCACGCCCATGGTCTTCTGCGCGTCGTTGGTGCCGTGGGCGAGGGAGATGAGGGAGGAGGATCCGATCTGGCCGAGCCGGAAGCCCTTGTCGCGGAAGCCCTCGGCGACCGATCGGGTGACCCGGAAGACGAGCCAGGTGCCGATCGAGGCGACGACGATCGCGATCGCGGGGGCCATCAACGCGGGCAGGATCACCTTGCCGACGACGCCGTCGAGCTTGGTGCCGTCGCCCGCCCACTTGACGCCGTCCGCGCCGAGGCCGAGCATCGTCGCACCGATGAGCCCGCCGAAGAGCGCGTGCGATGAGCTGGAGGGTAGTCCGAAGAGCCAGGTGAGGAGGTTCCAGAGGATGGCGCCCACGAGGCCCGCGAGGATGATCAGCAGGAGGCCCATGCCTCCGTCGGCGATCAGCTCGGGGCGGGGGGCGCCGTCGGTATCCTGGATCCGGACCACGGCGTTGGTGACGGTGAGCGCCACCTCCACGGACAGGAAGGCGCCGATCAAGTTGAGGATGGCCGACAGTGTGACGGCTACTTTTGGCTTCAGCGCGCCGGTCGCGATGGACGTTGCCATGGCGTTGCCGGTGTCATGGAAACCGTTGGTGAAGTCGAAGGCCAAAGCGACGACAACGACTAGTGAGAGCACGACCAGTTCTGCGGGCACCCTCCTAGTGTGACCCGAAATCGGCGAATCGTCATCATCGGGGTCGGCTAAGCGTTCGGTGCGGCACGTTTCGCGCTCCATGAAGGATGTCGGAGGGGCGGTCTAGCATGCGGCTATGCCTCGTAAAGCACACCGCAGCCAGCGTATCGAGCACGCCGGATTGGTGGTGGATGTCACATGGAAGGACATCCGCAGCATCCGCCTGCGGGTGCTGCCGCCGGACGGCCGGCTCGCGGTGTCGGCGCCGTTGCGGGTACCGGTGGAGACCGTGCGCGGCTTCTTGGAGGCCAACCGGGAATGGGCCGCGCACGCCAGCACCCGGGTGCGGATGAACGCGCCTGTCGTCGAGCCGCTCCGTGACGGGGGTCGCGCCAGGTTGTGGGGGAGGTGGAGGGAGGTGAGCGTCTCGCCTGCTGCCCGTGCCGTCGGACGGGTGGACGAACGCGGCGTGATCTGCCTCTCAGGCGGCGACGACGCCAGCCTGCGACAGGCTTTGGATAGGGTCTACCGCGCCGAGTTGGAGGCGGTGGTGCCGCACTTGCATGGGGTGTGGGAGTCGAGGATCGGGAGGTCGGCGAGCAGGATCAGGCTGCGGCGGATGACCACGAGGTGGGGGAGCTGCAACACCGGCTCCCGGTCGATCACCCTTAATATCGCGTTGGCGGAGCATCCGCCCGAGGCGCTGGAGTCCGTCCTTGTGCACGAGATGGTGCACCTGTGGGAGCGGGGCCACGGCCCGCGGTTCCAGAGACTCATGGACGAGATGCTCCCGGACTGGCGAGCACGGCGGGCGGCGCTCAACGAAAGGCCGCCGAGTCGCTTCCCGGGAGATGCGGGTGGGTGAGCTATCGTCGGAAGAGTGCCCCCGAAGCGGGCGCGGCGGCTGCCGCGTCCCGCTCCTGAGGCCGGACCCTTCCCCCACAGAGGTCACGAGCAGATGAGTATGTTGACCCGGGCGGCGAGCATCGTCGTCCTCGCAGCGCTGACGATGATGAGCGCGTGCGCACCCGAGCCGGTGACCGGCGAGCCCATCGATCCTCCGTCGACGGTGGCGACACCCGTCGCGCCGGCGCCCACCACGTCGTCCCCGGTCACGCCGGAGCCGACCGAGCCGTCGGTCGAGCCGTCCGTGCTACCGCCGGTGACGCCGTCGGTCGAGCCCACCGTGGATCCGACGGCGGAGCCGACCACGTCCGAGGTTCCCGAACCGACGCCGACGAGCACCGCGCTGGTGAAGCTCGGCGACGAGGGCGACAAGGTGCGTGAGCTGCAGCACCGACTGCTGCAGCTGCAGTGGTGGGAAGGCAAGATCACGCCCACCTTCGACGAGGCGACGAAGCTCGCCGTCGAAGGATTCCAGGGCAAGCGTGGCTTCCCGGTTACCGGTGAGGTCGACAAGGTCACCTGGGACAAGCTCGTCGACATGACGCGCACGCCCACCAAGGACGAGATGATGAACATCATGCGTCCCGGGCCCGCGCTCATGAAGAAGGGGGACAAGGGCGACGACGTCAAGGACCTCCAGGCGCGGCTGAAGCAGATCGCCTGGTTCTCGGAGCGGATCACGGGGAACTACGGCGACGTCACGGCGGCGGCCGTCAAGGGATTCCAGGCCAAGCGCGAGATTCCCGTGACCGGCGAGGTGGACCAGCGCACGCTGGACCGGCTGCGTGCCATGACGCGCAAGCCGACCACCGACGAGTTGAACAACGTGCCGAGGCAGACAGGGTCGTCGTCGATGAGGCTGGACGACCGTTGTCTCGAGGGCCGCGTGATCTGCATCTCCAAGAGCCAGCGCCGCCTGGCGTGGGTGGTGGACGGCAAGATCCAGCGGACGATGGACGTGCGGTTCGGCTCCGAGCTCACACCCACCCGCAACGGTGTCTTCTCCGTCTACTGGAAGTCCCGCAACCACGTCTCGAAGCTGTACGACACCCCGATGCCGTACGCGCTGTTCTTCAGCGGCGGTCAGGCCGTGCACTATTCGGCAGACTTCGCGGCCCGCGGCTACAACGGCTCCTCGCACGGCTGCGTCAACGTTCGCGACCGCGCAGCCGTCAGTGAACTGTTCGACCTCGTGCGCGAGGGAGACAAGGTCGTGGTCTTCACAGGCTGAAAGTCCGCGGAACCTCCGCGGTGTGACGACCGCGAGACCGTGGTCCGATGGGCCTCGCCGTGAGGCTCGGGTAGGCTGCGACCGATTTCACGCAGCGGAAGGGCACACCCGTGACATTCGAAAACGGTCTTGCGATCGCCATGCAGGTGGTCTCGTCGTTCCTCTTCGCGAGCGGAGCCATCCTGCAGAGCCTGGGCGTGAAGTCCACCTTCGACCCCAATGCGACGGCGTCGTCGAACCAGCTCACGCTGAAGGGCATGTTGCGCCTCTTCCGCATCCCGAAGTGGCTGCTCGGCCTGCTTTTCGTGTTCACGGGCGCGGGCATCCATTTGGTGGCGCTGTCGTTCGCGCCCGTCGCCGTGGTGCAGCCGGTCGGCATCCTCGCGGTGCCGTGGTCAGTCCTGCTGGCCGCCCGCATCCACAAGCACCACGTCTCGGGCAAGCTCTGGGGCGCTGTCGGCGTCACCGTGCTCGGCGTGGTCGGCTTCACCTACTTCTCCACGACCTTTGCGACCGGGGAGAAGCCCATCCACTTCGGCCCTATGGCGTGGTCGTTCCTCGTGGTGTGCGCGGTCTGCGGCATCCTCTCGTTCTTCGCGCGCCGTGCGGTGCCGTGGGCTAAGGCGACCCTGTGGTCGGCCGTCGGCGCCACGTTCTATGGCCTGGCGTCGGGTTTCATGAAGGCGGCGATGTCGCTGTTCCAGCAGGGGCATCCGCTGACCGGCCTGCATTTCGTCTCGGCGGTCGCGATGATGCTGGCCTGTTACGGCATGGGCGTGTGGATGATCCAGCAGGGCTACGCATCCGGCCCGGCCGAGATCACCGTCGGCACGATGACGACGGTGGACCCGTTCGTCGCGGTGCTGTTCGGGCTCATCGTGCTCGGCGAGGGTATGGGCATGGGCCCGCTGCCCATCGCGGGCATGATCGTCACCGGGGCCATCGCCGTCTGGGGTGTCGTGCTGCTCAGCAAGGATCATCCCGACGCTGTCGCGGAGCGTGAGAAGGCCGCGCTCGAGGCGGCGCAGGCGGAGGCGACCAACAACTCCTAGCCGGAGACGGGGAGGGCGTTGAGGGCGATCCGTCCCGACGGCGTCGCCAGCACGATCGTCGCGTCCGCCCTCGGCATGATGAAGGCGACGTCCGCCTCGTAGGGGGTTCCTGCCCGCACGGTGAATGCGGGCTCGCCAACCGGGTCGAAGCTCTCCCGAGTCTCGTTCGTGAATGCGAAAAGCGAGAACCCGTACTCGCCGTTCTCGACTTCCACGCGCACGCGCAGCGAGAGATGGTCGTCCTCCCAGCGGTAGCTGACGATCTCGAAGATGCCGTCCCCGTTGCCCTCGAACGGGATGAAGTTGCCGGTACGGGTCGGCTCAGGGGCGGCGGTCGCCGTGGTGGGTGCGGTCGGCTGCGGGTCCTCCGTGGGCGGCGAGCCGAAGAACTGCATCGCGATGATGATCGCGCCGACGACGACGATGGCGGCGAGCACCAGCCACATGCTCCGGTTCGGGCGCCGCGGCGGCTGCAGGTCCTGATAGTCGTACCCCTGTGGCTGCGGCTGCTGTCCGAAGGGCTGGCGCGGATCGCGGCCCTGCGTGTCCCCGAACTGCTGCGGGCGCCAGTTCGGGTCCTGCCGCGCCCAGGGGTTCTCTTGCTGGTTGCTCATGATGCGCCCAGCGTACCCACGGCACTGCACCCGTCTGGTGCCGCTCGCTACGGCGCCCACCGGTGGATCGAGGCTTATCCACAACTTGGGCCGGAGGTGACGAATCGAGTCCCGTTCTTGCCATTACGCCTATATGAAGACTCTCTCGATCCGCGGCCGGAGCCGCGAAGACCTGCTGGCCATCCCTCCTGTCGTCCTCGGCTACCACCCCGAGGACTCGGTCGTCGTGCTCGCCCTCTACGATGGCGTCCTCCTGATGTCCGCTCGGATACGCCACGACTGGCACCTCGAGCACCACGAGGAGACCTTTGCCCAGCTGTCCGCAGCCATCGACAACATCCCGGGCTGCCGCTTCGCCCTGCTCAGCTACGGCGAGCGGGAACGCGCGTCGGTGTCGCTGCTAGAGCTGGCGGACATCATCGGTCACCACCTCGTACTCGAGGCGCTCGTGACCGACGGCAAGCGTTCATGGGACCTCGGAACGGGCGACCCACCCGAGCCGTACCGGTTCGAGGACACCGCGGTTGCTGCGCAGGCGGTGTTCAACGGCGTGAGCATCGCGCGCAACCGGGAGGAGGCCATCGCCCCTGTCGTGGAACACGAAGCGCCGAACCCGACTCTTGTGGCGATCGCGGAAGACAAGGTCGCGCGGCTGTCGCCGAAGAGGGCGATGGCCAGGATGTCTCGCCTGGTGGAGCAGGAGAGGGCCCTGACCCCGGCTACCGCTGTCGAGTTGGCCGTGTTCCTCGACGATGACGAGCGCATGGTCTCGGTGCTGGCGGCACTGAACCGGGAGAACGCAGACCGGGTGTGGCGGAACCTGGTCAGTGCCCGGCGGCTGTGCCCGCCAGGGTGCGAGGCGAACGTGCTCGCCCTGCTCACGGCCGCCTCCTGGCTGAGCGGCAGGGGAGCGGTGCAGACCGCCTGTCTCGAGCAGTTGGCGGAACTCGATCCCCGACACGTTGTCGGCCGGATGATGGCGGACCTGCATCGTCGGGGCGCTCCTCCCTCCCGGTTGAGCGAGGAGGAAGCGGAGGAATGAGCTGATGCCTCCGCAACTGTCTGGGCGAGCCCCACGAAGGGACGGCGTGCCGTAGGGTTTGCCCATGCGTTTCGTGGTGTGCGGTGAAGCACTTATCGACCTGATGCCCGAGGAGCAGCTCTCCCCCCAGGAGAGCCGCTGGATCGCCCGCTCCGGCGGCGGCCCCATGAACTCGGCGGTGGCCCTCGCCAAGCAGGGGCTCGACACCCATTTCCTCGGCAGGCTCAGTTCGGACTCCTTCGGGCGTCAGCTGCGCAGTCATCTGGAGGAGGCAGGCGTCGAACTCGACCTCGCCGTCGCCACCGACGACCCGACCACCATGGCCGTCGTCTCCCTCGACGAGGACGGCAAGGCCACGTACGCCTTCCACTTCGACGGCACCACGAACTTCAACTGGAAGGCCGACGAGTTCCCGCAGCTCCGAGCGGACGACTGGCTGCACTTCGGGTCCATCGCCGCAGTCATCGATCCGGGCTATGCCCGCGTCCTCGAGTTCGTGGGCGCGACCGACGCGGCGGTCAGCTTCGACATCAACGTCCGGCCATCGACGATGCCTGACCGGGCAACCTACTTCGAGCGTGTCAGCGCGTTCATGGCCGCGGTCGGCAACGGCGGCGGCATCGTCAAGGCCAGCGATGAGGACATCTCGTGGCTCGTCGACGACGAGGAAGACCCGCTCGGCTACGCGGAGGGCTGGGCGGCAGAGTACGGCCTCGCGTTGTTCATCGTCACGCTCGGTGCCGACGGCATCGCCGCGGTGACCCGCGACGGCCGCCGCGTGCAGGTTCCCGGCTTCCGGATCGACGTCGTCGACACCGTCGGCGCCGGCGACACGTTCATGGCAGGTTTCCTCGCCGCCTACTCGGAGAACCCGGCGGACCTGGAGGCCGTACTGCGCCGCGGCGCGGCGGCCGCCGCCATCGTCTGCACGCGCAAGGGCGCCCACCCGCCGACTGCCGCGGAGATCGACGCGCTTCTCGCGAGCTGACGCCCCGGACTGCGGCCTTTCCCGCGCGACGAAGCGGAGGCGTTGTCGCGGTATATTTGGCGCCCGTGTGCGACCGCGCGCACGAAGACGCACAAGGGAGAAGCTCGTGAGCTCGGAGCCAGGCCAGTACAACTTGGTGCAGGCGCAGGAGAAGTGGCAGGCATTCTGGGAGGCCGATCAGACCTTCCAGCCGCTCGACGACGGCAGCCGCGAGCGTCGCTACGTGCTCGACATGTTCCCGTACCCGTCCGGCGACCTCCACATGGGCCACGCTGAGGCCTACGCGATGGGCGACGTCGTGGCCCGGTTCTGGCGACTCAAGGGCTACGACGTCCTGCACCCCATCGGCTGGGACTCCTTCGGTCTCCCCGCCGAGAACGCTGCGATCAAGGCGGACGCGCACCCCGCGACGTGGACGTACAACAACATCGAGACGCAGGCGCGCTCCTTCAAGCGCTACGGCCTGAGCCTCGATTGGTCGCGCCGCCTGCAGACCTCCGACGAGGACTACTACCGCTGGACCCAGTGGCTGTTCCTGCGCTTCTTCGAGCGCGGCCTCGCCTACCGCAAGGACTCCTACGTCAACTGGTGCCCGAACGACCAGACCGTGCTGGCCAACGAGCAGGTCGTCGGCGGCCTGTGCGAGCGCTGCAAGTCCGAGGTCACCAAGCGCAAGCTCAACCAGTGGTACTTCAAGATCACCGACTACGCCGAGCAGCTGCTGGACGACATGGCGCAGCTTGAGGGTGGCTGGCCGGACCATGTGCTGGCGATGCAGCGCAACTGGATCGGCCGCTCCGAGGGCGCGCACGTGGAGTTCGTCGTCGATGGCCGCGAGGAGCCCATCACGGTGTTCACCACACGCCCTGACACGCTGTTCGGCGCGACCTTCATGGTCGTCGCGCCCGACGGCGACCTGGCCGCGGAGCTGGTGTCCGACGAGCAGCGTCCCGCGTTCGAGGCCTATCTCGAGCAGGTCAAGCGGATCACGGAGATCGAGCGCCAGTCGACGGAACACGAGAAGACAGGTGTCTGGCTGGGCATCACGGCGACCAACCCGGTCAACGGCGAGCAGGTCCCCGTCTGGGCCGCCGACTACGTGCTGGCCGACTACGGCACCGGCGCGATCATGGCCGTGCCCGCGCACGACCAGCGCGACCTCGACTTCGCCCGCAAGTACGGCCTGCCCGTGCGCACGGTGATCGATGTCGACGGCACGGATCCTGCCGTGACCGGCGTCGCGACCTCCGGTGACGGCACCTATCTGAACTCCGGACCGCTCGACGGCCTCACCGACAAAGCCTCCGGGGTCTCCACGATCATCGCGCAGCTGGAGGAAGCGGGCACCGGCACCGGCACCATCCAGTACCGCCTGCGCGACTGGCTGTTGTCGCGCCAGCGCTTCTGGGGCTGCCCCATCCCGATCGTGCACTGCGCCGCGTGCGGCGAGGTCCCGGTTCCCGACGACCAGCTCCCGGTGCGCCTGCCAGACCTGCGCGGTGCGGCGTTGTCCCCGAAGGGATCCTCGCCGTTGGCGTCGGCCACCGACTGGGTGAAGACCACCTGCCCGACGTGCGGCGGCCCCGCGGAGCGTGACACCGACACGATGGACACGTTCGTCGACTCGTCGTGGTACTTCCTGCGGTACTGCTCGCCCGGCTACACCGAGGGCCCGTTCGATCCGGAGCAGGTCCGCACCTGGATGCCGGTGGCGCAGTACGTGGGCGGCGTCGAGCACGCCATCCTCCACCTGCTCTACATGCGCTTCTTCAGCAAGGTGCTGCGCGACATGGGCATGCTGGACTTCGACGAGCCCATGCAGCGGCTGCTGAACCAGGGGCAGGTCCTCAACCAGGGCAAGGCCATGAGCAAGTCGCTGGGCAACGGCGTCGACCTCGGCAAGCAGATCGACGAGTTCGGTGTGGACGCGGTGCGCCTGACGATGGTGTTCGCCGGTCCGCCGGAGGACGACATCGACTGGGCCGACGTGTCCCCGGCGTCGAGCCTGAAGTTCCTGCAGCGCGCCTATCGTCTGGCCGACGATGTGACCTCGGCCCCCGGCGTGGACTTCGCCGAGGGTGATGCCAGCCTGCGCAAGGCAACGCACAAGGCCATCACGGAGGTGTCGCAGCTGCTGGACTCTGGCCGCTTCAACGTCGCCGTTGCCCGCACGATGGAACTGGTCAACGCCACCCGCAAGGCCATCGACGGCGCCGCAGGCCCCGCCGATCCCGCCGTGCGCGAGGCCGCGATGTTCGTCGCGCAGTCGCTGAGCGTCGTCGCCCCGTACGTCGCGGAGGAGATGTGGGAGGTCCTCGGGCTGCCGCCGTCGATCGCCAACAGCCAGTGGCCGACACCGAACCCGGCGTTGATCGTCGACGACACCGTCACGATGGTCGTCCAGATCCAGGGCAAGATCCGCGGCAAGCTTGAGGTGCCGGCCGATATCACCGAGGAGGCAGCGCTGGAACTGGCGCTTGCCGACGAGGCGGTGCAGCGCTCGCTGGCCGGCCGCGAGGTCGTCAAGGTCATCGCGCGCCTGCCCAAGATGCTGAGCTTGGTCCCCACCGCTGGTTGAGCCGGACCCCCGCGCGAAGCGCCGGGTCCGTGTCGAAACCAATAGACCGGCACTGCTTCATCGACTTGTCCACAGATTCGCACCCCGATGGGAAATCGGGGTGCGTTTTTGACATCACGCTCGTATGGAGCGTGTGGATGTCGAGGAGGTGGCCCGCGCCCGGCTTGCGTACATCAGCGCCGGGCACGGGGCCATCGGCGGGCCGCGGCGGGCTGTCGCGGAGAGCGCACCGGAGCCACCCGTAGGGTCCGCGCCCGCGTCTCCTGATCCGATTCCGCCCGCATCGGAGACGCGCCCGCCTCGGGCCGGAGGGCGGTGGCATCTGCCGCGTGGCGTGACGTTGCAGCATGTACTCGTCGTGGCGCTGCTGCTGCTCAGCGGAGTGGGAGTGGCCGTCGCGGCACTGAGCCGCAGTTCGGCGACGGAGGTGCCGCTGGCGCCCATCATCAGCACAGCCGTGGCCGCCACGCCCCCCGCGCCCTCGCCGTCGCCCACGCCGCCGAGGATTCGGGTGCATGTGACCGGTGCCGTGGTGAACCCCGGCGTCGTCGCGCTGCCCGAAGGAGCCATCGCGCAGGACGCCATCGTGGCAGCTGGTGGGCTGGCCGACGATGCGGATCCGGCGCTGCTGAACTTGGCCGCACCGCTGGCCGACGGCGTTCAGGTGGTGATCGGAACGAAGAAGGAGCCGCTGGGCGAGCTCCGCGGGGCGGCCCCGGGAGGTAACGGTCACGGTGGCTCCGCGGCGAGTGGCGCCGGCGCGGCGCTTGACCTCAACATGGCGACGGCGGACCAACTCGAGGCGCTTCCCGGCGTGGGTCCGGTGATGGCGTCGGCGATCCTGGCCTGGCGTGAGGAGAACGGGCGATTCACGAGCGTCGACGAGTTGCAGGAAATCAGCGGCATCGGGGCCAAGACGCTGGAGAAGCTGCGGCCGCTGGTGAAGGTATGACCTCGCCGAGCTCTGCGCACGAGGGTGGCGAGAGGGAGGGCCCGGTGCTCGCGCGGCATGACCTCCGCCTGGTCCCGCTCGCGGTCGCCTGCTGGGGCGGGGCGTTCATCGGCGTGTCTGGCTGGCGCCCGGAACCGGGAGCGTTGTTCTCCCTGACCGTCGGGGTGGGGCTGCTGGGAGTCCTAGCGCTGCGTGCCCGGCGTCCGTGGCTCGCTATCTGCGTCGCGGCGCTCCTTCTCGCGACGTTGGCGGCGGGCGCGCGGTCATGGGTGCTGCACGAGTCCCCGGTCGCGGCCCTTGCGGCGGATAGGGCCAGCGGGGTGGTCGAGTTCCGGCCGCGCGCCGAGCCGCACCCGTCCGGCGATGTGGTCGTGGTGCGGGGTGAAATGCTGAGCTATGAGGGGCGTGGTCGGCGGATCGAGTCGCGGGTCCCGGTGGTGATGATCGGGGTTGGCGCGCAGGGTGAGGCGGCTCTGCGACTGATCCCCGGTGCCCGCTACCAGGCGCGCGTGCGCCTAGGCGCCACAGAACCGGGCGATGCGGCGGCGGCACTGCTGAGCCTGCGACAGGACCCCGTTCGTTTGGACGATCCTGGTCCGTTGGACGCCCTCGCCAACGGCCTGCGCTCCGGGCTGCGTGCCGCGGTGGCCCACTCCCCGCCCGAGCAGGCCGCGTTGGTTCCCTCGCTGGTCGTCGGCGATACGTCGGCGGTGTCCGAGGAGATGGGTGAGGCGTTCAGGGCCACGGGACTCACGCACCTGATGGCGGTATCGGGCGCCAACCTCACGCTCATGCTGGTCGTCCTCTTGGCCGCTGTGCGCGGTGCAGGCCTGCGCGGATGGTGGGTGCGAGGCGCCGCGGTGGTGGGAGTTGGTGGGTTCGTACTCGTGTGTGGGCAGGATCCGTCCGTGCTGCGCGCCGCGGCGATGGGGCTCGTCGCGCTCGCGGCCACGGGCGCGAGCAGGGGATCGCGGAGCGTGCGGGGACTCGCGGTGGCCGTGTGTGTGTTGATGTGGATCGATCCCTGGCTCGCGAGCTCGGCGGGCTTCGCTTTGTCGGTGGCGGCGTGCGCAGGGATCGTCCTGTTGGCTCCCCGGCTTATCGCAGCGATGGTCCATTGGTGCCCGCGGTGGGCGGCGGAGGCGCTGGCGGTCGCCCTTGCCGCGCAGCTGGCTACCCAGCCGATCGTGACGGCGATCAGCGGTCAGGTGTCGGTGGTCGGGGTGCTGACCAACGTGCTGGCGGCGCCCTTCGTCGGGCCTACGACGATCCTTGGGCTGGCGGCTGCCCTCCTGAGCTTCTGGCCGGTGCTCGCAGCAGGACCAGGCTGGGCGGCGGGTTGGTGCGCGCAACCCATCCTCTGGCTGGCGCATGCCGGTGCGTCCCTGCCGGCCGCCGCGTGGTCCTGGTCGGCGACGCCGATCGGTGTGCTTCTGGTGGGCGTTGGGTCGGGTGCCCTGGCAGCTCTGTTGGTGGTCGCGTTGCGTTCGCCATGGGGAGGGGCGGGCTTCGTTGCCATCCTCGTCGCGATGTGCCTCGTGCGTCCGGTGCCTCTGGGTTGGCCGGGCGAGTGGACCGCCGCCTTCTGCGACGTGGGTCAAGGCGATGCCACCGCCATCCGGGCAGGTCCGCGGGCAGCCGTGCTGATCGACGCCGCGCCCGACGGCCGCGACGTCGTCGCCTGCCTGGACTCGCTCGGAGTACGGGAGGTGCCGCTGCTGATCCTGACCCACTATCACGCGGATCACGTCGGAGGAGCCGACGACATTCTCTCCCGCTACCGCCCACGACTCGTGTTGGTGCGGGCGGGCGCGCCGCCAGCCTGGCTGACCGAGGCCGCGATACAGACGGGCGCGCAGCTACACACGCCCGTTCCCGGAGAGACGATCACGGCGGGAGAGGCGACGTGGCGCACGGTGTCCGTCGGAGAGGCGGGCGCTCTGGCCGAGGGAGTCGATGAAGGCCGCGACGGCCTGGGCGACGGGGAGGCCGAGAACGACGCGTCCATCGTGGGCGTCGCCGAGTCGGCCGGGTTGCGGGTCCTGTTGGCGGGCGACGCGGAACCTGTCGGGCAGGCGCGGGCGTTGAGGTCGGCCGCGCTGCTCGGCCTGGACCTGCGGGCTGACGTGCTCAAGCTGCCGCACCACGGCTCGGCCCGCCAGGAGCCGCGGTTCTTCGCGGCGAGCGGGGCGAGCCTCGCCGTCGCGAGCTCGGGCGCCGATAACGACTACGGACATCCGGCGAAGTCCGCGCTCGACCTCGCCACCACACATGGCATGGCCATCGCACGGACGGACACGCAGGGCACCATCCTCGTCGCGCGGCGCGACGAGGCACTTCGTGTCACCACGAGGAAGGAGCAGTGATGGGTGTGGGTCTCGCTATCGGGAGGTGGGGTTGCAGGTTGCACGTGTGGCACGGATTCAGTGTTACACTGATGCATGGCGAACCTGACGATCACGGTCGACGATGTGACGCTCAAGCGGGCGCGCATGCGTGCGTTGCAGCGCAACGAGTCAGTGAACGCGTACCTGGCGCAGGTGCTGCGACGCTATGCCGACGATGAAGGCTCTGCGATGGATGAGGTCATCGCGCTGGCACGGCAGAGCAGTGCTGGCTCGGAGGCACAGGGTCGTTCCTGGACGCGTGACCAGGCCCACCGTGGCTGAAGTCTTCCTCGACACGAACGTTCTTGTCTACGCCTTCGACACCTCTGACGAGGCGAAGCGTACGCGGGCGTTCGCTGTGCTGACTGACCATCCTGACGCGGTCATCAGTACCCAGGTGCTCCTGGAGTGGTTCACCATCGTGACCCGGAAGCTGACGCCGACGCTACCGCTCGCCGATGCGGTCACGGCGATGGGTGTTCTGGCCCGGTTGGATGTCGTGCCGGCCGACGCTGATCTCGCGCTCCGCGCGGCGCGCACCTCCGTGGAAGCGCAACTGTCGATCTGGGACGCGATGGTGATCGAGGCGGCCGCCATCGCCGGCTGCGGGACGATCTTGACCGAGGACCTCAACGACGGCCAGGTCATTCGTGGAGTGAAGGTCATCAACCCGTTCGCGGACTGACCATGCGGCGCGGTCCGAGTCGGCCGCCGTAACGCGCTAACGCCTGCTGGAACGTAGCGAGTTGAATCGGACGGGCACGTCGCCCGGGTTCGCGTAAGAGTGCTCGGCGTCGCCATGGAACGTCAGCGCATCCCCTTCGCCCAACTCGTAGGTGCGGCCGACCGCCTGCACACGCATCCGACCCCCGAGGACCTGGAGGAGTTCCCGGGTGCCCGGGGAGTGAGCCTCGCTGAAGTGCTGCTCTCCGGGTTCCAGAACCCAATCCCACAACTCGACGACATCTGGTGGTGCGATCCCGGCGACCAGGACGCCCCGTCCGCCGCGCGCACCGGTCCACAGCGCCGCGCCTTCTCCGTGGCGGGTGAGCTTCGCAGTGGCCGGTGCCGGCGGCTCGACCAAGGCGGGCAGTTGGGGGCATCTCTCAGGGACTGCCACGACCACGGCGCGCGCCCCTACGGTTGGGGGCATGGGTAGAAGGCAGGAGGAGGTGCGGGAGTTCCTGGTCGCCCGCAGGGCGCTGGTCACGCCGGCTCGAGCGGGACTGCCCGAACTCGATGAGGAGCGACGTGTGCCCGGCCTGCGACGCGAAGAGGTCGCGGCCCTGGCCGGCGTGAGCGTCGGCTACTACACGCGCCTGGAGCGCGGCGAGGTTCGTGGTGCATCGGACAGCGTCCTTGAAGCCGTCGCGCGGGCGTTGCAGCTGACGGATATCGAGCGCGAGCACCTCTTCCGCCTCGCGCGCACCGGTTCGACGACATCAGGGTCGGCCGGCGAAGGGTCTCCGGTGGAGGTGGGGGTTTCCCTGCGGCACCTGGTGGACAGCATCGGCGTGCCGGCGATCGTGCAGACTCCTCGCCTGGACCTGGTGGCGAGGAGTGAACCACCAAACCACCTGGGCACGGCTCGGCCACCGCACAGTCGTTCCGACAAGCAAGGAGAAATGCATGAAGATCGTCGTCATCGGCGGATCCGGCCACATCGGCACGTACCTCGTCCCGCGCCTCGTGCGCGCAGGCCACCAGGTGGTGAGCCTGACGCGTTCATGACGCATCCGCTACGCGGCAGCCCGGGAGTGGGAGCAGGTCGTCCACGTCGCCGTCGACCGTGAGCAGCAGGATGCCGACGGCGCTTTCGGCGCCACCGTGCTCGCCCAGAAGCCGGACGTCGTCATCGACCTGGTCTGCTTCACCCTGGACTCCGCGACCGCACTGGTAGAGGCGCTACGCGGGAAGGTGGACCACCTGATCCACTGTGGGTCGATCTGGCGCTACGGTGCCAGCCGCAAGCTTCCCATCGTGGAAGGCAGCGACTCGGCGGGCCCGCCGTTCGACGAGTACGGCGCGGAGAAGGCCGCCATCGCCGAGATGCTCAGACGGGAGACCGCGTCCGGCGGTATCGCCACCACCTCAATCCATCCCGGCCACATCGTCGGCCCCGGCTGGCACCCGACCGGACCGCTCGGCAACGTCAACCCGGAGGCGTGGCGCCTGTTGTCGTCGGGTGGCGTCATCCGCATACCCGGCAGCGGCACCGAGACGCTGCACCACGTTCATGCCGACGACCTCGCCCAGGCCTTCGAGCTCGCCGTCGAACGGCGCGGCGCCGCCGTGGGGGAGGACTTCAACATCGTGGCGTCGACGGCGCTGTCCGTGCGCGGCTACGTCGAGATCGCCTCGGGATGGTTCGGGCAGTCGGCGACCGTGGAGCCGATCACCTGGGACGAGTACTCGGCGTCTACGACGGAGGAGTACGCGAGGGAGACCTGGGGTCACCTGCATCGCAGCCAGGTGTTCAGCATCGAGAAGGCGAAAGCGCTGCTCGGCTACGCGCCCGCGTACGAGCCTGAGGCGGCCATCCTTGAGTCTGTCCGTTGGCTGATCGACAACGATCAGCTCACGGTCGACCGCCCGCTTCAGGCGTGAACTGTCCTCGGGCGAAGCGTCAGTCGCGCGGGTTCAAGCCCGCGGCACGGTACATGGCGTCGATCGCGACCATCGTGGCGACAGAGTCCGAGGGTCCGGTCAGGACCGGCGCGCCATCGCGCACCGCGGCGACGAACACCTCCAGCTGGCGAGCGTAGCTGCTGGGCAGCTCCGCGACGTTGATCTCGGTTGCCTCGCCGTCGACAGTCAGAGTCAGGCTGCAGCCCTCCTGCGGCTTCACGAAGCCTTCGACCTGGATCACGCCGCGGGTACCGGTGATGGTGGCCGACTGCCGTTCAACGTCCTCCAGCAGGGAGCTGGAGATCGTGCCGGTGACCCCGCCGGGGAAGCGGACCTGGGCAGTCAGGGCCTCGTCGAGGCGTGGGTCCGTCGACGGCCGGAAGGTCGCGGAGACCACCTCGGGCTCCTCGCCGACGATGCTGCGCGCGAAGTGCAGCGAGTAACAGCCGAGATCCATCGTGGAACCACCAGCGAGATCCTGGAGGTAGCGGATGTTGGTCCGGTCGGGGAGATTGACGTCGAACCAGGCGCTGACGTCGACCAGCTCGCCGACGGCCCCCTCGCGGACGAGGCACAACGCCTCCTCGAACAGCGCGTGGTAGCGGTAATGGAAGGCCTCCATGACCACGCGGTCGGAAGCCTCGGCGCGGGCGGCGACGGAGCGGGCCTCTTCCGCGTTCGACGCGAACGGCTTCTCGACAAGCACGTGCTTGCCCGCGTCCAGCGCGGCGATGGTCCAGCGGCCGTGCTCGGAGTTCGGCAGCGGGATGTACACGGCGTCGACATCCACGTCGGCCAGCAGGTCCTGGTACGTGTCATGGACGCGGGCGATCCCGTGGGTGGTGGCGAACTCCTCGGCCCGTGACCGGTTGCGCGCGGCGACGGCGTACAGCTCGACGTCCGGGTTCTCGATGGCGGGGGCGATCAGCGCGGACGGCGTGATGCCGGCGGCGCCCAGGATGCCAAAACGCAGCGGCGCGGCCATGGACTTCTCCTTGAGAGGCGGGAACTGTGTCCCGTCGGAGCCTACTCGCCTGTCTGCGTGCTTTCGGTCAGACGCTGGATATGCAGCGCCAGATAGGCCACCTCTTCGTTCGGCAGCGTCACCTGCTCGGTGCTCGACACGTAGTGCCGAACGCGTTCGGCCGTGCGCAGTGCTTCCGGGTATTTCACCGCGATCTGCTCGAACAGGAAGTCGTCGTCGCTGGCGAGGAGCTTGCCGGACAGGTACCGCTCCGCGAAGAACTGCAGATGCGTGATGAACCGCGCCCAGTGGAGGCGGGTCTCCTCCGTACGCTCCGGCGTGCGGTAGCGGGTGATCGTGGTGACGGCATCGATCAGCTGCACCGCCCGCAGGGCGTTGAAGTCGGGCACGCCACGCGACGCGTTCACGAGATGGAAGGCGATGTTGGCCGCCTCGTCGTCGGGCAGCGTCACGTCCGGGACGTGCGCACGCAGCCGGGCCAGCGCCTCCTCAGCCAACGCGTACTCGTCGGGGTAGAACGAACGCATCTCCCAGGCGAGTCGGTTCCGCACCTCCAGACCTTCGCGTGCCCGTTGGACGGCGAAATGCAGATGGTCGGTGAGCGTCAGGTAGATATGTTGTGAGAGGTCGTGGCGGAGGCGCCCGCTGGCGAGCGCCACGATCTCGTGCGTGAGGTCCAGGTACCAACCCGGGATCTGCTGGAGGAGGTCGGCGAGGACGCCGGCGTCGGAGCCGCGGCTGATGAACACCCGATCGACGGCCTCCTCATCGATCGGGCTGCCGGCCTTGCGCGCATAGCCGAGACCGCGGCCCATGAGGACGGCCTCAACTCCAGCGTCATCCTCGACGAGGACGACGCTGGAGTTGAGAACCTTTGTGATTGTCCACACGGGTGAGTGTTTCCCCTTGGCAGATCGTTAGGCGAGGTCGGTGCCGTTGGATGCGATGACCTTGCGATACCACTCGAACGAGTCCTTACGGTACCGGTCATAACTGCCGGCCCCCATGTCGTCGGCGTCGACATAGATGAACCCGTACCGCTTCGAGATCTGAGACGTCGAGGCGCTGATCAGGTCGATGGGGGCCCAGCTGGTGTAGCCCATGAGATCGACGCCCTTCTCGATCGCCGCGGCCATCTGCTCGATGTGCGCCCGGAAGTACGCGATCCGGTACGGGTCGGCGATCCGCCCGTCGACGAGCTCGTCACGCGCCCCGATCCCGTTCTCGACAATGAACAGCGGCAGCCCGTAGCGGTCGTACAGCTCGATGAGAGACGTCTGCAGGCCGACGGGATCGACCTGCCAGCCCCACTCGGACGACGGCAGATACGGGTTCTTGACCCCGAGCACAGTGTTGCCCGGAGTGCGCTCTGCCTCGGGGTCCACCGACTCCGTCATCGTCATGTAGTAGCTGAATGAGACGAAGTCGACCGTGCCGTCGGCCAGCAGCTCTGCGTCGCCGTCCTGCCAAGGAATCGCGACGCCACGGTTGGCAAGCCGCCGGAGGATGAGCGGCGGGTAGGAGCCACGCACGTGCACGTCCGAGTAAGACACGTTCTCGAGGTTCTTCTCCAACGTGGCGAGGACGTCGTCGGGATGACAGGTGCGCGGATACGTTGTCAGCTTGGTGATCATGCACCCGACCTTCGAGCCCGGCACCAGCTCATGGGCGAGCTGGACGGCTCGGGCAGAGGCAAGGAACTGGTGATGCAGCCCGCGATAGACGGCCTGTTCGATGCCGTCCACGCTGAGGTCGGGCAGGATGCCCGCCGTCGTGAACGGATGCCGAATGATGCTGTCCACCTCGTTGAACGTGAGCCACAGCCCGACCCACTCGCCGAAGCTCTCGAAGCACGCCCTGGCGTAGGTCTCGAAGAAGCCGACGACGCGTCGATCCTCCCAGCCGTTGTACTTGAGCGAGAGGGCCGCGGGCATCTCATAGTGCGACAGCGTGACCAGCGGCTCGATGCCGCGCTCGCGCATGCCCGCGAACAAGTCCGCATAGAACCGGATGCCCGCAGGGTTGGCCTCGGCCTCCTCACCTGTGGGGAACAACCGGCTCCACGAGATCGAGACCCTCATGGTGCGGAAGCCCAGCTCGGCGAACAGGTCGAGGTCCTCGCGCCAGCGGTGATAGAAGTCGATGCCGCGTCGCTTCGGATACCAGGTGGTGTCGGGATCGGCCAGAGCCGCACGGACGGACTCGCTGCTGACCACGTGATGCGCGGCATACTCCTTGGGATCGACGTTCGGCTTGTAGGTCGCGATGTCGGCGACCGACGGGCCGCGTCCATCGACGTCCCACGCACCCTCGACCTGGTTGGCGGCTACCGCGCCGCCCCACAGGAATCCTTCGGGGAATGAGCTCATGCCACGGTTTCCTTGGTGTCGACGGCGACGAGCGGGGTGCCGATCGTCACGTCCCGTCCGGTCTCGAGCGGCGAGACCGACAGGACTGCGGAGTTCATGACGACCATCGGGGTGACCGTCTGATAGCCCGCGGCGGTGATCGCCTCAAGGTCGGCGCGCAGCAGAGGCTGGCCGGCGGTGACCCGGTCCCCGTTGGAGACGAGCACCTCGAAGGGACCACCGTCGAGCTTGACCGTGTCGAGGCCGACGTGAATGAGGATCTCGATCCCGGAGTCGGTCTTGATGGCGACCGCGTGGCCCGTCTTGAAGACGGTCGCGATGGTGCCGTCCAGCGGTGAGACGACCTCGCCCGAGGTGGGCCGGATGGCGATGCCTTCGCCGAGCGCGCCGCCGGCGAAGACCGGATCGGGAACCTCGGACAGCGGGATGACGGTGCCGGTCATGGGGGAGAGCAGGTCGACGCTCTCGGTGGTGACGACGGCGCCCGCCGCGTCGTCGGCCGCCGAGGCGGTGGGCGCCGATTCCGTTGTGACCCGGTCGGCAGGGGCGACGGCCGCGCCGGAACGGGCGATGGTGGACGACTTCGCGTCACTCCAGAGGAGGAGCGAGGAGACGAGCCCGCCTGCGAAGGCGATGCCTGCGCCGATGAGGGCGTTGACGAAGTTCATCGGATTCTCGGGGTTGATGAACATGGAGAGGCTCGCGACACCCGGCCCCACGATCGCGAAGCCCGCCACGTGGGTGAGGCCCACGTACGCCCCGCCGAGGCCCGCGCCGATGAGCACGCTGAACAGGGCGCGACGGTTCTGGATCGTGACACCGTAGAGAGCGGGCTCCGTGATGCCGAAGAGTGCCGAGATACCCGCGGAGATCGAGGTGGAACGCATGTCCGCGTTCTTGGTGCGGACCGCAACGCCGAACATGGTCCCGGACTCGGAGATGTTGTGCGCCAGGGAGGCCGCGAGGTAGAGCGGCTCAGACCCGGTTGTCGAGTACTGATTGATCGCGTAGGGCAGGAACGGCTTATGCATGCCGAGCGACACCAGGAAGGGGAGAGCCATGGCGAGCAGCGTGGTGGCGACCCAGCCGAATGTTGTGAACACCCAGATGATGCCGCCGGTCAGTAGCGTTCCTGCCTGAAAGCCGAGCGGGCCGAGGAAGAGCAGGCCGATGGGGACGGTGATGAGCAGGCTCATCATGGACACGAAGAAGATGCGGATCGGCTTCGGCGAGACCTTCGTCCAGAATCGTTCCATGATGGCGAGGAAGCCCACGATGAGCATCGAGGGGAAGACCTGCGCGTTGTAGGCCACTTGCGTGATCGGGAGCCCGAGGAAGTCGAGGCCAGGGTCGGCCATCTTCGCCGTGAGCGCGGGGAACACGAGCGGAGCGGTCGCCGCGATCGCGACAAGGCGATTGATGTTGAGCTTCGTCGCGGTGGTGCCGGCGACCATGAGCGGCAGGAAGAAGAACGTCGCATCGGCGATGGACGCGAGCACGAAGTAGGTATTCGACTCCTTGTCCATCCAGCCCAGGCTGGACGCCAGCAGCAGCAGCGACTTCAGGACGCCGGCGCCGGCGATCGCGGGGATCAGGGGCTGGAAGACGCCGACGATGAAGTCGACGAGAGTTGCGCCGAGCGACCTCTTCGGGGCCGGGCCGGCGGCCGCTGCGGCACCGACGCCGGTGCCCGCGGCCTCTTTCAGGGCCCGGAAAACCTCAACGACCTCGTTGCCGATGACGATCTGGGTCTGGCCGGCGGTCACGACGCCCAGCACGCCCGGGATTGCCTTGAGCGCGGTGACGTCGACTTTGGAGTCGTCGGCGATGGTCAGCCGTAGCCGCGTGCTGCAGTGCTCCATCGCCCGGATGTTGCCTGCGCCGCCGACCTTCTCCAGGATCCGGCGTGCGGTGTCCTTGTAGTCCATCTGTGTGTCCCCTCGTTGGGTCCGATGTGCGCCTGATAACAAAAAAGGATCCAACGAAGCCAGTGCGCGTTCACGCGTGGCGTCCGTTGGATCCTGCCTGCTGACCAGTCACATGTCCGTTGGTGCGCAGTTATCACAGCATGGACGCAAGCCCTTGTCAATGAACCTCGGCGGGAAAGGACGCAGTCGGGCGCGAACGCGGGTCCGCGCATCGGTTTTTCGCTATCGTCGCGAGAGTAAGGAAGCGTTGATCAGCGCCTTCCGCGCCGCAGCCGAGGAACGATCGATCGGCGGTTCCGAACGACCCTGGACAAGGACGGACCATGGAAAAGCTCATCTACGGATCTGCCTACTACGACGAGTACATGCCCGTCGACCGCATCGACAAGGACGTCGCGATGATGACGGCGGCCGGGCATACCACCGTCCGGATCGCGGAGTCGACGTGGAGCACGCTTGAGCCACAGCCCGGCGTGTTCGACTTCACGCATGTGGACCGCGCCGTCGACGCGATGGAGGCTGTCGGCATCGATGTGATCGTCGGAACCCCGACCTACGCGGTGCCGTCGTGGCTGGTGCAGTCCCATCCCGATGTGCTGGCGCTGACCCGCGCGGGGGCACCGCGCTACGGCGCTCGGCAGATCATGGACATCACCAACCCGGCTTACCGGTTCTATGCCGAGCGGGTCATCCGTCGGCTCATGGAGCACACGGCCGACCGTCGCGCCGTCATCGGGTTCCAGCTCGACAACGAGACGAAGTACTACAACACGGTCTCGCCGTATGTGCAGCGCGCGTTCGTCAAGCACCTCCGCGAGCGCTTCGACGGCGACCTCGCCGCACTCAACCGGGCGTTCGGGCTCGACTACTGGTCGAACAGGATCGACGCATGGGAGGACTTCCCCGACGTCCAGGGCACCATCAACGGGTCGCTCGGCTCGGCCTTCGACCGGTTCCGGCGGGGGCTGGTCGAGGAGTTCCTCGCCTGGCAGGCGAGCATCGTGCGGGAGTACGCGCGCGACGACCAGTTCCTCACCCAGAACTTCGACTTCGACTGGAAGCCCGGCTGGTCCTACGGCATGCAGCCCTCCGTCGACCATTTCGCCGCCGCGCGCACCGTCGACGTCGCGGGCGTCGATATCTACCACCCGACGCAGTCACACCTGACGGGCATCGAGATCGCCTTCGGCGGCGACGTGATGCGCTCGGTGAAGGGCGGCGCCAACTACCTCGTGCTCGAGACCCAGGCACAAGGGCAGATGGGTTGGCTGCCGTACCCCGGCCAGCTCCGACTGCAGGCCTACAGCCATCTCGCCAGCGGCGCCGACGGCGTCATGTACTGGCACTGGCACTCCATCCACCACTCCTTCGAGACGTACTGGAAGGGGCTGCTCTCACACGACCTCGCCCCCAACCCGACCTACGAGGAGTCGGCGGTCGTCGGCCGCGAATGGGCGGAGCATGCGGCGTCCCTCCTGCACCTGAGGAAGAACAACCGTGTCGCGATCATGGTCTCCAACGAGGCGCTCACCGCCCTGCAGTGGTTCACGCTCGAGACGGGCTTCATCGACGGGGCCTATCGCCCGTCGATCGGCTACAACGATGTCCTGCGGTGGATGTACGACGCGCTGTTCGCGCTGAACGTCGAGGTCGACTTCATCCACGCCGAGAGCGAGGACCTCGACCGCTACGCCCTGATCCTCACCCCCGCCCTGTACAGCGCGCCGCAGCAGACCGTCGACCGGCTGCGTGCGTACGTCGCCGGGGGAGGGCACCTCTTCTCCACCTTTCGCACCGTCGTCGCCGACGAGAACGTCGAGGTGTGGCACGACGCCGCTCCCCACGGCCTCACTGACGTCTTCGGCGCCACCTACAACCAGTTCTCGACCCCCGACGGCGCCCGCGTCGCCTTCGCCGACGAGGCGATCCCGACGGCCGATGCCGAGGCGGTGCTTGAGCTGCTCCGGCCCACCGGAGCGGAGGTGCTGGCGTCCTACGCGCATCCCGCCTGGGGCGAGTATGCCGCGCTCACCCGCAACGGGTTCGGCGAGGGCGAGGCCACCTACCTCGCCACGAAGGTCGCGCCAGATGCACTCGGACAGCTCCTGGCCGACGCCGTCCGCCGGGCGGGGCTGTGGGACTGGCCACAGGATCTGGCGGGCAGCATCACCGTGCGGCGCGGCACCAACGGCCGTGGCCGAGCGGTCACTTACTTCCTCAACTACTCGGGAGGTCCTGTGACGGTCGAGGTGCCGACGCCCGGTGACGTCGTCGTCGGCGATCCCGTGTCGGAGGGCAGGCTCACCGTCGCTCCTTGGAGCCTCGCCGTCGTCGAGGAGGCCGGGGAGTAGGTCGCGGCTGTCGGTGGGCGCTGGCATGCTTAGACCCATGTCGTCGCCCTTCGGCTCATCGCTGCTCGTCACCGGTCCAGAGGCGCTGCTCGCGCAGCGCGTCGTCGCGGACGTCAAGGCGCGCGCGCTCACCGCGGAGCCGGGGGCGGACGTGAACGAGATCAACGCCGCGGACCTTGAGTTCTCGATGCTTTCGGAGGTCGTCGGCGGGTCGCTGTTCTCCAGCCACATCGTCGCGATCATCGACGACGTCGGCGCCTGTCCGGCGAGTGTGGTCGAGCAACTGGTCGCCGTGGCCGCAGACCCCTCGGACGAGCTGTGCCTCGTCCTCGTCCACCCGGGGGGCAACAAGGGCCGGGGCCTGATCGACAAGCTCAAGAAGGCCAAGGTGCCGGTCGAGACGGTCGCGCAGATCAAGCCGTGGGACCTGCCGAAGTTCGTGACCGACGAGGCCCGCCGCCGAAGGGTGAAGCTTGGCCCGGACGCGGCCACGGAGCTCGTGAGCGCCGTAGGCCACGACCTGCGCGCGCTGGCGGCTGCCGTCGGCCAGCTTGCTGACGACTCGGACTCCGGCGAGGTCACGGCCGAGTTGATCAAGCGCTATTTCGCGGGTCGCGCGGAGGTGACGTCCTTCGCTGTCGCCGACGCCGTCCTTGCCGGCAATGCGAGCCTCGCGATGGAGCGCCTGCGGTGGGCGCTCGGTACGGGTGCGGCGCCCGTTCTCATTACCAGCGCGATGGCCGGCGCGTTCCGCGGTCTGGCCCGGTATCTCGACGCGCAGGGCTCGCGGATGAGCGACTACGACCTCGCTCGCCAGATCGGCGTGCCGCCGTTCAAGATCAAGGAGTTCTCGCGCGTGTCGCGGAACTGGCGGTCCGGCGGCGTAGCCAAGGCCATCACCCTGGTCGCGGTCGGTGACGCGGAGGTCAAGGGCGCTGCGACCGACGCGGACTACGCGCTCGAGCGCATGGTGCTGGGAGTGCTGCGGCTGCGCCACCGCTGACGGGAACGCACCGCTGACGGGAACGCACCGCTGACGGGTACGCAAAACAGCGCCTTGACGACCGAGGGTCAAGGCGCTGCGTTGCGGATGTTCAGGAAAGAACGAGACTCAGAGAGCGGCGACGGACAGCGAGATGGCCGACTTGCGGTTCGCTGCCTGGTTCTTGTGGATGACTCCCCTGCTCACGGCCTTGTCGAGCGCGCGGTTCGCGACCGAAGCCAGCTCCGCGGCCTTCGCGGCGTCGCCCGCGGCGACGGCGGTGCGGACGTTGCGCACGTGGGTGCGGAGAGCCGACTTGACGGCCTTGTTGCGCTGACGCGCCTTCTCGTTGGTGAGAATGCGCTTCTTCTGGGACTTGATGTTCGCCACTGGGCAAGCCTCTTTACAGATGATGTTGGTGTACTCGGTCTGGCGTTTGCACGCGACGATCAAGCTTACCCGACCGTGGCGGAGGCGGCCAAATCTCCGGTTCCGTGAGAGACTGACCACTGCCCATTTTCACCCGATGAGGAACTGCATGTCCGCACCGCGCCCTGGCAAGACCGATCCGGCGATCATCCGCAACTTCTGCATCATCGCCCACATCGATCACGGCAAGTCGACCCTCGCCGACCGCATGCTGCAGCTGACGAAGGTCGTCGACGCCCGGCAGATGCGCGCGCAGTACCTCGACCGGATGGACATCGAGCGCGAGCGCGGCATCACGATCAAGTCGCAGGCCGTGCGCATGCCGTGGGACAAGGACGGCAAGACCTATGTCCTCAACATGATCGACACGCCGGGCCACGTCGACTTCACCTACGAGGTGTCGCGGTCGCTGCAGGCCTGTGAGGGCGCGATCCTGCTCGTCGACGCCGCGCAGGGCATCGAGGCGCAGACGCTCGCGAACCTGTACCTGGCGCTCGAGGCGAACCTCACGATCATCCCGGTGCTGAACAAGATCGACCTGCCCGGCGCGAATCCCGAGAAGTACGAGGCGGAGATCGCTGGAATCATCGGCTGCGACCCGTCTGAGGTGCTGCGCGTGTCCGGCAAGACCGGCGTCGGCGTGCCGGAGCTGCTGGACACCGTCGTCGACCTCATCCCCGCGCCGGAGGGCGACCCTGCTGCACCCGCCCGCGCGCTCATCTTCGACTCGGTCTACGACACCTACCGCGGTGTGGTCACCTATGTCCGCGTCGTCGACGGCGAGCTTAACCACCGCGAGCGCATCCGCATGATGTCGACGAAGGCCACGCACGAGCTGCTCGAGGTCGGCGTCATCTCCCCGGAGCCGGTCAAGGCCGAGGCGATCGGCGTCGGCGAGGTGGGCTACCTCATCACGGGCGTGAAGGACGTGCGGCAGTCGCGCGTCGGTGACACCGTCACCGGTGAGTACCGCCCGGCCACCAAGGACCTCGGCGGCTACCGGCACCCCAACCCGATGGTCTACGCGGGCCTGTACCCGATAGACGGCGACGACTTCAACGAGCTCCGCGAGGCCCTCGAGAAGCTGCAGTTGAACGATGCCGCGCTCACCTACGAGCCGGAGACCTCGGGGGCGCTCGGGTTCGGCTTCCGCATCGGCTTCCTCGGCCTGCTGCACATGGAGATCGTGCGTGAGCGGCTCGAACGCGAGTTCAACCTCGACCTCATCTCGACCGCGCCCAACGTCGTCTACCGCGTCGTCATGGAGGACGGCTCGGAGCACACGGTGACCAACCCTTCGGAGTACCCGACAGGGAAGATCGCCGAGGTGTACGAGCCTGTCGTCCGTGGCACGATCCTCGCACCGGCCGAGTACATCGGCACCATCCTCGACCTGTGCCAGACGCGCCGCGGCATCCAGCGCGGCCTCGACTACCTCTCCGAGGACCGCGTCGAGATCCGCTACACGCTGCCGCTGGCGGAGATCGTCTTCGACTTCTTCGACGCCCTGAAGTCGCGCACGAAGGGCTACGCGTCGCTCGACTACGAGCCCGACGGCGAGGAGGCCTCGGAGCTGGTGAAGGTCGACATCCTCCTCCACGGCGACCCCGTCGATGCCTTCTCCGCCATCGTCCACAAGGACAAGGCCTACTCCTACGGCCTGATGATGGCCGCGAAACTCAAGGAGCTGATCCCGCGGCAGCAGTTCGAGGTGCCTATCCAGGCGGCCATCGGCTCGCGCGTGATCGCCCGCGAGACCATCCGCGCGATCCGCAAGGACGTGCTCGCCAAGTGCTACGGCGGCGACATCTCCCGCAAGCGCAAGCTGCTGGAGAAGCAGAAGGAGGGCAAGAAGCGGATGAAGATGGTGGGCCGCGTCGAGGTCCCCCAGGAGGCCTTCGTGGCGGCGCTCTCGACCTCCGAGGCGCCCAAGAAATAACCCCTGCTCGCTGAGCCGGTCGACGGCGCCGCGGACCCCACGCTGGGTGCGAGACGGCGCGGCGCCTCCTCAGGGAACGATGGTCGCCTGAAATGCGTGGATACTCGGCTAAGCGAACGGAATGTGCGCTAACTGGCCGCGTCTGGAGGGATCTCTCCAGATGCGGCCAGTTAGCGGTGGATCGGGTCGGGTAGCCAGGTATGCGATTGCCATGTGGATCCCCTCCGATCGGGTGACAGGTCGCTGTTGTCTGTACGCGGATAGGCGGATAGAAGGAGTAGAGGTGGATAGGATCCACGCACACCCGGCCACTGTGCGTAGTTTCTGTCCTCGATGCCGACTCATCGGCGGCGGCGGAGGTTGGTTCGTGCTGTTGCCGGGGCTGACCAGGGGTTCTCAGGCCATGGGTGCTTGGGGTAACGGCCCCGCATCTCTGCCCGGACCTGGGCGTACGGGCCGGACCAGAAGGAGGCGAGGTCGCCGGTGATCGCCAGGGGGCGGCTCGCGGGGGACAGCAGGTGGAAGACGACATCGACCCGGCCGTCGACCAGGCGTGGGGAGACGGCCAGGCCGAAGCACTCCTGCAGTTTCACGGCGACGACGACCGGCCCGACCTCGTCGTGGGGTGGGTAGTCGAGGCGGATCTGCGAGCCGCTGGGCACCTCCAACCGTTCCGGGACCAACTCGTCGAGCCGCCCGGCCTCGGGCCAGGGGAGGAGCCTGCGGAGCGGCGCCGCGAGGTCGATGCCCGCGAGCCTGCCGGTGCTCGCCGCCGACGCCAACTCCGGGCCGAGCCAGTCGTCGAGCCGCGCCAGCAGCGCGTCGTCGCTCACGTCCGGCCATGGGTCGCCGAGCACGCGGCGCAGTAACGCAAGCCGACGACGGACCCGGTCCGCCTCGTCGGACCAGCCGAACAACGCGAGGCCGCGCTCTCGGATCAGGTCCTGCACCGCGTCCGGCCCGAGGTCGCGTGCCGGGACCGGCGTCGAGGACAGCTCGATCGCGCCCAATGCCGCGACCCTCCGAGCCCTGAGCCGCCCGTCGACGAGCTCGCCCCGGATCTCCTCGGCAAGGAGGTGGTCGGCCAGGCGGGCGGTCGCCTCGTCGATGGGCGCCGCCGACCGGATCACGGCGCCGGTCCCCGCGGCCGACACGCCGTCGGCCCTCGTCACCTCGGCGACGGCGAGCCACTCGCGGCCTGCAAGCTCGGGCAGGGCCGCAGCCCGGGTGCCCGAGGCGAGCAGGTAGACGTCGCCGACCTTCCGCGCCACGCGCTCCGGGAAGGCGAGGACGACGACGGCGCCCGCTGCGGAGCCGATGCCTGCGCCGACGCCCGTCGCAGCGGCCCGGCTCATGGCACCTTCCGTTCCCTTGGCCGTTGGCCCGAGGCGTTCCAGCCGGTCGGCCTCGGCCTTCCAGCGTCGCGCCTCAGGGGAACCCGACCGGCGCAGGTGTGCGATCTCCCGCGAGAGGTCTCCGGAGACGCCCAGCTCGGCCGCGGCGACGACCTCCGCGGCCAGGCGCGTCCCGACCAGCGCCGCGCCGTCGACGAGCGCGCGCGCCCAGCGCGGGGCGGCGGGGATCTCAGCCAGCCGACGTCCGGACGGCGTGGCTCGGCCCTCGCCGTCGACCGCGTCCAGCGACCGCAGGACAGCCTCGTCATCGCGCACCGACCCCGCGGGCAAGGGCGATGGCAGCCGCAGCGCTTCGCCGCGCGGGGATCCCCACGCGGCCAGCGTCAGCAGCGCGCCGGTGAGATCCGCCGTCTGCGACTCGGGCGTGACCTGCGGGCGAAGGCCCAGGTAGGTCGGCTCGTCGTAGCACCGCCACACCACTCCCGGGCCCTGACGGGCGGCCCGGCCCGCGCGCTGGTCCGCCGACGACCGGGCGCACCGCACGGTGACGAGCCCGGACATGCCGCGGGAGGCGTCGCGTCGCGGCTCGCGGGACAGCCCCGCGTCGACGACCACGGAGACCCCGTTCACCGTGACCGACGACTCGGCCAGGTTCGTGGAGACGACCACCCGTGACCCATCCCCGGGGCGACGGCCCGCGATCGCCCTGTCCTGGTCCCGCCCCGGCACCTGCCCGTGCAGTTCCAGAACCTCGGCTGGCAGCCGCCCACGGAGCTCCTCAGCGACGATCCTCACCTCCCGCGCGCCCGGCAGGAACACCAGCACGTCGCCGTCGCCGGGCCTGCCCTCGAACGCCTCGGCGGTGACCCCGGCCACGTGCCGGAGGAAGTCGCGGGTGACGCCGCGCGCGTCGAGAGACAGCGGCCCGGGCGCGAACCGCGCCTCCAAGGGATGCGGCTCCGCGGGCACGCCCACCACGGGCGCGGGGGAGTCGCCGCCCAGGAGAGTGGCCAGCCCGGCGGCGTCGGCGGTTGCCGACATGGCGACGACGGCGAGGTCGTCGCGCAGCTCCCGCACCTCGCCGAGCAAGCCGACCAGTAGATCGGTGTCCAGCCCGCGCTCGTGCACCTCGTCGAGGATCACCGCACCCACGCCGTCGAGCGCCGGATCGCGCAGCAGCCGGCGCAGCAGCACCCCGGGCGTCACCATCTCGACGCGTGCGGCCGCGCCGACCACGCGCTCGCCGCGCACCGTGAAGCCGACGACCTCGCCAACGCCGGTTCCGGTCAGGTGAGCGAGGCGCCGCGCTGCCGCCCGTGCCGCCACGCGCCGCGGCTGCGTGACGACGACGCGGCCCTCCACGAGGCCCGCGACGACGGCGGGCGCCAGCGTCGTCTTCCCCGTGCCGGGAGGCGCCTCGACGACCGCGACCCGGCGCGTCCGGACGGCGTCGGCCAGCGCGGTGCAAGCCGCGGCGAAGGGAAGGCCGCAGCCGTCAGCGACCAGCGCGGAGAGCGATACCACCGTCAGCGGATGCCCGAGGTGGTCAAGCCCTGCACGAGGTAGCGCTGCAGGAACAGGAACACCACGAGCATGGGGGCGACGGCGATGAGCGTCCCCATGAACAGCTCCGGATACTTCACGCCCTGGCTGGTCATGAACTGGCTGAGCGCCACCTGGATGGTGCGGGTGGCGTCGCGGCCGATCAGCGACGGCCACAGGAACGCGTTCCAACTGCCGATCAGCACGATGGTCCCGACGGCGGCGATGATGCCCTGCGAGTTGGGCGCGACGACGCGCCAGAAGACGCCCCACTGGTTGCAGCCGTCGATCAGCGCGGCGTCCTCCAGCTCGGTGGGGAAGTCGAGGAAGAACTGTCGGAAAAGATAGGTGGCGAAGGCCGAGAACATGCCGGGGATGACGAGGCCGCGGAAGCTGTCGATCCAGCCGAGCTGTGCGGTGATGATGAACATCGGCACGAACGTCGTCGCGGCAGGCACCATCAGCGTGAACACCGTGATCGCGAGGAGGATGCGTGCGAGGCGGTGCGTGTAGCGGGCCAGCGCATAGCCTGCCATCAAGCTGACGAACACCGTGCCGCCGGTCTGCAGCGTCGCCATGATCGCGGAGTTGAGGAGCGCGCGCCCAATGCCGATCGAGTCGTTGGCCAGCAGCGACTCCAGGTTGGTGAGGTTCAGCTGGTCGGGCAGCCAGTGCCAGCGCGGCGACGTGATGAGCTGTCGCGTGGAAAACGCGTTGCGCAGAATGATGTAGAGCGGCAGCAAGAAGAACAACGCGAGCGCGGACAGAAGTCCGTAGCGGAGCCCGGTGACGAGCCGTGAGTTCTTCATCGCGCCGTCCTCTCGCCGCGGCTCAGCACCCAGTTCTGCGTGACGCCGAAGAGCACGATCAGCGCGGTCAGGATCATAGTTCCCGCCCCGCCGACGCCCAGGTCCTGCTGCCCGCCGCCCAGCGCGATCAGGTAGAGGTGCACGAGCGGCGGGCGTCCGTATGGCGGGAACGAGCCGATCGAGCCCAGCATGTTGTAGAACTCGTCGAAGGCCTGGAACGCGTTGATCAGCAGCAGCATGACGACGGCGGCCGACGCGGCCTTCAGCTGGGGGAGAGTGATCCACCGCAGCAGCCGCCAGCCGGACGCGCCGTCGAGGGCGGCCGCCTCATAGGTCTCGGGCGGGATCTTGTTGAGCCCCGCGATGAGCAGGATCATGTAGAACCCGACCTGCAGCCACAACCGGACACTGACCAGCGCGACCCAGTACAGGTTGTTCCCGCCGCCCAGCCAATTGACGGGGTCGATGCCGAAGTTCCGCAGGAACGAGTTGACCATGCCGAACCGCGCCCCGGAGAAGAAGCCGAAGCGCCAGATGATGGCGGCGATCACGTAGGACACCGCCGTCGGGATGAAGAACACCGAGCGGAAGAACGCCTGGCCCCACTTCATCCCGTTCAGCAGCAGCGCGAGGCCCAACGAGCACACGTAAGTGAGCGGCACGATGAAGATGGCGAACACCACGAACACCACCAGCGAGTTCAGGAACAGCTGGTCGTTCAAGAGGTAGCGGTAGTTGTCCCAGCCGACGAACCGGGTGGGGGTGACGGTGTTGCGTGCCTCGAAGAAGGAGAGATACGCGCTCCACACGATGGGGATGTAGACGAAAAGCAGCAGGCCGACGATGAAGGGCGCGACGAAGGCGAGGAACCACAGATTGCGGCCCTGCGGTCCACGGAGCCGATGCCACAGCCCCGACCTCGCGGCCGGGGCTGTGGGCGTCGTCGGTGCTGCCGACATGGTGAGTGACTCAGCCCTTGAGCTTCGCCAGCTCGGTCTCGGCGACCTTGGCGACGGCCTCGAACTCCTTCTTCGGGTCCTTGCCGTCCTTGATCACGTTGCTCACGGCAGCGTTGTACGCGGCACCGAGCGCGCCCGACCACATGATGTCGTTGGCGAAGCCGTTCTCAGAGACGAACTTCGCCGCGTCGGCACCGGGGCCGTCGGCGAGCTTGGTGGCCTTGGGCACGAGCGCGACCTTGGCCGGGATGTGCGTTCCGAAGGCATCGGAGAACTCGACCTGCTTGTCCTCCTGCTCGATCCACAGCCACTTGACGAAGTCCTTGGCCGCGTCGACGTTCTTGCCCTTCGCCGCGACGCAGGAGCCGAACGCGCCGAACGGGACGGCCGGGCGACCCTTCGCGCCCATAGCGGGGAACGCCAGCACGCCGACGTCGTCGCCGTGCGCCGCCTTGATGTCCGGCAGCGACCAGAGCCCGCCCCACTGGAACGCGGCCTCGCCGTTGGCGAAGGCGTCACCGGAGTACCACTCGGCCGAGGCCGCCTCGACGACGGCGCCCGACTTCAGGAAGTCGCGGTAGGAGGTCAGGGCGTTGTAGAAGTCGTCGTTCAGGAATGCCACCGCGCTGCGGTCCTCGGTGAGCTGCTCGTTGCCGGACGCCCAGATGAAGACGGTGCCCAGCACGCCGATGCCGCCGTCGTTGCCGGCGAAGAAGCCGCCGATATCGGCGGTCTTGACCGCCTTGGCAGCGGCGACGAGCTCGTCGAAGTTCGTGGGCACGGCGACGTTCGCGGCCTCGAGCAGCGAGGGCCGGTAGTACAGCAGCTGCATGTCGATGGTCTGCGGGATGCCGTGGATCTTGTCCTCGAACGTGAACCGCTTCATGACCGAGGGGTTGAACTCCGCGAGATAGGGCGCGATGAGGTCGGTGAGGTCGGCCAGCTGGCCGGCGCGGATCATGTCGAGGCTGCCGCCCTGCTCGACCTCGAAGACGTCGGGGACGTCGTCGGTCAGGAGCTGCGCCGCGAGGATCTGGCCGTACTCGCCGGGGACCCATTTCACGGTCACGTTCGCGGCCTCGTACTCAGCGGCGAAGCGCTCGACGGCCTCACGCACGCCGGCCTCGCCGTACTCGTGGTACCACTGCTGCAGGTCGACCTTGGGGCCTGCGGGTGTGGAGGTGCCGCCGGTGGGCGACGGGGTGGAGCCCAGCCCGCCGGTGTTCGACCCGCACGCGGCGAGCACGGCGGTGGCGGACAGGCTTCCGCCTGCGATCAGGAGGGTACGACGGTTGATGTTCATGAGTGACACCTTGGCACAGTTCTTGCCATCTGGGCAGCACCGTTTCGCTGATTTCGCCGTCGGCAATTCGCAGTGACCTGGGGACGTCGACGAGACGTCTAGGCTGACCGTCGTGGCGAAGCTTCCTTCCGGCGACCCGGCCCCCTCCGATGGCGCGTTGCCGTCGTCGGCGCTGAACCCGGACGCTCTGCTCTCGCTCTACCTGCATGTGCCCTTCTGTCGGGTGCGGTGCGGCTACTGCGACTTCAACACCTACACGCCGGGCGAGCTGGGCGACGTCGACCAGGACGGCTTCCTCGGAGCAGCTGTCGCCGAGCTCGACCTCGCGGCGCGCCTCCTCGGCTCCCGTCGGGTCGAGACGGTGTTCTTCGGCGGAGGCACGCCGACGATGCTTCCCGCGGAGGCGCTGACCGGGTTGCTGGGGGCCATGCAGGACAGGTTTGACCTCGCGCCGGACGCCGAGGTCACGACCGAGGCGAATCCGGAGACGCTGACCCCTGCCTACCTCGCGACGCTGCGGGAGGGCGGCTTCACGCGGCTCTCACTCGGGCTGCAGTCGGTGGTGCCGCACGTGTTGCGCGTGCTCGAACGGGTCCACACCCCCACCCGCGGCCTTGACGCCGCGCGATGGGCCAAGGATGCGGGCTTCGACCACATCAGCCTCGACTTGATCTACGGCACGCCGACCGAATCGCTCGACGACTGGCGCGCGAGCCTCGATGCGGTCACTTCGACGCCTGTCGACCACGTCAGCGCCTACTCGCTGATCGTCGAGGACGGCACGCGGCTTGCCCGCCAGGTCCGGCGCGGCGAGATCGCGATGCCGGACGACGACGACCTGGCCGACAAGTACGAGCTGGCTGAGGAGACCCTGACGGCGCTGGGCTTCGCGAACTACGAGGTCAGCAACTGGTCGCTGCCCGGCGGGGAGTGCCGGCACAGCCTCGCCTACTGGCGGGGCGGCGACTGGTGGGGCGTCGGCCCGGGCGCGCACTCGCACGTCGGCGGGGTTCGATTCTGGAACCGCAAGCATCCTCGCAGCTACATCGCTGCGCTCGCCGCGGGCGAGTCCCCGGCGCTTGCCCGGGAGATCCTGACCGACGATGAGCGCCGCGTCGAGCGCGTCCTGCTGGAACTCCGCATCGCCGACGGCCTCCCCGTGGACGTGCTCACCCCGTCGGAGCGGGAACGTGTCCTTGCCGTCGTCGCTTCGGGCCTCGCGGACGTGGCAGATGGTCGCCTGCGCCTGACCCGCGAGGGCCGGCTCCTGGCGGACGGCGTCGTCCGCGACCTCCTCGACTAGGACCTGTTGCGAAAGCGGAACTGACCAGCCATGGAGTTTTCGCGCACGAGTAGGCCTTCTGTGCCCTATCCGGCACTACAGACCGATTTGTGCGTCAAAACTCCATGTAGGTCGTGGACTTAGCGATGATCGCCGAGGCTGAGCTGTCATTTGTAGGATCTGCAGTATGCATACCGAGCCGCTGATCGGACGTGGTCTCCTCGGAGACGACCGCTTCGTCGCCGCCCCGAAGGGGCGACGACTACGAGCGATGGTCGCGGGCAGCGGCGAGGATCTGGTGGTGCTCGAAGGTGGGCTCGGCGTCAGCGGCCTGTACTGGGGCCCGGTTCACGCGCTGTTGGCGCAGCGCGTGCGCGTGGTTGCCTACGAGCGCGCCGGATTCGGCGCGAGCACGCCCGCGAGGGGTGAGACCCGCGACCTGTCGCATCTCGCCGACGACCTGTCAGCCGTCGTCGATGCGTTCCCGCACCGGCGCCTCGTTCTCGTGGGTCACAGTTGGGGCGGTCCGATCGTGCGGACGTTCACCGCGCGCCACATCGCCGACGGTCGTCAGCTGAGCGGGCTGGTCCTCGTCGACCCGAGCGACGAGCATGCCGCCGATCTGTATGCGTCGCGGTGGGCTCGCGGGGCCAATGCCCTCCTGAATGCGCTCCTTGTGCCTCTCGCGCGCGCCCGCTTGCTCGCGCCGTCGTTGAAGGCGCAACTGCCTGGTCTGTCCGGCGACCTCCTGCGTGCCGTGCTCGCCGCGTCGAGCACCGTCGACGCCGCCCGGGCAGCTGTCGAGGAGAACAGGCACGTCGCGGAAGGGCTTCTTGCGCTGAAGGCGGAACCGCCGGTCCTTGACGCCGTCCCGTTGAGCCTGATCTCCGCACGGGAAGACAATTTCCTCAACCGCCGGATGCATGAGCGCATCATGCGCGCGCACCGTCAGACCGTGGACGCGCATCCTGGTGCGCGGCTCGTCGCGGCCCATCGCTCCAGTCACATGATCCCCGGGACGGAACCCGAACTGGTCGCTGAGGAGGCCCTGCGTCTCCTCGGCGACACCCTGACGGCGACTTGACCGTTCGCTATGTGTCCAAGCGGTCCGCGACGGCATACCCCCATTCGTCGCCGGCATCTGGCTTGAGCAGCCAGGTCTTCGCGTCGAGGGCGGTGCCCGCCGACGTGGTGTAGGGAGCGACGCTGAGCAGGAAGCGGTCGCCCTCCCAAGGCTCGAGGAGGGCATCGACCTCCGCGCCGTCGGAGAATACGACCTGCACCGGGGTGGGAGCGACGACGTCGGCCGGCTCGCCGCGGAGCCGGGCACCGCGAAACAGGTGGGTGTGAGAGACGAAGAGCACCATTGGTGAACCCTAGGGAAGCACTGATCAATCGGCCACCGGCTGCGGCGCACCAGATCGGGCGATCTGAACTCTCAATATCTTCGGTGTTATGTCCAATAGCACCCTCAGATATTGAGAGCCCAGCTCATCCCGCCTGGCACGTCCTCACTCGGCACCCCATAGATCAGTACCTCCCTAGAGGTTCCGCGGGATCTCTTGCCCGGGTTTGACAGCTTCGCCCTCTTGTCCTACTGTATTAAGTACCTAATACAGCGATACAGGGGGTGACATGCAGTTCGATCCGAGTGCACCGATCTGGCTGCAGCTCGTCGACGAGTTCGTACGCCGCATCGTGACCGGCCGATGGTCGTCAGGGGAAAAGATCCCCGCGGTGCGGGAGCTGGCCGTCGAGCTTCGCGTCAACCCGAACACGGTGCAGCGCGCGCTCGCAGAGCTCGAACGCAGGGGACTTGCCCGCGCCGAGCGCACCGCGGGGCGTTTCGTCACCGACGACGCCGCGGTCATCGACGAGGCGCGCGGCGACTTGGCGGCGGGAGCCGCCACCGACTACGCGCGGCGGGCGCAGCGGCTGGGCATGAGCCTGACCGCCGCCCGCGACCTGCTCGGCCGGCAATGGCAGAGCGCAACAGAAGGAGAGGATGCATGAGTGCCATCGACATCACGGGGCTGACCAAGCGCTACGGCGCGTTCCCCGCGCTCGACGGTCTGACGCTGAGCCTGCCCCCGGGGCAGATCGTCGGGCTGCTGGGCGAGAACGGCTGTGGCAAGACGACGCTACTGAAGGTCCTTGCGGGCGCATTGACCCGCTATGAGGGGAGCGCCAGCATTCACGGTCACGCCCCGGGGCCAGAGAGCAAGGCGATCGTCTCGTTCCTCCCGGACGCGAGCTTCCTGGCCGACAACTCGACCGTCGACGGCTGCGTCCGCCAGTACCGCGACTTCTTCGCCGACTTCAACGAGGCGAAGGCCCGCGACCTGATCCAGTTCTTCGGCTTGAACCCCGCCGCGAGGCTGTCGACGCTGTCGAAGGGCATGCGGGAGAAGGTGCAGATCGCGCTGGCGATGTCGCGCGATGCGAAGGTGTTCCTCCTCGACGAGCCCATCTCGGGCGTCGACCCCGCCGCCCGCGAGGTCATCCTCGAGGCGATCATCCGCGATCTGTCGCCGGACGCGCTCGTCGTTATCTCCACCCATCTCATCCACGATCTCGAACCCATCCTCGACGGCGTCGCCTTCATGAGGTTCGGGAAGGTGCTGCTGGCCGGCGCGGTCGACGACCTGCGTGCGCAGCACGGCAAATCCATTGACGAACTATTCAGGGAGGTGTACCGATGGTCGCCACGTTGATCCGGTACGAATGGCTGCGGACCTGGCGTTGGCTAGGCGTTCTTGTAGGGGGAGCCACGCTGTTCGTCGCGGCGGGCGCGCTCGCGGGTTCACTCTTCCCGGCGCCACTGAACGGGATCCTCGGCGGCATGGGCATGGTGGTCGCGACAGCGTTCCCGATGCTGCTGCCGCTCCTGCTCGGGGTCGACTACTACCGCTCCACGTTCTCCAAGACGGGCTACTTCACCGCGGCGATCCCCGCCCGCGGCGCCACGATCTACTGGGTGAAGCTGGCCTACGCCTATCTCGTGACCGCGCTCGGCTTCGTCGTGACGAGCGGCCTCATGGTGCTCGCTGGCATCGGGATGATGCGCCCGATGGGCATGGAGACCAACTTCATGCTCGACGCTCTGCAGAGTATGGGAGACCTGTTCGCAGTTCTACCGCTGGGCGGGAAGGTGGCCCTGACGGTGCTGCTCCTGCTGTACCCGCTGGTCTCGCTCGCGGGCTTCTTCTTCGCCGCGACGGTGGGCAGTGAGTCCGCGTTCAACAGGATGGGGCTGGGCGGCGTCGTCCTGGCCTGGGCGCTGTACTACGTGGCAACCCAGGTCCTCGGCGTGCTGGGGCTCCTCCTGCCGCCGTCGCTCTTGCTGTCCGACTTCCCCAACCTGTCGCTGAGCTGGGCGCCGATGGCATTCTTCACGCAGGCTGAGGATGCCGCCTACCTGCCGATCTTCGCCCTCCTGCTCCAGTTCGCCGTCGGCGTGGCGGCGATCCTCTGGGCGAAGGTGTCGTACGACAAGAGGCTGGAGTTGCGCTGATACGGTCTTTGACCGTGGATCGCTACGCAAAAGACGTGCTCAGCCCCGGCTGGCAGAAGTCGCACCTCAAGAAGTCCCGTGATGTGCCCGTCGAACTCGACCTCGTGGTCGAGTTCGACGACTTCTGCGGGGCGGTGGTCGGCTGGGAGAACGGCATCGTCCTCCTCGAGGACCGAAAGGGCAAGCGCCGTGGTGCCCCGCTCGGCTCGGGCTTCCTGCTCGAGGGCGAACCGGTCGCGCTCCGTCCTCCGCTCCGCGGCGGGGCCGTGAAGCCGCGCTACACCGCGTCGGGTTCGCGCGTCTCGGAGGAGCCGGCAAAGGCGAAGGTCGCGCTGCCGAGCCGCATCTACGTCGAGGGCCGCCACGACGCCGAGCTGATCGAGAAGGTGTGGGGCGACGACCTGCGCCACGTCGGTGTCGTCGTCGAGTTCCTCGGCGGCATCGACGATCTCCCCGCCATCGTCGCCGACTTCGCGCCCGAGCCGGGGCGTCGGCTGGGCGTGCTTGTCGACCATCTGGTGCCGGGCTCGAAGGAGTCGCGGATCGCGCGGCAGGTCTACCAGGCGGGCTACCGCGAGACCGTGCTGATCGAGGGTCACGAGTTCATCGACATCTGGCAGGCGGTCAAGCCGGCCCGGATCGCGCGGAAGGCCTGGCCATCGGTTCCCCGCGACGTCGACTTCAAGCTCGGGACCCTGAGGGCGCTGGGGCTCCCGCACGCCGACCAGGCCGACATCGCCCGCGGCTGGAAAGCGCTCCTGGACCGCGTCACGAGTTGGCGCGACCTTGAGCCGCAGCTGAACACGAAGGTCGAGCGCCTGATCGACTTCGTGACGCAGGATCACCTGGGCTGACCGGCCACCACTATGTTTGCTCCCATGGACACCGAAGGCATCCTCGGACTGATGCAGGAGACGGCCGCCGAGGTCATCACCCCACGGTTCCGGCAGTTGGCCGGCGCGGACATCGACGAGAAGAGCCCGGGCGACTTCGTGACCGTCGCCGACCGTGAGGCAGAGGTCTACCTCGGGAACCTCCTCGCCGGCGCGTTTCCGGACGCGTTGATCGTCGGTGAGGAGGCCACCTTCCACGACAAAACCCTTTTGAGGCAGCTCCCCAACGCCGACCACGCGTTCGTCATCGATCCGATCGACGGCACGGGCAACTTCGTGCGCGGCAATGACGAACATGGCGTGATCCTCGCGGAGACGCGCGCGGGCGTCACCACCCGTGGCTGGATCTGGCAGCCGCAGTTCGGCCGCGGCTACGTCGTCGAGCGCGGTGCGGGCGTCCGGGTCAACGGCGCTCCCCTCGTTCGACGCACGCCGGCAAGGAAACCGCTGCCCGGTACGTCGACGAAGCGGCTCCTCGGGTATGACGGTGATGGGTACCTGAGCCCCGCCGTGCGCAGCCACTACGCGTGCGCGTTCGACTACCCGGCCGTGCTGGAGGGCGAGTTCGACTTCGCGATCTACACCAACACGCACCCCTGGGATCACCTCGCGGGCAGCTTGATGCTGGCCGAGACCGGCGGCGTTTCTCGTACGCTGGACGGCATGGCCTACACGGCCCTGACGAGGTCAAAGGGCCTGCTGATCGCGGGCGACACCATCAGTTGGTTGGCCGCGCAACAGCACTGGCCGGTCGGCTGACCATGGCGGAGGCGGGAGCGAGGCGGCCGTCGATCCGCGATGTCGCGGCGGCCGCCGGAGTCTCCTATCAGACGGTCTCTCGCGTCCTCAACGATCCGGCGCTGGTGCGTCCTGCCACCGCCGAACGCATCCAGAAGGTGATCCAGGAGCTCGGCTACCGGCCGAGCAAGGCCGCGCGTTCGCTGGTGCGCCGCGACTCGCTGACCATCGGCGCCGTCGGCATCCATGGGGATCTCCATGGGCCTACGCAGATGACCGTGGCGATCGACGAGGGCGCGCGGGCGCGAGGCTACGCGTCGGCGTCGCTGGCGGTGCGCGACGATTCGGAGGCTTCCCGGACCGAGGCGCGCGAGCATCTGTTGAACCTGGGAGTCGACGGCGTGATCGTGGTCGCATGGACCGAGGCGATGATGGACCTGGCGCTGGACTTCGCGAAGGAGCTGCCGACGTGCGTCGTCACCGAGGGCGACATTCCGAGCGGGCTCGCGCGCGCCCACAGCGACCACGTCTCGGGCGCCCGCCAGGCGACGGCAGCACTGCGCGAGACGGGCCGTCGGCGGATCGCTCACCTGTCCGGACCCGCCTCGTGGATGGAGGCCCAGTCGCGGGTGGCGGGCTGGAGGGAAGCCGGGGGAGCGGCGTGTGGCCCGCTCGTCGAGGCCGGATGGGCGCCGCGCGACGGGTACGACGGTGTGGACCGGCTGCTGGCGGCGGCCCCGGATCTCGACGCGATCTTCGCGGCCAACGATCAGGTGGCCATCGGCGCCATGCGTCGCCTGCAGGAGATCGGTCGCACGGTGCCCGGCGACATCGCGGTCGTCGGTTACGACGACATCGACGTCGGCCCTTTCCAGGCGGTGCCTCTCGCCACGGTCCGTCAGCCGTTCGCCGATGTGGGGTCTACCGCCGTCGATCTGCTGTTCCAGGTGATGGGCGGAGGGCAGGCGGCATCGTGCACGCTGCCGTCGGAGTTCGTCTGGCGCGAGTCCGCCGGTCGCTGATTGCCACGATGTAAGGAAGTCGGTCCCGATGTCGATGTGACCGTTCACTTCCGCTAGAGTGAGCGCGTCGAAGCCGACCCCACGGAGGACCCATGACTCTCATACTCACCGACTTGCCCGAGGCCGTGCAGCAGGAAGTTGCCCGGGTGCGCCAGGTCGTCTCGGACCTGCACGCGGAGCTGCCGCGCTGGGAACTCGTGGTGTGGACCGCGGGCAACGTCTCGCAACGGATCCGCTGCGCGGACCAGGTCGGCGAGGACCTGTTCGTCATCAAGCCATCGGGTGTCTCCTACGACGACCTCGGCCCCGAGCAGATGGTGGTCTGCACGCTCGACGGCGCCAAGATCGTCGACGGCACGCCGGACAAGCTGCAGCCGTCCAGCGACACCGCGGCGCACGCCTACGTCTACACGCATATGGAGCGCATCGGCGGCGTGGTGCACACCCACTCGACCTACGCCACCGCGTGGGCGGCGCGCGGCGAGGAGGTGCCCTGCGTGCTGACGATGATGGCCGACGAGTTCGGCGGCCCCATTCCGATCGGCCCGTTCGCACTCATCGGCGACGACTCGATCGGCCGCGGCATCGTCGACACCCTGGAGGACTCGCGCAGCCGCGCCGTCCTCATGCAGAACCATGGCCCGTTCACCATCGGGACCGACGGCCGCGACGCCGTCAAGGCCGCCGTCATGGTGGAGGAGGTCGCCCGGACGGTGCACATCGCGAAGCAGCTCGGCCCCGTCATCCCCATCGAGCAGTCGAAGATCGACTCGCTCTTCGATCGCTATCAAAACGTCTATGGACAGAAGTAGGGACAAAATGGAAAATCCGTATCTCGGCCGCAAGGTCTGGTTCTTCACGGGCTCGCAGGACCTCTACGGTCCCGAGGTGCTGCTCCAGGTGGAGGAGCAGAGCAAGCAGGTCGTCGCCGACCTGAACGCCCCGTCCGAGATCCCCCTGGAGATCGAGTGGCGTCCCATCCTCAAGGACCGCGTGGCCATCCACCGCGCCATGGTCGAGGCGAACGCGGACGAGAGCGTCGTCGGCGTCATCACCTGGATGCATACCTTCAGCCCGGCCAAGATGTGGATCCAGGGCATCGACGCCCTCGCCAAGCCGCTGCTGCACCTGCACACGCAGGCCAACGAGGCCCTGCCGTGGGACACCATCGACATGGACTTCATGAACCTGAACCAGGCTGCGCACGGCGACCGCGAGTTCGGCTACATCGTCAGCCGCCTCGGCAGGCAGCGCAAGATCGTCGTTGGGCACGCCACGCATGACGACGTGCGCCACAAGATCGCCGTCTGGTCGCGCGCCGCGACCGGCTGGACCGAGCTCCGGGCGCTGAAGCTCACCCGCTTCGGCGACAACATGCGCAATGTCGCCGTCACCGAGGGCGACAAGACCGAGGCCGAACACAAGCTGGGCGTCAGCGTGAACACCTGGGGCGTCAACGACCTGGTCGCCGCGGTCGAGGCGGTCGAGGAGTCGGCCGTCGACGCGCTCGTCGCCATCTACGAGGAGCTGTACGACGTCGTGCCGGAGCTCCGCGCCGACGGCGACCGCCACGAGTCGCTGCGCTACGCCGCGCGCGAAGAGCTCGCGATGCGCGCCTTCCTCGAGCAGGTGGGCGCGAAGGCCTTCACGGACACGTTCGAGGACCTCGGCGGGCTGCGTCAGCTCCCTGGCCTCGCCGTGCAGCGCCTGATGGCCGACGGCTACGGCTTCGGCGCGGAGGGCGACTGGAAGACCGCGGTCCTCGTCCGCCTCGCAAAGGTGATGGGCTATGGCCTGCCCGGCGGTGCGTCGCTGATGGAGGACTACACGTACGAGCTGACCCCGGGCAAGCAGAAGATCCTCGGCGCGCACATGCTCGAGATCTGCCCCTCGCTGACAACCGTAAAGCCGAAGGTCGAGATCCACGCCCTGGGGATCGGCGACCGCGAGGACCCCGTCCGCATGGTGTTCGACACCGATCCGGGTCAGGCGATCGTCGTCGCGCTGTCGGACCTGCGCGACCGCTTCCGCATGACGGCCAATATCGTCGATGTCGTGGAGCCGGACGCGCCGCTGCCGAACCTCCCCGTCGCCCGCGCTGTCTGGGAGCCACGCCCGAACCTGTCGACGTCGGCAGAGTGCTGGATCACCGCCGGCGCCGCGCACCACACGGCGATGTCGACGGCCCTTACCCGCGACTACTTCGAGGACTTCGCCGACATGGCGGGCATCGAGCTCGTCGTCATCGACGAGAACACCACGACCCGCCGCTTCGCCGACGAGCTCCGCTACAACGCGGTCGTCGCGAAGTTCACGGAGGGCCTGAGGTAGCTAGACGCCGAAGATCGGGAGCTGGCGCTTGGGGGTGATGCCCTTGAGCGCCAGCTCCTTGTAGGCGAGGGGGAGCGCGGACGCGATGGCCTCTTCGCCGAACGGCCATTCGGCCGCCGCGGCTGCGTCGTCTAGTTGCACGCCCTGCTCGACCAGCATCTCTGCCTGGCTGTAGAGCATCGAGAGTTCCGCGCGCTGGATGAACGCGAAGTCGCGGTCGACGGTGGTGCCGTGGCCGGGAACGAAGATCGTCGAGGCGGTGGTTGCCCCGAGGATGCCGTCGAGGAAGGTCGCCCAGTTGCCGAGCGCGGTCTTCTCGTCGAACTGCGGGTCGGTGCCCTGTTCGAGCAGGTCGCCGACGAACACCGTGGAGGTGCTGGGCACGAAGATCACGACGTCGGAGTCGGTGTGAGCCGCGCCGAAGTTGATGATCTCCACGCGCTGGGAGCCGAGATCGAGCGAGACGGCGACGACGAGCGACCGCGTCACCTCGACGCTGGTCAGGTTCTCGTGCGCGATCACGGTCACGTCGCCCGCGGCGCGGACGCCGGCGAGTCCGCCGACATGGTCGTGGTGATCGTGGGTCAGCACGACGTGCGTGACGCGCACCCCGGCCAGCTCCTCGGCGGACGCGCGGAGCTCTGCGCCTTGGGTCTCGGTGTTGCCGGTGTCGACGAGCATGGCGCCGTCGTCGCCGACGATAAGGCCGACGTTCACGCGGTGGGGTTCCATCGTCGCGACGAACACGCGGTCGGCCACGGGGGTCCAGGTCACTGACATAGCCGTATCCTAGGCGCGCTGTATGCTGGCACTCGACATCGGCGAGTGCCAGCTTGGGAGAGGAGGCGACATGCTCGACGACCGCAAGCTCGAAGTGCTTCGCGCGATCGTGACTGACTATGTCGCCAGCCGCGAGCCTGTCGGCTCGAAGGCCCTCGTGGAACGCCACCGGCTCGACGTCTCCGCGGCCACCGTGCGCAACGACATGGCGGCGCTGGAGGAGGAGGGCTACATCACGCAGCCCCACACCAGCGCCGGCCGCATCCCCACCGACAAGGGCTATCGCCTGTTCGTGGACAGGCTCGCCCAGATCAAGCCGCTGTCGTCGGCTGAGCGGTCCGCGATCGCCGCGTTCCTCAGCGGAACGGCCGACGTCGACGATCTGATGATGCGCACGGTGCGGCTGCTCGCGCAGTTGACGCGCCAGGTGGCCATCGTGCAGTACCCCGTGGCGCAGCGCTCGGTCGTGCGTCACGTCGACCTCGTGCCGCTCACGACGCACCGCCTGCTCGTGATCGTCGTGCAGTCGACGGGGCGGGTCGACCAGACGATGTTGGAGATCGCCAACCTCGACGACGACCGCCTGCAAGGCGTGCGGGCGCGGATCGCCCAGGCGATCGTCGGGCGCACCGCCGGGGAGGCGGCCGTCGTCCTGGGCGGGCTGCTGGAGTCCATCGCCCCCGAAGACCGGCCCTTCGCCGGACCCGTCCTCGCCTCCGTGCTCGAGGCGATCGCCACCGAGCCCGCCTCACAGGTGGTCGTGGCCGGCGTCCCGAACCTGGCCGGCGGCGTGTTCGAGGCGAACCTCCGCCCGCTGCTGGAGGCGTTGGAGGAACAGGTCGTCCTGCTGCGGCTCCTCGGGGAGTCGGCAGGCGAGGACGTGACGGTGCGCATCGGGCAGGAGAACGTCGCGCAGCCCTTCCAGGGCAGCAGCGTTGTTGCCACCGGATACGGCGCCGACTACGGCTCGAGCCTCGGCGTCGTCGGACCCACCCGCATGGACTATCCGTCGACCATCGCGGCCGTCAGGGCCGTGGCCAGATATGTGAGCAGATTCCTCATCGAAGGGTGAGGGACGCGCTCCACGTGAACACTGACAAGACGAAGAAGATATGAGCAAGGACTACTACGACATCCTCGGCGTCGAGCGCGACGCCACGCCCGAGGCCATCAAGAAGGCCTATCGCAGGCGCGCCATGAAGGTGCACCCCGACGTCGCCCCCGACGATGCGGGGGCCGCCGAGAAGTTCAAGGAACTCAGCGAGGCCTACGAGGTGCTGAGCGACCCGAATAAGCGCGCCGTGTTCGACCGCGGCGGCGACCCGATGGGTCCTGGAGGCGCCGGCTTCTCCGGCTTCGGCGGCGGGTTCGCTGGCGGCTTCGACTTCTCGAATCTCGTCGACGCCATGTTCGGCCAGGCGGGCACCCGTGGGCCGCGCTCCCGGGTCCGGCAGGGCCAGGATGCGCTGGTGCGCGTCGGCCTGACGCTCAGCGAGGCCGTCTTCGGCGTCACCAAGCCGGTGAAGGTCCAGACCGCCGTCGTCTGCCCGAAGTGTTCCGGCAAGGGCGGTGAGCCCGGCTCCGAACCCGTCACCTGCGGCACGTGTGACGGCAACGGCGAGGTTACGCAGATCCAGCGCAGCTTCCTCGGCGACATCCGCACCAGCCAGGCCTGCCCGACGTGCCGCGGCTTCGGCACGGTCATTCCTCGCCCGTGCGGCGAGTGCTCCGGCGAGGGACGCGTCCGCACCACGCGCACGCTGCAGGTCAAGATCCCCGCGGGCGTCTCGACCGGCATCCGCATTCACCTGGAGGGCCAGGGCGAGGTCGGCCCGGGCGGTGGCCCCGCCGGCGACCTGTACGTGGAGCTCACGGTCGCCGAGCACGACACGTTCCGCCGCGACGGCGACAACCTCGAGATGGTCGTCAGGCTGCCGATGACCGCCGCCGCGCTCGGCACGACGGTCGACGTCGCCACGCTCGAGGCCGAGTGGGAGAAGTCCGATCCCGCGGACCGCACGGTCGCCGTCGAGGTACCCGCGGGCACGCAGTCGGGGACCCGGATCTCGATCAAGGGCCGCGGCGTGCCCCGCCTCCGCGGCGGCGGCCGGGGCGACCTCGGCGTCACGCTGCTCGTGCAGACGCCGACCAAGCTCGACGATCATCAGCGCGAGCTGCTGCGCCAACTGGCTGATGCGCGCGACGAGGCCCGCCCCGCGGCCGTCGCGGCCAAGGGCCACAAGGGCGTGTTCGGCAAGCTCTCCGAGTGGTTCTCGTGACGGATCCGCTGTTCCTCGCCGACTTCGACGAGGATGTCGCGCCCGGTGCGCGGGTCGTCGTCGACGGCGAGGAAGCGCACCACGCGGCCGTGAAGCGGCTGGCCGCGGGGGAGTCGGTGCTGCTGTCCAACGGCCGCGGCGTCGGCCTGGCGGGCCTCGTTGTGGAGGCGTCGAAGCGGTCGTTCGTCGTAGAGGTCTCCTCAGTGCGCGCGGATCCCGGTCCAGCGCTGACGTGGACCGTCGCCCAGGCTCTGGCCAAGGGCGACCGCAGCGAGCTCGCGGTGCAGTTGGCCACGGAGGTCGGCGCGCGGCGCGTGCTGGCGTGGCAGGCGTCGCGCTCGATCGTGCGCTGGCAGGGTGACCGCGCGGCGAAGTCGCTCGAGCGTTGGCGGCTCACGGCCCGCGAGGCGGCCAAGCAGTCGCGGCGGCTGTGGACCCCGGAGGTCGAGCAGGCGAGCACCGCAGCCGTCGAGGCCGCGATCGCCGCCGCCGATGTCGCGCTAGTGCTGCACGAGTCTGCCGAGACCCACATCGCCGACGTCTCCCTCCCCGCCGCGGGGACGGGGGTGATCGTCGTCGGACCAGAGGGCGGCATCTCCGACGACGAGCTGGCCCGCTTCGTGGCCGCGGGTGCGGCGCCCGTGCTGATCTCCGACGGGGTGCTGCGGACGTCGTCGGCCGCGGGTGTCGCGCTCGGCCAGCTTGACGTGATCGCGCGGCGCGCACATCTCACGACGACGGGATCCGCAGCGTGAGCTTCGACGTCACCCACCGCCTGGACGGCGCGCGCGGCCGGGCGGGCGTGATCCACACGCCGCACGGCGACGTCGAGACCCCGGCGTTCGTCGTCGTCGGCACGAAGGCGACGGTCAAGTCGGTGCTGCCGGAGACCGTCGCCGAGCTCGGCGCGCAGGCCGTCCTTGCCAACGCCTACCACCTGTACTTGCAGCCTGGCTCCGACCTGATCGACGAGGCGGGCGGGCTCGGCCGGTTCATGAACTGGCCAGGCCCAACGTTCACGGACTCCGGCGGCTTCCAGGTGATGAGCCTGGGTGCCGGGTTCAAGAAGGTCCTCGCGATGGACACCACGGGCCTACAGAACGACGACGTGATCGCGGAGGGCAAGACCCGCCGCGCGACGGTCGACGAGGACGGGGTGGTGTTCAAGTCGCACCTCGACGGCGCCTTCCACCGGTTCACGCCGGAGGTGTCGATGGGGATCCAGCACCAGCTGGGTGCCGACATCATGTTCGCGTTCGACGAGCTCACCACGCTGATGAACACGCGCGCCTACCAGGAGTCGTCCGTCGAGCGGACCCACCGCTGGGCCGTCCGCTGCCTGGCGGAGCACGAGCGCCTCACCCAGGAGCGCGCCCACAAGCCGTATCAGGCGCTGTTCGGCGTGATCCAGGGCGCGCAGTACGAGGACCTGCGCCGCAAGGCGGCCCGCGACCTCGCCGAGCTCGAGGTCGACGGGCGCTCGTTCGACGGCTTCGGCCTCGGCGGCGCGCTGGAGAAGGCGAACCTGGGCACGATCGTCGGCTGGATGGTCGACGAGCTGCCCGACGACAAACCGCGCCACCTGCTGGGCATCTCGGAGCCCGACGACCTGTTCGCCGCCGTCGAGATGGGCGCGGACACGTTCGACTGCGTCAACCCCTCACGGGTGGCCCGCAACGCGGCCATCTACACCGCCGACGGCCGGTACAACGTCAACACCGCGCGGCATCGCCGATCGTTCATCCCGCTGGAGGACGGCTGCGACTGCTACACCTGCACGCACTACACGCGGGCGTACCTGCATCACCTGTTCAAGGCGAAGGAGATGCTGTCGGCCACGCTCGCGACCATCCACAACGAGCGCTTCACCGTTCGCCTGGTCGACAACATCCGCGCCGCCCTGAAGTCCGGCGACTTCTACGCCTTCAGGGACGAGTTCCTCGGCCGCTTCTACGGTGCCCACGCCGGTTGAGTAAGCCCCACGACAGTGCGCGAGCGTTAGGCGGGAGCCTTTAGTTGGTCTACCAACTAAAGGCTCCCGCCTAAGGGTCCGAGACCTACCCGAGCCCGACGACCGTCACCGGCGTCGACCGGTTCTCGGTGGTGCCGTCACCGAGCTCGCCGAAGCGATTGAAGCCCCAGCATTTGACCGTCCCGTCCGACAACAACGCACACGTATGGACTTGGCCGAACGTGAGGGCGGTAGCGCCGGACAACCCGGAGACCGTCACCGGCGTCGACCGGGGCTCTGTAGATCCGTCGCCGAGCCCCCAGCCGTTGTAGCCCCAGCAGTTGACCGTCCCGGCCGACAATAACGCACAGGTACGCTCATCGGCGGCTGTGAGGGCAGTGACGCCTGACAACTCGGAGACTGATACTGGTGTCGACCTATCCTGGGTGGTGCCATCACCGAGGCGCCCCCAGCCGTTGTAGCCCCAGCACTTGACTGTCCCGCTCGACAACAACGCGCACGTATGGCTGCTACCAGTGGTGAGGGCGGTGGCGCCGGACAACTCGGAGACTGAGACTGGTGTCGACCTATCCTGGGTGGTGCCGTCACCGAGCTGGCCGGACCAGTTAGTGCCCCAGCATTTGACCGTCCCACCCGACAACAACGCGCACGAATGACCATCTACGACGGTGAGGGCGGTGGCGCCGGACAACCCGGAGACCGTCACCGGTGTCGACCGGTGCTCCTGTGTGGTGCCGTCCTGTGTGGTGCCGTCACCAAGTTGCCCTTCACCGTTGTAGCCCCAGCATTTGACCGTGCCGCCCGGCAACAGCGCGCACGTATGGCCGTTACTAGTGGTGAGCGTGGTGGCGCCGGACAACCCTGAAACTGTTACCGGCGTGGGCCGATCCTGCGTGGTGCCGTCACCGAGTTGTCCGGACGAGTTCCCACCCCAGCATTTGACCGTGCCGTCCGACAACAGAGCACAGCTATGCTCACCGGCGGCGATGAGGGCGGTGGCGCGGGACAACCCTGAAACTGCGACCGGTGTCGATCGGTCGTGGGTGGTGCCGTCACCGAGTTGTCCGGACGAGTTCCCACCCCAGCACTTGACCGTGCCGTCCGACAACAAAGCACACGTATGAGAAAAGCCGGTGGTGAGGGTGGTGGCCCCGGACAACCCTGAAACTGCGACCGGTGTCGACCGGCTTTCCGAGGTGCCATCACCGAGATTCCCCTGGCCGTTCTGTCCCCAGCATTTGACTGTCCCGCTCGACAACAAAGCACACGTATTGGCGGCGGTACTAGCAATCTGAACAACCTTCGTGTGAGAGTTGTCGCCGCCCCCGCCCGGATCGGTAGGGTCGATTGGCCCGGGCCCCGCGCCATCGTCTGCCACCGGCGCGGAGAACTTGATGCCGATTTTGAGGTTCCACTTGCCTTCGATCGGGAACTGCGAGTCGACGACGGTGAAGTCGATCACGGGGATCTTGAGGATCACCCCGATGGCGCCCTTGGCTTTGACGTACAGCTGCCCCTCGAACTCGATACTTGTCTTCCCACCCGTCGTGGTTTTTCCCTTGACCTCAGCGGAGAACCCTGCTGACACTCCGGCCTCAAGATAGGGACCGGCGGCCTCGTAGAGCATGAACGAGATTCGAAGCTTGGGGCCGGCCTCGCCCATCAGTTTCGCGGACGCACTCAGCGCGAGTTCTGGCTCCATCTCCGGGCCTGAACCAGTCCGCTTCGACTCATCGATCGGTTTGTAGCCGTTCTTGGTTGAGTAGGTGAAGCCGTTCTTGGCCTCCCACGACTGCTCGAACGAGACCGAGGCCTTCATCTCCAAGCTCACCTCAGAGGTGATCGAGAAGGTTCCTTCGACCTTGATCACGATCGGAACGAACCCGATGGCGAAGGTATGCGTCCCCAACGGAAGCTTGGCGAGCTGTCGTTCATACTTCTTGGTCAGCGCCCACTTCACGCTTGCCTCGAGCGTCACGCTCGACTCGATGGACGTTGTGGTGTAGACGCTGAACTCCCTGGTGACGACCTTCGGGATCCCCCACTCCCATTCGAGGTTGATATCGACCTTGAGGTGGAGCTTGAGGCTCAGCTTGGCCTTGGCTTCCAGTTGCACCTTGCTCTCGACTGAGCCTCCTTTCTCCCAGGACTTGGCGCGGCTCAGGTCCTTGACCTTCACCGTGTCGGACTTCTTGTCCTGGTAGTAGACGATCGCCAGCTTGCTTTCGATCTGGTTGCCGGCGGAGACGTCGAGTCCCTGCGGGCCGATCGCTCGTCGGGCCGCGCCGGGTGTGGTGATCACGACGTCGTCGACGCCCTCGTCGATGAACTCCACATCGGGCGCCTGCCCGGGGTCGGTCGGCTGGAGGATCGCCTCGGAGGTGACCAGATCGACCACCTCGTCCACCTCGGCCTGCAGAACGACGTCGGTGATCGCGGCCGGCTCGGTCGTGACGACCCACTTGCCGTCGACCTGGTCGATGGCGGACACCTTGCGCAGGAGCCCGTTCGGGGCTTCTGGTGTGGCGTCAGAGACGATGGGCTGCCCCGGCTGCAGGTCAGGTCGCTTGTCCAGCACCACTGCGTCGTCGGTGACCTTGGTGATGTTGACGGGTTCCTGGTCCAGGAGGACGGCCTGGTCGTTCAGGACCACTTCGGTGGAGGCGGGTAGTTCGACGCGCACCGTTCGTCTTGCTTCGGCGGTCTTGTCCTGGCGGGTGATCGCGACGACGCGGAAGGTGGTCGAGCCCGACTTCGGGGCCGCCGTGCGGAGACGCCAGGTCTGGCCCTTGGGACGGATCGACAGCTCAGCGACGCCCACGAAGTCGTCGCCGTTGTAGATCTCCACCCGGTCGATGGCGTTCGGGCCGGCCACGGTGCCGGTGAGTTCGATCATCTCTTGGGCGAGGTCGATGGTCGCGTTCTCGGCGGGGCCTGTGATGGCCAGGGCAGGCGCGGCCTGGGTGGCGAGGTCTGGTCCTCCGAGCACCGAGGCGACGGGGAAGGCAGTCACGCTGGCGGAGCCGACAGTGGTCTTCACCGCGCCGCCGCGTCCCTTCGCGGCGACCAGCTGCGGGAGCGCGCCGGCGGTCTTGTCGACCACCGCTCCCGCCTTCGAGAGGGATACGTCGCCGTCGAACCGGGGGCCAGCGCTCGTCGGCGCTACGGATACCAGTACGAGCTGAGATGCGGAGTCGGCGAACGACGCATCAGCGAGCTTTGCCCCGGCAGTCGTGGCGCTCAGGGACTGAGCCTTGGGATTCACGGCGGGAAGGACGCTGCCGGTCTGGTTGACCTGACCATCGGGACCGGCGGTCTCGGTCACGTAGGCGCGCACATCCAGCAGCAGTTCTCCGGCGGCTCCGTCCGTGCGAACGGCGACATCGCCGGTATCGGATGGGGTGATCACGGTCGTGACGGTCGACGTCCCCTTGGGCAGGGCTAGCGACTGGCCGTCGAGCGTGACCTTGCCGGGCTTGTCCAGCGTGGCTGTGAGCGTGACGAACACCTGCCGAACGCCAATGGTCGGCACGCCGCCCTTCCCAACGAGGCCGACCGTCACCGGCGTCGTTCCGAGCTTCGCGCCCGCCAAGTCATCACGAGTGTCTGCCCGTCGCTCGGGGGCATCGAGCACGATCACCGAGCCCGGCGCGGCCGGGGTAGAGAGGAGGGTTGCCACGGGCTCGACGTCCACGCGAATCGCAGCCGTCGAGGAAAGCGCCACCTTCCCGTCGGTGGCCTTGGCGATGAAGGTGGTGGAGGCCGAGGTCCCCTTCGTCACAGTCATGATGGGCGAACCACCTTGCAGGACGGTGGCGTCTTTGTCTGTCGGATGCGCGACCACGCGAACCAGCACCGCGCCCCGGGCACTCGCCGCAACGTTCACCGGAACGGACGTCTCTTTCGCACCGAGGGCATAAGCCCCAGGCAGAACACCGATCGCATCGGTGGGTTTGGAGGTCAAGGTGACGCTCGTGTACCCCTTCTTCGAGCCCGTCACCGCGACGCTGATCTTCTTGCCCTTGTCGCTGGCCGTCAGGGTGTACGACGACGTCGTCGCCTCCTTGATCTTCTTCCCATCGCGCAACCATTGGTAGCTGAGTTTGACCCCCGACGGCTTCCATGTGCCCGGCTTGGCAGTCAGCTTGCTCCCCACTTTCGTGCTACCCGAGATGCTCGGCGTCGCACCCGTGACGGTAGGAGCGGGTTTGGCCACCTTGGCTGTGGGCTTGGAGGTCTTGGCGACGCTCTTGTACCCCTTCTTCGACCCAATCACCTTCACGGAGATCGTCTTGCCCTTGTCGCTGGCCGTCAGGACGTAGGACGGCTTCGTTGCGCCCTTGATGCTCTTCCCGCCGCGCAACCACTGGTAGGCGAGCTTCACTCCCGATGGCTTCCATGTCCCTGGATTGGCGGTGAGCTTCTTGCCCACCTGAGTCGTGCCCGAGATCTTCGGCACCGGAGACTTCGACAGCGTGCCCGTCTTCACCTTGGCGGTGGCCTTCGAGGTCTTCGAGACCTTCGCGTAGCCCTTCTTCGAGCCGGTCACCTTGACGGTGATTTTCTTACCCGTGTCGCTAGCGGTCAGGGTGTACGACTTCTTCGTCGCCCCCTTGATGCTCTTCCCATCCCGCAGCCACTGATAGCTGAGCTCCACCGGGGCCGGCTTCCACGACCCCGCCTTCACCGTCAGCTTCTTGCCAACCGCCACAGTCCCCGAGATCGTCGGCGTCGGAGTCGCCTTCAGCTTCGACGCCGCACTGGCCGGCCCGGCGACAAGCCCGGCGAGCATCAGTGCGATGGCAAGACACAGAACGACCGCGCGACGGAGTGCGCGCGCGGTACCAATGCTGTTCGAACGTTGATGAGTCGGCATTCAGATGTCCCTCCCCATGGCGGCGGGCATCACCCGGCCGTCACACACCCTGAGCGTCGTATTGGTGCGCTCATTTATGCCGGACCGTAGCAGCACGCGCTCGGGCGTCGCCACTCGTGTCGGCCTATAGATCAGCGCTTCCTTTGGTGGGAGGGGTTTGTTGGTAGACCAACAAGGAACTCCCGCCTAAGCCGCGGTCGACTGGTGAGGCACCCTCGTGGTGGATCACCCGTGCCAATTCTGGCGGTTGCCACTGCGGCCCAGGCTTGCGGGGCCCTTGGTCTTCACAGTTGACTCACAGCTTGTTGTCCGAAGGGCGTTAGGTGTTGTCCGTCCTCGCGGGTGTTGTGACCTGGGGTAGCAGCGCTGCCAACGTTGCGGGATGAGACCGAAACGAGCGCTCCCCGAGGCCACGTTGCGACGGCTCCGGGAACAGCATGGCGTGGTCCTCGTCACTCAGCTACTTGAGGACGGGCTGAGCCGCGAGGTGTGCCGACGCGTTGTCGCGGCGTGGACGCGGTTGGCACCCGGCGTGTACCTGGCCGGGGTGTCGAGCTTCGAGGCCGCGGCGTGGGCGGGGCACCTGATCGCAGGCCCCGACGGCGTCGTCGGGGGCGATGCGGCCGCCTATTTCGGCGGGGTCCTCCGTGATCCGCCTGCCGACGTCGTCGTGTGGTCACCAGAAAGACGTAGGCCGTTCGAGGTAGGGAGCTGGAATGTCGGGTTTCGCCGCGGGCTTCGGTCTGGACGAGGCACGCCGCCACGTCTGGCGATCGAGGACAGCCTGCTGGATCTGGCGCGCGACAACGACGAGACAGGCGCGCTTGACGCCGTCGCCCGCGCCCTGACGAGGCGGCTCACCACCCCCGACCGCGTTCTCTCTGCCCTCGCTCAGCGGCGTCGAGTGCGGCACTCAGGCGCCATGGTGCAGTTGTGCGTCGCCGCAGGCCCCGGGATCGAGAGTGGCTTGGAGTGGCTGTTCCAGCGGGACGTCGTGAGTGCACACAGGCTTCCGGTCCCGCGGCGACAGGAGGTCACCGTCGAAGGCCGCGTGGACTGTATGTACGACGAGTGGGGCATCATCGTCGAACTCGACGGGATGCGGGACCACTCCGACTGGTCGAAGGACATGCTTCGCGACAACGCTCATGTCCTACGCCTGAATGCGGTGACCCTGCGCTACGGCTGGAACGCCGTCGCTCGGCAGGCGTGCACGGCGGCGCGCCAGGTCGCCGTCGCGCTCACCGACAGGGGGTGGATGGGGCGGGTGCGTCGATGTCGGCGGTGTCCGTCCTCGTGAAGGGCTCGGCCACCGGAGTGAATCACCTTAGGAGGGAGATGTTTGTTGGTCTACCAACAAACATCTCCCTCCTAAGGTGCCGATTCGGGCTCAACCGGCGCTGGTGGCGTAGGTGGGCTCGCGGCGCTTGACGGCGGCGATCACGCGGTAGGTGATCGGCAGGCAGATGGCCTCGACCGAGACCTTCCACAGGTAGCCGACCAGGATGTAGTTGACCATCGTCCCGCCGCCGATGATGCCGCCGAAGGCGATCAGGCAGAACAGCGTCGTGTCCGCCGCCTCGCCGACGACCGTCGAGCCCAGCAGGCGCGCCCACAGCAAGCCGTCCGGGGCGCGCTCCTTCAGCTTCACCAGCACCCAGGCGTTCAGCAGCTGGCCCGCCAGGTAGCCGATCAGCGACGCCGCGACGATCCGCGGCACGAAGCCCAGCACGGCGTCGAACGCCTCCTGGTTCGGCCAGTCCGCCGCGGGCGGGAGGGCGCCGACGGCGAGGAACGTCAGCGATGCCAGCGCGGAGATGACGAAGCCCAGGAAGATCGCGCGGCGCGCCCCGCGCATCCCGTACACCTCTGCGAGGACGTCGCCGAGGACGTAGGTCAGCGGGAACAGCAACGCGCCGCCGTCGGTGATCAACGGCAGCAACGGAAAGCCGCCGACGGTGAACTCCGGTCCGAGCGCGATCAGCTTCACCGCCGCGACGTTGGAGATCAGCAGAAGCGCGCAGAACAGCGCGACCACGAGGTCGTACACGCCGGGCGGCCGTTGGGCGAACGAGGGCTGTTTCAGGGCTGTCACCCGGAGATTGTACGAGAGTCACGGTGAGCCGCCGACAAGCGACGCAACCGGCTGGGACCTGTCGCCGCTTCCGCCACCGATTCCATGAGAGTCGGCCCGATCACCGCCCGGGATGCCGATTCGGTGGCAGACTCTCTACATGAGCGACCAATTCGATGAGGCAGTCCCCGAGGAGTCCGAGCAGCTGGACCAGCTCCAGCAATCCGACTCGCTGATCGACCGCGGCGTCCAGGATGTCCTGGATGAGGGCTACATCGCCCCGGATCACTGGTCGCCCGCGATGGGCTTCGGCAACACGCCGGCGGAGATGCGCCAGGGCGAGACGATCGAGATGCGCGTCCACCAGGAGGAGCCGGAGCGCGCGCCCAACGACGACAACTGGAACCCGTACAAGGAGAACCGCCAGGTAGGCACCGAGCGCGCCGGCAGACTCATGGCCGTCCAGGGCGCAGGGCGCGAGGACACGCTCGGCGTCGACGTCGGCATCAGCGGCGGCGCCGCCAGCGCCGAGGAAGCCGCGATGCATATCATCACCGAGGACGACGACGACATCATCGAGTAGGGCGCTCCTACGCGCGCCGGGGGTAAGCTGGCCCGGCAGACGGGCCCAGCCCGCATCACACGACTCTTGGGAGTGGAAACCCTGAACAGCAACGCCCTTGACACGCCGGCCGCGACGCGCATCGTCGCTGTGCCGCTGTCGATCGACATGGTCAACCTGCTCGGCCCCCGGGACGACTTTCTCCGCATCCTCGAGGACCGGCTCCGCTGTGACATCCACGTCCGCGGCAGCCGCATCAGCCTTACCGGGGACGCGGCCGAGGTCGCCCGCGCCGCCGAGGTCTTCACCGAACTCGTCACCATCCTGCGCACCGGCCAGGGCCTCACCGGCGAGACGGTCGAACGCGTCATCCAACTGGCCAACGACGGCACCTCGCCGACGGAGATCCTCACCCAGAACATCGTGTCGGCGCGGGGCAAGACCGTGCGGCCGAAGACGCTGAACCAGAAGCGTTACGTCGACGCCATCGACCAGCACACCGTCGTCTTCGGCATCGGGCCCGCGGGCACCGGCAAGACGTACCTCGCCATGGCGAAAGCCGTGCAGGCGCTGCAGGCCAAGCAGGTCAGCCGCATCATCCTGACGCGCCCGGCGATCGAGGCGGGGGAGCGGCTCGGGTTCCTGCCCGGCACGCTGAACGACAAGATCGACCCGTACCTGCGCCCGCTCTACGACGCGCTGCACGACATGGTCGACGCCGACTCGGTTCCCAAGCTGCTGACTTCGGGCACGGTGGAGGTCGCGCCTCTGGCCTACATGCGCGGACGCACCCTCAACGACGCGTTCATCATCCTCGACGAGGCCCAGAACACGTCGATGGAGCAGATGAAGATGTTCCTGACGCGGCTCGGCTTCAACTCGAAGATCGTCGTCACCGGCGACATCACCCAGGTCGACCTCCCCGGCGGCCAGAAGAGCGGCCTCCGCGAGGTGCAGCACGTCCTTGACGGGCTCGACGACATCGCCTTCTGCACGCTGACGGCGCGCGACGTCGTCCGGCATCGCCTCGTCGGCCGGATCGTCGCCGCTTACGACCAGTTCGAGAGCCTCCAGGCTGCCGCCGCGGAGAACCGCCATACGGAGCGCAAGGGGCGTCGATGATCGACATCAACAACGAGTCCGGCGTCGCGGCCGACGAGCTCGGCCTGGTCTCGCTCGCCCGGTTCGCGCTGGAACAGTTGCGCATCCACCCGCAGGCGGACCTGTCGATCCTGCTCGTCGACGAGACCACCATGGCCGACTACCACGAGCGGTTCATGGACCTCCCCGGGCCGACCGACGTGATGAGCTTCCCCATGGACGAGCTCCGTGCGCCCGCCGACGACGAGGAGGCGCCGCTCGGCCTGCTGGGCGACATCGTCCTCTGCCCGACGGTGACGGCCCGCCAGGCTGCGGAGAACGGCCGCGAACCCGACGCCGAGGCCGAGTACCTGCTCATCCATGGGCTGCTCCACCTGCTCGGCCACGATCACGCGGAGCCCGACGAGAAGGCGATCATGTTCGGCCTGAACGACAAGATCATCGCCGCCTGGGAGTTGGCGCGCCCTCGCTGAGCGCCGCCATCGCTTCGCTGAGGTAGAATCCGCCAAGCCGTATCCCCGAGCCGAGCGAGTTGACCGATACCTGTGTCCCCCTCTGATTGGACCCAGCTGATCCTCGCGGTGCTGTGCGCCGTCGGGGCCTCCCTCCTGGTGGCGGCGGAGACCGCGCTGTCGATCATGACGAAGTCCCGCGCGGAGCGCATGGTCGAGTCCGGCGATCGCGGTGCGGAGCGCATCGCGCTGATCGCTCAGGATCCCGCGCCGTCGATCAACGCCGTCCTTTTCACGCGGCTCCTGCTGGAGACGAGCTCGATCGTGCTCGTCACCATCATGCTGTTCCAGCACTTCGCCCACGACTGGGCACGAGCGCTGACCGCGATCGCCATCATGTGCGTCGTCTCGTTCATCCTCTGGGGCGTCGCACCGCGCACGCTCGGTCGGCAGCGCCCGGGCGAGACGCTGCGCGCCCTCGGCAGCGTCGTGAGCGGCGTGACGTCCGTGTTCGGCCCCATCGCCCAGCTGATGATCCTGCTCGGCAACGCGCTGACCCCCGGCAAGGGCTATGCAGACGGCCCGTTCGCCAGCGAGGCCGAACTCCGCGACTTCGTCGACATCGCCGAAGCCAATGAGCTGATCGAGGCGGGCGAGTCGAAGATGCTGCACTCCGTCTTCGAGCTGGGCGACACCATCGTCAAGGAGGTCATGGTTCCGCGGACGGACATGGTCTACGTGACGAAGGACAAGACGCTGCGCCAGTTGATGAGCCTCGCGCTGCGCTCCGGCTTCTCCCGCATCCCCGTCGTCGGGGAAGGCCTCGACGACATTCTCGGCGTCGTGTACTTGAAGGACGTGTCGAAGCGGATCTACGACTTCCCCGACGCCCAGCACCAGGAGAAGGTCGCCGACCTCATGCGCGCGGCGGCGTTCTGCCCCGACTCGAAGCCCGTCAACGAGCTGCTGCATGACATGCAGCTCAGCCATTCGCACCTGGTCATCGTGATCGACGAGTTCGGCGGCACCTCGGGCTTGGCGACCATCGAGGACATCCTCGAGGAGATCGTCGGCGAGATCGTCGACGAGTACGACCACGACGCCCCCGCCGTCTCCGAGCTGGGGGAGGGCCGGTACCGCGTCTCGGCGCGGCTCCCGCTGGACGAGTTCGGGGAGTTGTTCGACGTCAAGCTCGATGACGACGACGTCGAGACTGTCGGCGGCCTGATGGCCAAGGAACTCAACCTGGTGCCCATCCCTGGCTCGCGGGCGTTGATCGGCGACATCGAGCTGATCGCCGACCGCGCCATCGGCCGCAGGCACCAGATCGGCACCGTGCTCGCGCGGCGCCTCACGCCAGAAGAACTCGCCGTCGAACGCGGCGAGGAGCAGGAGACCGAAGATGACTGAGACCACCTACCGCTCGGGCTTCGCCTGCTTCGTGGGCCGCCCCAACGCCGGCAAGTCCACGCTCACCAACGCGTTGGTCGGACAGAAGATCGCGATCGCGTCGAGCAAGCCGCAGACCACGAGGCACGCGGTCCGCGGCATCGTGACCCGCGAGGACGGCCAGCTCATCCTCATCGACACCCCTGGCCTGCACCGCCCACGGACGCTGCTCGGCCAGCGCCTGAACGACCTGGTCTACGAGACCTGGTCCGAGGTCGACGTCGTGGGTGTCTGCCTGCCGTGCGACCAGCGCATCGGCCCTGGTGACCAGTTCATCATTGGGGAGATCGCCAAGCTCCAGAACCGTCCGAAGCTGGTCGCGCTGGCCACCAAGACCGACCTGGTCAGCAAGGAGCGCCAGCTGTCGCACCTCGTCGACATCGGCGAGGTCGCCACCGAGCTCGGCATCGAGTGGGCCGACGTCGTGCCCTGTTCGGCGGAGAGCGGCGAGAACGTCGACGTCGTGGGCGACGTGCTGCTCGGCCTCCTGCCTGCCGGCCCGATGTACTACCCCGACGGCGAGATCACCGACGAGCCGGAGGAGACCCTCATCGCGGAGCTGATCCGCGAGGCAGCGCTGGAGGGCGTGCGGGACGAGCTGCCCCACTCCATCGCCGTGATGATCGACGAGATCCTGCCCCGCGAAGGGCGCCCGGAGGACAAGCCGCTGCTCGACGTGTTCGCGACCATCGTCGTGGAGCGCGACTCCCAGAAGGGCATCATCATCGGCCACAAGGGGGAGCGGCTCCGCGAGATCGGCTCGGTGGCGCGCCCGCAGATCAACCGCCTCCTCGGCACTCGCGTGCACCTGAAGCTGCACGTCAAGGTGCTGAAGGAGTGGCAACGCGACGCCAAGTACCTCAACCGTCTCGGTTTCTAGGGCCCGCCGGTTCAGCGGTGGTAACTATTTGGTCACGAGTGCGCGCGGCCGCTTGCCCGGTGTCTTTCGATTCCTAATATCGATCTCACGAGATCAGGGTCCGACGATGTGAGCCTGACCGATTCGAAAGGAAACCACGTGTACAAGCGTGTACTCCAGCTGAGCGCGGCCGCGTTGATCGGCGCGCTGGCCCTGACCGCCTGTGGCGGCGACAACGGCGGAGGTGGGGGTGGCGGCACCGTCGGCCCCGGCGACCTCGAGACCACCATCAAGATCCTCGCCCCGTCCTACGCGGACTCCTCGCAGGCGGACTGGGAGGCGATCAAGACCGAGTTCAACAAGACCTATCCCAAGGTCAAGGTGGAGATCCAGATCGAGGGCTGGGACGGCTTCTCCGACAAGGTCGCGGCGCGGATCCAGGCCAACGACTACCCGGACATCCTCAACGACAACGCGTTCGCCGCCTCGGCCGAGGCCGGAATCCTTTACCCGATCAACGAGGTCGTGAGCGCGGACACCCTCGCCGCCATCGAGCCTTCGCTGCTGAAGAACGGCCAGAGCGCCGACGGCACCCAGTGGGCGGCACCGGACATCGCGAGCGCCCGCATGCTCATCTACAACACCGAGCTGTTCACGCAGGCGGGGATCGGCGCGCCGCCGAAGTCCTGGGCCGAGCTCGAGGATGCGTCAAAGAAGCTGGTCGCACTCGGCGGCGGCGTCGTCGGCTACGGCATGCCGCTCGGCCGCGAGGAGGCCCAGCTCGAGTCGTCGCTGTGGCTGTGGGGTGCCGGCGGCACCTGGGTCGACGGCGAGAAGCTGAACGCCAACACCCCGCAGGCCGTCGAGGCCTTCGGCCAGATGCAGAAGATGCACACTGACGGCCTCACCCAGCCCAAGCTGGAGGACAACCGCCAGGATGTCGCGAACCTGTTCCACGCGGGCAAGCTCGGGATGATCGTCGGCCACAGCCAGATCGTCGCCGACGCCGAGGCCAAGGGCATCAAGCCGGCGCTCGCGGCCGTGCCCGACAAGGATGGCGGCGACGGCGTGGCCACAGGCGTGACCGACTTCATCGCCGCGTTCGACAACAAGGACGCGGCGCGCAAGCAGGCCACGGGCGCCTTCCTCGACCTCATGTACTCCGATGCGATGTACGAGGGCTGGTACAAGGGCACAAAGCTGCTCCCGGTGACCACGTCGATGATCGAGAAGGCGAAGGCCGAGGCTGCGACGGACAACGAGAAGGGCTTCCTGGAGGCGCTCTCGATCGTCCAGTTCCTGCCCGTCAGCAACCCGCAGTGGGATGTGTTGCAGGCGGCGCTACAGGGCTCGGCCTACCAGGTCGGCACCACCGATCCGGCCGAGCTGCTCACGCAGATCCAGGCCCAGGTGGATGCTCAGGGCTAACCGACGACGAGAGGCGGTGGGCGCGCTGCCATGGCTCGCGCCCACCCTTGTCCTGATCGTCGGCGTCGTGCTCTTCCCGGCGGCGCTGATGGTCTACACGTCGTTCTTCAAGTACAACAACAAGGGCATTCGCCGCAGCGACGAACCGATCGGCCTGGACAACTACATCGGCCCCGCGGGCGCACTGACGTTCCCGGGCGTCCCCATCGACCGGATTCTGCTGAACACCGCGGTGTGGGTCGTGGTCGTCGTGCTGTGCACGGTGCTGCTCTCGCTGCTCATCGCGCAGTTCCTGAACAAGCCTTTCCGCGGCCGCAAGCTGCTGCGTCTCTTCGTCATCCTGCCCTGGGCCTGCTCGGTGGTCATGACCGCGACGGTCTTCCGCTACGGCCTGCAGGAGAACGTCGGCCTCTTCAACCGGCTGCTCGTCGACACAGGCATCCTCGAGCAGTCGCGCGCGTGGACGAAGGACCCGACGAGTGCGTTCTGGATCGCCGTGTTCGTCGCCATCTACGTGTCGCTGCCGTTCACCACCTACACGATCCTCGCCGGACTCCAGGCTGTGCCGTCGGACGTCCTCGAGGCCGCACATGTCGACGGCGCCTCGGCGCCCCAGCGGTACTGGCACATCGTGTTGCCGATGCTGCGCCCCGCGATCGCCGTCGCCGCGCTGATCAACATCATCAATGTCTTCAACTCCCTCCCGATTCTGAGGCTCCTTCAGGAGACGCCCGGCTATCACACCGGTCACATCACCACGACGCTGATGTTCGAGTATCAGCGTGCGCTCGGTCCGGGCGTTTCGTCGGCGCTGTCGGTGCTGAACTTCCTGTTCTGCCTCGTCATCATCGCGATCTACCTGGCCGTCGTGCAGCCCACGAAGGAGGTGGCCTGAGCCATGGCGCGAACTCCCCACCGCGGCGGCATCGACCGTCCGCCGAGCCCTTGGTTCGTGGCGCTCGGTTCCCTTGCCATCGCCGTGTTCTTCGGCTTCCCTTACGCGCTGATGTTCATCACCTCACTCAAGACGCGTCTCGAGGTGACCGACATCCCGCCGGTGTACTTCCCGGCCCAGCCGCAGTTCAGCAACTACCTCACGGTGTGGGCGTCGTCGGTCAATCCCGCGTCCGCTCTGCTGTCGACGACGGTGATCGCGGTGGGCGCGACGCTGCTCGTGCTCGTCGTCGCAACCCCAGCCGCCTACTACGTGGCCCGCTTCCGGTTCCCCGGGCGCCTCGTGTTCCTGTTGCTCGTGCTCGTCACGCAAATGCTGCAGCCGACGGTGCTCGCCGTCGGCCTCTTCCAGCAGTTCAAGGGCTGGCAGGGCTACACCGTGTGGGCCGCGCTGATCCTGATCAATGCCGCGTTCAACCTGTCGTTCGCGATCTGGATCATGCAGGCCTTCTTCGCGGGCGTGCCGAAGGAGATCGACGAGGCGGCCCTGATCGACGGCCTCGGCCGGCTCCAGACCATGTTCCGGATCTCGCTGCCGCTCGTCTGGCCCGGCATCGTCACCGCTATCGTCTTCGTGTTCGTCAACACCTGGAATGAATACGCTGCCGCGCTGATCCTCGTCCAGCAGACGAACCTGCAGCCCTTGACCGTCGCCATGCCGCGTTTCCTTGGCCTGTACATCCAGGATTGGCAGTACCTCTTCACCGTCGCCCTGATCGCGATCATCCCCGTTATCGTGCTGTTCGCGCTGATCGAGAAGCGCCTGATCGGCGGGCTCACCGCCGGCTCGGTGAAGTGATCGCTGGTTGAGCCCGCACGAGCGCCAGCGAGTCGCCGTGTCGAAACCAGTGGACCCGGCCAAATCTGCACAACCCGTGCTAGTCTCTGCGACGTGGCACGGCAGAACCTGCTCCTTGGTTGCCGCAGCGAGGCCCAGTAAGCACTGAGCCAGATCTCCTCGCTGCGGTGCTTCTTCGCGTCTGGCACCAAGATCCCCAGCCAGGAGACTTCTGAAATGACTCAGTTCAACACCCGCCCGCAGTCCGTTCCCGTGCAGCAGCCGACCACGATGCCGGTGCACCGCTACACCCCGTTCATTCCCGTCGACGTGCCGGACCGCACGTGGCCGTCCCAGCGGATCGAGAAGGCGCCGCGCTGGCTGTCGACCGACCTGCGCGACGGCAACCAGGCCCTGATCGACCCGATGACCCCGTCGCGCAAGATGCGCATGTTCGAACTCCTGGTCTCGCTGGGCTACAAGGAGATCGAGGTCGGCTTCCCTTCGGCGTCGCAGACGGACTTCGATTTCGTCCGCCAGCTGATCGAAGGCGACAAGGTCCCCGACGACGTGACGATCTCGGTGCTGACTCAAGCCCGCGAGGACCTGATCTCGCGCACCGCGGAGTCGCTGATCGGCGCGCGCAGCGCCACCATCCACATGTACAACGCGACGGCCGAACTCTTCCGCAAGGTCGTGTTCCGGATCTCCGAGCAGCAGTGCATCGACCTGGCTACCCGCGGCACGGAGCTGGTCATGAAGTACGCCGATCAGCACCTGAGGGACGTCGAGTTCGGCTACCAGTACTCGCCTGAGATCTTCACCCAGACCCCCACCGACTTCGCCGTCGAGGTCTGCAATGCCGTCTCCGACGTGTGGCAGCCGGGCGAGGGCCGAGAGATCATCTTCAACCTGCCGGCGACCGTCGAGCGCTCGACGCCGAACACGTATGCGGACCAGATCGAGTACTTCATCCGGCACGTGAAGAACCGCGAGAACGTGGCGGTGTCGCTGCACCCGCACAACGACCGCGGCACCGCCGTCGCCGCCTCCGAGCTGGGCCAGATGGCCGGCGCTGATCGGGTCGAGGGCTGCCTGTTCGGCCACGGCGAGCGCACCGGCAACGTCGATCTGGTGACGCTGGCGCTGAACCTGTACACCCAGGGCGTCGACCCGCAGCTGGACTTCTCCGACATCGACCACGTGCGCCGCACCGTCGAGTACTGCACCGGCCTGCCCGTGCACCCGCGCCATCCGTACGCGGGCGACCTCGTCTACACGGCGTTCTCCGGGTCGCACCAGGACGCGATCAAGAAGGGCCTGGAGTACCTGGAGGATGCGGCCGTCGCCGCGGGCAAGCAGGTCGGCGAGATGCCCTGGGAGGCGCCGTACCTGCCGATCGACCCGCACGACGTGGGCCGCACCTACGAGGCGGTTATCCGCGTCAACTCGCAGTCGGGCAAGGGCGGCATGGCCTACCTGATGAAGAACGAGTTCAAGATGGATCTGCCGCGTCGCCTGCAGATCGAGTTCAGCCGCGTCGTGCAGCAGCACACCGACGTCGCCGGCGGCGAGGTCACGGCGGAGGAGATCCACCAGATCTTCCAGCGCGAGTACCTGGCCAACGGGCCGTGGGTGCTGACGGCGGCGGGGTCGACGTCGAGCAACGGCGAGTTCCACGTCCACGCCACGGTCGACGGCCCGACGCGCCACCAGGTCGACGTCGAGGGTGAGGGCAACGGCCCGGTGTCCGCGTTCGTCGATGCTCTGGCTTCCGAGGGCGCGCACGTCCGGGTCCTGGATTACGCGGAGCATGCGCTGCAGTCGGGTGGCGACGCCAACGCCGCGGCGTATGTCGAGTGCGAGATCGGCGATGGCGACGACGCCCAGGTGCTGTGGGGTGTGGGCATCGACCCGAGCATCACCAGCGCCTCGATGAAGGCGATCCTGAGCGCGCTGAATCGAGCAGAGGCGATCCACGCGGCCACGCGTAACGCCGTCTGAGCTGAGCCCGTCTTCTCACTGCAACGCCGACGTCCCACAGGACGTCGGCGTTGCCGTGTCCCCAATCTCGGGGATGCCCCACTAGGCTATACCCCGGGGGGTGAGCTTATGGCTCTAGATTTTCATGGTGCGGAGTGGGGCGCGCTGCGCCGGAAGCCGCCGTTCGGCGGGTGGCGACGCATCGTCGCGGTCTTCCTCGCGGCTCTGCTGCTGACGGTAGCGACGGTGGCGCGGGCCAATTGGGAGGTGCGCAACACGCAGCTCGTCGAGACGACGTTCGTGACTGACGAACTGGTTGGCGAGTTGCGCGTGGTGCAGATCACCGACTTCCACAGCCTTCCGCGCCCGTCACAGGTGGACCAGATCGTCGAGTTGGTTCGCGGCGCGGAGCCGGATCTGATCGCGCTGACCGGCGACTTCGTCAACACCAGCCGCGACGACCTCGAACCGGTGGAGCACCTGGTTTCGGGCCTAGCAACGATCGACGCTCCGAGGTTCTACGTCGACGGCAACCACGACCAGGGCGAGGGTGTGCAGGGCAGGTTGCACGCCCTCTTGGAGAGCTACGGAGTGCGTGTGCTGGCGAACGAGAACCTATTCGTTGACGGCGACTTCGGCGAGGTGCAGCTCGTGGGCGTCGACGACTACTACAGCGGTCACGGCGACCTCGGCGCCGCGGTAGCGGGGCTTCCCGGCGACGGCTTCCGTATGGTGCTGACGCACTCGCCGCAGATCCTGCCCGAGCTCAACCGGTACGGTGTCGACTACGCCCTGTGCGGGCACACGCACGGCGGCCAGGTGCGGGTGCCGGTGATCGGTCCGCTCTACCAGGCCGGCGGCGACTACTTCCCGAAGATTTCCAAGGGCGTCTACACCGACGGCGATGCGACTCTTTTCATCGACTCCGGCGTCGGCGTGACCGGCCCGGCGGTGCGGTTCCTCAACCAGTCGCAGATCACCTTGCACCGGATCGGCCCCGCTTGACGTCACCGCGGCTTCTTCCGTCGGCATAGCGACGCAGGCAGCCGCGCTGGCGGCGGGAGCGGCCGCGGGAGGTCAGTCGATAGGCTGACACCCATGCCCAAGCTCACCGACCGCGTCTCCGGCGACGCTGACGCCCTCTACGAGCACTTCCAGGCGTGGGCCGTCGCTCAGGGTATCGCGCTCTACCCGCACCAGGACGAGGCATCGATTGAGCTGTTCAGCGGCAACAACCTGATCCTGGCGACGCCGACGGGCTCGGGGAAGTCGATGGTGGCGCTGGCCGCGCACTTCGCGGCGCTCGCCACCGACCGGGTGTCGTTCTACACCGCGCCCATCAAGGCTCTGGTCAGCGAGAAGTTCTTCGCGCTGTGCCAGATCTTCGGGGCCGAGAACGTCGGCATGGTCACCGGCGACGCGTCGGTGAACTCGGATGCGCCCATCATCTGCTGCACCGCCGAGGTGCTCGCCAACATCGCGCTGCGGGAGGGCAAGGGTGCCGACGTCGGCATGGTCATCGCGGACGAGTTCCATTTCTACTCCGAGCCCGACCGCGGTTGGGCCTGGCAGGTGCCGCTGCTGGAGCTGCCGCAGGCGCAGTTCCTGCTGATGAGCGCGACCCTCGGCGATGTCACCGGGCTCGCCGCGCAGCTGAGCGAGCGCACCGGCCGCGACACCAGCCTGATCGACGACGCAGAGCGCCCCGTGCCGCTGCTGTTCGAGTGGTCGACGACCCCGTTGCAGGAGAAGGTGCTGGAGCTTGTGCAGGAGCACAAGGCCCCCGTCTACATCGTGCACTTCACCCAGGCCGACGCCCTTGAGCGCGCGCAGAGCCTGCTCAGCGTCAACCTCATCACCCGGCACGACGCCGACCGGATCGCGGAGGAGATCGGCGCCTTCCGGTTCGGCAAAGGCTTCGGCAAGATCCTCTCCGGCCTCGTCAAGCGAGGGATCGGCGTGCACCACGCGGGCATGCTGCCCAAGTACCGCAGGCTCGTCGAGCAACTCGCGCAGGAGGGACTGCTCAAGGTCATCTGCGGCACCGACACCCTCGGCGTCGGCATCAACGTGCCCATCCGGACGGTCCTGTTCACTGGGCTGACGAAGTTCGACGGCACCCGCGTGCGAAAGCTGCGGTCGCGAGAGTTCCACCAGATCGCAGGGCGCGCCGGAAGGGCGGGGTTCGACACCGTCGGCTTCGTCGTCGTCCAGGCACCCGAGCACGTGATCGAGAACGAGCGCGCGCTGGCCAAGGCCGGCGACGACCCGAAGAAGCGCAAACGCGTGGTGCGGAAGAAGGCGCCCGACGGGTTCGTCGCGTGGAACGAGGAGACGTACGAGCGGATCACCGTCGCTCAGCCCGAAAACCTCGTCTCGCGCATGCAGGTGACCCACGGGATGCTGCTGAACGTGGCGCAGCGGCCCGGCGACAGCTACGAAGCGATGAAGCGCCTGCTTGACTCGTCGCACGAGACCCCCGACAAGCGGCGGGCGTTGAAGCGCAGGGCCCTCGCGCTCACGCGCGGCCTGCTCACCTCCGGGGTGCTGGTCAAGCGCACGGAGCCGGATGCCTACGGCGGCTGGTGTGCGCTGGCCGAGAGCGTCGGCGAGGACTTCGCCCTCAACCAGCCGTTGGCGCCGTTCGCCGTCGCCTCGCTCGATCTGCTCGACCGGGAGTCGCCGACCTACCACCTCGACGTCGTCTCCGTCATGGAGGCCGTGCTCGAGGACCCGTTCCAGGTGCTGCTGGGGCAGCAGCATCTCGCCCGCGGCGAGGCCGTCGCGCAGATGAAGGCCGACGGCATCGAGTACGACGAACGCATGGAGTTGCTCGAGGAGATCACCTGGCCCCAGCCGCTCGGAGAGCTGCTGGAGCACGCCCTGGACGTCTACGTGCAGTCGCACCCGTGGCTGGCAGGGGCGTCGCTGTCGCCGAAGTCGGTGGTGCGCGACATGTGGGAACGCGCGGCGGGTTTCACGACGTTCATCTCCACCTACAAGCTGCAGCGCAGCGAGGGCACCGTCCTGCGCTACCTCTCGGACGCCTACCGGGTGCTCAGGCACACCGTCCCCGACGACTACCGCACCGAGGAGCTCGACGACCTCGTCGAGTGGCTCGGGGAGACCGTGCGCCAGACGGACTCGTCGCTGCTCGACGAATGGGAGGCGCTCACCGACCCGGAGAAGGTGGCCGCCGCGGCGGAACTGGCCGCCCAGGGCGCCCCTCCGCCCCCGCCCCGTCCGGTCACCGGCAACGAGCGCGCGTTCACCGCCATGATCCGCACCGCGATGTTCCGCCGCGTCGAGCTGGCGGCGCGGGACAAGTGGGACGAGCTCGGCGCGTTGGAGGAGGCGACGGTGAACCTCGCCGACCCGCCCCTCGAGGTGCTGATGGACCGCGCCGCCTGGGACGACGCGCTGGCCGACTACTGGGACGACCACGACGAGATTCTGATCGACGGCGAGGCCCGCGGCCCCGGCCTCTTCCGCCTCGCCAAGGGACCCGCGCTGTGGATCGCCACCCAGGTCATCCACGACCCCGACGGCGACCACGACTGGCGGATCACCGCCGAGGTGGACCTCGCCGCCAGCGACGCCGCCGGCTCGGCGATCGTCCGGGCGACCGCGTTCGACCGCCTGGACGCATGAACGGCCCGGCAGGTTCTCAGTCGTCGAGGAGTTCGACGATCTTCGTGTACCCGCTCCTGCGCGCGTGCTGGAGAGCTGTGACCCCGTCCTTGTCGGCGATCGATGGATCGGCGCCCGCGCCGAGGAGGATCCGGACGATCTCCTGATGGCGTGGGCCGCCGTCGCCGAGGATGACCGCCTCCAGCAGGGCCGTCCACCCCAGGTCGTTGACGTGGTCGACGTCGATCCCGGTCTCGACGACGCGGCGCACGTAGTCGACGTGCCCGCGTTCGCTGGCTGGGATGACGGAGACGCCGCCGTATCGGTTTCGGATCGTCATGTCTGGATGGGCCGGAAGCAGGACCTCAAGCATCTTCACGCTTCCGGTCACTCCGGTCACGAGCCACGGCGTGTCGTGCCGGTCGTCGAGCGCATCCGGCGACGCGCCGAGCGCGACGAGTACCCGCGCCGTGGCGACGTGATCCTCGGTGACGGCGAGCAGCAATGCGGTGCGTCCGCGTTCGTCGCGCGTCTCCAGATCCGCGCCAGCCCGGAGCGCGAGCGCCACCGCGTCGGCGTCGCCGCGGGAGGCCGCCCGGAGCAGCGCCTCGTCCGGCCGGGGGCTCTTCGTCGCCGTGTCCGCCGCGGCGAGGATCCGCTCGAGACCCGAAAAGCCGCGCCTGCTCGCCATCTGCAGCGGCGTCAGCTTCTCTGTGCCAGAGGGACGGTCTAGCTGGACCCCGCCGGCGATCAGCGCGCGAACGGTTGCGGCGTACGTCCCGGTATCGGCACCCAGCCACACCGCTTCGTGGATGGCCTGATAGCCGATCCGGTTGACGTGGTCGCGATCGATGCCCGACTGAAGGAGCTCGCCGACGACGAGGTGGTGCCCGCGTTCGGCGGCGCGAATCAGCCCGGTCCCGTTCCAGCTGTCCTTGGCGTCGATGTCCGCACCGTTGTCCAGAGTGAGACGCAACAGCTCCAAATAGCCCTCGCTCGTGGCGACCAGGTAGGCAGACTGCTCCGTGGAGTCCTTCGCGTTGACGTCTGCCCCTTGCTCGATCAGCGTGCGCGCGCGAGGCACGTCGTCGGCCCACGCGGCCTCGCGCAGCTGCTCATCGAGCTGCTCCTGGGTGAGCGTTGTCTCCGCCGACGGTGAGGGCGAGGGCGTGGGGCTGGGGGAGGGCTGGCTGGGTGTGGGCATGGTGCTCCTCTGAGGGCTGGGCGACGGGGGACCCTGGGCATCTCCGGTGCACGCGGCGAGGCTCGTCGCGACGGCGAGGACGATGAGGGTAGGCAGGCGGCGCAAAACGGATGGCTCCAATCGGGTCATTTTGGTATACCAACCATAGCCCGTGTCCGAAACACTGGGGCCGCAGCGCCTCTGGCCAGCTCCTAAGCCGTGCCGAACCGGCGCTCTCGTGTCGCGTACTGCGCGACCGCGGCCCAGAGGTCGCGGCGGTCGAAGTCCGGCCAGAGGCGGTCGAGAAAGATGAACTCCGCGTAGGCCGACTGCCACAGCAGGAAGTTCGACGTCCGCTGCTCGCCCGAAGAGCGGAGGAACAGGTCGACGTCGGGGATGTCTGGCTCGTCGAGGAACTTCGCGAATCGGTCCTCGGTGAGCCGCTCGGGATCGAGCCTCCCAGCACGCGCCAGGCGGGCGATCTCTCTCGCCGCATCGACGATCTCCGCACGTCCGCCGTAGTTCACGCAGAACTGGAGCGTGAGCGTGGTGTTGTCCTTGCTCATCTCCTCGGCGACCTCGAGTTCCTTGATCACCGAACCCCACAGCCGGGGGCGGCGGCCGGCCCAGCGGATGCGCACGCCGAGGTCGTTCAGCTCGTCGCGCCGCCGGTGGATCACGTCGCGGTTGAAGCCCATCAGCCACCGCACCTCGTCGGGGGAGCGTTTCCAGTTCTCCGTCGAGAACGCGTAGGCGGACAGGTACGGGATCCCCAGCTCGACGGCGCCATGGATCACGTCGAGCAGCGCCGACTCGCCCCGCGCGTGCCCCTCGGTCCGCTTGAGCCCGCGCTGCTTCGCCCAGCGCCCGTTGCCGTCCATCACGATGGCGACGTGCCGCGGCAATGCCTTCGCCGTGATCGCGGGCGCGGTGGCACCGCTCGGGTGCGGGGTGGGACGACGGCGAGGCTCAGGCACGCGTCGAGCCTACCGATCTACACTCAGGTTTCGTGCCTACCTATCGTGATGAAGCCGTCGTGCTGCGGACGCACCAGCTCGGCGAGGCCGACCGCATCATCACGCTGCTCACGCGCACGCACGGCAAGGTGCGCGCCGTCGCGAAGGGAGTGCGGCGCACGTCGTCGAAGTTCGGCGGCAGGCTGGAGCCCTTCCAGCACATCGACATTCAGTTCGCTGAGGGCCGTGGGTCGCTCGAAGTGGTGACGCAGGTCGAGGCGCTGCATTCCAGCAGGCTCGGCGCGGACTACTTCCGGTTCACGGCCGCGGAGGTCCTCGTCGAGACCGCTGATCGGCTCGTCGCGGAGGAGGGCGTGCCCTCGCTGCAGCAATATCGCCTGCTGCTCGGCGCCCTACTCGCGTTGGAGGCAGGGGACCGCCCCGCGCCCCTCATCGTCGACTCCTACCTGCTGCGCTCGCTCGCCGTCGCGGGCTACGCAGTGTCGACGACGGCATGCGCCGGGTGCGGCGACGTGGACGTGCGCTGGTTCTCTCCCCAAGGTGGCGGGGCAGCATGTGTGTCGTGTCGAACCCCCGGATCTGCGCAACTGGGTGAGGCCGAGGCCGCGCACATCGGCGCGCTGCTCGCCGGCTCGTGGGACGAGGCGTTGGCCGCAGACCGCGCCGTCGCCCAACGCGTCGACGGCATGGTCGTGGCCTACGCGACCTGGCACTTGGACAGGGCGCTGCGGTCGCTGCCGTACTTCGAGAGGTAGCACCCGCTGGGTGAGCCGGGCCGCGAGGAACGAGCGGTCCCGGCGCTTCGCGCGGGGGACCGGCTCAACCAGCGGTCATCTCGCCAACGCTCAACCAGCGGTCAGCCAGCCGTGGGGGTGCAGTCGCGGCAGAGGCCGAACAACTCCAGCTCATGGCCGGTATCGGTGAAGCCGTGCTGCGACGCGATCTGCGCGGCCCAGGACTCGACGAAGGCCGCCTCGATCTCGACCGAGAAGCCGCAGCGGCGGCAGACCAGGTGATGGTGGTGGCCCTCAGAGCAGTGTCGGTAGGCGGCCTCGCCCTCCGGGGTGCGGATCACGTCGACCTCGCTGGCGTCGGCCATCGACTGCAGCGCCCGGTACACCGTCGCCAAGCCGACCCTTGCGCCCTCGTCGCGGAGCCGATCGTGGATCTGCTGCGCGGTGCGGAACTCCTCGCCGCCCTCGAGTAGGTCGCGGACGGCGGCACGCTGCCAGGTGTGGCGCGTGGCGGGCTTAATGTTCGTCATAGTGATCTCCATGACGGGCGTGCCGGTGCCCGTCGTGGACGTAGTCTAGATGGTCGCCGTGCTGGATGACCTTCACTCCCGCGGCGTGCGCGTGGCTGTCGTTGTGATTCTCCGCCTGCTGGTGCGGCTGCGCGCCGTGATCCTCGACGAAGGGAATGAACCGATCGGAGCGACGCAGCCGCGAGCCGACGACCCAGCTCACGCCGAGCAGCGCGATGGCGGTCACGACGATCGTCGCCCCCGTCGCCGTGTCCAGATAGAACGAGCCGACCGTGCCGGTCACGGCCGCGAGCACACCGACGCCCATCGAGCCGAAGAATGCGGGATAGAACCCGACGAACGCCTGCTGTGCGGTGGCGACGGGAATCACCATGAGCGCGCTGATCAGCAGGAGCCCGACGGTGCGCATCGACACCGTAACGGTCACGGCCGCAAGCACGACCACCAAGAGGTTGAGCAGCTTCACCCGGATGCCGAGCACGCGGGCGAAGTCCTCGTCCACCGCGACGGCGAACAGACGCGGGGCGAGGCCGATGCTGAGCACCAGGATCACGACGGCGAGGCCGACGATGACGTAGAGGTCAGTGGGCGTGACGGAGGTCAGCGACCCGAAAAGGTACGCCGATAGCCCGCCGGCACCCTGGCCCGCGATGCCCGCCATGAGGACGCCGGAGGCGAGGCCGCCATAGAAGAGGATGGCCAGTCCAAGGTCGCCGGAGGTCTTGCCGTGCTGCCGCAGCAACTCGACGATCACCGCGCCGACGACGCACGTGACCACCGCTACAGGCAGGGGCGCCCAGCCGGTCATGAGGGCGAGGCCGACGCCCATGATCGCGACGTGGCCGAGGCCGTCGCCGAGCAGGCTCATCCGGCGCTGCACGATGTAGGTGCCGATGGCCGGCGCGATCAGCCCGCTCAGGACCGCGGCGAGCAGAGCGCGCTGCATGAAGGGGAGCGCGAGGACCTCGATCACGAGATCACCCCGGCGATCGGGTCGACGAGGCCGACGGCGGATGGCTCTGTCGGCGCGCCGCACTCCTCAGCGGCGTGCGTGTGTTCGTCGTCGACGACGCGGCCGTCACACAGCGTCACGGTGCGATCGAGGACGTCGCCCATGGGGCCGCGCTCGTGGAGCACGACCAGCAGGCCGAGTCCGTCATCGCGGAGGCCGCCCAGCAGCTCCGCGAGGCCGGCCTGGCTGTGGAGATCTACGCCGGCCAGAGGCTCGTCCATGACGAGCAGGTCCGGCCGGGTAGCCAAGGCACGCGCGATCAGCACCCGCTGCTTCTGCCCGCCGGACAGTGCCGCGAACGGCCAGTGCGCCCGATCGGCGAGGCCCACCTGCGCGAGTGCGTCGTCCATGGCGGCGCGGTCGTCGGCGGTTGCCCACCGGAACGGCCGGCGGTGCGCAAGGCGGCCCGATGACACAATCTCGCGCACCGTGGCGTTGGCGACGTTGATGGCGCTCGTCTGCGGCACGTAGCCGACCCGGCGCCAGTCGTGGAACTGCGCCAGCGGCGTCCCGAGCAGCGCGATGCGACCCTCCTGGTGGGGGATGAGCCCCAGAAGGGTGCGGATCAGCGTCGACTTCCCGGATCCGTTGCCGCCGAGCAGCGCGACGGCCTCACCTGGCGCCACGCGGACGGTGACGTCGCGGAGGATCGGCATGCCGTCGAGCGAGACGTAGACGCCTTCGGCGTCGACGAGGTCATTGACAGCCATTCGCCGCCCGCAGGGCTTCGAGGTTCGCGCGCATGATCGAAGGGTAGTCCGTCCCGGGCGAGTTCTCGGTCACCCCCTCGAGCGGGTCGAGCACGGCCGTCTTCAGGCCCAGGTCGCCGGCGATGGCCTCTGCGACGGCGGGGGAGGTCAGCGTCTCGAAGAAGATCGTGGTGATGCCGTGTTCCTTGGCCTCCTCGTGGATCGCCGCGATGCGGGCGGGAGACGGCTCGGCGTCGGGGTTGATGCCGGAGATGCCGATCTCGGTGAGGCCGTACCGCTGCGCGAGGTAGTTGAATGCCTCGTGGGTGGTGATGAACTCGGTGCGCTCGCAGGACGCCAGGCCTGTGGCGAACTCGCCGTCGACCTTCTCCAGCTCGGCGACGGTCGCGTCGGCGTTGGCGGTCAGTGACGCGGCGGCATCCGGCCCCACGGTGGTGAGCGTGGTCGCGAGTTCCTTCACGACCGCTGCCATGCGGGTCGGATCCTGCCAGAAATGCGGGTCGATGTCGCCGTGATCGTGACCGTCCTCGGCGCCGTGGCCGTGCTCATCTTCGTCGTGGCCCTCCTCGTCCGTGTGGCCCTCGTCGTGCGAGTGTCCGTCTGCGGCGGGCAGGAGGTTCGCGACGGTGCCCACGTCGAGGACGTTCTTCGCGCCCGACTGCTCGATGGCGCTGTCGACGGCGGGCTGGAAGCCCTTGAGATAGACGACGAGGTCGGCGTCGGCGAGTGAGGCGATCTGGCGCGGGGTGAGTTCGAGGTCGTGCGCCTCGACGCCCGGCGCCGTCAGGGTGTCCACCGTGCCGGCGTCGCCTAGCACTTGCGCGGAGGCCCACTCGAGCGGATAGAACGCGGCGACGACCTTCGCCGATCCCGCAGGCGGGGCGTCGGGGCTTCCGCCGGACGGGCCGGTGGCAGGGCCGCCGCACGCCGAGAGGGCCAGGACGGCGCTGAGGGGAAGGACGAGACGCTTCAACATGAAAACCATTATCAACAGGTCTGCGGCGAGGATCAAATCGCCTGGCGCGCCGGGCTCTTGTGGAGACGACGCATCGGCGGGCCTTCTATAGGTTTGGGTCATGCTCGTCGTGATCCGCTTCCGCGCCCCCGGCCCCGTGTTCGAGGCGGAGGCCCGCCCTGTCATCCAGTGGTGGGGGATGCGCGAGGGGTGCCAGGGCATCGAGCTTGTCCGCAATCTCGACGACCAGGAGCTCTGGGCGCTGGTCGGCCGCTGGGAGTCGGTGGGCGCCTATCGGCGCTCGTTCAACGGGTACGAGGCGAAGATGTTGCTGACCCCGCTGCTGGCCGCCGCCATCGATGAGCCGACGGCGTATCTCCCGCCCGAAGACCTCGGCGACAACGAGCCGCGCGACCTAAGGTGACTCGTGTCACCATCCGGCCTTCGGGGCCGCTAGACTCGGCGTCGCCGGTCTTCGAAAGGGTGGAATGAACATGGATACTCGGGTCTGCCTGCGCGCCGACGGCGTCGCGCTCGTGCTTGTCAGCGACCAAGGCGGGCTTCCGCGTGTCCTGCACTGGGGAGCAGATCCCGGGCCCCTCGCTGATGCCGACATCTCGGCCCTCACCGTCGCCGACCGTTGGGCGCCTGCGCCCAACGGGCCGGACACCGGGATGGTACTCGGCATCGTTCCTGAGGGGCGGTTCGGGTGGTCGGGGACGCCGGGTCTCATCGGATCCCGTGATGGCGCCGACTGGAGCCCCGCCTGGACGCTGATCGGCGCGAGCATCGACGGCGCGCCGCTGGGCGATGACCTGGTCGACGCCGGCGCGGGCGTCGTCGAGTACCGCGCGGAGGCCCCGGCCTCCGGGCTCGCGCTCACCATCGTCGTCGAGATGCGGGCGACCGGCCTCGTGCGGGCAAAGGCGGAGGTGACCAACCTCGGCGAGACGACCTACCGCGTCGACGAGCTGACCGTGAACCTCCCGGTGCCGAGCCAGGCACGGGAGATCCTCGACTTCGGTGGCCGCTGGGGCAACGAGCGCGCGGTGCAGTATGGCGCGCTGAACCAGGGCGCGCACCGTCGCGAGAGCAGGTTCGGGCGCACCAGCGCGAACTCGGCCTACGTGCTGAACCTGGGCGTGGCGGGATTCGGCTACCGCGGGGGAGAGGTGTGGGGCGTCCACACCGCGTTCAGCGGCAACCACGTGCACCAGGCGCAGCGCGACTACGTCGGCGCGAACGTCGTCGGGGGCGGCGAGCTCCTGCTCCCCGGCGAGGGAGACCTGGCCGGCGGCCAGTCCTACGCGACGCCGTGGGTGTACTTCGCCTACGCCGATGGCCTCGATGCCCAGGCCGCGCGCTTTCACCATCACCTGCGCGCGCTCCCCGTCCACCCCGAGACCGCGCGCCCCGTGACCCTGAACGTCTGGGAGGCCGTCTACTTCGACCACGATCTCGCGCGCCTGAAGGACCTGGCGGACAAGGCCGCCGTGCTCGGCGTCGAGCGCTACGTCCTCGACGATGGCTGGTTCGGCGCCCGTCGGAACGACTTCGCCGGCCTCGGCGACTGGGTGGTCAGCGCGGATGTCTGGCCGGACGGCCTCACCCCGCTGATCGATCACGTGCGTGGGCTCGGCATGCAGTTCGGGCTGTGGATCGAGCCGGAGATGGTCAACCTCGACTCCGACCTGGCGCGCGCCCACCCCGAGTGGATCCTGCAGCCCGGCGGCGGACGGCTGCCGATCGAGCAGCGGCACCAGCAGGTGCTGAACCTCGCGATCCCCGGTGCCTACCAGCACGTGCTCGACCAGCTCAGCGCGGTCTTCACCGGCAATCACATCGACTACATCAAGTGGGACCACAACCGCGACCTGATCGACGCTGGGACCGCACCGTCGGGCCGGCCGGGCGTCTCCGCGCAGACAAGGGCGTTCTATCGCCTCCTTGACGAGCTCCGGTCCCGCTTCCCGCACATGGAGTGGGAGTCGTGTTCGTCGGGCGGCGGCCGCGTCGACCTCGAGGTGATGGAGCGCGCGGAGCGCATCTGGGTGTCGGACAACATCGACCCCGAGGAGCGGCAGCGGATGCTGTGGTGGACCGCACAGCTGCTCCCGCTCGAGCTGATGGGCAGCCACGTGGCCTCCGGCCGTTCGCACACGACCGCGCGCTGGCACGACCTCAACTTCCGTGCCGCGACCGCCGTGTTCGGGCACTTCGGCATCGAGTGGGACCTGACGACGGCCACCGACGAGGAGTTCGCCCAGCTCGGCTGGTGGATCGGCTGGTACAAGCGCAACCGCGACACCATCTGCACCGGCCGCCTCGTCCGGGCAGATCTCGCCGACCCCGAGGTGTACTTCAAGGGCGTCATCGCGGCTGACAAGGCGATCTTCTCGCTGTCGATGCTGCGCGTCACGAGCTCCGCGAGCCTCGGTCGGCTGCGGTTCCCGGGCCTCGATCCCCAGGCGCGCTACCGCGTCACGGTGATCGACCGCCAGCACATGCCCGAGACGCTTCGCCAGGAGTGGACGAGGCACCCGCTCGAGGCCACGGGGGCGCAGTTGTCGATGGTCGGCCTCCGGGCCCCCTACATGCAGCCGGCGACGGCGGTGCTCTTCGAGCTCGAGCGGATCGGCTGAGCGTCAGCAACCGCAGGAGCGGCGGATCAGCAGCGTCGGCGGGAAGACCTCGTGCGTCGCGTCGTCGGCACCGTCGATCATCAGCGCGACCGCGGTGCTGGCCATCTGCTCGACGGGCTGCGCGATCGTCGTGAGCGGCGGCCACGTGTACGCGCCATCCTCGGCGCCGTCGAAGCCGACGACGGCGACGTCGTCGGGGATCCGCACACCGGCCTCGTGCAGGGCGAGCAGCAGGCCGGTCGCCTGGCGGTCCGAGCTCACGAAGAGAGCAGGGGGGAGGGTGCCGTCGGCGAGGAGCCTCTTCCCCGCCTCGTACCCGCCCCCGTGATTGAAGGGGACGGCGACGACCGGGCCCTGCTCCAGGCCGAGGCCGGCCAGGGCGTCGATCCAGCCCACGTGGCGCGCGTCCTGGAGTTCGTCCGTCCCGATCACGAGCCCGATGGTGCGGTGCCCGTGGCCGGCGAGGTGCTCGACGGCGAGCCGTGCGCCGAGCTGCATGTCGACGCCGATCGAGGTGATGCCCGGCGGGTGCACCGCATGGTTGAGGAGGACGACGGGAATGCTGTCGGCGCGCAGGCCCGCAACGGAGGGCCGGTAGACATTGCTGCAGAGGAGGACGCCATCGACCCGGCGAGCGGCGAACTGGTCGAGGAGGCGACGCTCGCCGTCGAGGGAGCCGTCGGAGTTGCCGACGATCAGGTCGTAGCCGCGCTCGATCGCGGCACGCTCGACCCGGTGGGCGAGCGCCGCGAAGTAGGGGTTCGTGCTGTCGGGGACCACCATGCCGAGGGTCTCGGTGGAGCCGAGGCGGAGTGAGCGGGCCGCGGAGTTCGGGCGATAGCCCAGCATCGCGATGGCCTGGCGCACGCGCGCTTCGGTCTCGGGGGAGACGCGCTTGGAGCGGTTGACGACGTAACTGACGACCGCCGGGCTGACCCGCGCGAGGCGCGCCACGTCGTTCCTCGTGGCAGCGGGCTTCGCGGGTGATGGGGCGGACGCGCGCGCCATCCTAATCGAGGGTTGCGCGCGTGCCCGCATGAGAGCTTTCCCTATCCCTGGGGCGCGTCCCCGAAGTCGGGGACCGGGAGCCGCACGCCTCCCTGTAGTGCGGACTGGTGAGCGATGATGCCGGGCAGCGTGTACCGGGCTGCCACCCAGGCGTTGACGGGCGGCAGGGTGCCGTTGGCGACGGCAACCACGAAGTCGTCGACGAGAAACTGGTGGCTGCCCTCATGGCCGCTGGGCAGCGTGCGCAGCTCCTCCGGCAGGCGGCTGGGGTCGTGCACCGGGGCGAGGCCGGAGACGAAGGCGTCGCGCAGCGCGGGATCGATGCCGGCCAGCGAGGGGTCGTCCAGGCTCATCGTGGGCTTGGTCTCGATCTGGTCGGTGACGCGGGTGGCCGACTCCTTGTCCTGCCATACGGCGTAGTCGACGGTCTGCTCGAAGCTGCCCTCGGTGCCGAAGTAGCGGAACCGGCTCTCGCGGATGTGGCAGGGGTAGCCGACGCGGCGGAACTCGTTGATCCGCATCGAGCCGCCCCCGGCCAGCTCGAACAGTGCCGAGGCGTTGGAGAAGTCGTTGTCGAACATGCTGACCTCGCGGTCGAACACGCCGTCGCCGCGGTCGTCGCGCACGCCGATGCAGCTGACGCTCACGGCGTGGCCGCCGATGGCGCCGAGCACGCCGCCGACCGAGTGGGTCGGGTAGAGCATGGGCGGGTAGCTGGCCGTCTTCTTCCAGTCCTCTCCGCCGCTGTACTGGTAGGCGGCGTAGAAGCCGAGGTCCATGTCGTGGACGTAGTCGCCCTCGGCGTAGAAGATGCGGCCGAAGGCGCCCTCCTCAGCCTTCTCGCGCGCGAAGATCGTCGCCGGGTTGTAGTAGCTGGTCTCGCCCATCATGTAGATGAGCCCGGTCTCCTTGACCTTGGCGATGATCTGCTCGATCTCCTCGACGGAGATGGCCATCGGGACGGCGGAGTAGACGTGCTTTCCGGCGTCGAGGGCCTTCAGGACCAACGGGCCGTGGGTCCAGCGCTGCGTGAAGAGCGCGACGGCGTCGACGTCGCTGGCCAGCAGGTCCTCGAACGAGTCGAAGGTGCCGTCGAGGTGGTACTGGACGTTCAACTCCGCCGCGCGCTCGGGCAGCAGGTCGGTGACCTGAACCGTCGAGACGAGGGGGTGTGCCTTGAAGAGCTTGGCGAACTGGCCGGCGAACTGGCCCGCGCCGACGATGCCGAGGGAGAAGGGTGAAACTGCGTTCATGACACGAGTCTATTGACAGATGGTGACACGAGTCAACAGGTCACGATTGGATAACGTCGGTCTTGGTCTGGCGCGATCCTAAGGACGCGCAAATCGCTGTTGACAAGGTAAAAGAATCGGCAAGACCGCTACCGAAGGACCGTCGGCGTGTATTGCGAGGTGGCAATCTGATGACACGTCTTGTTGCAGTCTTGGTGACTCGTGTAACGTCCGCGCCAACACAAGTCCAACGAAGGAGTGTGTCTGTGAGTAATACAGCCATCGCGGGGTCTGCCCCGGACGTCTCACGACGTCGAAAGCACCGCAGCGACCTCGGTTCAGCGCTGCTGTTCATCTTGCCGGCGTCGATCGGCCTCGTCCTGTTCTTCATCTACCCGACGATCCGGGGCCTGTACCTGAGCTTCACCGAGTACAGCATCCTCGGCTCGCCGGAGTGGGTGGGGATGGACAACTACGCGGCGATCGCGAGGGACCCGCTGTTCCACAACGCGATCCTCGTCACCGTGCAGTACGTGCTCATCAACATCGTGCTCCAGACGGCTTGTGCGCTGGGCCTTGCGTTGCTGATGAACGGGATAGCGCAGTCGACCTTCATCCGCGGCACGCTGCTGATGCCGTACCTGATGGCGAACGTCATCGCCGCGCTCCTCTGGTTCTGGCTCCTCGACTACAACATCGGCATCGTCAACCAGTTCATCGAGTGGGTCGGGCTGCCGCGCGTCGCGTTCTTCGGCTCCGAGACCTGGGCCATCCCGACGCAGGCGCTGATCAACACGTGGCGCCACATGGGCTACACCGCGCTGCTCATCTTCGCGGGCCTCCAGGCCATCCCGAACACCGTGTACGAGGCGGCGGCGATCGATGGCGCGAACCCGATTCAGGTATTCCGCCGCGTGACGCTCCCGCTGTTGCGCCCCGTGATCGCGCTCGTGCTGGTGCTCACCGTGACCGGCTCGTTCCAGATCTTCGACACCGTCGCGGTCACCACCCAGGGCGGCCCCGTCAACGCGAGCCGCGTGATGCAGTTCTACATCTATCAGCGGGCCTTCGACCAGCAGGACTTCGGCTACGGCTCCGCCCTCGCCGTGATCCTGTTCATCATCCTCGGCGTCATCGCCTTCCTGCAGATGAAGTTCCTGCGGGGCAACGAGTCGGACCTGGGCTAAGGGAGCACCTGAACATGCAATCGTCAATCGCCACTGGATCGAAGTGGTCCGCCGGGCGCATCGCCGCGTGGGCCGTCCTGATCCTCTTCATCTTCATCAGCATCGCTCCGTTCTACTGGGTGCTGCGCACGGCCCTTTCTACCAACGGATCCCTCGCGGCAAACTCCGCGAGCCTCTTGCCGGCCGACTTCAACCTCGGCGCCTTCAAGCGCGTCTTCGGTATGCAGTCGCAGGCCGAGGCGATGGCCGAGGGCGGCTCGGGCGCCTCGATCAACTTCTGGCAGTACATGATGAACTCGGTCATCTTCGCGACCGTCACGACGGCGTTCGCCGTGTTCTTCAGCTCGATGGCCGCCTACGCGTTCTCCCGCCTCCAGTGGAAGCACCGCGACAAGGTGTTCGGCCTGTTCCTGGCCACCGTGCTCGTCCCGCCGATCTTCACCTCGCTGCCGAACTTCCTGCTCGTGCGAGACCTCGGGCTGCTCGGTACCCAGGGCCCCGGCAAGGTTGTTGAGGATGCTCCTGGCTAGGGGTTTTGCTGGGTTTGTCGGCGTGTCGTGGACCAAGAGACGCGGTCTTCGGGTTGAGATCGGGGTGTCAACCCATCCGTTCTCGTCTCGAAGGACCGCGTCCAGTGACATCTTCCCCTGTCACGGCCGCCCATGTCGAACCTGGCATGCCGCACGCCGTTAACATCCTCGAACTACTCACCCAGGTCCCGGACCCCCGGCATCGGCGCGGTCGGCGGCATCGGCTGGAGGTGATCCTCACGCTCGCGGTTGCTGCCGTCGCGGCCGGTGCCGAGTCGCTGGTCGGGATCTGGGACTGGGCTCAAGACCTCGGCCCAGCCCTGCTGCGACGGGTGCAGATGTCGACACCGATCCCGTCGGAGAGCACGATCCGTCGGGTGCTGGAAGCCTGCGATCCGGTCATGTTCAACCTGCTGTGCGGTGCCTGGATGCGACAGCGCCACACCGGGGTCGGCGGAGCCCGGGCGGTCGCGGTCGATGGTAAGACGCTGCGCCGATCCGGCGGGACCGATGGTTGCCTACCGCATCTGGTCTCGGTGCTCAGTCACGACACGGGCCTGGTACTGGCCCAGGCACGGGTCGATGCCAAGACCAATGAGATCCCGGCATTACGGGATCTACTAGGCACGATGGACCTGACCGGAGTGATCGTGTCCGCGGATGCGCTCCATACGCAAACCGCCACGGCTACCTTCCTCACCGACAACGGCGCCGACTTCGTCTTCACGGTGAAGAAGAACCAGCCCACCCTGCACAAGCAGATCGCCGCCCTGCCCTGGACCCGGATACCAGTGGGCTGTACTACCACCGAAGTCGGTCATGGCCGCAAGGCCACCCGCACCGTCAAAGCGATCGAGGTGCCGGCCTGGATCGACTTCCCTGGGGCCAGGCAGGTGTTGCAGGTCCGCCGTACCACCACCCGTAAAGGCAAGCGCAGCGTGGAAGTGGCTTACCTGATCTGCTCCAAGCCGATGTCACAGGCACAGCCTCGCGTCGTGGCCAACTGGGTGCAGCATCACTGGGGAATAGAGAACCGCCTTCATTGGGTCAGGGATGTCACTTTTGACGAGGACCGCTGCAGGGTCCACACCGGCACCGGCGCCGAGATCATGGCCACCCTCCGCAACATCGCCATCAGCCTGCTACGTCTGGCAGGCTGGGACAACATCGCCGCTGGCCTACGCTATATCTCCCGAGACATCAACCGGGCCGCCGACCTGCTCCTGACAACGTGAGATAGGACTATGCCGGGACCCTGGCTCGGTACCTACGCCGGCCTGATGCTGCCGTACATCTTCATGACGCCGTTCGCCATCTTCTTCATGCGGCAGTTCTTCCTGAACATGTCGCGCGAGGTGGAGGAGGCCGCCATGATCGACGGCGCCCGCCAATGGCGCATCTTCTTCCAGATCGTGCTCCCGCAGGCTGCCGCGCCTCTCTCGACTCTCGCCCTGCTGACCTTCATGGGCCAGTGGAACGACTACTTCTGGCCGCTGCTCGTCAGCAACGAGCAGACCCGCGTGCTCACCGTCGGCCTCGGCGTCTTCAAGTCCCAGTCGCCTCAGGGCGCCCCCGACTGGTCCGGACTGATGGCCGCGACGCTGGTCTCGGCGACGCCGATCCTCATCCTCTTCTTCATCTTCGGCAAGCGGATCGTCAACTCGATCGGCTTCAACGGCACTAAGTAACTCACCCAACGAAAGGAAACATCCATGGGTAAGAAGACGCGCTTTGGCGCAATCCTGGCTCTTTCCGCCCTCGCCCTGACGGCATGCGGCGGGAACGGCGGCACGCCCTGGCGGCGGCTCCGCCAGCGGCGAGATCAGCTACTGGCTCTGGGATGCGGCCCAGCTTCCCGCGTACCAGCAGTGCGCGGATGACTTCGCGAAGGCCAACGAGGGCGTGACCGTGAAGATCACCCAGACGGGCTGGGGCGACTACTGGGGAAAGGTGACCAACGGCATGGCCGCAGGCACCGCTCCCGACGTGTTCGCCGACCACCTCGCCAAGTACCCGGACTTCGTCAAGACCAAGCAGCTTGCCGAGATCAGCGAGGACGGAGTCGACATGGCGGGCTTCGCCGACGGCCTCGCCGACCTCTGGGTGGGCCAGGACGGCAAGCGCTACGGCCTGCCGAAGGACTGGGACACCGTCGCGCTGTTCTACAACAAGGACATGGTGAAGGAGGCGGGCATCTCCGATGACGAGATGGCGAACATGACCTGGAACCCGCAGGACGGCGGCAGCTTCGAGAAGGCTGTCGCCAAGCTCACCGTCGACAAGAACGGCAAGCGTGGTGACGAGGCGGGCTTCGACAAGAACAACGTCGCGGTCTACGGCCTCGGCCTGCCCGCCTCGGGCGCCGGTGTCGGCCAGACCGAATGGTTCTGGTTCGTCGGCAGCACCGGCTGGCGCCACACCGACACCAATCCCTGGGGCAGCAAGTACAACTTCGACGACCCGAGGTTCCAGGACTCCATCGCCTGGTGGGCCGGCCTGATCGAGAAGGGCTACATGCCGAAGCTGGAGACAACGGTCGGCGCGTCGATGAACGACAATTTCGGCGCGAGCAAGACCGCGATCAACGCCAACGGCTCGTGGATGATCAACACGTACTTCGGCTACAACGGCATCAACGTCGGCCTCGCGCCGACGCCTGAGGGTCCCGAGGGTCGCGTCTCCATGTTCAACGGCCTCGCCGACTCCATCTGGGCAGGCAGCAAGAACCAGGAGAACGCGGCGAAGTGGGTCAAGTACATGGCCTCGCCGGCATGCCAGGACGTCGTCGGTGAGATGGGCGTCGTGTTCCCGGCGCTGAAGAGCGGCACGGAGAAGGCCTCCGCGGCCTTCAAGGCAAAGGACATCGACGTGTCTTCGTTCACCGTGCACGTGGACAACGGCTCGACGGCCCTGTTCCCGATCACCGAGAACGCGGCCAAGATCGAGGGCGTCATGAAGCCCGCGATGGATGCCGTCCTGGCCGGCAGTGCGCCCGCGAGCTCGCTGACCGCGGCCAACGAACAGGTCAACGCGCTGTTCAACTAGTGGTGTGAACCGGGAAAGGGCCGGTGCCAGTCCGCGGGACTGGCACCGGCCCTTTCCCGTCAGCAGCCGCAGGAGTGGCGCACGACCATGTCTGCCGAGTAGGTGAGATGCGTGCCCGGCCTGCTTTCGGGGTCGAGCACGAGGTCGACGGTGTCCGCGGCGATGCGCTCGATGGGCTGCGCCATCGTCGTCAGTCCGGGCCCGATGTAGGGGGCGATCCGGGTGCCGTCGAACGCGACGATCGCGATGTCGTCCGGGACGTTCAGGCCGGCCTCGCGCAGGCCGGCGATGCAACCCATCGCGAGCGCGTCGCTGGCGACGAACAGTGCATCGACCTCCCCGCGGTGCTCCGCCCCGAGCCTGCGGCCCGCCTCGTAGCCGGCGTCGATCGGCCAGTCGCAGTCGATGGCAGGGCCGGGCGTGAGGCCCGCGCCGTCGAGCGCATCGCGCCACGCCGGATAGCGCAGGTCGTGGAGGAAGTGGCCGACGAAGCCGATCCGGCGACGGCCATGACCGACGAGGTGCCGCACCGCTTCGATGGTCGCCGTGCGGTAGTCGACGATCGCCGAGCTGACCCCGTCCGACGGGGCCATCTCGTTCAGGACGACGAGCGGAAGCCCCTCCGCCTGGGCATAGGCGACATCGGCTTGGTGCAGGTCCGCGGCGACGATCACGGCGCTGACGTCGTGCTCCGCGAGCGACTCCAATGCGGTGACCTGCGCGTCCTTCGGCCGGTGGACGGCGCTGACGGTGATCAGCGTCATGCCGCGGCGGAACAGCTCGTTGTCGATGGCGGCGGTGAGCTCCGCGTAGAACGGGCTCGTGTTGTCGACGACGACCAGCCCTACCTGCTGGGACCGGCCGCGCGCCAGCGCGCTGGCGGCCTTGTTCGGACGGTACCCGAGCTCGGCGACGGCCTGCTCGACGCGCGCCCGGGTCGTCGCTGCGACCGGTCGCGGCCCGCCGTTGATCACGTAGCTGACCACCGCCGGGCTCACACCCGCCAGACGGGCGACGTCCAGGCGCGTGCTGCGCGCGGTCCTCTCCGTGGGCACGGAACTACCGTAGATCGATCCGGAACAGCCGCGCCGTCGGTCCGGCAGGGGCATCAAGGGAGAGGGTCCGGCCGCTGGGGTCGATGCGGGCGGCCCAGCCGCGCAGCCCGGCGGGGTAGACCTGGCGCACCGCGCCCGCGGTGAGACCGGCCGGGAGTTGGAGGTCGACCGGCGCGGCGACGTCGGAGCGGTTCCACACGGCGATGTGGGCCGCGCCGTCGGGGCCGAGCAGGCCGACCGACAGCGTGTCGTCGCTCCACCGCGGCAGGCCGGTGGGCCAGAACGGCACGGAGAGGGTGACCTCGTCGCGGATGGCCTTCCAGGTGTCGGCCGCCTCCCGGACGAGCGCGAGCTGCGCGTCTGACATCCTGTCGAGGTGCCCCGAGAAGTAGGGCCGGCCGGAGAGGCCGGTGACGTGCACGAAGGCGATCTCCTCTTGCGTCATCTCGGGCTGCGCGTAGGCCCAGTTGCCCGCCTGCTCGGGCAGCAGCATCATGGGCGCGCCGACGGCGATCGGCGGGTAGAGCAGATAGTCCTGCTGGTCCGAGGTCGACTGCAGGTCGAACCGCGACACCTGTGCCCAGTCCTGGCGCATCGCGCCGGAGCCGCAGTTCTCGATCACGACCGACGGGTGACGTTCGCGCAGCGCGTCGAACCACGAGAGTGCGGCATCGACGTGGATTGGAGGCCGCCGCCAGGCTCGCGGCCGCCCGAGTCGGCGCCCAGGCCGGGCGTGACGTTGTAGTCGAGCTTGAAGAAGCCGACGCCCATGGCGACTAGACGGTCGAATGCGGCGTCCAGGTGCGCGCGGGCCTCCGCGGACCGCAGGTCGAGGAAGTAGCGCGTGTGCTCGACGATCGGCCGCCCAAGCCTCCGGAGGAACGCCGAAGGCGGAAGCTCGTCCACCAGCGGCGAGCGCACGCCGACGACCTCGGGCTCCAGCCACAGGCCCGGCACCATGCCGCGGTCGCGGATGGCGTCCAGGACGCCCTGCAGGCCGACGGTACCGAAGCGCGTGGTCGATGGGAGCCATTCCCCGACGCTCGGCCACCAGTCGCCGGAGTCGTCGTACCAGCCGGCGTCGATGCAGAACACCTCGGCGCCGGCGTCGGCCGCGGCGGCGATGAGCGGGAGCAGCTTCTCATCGGTGGGATCGGCCATGAGGGTGTTCATGTAGTCGTTGAAGACCAGGGCTGTGCGGCCCAGCGGGGTGGTGCGCGCGGCGGCATCATCGCGACGGTGCCGGGTGAGTTCGCGGATGGCGCCGTCCCAGCCGTCGGGGGAGGAGGCAACGATCAGCTCGGGGGTCGTGACGTTGTCGCCGGGATGGAGAGTCACGCTCCACGCGTGGTCCACGTGTGTGGCGCCGCTCCCGGCCAGGAGGAACCGGCCAGGCTCCGTGGAGTCGAGCTCCCATCGCCAAGGGCCGCCACCCGCGACCTGCCACGCGAGGCCGTCGCCGGTCATTCGGTCCTCGAGCCCGCCGACCGGCAGCGGGCCGTCGGTGGTCCAGGTGGAGCGGCCGACGCGGGCTATGGTGGCGCTGCCGGGCACGGCCATGCGGGCAGAGCCGCAGTCGACGAGGCCTGCGTCCTCCAGCGTCTCCGTGCGCCAGCGATTCTCGGCGCACCAGGAGGAGCGGCCGGTGACGACGTCGGTGTCCTTCATCGAATAGGGGATGGGCAGCACGCCGGAGGTGACGGACTCGACGATGAGTGGAACGGCGCCGGTGTTGGTGAGCGTGGTCTGGAAGGCGAGCGAGCGGTCACGGACGACGATGCGCGTCTCGGCCGCGAGGGCACCGTCGGTCGAACGTTGCCAAACGATGTCGGCCCCGTCGTCGGCGAGGTGGTGTCCCGCGTAGCGGAGCGCCTGTCCGCCGCCCGTCCTTGTCAACCCTCGGGTCTGGTTGGCCGCCCTGCCTTCGCCCAACAGCAGGACCTCGACGAGCGGTGTCAGCGGCGTGTCGATGCCGCCGACGGCCTCGACCTGGACGGGGTGCTCGTCCGAGGTGGTGAGCCGTATCGAGAGCCGGTCATTGCCAAGCATCAGGGACATTCGTACCTCCGCGACGGTGTGGGTGACGCCATTGTCAACGCGCGTTGAATGCGTGTCAAGGTAGACCCACCGCTGGTTGAGCCGGACCCCAGCGCGAAGCGCCGGGTCCGTGTCGAAACCAATGAACCGCACCGGAAAGGTAAACTGACCCGTCGCCGATCCCAGGAGAGTCATGACCACCCACGCGCCCTTGCGCCTGCACGCGCCGAGCCGCCGCGACGCCGTCGTCGTGCAACTGCCGGTGGTGCTCGCGCCGATGGCCGGCGTGACAAACGCGGCGTACCGGCAGCTGTGTCGGGAGCAGGGCGCGGGGCTGTACGTGTGCGAGATGATCACGTCGCGCGGGTTGGTCGTCGGCGATCACAAGACCAAGGACATGCTGGCGTTCGACCCGGGGGAGACCACGCGGTCCGTGCAGCTGTACGGCGTCGACCCCGACGTCATGGCCGACGCCGCTCGGATCCTGGCTCGCGACTACGCCGTCGACCACATCGACCTCAACTTCGGCTGCCCCGTGCCGAAGGTCACGCGCAAGGGCGGCGGGGGAGTGCTGCCGTACAAGCGCGACCGGCTGCGCGCGATCGTGCGCGAGACGGTGCGCGCAGCCGACGAGTTCGGGGTGCCGGTCACCATCAAGACGCGGATCGGCATCGACTCCGAGCATCAGACGTTCCTCGACGCGGGCAGGATCGCCCAAGAGGAGGGGGCGGCGGCCATCGCGCTGCACGGCCGCACCGTGCAGCAGGCGTACTCGGGCGAGGCCGACTGGGAACGCATCGCGGAGCTGGCCGACGCCGTCGACATCCCCGTGCTCGGCAACGGCGACATCTGGGAGGCAGAGGACGCGCTGCGCATGATGGCGGAGACGGGATGCGCCGGCGTCGTGATCGGCCGCGGCTGCCTGGGGCGCCCGTGGCTGTTCGGCGACCTTGCCGCCGCGTTCCGCGGTGAGGAGCTGCGGCTGCGGCCCAACCTGGGCGAGGTCGGTCGCATGCTGCTGCGCCACGCGGAGCTGCTCGCAGGGCTGCAGGGTGAGCGCCACGGCCTGACCGACCTCCGCAAGCACATGGCCTGGTACTTCAAGGGATACCCGGTAGGCGACCTGCGTCGTCGGTTCGCGATGGTGTCGTCGCTGGCGGAGCTGACGGAGCTCGTCGGCCTCCTCGACGCCGACGCGGAGTTCCCCGTCGGCGAGCTCGGCACGCCCCGCGGCCGTCAGGGATCGCCGCGTGGCAAGGTCGTTCTCCCGCACGGCTGGTACGACGACATGTCCGGCTCCGAGCTGGACCTGAGCGAGGCCGAGGTCGGCGTCTCGGGCGGTTGACGGACCCCAACAGCCCGCCCGATCCCCGGACCGATAGATTCCCCCTACGCGGCCTGCACCCCGCGGGCCCGGAGGGGAGACGCACATGACGGACTTCGTGACTCTGACGATCGACGGCGTGGAGCATCAACTGCCTGTCGTGACGGGGACCGAGGGCGAGCGCGGGATCGACATCTCCAAGCTCCGCTCGAAGACCGGATTCATCACGCTCGACGACGGCTACGGCAACACGGGTTCCTGCCGGTCGGCGATCACGTTCATCGACGGAGAGTTGGGCATCCTGCGCTATCGCGGCGTGCCGATCGAGGATCTCGCGGCGCGGTCGAGCTTCATCGAGACCGCGGAGCTGCTGATCTTCGGCGAGCTCCCGGACGATGAGGAGCGCGACGAGTTCCGCGACCTCCTCACGGAGAACTCGGCGTTGCACCGCGACATGCGCAAGCACTTCGACGGCTTCCCCTCGAACGCGCACCCGATGAGCATCCTGTCGGCGATGATCAGCGCCCTGCAGAGCCATGACATGCCCGAGCACCAGTTCACGGACTCGAACGGCTTCAAGGCGGCCGCCGCGAGCCTCATCGCGAAGACGCGGACGATCGCTGCGGCGTCGTACAAGTCGCACATCGGCCAGCCGATCGCCTACCCGCGCTACGACCTGCCGTACGCCGAGAACTTCCTCCACATGATGTTCTCGGTGCCCTACCGCGACTATGAGGCGACGCCCGAGGTGGCGCACGCGCTCAACATGTTCCTGGTGCTGCACGCCGACCACGAGCAGAACTGCTCCACGTCGACGGTGCGCATGGTGGCCTCGGGCGGCGCGAACATGTACGCGTCGGTCTCCGCGGGCGTCAACGCGCTGTGGGGACCGAAGCACGGCGGCGCGAACATGGGCGTGATCGAGATGCTGGAGTCGATCCGCGACGGCGAGATGACGGCCCAGCAGTACGTCAGCCTCGCGAAGGACCGCAACTCGGGCGTGAAGCTGATGGGCTTCGGGCACCGCGTCTACCGCAACTTCGACCCGCGCGCGAAGATCCTCAAGGAGGCGGCGGACTCGCTGCTGGACGCGATGCACATCACGGACCCGCTGCTGGACATCGCCCGCGAGGTGGAGCAGGCGGCGCTCGCCGACGACTACTTCGCGTCGCGCAAGCTATACCCGAACGTCGACTTCTACTCGGGCATCATCCTGCGCGCGATCGGCATCCCCGTCGACATGTTCACGGTGATGTTCGCGATCGGCCGCACGCCGGGCTGGATCGCGCACTGGAAGGAAGTCAATGACAACCCCGCGCAGCGCATCTACCGGCCGCGGCAGATCTACGTCGGCAACCAGCAGTCGGAGTGGAAGGCGCGCTCGGAGCGTTAGTGGTGCGCGGTGCAGTAGGTTGGCGCTGACATGAACGACGACACCCCGCTGCCGCGTGCGAAGCTCTGGGCCGCCACCATGCACGGCCACGGCGCGGACCTGATCACCGCCCACGAGACGTCGAAGGCGCGGGTCGCCTCGCGCGAGCCGCGCCGTCGGGCCGCGCGCGAGGAACTGGAGCGGCTGCTGTACGTGCCGGAGGCGAGCTTCGCCGACGGTGCCGGCGACCGCGTGGTCGCGGAGGAGCCCGACGAGTTCCGCACGTGCTTCGAACGCGACCGCGACCGGATCGTGCATTCCGCCGCGTTCCGGCGGCTGGCGGGCAAGACGCAGGTCGTCGTGTATCCGACGGACCACCAGCGCACCCGGTTGACGCACGCCATCGAGGTGGCGCAGGCCGCGGTGGCGATGGCGCGCGGGATCGGCGTGAACGTGACGCTGGCCGACGCGATCGCGCTCGGCCACGACTGCGGTCACGGCCCGGGCGGCCATGCCTCCGAGGACGCGTTCGACGCGTATATCGAGGGCGGCTACGACCACGGTCCCTGGGGCGCCGACGTCGTGCTGACCAGCCTCAATCTCACCGCACAGACGCTCGACGGCATCCGCAACCACTCCTGGTCGCGGCCCGCACCGTCGACGGTGGAGGGCGAGATCGTGTCGTGGGCGGACCGGATCGCCTACTGCGCGCACGACCTCGAGGACGCGATCTACGCGGGCATCGTCACGCTCGACGACGTGCCCGAGGTGGTGCGCGAGGTCGCCGGGGTCACGCGCCGCCAGCAGCTGGCGACGTTCATCAACGCGGTGATCAATACGACCAGCCGCACGGGCGTCGTCGGCATGGACGCGGTGACCGCCGAGGCGCTGGGCGAGCTACGCCGGTTCAACTACGAACGGATCTACACGCGCCCGGAGTCGGTGGCGCAGTCGGTGACGGTGGTCAAGGTCCTCCGCGCGCTGGTCGACCATTACCTCGAGAACCCGGCCGCGATGCCGGAGGAGTACCGCGACGAGGACCTCGTGCGCGGCGCGGTCACCTATGTCGGCGGTATGACGGACCGCTTCGCCTTCGAACGCGCGAAGCGCCTCCTAGGCTGGGACCCGAAGCGCCTGCCCCGCGGCATCGGACGCGGCGCTTAGTGGGGCGCCGCTAGGGACGCAACCGCAGCTTGAGGTCCGGTGGCAGCAGCCAGGTCTGCGACATCAGCCAGCGGGCGGTGACCGCCACCGACACCTGCGCGGTGTTGATGCCCACGAGGACGAGGATCTGCGCGGCTGCGGCGGCCCACGGCGAGCCGCCGCCCAGCAGCACGCCGATGTAGGCGCCGGGGAGGGTGACGAGGCCGACGGTGCGGGTCTGGTCGAGCGCGGGGATGAGGGCCTCGTGGAGGTTGGGAGAGACGACGTTGTGGATGGCCTGCGAGCGCCAGTACCCGAGCGAGAGGTACGCCTCGTACTCTTTGGTCCCATCGCGGAGATCGGCGAACGCGCGACGGCCGGCAAGCGTGTGGACCGACATCACGTTGCCGACGAGGATGCCGGCGATGGGAACGATGGCCGGGCCGTTCAGGGGCGCGACGCCGGAGGCGAAGATGACCACGAGCACGGGAAGCGCGCCGGCGAGCATCGCCAATGCCGCTGAGGCGCGTCCCAGCCAGGTCGTCAGGCCGGTGCGCTGCGCCGTCGTGTAGGCCCCGATGAGGAACATGACGGCCACGAAGGCGATGGCGTACGCGACCTGCTGCAGGGCGAGGCCGACGACAAGGGTGACGGCCAGGAGTTGGACGCCGGCGCGGACGGCGGCCCAGGGAATGGACCTCGCAACGGGCACTCTGCCCGCGACGGCGACGGCCCCTCCGCCGACGATCAGGACCCCGAGCGCCAAGGCCAAGGGCCATCCGATCTCCACCGTCACGACGCCAGGATAGGGTGGCGTTCACGGAACGTTCGCACGGTCCGCGAGGCGGCTACACTCGTGCGTCATGGCGGGCCGAATCAACGAGGAAGATATCGCCGCCGTCCGCGAGCGCAGCCGCATCGAGGACGTGGTCGGCAGCTACGTCGCGCTCCGCAACGCCGGCGGAGGATCGTTGAAGGGGCTGTGCCCGTTCCACGACGAGAAGACGCCCAGCTTCCAGGTCACGCCGTCGCGCGGCTTCTACTACTGCTTCGGCTGCGGGGAGGGCGGCGACGTCATCACGTTCCTGCAGCGCCAGCAGAACCTTTCCTTCGTCGAGGCCATCCAGGTGCTCGCCGACCGCGCGGGCATCGTGCTTCGTATCGAGGACGACGGCACGCCGGGCCAGGCGCCCGGCCTCCGTAAGCGGATCCTCGAGGCCAACGAGGCCGCGGAGGAGTTCTTCTCCGCGCAGCTCGACTCACCCGAGGCCGTTGAGGCGCGTCGCTTCCTGCATGGCCGCCAGTTCGACCGTGCCAACGCGCTCCAGTTCAGCGTTGGCTACGCGCCGCGGCACGGGTCGGCGCTGCGGCAGACGTTGCACGCGAAAGGCTTCGAGGAAGACGTGCTGAAGGCCGCGGGTCTGATTCGCGATCGCGGGCGTGATTTCTTCGTCGGCAGGGTCCTCTGGCCGATTCGCGACTCGGCCCAGGCGGTGCTCGGCTTCGGCGCGCGCCGGATCTTCGACGACGACCGTCTCCCCGCCAAGTACATCAACACCCCGGAGTCGCCGGTCTACAAGAAGTCGCACGTCCTCTACGGCCTCGACCTGGCTCGGCGCGAGATCGGCCGCAAGTCGCAGGCGGTGATCGTCGAGGGCTACACCGACGTCATGGCCGCTCATCTTTCGGGTGTCGGCACAGCGGTGGCGTCCTGCGGCACGGCGTTCGGCGAGGATCACGCGCGCCTCCTGCAGCGCCTGATGGGCACGTCTACCGGCCTGCACGGTGAGGTCATCTTCACGTTCGACGGCGACAAGGCGGGCCAGGCCGCGGCCCTGAAGGTATTCAAGGGCGACCAGAACTTCGTCTCGCAGACGTACGTCGCCGTCGAGCCCAGCGGACTCGATCCGTGCGACCTGCGGATGGAGCAGGGCGAGGCGGCGGTCCGCGAACTCGTCGGCCGCCGGATCCCGCTGTACCGGTTCGTGATGAGCAACATCGCCAAGAGCTACGACCTCGACCGGGCCGACGGCCGCCTCGCGGCGGCGCGCGAGGGTGCCGCGCTCGTCGGCGCGATCCGCGACCAATCGCTCGTCAGCCAGTACCTGCGCGAGCTCGCGGGGATGCTGGGCATGGACGTCGACGACGTGCGCCGGGAGGCCGCCCGGGTGGGGCGGCGCGCGCCCGCGCAGGTGGTGGACCTTCACGAGCCGCCCCCGGACGACGAACCTCCGGCGCCGGACCCGGCGTGGCCGAGCCCCGACGACCCTGCGCTGCGCATCGAGCGCGACACCGAGAAGCTGATGCTGCAGTACCCGCTGACCTTCGACGCCGCCTGGAACGGCGTGGAGGTGCATGACTTCACCCATCCGGGCTACCAGGCCGTCTTCCGGCTGATCACGGCGGTGCCGTTCGGCGACAACTGGACCGACCGCCTCCGGGCCGAGGCGCAGAACGACCTCGTCCGGCAGTTGCTCGTCGCGCTGCTTGTCGAGCCGCTGTTGCGCGAACCCGACGAGCTGTACTCGTCGACGCACGTGGCGCGGCTGCGCCTGGCGACGGTGACCCGTCGGATCGCGGACGTGAAGTCCAAGCTGCAGCGGACGGATCCGCTGAAGGAGTCGACGAGTCATCGCGCACAGTTCGCGGAGCTCACCGAGCTGGAGATGCAGCGCAAGAAACTGCTCGCCGTCGGGCTCGGCTAGACGGCTCGGGACGCTTCATCGTCGTCCGATCAGCCGTCAGCAGGGTCCGCGCCTCGACCAGTGCGGCCCGCTCCCAGCGCGCGACCGTCGACGGTGACCTGCGTAGCTCCTTCGAGACCTGGGCGAGGGTCTGCGGTGCCCGGCCGATCCCGTAGCGGGCGGTCAGGATCTGCGCGTGTGTGGGGTGGAGGAGCGCGAGGAAGTCGGTGCCGCAGCCGATCGGCTCGTCCTCGGGTTCGGCCGGGAGTTCCTCGGCCCACTCGATCCCCAGGCTGACGGTCTCCATCGCGCCGCGGATGGCGGCCGTGGTCGACACGCCGACGGCCTTGGCGGCGTCCGCGAGGGTGGCGGACACGCCGAGGTGCAGCAGCCGGTTTCGTTCGGTGGTGGCGAGGGCTGCGGCCCAACGGTCACCGCGCGTCGGCGGCAGTGTGCCCGGCCTGTGCCGGTAGGCCTCGACAAGCACCTGGGTGGCGCTCTGGTAGACAAAGCTCGTGAATCGCATGCCACGGGTGTGGTCGAAGCGGACGACGGCCTCGCTGAGGGCGAGGTAGGCGTCCTGGACCAGGTCGTCGACCGGCAGCAGTTGGATGGCCGCCACCTGGTGGGCGAGGTGGGCGGCCACGCGCGAGCCGGCCCACCACAGTCGCTCCTTCGCCCGTTCGCCCGCAGCGACGACCTGCTCCAGGCTCGCGTCCGGTCCGTGCTCCTTGAGGAGATGAGCTGCGTACACACCCGCCTCAAGGGCGCGGGCGAGGGCGATGTCCTCGCCGGGCTCAAGGGTGATCATGGGCAGGTCGCTGTATCGGAGTCTCATGCGGCGAGCCTGCTGTTGTCGACGCCGCCGCGGAAGGCCCCGAGGTGATCTGTGGACAAGTTCGACGGACAACACTTCTTTTCCACAGGCGGCAGAATGGGAGCATGGCTTGGTTCTCGCGCCCCGATCGTTCCCTCTTCGCAGGCCTCGATGACGCCGTCGGGCACCGCGCCGACGTGCTCGCCCACGCCGTCGGCGACGGTGTGCTGCTGGCCGCCACTCGCCAGGAGCTTGCCCTCAAGCGCGGCGAGACCTGGACCGTGTGGCCCTGGGCTGAGGTGGGTGGCGGCGCCTGGAAGGCGGAGGCGCAACGGTTCCGGTTCCGGACGATCGACAACCAGCAGCATGAGATCTCGCTCACCGAGGTCAACCGACTGCCCGAGGTGTTCCGGGAGCGGGTCAACGCGTCGATGGTGGTCAGCACGGTGCTCGACGTGGCGCGCGGCCAGGTGCAGATCGTCGCCCGCCGCGGGCTGGGCGCGGACTCGGTGTTGCACTGGTACGCGATCCCGTCAGGCGGCGCCGACCTGGGCGACGAGGCGACGCGAGCCATCGTCGTCGCGGAGACTGACCGGCTGAAGGTGGAGTACGCGTAGCGGCGCCCGTCGATTGGCCCGGTGTCGGCATCTCTGCTAACGTTCTTTCTCGCGCAGCAGTGCCATTCCCTGGTAGCTCAATTGGCAGAGCATTCGACTGTTAATCGAAGGGTTACTGGTTCGAGTCCAGTCCGGGGAGCCATGCTGATACACGCCCTAGCCAGAGCCTGGTTAGGGCGTGTGTCATGTGTACGTGTGTCCTGTTTGCCCCTGTATTGCCTTAGTGCAATACGGACTGAGCTGCGCCTGGCACAATGGGGGGACTCGGGTGGCCTCGCAGGCGAGGCCTTGGCGGCGCTGAAGGGGGAGTAGGCAATGGGCTGGAGGTATGGCCGCATCGCTGCCGCGGTGACGGGTGCAGTCGTGTTGTTCTCAATGGGTTGTGCCGCGCCGATCCCGAGCGAGGAGGTGCCCGTAGACTGGGCGCTGAGTGTTCACCAGCCGGGCGAATGGTGGAAGCAGCCCGCGATCCCGCGGTCGGTCGTCGTCGACCGATGCCCACCGAGACCCGGATGGGCCTCCGATTCCGACCTGAGCGCGACAACGGGACTGCCGCCATCGACGAGCACTCGACTGTCGTCGGCTGCATGGTCTCCCGGCTCCCCAACTGGGGCAACGCGGCACTGGAGCTTGCTGTCGGGGCGAATGCCGAGCCTGGGCCCCAGGCGTGCCCGGTCCAGCCGAGCTCGTTGGCGCGCAGCGAGGAGGGCACCGTCGAGGAGTACGGGCTGCGAGGGACCGGCGCCGTTCGTGACGACAGCGGGACGGTACGCACCGACGCCACGGCGGTGCGACTGCGCCTGGTCGGTGACACCGCGACGACCTCGCATCCCGTTGTTGACGGTGTCGTGATCGCCTAGGCGACGGTGAGACCGGAGGCGGATATTGCGCTCGACTGGGATCGGCCACCGCAGATCGAGGGTGAGGTCCTTGGCCAGGACGGTGAGGTCGTGGCCACCTGTCGCGGTTGAACCACGAGGTCTTTCCAATGTCCCGGCTCCGCGCCATCGGCGCCATGTCGACACCGCCGAGAAGCGACGGGCGTGGCGCGAGTCGGGTGCGTGGGCTTCACTCACGAGGCTCGGCGACAGGTCAGGTCTGTTCACCGTGAAGGTGTAGCTCGCCAGTCAGGTGAAGAGCCGGTACAGCAGGATGGCGGCGGTCGTGAGTATCAGGATGCCGCCGCCCACGATGGCGACGGCGATGAGGTTGGCGACGTAGTAGCGGACGGTGCATTGCATGCTGCTTGCCGAGCCGTGACACAGTTCGCACGTCTCGGCGTGGATTGCCCGGGGGGCAGGGCGGTCCTGGCTAACATCCATCTCGCTGTCAACGTACTGCACCCCATGGACGAAAGGGTGGCCGGCCCTTCTTAGGGTGTTGGGTTGTGCACCTAAGTGCATGGGGCGTCGTCGGAACGAGTCGGCGCCCCGCGTGCCTGCTAGGTCGTCACGGTGGCGAGGTCTCCGAGGAAGCGGTCGGCCCACTTGTCGATGTCGTTGGTGGCCACTTGCTTCTTCAGCGCGCGCATCCGCCGCTGGCGCTTGGCGCGCGGGTCCGTGGCCGCCTGGATGATGGTCTCCTTGAGCCCGTTCAGGTCGTAGGGGTTTACCAGGTAGGCCTGGCGAAGCTCCTGGGCGGCGCCGGCGAACTCGCTCAGCACCAACGCGCCGTTCGTGTTCGGGTGGCAGGCGACGTACTCCTTGGCGACGAGGTTCATGCCGTCGGCAAGCGGCGTGACCACCATGACGTCGGCGATGCGGTACATCGCGGCCATCGTGGAGCGCGGGAAGCCGGCGTGGCGGTACACGATCGGCGGGCGCCCGACTCCGCCTACCTCGGAGTTGATGCGCCCCACGAGGAGGTCGATGTCGTCGCGGAGACGGCGGTACTCGTCGACCCGCTCGCGCGACGGCGTGGCGACCTGCAGGAAGACGGCCTCCGACGGGTCGAGCTTGCCCTCCGCGAAGAGTTCGCCGATAGCGCGGACGCGCTGGCGCAGGCCCTTGGTGTAGTCGAGCCTGTCGACGCCGAGCAGCACCAGCTTCGGGTGCCCGAGCTCGTCGAGCAGCGCCTCGGCCTCCGCGATCGCCGCGGGGGAGTTAGCCAGGTCGGCGAAGCCCTGGGTGTCGATGGCGATGGGGTATGCGCGGGCGTAGCAGGCGCCATGGTCTACGGTGACCCGGTCCCGCTCGACCTTGCGCTTCGTGCGGGCCCGCACGAGCCGTCGGAAGTTCGCCGCAGCGGTGGGGATCTGGAAGCCGACGAGGTCGGCGCCCAGCAGGCCCTCCAGGATCTCCTTGCGCCACGGCAGCTGCGAGTACAGCTCGACGGGCGGGAAGGGGATGTGCAGGAAGAAGCCGATCTTCAGGTCCGGCCGCAGTTCCCGCAGCAGCTTGGGCACCATCTGGAGCTGGTAGTCCTGCACCCACACCGTCGCGCCCTCTGCGGCGACCTCCGCGGTGGCCTCGGCGAACCGCTGGTTGACGATGAGGTACGCGTCCCACCATTCGCGGTGAAACTCCGGGAACGCGACCGTGTCGTGGTAGAGCGGCCACAGCGTCGCATTGGAGAAGCCCTCGTAGTACTCCTCGTACTCGGACTGGCTGAGCGGCACGGGGACGATGGCGTAGCCGTCGTGCTCGAACGGCTCAAGCGCCTCGTCAGGGGCTCCGTGCCAGCCGACCCACGCGCCGCCGCGACGGCGCATCACGGGCTCGAGGGCCGTGACGAGGCCACCGGGCGACGTGCGCCACGAGACCTCTCCGTCCTCGACGATGCGGTCGACAGGCAGCCTGTTGGCGACCACCACGAACTCTGCGTTAACGGCCATAGGGATTCCTCCTCGGTTCGTGACAACCATAGCGAGGCGCTCTGACAGTCTGGTTACGACGATCTGAGGCGGCGTCTGACCAACCTGGCAGAGTAGGGCCATGACGAGTTTCCGCGCCCAGACAGACTTCGCCACCCAGTTCCTCCAAGCCGCGGCGGCGCGGCCAGGGAAGGTCTTGCTTGCGACCGACTTCGACGGCACGCTGGCGCCCATCGTCGAGAACCCTGAGGACTCGCGGCTGCTTCCGGCGGCTGCGGAGGCCTTGGCGCAGTTGGGCCCCGCGCTGGGTGTGGTGGCGATCATCACCGGGCGGGGGGTCGCGAAGGTGCGAGAGCTGGGTCGGCTGGAGGGTAGGCCCGGGCTGGAGCGCCTCGTGGTCCTCGGCCAGTACGGCGCCGAGCGTTGGGACGCGGCGACCGGGAAGGAGACCCCGCCCGAGGTGCCGACGTCGATCGCCTCGGCGCGGCCTGAACTCGAGGCCCTGCTCGCCGACCCTCGTTTCGTCGGCGTCCGCCTGGAGGACAAGGGTCGTGCCTTGGGGGTGCACACCCGCCCGGCGCCCGATCCCGTCGGTGCCTACGAGGCGCTGCGGGAGCCGTTGGCGTCCATCGCCGCGCGCCACGGCCTGGTGCTGGAGCCGGGTCGGAGCGTGCTGGAGCTGCGCGCCTCGTCGCTGACGAAGGGGGACGCGCTGCGGGCATTGGTCGCGGAGACGGGCGTGTCGGCCGTCGCGATGTGCGGCGACGACCTGGGCGATCTGCCCGCATTTGGCGTCTTGGACGAACTGCGCGCCGAGGGCCTCGCCACCTGCGCCGTCGTCGCCGCGTCGGCGGAGCAGCCCGCGCTGGCGGAGCGCGCCGACGTCGTGTGCGACGGTCCCGAGGGCGTGGCGGCCTGGTTGGCCACGCTCGCGCTCACACTTAGGTCGGCGGGGCAACCCAACGCGCGAAGCTGATCGCGGTGCGGGTGCGCGACCATCACCGACGTCTTCGTCGGAATGTGCTGTCACGCAACGAGGGCACGAACGCGTACATCAATGAGGGGCGTCGCCTCAACTCACCACCAGTGGAGGCTCCCCGAATGACCCATCTCGTCCGAATCCTCGTCCTCGTTGCTGCCCTTGCTGTACTCGGCGGTGCCGACATGGCCGCAGCAGACAGCGCCGCACAACCCGTAGTGGTGGAGCCGGCACCCGAGCCGATCCAGATCGCCATCTCCTCAGCGACCGGGCCTGAGACGTTTGGTGGGGGAGAGGTCGTCGTTGTGGGGACCCTCGACCGCTCGTCGTCGGCCACGTTAGAGCACCTCATCGACGGACACTGGACGGCCGTCGTGGACGCGCCCGAGGCCGACACGTTTTCCTTCGCATACAACCCGACCGTGTCCGGCGCCCTCGAGTTCAGGGTCGCAGCGGACGACCAGACGTCGGAGACAGTCACGATCCCGGTTGCCCCCAGCGTCAAGGTCACCGCTCGTCCGTCGAAGGTCGAGGTCGGCTCGACGGCACGAGTCGAGGCAACGCTTGGCGGTGAGTCGTCCGCGAAGGTCACTCTTCAGGTGAAGGTCGACGGGAGCTGGAAGAGCCACATCAGCGCGGACGTGTCCGGGTCGAGCTTCACGCTCACCCCCACGCACCAGCTCAACAAGGCGTCGAAAGCCACCTACCGCATCAAGGCGGCAGGCAGCGCCCGCGCATCCTCTTCCGATGAGTTCACCATCACCCGAACCCCGCGGGTGACGCTCACCACCGTGCCGGAGACCGCCGAGAAGGGAAAGAAGGCCACGGCCAAGGGCCGCGTCGTCGGCGAGGGTGGCCGCGTCGTCCGCACTCAGGCCTACGTGAGTGGGGCGTGGAAGAACGTCTCCAAGGTAACGTCGGACGCCAAGGGGTATTTCGCCATCGACCTTGCCCACGACAGGAAGAAGGCTGGCAAGGTCAAGTACCGCGTTCGGGTGGACTCATCCGTGGGGGAGTACCACTCGCCGTCGTTCACGTTGCGCCGTCGGGGATGGGAGTCGTCGATCCGCAAGACGAAGGCGTCAGAGGTGAAGTACACGTACAAGAAGGGGTGCTCGGTCGACCCATCGAAGCTCTCCACCATCCGCATGACCTACCGCGACTACGACGGCAACATCAAAGATGGCGTGCTGATAGTCCGCCGAACCGTTGCCAAGGATGTCGAGGCGGCCTTCAAGGAGGCGTTCAACAAGGGCTTCCAGATCGCGCAGATGCGCAACCCTGATGTGTGGAAGGCCAACGACATCAAGATGATGGCCGCGAACAACACGTCGGCCTACAACTGCCGCAAGGTCACAGGCAACTCCAAGCGGGTCTCCCCGCACAGCTACGGTAGGAGCATCGACATCAACCCGGCACAGAACCCATACCGTGTGGGCGGGAAGTGGTACCCGGACGCCACCTACGCCACCAAGCGCCCGACGAAGACCCCCGGCCTGCTGCACAAGAACTCACCGATGGTGAAGGCGCTCACGAAGCGCGGCTTCGCCTGGTACGCCGGCTGGGATTGGCACCACTTCCAGAAGTGAGGCAACGTCGCCTCCAGAGGGGGCGGTCGATGAAAGCGTCTGGTCCGCTACGATCGTGGCCTATCTGCTGAGGGGCGTTAGCTCAGCCGGTTAGAGCAGGGGACTCATAATCCCTTGGCCGCGGGTTCGAGCCCCGCACGCCCCACCCAAAGCGCTTACGAGAGCACATCGCGTTGGACGATGGCGCGTGTTCCCGCGTGGCCTTCCGGCGTCGTTCATCGACTCATCCTGGGGTGCCTAGTGATGTGCGTGTGATAACTTAAGGCCATGAGGGCCGATCTGCTCCTTACCTAGCCGCACGATGGTTTCGTGCGGCGCACCTCCCTGCACGGGAGGTTTTTTTGTGCCCGGAGCAAGCAGAGGAACGACGATGAGCACCACCCCGTACCGGTACACGGCCCAGTTGGCCGAGACGATCGAGCGCGCCTGGCAGGACCGCTGGGAAGCAGAAGGCACGTTCAATACGCCGAACCCGGTCGGCGATCTCGCCGACGGTTCCCTCGTGCCCATGGAGTCGTTCGTCGTGATGGACATGTTCCCCTACCCGTCCGGTAAGGGCCTGCACGTCGGACATCCGTTGGGATACATCGCCACCGACGTCGTGGGGCGCTTCACGCGGATGCGCGGCGCAAACGTGCTGCATGCGTTGGGTTACGACGCCTTCGGCCTGCCGGCCGAGCAGTTCGCTGTGCAGACAGGGCAGCATCCGGCTATCACCACCGAGCAGAACATCGCGACGATGCGGCGCCAGTTGCGCCGCCTGGGCCTTGCGCACGATCCGCGCCGCTCGTTCGCCACCACCGACCCCGATTTTGTTCGCTGGACGCAGTGGATCTTCCTGCAGGTCTTCAACTCGTGGTTCGACGCCGACGCGACCGCTCCCGACGGCTCGCTGGGCGCGGCGCGGCCGATCAGCGAACTGGCAGCCCAGTTTGCCGACGGCACGCGAGCGCTGCCGGGCAACGCGACGTGGGAAGCACTCAGCCCGGCCGAGCGCGAGCAGGTGCTGGCCGAGTACCGGTTGGCGTTCGTCGACCAGGTGCCGGTGAACTGGTGCCCGGGTTTGGGAACGGTGCTCGCGAACGAAGAGGTGACGGCAGATGGCCGTTCCGAGCGCGGCAACTATCCGGTGTTCACGTCGAACCTGCGGCAGTGGGTCATGCGGATCACCGCCTATGCCGATCGGCTCGTCGACGACCTGGCCGACCTGGACTGGCCCGACAAGGTCAAGGCCATGCAACGCAACTGGATCGGCCGCTCGCATGGCGCCCACGTCGACTTCGACGTGGCAGGCAAGGCTTTGACTGTGTTCACCACCCGTCCCGACACGCTGTTCGGCGCCACCTACATGGTGGTCGCGCCCGAACATCCGCTGGTGGACGCGCTGGCCGAGGCAGCCCCCGAGTGGCCCGCCGGCATCCCCGCGGTATGGACGGGCGGCGCGGAAACGCCCGCCGAGGCCGTCCGCGCGTACCAAGCCGCCGCTGCCGCAAAGACCTCCGAGGAGCGCCAGGCGGAAGCCGGCTCGAAGACGGGCGTCTTCTCGGGCGGCTACGCCGTCAACCCCGTGAACGGCGAGCCCCTGCCGATCTTCGTCGCCGACTACGTGCTCATGGGGTACGGCACCGGCGCGATCATGGCCGTTCCGGCCCACGACCAGCGCGACCACGCTTTCGCCACCGCGTTCGAACTACCGATCATCGAAGTCATCTCGGGCTCTCCCGACGGCGTCGCCGATGCCGCGTGGACGGGCGACGGTGTGGGCGTCAACTCGTCCAACGACGAGGTCTCGCTGGACGGCTTGACCGTGGCCGATGCCAAGCAGGTCATCACCGACTGGTTGGAGAAGAAGGGCACTGGACGCGGCGCCATCACCTACCGGCTGCGCGACTGGTTGTTCTCGCGGCAGCGCTACTGGGGAGAGCCGTTCCCGGTGGTCTACGACGCCGACGGCCGGGTGATCGCCCTACCGGAGGACATGCTGCCGGTCGAACTGCCTGAGGTTGCCGACTTCTCGCCGCGTACGTTCTCCGAGGACGACGCGACGTCGGAACCGGAGTCGCCGTTGTCGCGCGCGACCGACTGGATTGAAGTCGATCTCGATCTGGGCGACGGGCTCAAGACGTATCGCCGGGACACCAACACGATGCCCAACTGGGCGGGCAGCTGCTGGTATTACCTGCGCTACCTCGACCCGCGCAACTCCGACGCTGCGGTCGATCCAGAGCTGGAGCGCTACTGGATGGGTCCGGGCGGCCCGCGTGGGCGCGTGGGTGGCGTCGACCTGTACGTGGGCGGCGTCGAGCACGCGGTGCTGCACCTGCTGTACTCGCGGTTCTGGCACAAGGTGCTGTTCGACCTCGGTCACGTGAGCTCGGCCGAGCCCTTCCACAAGCTGTTCAATCAGGGCTACATCCAGGCCTACGCCTTCAAGGACGCTCGCGGGGTGTACGTGCAGGCGTCCGAGGTCACCGGCGACGAGCAGGCGGGCTTCACCTGGAACGGCGAGCCGGTCACGCGCGAGTACGGGAAGATGGGCAAGTCGCTGAAGAACATGGTCACGCCCGATGACATGTACGACGCCTACGGGGCCGACACCTTCCGCGTCTACGAGATGTCGATGGGCCCGCTTGACGTGTCGCGGCCGTGGGACACCCGGGCCGTCGTCGGCTCGCAGCGGTTCCTGCAGCGGCTGTGGCGCAACGTGATCTCCGAGGAGACCGGCGAGGTCACGGTGACCGACACCGTCGCCGACACCGAGACTCAACGGCTCGTCGCGCGCACGATCGCCGACGTGACCGCCGAGATGGCCAACATGCGCGTCAACACGGCTATTGCGAAGCTCATCGTGCTGAACAACCACCTCACGGGTCTCGGTGCTGTGCCGCGCAGCGCGGTCGAGCCGCTGGTGCTCATGACCGCACCCGTGGCGCCGCACATCGCTGAGGAGCTGTGGCGACGGCTGGGGCACCCCGAGAGCCTCACCTACGCGGAGTGGCCGACGGCCGCCGAGGCGCTGCTGGTGGCGGACACCGTGACCTGCGTCGTGCAGGTCAAGGGCAAGGTGCGAGACCTCCTCGCCGTCCCCCCGTCGACGACGGCCCCCGACCTGGAGGCCCTGGCGCTGGCGTCGCCGAAGGTGCAGCGGACCATCGGCGACGCGCCGATCCGCACAGTGATCGTCCGGGCGCCGTCCCTGGTCAACATCGTCATCTGAGCCCGCCACGCGTTCGCGCTGCCGTGAGGAGAAGGACTCATCGGCGCGACCGTCGCGGGATCTGGCGAGCTATTGCCCCACCTGCGCGTCGTAGAGGCCATGGATGTCCTAGAGTCTCGCTATGTACCGCCTTCTTGCGCGCATCGGCGCCTTTGCGCTTGTCGCCCTGCTCTTTGGAGGAGTGAACGTCGCGCGTGCGGACGAGGCGCCTCCGCCCACCGGCTTCACCGTCGTGCCCGGCGACGCGCTCGTCCTCAGCCAGCCGACCAGCGCCGGCCCCGCGATAGGGACCATCACTGTCGGGAACGGCACCAATCAACCGGTCGAGGTCCGAGTCACCGCTGTCCTGCGAGATGCGGACTCGAGGAAGGTGACCCCGACCTCGCTCCTAGAGCCAAAGACGCTCCTGGTCGGCGACGTGGAGGAGTTCGAGATCAGCGCGACAGGGGTCGAGGAAGGCGTCGTCCTTGTCGCCGCCATCGGGGTTTCTGACAATGCGCAAGTGGCCGTTGTGGAACTGCCGGTCTCCACCGTCACGAAGGACGATCCGAAGACCCCTCAGCCTGCAATCAGTGAGTGGAAGGTGACCCGAGGCGCCTGGCGAACGGACAAGGCGGTCGTGACGATGAGCATCCCGCAGAAGGCGAAATGCGACCCGAACTGGAAGGCGCAGGATGTGGTGCTCGCTGGGAGCAGCGGTTCTGTGCCGACGAAGGTGACCTGCAACTCCGACGGCCAGCTCGAGGTCTCCTATGCCAGCGACGGCATCAGGCCCGGCGTATACACGGGAACGATCAAGTTCGGCGACGACGCGCTGGCCATCACTCTCACGCAACAGCGGCCGCTCTGGATGGCGCTGGTGCTCGCGTCCCTTGGCGTGCTCGTCGTCTGGGCCGCCACGGCGGTCTGGACAGTTGTGCGGCCACTGCAGAAGATCGACAAGGGGCTGACCGTGGCGAGACAGGCCGTGGAGGATGCCGCCCGGGCTATCTCTATCGAGGTGGAACCCGATTTCGCGGCGGAGACGAAGCTGGTCGCCTCCTACCGCAAGCCGAAGTTCTTGTGGCCCCTCGTGACTGTCCTCACGCCAGAGGCGACCACAGAGCTGGAGAAGGCGCTGGCCTCTCGAGAGGAGGACGCCGGTCTGCTGACGAAGCTCAAGGAAGCCCGAGACACGCTCGAAGACAAGCGGTTGTGGCTTGCCGACGGGACGCCGCTTCGCAAGCGAGCAGACGCATACTTCGCGGAGACGCCGGGTTGGACGTATCGAGGGGCCGAGACCATAGCCAAGATCGCTGCGCTTGCTCAGATCGCAACCTTGAGAGAGGACCTCCGAAACGTCAAGGACACCGCCGTCAGCATCGGCGCATGTCCGCTCCGTCCCACCGAGCGCACCGAACTCAGGGCTGTTCGTGCCGAGATCGAGCGGCTTTCCTCACTGGTGGACGACTCCGACGACGCGGCCGCACTGCTGACGGGAGGCCTCGTCGACTCTGTGCGTGCGGTTCGCGCCAACTGCACCGCCCTGTTTGCGTCGGTGCATGCTGGCACCTCAGCGGGCGCTGGGACAGGCGCGACGCCGGAGGGGACAGGCTTGCCGACCCTTACGCACATCGTGAGCCCCGCAGGTCTGCCGATACCGGACCTTCGTCCGATCCTCGACAGCCTGGCCAGGGTCGCAACAACCGCGGCAGGAGCAGCGGCCCCATGGATCCTCTACCTCGTCACCGCTGCGATCGCCTTCTACGCGGGCCTCGAGGCGTTCTACTTCGACAAGCCGTGGGGAACAGGCCGCGACTACGTCGCCGCGTTCATCTACGGCGCTACCGTGCTGGCGGTTTCCCTGAGCCTGGGCACGTTCTTCAGCAAGCGAGGACAAAAGGAAGGCTGAGCTGACCTGAGAAACGGGAGCATCGCGAACGGAAGGATCGAACACATGCGAATTCTCGGAGTGCTCCTGCTGAGCCTCATCCTTATGCTCGGCGGCTTCGCGGCCGTGCCGGCTCATGCGGCCAGCGCACCGGTCAACCTCACGATCTCCGCCGCGTGGGCCAAGGCCTCCCTGAAGGTCGTGCGCACAGGATGGACCGTGGAAGTCACCGGCACCCTTACCGACACCCGGGCCGACGGCGACTGCGTGTACGTCGAAGCTGTTCTGGAAGTCGACGACTGGTGGGATCCCGACAAGCGCACTCCCGACTTCTGCAAGGGCAAAGGCAAGAGCAGATCGGTGAAACTCTCCCTGAAACCAGACTGGGGGTCGAAGCTGTCCCGCCTGCGGGTCCGTGCGTGCGCCGCCGACTCCTTCAAGGACAGTTGTCTGGAGAAGATCATAAAGGTGCCCGCCGAGCGCGCGGCCAAGCCCGACCTCAAGGTCCGGGTGGACAAGCAGATGGACACGTCGCTGGCGAAGTTCATGAAGACCCAGAAGGCGGAGTACGCCAAGCAGAAGGAAGGCAAGCCCACGAGGTACGGCCTGGACTGGGAAAACGACGGCTGCTCAGGTCCGGCGAAGAAAGTCGCGGCCCGCTGGGCGAAGGTGTTCAAGAACGCGTGCATCCGACACGACTTCGCCTACCGCAACTACGGCGGGCAGAAGCTCCGGACCGCGCCTACTGATGCGATCCGCAAGAAGGCCGACGACAAACTGCTGAGCGACGCCCGCAAGCGGTGCAACTCCTCCTACGCAACCGGCAGCAGGACCTGGAGCGAGTGCCATGCCTATGCGAAGGCATTCCACCAGGCAGTTCGCAAAGAGGGCGGCAAGGCGTTCTACGGCGGCTGATCGTGGACGCCTCAGCCTCTTCCGAGGCCTACGGGTTCCCGCACAGGACGCAGGCCGGCGGCGTGGGAGTCTCTCCGCGGGCCTGCATCTCGCTCTCGACGACCCACTTGTGGTTGATCACCGTCATGCCGTCCGCCTCGTAGTCGACGACGTAGACGGTCTCGTCCGTGGAGCTGACGATCGTGGCCTCTGCGCCGTCCATGCCCTCCATGTGGGCGGCAGCCAGGGCGACGGCGGCGCCGTCGGGGAGGCGCTCGCTGCCGGCGTCGCGGATCTCTTCCTGCACGACCCAGCGGTGGTCCTCGACAGGGTCGCCGCCGGTGGTGGGCGTGTAGGTGACCGAGTAGGTGTACGTGTCGTATGCGCCGACGACGGTGGCCACCGCGCCGCTCATACCGGGCATGTGGTCGGCCGTCAGAATGACCTCGTCGCCGACCTTGTAGGTGGAATCGGTGGCCTCGACCATCCCCTCGGGCACCGGACCGCCGTCGGCGGGGTGCTCCATTCCGGCGTGACCGTTGCCGCCGTGCGCAGCTCCCGACGGGGAGGTGGACGGCGCCGTCCCGGTGGAGGTGTCAGGGCCGGAGCAGCCCCCGAGGAGGAGTGCCGCGCTGGCGATCCCCGCGGCGACGATGGATCCGAGGCGGGTCTTCATGGTGGTCCTTTCGGGTGGCTCACAGCACCACGGGCCCATTGTTCCAGTTATCGGTAGAAACCTTCGCGGAGGTTGATCCCGTGTTCGATCCATACCTTGAGTGCCGCCAGCATGCCGGTCCAGCCTTCGCAGTTGCCGAACGCTGCCGCGGCGCCTGCCGACGTCGGACGCCAGGAGGTCTCGGTGATGGTGACGAGGGTGCGAGTGTCGTCGTCGAGGGACTCGAACTCGAAAACGACACGAGTGGTGCCGGCGTCCGTGGTGCCCTCCTCGGCGCCCCACTGGATGACGAACCGGCGCGGCGGATCGGCTTCGAGGACGTCCACCGGAAAGGCGCCCGGGAAGTCCGCGAAGTCCCAGGTGACGTCGGAGCCGGGCTCAAGTCTGCCGCGGGCGCCGCCGGTGGTGAAGTAGGCGGAGAGCTGTGCGGGGTCGGCCACCGCCTCGTAGACGCGGGAGCGTGGCCGGGACACGCGGCCGGAGACGGTGAAGGACAGTTCCGCGAGTGCGGCGGGTTGGGTGGGTGCCGAGGAATTCATGTTATATTCTTACAACATGAATGGGTCGTTCGACAAGAGCCAGGATGACGATCTCGTCTTTAAGGCGCTCGCCTCTCCCATACGCCGTCGGATGCTCGACGTGCTGAAAGAGGGTCCGCGAACGACGGGCGCGTTGTGCGTGGAGATCGAGGGACTGGATCGCACGACGGTCTTGCAGCACCTTCGGGTCCTGGAAAGGGCAGGGCTCGTGGACGCGCGCAAGGTGGGCCGAGAACGTCGCCTGTCGCTCTCGCCGCTTCCGATCAAGCGAATCCATGACCGCTGGATCGGCGAGTACATGCACGCAGCCGTCAACCTGCTCGCGCATCTCGATGAACTGGGGGAGGACCCTACGCGAGCATGTCCTTGACCAGCGGGACGACCTTCTCGCCGTAGAGCTCGATGGAGCGGCGCTGCGCCGCATGCGTGACGGGCTGGTCGTACTTGAGGTCGAAGCGGTCCACGCGCAGCGTCTTCAGCGTGGCGGCGATCTTACGGGCGACCGTCTCCGGCGAGCCGACATAGAGGGCGCCGCCCTGTATCTCGCGCTCGAACTCGCCGACAGCGGGCGGCGGCCAGCCGCGCTCGGCACCGATCTTGCGGCGCATCTCGAACCACCCGTCCCGGACGAGTTCGCGGGCGTCGTCGTCGGTCACGGCGACAAGGCCGGGGGAGTGGATGGCGATGGGTTTGCGCTCGACGCCGAACTCGTCCTGGGCCTGCTCGAACAGGTCGATGTACGGCGCGAAGCGCGCCGCCGGGCCGCCGATGATGGCGAGGAACAGGCCGAAGCCGTAGCGGGCGGTCCGGACCACGGACTCGGGGCTGCCGCCGACCCCTACCCAGGCGCGGATGCCACCCTCGGTTTCGGGGTAGACGCGCTGATCGGTGAGCGAGGCTCGGGTGCTGCCGCTCCAGGTCACGGGCTCCTCTGTCAAGAGCGCGGCGAGCAGCTCGAGTTTCTCCTCGAACAGCACCTCGTAGTCGCGGAGGTTGTACCCGAAAAGCGGGAAGGACTCGATGAACGAGCCGCGCCCTGCGACGATCTCCGCCCGGCCGCCCGACACGGCGTCGAGAGTGGCGAAGCGCTCGAACACGCGCACAGGGTCGTCGGAGCTCAGCACGGTCACCGCGGAGCCCAGCCTGATGGTCTCCGTGCGCGCCGCGATTGCCGACAGCACCATCTCCGGGCTGGAAACGGCGAAGTCGGGGCGGTGGTGCTCCCCGACGGCGAAGAAGTCAAGACCCAGCTGGTCGGCGACGATGCCGTCATCGACGAGATCACGGATGACCCGCGCGTGAGGGACGGGGGCACCGTCTGCGTCCGGCGTCACGCCGCCGAAGGTGTCTAGTCCGAACTCGATCTCGCTCATGTCGGCATAACGCTCCGATCCACGAACTATTCCCGGCCGCCGCGTGAGGTGTCGAACATACGTCTGCGTAGGTTCGCTCAGTTGTACGTATGGCACCTGCTCAGGCAGTCAACTCAGACATCTGTTCGGACCCGCGACGGGCGGGTGGGCCGGGGCCCGATATGGCCCTCAGCGGAAGCTGGGCAGCTCTCCGCGCGGCTTCGCGAACGGGAACAGCAGATTCTCGAGGCGCTTGATCCCCGCGAGCAACTGGTGTGCCAGCCGAGCGCCGGTCCCCGCCGCGGCTGCCTCGACCAGGTCGGTCAGCAGTCCGCAGCTGTCGGCGGTCTCGATCAGGCCTGTGAGGGTGGTGGGGGAGAGGCCCGCGCTCATTCTGCCGATGGCATCAGCCGTCTGGTCCGATGGCCAGAAGATCGACCGGTTCTCGATGCCGCTGATGATCTCCAAGAGGGAGGGCTGATCCAGCGGGTCCAGAGTGGCCCGGACGGCTCCGTACAGGAACGCGAGCGGCGTCGGGGCCGCCCGCAGGCTCGTCGCGTCGAGCACCAGCGCCGGGGTCTCCTGCCTCAGCGCGACGCGGAGTCGGTTGAGGTCCCCGGTCGTCGGCCGCCGGGTGTACCGCCCCGTCTCCGCCACCAGGCGCTCGGATGCCCGCGCGTCGCCGGTGGCCTCCACGATCACGGAGAGGTGCGAAAGGCGGAACATGTCGTAGGCGTCGCCGGTCACGCGGATGCGGAGTTCGGAGAGGCCGCCGAGGGACTCCGCCGCCTGGATGATGATGGCCCCTTCGACGCTGTCGACGGCCCGCTCGGAGATGCCCAAGTCGCGGGCGTGTCCCTGCAGCTCAGAGGCATCCAGCGACTCAAGGACCAGGTTGTGTCCCACCCGGTCCCCGGCGAGCGCCGTGAGCGCCGCCGCATAGAGCCGGGTGTGCGGGTGAACCGGCTCCAGCAGGGCGATGGTCTCCGCGGAAAGCAGCCGTTCCCGACGGTTGTTCAGCATCAGGTGTGCGAGCGCGATGTACCACGGATGCTCATGAGTGCTGGGGAGGAGCATGCTTCTCTGCCCACGAGACTCGAAGAAGCGGTCGATAGTGCGCAGCGACCGCGCCGAGTCGCGCATGAACTCATACTCGCCGCGGTCGAAAAGCAGCACCCAGCGCGAGTCGGGGATCGTCGCGGCCGCCCCGGCACCGGGACCGGCCGCGTCGAGCTGCCTCTCCTCCCAGCTGGAGTGGCTGACGTCGCCCAGGCTGCGGTACTTGTCTATCCGTGCGCCGCGAGTCATGTACTGGTCTTCCCAACTCAGCGAGGCGACCTCCTCCTCGGAGAGGCTCTCATGCCTGCCCGCCCACGACTTCACCCTCGCCCGCACGCGCAGCGGCCAGAATTCGAGGTCCGGTCCGAGCGCCCGCACGATGTCGTCCGCCTCCGCCGGGGCGAGTCTCCAGTAATCGTCGTCCAGGAAGCCGAGGTGGTAGTTCTCCTCGATCCGCGCGGTCCGCGGATCCACGGACGGCGGGCGCGTCGAGTAGTAGTCCACCGCCTCAAGGTGGATCCTCCTTGCGTCGATCTCCGGGCTGGCCTCCAGGCCGGGAACGAGGAGGCGGCGGACGTCCGCGCGGTGCTCGACGACGTCGTCGCCGACCCTGTTGACGAGCCACACGTGCTGGGCGAGTTCGGCGAACGCCTGCCGCGCCTGGGCCTCGGTGTGAACGTCCAGGGGGATCGACGACGCGGGTGCGAGCACCCGGAGGATGAGCTCCGGGGTGACGCGCCGCAGCACGACTCCGGGGTAGGCGAGGGCTTGCACGACCGGGTTCTCGATGCGCTTCAGGATGCGTTCGTACACGAAGCGCAGGCCGATCTCGGCCGTCGGCGATTGGCGTCGCGCGGCCCGGCCGTCGCTGAGGAGCCGCGCGACGCTCGCCGGGTCGTTTGCCGCGATGAACCTGCGGAGCAGCTTCAGGACCAGCGGGTTGCCGCCGAAGACCGGCGGAAGGTCAAACGCGGTGTGATCGGAGACGCCGAGCTCCATGAGCAGCGTCGTGGCGTCGATGTCGGAGAGGTCGCCCACGGACAGCGGAGGGCCGACCTCGTTGAACATCGCGCGGACCTCCTCGGGCGAGAGGTGCGGCGCGTCCGGGATCACGGCACGCCCGCAGACGACGAGGCGCAGCTGCGGCAGGAACGCCGCGTCGCGCAGATCGGCCGCCCACTGAAGCACGTCCCACACCGCGGTGTAGCCGCGGATCGCGACCTCTTCGAACGTGTCGAGCACGACCGTGATAGGCCCCTCCCGCTGGGGCCAACCGCTGAGGACGGAGCCGAGGTCGCGCAGTGCGGCGGCCGCCGTGCCACCGATGGCGTCCACCCCGGCGCTGGGATCGCTGTCGCCGAGCAGCGCTTCGGAGCGTTCGCGGAAGTCCGTGAGCTCCGCTTCGAGCGCGCCGTCCGCAAGGCCGAGCTGCCGGGTGAACTCGATGGTCAAGTCGACGGGGCCTGCGCCGATCAGCCGGGCGCGGTCGAAGTCGAAGTAGATCAGGGGGGCGCCGTCGGGGTCCCGGCGCTGGGTGTAGACGAAGGTGGAGACGAGCGCTGACTTCCCCGCCCCTCCGGGGCCCTCGATCACAAGGCTCGGCACCCAGCGCGACATCGGCAAGGGGGCCGCGCAGTATGCCGAGAGCCGCGCGAGGTGCTCGTCGCGCCCGATGAGCCGATCCGGGATGACGGCCAACAGAGCCTCGTCGGCGTCGTTGAGCGCGATCTGCCGGCGGACGTTGCTTTCCGTCGTGCCGTAGTCGGTCTCCGAGTCCGAGATGTCGTCGAGCAGCCGAACGGCTTGGAGAAGCTCGTCGAGGTCGACGGCGCCCGAAGGACTCTGCGCACCGGGGGCGCTGGGTTCCCGCACGGCCGCTCCCGCGAGGCCGTCGACGAGGTAGGTGGCGAACCGATCATCCGCGGGCACCTCCACGGAGGTGAGGAGTTCGGCGAAGTCTGGCTGCTTCTTCAGCGACCGCAGCACGTCTCGCCGCGCGTCCCCCTGCATCTGCCACTGCCGGTGGGTCGCGCCGGCGACCTCGACCTCCTCGCACACGGCGGCGAGCGCGTTGATCGCGCTAACCGGTTGCTCGGCGAACTGGAGCGGATCGAACGTCGTCGATACGGCGGCCGCCAGCCGGAGACCGGCGTCCAGCTGGTTGAGGCCGTCGGTCTGCATCGTGCTCACCGCGCATCCTCGGTTTCGGAGGACAGCATGCGGTCAACCTTTTCGGAGATGTAGTCACTCAGCTTCCCGATGTTCGTGCCCGCGGTGAGCATGACCAGACGGGTCAACCGGTCGATCTCTTGCGTGGAGTACGCGAGCCCCTTCGCCGTCAGGCCGTAGCGGATGTAGGAGGCGACGTCGGCGGCCTGGGGCGGCAGGATGTCCTCGTTGTGTGCCAGCCCGTTCGGGAAGCCGCTGGGGACGGTGCGGAGGCCGAGCAGCACGATGCGCAGGTTCGCGAATCCCGACGACCGGCGATAGAGCTCGGAGAGGAAGTCCTGCACGCTGCCGTCGGGGACCGCGAGCTTGCGCTTCGCGAGGTCGTCGATGACAAGCCAGACGGTGCGGCCCGGGAACGCCGCTGCCAGGCGCGTGATGAACGCCGTCGCCAGGTTGCTGATCCATACGCCGCGGCTGGAGTTCGCGTCGGCGATCGTCGGCAGTCCCGCGGTGTCGACGCCGAACCGGCTGAGGATGAGCTCCGCGGTGCGGAGCGCGTCCGAGTGAAGTTCGCTCGCGCTGAACGTCTGGATCAAGTGGCTACCGGGCGGCAGGCACGCCCGCATGATCTCGACGGTGAAGCTCACACCCTTGTCCCTGGGCGCGGCCTTGACGCGGACGAGGGGCTGAGGCACGCGCCGGATCCACTCCTGGCATCTGGTGCGTCCCAGGATGGGTCGGCTGCCGTCGGCGAGGCGGTAGGCCTGCGCGTAGGAGCTTTCCAACAGGTCGATGTTGCGGCTCCGGACGTCCGCTCTGATCGCGACCGCCGAGATGGCCGTGTTGATGACGGGGTTGCCGTACGCGCCCTGGTGCAGGCCGACGAGCGCGTGATCGCCGTCGAGGAGGAGGCCACCGGAGGACCCGCCCAGGGAGTTGGCGTCGTGGTCGAGCCGCTCGTTCTTCGACCCTGGGCGGAAGCCGGTGAGCGTGCCGACGGCTTGGCGTTGCTGGACGCCCTCCGGGTGCTGAAAGAGGTGGACCGTGCCGCCGATGATCGGATCGACCGCTGCGGCCAGGTCGTAGTATCCCCGCTCGGCTCCCGGGGAGCCGGCGAGGAGGATCACGGCGTAGTCGAGGTGCCCCGCCAGCGCATCGGCCGCCGCCGGCTCCTGGAGCTCGACGCCTCGCTCCTTCGTCCTGCTGACTTCGTCGGGGTGCGGCGGCCTCGCGCACACGAGCCAGGCCTCCGGCACGCGGTACACGCTGGGCTGGTTCGCGTCGGTCGCGTGGTCGAAGCGGACGGTGAGTTGGCGATGCGACTCGGGTCGCGGCGTGGCGGTGGCGGGGTCGACGAGCGTCGACACCACATGAAACGAGGTGACGATGGTGCTGGGCCCGACGAGGTACCCGGTGCCGGTGACCGCGCTGGGCTGGCCGTCGATCTCCACGTCCACCCGGCACAGCCGTGCCCGGGCCCGCAGACCGCCCCGCTCGACGTCGGCGGTGTCCGGGAAGCCCAGCTTGCGCTTCACCACCGCTTGAAGGGTGGTGACCGGCGGAGCGCCGGAGCGCAGGAAGCCGTCGCGGAGGAGACGCTCGCCGAGCTCGGTGAACCAGCCCTCGTCGTCCGCGCGCCGGAGCGCACTCTCGAACGCGAGGCTGTCGCTGCCGGCGCCCAACACGGCGACCATGAAGGAGCGTGTCTCGCGATCCTTCGGGCGCACCTCGTCGTAGAGACGCTCGAAGTCCTTCCGGTTGCAGGTGATCTGCCCGGCGAGATCGCGCAGGTCGAGGGTCGGCGCCGCACCGGCACCGGTGTCGTTCATCGCAGGAACCCTGCGATCTCGGCGTGAACCCCGTCCATCGCGTGGGCGAAGTTCGCGCGCAGCCAGTCGCCCGCGAAGTGCAGGCCGGCGACGTCGAGGTTGTCGTCGAAGGAGAGGACACAGGATCCGCTGTTGCCGCCGAGAGACGTCGCGTCGTGCGTGAAAACGCGGGGGTTGGGGTCGTCGGGACGAAACTGCGTCGGCGTCTGCATCACGAGGCCCGGGCTCAGGTAACGCACGCCGAACGTCGTTCCGTAGATCTCACCCAGGCGACGGACGACGTCCATGCGCCGCCGTCCTTCTTCGTCGGAGGGGAGCGCGGTCGGCATCGCCGGGTACCCGATCACGAACAGTTTCGCGCCCTCGCCGGCGGACATGTCGGAGAGCCGTAGGGGCGGGGGTGGCTCGCCGTCAGTGTTGGTCTTCTCGATCCTCAGCAGCGCGAGGTCGAGGTTCGCGAAGTTGACCACGTCCGCCGGGTTCGGGCCGCTGAAGGCCACCTCGCGAATCGCGAAGGTGCGTGAAGGGTCCTTTCCGGAGGGTGAGAAGTTGATGGTGGGACGGCCATGAAGCACCCAGGTCGTTGGCTGGACGCGGCGCGGGGCGGGGAAGGCGAGGGTCTCAAGGACGTGACGGTTGGTCATGACGAGGCCGTCGCCGACGACGAACCCGGTTCCGGCGTGCGCGCCGCCGGCGGTGTCGATCCGGCCGATCGAGCCGTGGATTCCGCGGAGCCGATCCTGCTGGAGGAGGAGCGCACCGGCCCATTCGCCGATGCCGGGATCGTCGGGGTCGACGACGTCATCGGTCATCCGCAGCGCCGGCCGTCCCTCGAGCTGCACGAGCGCCTCGAGCCCGACCCGCGCGTCGATGTCGTCGGGGACGGGCTTGCCCGCGCTCAGCCGCTTCACGACGCGTCGGGTATCGCGCAACAACTGATCGTGCAGGGGCTTCAGTTGCGCGGCGCGCTCAGTCTTGGCGAGCGACGCGCGCACGCTCTTGAGCCGCTCGCTGATCGCGTCGACCGGGGCGTCCCGATTGGCCGCGAGCAAGTCGCGCGCGGCCTCGGGCGAGATGTCCGCCGCGGCCTCGAGCCCGCCCGTGCGGGTGGCGACGAGCACGACGGGGTCGGGGGCGAGGACCGGGTCCGCGCGCGTGGTCGGTGTCGTGCGACCGGCAGGGGGCGGCGTCGTCGGGCCGATCGCGGCGGCCAACTGGGGGCTGACGCCGTTGCGGGCCATGCTCGACTCGGCTCCACCCGGCTCTGCGGCGCCGACGCGGGCATCCTCCAGCGCGAGCGTGCTGAGTTCCAACTGGAACCGGGGATCTGTGGCGACGCCGCTGAGACGGACCGCGTCGACCGCTCCCCAGGCCTCGGCCAGTAACTCGAGAGTCTCCGGAGGGGGCGCTCCCGGCGCGGCCTCTAGGTGGATCGGGCGCGGACTGTCGAGCGGCCGGGCGAGGAGCGCGCCGGCGTCGACGATGCCGACCCCGAAATCAGAGGTATCCCAGTTCGCGGGCGTGCGAGCGGTGGCGACGAGGGACTCGCGGAAGAGCTGCTGCACGGTGGTCCCGCGCTGGGCCGCGGCCTCCCTGACCTCTTCGACGCCGTGGTGGGAGAGCCAGAGGGCGGCGGTCCCGGCCGTGAGGGCCACGGCAAAAGAGGTGCCTTGGCCGCCGGCGGTGTCCGTGCCGGTCGGCCCGGCGACGGCGCGCCAGACGTTCTCGCCGGGTGCCGTGATGTCGACGCGCGGACCACGGCAGGATCCGCGCCACGGTAGGTCTCGCACGTTGCTTCCGGCCACGGCGATCACCTCGTCGTAGCGGGCGGGGTACACGACGAGCCGCACGCAGTTCCCGGCGGCCGCCAGCACGATGATGCCTTCGGCGATGGCGTTGTTGATCGCCTGCCGCATCGCCCTGCTCGGTGTGCCGCCGAGGCTCATGGTGATGACGTGGGCGCCGTGGCGGCGGGCGTGGTCGACGGCCTTCGCGATCGCGGAGCCGTTGAAGAGGAGGATGACGGACTCGACGGCGCGGATCGGGATGAGCGTCGCGCCGGGAGCGGAGCCGTTGACCTGGCCCGCGGCGCCGCTGACGGCGACGCTCGCCGTCGATGTGCCGTGCCCGGGGAATCCGTTGGCGGCGAGCGGGTCGGTCGGGTCGGGTCTGTTGGTGAGGATGTTGAAGCCGTCGCGTTGGTCGACATCGGACAACTCGACGTGCTTCGTGACGCCGGTGTCCGGTTGGGCGATGCTGATGCCAGCCCCCCGCGCCGGGGACGCCGCCCACGCCGACAGCACACCCGCCCGTTCGAGGGCCCACAGTGTGTCTTTCGGAGGGTCCGTATCCACGAAGCAGGTTCCCGCGAAGGCGCCCTTGATGACGCCCTCGGGCGCCGCGTCGGGAGGGAGGGGCTCGACGTAGATCTGCGTGCCGAGGTCTGGTTCGACGGTGACCGCGTCGAGCTCGTCGGCCAGCTCGTACCCCATGGCGAAGAGCATCTCGTTGTCGACGGTGCGGTCCAGGCCGGGGAACTGCAGGACGTAGAACTCGCCGAACTCGGCCTCGGAGGGGGCAGGCGGCTGCTCGTCCGGCACGCCGTCGAACAGCGGATAGAACTGGAAGGAGTCGGGCTCAGTCTCGAGGAGGTCGGCTATCCGTCCCTTGACGGCGTCGATGTCGATGACCGTCCGGAACTCCACCACGAAGCGCAGCGTGGCGAGGTCGAGTCCCGTGACCTCCGCGTCCGGGTCGCGGGCGGCAAGCAACAGCCTGAGGACGTCAATGCCTTTCATCGCGGACCCCTTCCGCAGCACGCACTCGTGCTTGTGAGCGCCACTATCCTCCTTCGGATAGAGCGAAGCAAGACCCCGTCGTCCCTAGCTTCCCTAGGCGCCGGGCGCGCGTACAACAGGGCTCACGGGCGCGCGGACGTCAGTGCTGCAGAAAGCCCGTGACGCCGAAGAGCGTCATGAAGATCGCGAAGCCGGCGAGCACCGTGAAGACCCCTCGGACGTTCTCCTGCGGAGTCGAGCCCTCGACAGGATCGAGCCAACGGTGCAGCAGCCTGTGACCCAGCGGCATCAGCACCCAGGTGAGGACAACGATGGTGAGCGCCACGCTCACGAAGGTGGCCAGCCACGGCAGTGGGAAGATGTTGCCGAGCATCGGGTTCACATACTTCACGAAGACCACGATCAGCGGGTACAGCACGAGCTGGATGAGGAGGGCCGTCTTCCACTCGGGCGTGACGGCGGGCGCGCCGTCGGATACCCGCACGGTCGAGCCGAAAGCGCTGGCCGTCATCACTTGCGACTCCTGGGCCAGGTGCGCGTGGCGATCGGGCAAGGCGCCGGCGAGCTCCGGCGACCGCAGCCAGGCCTCGAGCTGGGCGTCGGTGCGGAAGCGGACCACCGCCGACCACGCGTTCGGATCGTCGCCGCCTGGTGGGAAGAGGCTGGAGCCCTCGTGCCCGAGCTGGGTGCGCTCGAGCTGCGCGACCTGCTCGGCGGAGGCGATCAGGTCGGCCTCGTGTCCGGCGTCGGGCCTCTCGCGCACCCGCAGGACGCCGGGGGTGCGGGGAAAGCCGTCGATGAACACAGCGAGACCAGAGCGGAGATAGCCGTAGTCGGCGAGAAGCTCGCGGGCGCCGTCCAGCCACGCCTCGAGGCGCGGCTCGTCGACGAAGCTGACGGCGATTCCCCACTCGAGCACCGCGGAGGTCGTGACCGAGTGCTGCCAGCCGACGAAGCCCGCCGCAGTCTGAGCGTTCGCACCGATCCGCCGCGCAACCGCTTCGAAGTCTGCCGCGTCGTCGGTGCGGTGAACGGTCAGTACGGCCGTCGCGTGTCCATCTTCCATGTCGGGTACCTGCCTTCGCCTCGTCGCGTGGGTGACGCGTGGGCGTCAGGTGAAAACAGTAGCTGCTCTGGCTTTCATTTGGCGGCAATGCCACGATGTCGCAGATGACAGCCTCATGGCCCTGTCGTACTATTGCAGATGCAAATGGCCGGATCGGTCAGCGACTAGAGATTGTTGGTGCGAAGCATGACCGAGCCGTCGACGAACGCCCAGATCGAGCTCTACGGGGCCACCTGGGCGACCCGATTCGCGGCGCTGCGCACCGCCTACGGCCTGTCGCAGGGCGCCCTGGCGTCCATCGTCGGGTTGAGCGCGCCGATGGTGAGTCAGCTGGTCAGCGGCCATCGGGTGAAGATCAGCAACCCCGCGGTGCTGGCCCGGATCGTGTTCCTGGAGGAGCGGTTGGGGGAGCCGGAGGTCGTCGCGGGGGACCGGGCCGCAATCGAGCGGGTGCTGGCCGCGGTGTCGTCGTCGACGCCTGAACTGCGGAGCACGGTGATGTCGACCCGCGAGACCCACGAGGCCGTCGTCGGCTGGCTGAGCGCGCACGCGTCGTCGTCGGTGCTCGCCGAGCTGGCGGCGCACGCGAGCAGTCTCGACGCCGTCGAACTGGCCACCGCGCTCGGTGAGGCCGCGACCAGGCAGAATTAAGTCCGTGGGAGAGATGATCGCGGGCAGGTGGGAACTGCTCGAACCGATCGGCAGCGGCGGCACAAGCGTCGTCTGGCGCGCCCACGACCATCGCCTGGGCCGGCCCTGTGCAGCGAAGCTGCTGAAGCAGCGCGACGCCGGCGAGATCCTGCGGTTCGCACGGGAGCAGTCGCGCCGTCTGGTCGGGTCGCACGTGGTGGCGCCCTACGCGTGGGCGGCCGACGACGAGACCGCGCTCATCGCCTTCGAACTCGTTACCGGCGGTTCGCTGCGGGCGCTCATCGGCGACTACGGGGGACTGTCCGACGGCACCGTCGTCGCCGTGGTCGACCAGCTGCTCGACGCCCTCGACGACGTGCACCGCGCCGGCATCGTCCACCGCGACGTGAAGCCCGCCAACGTCCTGCTGCGCGCAACGGGCGACGGCCCGTTGGACGTCGCGCTCACCGACTTCGGGATCGCCGCCTCCGCGCACGAGGGGCGCCTGACGCAAGCGGGGTTCGTGATCGGGACGCCCGGGTACGTGCCGCCCGAGGTGCTGCACGGCGACTCGGTGCCCGCCGCGCATCAGGACCTGTACGCGCTGGGCCGGGTGGCCGTCGCGCTCGTGCTGGGCCACGAGGACGGGACGCCTGAGCAGGCGCTGGAGGTGGTCGAGGACGTACACCTCGCGCGGGCGATCGACGCCATGACGCACCCTGACCCCACCCTGCGGCCGCACGACGTCGGACAGGCGCGCGGCCTGCTCGCGGGCGCCGCGCGTGACGCGCTGCCTCGCGCACGGGACGGCGAGGCCCTGACCGTCTTCGAGCACGTTCTGGCCGGCCCGGGGGAGCGGGAGGAGCCCGAGCCTCCCTCGGCGGTGCCGCTCGCGGTTGCGCCGACGCTGGTCGCGCGGCCCGAGGACCTGCGCATCCCGGAGGCCGACCCGGTCATCGTCGAGCCGGCGCTACCGGAGCAGGTGTCGCGTCGGCGTGCACTGGGGAAGCCGATGGCGGCGGGACTGGTCGTCGTCGGCGTCCTCGGAATCGGTGCCGCGGTCTGGTCCAACTTGGACGGCGGGGGCACGCCGAGGGAGGGTGAGACCCCTGGTCCGACCAGCCCGACGAGCGTTGTTTCGACGCCGACGCCGACGCCGACGCCGACGCCGACGCCCACGCCGTCGGTCCCGACGGCTCCGGTGACCCAGCGCGCGGTCGGTGAGGAGTGCAGCTGGCAGGTCGAGGGCGACTTCGCCACAGCCGCCGACGGCACGAAGCTGCGCTGCCAGCGAATCGACGGTGCCTACACCTGGCAACCGGAGTAGCGCTTCTTCGCCCGGCTCTGGTCACAGCTGTCGGCGCTAGTAGATGAAGATAGCGAACCATTCGGGGTTGTGCGCGTGGACGATCGCCATGAAGACGATGGCGTCGAACAGCAGGTGCACCACAAGGACGTAGAGCAGAGAGCCGGTGCGCGCGAAGAGGAAGCCTTGGATGAGGGCGAAGGGGATGGTCAGGAGCGGACCCCACTCGCGGTAGCCGAGCTCCCAGAGGAACGAGACGAAGATGGTGGCCTGCAGCAGGTTCGCGAGCCACACGGGGAAGTGGCGGCGCAGCAACGCGAAGCAGGTGCAGATGAAGAACAGCTCGTCCCAGGTGCCGACGGCGTTGACGCCGACGAAGAACCGCAAGAGTTCGCTGGTGTCGGTGATGTGCGGCCAATTGAGGTAGGCGCCGGAGCGGATGAAGTAGAACGGCAGGATGGCCCAGCCGAGGAACGGCACCGCGAAGACGTAGATCGTCTCGGTCTTCGTCCACCGGTGCTCGCCCCGCCAAGGGAATCGGATGGCGCGGCGGCGGTAGACGACGCGGTCGATGAACAGCGGCGTCGTGACGGCGAGGATCAGGACGGTGCCGATGACGAGGAAGCGGTCCCAGCTGACGTCCGCCTCGACCGACGTCGTGCTGACGATGGCGACGCCGACGCCGATCAGCAGCAGGTCTTTGCCCAACTCGCGGCTCCGCACGAACGCGCCGACGAGGCTGAGCACCAGGAGGAGGTGTCCCCAGCCGGCGAGCTGAAACCCGAAGAGCAGGAACGCGGCTACGGAGACCCCCGCGGCTGGGAGGAGATCGGCGACGTTCCATGCTGGGGTTGCAGGGGTGGTCGGTGAGGTCGTCGGCGCTGGCGGTGAGCTCATGGTTCAGCATGTCAGAAAGATCGCCGTCGCGCCGCGACGATAGTCGGGCAGGATGGCAGGCATGAGAGAGCCGCTCGACGTCCTCGTTTTCTACGTTCCTGTCGTGGATACCGACGATGTGCTCGCTGCGTTGTTCGCCGTCGGCGCCGGGCGCGTGGGCCACTACGACAGCTGCGCGTTCGTGGCGGCCGGGACCGGGCAGTTTCGTCCGTTGCCGGGCGCCGACCCCGCGATCGGCGAAGTGGGGGCGTTGGAGAAGGTGGCGGAGAACCGCGTGGAGCTGACCTTCCCGAGGTCGCTGCGCGAGCCGGTGGTTCGGCGCCTCCGCGAGGCGCATCCCTACGAGGAGCCTGCCTTCCACGTGCTGCGGAACGAGGCGAGCGGATAGAGATCTACCGCTGGTTGAGCCGGACCCCCGCGCGGAGCGCCGGGTCCGTGTCGAAACCAATAGACGGTACGAGGCGTATCAGGAGACGTCGAGAGTCACACGTCCAAGAGGAGCGTGAGGTCGGCGAGGTTGCGACGCGCGCGCGGGGCGAGGTCACGCTCACGGATAGCCGGGGCGACGTCGTCGGAGTCGTCGTGGCGCCCGACGGCGACCACCGCCACGGGTCGCAGGCCCTCGTCGAGGCCGAACGCTTCGCTGAGTGCCTCCGCCGTGAACCCGCCCATCTGGTGGGTGACCAGGCCGCGATGGGTGGCCTCGATGCTGAGGTGTGCGACCGCCTGGCCGAGGTCGTACTCGGCCCAGCGCATCGGCTTGCCGTCGCGAGTGACCTCGGCGATGGCGACGATGAGCGCCGACGCGTTCGGTGCCCATTCGCGGTTGAAACCGGTGAGGGCGTCGGCGATGGTGTCGAAGGTGGTGGTGCCGCGGCGGGCGACGACGAACCGGGTCGGCTGCAGGTTCGCCGCCGACGGCGCCCAGCGGGCGGCCTCGCCGAGCGCGGTGAGGTCGTCGGCGGAAAGCTCGAAGGTGGGGTCGAACGCGCGCGGGCTCCAGCGTTGCGCGATCGGATGTGCGACGGGGACGCGGGTGGGGTTGCGCACGGCGGTAGTCATCTTCGTTTCCTGTCTTCGAGGTCTTCCCCTTCAGGATATCGAAGATGCTTGAAGTCTCAACTAAGAGGTCGGGCGTACGGTTGTGCCGAACGCGAACAGCTCAACCAGCGGGGGTCAGCCGGGCCGCGAGGTCGGCGTGGCCGAAGTGGTCGGCCCAGCCGGCCGGGGTGAAGCCGAACGCGCCGTCGACCGCCGTCGGGTCGGCGCCATGCTCGAGGAGGTAGTCGACGACGTCTTGATCGCCTGCCGCGGCGGCGTAGTGGAGGGCGGTGACGCCGGTCTCGGTCGGGTTGGCCACTGGGAAGCCCGCGTCGATCAGTTCGCGAACGACGGCCCAGTGCCGTAGAGCGGCGACGTCGGCGAGCAGGGTCGGCTCGTCGCGGACGAGCTGGCCGATATCTCGGGAGCCGAGGAGTTGCTGGACCTCGCCGTCGTTTCCGGCGTAGGCGAATCGGACGAGCGGATCGTCCTGCAGCACCTGGACGCGGTAGAGGTCGCGCAGCAGGCAGATCTCGGCGCCGTGTGCCATCGTCTCGCGGTTCAGGTGCATGCCCAAGGCGGCCATGGAGTCGTCGGCGAATGGTCCACCTTTCGGGCCGAGCGGGCGGAGGAGGGCGTCGTCGTCGAGGGCGGCGATGCCGTCGCGCCAGAGGGTGTAGCCCTGTTCGAGGAGCGAGAGGCCGCCCGCGGCGGTGAGGGGGAGCGGTTCTGGCCAGTGGCGGTCGTCGTACATGTCGGCGTCGTCCGGGGCGTCGGAGCCGCCGAAGAACGCGCGGGCGCGTTTGCCGAGCACGTCCCTACCGATGTGTGCCATGCGCCAGGCGATCGTGGTGATCGGCGGGACGGGGGGTTCGGGGGAGAGGGACTCGATGCGGACGACGCCGTCGTCACCTTCGCCGAGCGACCACGCTCCGTCGCTCGGCTCCCACAGGTACTCGTCATCGGTCAGGTCCTTCAGGCGCGGTTGGAGGTGGAAGTTCCAGTAGAAGTCGAGCTGGTCAAGCAGGAGGTCGCGCCACGAGGTCGTCATGACTCCATGGTGGCACTGCGCGGGGCTCGGCGGCAGTGGCGGCCACGCCGGAAATCGGGCCGTGGCGGCTGTCCAGGTAGGCTGTCCGGGTGAATGCACTGCTCCTGGTCCTGTTGATGCCCAACTGGATGAACCCCGAGTACATCATCCACTGGTTGGGGAACTGGGCCCTGTGGGGGTGCGCCTTCATCATCTTCGCGGAGTGCGGGCTGTTCGCCATCCTGCCCGGCGACTCCCTGCTCTTCACCATCGGCATGTTCGTCGCGCTGGGGTCCATCGACCTCACGGGAGACCCGGTCAGCACGCTGATCCTGACGTGCATCATCCTGACCATCGCCGCGATCGCGGGCAACGCGGTGGGGTACTGGCTAGGCAGACTGATCGGCCCACCCATCTTCAAACCCCGCGACGGTTTCATCGGCAAGCTGTTCGACCCGAAGTACGTCGCCCGCACGCACGATTTCATGGAGCACTACGGCTCCCGCGCCCTGATCCTTGCGCGCTTCGTGCCCATCGTGCGCACCTTCGTCACGCTCGTGGCGGGGGTCGCGAAGATGAGCTTCCGCACGTTCATGATCTACACCGCCATCGGCGGCGTTCTCTGGGCGACGGGCATCACCGTTCTCGGCTACTTCCTGGGCACCGTGCCGTTCATCCACGACAACCTCGAGGTTGCGCTGATCCTGATTGTCGCCGTGTCGCTGATCCCGATGGGCGTCGAGTACCTCCTGCATAAGCGCCGCCGCGCCGCCGCGCCCGCCGCCGAGGCGACGGAGTAGGCACCCGGCCACAGAAAGCAATTGTCCAACAGGCTGTTGGCCAATTGCCGAGGCTGCTCGGTTAGGCGCGCAGCGCCGGTTCAGGAAGGCCGGTGGGGAGGCCGTCGAGGCTGACCCGGTTCTTCTCCTGCTGGTAGGCGACGATGCCGTCGTCGCCCTTCTTCGCCGCCCATTGGGCCATGGTCTGTCGGTCGCCCTGAAACGCCATGAGGGGGACGCCGAAGCCGCAAGAGGTCTGCACCAAGTCGATGTCGAGGACGAAGATGTTGCGGGCGCCCTGCATGGGTGGGAACAGGCCGAGCAAGTCGTCCCAGTCGGAGTCGCCGGCATGGACGGCGCGTCCGGTGCCGTAAAGGCGCAGGATCAGCGGCTTGGCGTCGACCGAGCAGAACATGAGGGTCATGCGCGGGTGGTCCAGGAGGTGCGCGGCGGTCTCGTTGCCGCTGCCGGTGCCGTTGAGCCACGCCACGCGGGTGGGGGTGAGCACCCGCAGCGAGTCGAGGCCCTTGGGCGAGATGTTGACCCGGCCGTCGCGTGCCGCGGTTCCGACGAAGAACACGTGCTGCGCCTCGATGAAGCTCCTCAGCCGTTCGGAGATCTCGGAAAACTGCTGTCCCATAGCCCCATCCTTGCGGGCGCGCGCGTGGTCTGTCTGCTGGGTCTCACGCCTCACCGTGCTGACGGGATTGGCCCGCTCGGGCGCGACGTCGTCGATCCCGTTGTCTGACACCGGATATCGCGGATGTGGGCAGTGCGTAGTCTGCGTTCGGGACGTCTACAGGAGGTGCGTGATGACGGCGGAGTCGATCCAAGGGGCTGCGGCGCGGATGCGCCGGGCGGTCGTGGCGCTGGCGCTGGCGACGGTGCTGCTGCTGGCCGGCAGCGTGGTGTTCGGTAGTGAGGAGGCGCACGCCGCGGCGTCGGGATGTGTCGCCAAGGTCTACCGCAAGGGCGCCAGCGGTAAGTGCGTCACGTACATTCAGCGGATTCTGAATGCCTCGAACGTGACCAAGGACATCGACGACGACGGTGAGTACGGGCCCGCGACGAAGAAGGCCGTCGAGGCGCTGCAGCGGAACCGCGGCATCAAGGACGACGGCGTCGTCGGTCCGCACACGTGGAAGAACCTTTGTGCGGTGACGCAGTCTGGGGCGGCGACATCGAAGTCGAAGGCCGGGTGCGCGAGAATCAAGGGTTGGACGAGGGCGTTCACGCACAAGGACTTGAGGATCTCGGCCTGCAACAACGGCACACACAACGAGCTGCGATTCGAGCTGGGCTCGTCGAAGAAGGCGATTTCCCACGTGGCCGTGGGAAGCATGTCTTTCGGCGTGAAGCTCGGCACGAAGCGCAAGAACGCTCACGTGAAGGCCGCCTGGGGCGACGCCAAGTGGCCGGTGCAGATCCTGCCCGAGACGGGCAAGCTTGAGTACGTGCACATCGGCTGGGTGACGCTGAAGCGTGCGAAGTACGCGCCCTGCAAGTGACTCCGCCGACCTTCGGCATGAGCTCGGTGTGACGGCGCGGCTCTTGCCTGCGGTGCCCTCGACCCGCATGGACACATGACAAGAGTCTCGGTATCAACTCGGGGAGAGCTGTTGCAGGATCCGTCGGGAGACCGTGAGCCACGCCTCGAAGTCGGGGGTCTCCTCCCATAGCTCGTAGAGCTCAGAGTGTTCAGCGTCCGAGAGCGTGCGCTTCACCTGCGCGTGGATGAACGCGACATTCTCGGGCGTGAAGTGCACAGCGACGGCCGAAAGGTCGAGATCACTGACTGGCGACGGCGCATTCCGCCGGATCGCGACGGCGACCTCGGCAAGCGCGAGCGCCATCTGCCCGCCGTCGACCTCCAGGTACTCCTCGTCCTCGAAGGCCCAAGCCAGGCCGTCGAGGTTGAAGTCGCCGGCCCGGAGGTCGGCGACGAAGTCCATAGCGCCGTCGTTCTCGAATGGCCCGACCCCCCATGCTCCCATGGCGGGATCGTACCGGTCGACGGCGTCGCGAAAATGTCGGTGGCGTCGAGGAACATGGTGGACATGGCCGGGTCAACTGCCCACCTCGGCGGGCTTCGCAACGTTCTGGCGCATGAAGAGAAGATGTAGCATGTAGATGCTACATTGAGGTGATGGAGAGCATTACGATGACGGAGTTCAACCGACGGGTCTCTGCTGTGACCCGGAAGGTCATCGAATCGGGTGAGCCGCTTCAGGTGACGAATCGGGGTCGGGTGGTGCTGCGGCTCGTCCCGGAGTCGCAGACCTCGGAGGACCCGCTAGAGGCGCTCGTCGCGGCTGGGCTGGCGACGGCGGCGGTCGCACCGCGTCGTCGACTTAGGCGCCGCGAGCCTGTACCCCTCTCTTTGGGCGTCGACGAGCTGCTTGACGAGGTGAATGCAGATGCTGAGTTCTGAGGCTCGCCCCCGAACGCGCTGGTATCTCGACGCGTCGGTCGCGCTGCGCCTCCTGCTCGGACACAGTGCCGAGGCAGTGGACTGGTTCGACGAGCGCGCGGCCGCCGGCGACGCCTTTGTGTCGTCGCGACTGCTGGAGCTTGAGATCACGCGCGTCTACCGGCGGGAGGGCCTCGCGGTTGGCGAGGTGGGGGAGTTCGTCGAGAGGGTCAACCTGCTTGCCGTCGATGATGCGCTGGTGGCGGAGGCCGGGGCTATCCGTCCGCATATCAAGTCACTAGACGCGCTCCACCTGGCCTCGGCACAGCGCATCGGCGTGGGAGCGGTGTCTGTGGTCACGCACGATGCGGCGATGGCGAAGGCGGCCGACATGCTGGGGTTTGACGTCTTCGACCCCGTCGCCTGAGGGTCGCGGCTGGCGGTTTCTCGGGCTAGGCCCGAGACATGACCACGTGGATCACGCCCGACGGGGAGGTGACGCTCTCGACGCGGCTGAAGTTCGCCTCGATGCCCTCGAGCCCCTCCCAGAGGTTGACCCCGCGGCCGACGACGATCGGCACCACGACCAGGTGCAGGTAGTCGACGAGGTCGGCGGCGAGGAACTCCTTGACCGTCGTCGGGCCGCCGCCGATGCGGATGTCGCCCGGCGCCAGCTCGTGCGCGGCCGCAATGGCCTCGTGCGGCGTCGCGTCGAGGAAGTGGAACGTGGTGTCGCCCACCTCCAACGCCGGGCGGGGGTGGTGCGTGAGGACGATGACCGGCGTGTGGAACGGGGGAGTGTCACCCCACCAGCCCTTCCATCCGTCGTCGGTCCAGGGGCCACGCGACGGCGTGAACTTGTTGCGCCCCATGATCTCGACGCCGATGCCGTCGCCCCAGCCGCGGACGAACGCGGCGTCGATGCCCTCGGCGACGCGACCCCCGCCGTGGATGGCGCTTCCCATGGGGGTGTCGAAGAACCACTCCATGAGCCGCGCGCCGACGTGCCCGAACGGTGCCTCAAGGCTCTGTCCCTCGCCGGTGGCGTACCCGCCGAGGGAGATGGCCAGGTGGTGTACTCGCTGCGCCATTGTGGTCTCCTTCTGTGCTCTTCGCTTGTGCTCATCCTCGTACGGAGATCGGCATCGCGGTAGGGGGGGCAGCAGACCGACGCACAGGTGCCTGGTGCTCCGCAGGCGGGCCGCGGAGACGGACTTTCGCGTCGGTCGTGCTGCAGCGGTGTCCGGCTGGGGGCGATATGCCCGACTGACGGCTGTTGGCAATTGTCGGATGCCCGTGATCTCGATTGTGGTCCCACTGAGACCGCAATCGTCGGGAATGGCGAGATGACAGAGCCACTCGACGTATAGTGTTCTACGTCCCGATCGCGGACACCGACGGCGTGCTGGCCGCGCTGTTCGACGCCGGTGCAGGCCACGTGGGCTACTACGACGGCTGCGCGTTCGTGGCCGCGGGAACGGGCCAGTTCCGCCCGTTGGGTAGCGCGAAACCCGTGATCGGAGAGGTGGGATCGCTAGAGAAGGTGGCCGAGAACCGCGTCGAGCTGACGTTCCCGAGGTCGCTGCGCGAGAAGGTGGTGGCGCGCCTGCGTGAGGCGCACCCCTACGAGGAGCCGGCCTTCCACGTCCTGCAGAACGAAGCCGACTCACCGCTGGTTGAGCCTTCCCCGCTGGTTGAGCCGGGCCCACGGCGACGAAGGAGCCGCAGCCCGTGTCGAAGCCAATGAGCCCGGCCACCGCGACGAATAAGCCGCAGCCTGCGTCGAAACCAACAGCCCCAACCACCGAAGCTGGACCGCCGTTGACCAGGTTGCCCGCGCCCAGGCGATCGCGACGATTGCGCACCGAGGCCAGGTCGACAAGCTGGGCCTCGACTACATCCATCACCCGGCGGCGGTTGCGGCCGCGTTCGATCCCATCACGCAGACGGTCGAGCACTGCGCGGCGTGGCTCCACGACGTCATTGAGGACACCGACATCACGGCTGATGACCTCGCAGCGGCGGGGATCAGCGCCGAGGTGATCGACGTCGTCTTGCTCCTCACCCGAGTGGACGGCCAGGGCGACGAGTACTACAAGCGGATTGCGGCCAACGAGTCCGCTCGCGCGGTCAAGCTGGCCGACCTCGCGCACAACACGTCCCCGGAGCGGGTGTCTGCACTACCCGCAGACGTCCAGGCGAGGCTGCGAGAAAGTACACGCACGCTCACGAACTCCTTGGCGCTACGCCGTCGTGGGAGTCCAGAGCCGCGAGGCTGTGAGGCTCCACACCGGGCTGGCGGCTTGGCCGATGCGACAGGAACGGCCACTACTTGCCTTCCTGCGCCGCCTTCCACACCTTGTACTGAGGGCGGATACACGTCCCGCAGGGGCGGAACCCCGCGGCGACGGCGGTCGCCTCGTCCGCGAAGAACACGCGGTGCTGGATATACACGGCTGCATGCTCGGGGTTGCTCAGGGCGCGCCGGGCGGCCGAGCAGTCGAGATGTCCGTAGATCTTGTGCAGCCCGTTGCCGCCGAGCTGTCCCCTCGACGCGGATGCGTAGGGGAGACCATCTGCTCCCATCAGGGTGAAGGTCTTGGGCTTGGTCATGTGTCTCCTGCGCGTCGTGGTAGCTCGACCTTACCGAGGACTACGCCTGCTCAAGGCAGCTACCACTAGCTGTCGTTCATTTGGTCGCGTGTGAGAGGTGGCCCGTATTGCCAGCCGCCGTCGCGTGTGGGGACGAACAGATCGATGGCGCCCACCGGCCCGTCCCCGCCGTTTCCCTGGCAGACGTCGCAGCCGAACGCATCGAGCAGCATCGCGCGGTGCCGCTGCCACATCAGCGCAGCGCTTATGGAAGATCTTGTCCACGGTCCGCCGTACATTTTGCACACCCCGTCGGCGCCTCCGCGTAGCGGGCACCCGGTCAGCGCGGGAGCGATGCGAACGGGCACCGGGGTGGGGTTGCCGACATCCACGCCTGCCATCGTGGGAAGGGCAGTGAGTCCGGTCTGGTCCCAGCGCAGCACGACCGCCTGGCCGTGGAACAGGGCCAGGTCGAGGACCTCGTCTTCATCGACGCCTCGGATCAGCGCGCCGCCTTCGACCCACTGCCGGTCCGGTGAGGTGCTCACGGTCAAGCACCAGTCCCACTCGTGGAAGTCGAGCCGCCACCGCAACTGGTGCAGCGACTGCGCGTTATCGGTCCGTGTGGTGGGTCGTCCGAAAGCGTTCACGCCGGACAGGACGTAGACCGCACTGTCCTCGGACTCGAATAGGAGGGGTCCGCTGAAGGTTTGGTTGACCTCCGGGGTTTATGCCGCCAGTCTAGCGGTTGGTTTCATGATGAGTTCGAACTCGACCGGGGTGAGTTTCCCGAGCCTGCGTTGACGGCGTTTCCGGTGGTACTTCCCCTCGATCCAGGACACGATCGCTAGCCGCAGTTCCTCTCGTGTACTCCAGGACCGTCGGTCGAGGACGTTCTTCTGCAGGAGCGCGAAGAACGACTCCATCGCGGCGTTGTCACCGCATGCCCCCACGCGGCCCATGGAGCCGGTCAGGCCGTGGCGTTTGAGGGCCTTCAGGAAGCGTCTGGAGCGGAATTGCAGGTTCACCGCGTACACCGCTCAGGCCCAGGACCCTTGGGCCGTGCGGACTTGTGCCGCCAGGCAAGGTGTGAGTGCGTTGCGGGGGAGTCGCCCCGCGGACGCTCGGCCGTGACCGGTCGCGACGGCCCGTCCAGATCAGGCTCGCCGGAACCCGCTGGGGCTTGTCCGCCCCGCCCGCAGTCACCAGTCCGGCGCCCGAAGGCTTGGAGGGCCCGGCTGACGGGGCCAAGCCGCGCCGCGCCTTCGACCGCCCGTGTGTTCAACCCTTTCCAGACGGCGGTCAGGGCCCGGCCGGCGGGCGACCTTGCCAGCGCCGCCTGCTCCGCGCCGGGACCATCTTCGTTGGGATTCCGCCTGCCTTCCGCCACGTCCCGGCCCACGGCTCGCGCAGCTGACTGTGCAGGATCCGACCGTCCCCCAACCCCCCCTGAGCCTTAAGTCCACTCCTCACGCTGGCGAAGGACGGTAGCGGCCACTCGCTCGGCCAGGCGCTGCCGCCGTGACGAAACCGCGACCCCACCCCCCCCCCCCCCCCCCCCCCCACGTCGCCCGCGACATCCCCGCAACCGCCCCCCCGCACGCCGTCTTTCGACAGCCCGCCCATCACACACCTTCCGACGGGGCGAACCGCCTTGGGACCCGCGGTCGGAATGCACGATCACCCCGGCGGGCCGGCCTCGGTGGGCCACTGCCATCTGGAGCGCGTTGACGGCGATACGGGCCTTCATCCGCGAATCGATCGAGTAGCCCACGATCCGGTTGGAGAACACGTCCTTGATCGCACAAAGGTAGACCTTGCCCTCGCGGGTGCGGTGCTCGGTGATGTCGCTCAGCCATAGCTCGTTGGGGCCGTCGGCGCTGAACTGCCTGTTGACCAGGTCATCGTGGACGGGAGCGCCGGCCTTCTTGTACCGGGTCTTGCGCCTGGTGAACACCGACTGGATGCCAGCGACCCGGCACAGCCGCCACACTCTGCGCTCCGACAACTCGTAGCCCAACTCGGCAATGTCATCGGCCAGGACGCGGTAGCCGCCCTCCGGGTCATCATCGTGGAGCTGGTGGAGCACGTCGATCAGCTCACGCTCTTCGGCCTCGCGGGCCGACACCGGCTGCTTGAGCCACTTGTAGTAGCCCTGCTTGGAGAATCCCAACACCCGACACGCGACCGCCACCGGCACCCTCACGGTGGCACCGGACCGCAGCCATCTCCTTCACGAGCGGGTAGATCATTTTGGGGCGTGATGTGAGCCTGCGACAGATACGCCGCCGCTCGCCGTAGGACCTCGTTCTCCATCTCCAGCTCGTGGATCCTGCGTAACGCCTGGGCCATGTCCTTGCGCTGCTCAGGATCGGTGGTCGGGGTCATCCCGTGGGACTGGAAGCGAGCGTCGCGGACCCAGGCTTGAAGGGTGGTCTTGGCCATCCCCATGTCCTTGGCGACCTGCTTCTGCGGGATGCCTGGGGCGACCAGCGCGACCCGCGTCGCGCCTGAACTCGTCGGTGTAAGCGATCTTCGGCATGGATGCCATCCTTCCAGCACCACCTCTCGTGAGAGTCATGCGATCTTGGAGTCAACCAAACCTTCAGCAGTCCCGTGCGGTGCCTGGATGCGACAGCGCCACACCGGGGTCGGCGGAGCCCGGGCTGAACCACCCCGGGTTTAGTGGAGAGTTGTGTGTTCTTCGGCGGCGGTCGCCGCGGAAGGGTTCTGAGAGCATCGTAGGCGTGCTCGTATGCGGCGGGTGCGGTAGTCGCACCAGGTGTGTGCGGGCCGTGTTGTCCAGTCGACCCATCGGAGAACTTCCAACTCGACGTGCTCAAGAGTGCGCCACGGCCCTCGACGCCGGATCAGCCGGTCTTGAAGACACGGTTCAACGCCTCGGCGGCGGCGTTGTCGTAGGAATCGCCCTGGACCCGACCGAGGCGACGATTCCGAGTTCCTCCAACCGTTCGGTGGCGGATCGCTCGATACTGGACGCCGCGGTCGGCGTGGTGGACCAGACCCGACAGCACCCCCGTCGCGCGCGCCGGATGGCCTGCTCGAGGGCGTCCAGGGCCGGGTCGGTGTGCAGTGATCCGGAGACCCGCCAGCCGACGATCCTGGAGACAGGTCCATCACGCCACGTGGACGAACCGGCCCATGTTGGCCGTAGTGATGTCAGCGACCCACCGGTTGTCCGCGCCGGGGACGTGAAGTCGCGGTTGGGGTTGGTCTGCCGGATGGGCGTCCTTGGCCGGTGGGGTCGTGCGGGGCCGCTTGTGATCACCGGCGACCGCTCCGGTCAGACCCAACGCCCTCATACGGCGGGCCGGTGCACCGGGCCACCGGTGGATAGTGGGCCCCGGTGGTCCGGCCGTGCTCGTCTCGGACCTCCTGCCGGTTGAGGACCTTCCACATCTTCATCACCCCGTAGACCTGGTAGTTCGCCTGGTAGGTCGCTTGGATGCGCTCATCCAGCGCCGCGTCGGCCAGCGCCCGCTGCGACGGTGAGCGCTTTTGGCCGCGTAGTAGGTGCTCCGGGCGATCTGGGCGCCGGCTTGGGGCACGGCGCAGATCGGCTCGACCCCGAAGCGGTCCGTGCTGATCGATGTAGTTGATCAACGTGGAGAGGGGCGGTCGAGCTCCGCGTGCTCCTATGTCAAGCGGCCGCGGGAAGGCCGTGGTCGCGGTCTTGTTGCCGGGACGCTAGCGTGATCGCGGCGTCGGTCCTCAGGGCGGCGAACACGGTGTCGGAGAGGCGCCGTCGTAGGAGTCGGAGTCCAGCGACTCGGTCCTTGCCCCGGGCTTGCTGTTTTGTCAGGTAGTCCTTGCCAGGACCGATGCCGCGGGCTTGGGTGACGGCGATCATGGCAGTGCCCAGTTCATCTGGCGGTTCCCGCCTCGGTTGAGCCGGACCTTGCCGACGGAGGAACCCGACCACACCGGGACGGGTGCTGTGCCCGTGAACCGTGCATAGGCGTCCTTGTTCCGGAATCGCTCAACGCCAGCGGTCTCGCCGACGATCAGGGCTGCTGACAAGACACCGCAGCCTGGGATCTCCAGCAGGGCCGGCGCGTGCTGCTTGACCAAGGTGGTCAGTTCCTTGTCGAGTTGGGCGATCTGCTGGTTCAACTCACCGATGCGCTGCGTCAGCTCCCTGGCTAGCCGGGCGACGGTGCCCGACATCGACGCGAGCACGGTGCGCACGCGCTTGAGGTGGTTGTGATGCCGTAGGCCTCGGGCAGGAATATCCAGGTCAGGTCAGCTCGTGCGGGAACCAGCGGATCTGGCAACAGGCGCGGGTCCGCTGCATCACCAAGTCGCGGCGATGGTCCGACAGGAGCTTGATGTCGCGAGCTGGCCCGTCGGTTGGGCTGTCGGCAGGTCGGGATGGCGCAGGGCGGCGATGGCACCGCCGGCATCGATGGGATCTGACTTGCCCGGTTGCCGTGCGATGCGGCGAGTCTCACCCATCAGTCGTGGGCGCAAAGGACCTTCTGGCCGGCGCGCAGCAGGTCACGTTCGAGCCGACGGGTGACGTGCCTGCAGTCCTCGAGAGCGAAGATGACCTCGTCGAACTGCTCGGCCCAGGTCAGCAACCGCAGGTGGCCATCGGTGTTTGTGCCGACCGTGATCTGGCCTAGATTCTCCGACTGGATCAACGGCGACAGTGTGTGGGACTTCATGTGGCAGTCGGCCCGATCGTGATAAGCATCCTGTTCTCCCTCCATGGTGACGTGGCACCAGGCCTGGCCACCGGACTGGTGGGCAGGCGTCAATCGAGAGCCTGGCAAGCTCCTATCAGGCCACGCCCGCCCCGATGGCTAGGCGTCCGGCAGAGCCGCACATCGGACGAAGCCACAACCTCAGGCAACGAAGAAAGGAGGCTCTGCCGGACACTTCAAGCGTGGCATTGACGCGAAGAAAGCCGAGGCCGACCTCAGTATCGCGTTCGCTCGACGGGCTCCCGGTTCTCCTTCTCCAGCTGCACGAGCCGAGCATGCGGATCGGTCTCCACCGCCGACGACCCGACCCCGCCGGGGCCCGCAGCCAGTTCCGCAGCGTCGATCCCGGGATCCCGCTGCTCGCCCACCTGGTTGCAGGCGCGCTTGACCGGCATCCCCGGGTTCTCCTGATCGTCTCGTTGACCGTGCGGACCGCACGCTCACGCAACTCGTCGTTGTACTTCCTTGGTGCAGGCATGACTCCACCTCCTGAAGCGGTCAAGACCCTCCACCAAACCCGGGGCGGTTCAGCTCACCATCGCGGAGAAGACCGACTCCCGCAGCCAGGTCCTCAAACGGCTCGTGAGCCTGGACCTGCTCGTGATCGACGACTGGTTCCTCAGCGCGCCGACCCGGGACCAGGTCAAGAACCTGCACACCCTGATCGACAGGCGCACTCGGGTGGGCTCCACGATCTTCGCCACCCAACTCCCGCCAGCGAAGTGGCACGACCGGATGGAGGAGAAGATCCTCGCCGACGCGATCATCGACAGGATCACCGCAGCAGCTCACACCGTGACCGTGAACTGCGTCAAGTAGTTGGCAGGATTTCTTCTCTTTCGAAGTTGGGGATGGTGGGGTCGGCCAGGCCCAGGTGCACCTCCATCGGCCGGTTCCAGGCGATGGCCTCGTGCGGGCGGATCTCGTTGTACTCGATGCGGTAGTCCTCGGCGCGTTCGACGAGCGTGAGCGCGTCGGGGATGTCGTCGAGGAACAGCCGCTCGTACTTCAGCGTCCTGAACCCGCGTTCGCGTGACCCGTTCTGCCCGGGCGATTTCACTCGGGTGCGGACGCCGCAGCTCCGGGGTGGCGCATGATGAACAGCTCGAAGTTCAGCGACCGGAACGGTCCCGTGTCCGTGACGATCGTGACGACGGGCAGTAGCTCTCCGTCTCGGCATCGACCTCGCACTGGTCGATGAGCGGGTGCCCGAACATGACCTCGTAGTCGGCGAGGGCGAGCTCGATCGCGGCGATCGCGTCATGCTGATTCGCCGTCGGTGACGTGAAACGGATGCTCGACCTTGGAGAACCAGTCCCGCACCCCGCGATCCGCCACGTCCCGCCGGTGGTGGTCTCGAACTCGCTGAAGTCCAGCTGCCACACCTGATTCGGTCCCGTCGGGTTCCTCGCGAACGCGGCCTTGCGGTCCTTCGCCAGCTCCCGACGCTGCTTCTGATATTCGGACGGCAGGATCAGCCCGTCATCGCGCAGCAGCCGCAGCACGGTTGCCTGCGACACTATGCCCGTCGTGGCGGGTCATCGCCCAGATCTTCCGATGCCCCCACTCCGGCTTCTTCAACGCATGCGCGGTGACCAGCGGCCGGGCCGCGTCCCGCGCCGGCTGCGGCCACGGACCCTTCACCGGCCGTTCGATCTTCGCCTTGGCCTGCCAGCGCCGCCAGGTCCGCTCGGGCATGTCGATCAGCTTGCAGAACCTCGCGGTCGACATGCCCGACTCCACACGGATCACCTCGAGGTCCTCGAAGGGCCCAGACGGCCCTCGGCACTCTTCTTCCACACACGGATCTCGACCGCCGCCTCGCCGAGGGCCTGGGTCAGCTCGGCGACCTCGTCCTGAAGCTGCTGCTCCCGCGACGAGGGCTTGACTTGCCCGCCTCGATGCCGGCCCTCCCGCCCTCGAGGAACTGACGCTTCCAGTTCCCGATCGCCTGCTCGGACACCTTCTCACGACGGGCCGCCTCAGCGATCGAGATCTCACCCCTGCAGCACGGACAACACAATGCGGAGCTTCTTCTCCACCGGGATCGTCGGGGGACGACTCATGACTCAGACGTTTCGATAGGGGCGTTGCCTCAGCAACTAACTACCCCTGCCACATAGTCTGACGCGCGACAACCGTGAACTGCACCGACTCCATGCGCCGACACTTCGCCACCAACGAGTAAAACCCGCCTACCCTAACGGTGGGTCACCCAGAACCACCGGGTGGCTCACCGCCCCAGCGGCCCGGCTCATCCGACCCAGTCGGGGTGGCTCAGTCCAGCCTGAACTACCGGCTCAAACCCGCCGCAGTATGCAGTAAGGTAAATGGTCTAAGATCCGAGATCGATGGCCTAGCTGCGTGGCTTCGCTTGAGTGCTCATGCGACGACTACTTCTTTCACGCAGGAGGGGCGTCCTCTTCAAACATCAACCACGATGTCAGCTGTTCCCGACGTCGCGCTCGCGAGAGTCATGAACCTCTCGGCAATGGTGATCGGACGGCTCCCCACTCCTAGCCGGTCCGAGGTGGTATATAGAAGCCGTGTGTATATTAGGACCCTCCGTGCCCGTGAATGCGACTGGGAGTCCCATCTGGATATTCATTTTGCGATTTGCAATCTCCTCCGTATCGCAGCCTGGAAAAGGCTGGATTTTCTCTCTCATGAGGCGCATAATTCTCGCGAATGTATCCAGATCCCGGGAGGTGTGTCGTTGCCGGAATGGTATGGCGTGCGTACGGCGCTGACGGGGGTGTCGGTTCCCGCTTGGAGTGAACGAGACCGTTTTATGTTCGACTACCAAGATATCGGAAAAGTGGGCGTGCGAAAGTGGCTGCAATTGGCTAAGAGGTATGCGCGAGGCTTGGATCCATTCGTGAGTCTTCTCGATTTAGAGGGCGCCACGATAGATGCCGGTATCGCGCAGCTGGGAATTGCTTTCGAGGCCATTGGCTACGAGTTGTTTCAGGAAAGAGGGAAGTCAGAGAATGCGGCGAATAAGAAACCAGTTGTTGATCGGGTCGACCTGTTGGTGCAAGATGTGAGTCGAACCCTGAGCTTCCAACCTTCAACGTTTGGAGGGCGATTCGCGGAGTCGTATAATTCAGTGAAGCATGCAAATCGGCCACAGATTGATCCGGCGCTCAAGCAGGAGCATTTCCAACAAGGGGTTGAACTTGTTCGCAAGTGGATTGCGTATAGGCTCGGCGTCTCAGCTCAGACGCTCCGGTCCGCTGGGTAGGTCTGAACAGGGGCCGAAATCTTGTTCAACAAGCATGCCCGGGGTGCAGAGATCCAAGAAGTCATTCACAATATAGAGCTAGATGGCGCGAGTGAGCTGGTAGTGGGTCATTACTCACAGATTAGGAAACGTTTGCCGGATTATCGCAACTAGTTCCCGAGCGGTCGACTCGTTGATCTGGATCGACTGGCTGCTCTTTGCTCTCGAAATGCGGTCGTCCGACCCAAATGTTGACAGATGCAGATACCGAGAGCCGTCTTCAGTCAGCACGACCTGATGAAAGCAATCGACCTCGGACGGATGAACATGGACATCTTGTCGTCCCGGTGAAATCGTTCTTATTCGTGCCATCAGCGTTCCGTCCCTCCCCCCCGCCCCCGGGCCCCCCCGGCCCCCGGCCCCCCGGCGCCGCCGCCCCCCGGGCCCCCCCGGGGCCGGGGCCGGGCGGGGGGGGGGGGCCGGCCGCCCCCCGCCCCCCCCGGGGCCCCCCGGGGCCCGGGGCCGCGGCCCCGCGCCGGCGCCCCCCCCCCCGGGGCCCCGCCCCCGGGGGGCCCGGCGGGGGCCCCGCCCCCCCCCCCCCGGCCCGCCCCCCCCGGGGCGGCCCGCCCCCCCGCGGCCCCCCCCCCCCCGCCGCCCCCGGCGCGGGGGGGGGGGCGGCGGCGGCCCCCCCCCCCCCCCGCGGGGGGGCCCCGCCCGCCCGGCCCCCCCCCCCCCCCCCCCCCCCCCGCCCCCCGGGGGGCGCCCCGCCCCCCCGCCCGGCCCCGGCCCCCCCCCCGGGGGGGCCCCCCCCGGCCGGGGGGCCCCCCCGCCGCCCCCCCCCCCGGGGGGCCCGCGGCGCCGCGGGCCCCCCCCCCCCCCCCGCCCCCCGGGCGGGGGGGGGGCCCCGGGCGGGGGGCCCCCCGCCCCCGCCCCCCGCGGGGGGCCCCCCCCGCCCGCCCGCCCGCCCCCCCCCCCGGGCGCCCCCCCGCGGCGGCCCGCCCCCCCCCCCCCCCCCCCCCCCCCCCCCGCCCCCCCCCCCCCGCGCCCCGCCCCCCCCCGGCCCCCCCCCCCCCACCCCCCCCGGCGGCGGCCCGGGGGGGGGGGGGGCGGGGCGGGGGGGGCGGGGGGGGGCCCCCCGGGGCCCCCGGCGGGGGGGGCCCCCCCCCGGGGCCCCCCCCCCGGGGCCGCCCGCCCCCCCCCCCCCCCCCCCCCCCCCCCCCCCCCCCCCCCCCCCCCCCCCCCCCGCCCCCCCCCGGCCCCCCCCCCCGCGGGGGGGGGGGGCCCCCCCGGGGGCGGGGCCGGCCCCCCCGGCGGGGGGGCGGCCCCCCCCCCCCCCCGCGGGCCCCCGGGGCCCCCCCGCCCCCCCCCCCCCCCGGCGCCCGGCCCCCCCGCCCGGGGGCCCGCCCCCCCCCCCCCCCCCCCCCCCCCCCCCGCCCGGGGGCCCGCGCCGGGGGGGGCCCCGCCCCCCCCCCCCCCCCCCCCCGCCCCCGGCCCCCCCCCCCGCCCGCCGCCCCCCCGCCCCCCCCCCCCCCCCCCCCCCCCGCCCCCCCCCCCCCCCCCCCCCCCCCCCCCCCCCCCCCCGCCCCCGCCCCCGCCCCCGCCCCCCCCCCCGCCCCCCCCCCGCCCCCCCCCCCGCCGCCCCCCCGGCGCCCCCCCCCGCCCCGGGGGGCGGGGCCGCCGGGCCCCCCCCCCCCCCCCCCCCCGGCGGCCCGGCGGCCGGGGCGGGCCCGGCCCGGCCCGCCCCGCCCCCCCGCCCCCCGCCGGCCCCCCCCCCCGCCCCCGCCCCGCCCCGGGGCGGGGCCCGGGGCCCCCGGCGCCGCGCGCGGGCCCCCGCCGCCGGGCCCGCCGGCCCCCGGCCCGCCCCGCCCCGCCCTTGGGTCTCCCCGCGCCCGCGGGGCCCCGCCCCCCCCCGCCCCCCGCGGCCCCCCCCCGCGGGCCGGTCAGTCAAGAGCAGGATAGCGTGGTTCGTCGGGCGGTGGGAGTGAATCACGCCGGGAGAGCGGCCTGCAGCGACGCGAGGGTTTCGCCTGCGCTTTGGCGGGCCCGGTCCTCGCGGTCGAACAGTTCTTCGGTCTTCGTCAGCACCAGGGTGAACGGGCTGCCGGTGCGGCGGGTGACGTGCGTAACAGGAAGCCCTGTGACGTCGATGGTGCGGTGGATCGTCTGGCGGCGGGGGCCCGCGAGGCGCCACTCCAGAGTGCGGTTCTCCGCGGAGTTGAGGAACGCGGCGAGGCGGTCAAGGTCGGCATCGTCGCCCGGGCTGACCCAGGCGATCGACCAATCGTCGGCGGCGCGGGGCGGCCGGGCCAGGATCTGCTCCAGCCAGGTCTGAGCCGCGCGGGCGAGATTGTTGACGCCGTCGGTCCAGGGCGGGGGAGTGCTGCGAAGGATGGACACGAGGAGAGGGAGCGCGACGACATCGAAGTCGACGAGCTTCCGGGTGATCGTCTGGCGCCAGACGTCGTCGGCGGCGCCGAGTATCGCGGCAACGGCGGGCCCGAGGGCGGTCAGGTCGCCGTCGCGACGCTGTGGGTTGGGCTGGCGCAGCGCAGCCTGGACCTGCTGCTCGGCCCAGTCCCAGAGCCAGCCCACGAGCCAACTCGCTACCACCTGGCCATCCACTGCGCGGAGTTCCGTGGTCAGCGGAACCAGGTTGCTCTCGACCCATTTGCGGCGCTCGTCGCCCGCGGCCCAGCCCCTGCTCTCCCACCTGGTGCGTAGCGATGCCCACCACGAAGCGGGATACGACTCCGGCAACATAGAAAGAGGCGCGGCATGCTCGACGGTGAGGGCCTCCAACCGGAAGGGCGTGAGCACGTCGAGCGCGAGGTCGGGATCGGCCACGCCGAAGGCCAGGCCCAGCGCGACGAGCAGGTCGTCGTCGGACACATTGCGCCACTCCCGGACCAGTCTGGCGACCTCCGCCCGCGCCTGCTCGATATCGCGGCGGCGGACGGACTTCAGCGCCGTCCGCAACGCCCAACCCGGGTTTGCTGCAGCGCGCGCGGCGAAGCCGTCAGCCCGCGGCCAGATCACCAGCGCCGCACGGCGGTACCAGCGGTCCATCGTGTTGCCGTAGTTGCCCATGTACCCGGTGTAATCGGCGTTGTAGGGCGTCGTCTGATGCGACGGCGTGACGGCGCACGCCTCGATGTCGGCGATGCGGAGGTCGATCTTGCCCTTCGTCTTCGTGTCCGTCCACCACGTCAGCGTCGTGGAGCCGTCGATGAGCTGATTCAGCACGTCCGGCTCGTCGTCCTCGTAGTCGTCGGGGAAGGGGCTGCGGAACTCGTCGTAGACCCCGGCGTCCCAGGTTTCGGCGATCTCCGCCTGCGCGAGCGCATACTCGCAGTCCGCAAGCGCCGCCGCCGCGGTCAGCGTGGCGACCCGCTCGACGTCGGTCCCCTTCAACAGACCCTGGCTCAGCCCGCGCTGGCTGTACTCGTGATCGAGCAGGACGCACAGTCTGGCCGGGGTCTCGGGAGCAGAGAAGGAGTAGGCCTTCGTCGGCGTCGTGAAGTGCTCGGTGAGCAGTGCGGCGGCCTCCTCGACTGGGCCGTTCGTCGTCGCCTCCGGATTCGTCTCCAGCCGCAGGTTGAAGGTGAGCGTCGCACGCGTGCCGGTCTTGACCGGAAGCACCTCGTGACGCCTGTCCGCGTAGAACGCGACGAGGACCAGCTCCTGCCTCGACGCGGGATAGCGCTTGAACGTGCCGCGGTCGTCGACGACGAGCTCCCCGCCGGTGTGCGCCGACGGCAGGGCGACGACGAGCGTGGCGACCATGTCGTCGTGCTTCTCCGAGTCCTGATGGGCCGCGAAGAACTGCCCTTTTCCGTAGACGAGGAGCGAGTGCAGTTCGGGCCGGAGCATCGACGTCGAGGGGATGCCCAGGTCGTCGGACAGGTCGCGCAGCGCCTGAGCGAGTGCAGCATCCAGCGCGGACCCCCGAGGGTGACCTGCGCAGGGGTGAGCTGCCAGGTGTCGCGCACGGAGGTGTCCAGCAGCGTGTCCTCCCCGTGGCCGAAGTGCGCGGGCTCGCCGGCGTCGATCAGCTTCTTGATCTGGGCAGGCTTCAACGGCAGGTCGACGCGGCCGATGCCGTCGACGGCGAGTTCGAGGACCTCGGGAGGGAGCTTTAAGGAGGCGCTGTCGTGCTGCTGCAGCGTGCTCCCGGCAAGGAGCCGGACGAGCTTGTGGCGCGGGGGCTTCGGCATGTTGCCACGGTAGCGAGTATCGGCGCGAGGGTGCTATCACTACCGGCACGGCGCTGCGCTTGTCGAGGCGCGCGGTGTCGACTGAGCCCGTGCCCAGTCTGTCGGTGGGCACCCCTACGATGTCGTGGGTAACTCAAGGAGGACGACGATGTCGCAGGTCACCGTCACGGCCGTGGTCACGCCGGTCATCAGCCACGCGATGGCGCACACGGGAATCTCGCCGGTACGGCAGATCGAAGTCACCAACGCGGGGCCGGCGCGAGAGGCTGCGGAACTCAGCGTGTCGGTGGTCGACACCCAAGGCGCGCTGTCACGTCCGTGGACGAGGCTGCTCGACCTCGCGGCGGACTCGTCGATTGTGCTCAATGACATCGGCCTGCGTCTCCTTCCGGAGGCGATGGAGCAGGTGGAGGAACGGCGTCCGGGAAGCGTACACATCGCCGTGGTCCACGACGGCGAAGAAGTGGCCAGCGTCGATGAGGACGTCGCGATCCTCGCTGGAAGCCAGTGGCTCGCGGTGCCACCGGGGCTCGCGGAAGAGCTGCTCGCCGTTCACGTCATGCCGAACGCGCCACAGATCACTGCGCTGATGCCACGCGTCGCCGACCTCGCGAAGGCCCAGAGCGGGAACGCGGCCCTCGACGGGTACCAGTCCGACGACCCCGATCGGGTCGACCTGCTCGCGGCGGCGGTGTTCGCGGCGCTCCAAGAGAAGGGCATTAACTACGCCGAGCCGCCCGCAAGCTGGGCCGACGTCGGACAGAAGGTGCGCACCCCAGCGGCGGTGATCGACGGGCGCTTGGGAACCTGCCTCGACACCTGTGTAGTTATGGCCGCCGCGCTGGAACAGGTAGGCCTCCATCCGCAGATCTGGATCCTCAGAGGGCATGCGGTGCTCGGATACTGGCGGGCCGAGGTCGAGTCGTCGTCATCGGTCACCTACGACGCCTCTGACCTCCTCAACTTCATCGACCTCGGATACCTGGCCATCGTCGAGACCACGATGCTGACGCGCCCAGACGCTGCCTTCGAACAGGCGCGTACAGCCGGGGGACAGGCCGTGCGGCGGAATCCCGACGACGTCCTCCGTGTTCTCGACGTCTACGCCGCCCGGCGCAGCCGCATCACGCCGCTGCCCGCCATCGAGCGGAGAGACGGCGTCGTCAACGTCGTCGAATACCGACCCGCCGAGCACAGCGTCGCGCCGGCCGAACAGGTCCCCACGACGGCGCCACCTCCAACACAGTCAGACGCGCGGCCCATGCCCGCCCGGGTACGGCAGTGGAAGAACGCGCTGCTGGATCTCGGTCTGCGCAATCGACTGATCAATTTCACAGCGCGCAGCGCCGTCCATCTGCACCTTGATGCCGACAGCCTTCGGGCCCTCGAAGATCACCTCAACGCGCACAGGCTCGTCGGTCTGCGTCCATCCGACGACGTGCCGGACGCATTGAAGGCGCAGTACGGCCGCACCGCGGCCGACCTGCCCGAGCAGTTCCTCCGGCAGACCTACGCCGACCAGCGCGCCGTCTACACCGACATCAGCTCCGCCACGTACCTCAGCCGGCTGCGTTCGCTGGCGTACAAGGCGCGCACCATCCAAGAGGAGACCGGAGCCAACAACCTGTACCTTGCGCTCGGCTCGTTGGTGTGGGACCTCGACGGCCGCACGCTTCGGTCTCCGCTGGTGCTCGTCCCGCTCGTGCTGCAGGCGGGGCGGCGCGGGGGGATCTACCAGATCACGGGGGACGAGGCGGGCCAGAGCACGCCGAACTATTGCCTTCTTGAGCGGCTCCGGCAGAGCTTTGGCCTCACTGTCCCAGGGCTTGAGAACCCGGTGCTCGACGCATCGGGAATTGATCTCGGAGCGGCCTTCGGGGCCATGAGGCAGGCACTGGCCGAGAAGGGACTGCCCTTCCGCGTCGAGGAGACCGCGGACATCGCCATCCTTCAGTTCGCCAAGTATCGGCTCTGGAAGGACATCGACGAGGGCTGGGAGCAGCTCATACAGGCGCCGCTCGTGCGGCACCTGGCACTCAGCCCGACCGAGGAGTTCGTCGATCCGGTTCAGGCAACGCACCAGGCCGACCTCGAAGAGCTGGCGACGCAGTGCCCCATCCCCGCCGACGGTTCTCAGCTCGTTGCCGTCTCCGACGCACTCGCCGGCCGGACCTTCGTCCTTGAGGGGCCGCCCGGCACCGGGAAATCCCAGACCATCGCCAACCTCCTCGCCCGAGCCATCGCAACCGGCAAGAAGGTGCTGTTCGTCGCCGAGAAGCGGGCGGCGCTCGACGTGGTGAGCGGTCGGGTCGACGATGTGGGGCTTGGCGCATTCACCCTGGATCTGCACGACAAGCTGAGCAAGCCCGCCACGGTGCGACGACAGATCGCGCAAGCCCTCGACCTCACCGCCCGGGGGCGACCTTGAAGGATTGAGGGCTCGCACCGAGGTGAACCGATCCTCCGGAAACGTGCTTGACCGCTACGCCCGCCGGCTTCACGAGACCAATGCCGCCGGCCTCTCCATGTACTCCTCTGAGACCCAGCGTCTCGCGTTCAACGGAGCTTCGGAGCCCGAAATCGCCGTTCCGGAACGCCTCGTCCAGCCCGGAAACGAGGCCGCGATCGACGAGCTGCGAAGGGTGATGCGGCTGCTGCCTGAGGTGGCAGATCCCGCGTCTCCCTCGCCGAACGCCCCCTGGGGTTTCGTGGGAGCGGATGCGCCGGAGCAGATCGATATCGCGGCGGTCGGATCCGCGGTGCGAGCCATCGATGACGCCGCCCGGAACGCCCCGCCGTCCACGGCGTTTGGCCGCGCGGTTCGGACGGTGCGCCGGCCTGCGGAGGCGCGTCTACTTCAGCGGCTCATCCACGCGAGGCCGCCTTTGACGCTGCTCGACGAGGCGCGCACGGAACGCTGGAGGAGCGCCATCCAGGGCATCGAGACCGCCCTCACGCAGTTCCAGTCGGGCGCGCTTCCCGCCCTCAGTCCCGCGACGCCGAGCATTCTTGACCTTCCGCTCGGGGATATCCTGGCCCGCGCGCAAGCGGCAGCTCGGTCCTCGTTCTGGGGCAGGAAGAAGCGCCAACTCGCGGTTATCGAGGAATTCAAGGGGTCGGTTGCGGGTGTCGGCATCGACCGCAAGGAGGCCGTCACGCACCTGACAAGGTGGCTGGGCATTCAGCAGCACATGCGAAGCCTGGTCGCTCAGGCCAACGCAGTGCCCGGGATCTCGTTGCCGACTGACTGGAATGTGCTTGCGGGCGAGGGCCTGACGCACCTCACCCAGCAAGCCGCATGGTTGCAGGAGATGGCTGACGCTGTTGATCCGACCACGGATGACGGGGCGTTGACGGGCGCGCTCCGAGACCTTCTTGCCGTCCCCGCCGCTCCTGATCCAGCCTCGATGGCTCGACTGGACGCCTTCGCGGTGGCGCTGGGGAGTTGCCCGGCCTCGTTGGAACGAGCGCAGCGTCCCTTGAGGCATGGGCAGGCCAGGAGGGATTCCTTCCGCGGTGGCTGGCCACGTCCGCCCGTCGCGAGCCACTGGACCCGCAGCTGCGATCGTTGGTCCGCTGGGTAGAGCTTCGGCGGCACCTCGCACCGCTTGCCGGCCACGGCATGGACGATGCGCACCGGCAGCTTCTCACGGGTGAGTTGGCCAGCGACGCGGCCTCGGTCGCGCTCGAACGAGGGCTCACAGCGGCGTCGCTCGCCGAACGGACCCAATCGCAGGGACTGGAGGGATTCGACGCAGGCTCGCATCAGCGAGCCATCCAGCGGTTTGTCGAATCGAACGCGGAGATCCGGGCAACGCTTCGCGGTGCCCTGGCGGCCCAGGCGCTGGAACGCCGCACCTTCTCGGGCGACAGCACCGCCGGGCAGGTCGGCCGGCTCAAGCGCGAGCTGGGCCGGCAGCGTGGCGGCCTCAGCGTTCGCGAGCTGATGGCGCAGTTCGGCAACCTCGTCACAGAGATCATGCCCTGCGTACTGGTCAGCCCAGACTCGGTCGCGCGCTTCCTCCCGCTGGGCTCCCAGGTGTTCGACATCGTCGTCTTCGACGAGGCGTCCCAGATCCGCGTGGCGGACGCCATCGGGGCCATCGGTCGGGCCCGCTCGGTGGTTGTCGTCGGCGACAGCAAGCAGATGCCTCCTACCTCGTTCGCCGAGGTGAGCTGGCGCTCCGACAGCGAGGAGGAAGAGGACGGCCCTGAGGGCGTCGTAGAGGACGAGGAGTCGATCCTGTCGGAGTGCGTCCAAGCACGGGTACGGCGCGAATGGCTCACCTGGCACTACCGCTCGCAGGACGAGACGCTGATCGCATTTAGCAACGCGCACTACTACGACGGCAAGCTCTCGTCGTTCCCGTCGCCCACCGTCGGATCCAGCGACAGATCCATTGACGGGCACGGAATTACCCTGGTGCGCGTCGACGGCGAGTTTCTCCGCTCTGGCGGCGGCAAGCTCAAGCGCACCAATCCGGCCGAGGCGAAGGCCGTCGTCGAAGAGATCCAGCGAAGGTTCGAGCATGCCCCAGAGGGCAGCGTGCCCTCCATCGGCGTGGTGACCTTCAACCAGCAGCAGCGCGCCTACATCGAGGCGCTCCTCCGTGACACCGGCGACGACCGCTTGGTGGAGGCGCTCGACTCCCCAAACGGAAACGGGCTCTTCGTGAAGAACCTGGAGAACGTGCAAGGCGACGAGCGTGATGTCGTGTTGTTCTCGACAGCCTTCAGCGTCAACGAGCGCGGCGTGCTGCCCCTGAACTTTGGTCCGCTAAACCGGACGGGCGGCGAGCGACGACTCAACGTCGCCGTCACTCGCGCGCGCCGCCAGGTCATCGTGTTCTCCTCCTTCGACCCGTCCCAGCTACGTGCCGAGGAGACGTCGTCGGTCGGAATCAAGCATCTCCGGGGCTACCTCGACGTCGCGGCATCCGGCACAGGCACGCTTGAGCGGGCGGTGACGCGCGCGCTCAACATCGACAGGCATCGTGAGGAGATGGCGGAGGCAGTTCGCGGCCGCGGCCTGGCGGTCTTGACGGACGTGGGGCTCTCCGACTTCCGCGTCGACCTGCAGCTGGCCGAAGCGTCGGATCCCGAGCAGCCACTCGTCGCGGTGCTCCTCGACGGCCCGCTGTGGGCGGGAAGACGCACTGTCGGCGACCGTGACGGAATGCCGAGCGACGTGCTCCGTAAGGCCATGCGTTGGCCTGCCGTCGAGCGAGTATGGCTGCCCGAGTGGTTGACTGACCGAGATGCCGTTCTCGATCGCCTCGTGCAGGCCGTGACGACGGTCAGGGACGCTGTGGCGGAGCCTGCTTCCGCGCCCCTGCCCCGTGAGGACCAGCCCGGCGTCCTGCGCGCAAGGCGCTCAGCAGCGGGTGATGAAGAGCCCGATCGGGGGATGGACCTGACGAGAGACGAACAAGCGGACGGGGTAGGCGCCGTGGGTGCGTTGCGTGCAGCACCGGCGGCGTCACCTGTCACCGCTGCATCAAGTCCGTCGCTCAGCCGCGCGTTTGATCCCTGGGATCCCGGATACGCGGGACCTCTGGACGTACTGGATGCGCTCGACGCGCGCTCTGGATCTTCCCGCAGCGCCGCGCGACGCGTGAGTGAGGTCCTCTCGGCTGGTATTCGTCATGAGGGCCCCATCCATGTCGATCGCCTCGTGAAGCTCACTGCGGCGGCGTTCGGGCTGTCCCGGGTGGCGGCGTCGCGCTCGGCGGCGATCCAACGTGCGGTCGTCGGCAGCCCCGACACCAGTGGTTTCTACTGGCCACCCGACACGGACCAGCGCGCATGGCTGCTCTATCGAGCGGACCCGCTGGGACAGCGATCGATTGACCAGATCTCAGAGATCGAACTTGCCAACGCGATGCGTGACCTCTGTATCAATGCCCACGGCATGGAGGACGACGAGTTGCGGACGGAGACGCTTCAGGTGTTCGGGATGAAGCGGAGAACTCTAAAGGCCGTGCAAAGCCTGGACCGCGCTCTCGCTGTCGGTCTGGCCTGGGGACGGCTAGTGCGGAACGGAGATGGCCTACTGCTTGGCAGTTGAGTCAGATTCAAGAGAGAACACAGAAGGATGGGTCTACTCACGCCGGTTCCGTGTTCGGGGCCGCGGCGCGGCGTCGGACTTGGGCGAGTTTGGCGCACACGGCAGCGGTAGCGAGGAGGCGGCGGGACTGACGCAGGGCTGGGGTGGCTGGGAGCCCGGAGTCATCGGCGTCCCGGACGATCGTCGCGATCGCGGCGATGTCCGCAGTGGCGACTGCGCGGCGGAGGGCCATGGTTACCGTGGCGGGATCGGTGTGGGTCTGGCGCGATGTTAGGAACGCGGGCAGAGCCGGCGCGGCGGGGCCGACTGCCGCAGCCAGCAGCATGCCGTGGACCAGTGTGGTGTGGTAGCTGGTCTGAAGCAGGTACGCGTCCTGCTCCGCCGCGGGCAATCGGTCCAGGATGGCTTCGTCGAAGCCTGGGCCGGGCAGGAAACCGGTGGTGAGCGCAATGTTGGCGAGAAGATGCCACGCCTCCACGGCGAGTTGGGACCACGGGATGTGGAGCATCGGCCACGTCCACAGGATTTCGGCGGCGACGTCGTAGTTCTCAGCGGCCAGGGCGACGGCGAGGATGCCGTCGGCGTCAGCCACGATCTGGTCAACAGGCCGAGGGAGCGGGATGCGTCGTCGGCCGTGGTCCGTGGCATACAAGATGGCGTGGGTGAAGGCGTAGGCGTCGTCGGTGGTGCCGCTGAGGTGGTCGAACTCCCACGCGAGACACGATGAGTGCGCGACGGCGTCGACCGCTGTCGAGTCGACCTCGCCTGTCCACAGCGACTGCAACCACAACTGCTCAAGCTGTCGGTTGGCGGGGCGTTCGGGGCCGTGCAGCCGGTCGTTGAGGATTGCGTCCAAGAGTGCATCCACGCGCGGATCGCTGCGGCTGATGTCGCGCAGATGTAGCGGGACGAGTGCGAGATCGATCGCTATCCCGGGATGAAGACAGAGCCGGACCCCGAGCTCGCCGACGTCGCGGGTGGCGAGGTCGTCGGCCAAGCCGTCGAGTTCAGCGGACAGGTCTGGCGTGCTCGTTCGGAGCGGCCACGCGGAACGCAGCAGCATCGCCGCCTCGTTGCGCACCTTCTCGCCGATGAGTGCCGGTGCGGCGTCGGTTCCCCGCGGCCCCCTGGAGGCAGCGACCACCCTCCGGGCCAGCCGGACGGCGTCAAGGAGCAGGCGCGCGACATCCTCGGCGCCTGCTCCTGAGACGATCTGAAGTGGTGCGGACTTCAGCATGGCCGTACGAACTCGGTTCCTCAGCGCTGCATGTCGCGAACGGCGTCCAGGCTGAGGATCTCCGGTCCCGGCCAGCCGCAGTTCCAGATCGCGTTCCCGTTGACGATGCTGACCAGAGCGTCGCCTTCGAGCGCGGCCTGTGCACCGTACTTGCCGAACAGGCTGCCGATGGCCTCGAAATCGATCGCTCGCGTCTCGACGAGCTCACGCATCACGCGGTCCTGCAATGCGGTCCTCTTCTGAATAGGCATGGTTGTTCCTTCCATCTGTACGCCCGATTTGGTCCGTACACGAGGAAAGAGCGGGCGACCCCGTCGGTGATACATGTCCCCAGAAATGTGGGGCTTCAGTGGCAACAGCCGAAGACCGGTCCACGAACCGGGTGCCAGTTGATTGGTTTCGACACGGCCCCCGGCGCTCCGCGCGGGGGGCCGGCTCAACCAGCGGTGGGCGGCTCAAGCAGCGTGGGGGCCGGCTTCAACCAGCGCGGGGGCCGGCTCAACCAGCGGTGGGCGGCTCAAGCAGCGTGGGGGCCGGCTTCAACCAGCGCGGGGGCCGGCTCAACCAGCGGTGGGCGGCTCAACCAGCGTGGCGGGCCGGCTCAACCAACGCTGGTCGGCTCGACCAGCGGTTGTTGGCTCAACCGGCGCTGCAGGCTAGGCGTACCGGAAGACGCCGTCGGCGTCGGCTTCATCGGCGAGCTCGAAGAAGCTCACGTTCCCGATCTCCAAGTTCACGACGATCGTCTCGACGGCCTCGGGAATAGCTCGGAAGGTGCGGCCGATCTCGTCGGAGTACCTGCTCAGGTCCATGAACAGGATGGTGTTGTCCCGCATGGTCTGGCTGTCGGCCACCGCCAGGACGAACAGATCCGCATCCCGGGGCAGCGCGACGATCTCCTCAGGGGTCAGGCCGTCCAGTTCGGGACCCTCCAACGTTGTCAACGCCGCTCCCACGTTCCACTCGCTCCCGGGATACACCGCCGTCGCCGCCTCCAGTGCCGTGCTCCACGCGGCGTCGTCGGAGTAGTCGGTGCGGAGGAGAAGGAAGCCCGCGTTTGCAGGTAGGGGAGATGAGTACACGCCGTCCTCCCAAGGCAGAGGCGCGTATGGTTCCGGCTCGGCCCGGCGCGGGCCTCCACGGTACAGGTCCAGCAGTAAGCAGATCGCGGCGCCCTGAGTCGCCGCCTCCCGGTTGAGATGGAGCACAAGAGCCGCCATGGACTCATCGGCGAACAGATCGCCTTTCGGGCCGATCGGGCGGAGGAGAGCGTCGTCGTCAAGGCTGGCGATGCCGTCGTGCCAGAGCGTGTAGCCCTGTTCGAGGAGCGCGAGTCCGCCTTCTGCCGTCGGGGGGAGCGTCTCCGGTTGGTCGGGGTCGTGGCCGAACAACCGAACCTCGTCGAGCGCCTCAGACCCGCCGAAGAGTACCCGTGCTGGTCTGCCGAAGATGTCCCGGCCGATGTTCGCCATTCCCCATGCGATCGAGATGATCTGGGGCCCTGAGACGATGAAGGGGCCGCCCCCCCACATGTCGTGGCCGTGGTTGCGTAGCCATTCCTCGTGGATGGGCTCCCGTAGGTACTCGTCGTCCGTCAGGCTCTCCAGCTGCGGCTGAAGTTGGACCTTCCAGTAGAAGTCGAGCTGGTTCAGCAGGAGGTCGCGCCACGTTGTCGCCATGAGTCCATCCTGGCATGGCGGCTGGAGGCATTGATCTCTTTTTGTCGGTGCCGGTTCATAGAGTCATCACTTGGAAGCCAACGTGTCAGGCAGGTAAGAGCTTCTCGAGCCGCTCAGCATCTCGCAGTACAGGCTTGCGCAGGCAACAGGGCTCCCGCAGACGCGGATCAGTGAGATCGTTCGCGGCAGGCGGTCGATCACCACCGACACGGCGTTGCGCCTATCCAGGGCGCTTGGTGTTGATGATCGGTTCTGGATCAACATCCAGACCGACTACGACCTCGAGGTTGCACGCGACCAGCACGCCGACGATCTGAGTCGGGTTGTGTTGCTGGTCGCGGGGTAGGTTGAGTTGTTGCGTCAGTGACGCCACAACTGCCTTCTGCTGGAAGAAGGTGCCGACTAGCCGTGGCCGCGGTCGATCCTGACGTGGCCGTTGAGGGCGGTGTCCAGGGCGAGGCGGCGGAGGTCGTCGGCGCGGAGGCCCGGCCATCCGTGGACCGCGTCGGCCCACTCAGCGGGAATCGCGGAGGCGCCGTACCGGGCGCCCAGGAGTGCACCCGCGATGGCCGCGACGGTGTCCGTGTCGTTGCCGATCGCCACCGCAGTCTGTAGGGCCGCCTCCAAGTGGGCGGCGCCATCGAGGTGACGCGTCGCGTGGATCGACGACCACGCCGCCTGAAACGCGCTCACCGTCCAGCCGTTCGGCGTGAACGCATCGGGATCCGACGACTCGGCCTCCTCGATCCACGCCTCCCACGCGTTCGCCGACTCCTCAGGCAGCAGATCCAGCCCGCCGCGCACATCCAGCTTCCCGGTGAGCACGGCTATCCGCACGGCCTCGGACCACAGCACGCTCGACTCGACGCACAACCGGTGCGCGTGCGTCAGCTCCGCCGCGTTGGCCGCGGCCTCGGCGCCGTACTCGCGGTCGTACAGCGACACGAGTCCGACGATGCCCGTGCGCATCAGCGCGCCATTCCCGGCACGATCCCCGACGGCGAACGACCGCGACACCTCCGTCATCCGGCGCGCGAGCGCAGGTCCGGGGGAGACGCCGTCGAGGACGTCGCGGGTCAGATTGCCGATGTCCGAGGCACCCCACGCGCGCCACTCGAGGAACCGCGCCGCGACGGCGTCGAGGCCGGCGTCGGTGTTGAGGTCGCCGCCGTCGGCGGTCACCTGCGCGATGCAGCAGGCCATCTGCGTGTCGTCGGACCACTCGCCGGGCGCATACGGCCCCAGCCCGCCGCCGATCATCTCCGCCGACCCGATTGGGATGCGCGGCCCGAACTCGTACGGGACGCCGAGAGCATCGCCGACAGCCTGGCCCAGCAGCACGCCGGACACCCGGTCCTTCTGAATCTCGGTGAGCTGGATGGTCATACCCCGAGCCTAGAGGCGGAGGTACCCGGGAACCACCCTCCTAGTGCGCTAGCTTTGGCGAGGCGAGGAGGTGAACGATGGATCCGAGACCAGGGCCGGACTTCCTGCCGCCGCCATCCCCGACGACGCCCTCTCCGCCCACGCCGCCTGCTCAGGGGCAACCTCACTACGGGCCACCGTCGTACGCGCCACCCTCGTACGAGCCGACTTCACCGACCCTCACCTCGCCGGGGATGCCTCAGCGTGGATCGCGCGCGCGGTCCACGGGGCTCGTCGCCGGCGTGATCGGCCTGGTGGTCGCGCTCATCGCCGGGGCTTCATATCTGTTCTGGCCGCGGGCCACCCCGGAGCCGATCCCCACAACGTCGTCCTCCAGCGCGCCTGAGCCCGCGCCCAATGCGCCCGCGCCGGAGTCGCTGCCGACCACGCACCTCCCGACCGGAACGCTCCCCAGCCTGGCGCCGCTCCCGCGCCCGGAGGCGATCACACAGCTCGCGGCGCAGCACGGCCTCGACTGCGTCGACGAGGAGATCGAGCCGTGGAAGATCGTCGGCTGTTACCGGTGGGAGCCCGGGCGGATCGCGACCGCGCGGTTCAAGCTGACCGACGACGCCGAGATCGAGAAGTTCCAGGTCACCCTGCTCGACCACGCGATCACCCAGCAGGAACGCAGCGAATACGTCATGACGATGGCGGAGCCTGTGCTCGACGCCATGGAGGTGCCCGGGGCGGACGTCGAGGCGCTGAAGGCCGCCGTCGCCGACCTCAGCCCGCTGCACTTCAAGAAGTTGGAGAGCGGCATCGTCTACGTCACGCACGACGGCGTCGCCGTCCTCGGCCTTTCACCGCACGAGCTGGAGTGGCACCCGTTCCGCTCCCTCGGCACAGAGGTCGCGGCGATGCTGAAGGTGCTTGGCGAGCGCGGCTACAGCTGCTTCGAGCCGGAGGGCCGCTTCGAGTGCCTGCACCCGAGCGGCGCGTCCTTCAGCGGCGCGACCTGGGAAGACGGCCTGCTGACCGCGTCGATGATGTTCCCCCGCGGCGTCACCCCCAGCGACCCTTACGACCCCCGCCTGCTGGACACCTACGCGGCCCTCGAGGCCATCGGCCCCGAAGGCCGTGTCCTCAACGAGGCCGTCGCGCGCGTGGTGATCGACCGGTCAAAGCACGCATTCGTCGACGGCTTCGTCGTCGATCGCTGGGAAGGCCACATCACCTTCACCGGCGTGGACTTCCCCTAGCGGGCGAGGAACTCCGGAACCGCCTGCTTCGGGCGGCCGATGATCGCCCGATCGCCGTCGGGATCGTGACGAATGAGGATCGGGCGCTGCAGCAGTTCGGGATGCTCCGCCAGCACGGCGACGACCTGGTCGGCCGTCTGCACGTCGGCCTCGGTCAGGCCCGCCCGTGCGAAGTTCGGATCGCGACGCACCAACTCCGTGACGTTGCCCTCGAACAGCGAGACCAGGTCCCGGAGCTGCTCGACGCCGAGGGGCTCCTTCAGGTACTGCACCACCTCGAACGATCGGTCCGATGTCTCGACGGCCTCCAACGCGGCGCGGGAAGTGGAGCAGCGGGGATTGTGCAGGATGGTGATGTCGCTCATCGGGCCATTCTCGTCGGTGGTGCGTCGATCGCGGAAGGGGAGAGCACGCGGAGGCATCAATAGACTGCGGTCATGGCGAAGACGCACCCGCACATCGAGGCCCCGAGCGACGAGCAGCTGGCCGCTCTCGTCAAGAACCGGCCCGAACCGCTAGCCGAGGTGTATCTCGAACTTCATCGTCTGATCGTCGAGGCGCTGCCGGAGGTGACGAACTCCGTCGACACCGTCGATGCGAGCATCGGCTACGGCGCCCATCAATACGGCTACAACGGCTGGGGCATGGCAGCCGTCACGCCGTTCGCGAAATGGGTGTCCCTGACCCTGCTGCACGGCGCCGACCTCGCCGACCCCGACGCGCTGCTCACTGGCACGTCGAAGATGCGGCACGTGAAGCTGAAGCATCCCGAGGAGCTTGCCGCGGCCCGCGGCCCCATCGCCAGGCTGATCGTCGCCGCCGCCGAACTGCACTAGACAGCTCAGCTGACGGATAAGTGCGGCCAGACAGGCTTTCTTCGCCCCGAGAGGGGAGAGAGTCCATCCGGCCGCACTTATCCGTCAGACGTAGGGTCAAGAGGCGTCCGACGTGGGCCCGAGGCCAAAGGTGGCCCGGTTGCGCGCGACCCAGACCGGTTCCTCGCCGTAACGCTGGCTGGGGATCAGCCGGCCGGCTGCGGAGTCCTCGATCAGCTGCGTCATCCGCCGATCCCTCGTCGCCTGCTGCTTCGCCGACGACACCCAGTTCATCGCGATGCGCCGGTACGTCGCCGTCGCGGCGTCCCACCAGCGCTGCGCGTCAGGGTTGGCCGCGAGCAGCGCCGCGTGTTCCGCGGTGAACGCGTGATCGTCGCGCTCGAAGCTGTAGATGCCGGTCCTCGCCGCCTCCCTGGCCTCGAAGGCTGCCAGCCCGGCCGGGGTCATCCGGCCCTCCGCGATGAGCCGCTCCACATGAGCGACGTTCACGTTGCTCCAGTTCGAGGTCTTCTTCCGCGGCGTCCAACGTTGCCGGGTGGCGTCCTCGTCGATGCGCTGCGCGACCGAATCGATCCAGCCGAAACACAGCGCCTCCGGCACCGCGTCGTCCCAGGTCAGACCCCGATCAGGCACGTGCTTCTTGTACAGCCCCATCCACAACTCCGTGGCCGTGGCATGGTTCGCCTCCAGCCAGGAACGGAACTCTGCTGCGTCCGAGAAGAAGAGCGCGGGCCGTTCCGGGGTCCCGCCATGGCGTCCGATCATGACGCCATCCTGCCAGGCGCCGTCAGCCGGCCTGGTTGATCCGGATCATGTTGCCGGACGGGTCGCGGAACGCGCAGTCGCGGACGCCGTAGTCCTGATCGATCGGCTCCTGGACGACGTCGGCCCCCGCGGAGGCGAGCTTCTCGAACAGGCCGTCGAGGTCGTCGGTGGCCAGCGTGATGCCGGCGAACTCGCCCTTCGCCATCAGGGCGAGGATGGTCTCCTTCTCCTCAGCGGTGATGCCGGGGGTGACCGCGGGCGGCGTCAGGACGATGCCGGTCTCCGGCTGGTTGGCAGGGCCGACGGTGATCCAGCGCATGTTCTGGTAGCCGACATCCTGGCGGACCTCGAAGCCGAGCAGGTCACGGTAGAAGCCGAGGGCGGCCTCGGCGTCGGTGTGGGGGAGGAACGCGTAGTGAATGGTGATGAACATGTCGGTAACGCTACGACGCCGACCCGCCCCGCGCTTCTCGATTCCTGACCGGTCTCGTCACCTGCTTCGCCAGGCAGGGTGGGATGCCCTCGATGGCGCGGGAGGGGTCGTCCCGGTAGGCGGAAGGCGACACACCGACCAGCTCTGAGAACCGGGTGCTGAACGTGCCGAGGGACGAGAAGCCGACGGCGAAGCAGATGTCGGTGATGCTGAGGTCACCACGCCTGAGGAGCGTCATCGCCCGCTCGACCCGTCGGGTCATGAGGTACTGATACGGCGACTCGCCGTAGATCCGGCGGAACTCCCGGCTCAGGTGACCAGCCGACATGAAGGCGTCGCGGGCCAGCTGCTCGACGTTCAGCGGCGCGGCGTACTCGCGGTCGATCCTGTCCTTGACCCGCCGGATCGCGACGATGTTCTGCCGCTCGCGGGCGGCCTTGTCGTCGGCTGCGGACTTGCCGGGCATTGCGCTCACACCTCCTCGGGGATGGGGATGAGCCAGGGGATCAGCCGGACGAAGATCACCATGACAACCAATTCGACGAGTGTCTGGGTGAGGACGACGAGCGGGGCGAGCGCGAAGCGGTCGGGGAGGGCGAGCACCAGCGGGAGAACCACGAGCGAGTTGCGCGTGGCACCGCTGAACACGATCGCGCGGCGTCCCGGCGCGTCGAGCCCGGCGAGCCTGCTCGCGGCCATGCCGACGGGAACCATGATGGCGGCGAACGCCACGTACACGGGCACGGTCAGCAGCAGCGAACCGGACTGTGCGCCGACACCCGCGATTTGCGACGCCACGACCACCGCCAGCGTGAGCATCATCAACGGCACCATCGCGCCCAACACGACCTTTTGCGCGCGGACACCCCACTGCGTGCGCGCGGCGGCGAGCTGCGTGAGGCCCGCCGCCGCCAGCGGCAGCGCGATGAGCACCAGAAATGCCTTCGCAAACGGCGCGAGGTCGACGGCGGCGACGATCTCCGCGCCGACGAACACCCACAGATACCCCGGCAGCAGCGCCATCTGGAACAGCATCAGCAGCGGCGCCGCAGCGAGCAGCCTGTCCTTCGCGCCGTCCGCTATCCCCGTGAACACGATCACGTAGTCCACGCAGGGCGTCAGCAGCACGAACAGCACGCCGACGAGGAGCACCTGATCGTGAGCGACGAGCCGCGACAACAGGAAGACGACGACAGGCACGAGGACGAAGTTCACCGTCAGGACGGTGGCGAGGAAGCGCCAGTCGCGGACCGCTTGCCCGATCCGCGCGAACGGCACGCCCAGGAACGTCGCGTAGAGCAGCAGGCCGAGCACGGGGTTGATCGCCGCCTCCGCCGGCTGCGCAAAACCCGGCACCGCCAACCCGATCGTGCCCCCGGCGAGCAGCGCGGCCAGGTACAGGGGCACCTGATGCCGCTCCAACCGCTCACCTAGCGTCTGCATCGCTGCGATTCCGCCCTTTCCAACCCCGTTGCGACCTGCTTATCCGCGGCTCCATGGAGGAATGACGCACGGATGCCCTTCCTGTGCTCTGTTGAGCACCAGAGGCGCCGATGTGCGTCAAAAATCCATGAAGCCCATGTATCAGGTGTGTTCGCGCCGGTCGATGAGTTCGCGAGAGAGCATGGTTGCTCCGGCGACGGCGGCGGGCATCGTGACGACGGCACCCAGCGGGATCAGGAAGCACAGCTGTGTCGCGATGCCGAAGCCCAGCACGCGCCACCGGCCGGCTGCGATGAGCTGCGCGCGGCGAGAGTCGTCGAGACCTCTGGCGTCGAACGCGCGGGCCATCAGTTCGCGTGCGAGCAGGCGTCCGGTGAGTACCACGCCGACAACCGCGGCCAATGCGCCGCCGACCACAGGGAGGAAGCCAAGCACCGCCACGATCACCGCCACGCCGACGCCGCGCGCGACGAACCCGACGGCGCTGACAACCGCACGCCCCAGGCTCACTGATCCGCTGGGCTGTGGGCCGCCGAGGACCTCCTCGGTCTCGCGGTGGATGCGCTCGTAGAACGGCTCGCCGATGACCAGCGTGAGCGCCGTGAAGGTGACCACGGCCAGCGCAGCGGCGGCGCCGAAGAGCACGATCCCGAGCGTGAGCCGCAGCAGAACCTGGATCCAGTCGGCCCAGCCATCGGCGAAGTGTGTCGACCAGTCGACGACGCGGGGGAGGCTCACGCCCCACGCGGTCAGCGCGGCGGCGAGGACGGCGAACGCGATGGCCGCGGGCACGAGCCCGAGCGCCATCGTCCGACGGCGCCGTTTCCACATCCCGAACCCGCCGAGCAGCAGCCCGGCTCCGGCGAAGATCTCACTCAGCATTCCTCAAGGGTAGAGGCGGTCTAGGATCGGACATGAGGAGCGGCTCGCCGTCGAGCCGGGACGCCATGGCTGAAAAGATCGACTTCAAGAAGACCATCGACGGGTACCGCGCGCGGCAAGGTGAGTTCCGCGTCGTCGATCTGCCGGAGCTGCAGTATCTGATGATCGACGGACATGGCGACCCGAACACGTCCTCTGACTACGCCCACGCGCTCGCCGCCTTGTACCCCGTGGCGTACAAGCTGAAGTTTGCGAGTGCGCGCGGGCTCGGCCGCGACTATGTCGTCGGCCCGCTGGAAGGCCTGTGGTGGGCCGACGACATGGCGTCCTTCCTGTCCCGCAACAAGTCGCAGTGGCGGTGGACCATGATGATCCTGACGCCTGACTGGCTCGGGCAGGAGGAGGTCGACGATGCCGTCGCCCAGGCAGGGGCGAAGGACGCGCCGTCGTGGCTCGGGCAGGTCCGGCTGGAGACCTTGTCCGAAGGGCGGTGCGTGCAGACGCTGCACGTAGGCTCTTTCGACGACGAGGGCCCCGTCCTCGCCCGCATGCACGACGAGTTCATCCCCGCCAACGGCCTGCACATGACGGGTCGGCATCACGAGATCTACCTCAGCGACCCCCGTCGCACCGCTCCGGAGAAACTGCGCACGATCCTGCGCCAGCCCGTGGGAAGCTGAGGCATGGCGCACGAACTGGCATATGACCCCACCGATCCCGTCCTCGCCCGGGTCAGGGAGCTGGCGCTCGCGTTCCCCGGAGCGAGCGAGAAGGTGTCGGTCGGGCACGCCACCTTCTATACGAAGAAGGTCTTCGCCTGGTACGGCATGTCGTACAAGGACGACGACGGGTGGCACCGCGTGCGACAGTCGGTCTGCGTGCTCCTGCCGGAGGACGAGCGGCTTTCCCTGCTGGACCGCGACGATGTGTACGTCCCCGGCTACATCGGGCCGTTCGGCTGGATCGGGCTGCGCCTAACCGACGACACGGATTGGATCGAGATCGCCGAGCTCTTCGAGGAGTCCTACCGGAACACCGCTCCCGCGCGGCTCGTCGCTCAGCTTCCCTAACGCCGACGACGCCCGCCAGCACGCGATCCGCCGAGCGAACGACCTTCCGCGGCTGATCACACGCGGCCTCACAGCGGCGGCTGAGATAGACCCGGCCCGGCGGAGACGCGCGCGAGGCGGGGTCTACATTGGTAGGGAGGGAGGGTCGACATGACCAGTATCGAGTCGGCCGCCAAGGATTTCCTGGCGTGCCGACGCATCGCAATAACGGGTGTCTCCCGGCACCCCGAAGGACACGGCAGCAACGCCGTCTACGACCGACTCAAGCAACGCGGCTATGAGGTCTTCCCGGTCAATCCCCACGCCACGGAGATCGAGGGCGATCACGCGTACCCGGACCTGACGTCCATCCCCGGCGGGGTCGAGGCCGTCGTCATCGGCACGCGCCCGGAACGGGCGCGCCAGACCATGGTTGAGGCCGCGTCGCTCGGCATCGACCAGGTGTGGATGCACCGTTCGTTCGGCGGCGGCAGCGTCTCGGACGAGGCGGCAGACTACGGACGTGAGCACGGCATCACCGTGATCGACGGCGGCTGCCCGCTGATGTTCGATCCGGTATCCGACGGCGGGCACAAGATGATGTGCCGGGTCATGAAGATGACGGGCAAGGTGCCGCGACAGGTGTAGCGCTCTTGAGACTCCGCATGCCTTGTGGCTGCCCCCGGTAGAGGCGAATACTGGCAGGTGGAAGGAGAACGCCATGCAGAGGATCGTTCCGAATATCTGGAGCACGAAGAACGCCGAGGAGATGGGCGCGTTCTACGCCGACGCACTCCCCGACACCGAGTTCGAGGTCGAGTCGCGCTATCCCCACGAAGGCCTGCTCGACTTCCAGCGCGAGTTCGCCGGGTTGCCGCTGACCGTCACCGTCTGGGTGTCGGGCACGAAGCTCACGCTCATCAACGCGGGCGGTGAGTTCCGCCCGACGCCCGCCATCTCATTCATGCTCAACTTCGATCCCGCGCGGTTCGGCGGATCGTCCCCGGACGCGGTCGCGTCCGCGACGATCACCCTCGACCGCACCTGGGACGCCCTCGCCGACGGCGGCGTCGTCCGCATGGATCTCGGCGAGTACCCGTTCGCGAAGTGCTACGGCTGGGTCGAGGACCGCTACGGCGTCAACTGGCAGCTCATGCTCACCGACCCGGCAGGCGAGCCGCGGCCGTTCGTTGTTCCCGCGCTCATGTTCGGCGGTCCGGCCCAGGACAAGGCCGCGGAAGCCGCGGACTTCTACGTCTCGCTGTTCTCCTCGCTGCCGGGAGGTGCCGCCGTCGGTAACCGTTTCCCGTACGGCGTGCCGACGGGCCCAGCGAGCGCGGAGGCATTGGCCTACGGCGAGTTCCGGGTCGGCGACCAGTGGTTCATGGCCACCGACTTCGGCGCCGACCACGCGTTCGCCTTCTCGGAGGGCGTATCGCTGGAGGTCCAGTGCGAGGACCAGGCGGAGATCGACCGGTTGTGGGACGCCCTCTCCGTCGTCCCCGACGCGGAGCAGTGCGGCTGGCTGAAGGACCGCTACGGCGTCAGCTGGCAGATCGTGCCGATGAACATGGCCGAGCTGATGGCCCGCCCCGGCTCTTTCGAGCGCATGCTGGAGATGAAGAAGCTCATCATCGCGGATTTCTGAGGACGCGGGCGAAGACGTCGGCGTCGACGTTGCCTCCGGTCATCGTCACGCCGACGGTCTGGCCGGACAGGGACGCACGCTCCTTGAGCGCCGCGGCGAACGCGCCGGCGCCCGCACCCTCGGCCACGTTGTGGGTGTCGGTGAACAGGATCCGCATGGCGTCGCCCACCTCGGCGTCGGTGACCTGCACCACGTGGTCGAGATGTGGGATCAGGATGTCCAGGGCCTGCTGGTCGGCGACGCGCACGGCCATGCCGTCGGCGAGTTCCGTGCTGACTGGAGAGGCGACGACACATCCGGCGGCGATCGAGTCCGCGTACGTCGTCGCATGGCTGCTCACGACGCCGACGATCCGCATCTCCCGCCCCAGCGCCAGCTTCGCCGCGATCGCTGAGCACGCGCCGGACCCGAGTCCGATCGGCACGTACACGACGTCGAGTTGCGGCACCGCGCGGAAGAACTCCCACCAGTAGGTCGCGACGCCACCGACGAGGTCGGCGTGGAAGCTCGGCACCATGTGCGCGCCGCGCTCGACGGCGAGGGCGCCGGCATGCTCCCGCGCCTCCTGGAAGTCGTCGCCGTGCTCGACCACGTCCGCGCCCAGAGCGCGCATCGCCGCGTTCTTCTCGACCGAGTTGCCGTGCGGCACCACGATCGTGCACCTCACACCATGCCTGCGCGCCGCCCAGGCGATGGACTGTCCGTGGTTCCCCCGCGTCGCGCTGATCACCTCGGCCGGCAGCTCCGCGTTCCGCGCGAGCCGGTCGAAGTACGTGAGGCCGCCGCGGATCTTGAACGCCCCGACAGGCGTGTGGTTCTCGTGCTTCACCCAGCAGTCCGCGTCCAAGCGCTCGCTCAGCAACGCCCACCGGTACTGCGGCGTCGGCGGAAACTCCCGGTACACGACCTCTGCCGCGGCTTCGATGTCGGAAAGGGTGGGGAGGGAGGAGTTGGGCATGGTCGGCATCTTAGGGCGGGGGTTGGGTCCATGGACGTGTGCGGTCATTGGTAACGACCACGGACCCGGCGCTTCGCGCGGGGTCTGGCTCAACCAGCGGGGGTGATCAGCTTGCCGCTCGTAGAGACCTCGGGGTCCGTGCAGGAGGACAGGTCGAAGCAGCAGGGGCGGCGCTTGCCCTTGCGCAGCTTGTCGATACTCACCTCGACGCGACGCTCGCGGGTCTCCGGGTTCTTTGTCGCGCCGACCCAGCGCACCCACTCCCAGCGCGCCATGGGCGTGATGTCGTCCCAGGTGTCCGCGAGGTCCGTCGCCTCGGTCAGCGCCGCCTGCAGATCGGCGGGGACCGACGGCTCCGGCCAGTCCTTTATGGGCGTCAGCTCGACCTCGACGGGGTCCTCGCCGAGGTCAGCGGCCAGGGCGTCGTCGATCGCCAGCCAGTGACCGCGGCGGCCGTCGGGCTCGACCACCGTCTCGACGGCGTGCCCTCCGATGGTGCCGACGGCGGCGACCTGACCCCGCGAGGGCAGGGCGGCGCTCGCCGACTCCGGCAGTCGCAGGATCGTGCGGTCGCCGATCAGGTCAAGGATGCCTTCGAAACGAACCGTGGAGGGGGAGGCAGGCATGGGATCTCCTTAGAGCTTCGGATTAGGCGAAGGGTCGCTCGGGCCCGACTGGTTGCCGCTCGGGATGTTCATCGACGGCGAGTGCGAGTACGGGCCGCCGTTGTCGCCGCCCGGGGAGCCGCCGGCATCGCCGGAGCCGCTGGGCTCCGGAGACCCACCCTGCCCGGACTCGCCCGGCGACGGCGAGGCAGGCTGCGGCGAGCCCGAACCTGAGCCCCCGGACTGGGGTGACCCAGAGCCGGAACCGCCACCGGCGGAGGGAATCGGTTGCGGGGCGTTGACCAGCGGCTGGTTCTGGAACACCAGGATGGCCAGCAGAAGGGCGAGCGCGGCGACCAGCGCCATCAGCAGGAACGACACGAGGATCGTGATCCAGCTCGCCCGATCTCCGCGACCCGGCCAAGCCAGCGGCCAGATGCGCGTGGGGCCGTGCGCTGTGTCGTCGATCCAGTGCAGCCGGTAGTCGGGGCCCGACGGCGGACCCAGCGGCGGCGCCGTCGACAGGTCGATGGCTTGTAGCACGCGTTCGGCCTCGTGCGCGGCTGCGGCCGAGCCGTCGAACGCCAGCGCGACCCACGGCGCGAGCGGGGCGTGCCCGTCGAGCGTCGGGTCGTCGGTCTCGCCGCGGAACCGGACCTGCATCAGGCCCTCGTCCTGGTCCTGCCCACCGCGGGCGACGACGGTGTCGATGTGCATGGCGTTGATCTCGCCGGAGAACCGCGAACGCGCCGCAGGGTCCGCCGCCGCGCCTGCCGACAGCAGCATCAGCAGCGTGGCGTCCCCGCCGTCCTCGTGCGCGACGAAGGCGGTGCCCGCGGGTGTGGAGGCGACGCGCGCGTCGAGCCAGAAGTCGCCGACCTTCACGGGGTCGTCATCGAGCAGCGGAAAGAGAGGGGCCGCCTCCGGCTGCCCCTCCGAGACGCTGATCTCGTCGTCGCTGCTCATCGCCCCCATCGAACCACATCGCGCAAGCACCCCGCGCGGCGTGGCGCGTCCCCGGGGACGCTGGGGGCGGGGCGCTATCGTTGGCGGCGGACCCCGTCCCAGGAGAACCCGAGGAGACCGCGTGAGCACGACGCCCGATGCCCAGCTGCCGACGACCGTCGCCGACGCGGCGAAGCTGCTGGGGCAGGCCATCAGCCAGGTGCAGCGCGTCATCGTCGGCCAGGAACACATGGTGCAGCAGCTGATGGTGGCGCTGCTCGCCAAGGGGCACTGCCTGTTGGAGGGCGTGCCGGGCGTCGCGAAGACGCTGGCGGTGCGGTCGTTCGCGACAGTGGTCGGCGGCGACTTCGCGCGTATCCAGTTCACCCCGGACCTCGTGCCCTCCGACATCGTCGGCACGCGCATCTACTCCGCGTCGGCCGAGTCCTTCGAGATCGAGCTCGGCCCGGTCTTCGTGAACTTCGTGCTTGCCGACGAGATCAACCGCGCCCCCGCAAAGGTGCAGTCCGCGATGCTCGAGCTCATGGCGGAGAAGCAGGTCTCGATCGGCGGCAAGACCTATCCGGCGCCCAAGCCGTTCATCGTGATCGCGACCCAGAACCCCGTCGAGTCCGAGGGCGTCTACCCGCTGCCCGAGGCGCAGCGCGACCGCTTCCTCGTGAAGGTCGACGTGCCCTACCCGCGCGGCAACGAGGAGCTCGAGATCCTGCGCCGGATGAGCGTTTCGCCGCCGGAAGCCAACCGCGTGCTCGACCCCGTCGTCGTGCGGCACCTGCAGGACATGGCAAGCAACGTGTTCGTGCACAACCTCGTCGCCGAGTACATCGTGCGCCTCGTGCTCGCGTCCCGCACCCCGGCCGACTTCGGCATGCCCGACCTGACCGGCGTCATCCAGATCGGCTGCTCGCCACGCGCCACGCTGGGCCTCGTCGCCGCGGCCCGTGCCCTCGCGCTGATCAACGGCCGCGACTACGTGCTGCCCACCGACGTCCAGGCCGTGGCAAAGGACGTGATGGCGCACCGCATCGTCCTGGGCTTCGACGCCGTCGCCGACAACGTGCTCACCACCGACGTCGTCGACCGCATCCTCGCGATGGTGCCCGCGCCCACGCCCGTGTGGAACCAGGAGCAGCGCCAGGCGAGCCACGGCCAGCACGCGCACCAGCCCGGTCGCGGCTAGGTCAGATGGCCCAGCCCGGATTCACCTACGACGGCCCCCCGAAGGGGCCGCCGTTGGCGATGCCTGGGCCCGAGGGGGCCGAATGGTCGGTGCTGCGCGAGCCGAAGGGTCCGACGGTGCCCCTCAACAAGCTCGCCCCCGAGGCCGCGCTCCGACGACTCGAGCTCACCATCGTCCGGCGCCTCGAAGGCTTCCTCCACGGCGATCACCTCGGCCTCCTGCCCGGCCCCGGCTCGGACACCAACGACGCGCGCGTCTACCAGCCCGGCCAGGACGACGTCCGCCGCATGGACTGGGCCGTCACCGCCCGCACGACCGTGCCGCACGTCCGCGACACCATGGCGGACCGCGAGCTGGAGGTCTGGGCGCTGCTCGACGTCACGCCGTCGATGAACTGGGGGACCGAGGGCATAACGAAGCGCGACCTCGGCATCGCCGCCATCGCCACCATCGGCTTCCTGAGCCAGAAGATGGGCGACCGCTTCGGCGGCATGCTGATGCTTCCCGACAAGGTCAAGCGCTTCCCCGCGCGCTCCGGCCGCACCGCGCTGTACGGGCTGCTGCGCAAGATGCTGACCGAGCCCATCGTCCCGGACCACGCGCCCGGCACGCTCGAGCTCGCGGACGGCATCGAGCAGCTCACCCGCTCGCAGCGCCGTCGCGGCATGCGCGTCGTCGTGTCCGACTTCCTGACCGCAGGCGACGCCGAACTCGACCCGGACGTCCCACCCCCGTGGGAGCGCGCGATCCGCAGGCTCGCCGTGCGCAACCAGGTGCTGTGCGTCGAGGTCATCGACCGGCACGAACTCGATTTCCCGGACGTCGGCGAGATGCTCATCCGAGACCCGGAAACCTCCTTCTCCCGCTACGTGAACACCTCCGACGACGCCGCGCGCCGCCGGATGGACGCGGCCACGCGCGCCCAACGGGAGCGGATCAAGATCGCGCTGCGTCGCGCCGGAGCGGGCCACATCCAGCTCCGCACCGACCGCGACTGGGTCGCCGACATCGCCCGCTTCGTCCTCAACTACCGCCGCGTCGCCGGCATGCTGCACCAGCCTCCGCAGGGGGTGAGCAAGTGATGTCCTGGTGGCCGGAGTTCGAAAACCCCGAGCGGCTGTGGACGCTGGTCCTCCTGCCGGTGCTGATCATCGCCTACATCATCCTGCTGCGGTTGAAGGGCAGGATCGCGCTGCGCTACACCAACACGGGCGTGCTGGGCCGCGTCGTCGGGGCGCAGCGACGGTGGACGCGGCACCTGTTCGTCGCGATGTCGCTGGCGTCGCTGATCGCGCTCGGCCTCGCCTACGCGAACCCGCTGGGAAGCGAGAAGGAGCCGCGCGAGCGGGCCACCGTCGTCGTTGTCGTCGACACGTCGCTTTCCATGTCCGCGGTCGACGTCGAGCCCAACCGCCTGGCCGCGGCCAAGTCGGCGGCGCTGGCGTTCCTCCGAGCGCTGCCCAGCACGTTCAACGTGGCGGTGGTCGGCATGTCCGGCAACCCGACCATCGCGATCCCGCCGACGACCGACCGCGGCGCCACCGAGCGGGCGCTCGAGGCGTTGCAACTGGAGAACGGGACCGCGATCGGCGACGCGCTGACTGCTGCGATGAAGGCCGTCGATCAGGCGCCGAAGGGCGACGACGACGAGGAGGCGCCCGCGATGATCGTGCTGCTCTCCGACGGCACGAACACCGAGGGCCCGGCGCCGTCGGCCGCGTCGAAGGTGGCCCGCGAGCGCGGCATCCCCGTCTTCACCATCGCGTACGGCACAGACAACGGGTTCGTCGACGTCGACGGCCGCCGCGAGAACGTGGCCCCGGACCGGGAGACGCTGCGGCAGATCGCGACGACGACCGGAGCGGAGGCAGTGTCGGCCGACGACATCTCCTCGCTCGACGACGCCTACAAGAAGGTCGGCTCGGTGATCGGCTACGAGACCGTGCGAAAGCCGATCACGGCGACCTACGCCGCGGTCGCGCTCGGCTTCGCCGTCGTCGCCGCGCTCGGCGCCGTTTTCATGGCCGCGAGGTGGCCGCGGTGATCCCCCTCGCGCTCGAGTTCATGATCCCCAACCGGCTCTGGGCGCTGGCGATCATCCCCATCATCGCGGTGCTCTACGTCGTGCTCTCCGGGCGTACGGTCCACCGCCCCATGAGCTCGCGCCTGCGGCTGGTCGTCCCCAGGGACGCCGCGTGGAAGCGCCACGGGGCCGTGCTGCTTGCCTTGCTGAGCCTGGCCTCGCTGATCGTGGCATGGGCCATCCCGATGGACCTGGTCGACAAGCCGCGCGACCGCGCGACGGTGGTCGTCGCCATCGACGTGTCCTGGTCGATGGAGGCCCAGGACGTCGACCCCGACCGCCTCACCGCGGCGCAGTCGTCGGCCAAGACGTTCATCAACTCGTTGCCGGAGCGCTTCAACGTGGCGCTCGTGACGTTCGCGGGCACCGCGCAGGTCGTGGTGCCCCCGACGGTGGACCGCGGCGTGATCGACCGCGCCGTCGACGCGCTGGAGCTCGCGCCGTCGACCGCGGTCGGCGAGGGCGTCTACAAGAGCCTCGACGCGCTGCTCCTGACCCCGCCGGATCTGAGCGGCGACGACGAGCCCGCCCCGGGAGCCGTCGTGCTGCTGTCCGACGGCGCCACCAACATCGGCCGCTCATCCGCGGGCGCCGCGGAGAAGGCGAAGAGTCAGGGCGTGCCGGTCTACACGATCGCGTACGGCACGGACAACGGCTTCGTCGTCCAGGACGGCCAGCGTCAGCGCGTTGCGGTCGACCACTACGAGCTGAGCGAGATCGCCAGGCTGAGCGGCGGCAAGAAGTACGCCGCCGAATCGAGCGGCCAGCTCACGGACGTCTACCAGGCGATCCGGCGCTCGGTCGGCACCGAGCAGGTGCCCGACGAGATCACGGACCGCTACGCCGGCCTGGCCATCATCTTCGCCGTCCTCGCCGCCCTGGGCGTCATCTCGCTGGGCGCGCGCTGGCCCTAACTGATCTCGAGCCTCGGCACGTCGGGGCTCGCGGGGAGGCCGAGGACCTGTTCCAGGAACGACACCTGGGCCTCGAGAGCGCGGCGGCGGGTCGCCATCGCTCGGAAGCCGTGGCCCTCGCCCTCGAGCATGACCAGCGCCACGGGCAGGCCGGCGGCACGGACGGCGTCGGCCATCTGCACGGCCTGGTTGGGCGGCACCACCTTGTCCTCGGTGCCTTGCAGGATCAGCATCGGGGTGGCGAGCTTGTCGAGGTGGTTGATGGGGGAGCGGTCCTCGTAGACGGCGCGGCCCTCCGGCCAGGGCGCGACGAGGCCGTCGAGGTAGCGCGACTCCGCCTTATGCGTGTCCGTGGCCAGCGTCGTGAGGTCGCCGATGCCGTAGCGCGACACGCCTGCGGCGTAGACGTCGGTGGAGGTCAACGAGCGCAAGGTCGTGTATCCGCCGGCGCTGCCGCCGGTGATCGCCACGCGGGCGGGATCGGCGAGGCCGGACGCGGTGACGGCGCGGACCGCGGCGACGGTGTCGCTGACGTCGAGGATGCCCCAGTTCTCCCGCAGCCGGTCGCGGTAGGCGCGCCCGAATCCGGTCGAGCCCGAGTAGTTGACGTCGAGGACGGCGAACCCGCGCGAGACCCAGAACTGCACGGTGGCGTCGTACAGGCAGCGCGCCATTGCCGTCGGCCCGCCGTGGGTGAGGACGATCAGCGGCGGGTTGTCGGTGGCGGGGCGGTAGAGCCACGAATGCACGGGACCGGCGGCGCCGTCGGCCCAGATGGCCTCGGGGAGCGCGGCGCCGGGATCTCCGACGGTAGGCCCGGCGAGGACGTCGGGTTCCGGCTCGGGCGCGTCGAGACGCGCGACGTCGCCGGGCTCGTCGGGCAGGGGGACCCGGACCAGCGTCGCGTCGCGGTCGAGCCACTGGGCGACGGCATACAGGCGGTTGCCGGCGGCGGCCACCGACTCGATGTCCGCAGTGCCCGGCAGCGGGAAGTCGAGCGCGCCGGAGTCCGGCGACCAGAGCCCCAGCTCGCCGCGCCCCTCGCGATAGACGACGGTGGCGACGCGGCCGTCCGGCAGGCCCACCGCGGTGGCGGGATTCAGCACCCAGGTGGGCGGCGCGCAGTCGACGGCCGCCTCCTGGACGGGGCCGTCGTCGATCCGCCAGTTCCACCAGCCACCCTCGTCGGACACGAAGGCGAACCGACCGTCGGGCAGCCAGATGGGGTCGTTCGCCGCAACGCCGTCGGCTCGGTAGACGGGCGCGGCGGCTTCAGAGCCGTCAACGGTTCCGGCCCAGACCGCGCAGGTATCCCAGCTCATGTTCGGGTGGTCCCACTGCATCCATGCCACACGGTTGCCGTTTGTCACCACGCCCGCGTAGAAGTCGGCTCCGCTCGCAACCACGCGCCCGCCATCGTTCCTTGAGCCAGGCGCGTCGACGACGTCGACCGCGACTGCGTCGAAAAGTCCCGGATCCAGCGTCAACGCGACGATTTCCGTCCGCGCCTCCGGTGTGGCGTCGTGGTCCTCGCGCACCGCGAGCAGCACGTCGTCGGCGAGGCACAGCCCGCCGTAGACGAACCGGGTGCCGGCGGGCGTCACGGGACGTTCCCCGTGCGCGTCGCGGACCCAGACCTGTTTCGTCACATCGTCGCACCAGGCCAGCCGAGCGCCGTCGACGGCATACGCGCCGCCGCCGTATTCCATGGCGCGCGAGCGCACGTTCGCGGCCGGGGTCAGGTCCTCGGCGACGCCATCGATGAGTCGGCGCACCGTCGTCCTGCCATCTTCGGCGGCGATGGTCGCCAGCCAGTAGACGTCGTCGCCGACGGCGCGCACCTGCGCGATCGCGTCGGGGTAGTGCAGGACGGAGTCGAGGGAGCGTGCCATGGGGACAGCCTATGGCCACAGCTGGTTGAGCTGGCCCCGGCGCTTCGCGCGGGTGACCGGCCAACCACCGGGGAGTGGCACAACCAGCAGTCATCCGCCCGAGAAGTACGGCAGCCCTATTCGGCAAGGTTACGCTTGCCTAACAGGCTGGTTGGCCTGGGACTTGGGGATTCGTCGAAGGGGAGGTGAGGCGGAGTGCGTCGCGTCCTCGTCGTCGACGACCATGTCGTCGTCTCCGAACTCATCGCCAAGGCAGTCACGGCGGAGCCCGACCTGGAATGCGTCGGGGTCGCCGACGACGTCGGCTCCGCGCTCGCCAAGGCTGCTGCCCTGCGGCCGGACACGGTGCTGTTGGACGCGCAGCTGCCCTCGGGCGACGGCGTGGAACTCGTGACGACGCTGCGCGAGATCCTCCCCGAACTGCGGGTACTCCTGCTGACCGCCCGGCCGCGACCGGACCGCGAACGCGCGGCGTTCGAGGCGGGCGCCGTCGGCTACCTGGGCAAGGACGGCCGACTGTCCGACCTCCTGGCTGCGCTGCGCAACGCGTCCCCGGCTGAGCCTGCCCGCGACCCACAGCTGGCCCGCAGGGGAAGGGAAATGTCGGCCAGGGGACTTTCGCGCCGCGAGACGCAGGTGCTGGAGTTGCTGGCAGAGGGACATCACGTCCAGGACATCGCCCGCGCACTCGGGCTGAGTCCCTTCACGGCGCGCGATCACGTGAAGGCGTTGCTCGCGAAACTCGGCGCCCGGTCGCAACTCGAGGCGGTGGCGATCGCGGCCAGGGACGGCCTCGTGCGCGTCGGCGGTTCGTGACGAGATGAGCCGCCGACCCCTGTGGCAGTTCCTCGTCTCGACCTTCGTCGTTCTCCTCGCCGTGACGGGGGCCAGCACGGCCGCGGCATGGTGGGCGGCCCGGCATGAGGCCGAGCACGAGGCGCGGGCGGCATCCCGCTACTTCAGCGAGGCGGTGATCACCTCGCTGCGCGTCGACGAGTTGGAGCACCCGACGTCGCCGGCGGTGCAGGACCGGCTGGACCGCACGGTTGCCGCGCTCCTTGCCGACGGCACGGTCTACCGGATCAAGATCTGGCGCATCGTGGAGCCGGGGACCGCGCGGCTCGTCTACTCGGACCTCGCCGCGATCGACGGCATCGAGGTGCCGATCAACCCGGCGCTGGCGAGAGCGCTGGAGACGTGGCAACCGGTGGTCGTGCCGGTTCCCGACGATGAGGCCCACCGCACGGAGCAGCGCGGCGACGCCGACGCCGACGCCGTCTACCAGCCGTTCCGCGACGAGGACGGAAACCTGGCGGCGCTGGAGCTGTACCTCGTGTCGACGCTCAACCAGCGGGTGCTCGAGCTGGTGGCCGGCTCGCTGCCCTTGGCCGTCGGCGGCCCTGTGCTGCTGATGGCGCTGACGCTGCCGCTGGCCTTGCGTCTTGCCCGCAACCACGCCCGCGCGGAGGCGCGGAGGAGGAAGCTGGCAGAGGAGATGCTGGCCTCCTCTCAGACGGAGCGCCGGCGGCTCGCGCGCCTTCTGCACGACGGTCCCATCCAGGAGCTCGCCGTGCTCGGCATGACGCTGGAGCACGACGGGCAGGAGGCCGCGGAACAGGTGCGGGACCAGGTGTCGCGCATGCGAGGCCTCCTCGACGATCTCGATCCGCTCTCCGTAGAGGAGGGTGACCTCGGTGAGGCGCTGCGTTCGGTCGCGGCATCGCTGCCCGGCCATGCGGCCACCGTCGATGTCAGGGGGGACGGCCTGGTCGAACTGAAGGGACCGACCCGGACCCTCGTGTACCAGTGCGCGACCGAGCTTCTCCGTAACGCCCTCATCCACTCCGGCGCCCGCCTCGTGACGGTCGACCTGAGCGACGTCGGCGAGTCCGTCGAGGTTCGCGTGTCCGACGACGGTGTCGGCTTCGACCCGAGGGGGAAGCCGGAGGGTCATCACGGCCTCCGCCTGGTGCGATGGGCGCTGGACGGTGCCGGTGGAACCCTCGACATCGAGAGCGGCGAAGCCGGCACGACCGCGACCTTCCGGGTCCCCCGAGCGTAGGACGGCGTTCACAGGGAACACACAGCGGTCCCACACTGGCCGCACCGGTCGGACCGATTGACTCCTTCTCAGATCACTCGACGAGAAGGAATGAACCACCATGACAACGATCCAGCTGGCCCTCATCGGCCTCGACCTCGCGGCCGTCGCCGTTCTCGCCTTCGCGTTGTACTACCGCAGGCACCACCGGAGGGATCTCCTCGTTGCGTTCCTCGGCGTCAACGTCGGCGTGCTGGCGGTGACCATCGTGCTCGCCGGGTCCGCCGTTGGCACCGGCCTCGGACTCGGGTTGTTCGGCGTGTTGTCGATCATCCGGCTGAGGTCGTCCGAGATCGGGCAACGGGAGGTCGCCTACTACTTCTCGGCGCTGGCCATCGGGCTCATCGCGGGCCTTCCGCACACGGCGCTCACCGTGCCGACGATGCTCATCGGCCTCGTCCTCCTCGTGATGTTCGCCGCGGACCACCCGAAGCTGCTGAGCCGCAGCCGCGCGCAGCTCGTGCGCCTGGACCGGGCCATCATGGACGAGAGGGAGCTGTGCCGAGAGGCCGAAGCGAGGCTGGGGCTGCCGGTCACCGCGCTGGACGTCAAGGAGGTCAACCTCGTCAACGACACAACCCTCGTCGAGGTGCGCTACACGAGGCCCCGCGTTTCCACGCTGCCGGTGGCGCTGAGGCGGGCCGCCTGATGGGGGCGCTGGCTCCGCTGGGGCGTTTCCGGCCCATCGGTCTCGACGACCTCGTCGCCCAGGCGGAGATGCTCACCCGCATCGACCGCAAGTACCTGCTCACGCCCGCGCAGGCGGAGGAGTTCCTGCTCCGCCTCGATCCCTCGACGGAGGCCCTCCAGATCGACGGCGCGCTGGCCGCCCGCTACGAGACCGTCTACTTCGACACCGCGGACTGGATCAGCTTCCGGATGAGCGCCCACCAGCGCCGGGTGAGGATGAAGGTCCGCACGCGCACTTACGTCGACTCCGGCGCCACCTTCCTGGAGGTGAAGTCGTGCGGGGCGTCCGGCGTGACCGTGAAGGAGCGCATCCCGTACGACGGCGGCCGTGACCGGCTGACCCTCGACGCCCGGGCCTACCTGGCCGACGCCGCGACGCGCCTCGGCCTGGGCGGCGGCCTGGCCTACGAACTTTTTCTCGTCATCCGCACCACCTACGACCGCAGCACGCTCCTGGCACCCGGGGGTGCCGGTCGTGTCACCGTCGACACGGACCTCGCGTGGAGCCTGCCGGACGGGGCGACCCTCGACCTGCCGGGACTCGCCATCGTCGAGACGAAGTCGCTCAGCGCGACATCGGTCACCGATCGTCTCCTCTGGCGCGCGGGCCACCGCCCCGTCTCCGTCAGCAAGTTCGCCACGGGGCTCGCCGCCCTCCGACCGGACCTACCTCGCAACCGTTGGGCACGGATCCTCCGCGGCGCATTCGCGGCGCGGAGTCCCGAGCTCATGAGGGCCTCCTGAACCAGGTGGCGAACAGCGGACGTATGTGGGCCAGGGCCCGACGTGGCTGGGGTGGTGTCGGCTGGGAAGCCCTGGCAGAATGGGCCGCACTTCTGGACAAGCGGATCGCAGGGGAAGGCAATCCGGCCGAACCAGGAGGTACAACCCATGACTGCATCCACGACGCGTGGCGTGATCCTCGTCCACTCCGCGTCGGCAGCGCTGTGCCCGCACATCGAGTGGGCGATCGGCTCGGTTCTCGGCGCCGCCGCCGGCCTGACCTGGTCCGCGCAGCCGGCCGAGCCCGGCACCCGGCGCGCCGAATGGTCCTGGACGGGAGCGGCAGGCACCGGTGCTGCGTTGGCGTCCGCGCTCACGCGGCTCTCGGCGCTGAGGTTTGAGGTCACCGAGGAGCCGACGGCGTCGTCAGACGGCCAGCGCTACTGCTACACGCCCACGTTGGGCGCGTTCGCCGCGGTCGTCGGCGTCCACGGCGACGTGCTCGTCCCGGAGGACAGGCTGCGGCACGCGATCGCCACCGACGCCCTCGGTGGCGAGCCGATCCGTCGCGCGCTGGAGCGCCTGATGGGCGCGCCCTGGGACGAGGAACTCGACGTCTTCCGCTACGCGAGCGAGAACGCGCCCGTCCGCTGGCTGCACAGGGTCGGTTAGCGGCTCACGTTCGCGTTCGTCACCGCGATGGCGACGTTCGAGCCGCCGAAGCCGAAGGAGTTGTTCAGGGCCGCGAGGTCGCCGTCCTTCAGCTGACGAGGCGCGTTGGCGGCGACGTCGATCGGGAGGCCGGGCTCGAGGTTCTCGATGTTGATCGTCGGCGGAACCAGACGGTTCTTCAGCGCCATGACGGTCGCGAACGTCTCGACGGCACCCGCGGCACCGAGCAGGTGGCCCGTCATCGACTTGGTAGATGTCACCACCACGTTGTCGACGGCGTCGCTGAGCGCGGCGGCGATCGAACCCGCCTCCGTGACGTCGCCCTGCGGCGTCGATGTGCCGTGCGCGTTCACGTGGGAGATGTCCGACGGCGTCAGCCCGGCGGAGCGCAGCGCCTTGATCATCGCCTGCGCTTGGCCGCGGCCGGTGGGCTCAGGCTGAACGATGTCGTGGTTGTCATTGCTGATCCCGGCGCCGGCGAGCGTGCCGTAGATCTTCGCACCGCGCGCCTGCGCGTGCTCCAGAGACTCGATCACCATGATCACCGAGCCCTCGCCGAGCACGAACCCGTCGCGGCCGGTGTCCCACGGACGCGAGGCGTGCTCGGGGTCGTCGTTGCGGCGGCTGAGCGCCTGCATCTGCGCGAACGCGTTGATGGGCAGCGGATGGATGACTCCCTCGGTGCCGCCGACGACCGCGATGTCGCAGCGGTCGAGCTGGATCTGGTCGTAGGCCAGCGAGATGGCCTCATTGGCCGATGCGCAGGCGCTGACCGGGGCGTGCACGGCGGCGGCGGCGCCGAACGTGAGGCCGAGGTTCGCGGCGGGCGCGTTCGACATCAGCATGGGGATGGTGAAGGGCGACACGCGGCGCAGACCCTTCTCCTTCTGCACATCCCACTGCCCGAGCAGGGTGTGCAGGCCGCCGATGCCCGTGCCGACGCTGACCAGCAGACGGTACGGATCGACGGTGTTGTCCTCGCCCAGGCCGAGCCCGGCGTCGGTCCAGGCCTCGAGGCCCGCGGCGAGCGCGAGCTGGGAGCTGCGGTCGAGCCGGCGCGCCGCGACGCGATCCAGGCGCTCGACGGGATCACCGGCAGCCTCCGCGGCGAAGGTGACGGGCAGGTCCGCTGCCCACGGCTGCTGCAGCGTGTGCACGCCGCTCTTGCCTGCCAGCATGGCCTCCCAGGTGCTGGGGGCATCGGTGCCGAGCGGGGTGAACGCGCCGAATCCGGTGATGACGACGGTGCGAGACATGTGGGCTCCTGTGGGCGGGTCTATTGGTTTCGACACGGGCCGGCGCTTCGCGCGGGGCCCGGCTCAACCAGCGGTGGTTCGGTGCCGGCTTAACCAGCAATGGCGATGGTCCGGCAGTGGCGGGGCTCCCGGTCCGCAACCAAGGCGGACCGGGAGCTCACGCGGCGGCTAGGAGCCGGCGCGCTCGATGTAGGCGACGGCGTCGCCGACGGTCTTCAGGTTCTTCGCGTCCTCGTCGGGGATCGACACCTCGAACTTGTCCTCGCAGGCGTAGATGATCTCGACCATCGACAGCGAGTCGACGCCCAGATCGTCGACGAAGGACTTGTCCAGCTGGACGTCGTCGGCGGAGACGCCGGCAATGTCGTTGACGATCTCGGCGAGGTCGGCGCGAATCTCTTCGGTGCTTGCCATGAGAGTTTCCTTTCGGTTGTGGGTGGTGGTTGGCGTCGGTCAGGGCAGGGTAAGGGTCTGGCCGGCGAACACGAGTCCGGCGCCGAAACCGATGATCAATGCACTGTCACCGCTCTTGGCCTGCCCGGATTCGAGCAGAGCCTCCATCGCCAGCGGGATCGAAGCCGCCGACGAATTGCCCATGTGGATGATGTCGCGGGCGACCACGACATCCTCGGGCAGCTTGAGGTGGCGCAACATCGAATCGGTGATCCGGTTGTTGGCCTGGTGGGGGATGAAGCAGTCGAGCTCATCCGGGGTGAGGCCGGACGCCTCGAGCGTCTCGACGGCCTTCTGCACGATGGACGTGGTGGCCCACTTGAAGACCTCGCGGCCGTCCATGTGGATGTGCGCGCCGACCTCCGGGTCGACACCGCGCCAGTCGTCGATCTCGATGACGCGCGCGCCCTCCGGCTTGGATCCCCATACCGTCGGGCCGATCGCCGGGACGTCGGAGGCGCCGACGATGACCGCACCCGCGCCGTCGGAGAAGAGGAACGCCGTGGAACGGTCGTTGATGTCGACGTAGCGCGAGAGGACCTCGACGCCGAGCACGAGCACGTTGGTCGCCGAGCCGGCGCGGACCATGCCCTCGGCGACGCCGATGCCGTAGCAGAACCCGGCGCACGCGGCGGAGACGTCGAATGCGGCGGGGGCGGTGAGGCCGAGCTTCTCGGCGATGATGCAGGCCAGCGACGGCGTCTGCTGGTAGTGCGAGACGGTCGACACGATGATTCCGTCGATGTCGGAGGGCTGGAGCCCCGCCCGCTCGATGGCCTTGGTCGCCGCCTCGACGCCGAGGGTCTCCGCGTCCTCGCCGTCGGCGACCCACCGGCGCTCGGTGATGCCGGTGCGCTGCTCGATCCACTCAGGGGTGGACTCGATCATCGTGCACATTTCCTCGTTGGTGACGACCCGGCTGCCGCGGGCTCCGCCGACGGAGAGAAGCCGCGCGTACTGTGCTCCGGTGGACGACTGCAACGGCATGCCTACTCGCTTTCGGTGACGGAGTGGGCGGCGACGAATGCGCGCGCCTCCTCCAGCTGGTCGGGGGTGTTGAGGTTGAACAGTTCGACGCCCTTGAGGTTGCGCTGGGCGATCTTCGTGAGCGTGCCCGCGGGGGCGAGTTCGAGCATGCCGGTGACGCCGAGGTCGGCCAGCGTCGCCATGCAGAGGTCCCAGCGCACGGGGTTGGCGACCTGGTTGATCATGCGGGTGAGTGCATCCTGCCCGTCCGTGACGACGGCGCCGTCGGCGTTGGAAAGCAACGGGGCCTGGGGCGCGGAGGTGGCGACCCCGTCGGCGACGGCGGTGAGGTGCGCGACAGCAGGCGCCATGTGGACGGTGTGGAACGCGCCGGCGACGCTGAGCGGCACGAGCCGGGCGCGGCGCGGGGGGTTCTCGGCGAATGCGGCGAGCTGTTCGACGGTGCCGGCCGCGACGATCTGGCCCGCGCCGTTGTTGTTGGCGGGTGTAAGGCCCGCGGCGTCGATGGCCGCGAGGATCTCCTCGGGCACACCGGCCAGCACGGCGGTCATGGATGTCGGGCGGATCGCCGAGGCCTCGGCCATGGCCCGGCCGCGCTCGCGGACGAGCACGAGGGCGTCACCGTCTGAGATGGTCCCGGCGAGCGCCATGGCTGCGAGTTCGCCGACGGAGTGGCCGGCGAATGCGCCGACCCGGGCGACGTCGTCGCCCAGCAGCGCGCGTCCCGTGAGCAGCGCGGCGGCGACGAGGAGGGGCTGCGCGATGGCGGTGTCGCGGATGGTCTCGGCGTCGGCCTCGGTGCCGTAGTGCGCGAGGTCGATCTCGCAGACATCCGACAGCTCGGCGAGGCGCTCAGCCAGGGCTGCGTCCTCCAGCCAGGGGGCGAGGAAACCGGGCGTTTGGGCGCCCTGACCGGGCGCGACAATAGCTAGCACGAGGTATACCTTGCCCGGTCCTGGGCGGTCGTGTGGGCAGAAACGCCACGAAATAGTGCGAAGGGCCTTTGTGGGAACCCCACAATGACATCCGCGGCGGGGCCGGAGTCCTCGCGGAACCGTTTGTGCGGAGCCCTGAAATACATGGGTGTAGTTCAGAAACGGACGCGACGTTTGAGACGTCGCTCGCTCCTCCTCAACAAACGGTGGCTGGCCCGGGAGCGTCGTCAGTCCTGCAGCCGACCCAGCGTGATCGCCATTCGCAGCACGTACGCCTCGCGGGCGTCGGCCGGGTTGTAGCCGGTGACGTCCTGGATGCGGCGGAGGCGGTAGCGGACGGTGTTGGGATGCACGAACAGCGCGCGGGCCGTCGCCTCCATCGACGAGCCGCAGTCGAGGAAGCCGACGCAGGTCTCCAGGAGTTCCTTGCTCGTCGCGAGCGCGGAGTAGACGTCTCCCGCGAGCGTCCGGCGGGCGTGGCCGTCGCCGGCGAGCGCGCGTTCCGGCAACAGATCCGCCGATGGCAGCGTGCGCGGCCCCTCCGGCCAGGCCTTCGCGGCGCGGTACCCGGAGGCGGCGGCGCGCGCCGACTTATGCGCCCCGGCAAGGCCCTCAACGGTGGGCCCGACGACGATCGGCCCGTCGGCGAAGAACTCACCCAGCTGGGAGACGCGCTCGCAGGTCTCCACCTCGCCGTCGCCGACGCCCGGGCCGCCGAGGATGCAGACGAGCCGGTCACCCTGGGGCGCGGCGAGCACTTCGAGGTCGAGCTTCGCCGCGGCGCGGCGCAGGCCGTCGACGTGGTGCGACTGGGGTGCGCCGCCGATGGCGACGACCACCTTCGAGTCGGCTCGCCATCCCAACGTCGAGGCGCGCGACAGCACGGACTCGTCGGCCTCGGCGCGCACGACGGCATCGACGATGGTGGCCTCGATCCGGGAGTCCCACGCCCCGCGGGCCTCGGCGGCCTTCGCGTAGATGGCGGCCGCGGCGAAGGCGATCTCGCGCGAGTAGTGGACGATGCCCAGTTGCAGGGGCTGGCGGTCGCCGCGGGGGAGCAGGTGTTGGATCTGCTCCTCGACGACCTCCGTCGTCGTGCGCACGAGGTCGACCGTCTGTTGCAGCGAGATGCGGCGGGCCATCGCGCGCGGGGCGGCGTCGAACACGGACTCAGGCGTGAACTCCTCGCCCGCGAACCAGGTGGCGAAACCGTCGATGCCTGCGCGGGCCAGCACGCTGATCCAGGAGCGCGACTCGGCGTCCAACTGCCCGAACCACGCATGCCGCTCCGTCATGGCGGCGAGCGTCGCGGTGTTCATCGGCGACGTGGCGGCGCGCAGCCGCTTGATCAGTCCGGCGCGTGCGCGCGCGGAGGCGATCAAGGCCGGGGCCGTGCCTGGGCGTGGGTCCATTTCGCCAGCGTATCGCCCTGCCCGGGGCGGGTGCGGCGGTTTAGGCTGGACCCATGAGCCCCCGCCCTGCCGACGACCTGGTCTCGTGTCTGCGCGGCGATCTGCACGCCCACACCACCTGGTCCGACGGCGGCGCCTCCCTTGTCGACATGGCCGCCGAGGCCGAGCGACTTGGCCGCGACTACGTCGCCATCACGGACCACTCGCCGCGGCTCCGGGTGGCATACGGGCTGAGCAGGGAGCGGCTGCTCGCCCAATGGGCGGAGATCGAGCGCGTCCAGGAGGAGGGGGATATCCGGATCCTGCGCGGCATCGAGGTCGACATCCTCGGCGACGGCGCGCTCGACCAGGCCGACGACCTGCTCTCGCGGCTGGACGTCGTCGTGGCTTCGGTGCATTCGGACCTGAACGGATCGGCGGACGCGATGACCGCGCGCATGGTGCGTGCGGTCTCCAACCCGCACACGACGGTGCTCGGCCACTGCACCGGGCGGCGGCGCAGGGAGGACGGGACGTGGCGCGCGCAGTCGCGGTTCGACGCCGAGGTGGTGTTCGCGGCGTGCGCGATGTTCGGGGTCGCCGTCGAGATCAACGCGCGGCCGGACCGTGCGGACCCGCCGCTGGAGCTCCTCATGCTGGCCAACGAGGTGGGCTGCCTCTTCAGCATCGACTCGGATGCGCACACCACCCGGCAGCTGGTGAACCTCGGCCTTGGTGCCGCCCGCGCCGCCGAGGCGGGCATCGCCGCGGACCGGATCATCACGACGTGGCCCGTCGCCGATGTGCTCACGCACGCCGCGCGGCACCGGGAGCGCGTCGTCGGCTGAAGCGGAAATAAACGCACCGTTGCGGGCATGGTTTTGACGGTAGGGTGGGCGAAAATCGCGAGCTGGCGAATGGGGCGGCGCGCAGAGCAGGGAGAGGAATCACTGTGAGCCAAAACGAGGTTGGGCCGATTCTCAATGGGCTGCCGACGAACTTGCCGGACATCGATCCGTCAGAGACCGCGGAGTGGCTGGAGTCGCTCGACGGCGTGATCGAGGAGGGCGGCCGCAACCGCGCCCGATACGTCATGCTGAAGCTTCTCGAGCGGGCTCGCGAGCGTCAGATTGGCGTCCCTTCGCTGACCGGCACGGACTACGTCAACACCATCCCCGTCGACAAGGAGCCCGCGTTCCCGGGCGACGAGAACCTCGAGCGCGGCATTCGCCGCCTGCTGCGCTGGAACGCGGCCATCATGGTGCACCGCGCACAGCGTCCCGGCGTCGGCGTCGGCGGCCACATCGCGTCCTTCGCGTCGTCGGCGACGCTGTACGAGGTGGGCTTCAACCACTTCTTCCGCGGCAAGGACCACCCCGGCGGCGGCGATCAGATCTTCTTCCAGGGCCACGCCTCACCGGGCATGTACGCCCGCGCGTTCCTCGAGGGTCGCCTCGACGAGAACGACCTCGACGGCTTCCGCCAGGAGCACTCGCACTACGTCGACGGCGAGCTGCGCGCGCTGCCGAGCTACCCGCATCCGCGACAGAAGCCGGACTTCTGGGAGTTCCCGACGGTATCGATGGGCCTCGGCCCCATGAACGCCATCTACCAGGCGCAGTTCAACCGGTACCTGCACAACCGCGGCATCAAGGACACCTCACAGCAGCACGTGTGGGCGTTCCTCGGCGACGGCGAGATGGACGAGCCCGAGTCGCGCGGCGCGCTCCAACTGGCCGCCAACGACGAGCTCGACAACCTGACCTTCGTCATCAACTGCAACCTGCAGCGCCTCGACGGCCCGGTCCGCGGCAACGGCAAGATCATGCAGGAGCTCGAGGCGTTCTTCCGCGGCGCCGGCTGGAACGTGATCAAGGTCGTCTGGGGCCGCGGCTGGGATCCGCTGCTCGCCAACGACACCGACGGCGCGCTGCTGAACCTGATGAACTCCACGACCGACGGCGACTACCAGACCTTCAAGGCCAACGACGGCGCCTACGTCCGTGACTTCTTCTTCGGCCGCGACCCGCGCACCGCCGCCATGGTCAAGGACTGGAGCGACGACGAGATCTGGCGTCTGACCCGCGGCGGCCACGACTTCACAAAGGTGTACTCGGCGTACAAGGCTGCGATGGAGTTCACCGGCGCGCCGACCGTGATCCTCGCCCACACCATCAAGGGCTACTTCCTCGGCAAGCACTTCGCGGGCCGCAACGCGACCCACCAGATGAAGAAGCTGGCGCTCGACGACCTCAAGGGCTTCCGCGACCGCGTCGACGTGCCGGTCACCGACGAGCAGCTCGAGGCCAACCCCTACCAGCCCCCCTACATCCACCCCGGCCAGGACGATCCGCGGATCAAGTACCTGCAGGAGCGTCGTCGGGAGCTGGGCGGCTATCTGCCCGAGCGCCGCGGCGACCGGAAGTTCATCTCGCTGCCCCCGGACAAGACCTACGACTCGATGCGCAAGGGTTCCGGCAACCAGCAGATCGCCACAACGATGGCTTTCGTGCGCCTGCTGAAGGACCTCATGCGCGACAAGCAGTTCGCCCCGCGCGTCGTCCCGATCATCCCCGACGAGGCCCGCACGTTCGGCATCGACGCGTTCTTCCCGACGATCAAGATCTACAACCCGCACGGGCAGAACTACACCCCGGTCGACAACGAGCTGTTCCTCAGCTACCGCGAGTCGAAGCAGGGGCAGATCCTGCACACGGGCATCAACGAGGGCGGCTCGATCGCGGCCTTCACCGCCGTCGGCTCCTCGTATGCCACGCACGGCGAGCCCATGGTCCCGATCTACGTGTTCTACTCGATGTTCGGCTTCCAGCGCACCGGCGACGGCGCCTGGGCCGCCGCCGACCAGCTGGCGCGCGGCTTCATGATCGGCGCCACCGCGGGCCGCACGACGCTGACGGGCGAGGGCCTGCAGCACATGGACGGCCACTCGCCGATCCTCGCGTCCACCAATACCGCCGTCGTCAGCTACGACCCGGCCTACGGCTACGAGATCGCGCACATCGTCAAGGACGGCCTGCGCCGCATGTACGGCGAGAACCCCGAGGATCTCATCTACTACCTCACGGTCTACAACGAGCCGATCGTCCAGCCGGCAGAGCCGGAGGGCGTCGAGGTCGAGGGCATCCTCCGCGGCATGTACCTCGTCAAGCCGGGCTCCCTCGACGGGGTGGGCGAGGACGCGCGCCGCGCGCAGATCCTCGCGTCTGGCGTCGGGCTCGCCTGGGCCATCGAGGCTCAGGAGCTGCTGAAGGAGGACTACGGGGTGGTCGCCGACGTCTGGAGCGTCACCTCGTGGGGCGAGCTGCGCCGCGAGGGCCTCGAGCTGGAGAAGAAGCGCTTCCACGATCCGTTCGGCGCGCAGGAGCCGATCTGGGTACAGCAGAAGCTGGAGGGAGCCCCCGGCCCGGTTGTCGCTGTGTCCGACTACATGCGTGCTGTCCCCGACCAGATCCGCGAGTGGGTCCCGGGCGACTACACGGTGCTCGGCGCAGACGGCTTCGGCTTCTCCGACACCCGCGCCGCGGCGCGCCGCTACTTCAACATCGACGGCCCCTCGGTCGCCGTGGCGGTGCTGCAGCAGCTCGCCCGCGCGGGAGAGGTGCCGCAGGAATGGGCCACGGAGGCGGCCGCGAAGTACCGCCTCGACGACGTGACCGCAGGCAGCAGCGGCAGCGTGGGCGGCGACGCCTGACGACGGCGTCCTGATCCGACACGGAGCCCCCGGCGCGTCCTCGCCGGGGGCTCCGCGCTGTCCAGCGTGGGGGCGACGCTGACAGCGGGGGCGCAATCTGGCAGTCTTGGGGCGTGGACAACGCAGAAGGCAAGGACCGCGCCGTCGATTCGCTGTCAGGAGCTGACCTGCTCGGATTCGAGATGGGCATGCTGGTCCAGGAGCTGGGCTGGGACGAAGACGTCGATGCGGACCTACGCGACGACATCATGGACACCATCGACGCGGAGATGGTGGAGGAGCCGCTGGAGGCCGTGGATGCGGTGGTGCTCTGGTGGCGCGAGGAGGACGGCGACGTCGCCGACGGCCTCGTGGACGCGATGACAGACCTGGCGCCCACCGGGCAGATCTGGCTGCTGACGCCCAAAGTGGGGCGTTCCGGCTTCATCGCACCGGCGTCGATCTCCGAGGGCGTCACCGTCGCGGGACTCTCGCTGACGAACACCGTCAACGTGGCCGCCGACTGGCAGGCCACCCGAGTCGTCCGACCGAAGGGTAACCGCCGATGACCATCCGAATCGGAGTCATGACTTCGGGCGGCGACGCCCAAGGCATGAATGCCGCGGTGCGAGCCATCGTGCGCGCCGGGATCCACGAGGGTGCTGAGGTGTACGCGATTCGGGAGGGGTGGCACGGCGCCATCTCCGGCGGCGAGTACATCACGCATATGGGCTGGAGCTCGGTGTCCGGCATCCTGAACAAGGGCGGCACCGTCATCGGCACGGCGCGGTCGGCTGAGTTCCGCACACCTGAGGGACGCAGGACCGCCGTCGAGAACCTCATAAAGGTCGGGATCGACCGGCTGATCGTGATCGGCGGCGACGGTTCCCTCTCGGGTTCTCGCGCGCTCAGCCTCGAGTGGGACGAGCACATCGCGCAGCTGCGCGACGAGGGCCGGATCACGCCCGAGCAGGCGGACGCGCACCCGCGGCTGCACATCGTCGGCCTCGTCGGCTCGATCGACAACGACATGATCGGCACCGACATGACGATCGGCACCGACTCGGCGATGCACCGCATCACCGAGGCGATCGACGCCATCAGCTCGACGGCGGAGTCACACCGCCGGACCTTCGTCGTCGAGGTCATGGGCCGCAACTGTGGCTACCTGGCGCTCATGACGGCCATCGCCGGCGGCGCCGACTACACCTTCCTCCCCGAGTCGCCGCCGCGCGACGGCTGGGAGGACCGCATGGCCGACATCCTGGCCCGTGGCCGCGCGGCGGGCCGCCGCGACTCGATCCTCATCGTCGCCGAGGGCGCGAAGGACCGCCAGGGCGAGCAGATCACGGCCCAGCGCATCAAGGACGTGCTGCGCGAGCGCACCGGGGAGGATGCAAGGATCACGATCCTCGGCCACGTGCAGCGCGGCGGCACGCCGTCGGCCTACGACCGCTGGATGGCGACGGCGTGCGGAGTCGAGGCCGTGCGCCAGGTGCTGGTGGCCTCCGCGGACACCGAGCCGGTGCTCGTCGGGATGCGTCGCGACAACGTGGCGACTACCGGTCTGCTGAAGGCCGTCGAGGACACACGCGGCATCGTGGAACTCATCGCCAATGGCGACTACCAGTCCGCCGTCGAGGCGCGCGGCCGCGGCTTCACGGGCATGATCGAGGTCTACCGGATCCTCAACGGCGCCAGCCCTTCGGCGCGCGTGCCGGAGGGCGCGAAGCGGATCGCCATCATGCACGCGGGCGCGCTCGCCCCGGGCATGAACCCGCTGGCGCGCGTGGCCGTGCGCTCCGGGCTTGACCGCGGCCACCAGATGTTCGCCGTGATCGGTGGTGTGCCGGGGCTCGTCGCGGGCGACCTGCGCGAGGTCGGCTGGGCCGACGTCGAGGGCCTCGCGCACGCGGGCGGCGCCGCATTCGGGACCCGCCGCTCGGTGCCCACGGAGATGGAGCTCTACAAGATCGCGCGCACGCTCGAGGACCACAGGATCGACGCGCTGCTGGTCATGGGCGGCTACCACGCGTATGCGACGGTGGACCTCATGGAGCGCGAGCGCCGGCGCTACCCGGGGTTCAACATCCCGGTCGCGGTGCTCCCCGCCAGCATCGACAACAACCTGCCGGGCTGGCCGATGGCCGTCGGCTCGGACACCGCGCTCAACACCGTCGTGCGGGCCATCGACATGGTGCGCATGTCGGCCTCGGCGAGCAAGCGCGCGTTCGTGGTCGAGACGATGGGTCGTGGCTGCGGCTTCCTGCCCCTGGTCGGCGGGCTCGCCGCGGGCGCGGAGAAGGCATACACCCCGGAAACGGGAATCACCCTCGAGGAGTTGACCCGCGACGTCGAGGCGCTGGTCGACGCCTTCGCGTCCGGCCGCTCGTTCTATCTCACCGTGATGGGCGAGGACACCAGCGAGTTCTACACCAGCGACGTCCTCGCCAAGCTGTTCGAGGCCGAGGGTAAGGGCACGTACTCGGTGCGCCAAGCGATCGTCGGCCACGTGCAGCAAGGTGGCACGCCGACGCCGTTCGACCGCGTCAATGCCACACGCCTCGCCTATCAGGCGATCGTCAACCTCCATGACCAGCTCGCGGCTGGAACGTCGGACTATGTGGCGGCGTCCAGCGACTCCCCGAATCTGATGGCCCCGCTGCGCATCGTGCTGGAGGACATGGACTGGGAGAACCAGCGGCCGAAGCACCAGTGGTGGAGGTCGCTGCGCCCCGTGTTCGATCAGCTCAGCCGCAGGCCGGGCCAGGAGTAGTCTCGGGCCGACGGCGCGTCGCCCGACCGACTATGGGGTGGCGCAGCGCGTGATCTCGACGTCGAAGCTCGAGGCCGCGGAGCAGAGCATCTGCTCCAGCGCCTCCTCCGTGGAGGCCGCGTCGGGCAGCGCCGTCGGTACCGTTGCGCGGAACACCAGCGCGTGGTCGTCCGCGGCACGGCGGAGCACGCTGAATGTGACGGTGTTGCTCACCTTGTCACTGGAGCGCTCGCCGCTGAAGGAGCAGACGACGCCCTCGGCGTCGGCAGCAACCTCGATCGTGGCCGGTGCAGAGTCCTCGACGTCCGTGTAGGAGCCGGTGAGGTCTGCGACAAGGGCGGTGCAGGTCTCCTCCAGAGACGCGGCGACCGATGTCAGGGTCACCGCCTGGACGCGAGCGTCGGTGGCGTCCTCACGGAGTCTGACCAGCCGACGCCCGTCCTGCACCAGCTCGTCGTCCTGGACGGACCAGCCGTCGTAGACGGTGAGCGTCGCGTCGTTGAGCTGCAGCACCTCGCTGGTGGCCAGCGGGGTGACGGTGGGAGACGCGGACGTCGACGGCGAGGCCGAGGGCAGGGGAGAGCCGGTGCCCGACGGGGGTGCCGGCTCGGGGCGCCCGCCAAAGACCACGAAGGCGATGACGATGGCCGCGACGATCAGCACGGCGAGCCCGCCGAGCAGCAGCGGCGCACGGCGCCCGCGGAGGGTCGAGTGGGGCTCCTCGAGTACGTGGCGGGGCCCGGAGACCACGGCGACCGGGTCGTCGACCCTGCCGCGTCGCGGACGCGCGAGCGACGCCGGGAGGGGCCCCTCGGGCGGCTCGTCTGGTGACGCCGCGCGCCTGCCAACAGCCTGAGACATGACCGCCCCCTTCCCTGATGCGAGTTCCGCGGATCACAAGGGTAGTACCCCGGCCGAGCCGGTATCTCAGAACCCCGTCACGATCCCGAACATGCAGTTCTCGAAGTGGTCGAGCGTGAGGTCGAGTTCGTACATCTGCCCCCACGAGTAGACGTGGAACCGGATCCGGCCGCCGCCCTCGTCGAGCCCGCCGGCGTAGACGACCCAGTGGTCGGGCCACGGCGGGACGATGCCCTCGGGCGGATAGAAGATCTTCGAGTGGATCATCATGAACGCCACGCCCCCGCCCATGACCACCTGATCGGCGTAGCGGATGGCGTCGAACTCGCCCCACACGAAGGTGGTGCTGTTGGCGACGTTGTCCTTGAGGAGCAGCTCGCTCGTCCAGCCCTCCATCTCCCACGGCGTCGTCATCCCCTGAACCTGGCTCAACACACCCGTCGACGTCGGCGAGACCCCGAAGACGGCGTTCTCGTTCTCGCGGAGGGTGGCGATCAGCATCCAGTCGGCCGGCCGCATGTTCTGCCCGGACTGGGTGCCGCGAAGGCCCGGTGAGGCGTCGACGCGGTGCGTGCGCGACCAGAAGCCGCCGGTCTCGTACAGCTGGCGGCAGAGGTCGACGTAGCGCCGCGGTTGCCAGCGCGCGAGCTCGTACACGATGGACGTCGGGCCGCAGAAGTTCGAGTTGGCCTGGTTGATGGAGATCGGGTTCCAGCGGCGCTCGCGGAGGTCGGCGATGATGTCGGCCTTGTTCAGTCCCGGCCACGCCGACGGCGCGGCCGAGGCCTCGAACTGATCGAGGGCGAACGTCGCGAGGTCGGTCTCCCCGATGTCGGGGCGGTCGATCACCGAGTACGTGATCGTGTAGTCGGCGTCGTCCTCGCGGAACGTCGCCACCGCGTGCTGCACGTCCGCGGCGCCGATCGTGACGATGCCCAACGCGTCGTCGTCATCGCCGGGGAAGTCGCCGTCCTCGTCGAACAGCCGCAGCACGCACGTGCGGGCGAACAGTAGAGAGGCGCCGAGCGCCCAGTCCTCTCCGTCGTTGAGGTCGTGGCGGTAGGCGAAGTGGAGCTCGCCGTCGTTGTAGACCTCGAGCCGGCACTCGTCGGAGCCGAGCCAGTCTTCGGTGGTGGTGCAGTGGAGGTTCTCCAGTGTGATCTGCTTCATGATCGTGTCTCCTAGAACTCGTGAGTGGGATGGGTTACCGGCCGGAGTGACGCGGCAGAGGGGGCGGGGCGAGCCCGACGTGGTGGACGATCCCCGGAGCGCCGGTCGCGGCGACCTCGGAGAGCGCGGTGTGGAACGGACGGACCATCGGCTCCGGCGCGGCGAGCGGGGAAGAGACCGCGGCGTAGAGGTCGGTGCAGGCCCACCGCTCCGCGCGCGCCTGCCGGAGCACGCCGTCCCGGACGCGATGGTCGCGACCCAGGCGCTGGTGGGCGAAGGTGAACGCCGCGACGGCGGTGATCCGACCACCCGCCGCCGCGACGCTCACGGCATGGTTGCGCCCCTCGCCGGAGCCGTCCCCGACCGTGGCGTGGGCGAGGGGGTCGGCGAGTTCGGCAAGGCCGGCCCTCGCGGCGAGAACCCTGAGGAGGTCGCCGTCGGTATGGAACGGTCGCGCGTACACCTCGACGGCGGGGCTGTCGCCCAGCCCGATCCCCAGGAAGCGCACCGCGCCCGCGCCGCCCAGCGCCCGCCACGCCTCAGGCGCGAGCGCCTCGACGACGTCGCGCGCGCCTCGGGGATCGAGCTCGACGTACAGCTTGTGCCGGGTCGCCTCCGCGGTGTGCCTGCTGCCGAGCCAGGCGCCGTAGCGGGGCGCGAACCCCTGCTGGTGACGCTGCAGGAGGTCGGCGACGTCGGCGGCGAGGCCGGGCGAACCGAACGCGGAGGCGACGGCCTCGGCCGCCCGCAGCGCGGTGCGTCGATCGTCCTCAGGCGCGAGGACATCGACGACGGTGCGCAGCTCGTCGGTGGCGGACGTGACCGCGACCTCGACGGGATAGCGGCACGGCGTGAGGCAGCTCGACTCCCAGGCGAGGTCGCCCGTGACCGAGCGACGGAGCGCGCTGAGGGCGATCTCCAGCTCCGCTTGTGCGCGCGCGGCCTGCGCGGGGCGGACGAGCGCGACGCGGTCGATGAGGGCCGCGATGCGCGCCTCTCCCGTCACAGGCGCAGCCAGTATCGCCGTGCTCATGTCACGCCCCGCTGATCGTTGCATCCTCGGCGACGGACAGGAACTCGGCGTCGCCGGTGAACGGCGCGCCGCGCACGATCTCCCCGCCTGTGCCCAGCAGCGTGACCTGTGTCGTCGTCTCCCGCACCGTCGGGTCGACGACGCCGATCTCGACCCGCGCCGGGGACAGGCCCGCGCCGTCGAGTTCGAGGCGGCGCGCCACGCGGTGGGAGCCGTCGTCGTAGGTGACGTCGAGGATCACCGAGGCGAACCGACCAGGCGGAATCGCGAAGTCGACGCGACGGGTCAGGTGGTCCGCGAACGGCGAGCTGACCGCGACGGTGGTTGCGGTCGCATCGACGGGCTCGAAGACGATGGTCCCGCCGCCGGTGAGGTGGTAGGTGCGCTGGACCGTGTACGGGATCTGGTCGCCGTGTTCGGTCCGCACGCGCCACGTCTGCGGCTCGCTGTCGGGCCGCACCTCGAAGGTGCGGGTGGTGGTCCACCCGGTGCTCGAGGCGTGGGCAAGGACGACCGTGACCGACGACACCTCCAGCGGGTCGAGCCGCTCTGGCCGCACCTCGACCTGCAGCAGTCCGATGTAGGCGGTCGGGTCGAGCTGCAGCGTGCGGTCCTCGATCCTGCCCGGCTCGACGACGATCTCGTTGCGTTCCGCCGCCCAACCGGACTGCGGGTCGAAGTGGTACTCGATACGCGGCCGGTACCCGAGGTCGTAGTCGCCCGCGATGGGCACGATCCAGTGCTGCGGGGCGGTGCGCGTCGCATCGAAGACGAGGTCGGCGTGGCGGTGCTTCTGCGGGTTCCTCGCGTCGCCGTAGTCGAGCGCGACGGCGACCGACTGGAGCCCTATCGGCGCGAACGCCGTCGTCAACGACACCTCGACGTCGAGGGAACGGAAGAACGGGTCGTCGAGGTCGACCTCGATGAAGTGCCCGGGTCCCTTGAGGTCGTCGAGCATCATGCCGATCAGCGACTGCGGCGCGTACTGGCGCGTGACGGCCTGCCTGCGGTGGTACTCGAACACCATCGTTTTGCGCTCGACCTGCTTGATCGCCTTCATGGCGAAGGTGAGGATCGCGCCGGAGCCGCCGGCGCTGGCGCCGGGTACCGCCGGTGCGGCGCCAGGGGCGGCCGGAGTGCCGGAGCCGTTGCCTGCGGGCCTCGTCCCGCCACCACTACCGGGCTGGTTCGGCTGCGTCGGGGGAGCCGGCGGCGTCGGAGGGTTGGACCCACCGGGCGGGGTTGGCGGGTTGGTCCCACCGGGCGGAGCCGGCGGCGTGGGCGGTGCCGGTGGTGTCGGTGGCGTGGGCGGTGCCGGAGGTGTCGGCGGGGCGGGTGCGTCGCCGGGATTCGGGCTCATGATGCGCCTCCTGGTGCTGAGATGAAGCCATTCGAGGTGTCGAGGGCGATGAGTTCGTAGGTGTTGGTCCCCGTGACGCGGCGGCAGTCGTAGACGCCGCGCTGGAGGAGCTGACCGCCGGGGAAGATGGCGGCGACGAGGGCGTCGGGCGAGCTGGCCGACACGATGGTCTTCCTGACCGGGATCTGGAAGTCCGTCGCGAGCGGGCCGGGGCCGGGGTTCGGGAACTCCACGAAGGTGATCCCGAGATCGCCGGGGCGCTGCCCGCTGGCGACGACTTGCTCGCCCGTCGTCGCGTGGCGGCGGATCTCGTCCGCGTCCGCGATCGCGAGCTCCGGCAGCGCCCTGATGTTCGCCGCGATGCCGCCCGCCCAGTTAGCCGGAAGGGTCATCCGGACGCGCGCGGTGGACTCCGCGGGCGAGGTGTCCACGTACTCCTCACCGACGAGGTAGCCGACGGTGTAGAGGCCGGGCACCTCGCGCCCGGTGTCGCCCTCCACGAAGCGGGCGACGTACTCCCGCGTTCCCGGAGGCGTGGGAGTGGTGCCGCCGGGGTTGATCGACGGAACGGCCGGCTCTCCGGGGTTCCTTCCGCCCCCTCCTGGCGGCGTCGGGGGAGAAGGCGGGTTGCCGCCGCCTCCGCCGGGCGGCGCAGGAGGAGCCGGCGGATTCCCCCCGCCTCCAGGCGGCGGTGGTGGCGGGGGTGCGGGCGGCTGGGCGCCCCCACCCCCGCTCCCGCCCCCACCCGGCCGGGCCGGGGTGTCGCCGTCGGTCTTCTTCTTCTCGTCATCCTTCCCGAACAGGGACGTGCCGGTGGCCTTGGGCGCAGAGGCCATGCCGCCCTGCAGGGCACCCGGGGTGAGCGTGGGCGTGAACCAGGCCTGGAGTAGGTGTTCCATGAAGAAGTCGATGGCCATCTTCTCCTGGTCCTGCTTGTCCGCGGCCGTGCTGTAGTTCGTCACCTCGATCTTGATGGCGCCGGTCTGCACCAGTTCCTCGATGCCGGCCTGGATGGCGACCTCGACGTAGTAGAGGTTCGCGTTCAGCCCCGCGCTGAAGTGCTGATAGATCCGCTCGAAGTCGGCGGTGATCTTCACGTCGAGCGAGGGCTGCATGGCCGTGAACGTCATCGTGTAGATGACGCCGATCGGCGCAGCCCCCTGCGCGAACGCGGACTCGAGCAGCGTCGCGCCCTCCGCGCTCAGCGTGAGGCTGAACACCGCGTGGTTCTCGCCGAAGAGCGATGGCGTCCGCGCGCCGAGGATCTCCTGCACGGCGATGAAGGTGCCCGCCTCGCTGACGGTCGCCGTCGTGCCGCCGGGGCCCTGCAGGTTGAGGGCGACGCACTCGACGGTGCCGGAGTCGAAAGGAACGGCCGTCAGGTTCGCGTTGGCGGGGATCTCCGCGCGGATCTTACGCTCGACCGCCTCCGGGAGGGTGAGCGCGACGGTGAACATGAGGAACCCGCCGCCCTCGACGCCGCCCGCGGTGGCGGCGCGCTTGTACTTGATGAAGCTGAACTGGGGCCAGTTGTCCGGCTGCCGCCGGGCGATCTCGAGGTGCGCGGGGAGGTACCAGTACTGGTTCTCGTCCGCGTGGTCCGGGAAGACGGTGACGCCTTCGACGGTCTTCATTCCTGTGCCGAGCTGAAGCATGTCCTCTACTCCTCGTGCTAGTCGACGCGCGCGACGATGACGTCGCCGCTCGTGGTTGTCCAGGGGCCCTGTCGGGTGAGCCCGTTGTCGAACGTGTGGATCACCCGGTAGGAGATGGCGGGGTCGCCGTCGGCGTAGTCGTACTCGATGGTGTCCCGCGGGCTGTCCGTCGTGAGCGTGACCGAGTCCGCGAACCGGAGCCCGAGGGTCGGGCGCTCGTAGAGCGTCTCCACCGTCGCGTGCCGGATCCCGTTCGCGGCGAGGTTGACGCCGTCGGTCGTGACCGCGATGGTCCGGTGCCCGCGCATCTGCGCCGACACGAAGATCCGGTCCTGCTCCGTCGTCGACTCCGGGATGTCGACCACGATGCCGTCGGTGCGCAGCAGCGAGACCTTGTAGGTGACGCGGCGTCGCGCGGGATCCACCAGCTCGACGACGAAGCGCTTCGTTGCCGGGTCGGCGGCGCTCAGCTCGAACGACTCGCGCTTGCGCACGTTGTTGGCGAGGTCCTCGTAGCTCACGTCGATGAACGCCCTGTCCACCTGCGTGCCGAACATGGCGGCCGGGGCGACGATGTCGACGGTCCGGCGGGTCCCGAACGGGTCGCTGATCCTGATCTGGTCGTCGTCGGTCTCCAGGTCCCCGCTGTCCCAGGTGCGCCCATCCGTTCCGTGCAGGATCAGCCGGTAGCCGACCGTCCGCCGCGTCGGATCGAGCGCGAACACCGGCCAGGCGCCGGAGTTCTGGGCCTGGGTAAGGCCGTACTGGTTCGAGATCCGGATGCCGTTATCGGGGTCCTCGTAGCGGCAGTGCACCTCGATCGTCGGGTACAGCTCCCAGGGGAAGCCGGTGACGGTGAAGCTGATCCAGCGCAGCTCGTAGCCGGCGCCATCGCGCGGGGCGATCTGGATGACGTCGCCGTCGATCGACTCCGGGCCTGCCGTGATGCTGCGGGGCCGGCCCGTCGCTGCCGAGGAGAAGAGGACGTCGTAGGAAACGTCGACCGGCGCGAGCACCCTGCCGCCGGTGACGGTGCTCTGCCACTCGACGCTCTGCTCGCGCGTGGTGTTGTCGAGGATGACGTTCTTGACGGAGCCGTTGTAGTCGAGGCGCACGTTGATGGCCTCGATCTGGTCGGTCGTGAAATCCGCGCGGGGGATCACGCGCACGGTCCTGCGCTGGAAGAACGGGTCCTCCAGCGACACCTCGCTGATGAAGCGGTCCCACTGCAGGCCCTGCGACTCGATGGACCGGATGATCCCCGGCAGGTGGCCCTGGGGGTGGATCTCTCGGATCACGGACGTGCGCTCGCTCATGTCGATGTTGAGCTTCTTCCTGTCGATCCGCGTGATGTCGGTCTCCTTGCGCTCCCACACCGACGACATGCCGTGCGTCGCGAGGGTCCTCATCACGCGGCCGAAGTCGTCGATCGCGTCGCCGTGCTGCCGCTCGATGGGCTCGAGGCTCGGCTGGAAGAAGTTCTCGAACACCAGCTCGCGGACCTGCGCCATGACCGACTCGTACCGGCCGCTGGCGCCGCCGGTGTCGTCCTCGTCGGCGACGAGGAGGTCGCCCTCGATCTTGATGTACTGCTTCTCGACGAGCTCGTCGATCACCTTCTCGATCGTCTCCGACGCGATGAGCGGCACGTTGACCGACTCGGTCTCCTCGAAGTGCTTCTGCACGCGGTCCCAGTCGGCCTCGACCTTGATCTTGTATGCGGGCCGCAGGCCCACATACTCGAGGCTGTAGACGACGCCGATCGGCAGCATCTCGTCGCGGATCGCCTGGTCAAGGATGGTGACGCCCTCCTGGTCCAGCCGGACGGAGAAGGCGGCCTGGTTGTCGCCGTAGAGCGACGGCGAGGCCGCGTGCACGATCTTCTGCACGAACTGCGGCCCTGGCAGGGTCTCCTCGGGGCGGCGGCCGGGCAGGCCGGTCTCCTCCTTCGGCGACTCCTTGCCGAACAGCATCATCCGCACGGTCCCGCCGATCAGCGGCACCGGGGCGAGACGGGGCGCGTCGCGGAGGCCCGCCAGCCCACGCAGTTCGTCGCCGATCGCGGCGAGGCGCTCGCTGTCGATGCCGATGTTGCAGTCGAAGTCGAGGAAGCCCCCCGACACGATGTCGCTCGTCGGCGTCGGCCTGCCCGTGAACTTGATCACCTGGATCTTGGGGATCTTGAGGTCCCCCTCCTTCATGATGCTCACGTGCGGCGACATGGGCATGTAGTAGTACTGCAGCGGGTCCTCGTGATCGGGCATCAGCGTGACGCCGTCGATCGTGTAGTAGGGCGGGTTCAGGTACAGCATGATGTCCTCGCTCGGGTCGGGCTCACACGCCGGGGATCGGCGGGGGCGGCGGGGTGGCGCCGGGGCTCGGCGGCGGAGGCGGCGTCGTTCCCGGCGACGGCGGAACCGGCGCCGGCTGGGGTGTCGGAACAGGCGTCGGAACGGGTGTCGGGTCGGGAGTCGGCGTCGGCACGGGTGTCGGCTGCGGGACCGGGTCCGCGATGGGCGCGGGCGTCGGTTGGGGAAGCGGTGCGGGCACCGGCTCAGGAGTGGGCGTCGGTTGCGGCACCGGCGGGTGCTCCGTGCCCGGACCGGGCATCGGGGTCACCGGGTAGCGCGGCTGCAGCACGAGCGACGGCGCGGTCGCGTCCGTCGGGCCGTCGGTGGTCTGCGTGCCGTCGGTGAAGTAGTACGTGGCGCTCCACGCGTAGGTGGGGGCGTCACCCTCGCCCAGCGGCAGCTCCCAGCGCTGCGGCGCGGGGGTCTGCGGGGAGAACAGCATGTCCTTTGCCTTGCCGCCCGGTTGCTGGCCGTGGCGGAGGGCGACCTGCACGAGCCGGACGCGCGCCCAGTCGACCAGGTCAGCGACCACCGTCACGTCCAGCTTCTGGGAGACGACGTCGCCCACCATGATGGTGCCGTCGGCAGTCTGCGACGGGATCGGCTTGACCGTGCCGTCGTGGTAGCGGATCGTGCCGCTGTAGCGGACGATGCCGCCGCCCTCGCCGACGACCGCGTACGGCTGCGACAGCGACTCGCTGCCCGACTGCAGCACCGCCGACTGCTCGACGGAGTAGTTGTTCGCCGCGTCCTCGTACACGAGGTCGAGGAAGATCTGGGCGATGCGACCCACGAAGTCGCCGACGCCGCGCACCTCGAACTTGCGGGTGCGGCCCAGTGGGTCGTTGACCAGCACCATCGGCTGCTCGGTGGTCCGCTCGGGATCCTTGATCCGGCGGCCGTCGCTCAGGAAGTACTCGACCTGGTAGCTGATCGGCCTGCGCCGCGGCTGGTAGAGGACGTGCTGGACGTGGGCCGCCGGCGAGCCGGAGGTCAGCTGGACCTGCTCCTCGAAGTTGCTCGTCCCCGCGTCACGGTAGCCGACGCGGATCTGGGCGGAGCCGACCTTCGTCCAGTCGATGTCGCCGGTCTCGAACTGGAGGTCGAGGAGACCGATGTCGTCGACGTTGACCGTCAGCATGGTGTCGGTCGTCCGCTCGGGCGTCGACGTGTAGGTCTGCGCCGAACCGACGTAGTTGACCTGGTACGAGTACGTGTACTCACGGACGCCGTCGGCGATGTAGGTCCGGAAGGTCGCGATGGTGTCCGGCGACGTGAACGAGTACTCCTCGATCTTGTGCTGCGATCCCTGGTTGTACTCGAGCTTGACCTCGATCGAGTGGATAGGCAGCTTCTTGAAGTCGGCGTTCACCCCGACCCTGACCTCCAGAGTCTGGAAGAACGGGTCGTTCAGATCGACCTCGGTGGCGTGATCCTCCCATCGGACGGCGCTGCCGTCGGGCTTCTTGAGGGTCGTGATGCTCTGCAGCATGCCTTGCGGGGCGAGGTTCCATTCGATGGCGGAGTTCTCGCGGTACGTCATCTCGAAGGAGGCGACCTTCGTCGTCTTGAACGCGCGCTTGAGGTGCTCGATGTCCTCGGGGAGGCCGCGTGCGTCCTTCGCGACGGACTCGATGTCCGGGATCATCTTCCGCAGGACGGCGTCCTGGAGCGACCGCTCCATCATCGAGCGGATCTTCTCCTTCATCTTCCTGTCGGCCTCGGGATCCGGGAGCACGGCGTCGAGATGCAGTTCAATGCCCATGCTCTCGTGGTCCTCGAACTGCTCGGTGATCTTGTCGACGTACTCGTCGTCGCCGTACATCTCCCAGTCGACGTCGATGGTCTGCTGATAGGAGTAGAACTTCTCCGCCGAGAACCAGGCACGGCCGTTGATCTCCGGAAGTTTCACGACGAAGTTCAGGTCGTAGACGACCTGCACCGTGCCGCCCTTGCCCTGCAGCGCCTGCTCGAAAAGCGTCGCACCCTCGGGCGTGAACTCGACCATGAAGCAGGCGATGTTGCGGCCGAACAGTGACGGCTTGCCCGCGCCGCGGACCGCCTGGATGAGCGTGCCGCCGTCCTCCTTGAGGAGCAGGTTCGCCGTGCCGCGCGTATACGTCATGGTGCCGAGCCGCGCCTCCCGCGCGCCGGGGACCGACGGCCGGAAGCCGGGCTTGCCCGCCCGGGCCTGGACCTTGGCGTCGAGCACCTCCTTGATCTTGGCCAGCGTCTCGGGCGAGTAGGTGAGCTCCGTGTCGAAGAACACGAAGCCGCCGCCGCGCTTGCCGTCGGCCCGGTCGATCGGCATCCGGTACTTGAGGAACCGGAAGGCCGGGTCGCCGTTCTCGTCGATGCGGAACCGGGGGACCTCCGGGATGGAGTAGTAGACGTCGTCGTAGGTGTCGTCGCCCCAGACGGTGTAGCCGCCCTCGATGATTTCCTGCTTGTCGATCCGTAACATGTGCCGCTCCTTGCGTGCGTGGGGGTGGGTGGGGTCAGCCGATCCGGGTCCAGTCGGCGAGGTCTGCAGCGACGCGGGCCGGACCGGTCTCGGTCTCGATGTCGTAGGTGATGTGGACGTGGCCGGCTTCGCCGCGTAGCGCGGCGTCGACGGCGGGGCGGTCGTCGCGGGTCAGCGAGATCCCGAACGCCGCGGTGAACGGCGGGAACCCGCTGCCCGTTGAGGTGGCAAGGACGCGGGTGTCGTCGTCGGCGCCGACGGTGACCTCCACGGCACGGACGGTCCGGACGCCGCTCGTGAGCGTGATGGTCGCGGGGTTTCTCCCGGCGGCCAGCGTCGCCCGCACCTGATCCAGCGTCGCGCCCGGAGGGTCGAGCTGGGCGGTCAGCTGCAGGAAGGCGATGTCGCCTGCCGCCAGCAGCGACATCATCGGGCTGCCGTCGTGGGACTGTTGCGGCCACGGCGCGAGCGACACGTAGCTCCAGGTGTCGTCGGCGACGCGGCGGCACTCGACGCCGACGGCGACGATCCGGTTCGGGGCGGTACACATGGTCGTCACATCCCCGTCGGTGCGACGAACAGCTGGCGGCCGGTGATGGTGGCCCAGTCGGACCACTCTCCGGTGCCGGAGCCGCTCATATTGCGCCGTCGCCACTGGAAGGTCGGCTGCTCCGGCTTCATCCCCGCAGCGATGTCGCTCAGCCCGAAGGACACCTGCGCTGTGAGCTGTGGCTGGTCGGTGGTCAGGAACACCGTCACCGGTTGTGCGCCGTCGGAGCGCCGCAGTTCGACCTCGAGCCCGAACAGTCCCGTGAGCGTGGCGGGGATCACCTCGGGGTGCGCGAGCTGGTAGCAGATCACGTCGACGGAGGAGGAGACGGACCCCGTCGTGCCGGTGTCGTAGGCCGCGGCGAGAACCTGCTGCGGGTCGATGTCGACGGCGATGCCCGCGAAGGAGACGCCGACGGAGCCGTAGATGGCGGGCTGGTCGGTGGGGGCCGGGGTCAGGGCGATGTCGAGGGTGGACGGGGCGCCGTCGGCAGCGGGCAGCGTGAACGACGACGGCTCGGCCGTGGCGCGCACGGCCCCGATCGGGCTGGGCAGCTCGGCGTCGGTCACCAGCAGGCTGGCGACGGTACGCGCGACCGTGACCGCGTACGGCAGCGGGTTGCTGACCCGCAGCGTGGGCGGCGGGGGAACGGACTCCTCGTCGGCCGGCGCCGCGGGCACGAGAGTCGCCGAGAGCACATCCGTGGCGGGGCGGTCCAAGCGGAGTTCGATCCCCACTTTCGCGGTGCGTGGACGATCCGGATCGGAGACGAGCGCGACGGTCACCTCGGCGTCCAGGCCCTCGGTCACCAGCAGATGGGTGAGCGCGGTGTAGAACTCGCTTGTGCAGTCGAGGACGAGGTCGAAGCCTCGGGCGTCGACGCTGGTGTCTCCGCCGACGACCGTGGGCCCCAGGTCGTGGAAGACGGACGAGAGCCGACACGTGGCCTCCCGCATCCCTCCCACGAGGAGGTCCGGGTAGGGGACCCCGGTTTGTCTCGTGATCTCGGCCCGGAGCCGCTCGCGGCGCTCCGGGTTCACCCAGGGCACGATGCTGAATCGGGTGCGCAGCGTGTAGTCGGCACCGAAGCTCGTCGGGCCCTGTTCGCCCGCGGCGCGCTTCGGCGGGACGAGCAGCACCATCATCGCTGGCCGCCCGGTCTCCGCGTTGAAGGCCAGCCGGTACTCGTCGGGCAGGATGTAGAACTGGTCGGGGATCGGCGAGTCCAGGAACTGACCGTTCGGCGAGTCGACCCAGTCCGACCACGGCTCGGATCCGAACCCGGACGTGACCTGCGAGTAGATGGCGCGGTTGTTCATGACGTCGCGCGGGAAGCATGCGGCCACGCCGCTGTTGTCGGCGGCGCCCAGCGACAGCCGCGCGGTGTGCGACCGCCACGGCGCCTCCGGCTGCGCGGGCGTCGCCCCCGCGACCACGGACGCCGCGATCAGCTTGGTGACGTCCGGGTTGATCCGGACGGCGGCCAGGTCGCGGAACGCGGCGGCGGGCCGGATGGTCGCCTTCGGGATCGCGGCCGTGTCGATGCGCCGTCGGATAGGCGGCGTCTGCGTGGGCGGTGGAGCGGAGGAGCCGTCCTGCGTCGTGTAGTGCACGTCGGCCTCGACCCGGAGGCGCGTTCCGAGGGCCTCGAGCATCGGCACGACGGTGTTCGGGTCGACGACGACCTCGCAGTACAGGCGCGAGACGACGGTGTCGGCCTGGTCGCCGGCCGGCAGGTCGTCGCAGCGCGTGAACGCGATGGGCGATCCTGAGGCCGGCACGAGGGACACGGCGTAGTTGTCGACCGGCAGCGGCTGCGCGCCGCTGGGGACTGACGGGTGTCGTACGAGGTCGAACCACACCTGCAGCGTGACGACGCCCGCCGACTTCGCGAGGAAGACGTGCGGCGCGCCGGTGGCCTTCGAGCGCTGCGCGATCCGCGCCTGTGGCACGAAGTACACCGTGCCGTCGGCGCCCGTGAGGGCGCGCTCGACGCGGTCCGGGACCGACGTGACGCGCGGGGCGTTCTCGACGAGGTCCGCGATGCGCAGACCCCTGAGGGCCCGCAGGTTGAGCGCACGGTGCATCTTCACCGGCTCCAGGATCTGGGGGCGTAGCTGGAAGGCCTGGGCGGTGAGCGCCATGGTGGTGAACTCGTTGGTGGACATCGTCGGCTCCTAGAACTCGAGGACGAGCAGGGGATCGGTCGTCGGGGTCGGCTCGACGACATGCTTCTCGCCCGCGTAGCCGAAGGCCTGGATCTGGTAGCTGAACTCGCGGCGGGCCGCGTCCTTCAGCGGGATGTTCCAGACGAGCGCGTTCGGGTCCGGCGCCGCGGCGGTGAGCTGGATGATGTGCTCCGTGGGCGGTGCCCCGGTGCCGTCGGCGTAGGAGAGGCGCACGATCACGAGCTTCCACTTGGCCATGTCGAGCAGCGCCGGAACGACCTCGACGCGTAGCATCTCCCGCGCCACGTCGCCGACGAGGATCGTGCCCTCCGTGCCGGGCCTCGGTTCGCCAGCGCTCGACGAGCCGTCGGCATAGGTCACGTCGACCTTGTAGGTGAAGTCCCGCTTGGCACGGTCGCGCAGGTCGACGGTCCACTCCCAGGTCTCCGAGGAGTTGGTGAACGAGTGCACGTCGTTGACGTCGTAGTCGCCGTCGACGTAGCTGGCGGTCACGACGATCGAGGCGACGGGCGGGAAGCTGCCCTGGGGCACGAACGTCGCCCGGAGCTTGTCCTCGAACGGGGCGTTGATGATGAGGCGCTGCGTCGAGGACCGCAGGTTCTTCTGCGTGATCCGCTGACCGTCGGTCATGAAGAAGGTGACGTCGTACTCGTACTCGCGCGACGTGTTCTTGCCCGTGTAGGTGAACCAACCGGCCTGCGGGGAATCCAGACGCAGGATCGCGTCGGCCGTCGCGGAGGGAAGGTCGACCCCCGGGTAGCGGAACGAGACCTGCACCTGCTGCACGACATCGGCCGGGATGGCCCCCCAGTAGACGGCGACGTTGACGCAGTTCAGCTGGTCGTAGCCGATGACAAGGTTGCGGTCGTTGGTGGGGACCGGTTCGAGTTCCTCGACCTTGGCGCTGGCCTTGTAGATGATCTGGCTGCGGTACGTGTACTGGTCCTTCGGGGTGCCGTCGGGGTGCCGCGCCATGACGACGCGGAAGTAGAAGCGGTCGTCGTTGGAGTCGAAGAGGAACTCCTCGACCTGGCGCTTGCGGCCGCCGCCCTGCTCGTCCATCTGGTCGTACTCGAGGAAGACCTTGATGGCGGCGATCGGGTCGCGCTCGAAGTCGGCGGTCACCTGGACCGGCACGTCGAGCAGCGTGAAGTACGGCTTGCTGAGGTCGGCCTCCGTGATGCACTTCTTGATCCGCTCCGGGTCCGCCATGTCAAAGAGACCGGAGCTGGGGTGCTTCTCCACGACGAAGTTGGTGGCGCCCTCGAAGCTGAAGTCGATGTCGGCCTCCATCGTCTGCGAGAAGTCCTCCAGGTACAGCTGATTGCTGTCGAGGTAGGTGCCGTTCGGTCCACGGGAGACACCCTCCCGGCCGAGCTTCTTGGGGTCCAGGCCAGGCACGAACCCCGTCTTGAGGAACTTCTCCAGCACCATCTGCTTGACGATCTCGAAGACGAGGTTCTCGACCGCCTTCGTCGGATCCTCGCCTCCGGTCTCCGCGCCAGCAGCGCGGAAGTCGTCGCGGTTGTACTCGATGTGGAGGTTCGACGACATGTTCTGGAGCTCGGAAAGGCTCGACACCTGCGGGAACCGGTACCGGGTGCCCTTCTCGGTGATCTCCCGCTGGGTGTAGCCCTTGAGGTCCTGGTAGAACTGCTCGGACTTACCCCAGACCTTCACCCGGAGGTTGGGGATCCGGGCCACAAACGACACGGAGTAGGTGACGCCGAACGGGCTCTTGCCGTCCTCGAGCGACCTGCGGACCAGCCGCACGCCCTCCTGCCCGAGGAACGCGACGAACGATGCCAGGTTGGAGTTCACCAACGACGGCTTCTCCGATCCCTGCACCGCCTTGATGAAGGTCTCTCCGCCGCTCGGGAAGAGCAGCGAGACCTTGCCGTCGACCCACGTGGGATAGGTGAGCTTGATGCCGCCGCCTGGGAGTGCCCCGGCGCGGGAGAGGAGGATGCGCCTGCCGCTTAGCCGAGGCACCGGGCGGTTGCCCATCCCGCCGGCGATGTAGGCGCGGATCTTCTGCTGATCCTCCTGGCTGACCTCGAGGCAGGTAGTGAACTCGAGGAAGCCGCCCTCGGTCTCGGCCGCGCCGAGCGCCGTCGCCTTGTCGGCGAGCAGGGTGAAGTCGCGGGCGAACGAGATGAGAGTGAACGCCGGGCTGCCGTCCTGACGCGTGAGGAAGGAGGTCACCTCCGTGACCATGTAGAACAGCTTGGGGTCTTGGTCGTCGTGGAAGACGGTGACGTGTTCCACGCCAGGGACGGTGAAGTGATTGAGGAAATTGAGCACGGCACGCTCCTTCGTCGGATCTGAGTGCCGAGCTCCGCCGCCGGACGAAGCACGAGCACCTGACGTATCGAAGGAGCGCCGAGGAGGCGTTCTGATACATGCCGCGTCCACCGTCGTCTATTGACATCGTCACCTACCCTTGGGGCATGAGTCTCCGCCGCACCATCGCGTCCCTATCCCTGCTCATCCCCGCGGTCGCGCTTGCCGGCTGCGCCCCGGGACCACAGACCACCACACCGCAGGCCCCGGCTCCTTCGACGTCGTCGAAGGAGCCCTCACCGGCGCCCGAACCGTCGGCCCCGGCCGAGGGCATGCGCGCCGACGCGGCGTGGCTCGACGCCGGCCGCGTGATCGGCGTCGTGACGTGGGGCTCGTCGTCCTGCGTGCCGTTCGCGGAGGACCCCGCGGCGTCCGGCCAGGAGGTGTCGGTGACGTTGACCGACCCGGAGGGCAGGCCCTGCACGAAGGACCTCGTCGCACGGGCGAGCGTCGTCGGCGTGCCGGCGGGCGTGAACCCCAAGGAAGACGTCACGCTGAAGGTGAGTTACCTCGGGCAGGAGTCCTCCTTCGAACTCGACGGCGACGACGACCTGACCGGTACGCCCGGCGACCCGACGGACTACGCCCCGAGCGCCGGCTGGTTCGACGACGACAAGGGCATCGTGCTGCTCACGTGGGGCTCCTCGTCCTGCCCGCCGGTGGTGGAGAAGGTCGACGATGCCGCCGATGCCATCACGGTGAGCTTCACGACCACCAAGGGCGCCTGCACCGCGGATGTGGGGCCGCGCGCGACGGTCATCTCGGTGGCCAACGGTGGCGACGACGACCGCCAGCTCGTGCTGGTGGGTGACAACCTGGATGCGAAGGTGAAGATCCTGGGCTGAGCCCCGATCCACCGAGGGGCTCATTCTCCCGAGGGGAACTCGATCCTGGCGATGAGCCCACCATCGCGTGCAGGCCGGAGCGTCACGGTGCCGCCCAGCGATATGGTCACGTCCTGAACAAGGGTGAGACCGAGGCCGAGGCTGCGACCGGCCGGTGCGGTGCGCGTGTCGGGACCCCGGTTGAAGGGCTCGACGAGGCGGGCCGCCTCGGTGTCGGTGAGGTGCGGCCCGCTGTTGGCGATCTCGAGCCAGGCGCGGTCGCCGGTCTCGCCGGTGGCGATGTGCATGCGGGCGCGGTCGTCGTTGTGTCGGATGGCGTTGTCGACGAGGTTGTCCACGGCCAGCGCGAGCAGCGACTCATCGACGCCGGACACCCGCGCAGCGCTCGTGCTCGTGGTGACGGTGAGGCCCGCGGCTTCGATCTCAGCCCCGAGACGGCGGCGGCTATCGGCGACGACCAGGGCGAGATCGGTTCGCTCGCCCGGGTGGTCCGGGGCCTCGGCTCGGTGGGCGGTCCGTGCGAGCCGAAGGAGGGCGGCGATGAGCTGCTCGCTGCGCCGGTTCGCCTCGAGCGCCCGGGTGATCGCCGGGAGCAGGTGATCCGGCACCCGTCCCTGTGCGAGGGGGATCTCCAGCGCGGCGCGGGTGGTCGTGAGCGGCGTACGCAGCTCGTGCGACGCGTTCGCGATGAACCGTTCCTGCTGAGCGAACGACATCTCCAGGCGGTCCAACATGCTGTCGATCGTGTCGCTCAGCTCCTTGATCTCGTCGGCGGGACCCGGCAAGTCGAGGCGGCGGTGGAGGTCGTCGCGGGTGATTCTCTGCGTGGTCGCGGTGATCTGGCCGATCCTGGCGAGGAACGGCGCGACAACCATGAGGCGGCGACGACGGCCACCATCGCGAACGCGAGCAGCGTGACGACCGACCACACCAACAGCCCTGACAACACCTCCTGGGAGAGCAGCGTGCTCTGCTGCACCAGTACCGCGACGGTCTGTTCGGCGGTGTCGACATCGTTGGCGGCCTGGGCCGGCAACGAGGCGCAGCCGAGGCCTGTAGGAGGAGGCGCTCCGGTCACGACGGTGACGCCGGAGTCGTCGACGCACCCGGTCAGCGTGCTGATGGCCGTGTCGAAAAGGCGCCCGACGAGCAGGTACTGGACGCCGAGGAGCGCGACACCGCCCCCGACGAACACCACGGCGATCAACGCCGTGATCCGGGCACGGAAACCCCATCGTCGTGCCCGGGCGGTCACTTCGGGGCCCCGATCCGGTAGCCGAGGCCGGGGCTGGTGTGGATGACGTCGGGCGTGCCCAGCTTGCGGCGCAGCGTGTGCACGGTGAGCTTCACGACGGCGCGTGTCCGCTCCGCGCCGTGCTCCCAGACGTCGGCGAGGAGGTCGTCGGCGGTGACGTGGCCGCCGTCGGACAGGAGGAGGGCCTCCAGGACCCCCAACTCCTTCGGCGTCAGCGCGAGCGGCCGTCCGTCGCGCTCGGCGATGCGGCGCAGGGTGTCGACACGGATCCCCTCGGCGGACAGGACGACCTGACCCGACTGGGTGGTGCGGCGGGCGAGCGCGCGGAGGCGGGCCAGGAGCTCGACGTAGGCGAAGGGTTTCGCGAGGTAGTCGTCGGCGCCGAGGTCGAGCCCGGTGACCCGGTCGTCGAGGGTCCCCGCCGCGGTCAGCATGAGGATCCGCACCGGGTGCTGCTGGTCGCGCAGCAGGCGGCAGACGGCATCGCCGTGCAGCGCGGGGAGGTCACGGTCGAGGATCATGATGTCGACGTCGACCTGCCCGGTCCGCACGAGCGCGGCGGCCCCGTCGTGGACGACGTCGACGAGGTAACCCTCGCCGCGCAGTCCGTCGGCCAGGGCGTCGGCGAGGTCGGCTTCGTCCTCGACGATCAGGATCCGCATATCGGCACCTCCGGTCTTTCCTCTCCAGTCTGGCGCACTCCACAATGCGCGCCTCGCGGTTAGGTCTCGGTTAGGCCCATCAAGACTCGGCCCAAACTGACGCGTCCGTAGAACTGGTGGTGCAGCGGTGACCGGCACCGCCACCTACTTGAGGAGTTCTCCCATGAAAGTACGTCTTCTCGTTCCCGCACTCGCCCTCGCCGCCGTCGCGCTGGCGGGGTGTGGCGGCGCGCCGACACCAGCGCCGTCGAGCCTGACGAGCGCGAAAGGGGCCGACGACGCGGCCACCTTCCTCGCCTGCCTGACGTCGTCGGGTGTCGAGGCGCGGATCAACGACAGCGGCCAGGTCCTCGTCAAGGTGCCGACGGAGGGGACCGCCGGGAAGCAGGGCCTACACGAAATCTCCAGCGAGAGCGGCGGCGAAGGTCTGCTCGGAATGGAGGGCGACGACGCAGGCAACACCTGGGTGGCAGCGGCCAAGGCCACGGCCTTCGCTGACGCCGACACCCAGGACGCGTACGCCGCGTGTGAGAAGAGGCATCCCGGCTTCGTGCAGCCGCCGTTCGACCCGAACACCGATCCGGCCCACAAGGAGATGCTGGCCGAGCAGGAGAAGCAGGCGCTGGCCTTCGCACAGTGCGCCCGCACGAACGGGTTCCCTCAGATCGCCGACCCCGACTTCTCGAAGATGAGCGGCGTCCTGCTGCCCGAGGACATGACCGAGGACGAGTTCCGCGAGCTGCTGAAGGCGTGCTGGGATCCGAAGAGCAACCTGAGCTTCGGCACGAGCGCCGACGCGCCGTTCGAGCCGTGGCGGGTCATGGACGAGCTCGCGACCGAGGCCGGCTCGTGATCGCTCGCACGGGAAGGCGTCGGTGGCTGCGCGCCGTGGTCGTTGCCGTCGTGGTAGCGGCGGTCGTCGCCGGGGGAGTGCTGGTCTGGGAGCGGAAGCCGTGGGCACCCGCATCGCCGGCCGCCGAGGGAAACGCGCCCGCGCCTGCGGTGACGGCGCCCGTGGTGCGCGGCACCCTGATCAACGAGCTGCGGCTGAACGCCACGCTCGGGTACGACGACGCGGTCGAACTGCCGACGGCGGCGGGGATGCTCACCGCGCTTCCCGCTGTCGGGAAGGTGGTGAAGGTCGGCTCGCCCGTCTACGAGGCGGACGGGCGGCCGGTGATCCTGCTGAGGGGCGCGAGGCCCTTTTGGCGGGAGCTCGCCCGCGGCGTGCGCGACGGCAAGGACGTGTTGCAGCTGGAGCGCAACCTGGCCCGCCTCGGCTTCTTCACCCGGAAGCCGGACACCCGGTTCGACTGGTGGACCAGGGACGCGGTCAGGAAATGGCAGCGGAAGCTCGGCGTTCCAGTGACGGGCGTCGTCGCCAACTCCGACGTGGTCGTGGTGAACGCGCCGGGCATCCGGGTGGCGCAGGTCACGGGGAGGCTGGGCCAGACGGGGGTCAGCCCGCTGGCATACACCGCCACCAGGCTCCGCGCCGTGGCGAAGCTCACTGCGGCCCAGGCCCGGGAGTTGCAGCCCGGGACGCGGGTGACGGTCGTGCTTTCCGACGGGAAGAAGGTGAAGGCGAAGCTGGCCGCCGTCGACCCGGGCGGACAGCCCGCCAAGGAGGAGGGCCAGACCACGCCCCCGACGGCGGTGGTCGAGTTCCCCGACCAGACGAAGGTCGCCGAGGTCGGGCCCGGCTCCGTACGGGTGCTCGTGAAGAACGGCGTGCGGACCGACGAGACCCTGATCGTCCCTGCGACGGCGCTGATCGCTACGGCACGCGATAGCTACGCCGTCGAGGTACAGACCACGGAAGGGATCGTGCGCGTACCGGTCGCGATCGGGCTGGTCGCCGACGCGAGGGTCCAGGTCCTCGCCTCCGGGAGCGATGTCGACGGCGCCCCCGCCGGGGCGCGGCGGCTCAGGGAGGACGACGAGGCGGTGTTGGCGCGATGACGGCCGCGATAGAGGTGCGCGGCGTCTCGAAGACCTATCCGGGAAGCCCGCCGGTCACCGCGCTGCATCCGACCTGGTTGCGCATCGACCCCGGCGAGCAGCTCGCCATCGTCGGAGCCTCCGGCTCCGGCAAGAGCACGCTGCTGTCCATCCTCGGCACGCTCGAAGAGCCCACTGGTGGCGACGTGCTCGTCGAGGGCCGAGAGCTCGGCGGGCTGCGTGAGTCGGAACACTCTGCTGTGCGGGCCGCGCGGATCAGCTTCGTGTTCCAGCAGTTCCACCTCCTGCCGACCGTGTCGGCGACGGAGAACGTCGCCTCCGGGCTCCTGTACGCGGGCGTGCCTCCGAGGGCGCGGCGAGATCGTGCGATCCGGGCCTTGGAGGCCGTCGGTCTCGGGCACAGACTACGGAACCGGCCAGGCGAGCTGTCCGGCGGGGAGCAACAGCGGGTCGCGATCGCGCGGGCGCTCGTCAGGAACCCCGCCGTGCTCTTCGCGGACGAGCCGACGGGGGCCTTGGACTCGGTGACCGGCGCCGCGATCGTCTCGCTCCTCGCGGAGATCGCGGAGGCGGGCACCGCCGTCGTGCTGGTGACGCACGATCCCGGCGTCGCCGAGCGGTTTCCTCGGCGCGTGCGGCTCGTGGATGGTCGCGTCGTCGAAGGGGGATCGTGATGGTTCAGGCCCCACCTCGACGGAGCTGCTTCCGGCTGCGTGATCTGCTGCGCACGGCATGGCTCGGCCTGTCCGGCAGGCCGCAGCGTGCCGCGCTGGCCGCGCTCGGTGTGGCGCTCGGCATCGCTTCCCTGACCGCGCTGACCGGCGCCGCGGCATCGAACCAGGCCCACCTGCTGGCCGAACTGGACCGGATGGGCGCAAACCTCGCCGTGGTCACACCCGCGCAAGGGCCGAGTGAGGCGCAGGTGCCGCTGCCGAAGGTCGCTCCGGAGATGGTGCGGCGGGTCGACGGCGTCGCAGACGTCGGCGTCTTCGAGACCGCCCCGGACGGCCTGTCGGTCTACCGGACCGACGTCGTGCCCGTCGTCGAGACCAACGGCATCCGGGTCGCCGTCGCCCGCCCGGACGTGTTCGCGGCGATCGAGGCACGACTCGCCACCGGGCGATGGTTCGACGACGCCACACGCGGGCTGCCGGTGGCTGTGCTGGGACGTGCCGCTGCCGAGAGGCTCGGAGGCGTGCGTCCGGGCGACCGGGTATGGATCGGCGGCGAGTGGTACGGGGTGATCGGCGTGCTGGAGTCCGCGGGACTGGCCGCGGAGATCGACGCCTCGGCCATCCTCGGGGATCGGTGGGTACAGGCTCGTTTCGAGGGAGCGGCGATCGGCGAGATCGCCGCGATGTACGTCCGCGCCGAGCCCGGAAGGATCGATCAGATCAGGGAGTCGCTCGCCTCCGCCGCCAGCCCGGGATCGCCCTACGTCGCGGTCACCGCGCTGACCGACCTCGCCGAGGCCCGCGCCACGACCGACGACTCGCTGAGCACTCTGGGTGTCGTGCTGGCAGGCATCGCCCTGCTCGTCGGCGCGATCGGCATCGCGAACACGATGGTCGTGACGGTCATCGAGCGGCGCGGAGAGATCGGGCTTCGGCGCTCTCTCGGGGCGCGCCCGGTCCACATCGCGACCCAGTTCCTGACCGAGGCCGCGGCGCTCGCTCTCCTCGGAGGGCTGGCGGGCCTCCTGCTGGGTACCGGCACAGCGACGGTCCTGGCCCTCGTCAGCGACCAGCCCGTCGTGATCCCGCTGTCGGCGACCGCCGCGGGACCAGGGATCGCGGTCGTCGTCGGTGCCCTCGCGGGGCTCTATCCGGCCGTGCGCGCGGCCCGGCTCTCGCCGACGGTGGCCCTGCGGGCGGTGTGACGCTGTGTCAGGATGGCGGCATGAAGAGAGTCCACGTCGTCGTCACCGGGAGGGTGCAGGGCGTCGGCTACCGGTACTCGCTGTGGGCCGTCGCGCGCGGCGCCGGCCTGGCCGGGTGGGTGCGCAACCGCTACGACGGCTCCGTCGAGGCCGAGCTCGAGGGCCCGGAGTCCGCCGTCGACGAGGCGCTCGGCTGGATGCTCGACGGCCCCGCCGGAGCCCGCGTCGCGAACCGCCGCGTGACTCCTCGCACGGTCGAAGGCCGCGCGGGCTTCGAGATCCGCCTGGACGCGTGAGGTCGGCCATCCTCGTCCGTGTTGCTCCCCTCAGAGGGTGTGTCGCGCGCGCCATTTGGCGAATAGCTCGGGCACGCCGCTGGGGTCTGCACCCAATGCTTCGAGCGAATCCGTGACCCGGCCCTCCAGTTCGCTGCCGCGGAGGAGCCGCACGAGCTTCGCGCGTCCTTCTGAGATCGCAGCGCCCATCGTCGGGTGGGTCTGGTTTCGGGAGAACTGCTCCTCGACTTCCCTGGGATCGCTAACGGCCATGCAACGCCACATGTCAACCATGTCCTTGCCGACGTTGGCAGCTCGCTCGGGACGGTCAGGGTCGAGTCGGTCGCAGATCTTCTGGGCCTTGGCACAGATGATGCCGGATGGCCGAGCCACGTACGCTGGTCGGGTTGTGCCGTCCTCGAAGTTCTCGAACTCGACCAGGTCGCGTTCCAGGATTGCGAGTTCGATACCGGAGACGCGCCCGATCTTCGCCTTCCCGTGCGCGGGCATCGAGCGGGTCGAGCGTCCCTTGCCGCCAGCCAATGGTTCGGGAACGAGCAGGTCGACCTCTTCGATGGGCTGACCCGCGTCGTCGATTCCTGTTCCCCAAAGGCCCGGCCTGGAGAGCCAACGGGTCTTGCCACGGTGACCATCGGATAGGTCGGCTGCGATCTCCATCAGGGGGCGGAAGCCTTGCCGTCGCATCAGGGCTTCGATGCTCGGCTCATCGGTGGCCAGTTCTGGCGTCAGGGCGAGGTCGCCGTCCTTGGTCGAGGTAGATTCGACATCGGGAAGGCGCTTCGTGCGCTCGTGTACCGCGTGGGAGCCGATGACGGTTACGGCCTCGAACTGGGCGGCGAGGCCATCGAGCGCGCGGCATAGGAACGCCCTCGTTGTGACAAGCGTCGGGTCCAGCGTCTCAACGCGGCGGCCCGGGCCTGCGACGGCCGCCCGTTCGGGCTCATCCGTCGTATGTGGCCTGAAGCGCTTCAAGTGCTGGTTCGAGCGGTTGCCATCGCGGCGGTCAATCGTTTGAGTTGTCTTCCCAGGAGTCAAGGATCACGTCTGCTTGGTTGATCATGCGGTCGACGCCGCCGTAGCAGTCGAGGACGATCTGCCAGGGCGCGGCATACCAGAGGCCGCTCGGCTGGCTCTGCCAGCGTCCGCTGTCGTTGAACCCATCGAAGGCAATTAGCGTGGTGGATGGGCCGAACTGTCCCGGAAGACGGGGAATGATCCCCAGGGCTTCGACTGCTTTGGCGAGGTCACTCACGTAGAGCACGGGCCAAGGTTCGCTCGCATACGACACCAAGCGGTTCGCGCCAGCGCCGCCTGTGATCGCGTACTCGACCCCCGAGCTTCCGAGTGCCTTTCCGATCTCGGCAGCGGTGCCGACGCGGGGGAGCCTGACGGACATGGGCCGCCGTGCCAGGTAGCCCGAACGTCCCGCGCGCATCGCAAGCAGGCGTTCGTTGGTTGCTCGACCTTGGTCGTCCACGATTCCGAGCCTCTGCCACCGCTCGATCCAGTACGGAAAATCCGCCGGAAGAGGGGCTTCGTAGGTGTCCTCGTCCTCAAGCAAGGCGCGCGCAACATAGGTAGCCTCCGGTCTACCCAACGGTCTCAGGTCGGGACCAAGATCGGCAGCATCGATCAGCCGACGGTAAGTGCTCATCGCCACGTCCGAGCCATTTTCGGCCTTGGAGATCACTGATGGCGACAGTCTCCCGATTCGAGCCAGGTCGCGCAGCGAGATACCCGCGGCGCTACGGGCGACACTCAAAGCGGTGGCGAGTTCGGTCATGGACCGATTTTAGCAGCGTGTTCGGAAAAAGAAACACCAGTAGTCATCACGCGTGTTTCGCAGTCGATGCCGTGCGCTGATGGTGGCCTACAACCCCACCATCTTCATGCCCGCGTCGTCGTAGCGGTTCCCCGCGACGCCGAGGCGCTGGACGAGGCGGTTGAGGTCGGCGATGTCGTCGGCCGAGAGACGCACGGCGGTGGCGCCCGCGTTCTCGTCGATGCGGCCGCGGCGACGCGTGCCGGGGATCGGGACGATGGAGGGCCCCTGCGCGAGCAGCCACGCCAGCGCGATCTGGCCGGGTGTCGCCTCGCGTTCCGCGGCGAGGGCGGTGACGTGGTCGAGGAGCGCTTGGTTGGCGGCGAGGCTGTCGGCCTGGAAGCGCGGGACACGGGCGCGGATCTCGCCCGCGCCGAACTCCTGGCCGGCCTTCACGGTGCCGGTGAAGAATCCCTTGCCCAGCGGGCTGAAGGGGACGAAGCCGATGCCGAGCTCGGCGAGCGTGGGGAGCACCTCGGCTTCCGGGTCCCTTGTCCAGAGCGAGTACTCGGACTGGACCGCGGTGACAGGGAAGACGGCGTGAGCGCGGCGGATCGTCGCCGCTCCCGCCTCGGAGAGTCCGAAGTGACGGACCTTCCCCTCGGCGACGAGCTCGCCGACGGTGCCGGCGACGTCCTCGATGGGGACGTCAGGGTCGACGCGGTGCTGGTAGAACAGGTCAATAGTCTCCACCTTGAGCCGCTGCAGAGAGGCGTCGGCCACGCGTCGAATCTGTTCGGGCCGGGAGTCGGTGCCGCGCATACGGCCGTCGACGATGTTCCAGCCGAACTTGGTGGCGACGACGACCTGGTCGCGGACCGGCGCGATCGCGTCGCCGACGAGTTCCTCGTTCTCGTAGGGTCCGTAGACCTCCGCGGTGTCGATGAACGTGACGCCGTGCTCGACGGCGTAGCGCAGCACGCCGATCATGTCGTCCCTGTCGCCGGGGTTCGGCCCGTAGGACATGGACATGCCCATCGCCCCGAGCCCGATGGCGGAGACCTCAAGGCCTTGTCCGAGCGTCCTTCTGTGCATGGCTATCTCCTCCGTCAGGTGTGTGATGAGGAAACACTAGGCCCGACGGCGCAGGCTTTCGGCGTACTGCCAGTACACCGAAAGCCTGCCAGCGCCTCGGCCCTCACCGGTCGGCGACGGAGAGGGGCGTCGACGCGTAGTCGGAGAGCGGGAGGAGCCGGAGGCCAGCCGGATCGTCGACGACGGCGTAGATCCGGGCCGTCTCGTCGTCGCCTGGTTCCGCGCGGCCGATCGTGCCGAGGAGGACGTCGCGCACGGCGCCCGTCTCGGCGGGCGTGAGGAGACGCGGCGCCGACGCCTGCTCGGCGGTGGCGAGGACGACGAGCAGCAGGCCGCGGAGCCGCTCCATGCCCTCGCGGAGCGGCGGCTCGTAGTAGGGCATGTCGAGCACGGTCGCGCGGCGGCGCGCGTAGAACGCGAGACGTCGCTCCGGGTCCCCATGCTGCGGGTGCGCGGAGAACACGTCGGGTCGCTCGACCTCGCCGAGGACGACGGCGACGCCGTCCCTGCCGATCCAGCGGGCGAGCCCGGCGTCGAGGAGCAGGCCGCCGACGCCGCCGCCCCGCGTGCCGCCGCCGACGGCGAGCCAGTTCACAAGCACCCCGGAACCGTGCTGCGCGCCGACGATCACGCCCTGAATGCCGTCGTCGTCGGCGCGGGCCACGAGGACATCCAGGTCCTGGGCGGCGCCGGCCGCGACGAACTCGTCGCGCGTCACGAGTTCCGTGGGCGGAAAGCTCGGCTCAAGAACGTCGTCGTACACGCGCCCCAACTCGGTCGCGTCGGTCACAGCCTCGATCATGGCTCCCACAGTAGCCCGCCTGATGCGACCAACTCGGGCAGGCGAGCCAGCGTGGCTTTCGGTGCGCGCAGAGGGACTCGAACCCCCGACCCCCTCCTTGTAAGGGAGGTGCTCTAACCAACTGAGCTATGCGCGCGAGCGGACACAGGCTAGTTCATCGACGCGGTCGCGGGCCACTCGTCCGCGCCACTACTCGCCAAGGACGGCGAGGGCGTAGGCGTCCTCGACGTCGCCGGCGCGGGTGCGGTGGTTGCCGTCCGCCGCGCGGTAGGTGACGACCCAGCCGTCGGGCTGCTGCTCCAAAGCCACGAAATGCTCGCCCAGGAGGCTCCGCAGTTGGTCCTCGCGGGGGAGCCACAGCACGTCGTCCTTGGGGAGCGAGTCCAGCGCCCACTCCGTCGTCCCGTTGAACTTGACGGTCTCGACGCCGTGGTGGGTGTGCACCTCGACCGTCATCTCCGCGATGTGGAAGACCTCGTCGTCCATCTCCTTGTTGGGAATGAAGAACCGGTCACCGGGGGAGGGACGCCAAGCGACAGCGTCGCGCAACCGCTCGGCCAGGGCGTGAGAGAGCATCAGCCCAGCCGGGACCGGACGAGCGCCGCGATCTGCTTGCCCTCCGCGCGGCCCTCGGCGTTAACGCCCACGGCCTTCACGACAGCGCCCATGTGCTTCATCGTCGGCGGCTCGCCCAGCGCGGCGATGGCCTCGTCGACGAGCGCCACCAGTTCGTCCTCGGTGAGGGGAGTGGGGAGGTACTGGGAGATGAAGTCCGCCTCTGCGGTCTCCTTCTCGGCGAGGTCGGTCCGTCCGGCCTCCGCGTAGACGGCGGCGGCGTCGCGGCGCTGCCGCATCTCCTTGGTGACGACGGCGATCTCCTCGGCGTCGCTCAATTCACGGGCGGTGGCGCCGGCGACCTCGGCAACGGTGATGGCGCCCATCATCATCCGGATGTTCGTCTTGGCGGGCTCGTCCTTGGCGCGCAGCGCAGCCGCCAGGTCTCGCTTCAGCCGATCCTTCGTCGCAGCCATCTCAGGTCCTCTCACCCGTCACGCGATCGTGCGTGAACTCACACAGGGTACCGCCCGAGGTAGACTGCCCGACTGTGGCTAACGAAGACCTGACCGCTCGTATCTCGGACCTCGGCCGATCCCTCGATTCGATCGAGGCCGTCGCCGACCTCGCAAAACTCCGTGCCGAGATCGCCGAGCTGGAGGACCAGGTCGCCGCGCCGAATCTGTGGGACGACCAGGACAACGCCCAGCGCGTCACGTCCCAGCTGTCGTTCAAGCAGGGTGAGGTCGACAGGCTCGTCGGGCTGCGGTCCCGACTTGAGGACGCCGAGGTCATGCTCGAGCTCGCCGAGGAGGAGGGCGACGCCGACGCGCGCGCCGAGGTTAGCCGCGAACTGGAGAAGCTGGGTTCCGACGTCTCGGCGCTCGAGGTCCGCACGCTGCTCTCGGGCGAGTACGACCCGCGCGACGCGCTGATGACCATCCGCGCCGAGGCGGGTGGCGTCGACGCCGCCGACTTCGCCGAGATGCTCATGCGCATGTACATGCGCTGGGCCGACCGTCACGGCTATCCGGTCGAGGTCTACGACACGTCCTACGCGGAAGAGGCGGGCCTCAAGTCCGCAACGTTCGCCATCAAGGCGCCGTTCGCCTACGGCACGCTGTCGGTCGAGCAGGGCACGCACCGCCTGGTGCGCATCTCGCCGTTCGACAACCAGGGCCGCCGCCAGACGTCGTTCGCCGGCGTTGAGGTGCTGCCCGTCACGGAGGAGACCGATCACATCGACATCCCCGAGGGTGAGCTGCGCATCGACGTCTTCCGTTCGTCCGGACCCGGCGGCCAGTCGGTCAACACCACCGACTCCGCCGTCCGCATCACGCACCTGCCGACGGGGATCGTCGTCAGCTGCCAGAACGAGAAGTCGCAGCTGCAGAACAAGGCCGCGGCCCTCCGCGTGCTCCAGGCCCGCCTCCTTGAGAAGGCCCGCCAGGATCGCGAGAAGGAGATGAACGCGCTCAAGGGCGACGGCGGCAACTCGTGGGGCGCGCAGATGCGGTCCTACGTGATGAACCCGTACCAGATGGTCAAGGACCTGCGCACCGAGCACGAGGTCGGCAACCCGGAGGCCGTGTTCCAGGGCGACATTGACGGCTTCATCGACGCCGGCATCCGCTGGCGCAAGAAGAGCGAATCCGCCGCGTAAGCCTCACGGCCAGCCGCCTCGGCGACCGGCGCCCTGTAGGCGTGTCGGGTTGGGGGTCGCAGGGTCGTCGCATAGACTCGTCCGGTCTGAGAGTTTCTCAGATTCTTCCCCCACCCGTCGGAGCATCAGTGATCACGTTCGAGGACGTCACCAAGTTCTATCCAGGACAGGAGCGCGCCGCGTTGCGCAACATCAACCTGGAGATTGAGAAGGGCGAATTCGTCTTCCTCGTCGGCCAGTCAGGCTCCGGCAAGTCGACGTTCCTCCGCCTGATCCTGCGCGAGTACCGGCCCACGAAGGGCACGCTGTACGTGGCGGGGAAGAACCTCACGACTATGAACCAGTGGAAGGTGCCGCAGCTGCGCCGCCAGATCGGCACCGTGTTCCAGGACTTCCGGCTGCTGCCGGGCAAGACGGTCTACGAGAACGTGGCGTTCGCGCTGCAGGTGATCGGGACGCCCGCGAAGCAGATCAAGCGCATCGTGCCGGACACGTTGGAGCTCGTCGGGCTCTCCGGCAAGGAGGAGCGCCCCTGTGAGGAGCTCTCCGGCGGCGAGCAGCAGCGCGTGGCCATCGCGCGCGCGTTCGTCAACCGTCCCAAGATCCTCATCGCCGACGAACCCACCGGCAACCTCGATCCCGAGACCTCCGTCGGCATCATGAAGCTTCTCGACCGGATCAACCGGGCCGACACCACGGTCATCATGGCCACGCACGACTCGTCCATCGTCGATCAGATGCGCCGCCGGGTGCTTGAGCTGCGCTCCGGCGAGCTCGTGCGCGACCAGGCCAAGGGCGTCTACGGCACGGCGTAGGACAGGAGAACTCACGAACATGCGGCATTCACTGCGCGAAACCTGGTCCGGCCTTCGCCGGAACTTGGCCATGACCATCGCGGTCGTCGTCACCATGGGCGTCTCGCTCACCCTGCTCGGCGCCGGGTTCCTGACGGCGATGGAGGTCGGCCTCGCCAAGCGCGACCTCTACAGCAAGATCCAGATCTCGGTGTACCTCTGCACGGCCAACACCACCGGCGGCCTCTGCGAAGAGGGCAAGGACGCCACCGACGCCCAACGTGACACCATCCGCACCACCCTGGAGAACAACCCAGAGGTGAGCGAGGTCATCTACGTCTCGAAGCAGGACCAGTTCGAGGAGTTCCAGCGCGTGTTCGCGGACTCTCCTGCCCTGGCGTCGCGTACCGCCGATGACATGCAGGACTCGTTCAGCGTGAAGCTGGTGAACCCGGAGAACTTCGCCGGCGTCGTCAGCGAGGCCAAGGGGCTTCAGGGCGTCCAGAAGGTGCAGGACCTGCACACCATCCTTGAGCCGATGTTCAAGTGGTTGGGCGCTTTGCAGTGGGCGACGCTCACGATGAGCGCCCTCCTCCTACTGGCCGGCGCGCTCCAGATCGCGAACACGATCCGGATGGCGGCTTTCGCCCGACGACGTGAGATCGGCATCATGCGGCTCGTCGGCGCGTCGAACATCTACATCCTGCTGCCGTTCCTGCTGGAGTCGCTTGTCGCCGGCCTGATCGGCATCGGAATTGCCGCCATAGCCTTGACAGCGGGCTACTGGTTCGTCATCGTTGAGAACGCCAAACCCTCGATCTCTTCTTTACCCTGGATTGGGTGGGGAGACCTGGCAACTGCCATTCTGGCCGTCACGGCGGTCGGAATAGCCCTTGCGGTGATCCCCACGCTGCTGGCAACACGGAAGTACTTGAAGATCTAGGCGCCCAGGAGGACTCGAGAGTGAATCGGGAACCATCGCGCACGTCCCAGCGTCGGGGCGTGGCCTTGAAGTACGCACGGGGCATCGTCGCCGCAGCGCTCACCGTCGGACTTCTGGGAACCTGGCAACCGGCTCACGCCGACAAGCTGGACGACAAGAAGGACCAGCTGCAGCAGCAGATCGAGAAGCAGGAGTCCGTCGTTGACGCCGCGGTCGCCGAGCACGACGACGCCGTCGCGGCCGCGGAACGGGCAGAGGCCGACCTGGAGGCCGCCGAGCAGCGACTGGCCGCCGCCGAGCGGGAGCGCGAGGCCGCCGAAAAGCGAGACAAGAAGGCTGCGGCCGAGCTGGAGGCAGCGGAAGCCAAGCTGGCCCAGGCACAGGCGGATGTCGCCGCCGCGCAGGCCGCGCTCGACTCAACGAACCGCAGGCTCAACGAAGAGATCCTGGTCACGACCCAGAACACCGACGGCCTGATGAACCTGGCGCTGCTGTTCCACGACGTCGATACCAGCAACCTCAACGCCCGCGCCCAGCTCGCCGAGACCCTCTTCACGTCGTCGGCCAAGCAGTTGGACGAGCTGGAGGAGCGTCGGCTGGCGCTGGAGGCCGCGGAGGCGGTCGCGGCGGAGGCCGAGGCGGAGGCCACGAGGCTCCGTGAGGCGGCCGCGAAGCAGCTTAAGGAGCGCGAGGCGGCCGAGCGCTGGGCCGACGCGGCGCGCGACGACGTCGCCGACCTGCTCGCCGAGCGGCAGGAGATGGAACAGCGCGCGGCCAGCGTCGTGTCGGAGGCCGAGAAGGTTCAGGCCGACCTCGAGGCCGACGCCGCAGACGTCGAGCGCCGCATCAAGGACCGCATCGCTAGAGAGAACAAGCGCCAGGCGAAGCTGGAGGCCGACCGCAAGGCGGCCCAAGAGAAGGCCGACCGCGCCGCCCGACAGTCCAAGAGCAAGAAGTCGAACAAGAAGTCGTCGAGTTCCTCGAAGAGTTCGCGGGGCTCGTCGTCCAAGAGCTCATCGTCGAGCAGCTCGTCCGGCCGCTTCATCTACCCCGCGGGTGGCAGGATCACGTCGCAGTACGGCATGCGTCTGCATCCCGTCCTTGGGTACTGGAAGCTCCACGACGGCACCGACTTCGGTGCCGCGTGCGGCGCCCCGATCAAGGCGGCGGCGTCCGGTGTCGTGAGCGACCGCTACTACAACGCGGGCTACGGCAACCGGCTCATGATCGATCACGGCAAGGTCAACGGCCACTACGTGACGACCGGCTACAACCACGCGTCCAAGTACGTCGTGAGCGTTGGCCAGCGGGTCTCGCAGGGCCAGACCATCGGCTACGTGGGCAGCACCGGGTACTCGACGGGATGCCACCTGCACCTCATGGTGTGGGACAACGGCAGCCTGGTGAACCCGATGGCGAAGTGGTTCCGCTGATCCTCGGGTGACATACTGGACCGATGCCCAGGGAACAAGGACGAAAGCTCGTCGCGCAGAACAGGCGCGCGCGGCATGACTATGCCATCGAGGACGTCTACGAGGCCGGGCTGGTCCTGACAGGCACCGAAGTCAAGACCCTCCGCAACGGAAGGGCGACCTTGGGCGACGCCTACGCATCGATCGATGACAGCGGTGAGGCCTGGTTGATCAACGCCCACATCCCGGAGTATGAGTTCGGTACCTGGCGCAACCACTCGGCGCGCAGGTCGCGCAAGCTCCTCCTGAATCGTAGGGAGATCGCCAAGATCTCCCGGGCGTTGGAGGGCGCGGGCCGCACGCTGATTCCGCTGTCGCTGTACTTCAAGGACGGGTATGCGAAGGTCGAGATCGCCGTCGCCACCGGCAAGAAGGACTGGGACAAGCGCCGCGACATCGCCGATCGGGATGCGAAGCGAGAGGCTGAGCGCGCGCTCGCCACCCGGAACCGGTACAACCGTCGCTGAGTCCCAATCAAGGGTCTGATCAGGGGCTTTCCCGGTTGGCGCGCCGTCGGGGCGCGGACACACTTGTGGGTATGAGCCAGCCGTATCAGCCGCAACACACCCCGTACCTGATCTCCGACGACCAGCGCGAGCGCGCGGTCAATCACCTGCAGGCGCAGTACGCGAGCGGGACGATCGGGGAGGCCGAGTTGGACCGTCGCCTCGACCTTGCCCTCAACGCGCACGACCGGGTGCAGCTCAATCGGTCGCTGCAGGGCCTGGCGCGCATAGCTCCGGTGATGTTGCGGCCGACGGCGCCCGGGCAGCCCAGTCCCGCCGAAAATGTCGGCGGTGGCCTCGTTCAGCTGAGCGGGCTGCTCACGTCGTTCATCGCCCCGGCGATCGTGAAGGCGTCGACGCGCCCCGGCTCTGCGCTGTGGTGGGAGGCGTCGCGGGCGCTCAGCCTGCAGTTGACAGCGCTCGTGGCCGCGGTCGGCGCGCTGATCCTTTCGCAGCTGCTCGGGATCGGCGGCATCATGTTCATCGGCTGGCTGGCGTGGCTCACCGCGACGATCTGGGCTGGCGTGCGTGCTTTCAACGGCCAGCCCGGCACCCAGCCGTTCGAGGGGCTGCTGCTGTTCCGTCCGAAGCGCAGCGATGTTCGGCAGCTGGCCCGGACGCGCTAGACTGGGTGACTGACAACTCAACAGGGGGTGACTGGTTTCGACTTGGGGCGGTAGTCCCAGGGGAAGCGGGTCGAGGATCCACGTTTATCTCGTTAACGCTGCGTGGAAACCAATAAGTGCCAACAACAACCGCACTGACTTCGCTCTGGCTGCCTGATCAGCTAACGAAGGGTCAGCTCGGACGAGCCTTCCGTCCGACTCCTGGCCTCATCTAGAAGGCTTGCTGAGTAGCCCGCGTTTCAGGGGCTCCTCGGGACTTTACTGGAACTGGGTCCGTTTGCGACATGCCGACGTGAGTGCAAGGACCGAGTAAAACGCGCAGTCGGCTGCACCCGGAGAAGCCCTGGTTCATCCTTCAAGGACGCGGGTTCAATTCCCGCCACCTCCACGCCCTAGGGGTCGTCAGTTCGCTGACGGCCCCTTTTCCCTTGTCAGAGCCATATTGAGCGGTGAGCGCTAGTCGCACAACAGGGCCCAGATGGGCACTTCTATGCAGAAAAACGGTACCTGGGTACCGCAGGTTTCCAGGTACCGTTGGGTATCAGCAGGAGCCGAGGGGTGCGCATGGTGGCAGAGCAACTACCGAGAGGCGTATCGATCGTCCACCGCAGGCGCGGCGATCGAGACGTGATGCTGTACCAGGTCCGAGTCACCTGGGACGGCTCCCGCGAGCTGGTCGGACGCTTCGACACTCTGCGTGACGCACGAGCGGCGCTCGTCATCGCTCAGGCCGACGTACTGCGGGGCGTCTTCGTTCCCCCGTCGGCCGTCCGCGCTGAGCGCCGGCAGCGGGAAGCCCTCGAGCGCGGCGCCAAGCTGGACCGGTACAACGTCCGCGCCCTCGCCGCAGACTACTTGGAGCATGTCCGCCGCATGGGCCGCAAGCAGTCAACGCTCTACGACTACGGTCGCCGCATCGAGACTCACATCCTGCCCGCGTTCGCGATGCGCCCCATCGATGCCGTGACGCCGGAGGAGGTTCAGCAGTGGTTCGACCGCCTGGCCGCCGATCATGGAAACGGTGCCGCACGTGGTGCGTACATGGTGCTGGGCGGAATGTTCAACTTCGCCACAGGCCAACTGAAGGGGCTTCCCGCGGGCTTCAAGTCCAAGCTTGACCGGTCCCCCTGCCAAGTCGTCGGGGGCACGCAACACCGGCCCACCAGACGGCGAGAAGCCGGCGACCAGGTGGTGACGCGTGAGCAGATCAGCGCCATCGCTCGCGAGATGCCCCCCGGAGAGAAGCTCGCCGTTCTCCTGTCCGGATGGACGGCCTTGAGAATCGGCGAGGTCCTCGGCCTGCAGCGTCGCGACGTGCGGGGGGAGTGGCTGAGCATCGCGCGCGCCTTGCAGAGCCGCGGGAACGGTCTGGTCCTCGACACTCCCAAGACCAAGGCCGGGATACGACAGCTGCCTCTTGCCCCCGATCTTGAACTGACCGAAGCATTGGAGCAGCAACTCCGGCTGCGTGTGGCAACAGACCCTGAGGCTCCTCTCTTCCCCAGAGCCCCCCTGAGCCTCCAGTACCTGCACCCCAATGTCCTGCGGCGGCACTTCGGCCTGGCCATCGACAGGGCAAATGAGAAGCTGGCCGCCGCCGAACTGCCGCTGATAGCGGACGGATTCGTCTGGCATGGTCTCCGGCACTCGGCGCTCACCATGATCGCCGAGGCAGGGGCCACGACCGAGGAGCTGCTGACCTTCGGCGGGCACAGCGACGTACAGGTCGCCCAGCGCTACCAGCACGCGACCAAGACCAGATTGCATTCCCTGGTCTCGAAGCTATCGGCCGGCCGCCAGGTCGGCGGCTAACGACGGCTTTGCGCCGTGGCCAGCACTCACAGGGGTTACTACATGCAGACCAAGACGAAGGAGTTTGACATGTCGGCACCAGCCCAAGTACCTGAGCCCCAGTGGCTGTCCCTGCAACAGGCCGCCCAGGTCTACGGGGTCAGCGTCGACACGCTTCGTCGAAGCATTGCCGCGGGGGTCCTGCCGGCGGCTCGGTTCGGTGCACGGATCATCAGGGTGCGGGTCAAGGATCTCGAGCGCCAGTTCCGCCCCATCCCAACGGCGGGGGACTGGATGAGGCGAGGCCACCGCTGAACTGCCTGTCGAGCGCAAGCTGGGTAGCGCCGGCTGTCGTGCCATCTCGGAGAGCATACGGGTGTCGATTTCGATACAGGACTTGAACCTTGTTCGAAATAACTCTGACAAGTGTCAATAGCGAATCTACCCGTGATTCTGGCTCTTCGTGCGGCGAACGTGCGACGAAGGATCTGGGGTGGGTTCCCCGGGGGCGGGGTCGGTGGGGCTGAGGTCACGAGGGTTGGACCCATCGTCGGGTGGTGGGGTCCCAGGTGGCGTCCGGGGGGAGTCGAGTGAGGACTGGGTCGATGAACTTGGCGTCGGCCGCGATGATGGCGGTGAACTCATGGGGGAGTGCAAAGCCGATGGGTCCGAGTCCTTTGCGGTAGGCGGTGTAGGTCTCGGCTCGGAGTGCCCCGAGTCCTGCGGTGGCGTGGGCGAGTGGGCTGAGTGTCACGCCGCGGAACTGCGAGGTCGCCTCGACTGCGGCGCGTAGAGGCCCGCATTCCAGGGTCTGTGTGCCGGTGAGGAGGTGGATGTCGACGAAGTCGCGGACGCGGGTGTTGGCTTGGCCCAGTTCGATGGCGGTGACCAGCTTCTCAGCCAGGACTGTTTCGATGGGGTAGCCCAGGATTGAGGTGGGATCAGTGCCGGGGCGCAGGGATGGGAGCTCGACTTGACGCGGTGCGGGGGTGATGGGGTCGCCGAAGTTGATGTCGAGGCGGAGCTTGACCTGCGCGGTCGCTAGCTGCGCGACCATCGTGACGCGGACTCCTGAGTAGAGCGCGTCGTCGCGGATCGCGGCGGTGGTGATCGTCGCGGTGAGGAACTCGACGCCGTCGTTCGGGTCGGGGAGTGAGGCGATCTCGGCAACGCGTGCGGCGACGGTGTCGGCATCGGAGGCCATGTTCCTGGCCAGGGCGTCGGCGTCGACGGTGGGGCGACGGGCGCCGAAGGTTGCGAGCAGCATCCCGCCCTTGAGGACGAAGTCGTCTGCGTAGGGCGATGTGGACAGGCGCGCTAGCCACCGCTCTACGACGTACATGGTCAGCAGTTCCTGGGTACCGCGACGGTCCCGGCGTGCTCGGTTCTGCAGGTCGAGGTAGGCGCGGCCTGCTGGGCTGTCGCGCGTCGGGTTGTTCATCGGGCGTTGGCCACGTCGAGGGCTGTGCGCATGGGGCCGAACACGCCGAGTGCTTCGGCATAGTCCAGCAGTCGGGCCGGGCGGGCGCCGGGGGAGGCCAGATAGCGGTGGAGGGCTGCGTGGGCGACTGGTTCGCCGAGGCGTCGTCTGAATCGCATGAGGTCGACCACGGTGCGCGCCGGGTCGTAGATCCGCACGGGCTCGTCGGGGGCTGCGTCGAAGGAGGTGAGTCCGAGTTCGAAGATCGATTCGGCGAATCGGAAGACGGTCACCGGCGGGTAGTCGATGACGGGGGTGTGGGATCTGGCTGGCACGGCGATCTGCACGGCCGGGGGCATCTCGTCGGTGAGGTCGTGAACTGCTGCGGCCGACACGCAGCACACGATTGCCCGGGGCGTCCGGTACGCCACCGCCAGAGCGTCCGGGTGCGACGCTGGTGGGGCGTCAGCTCGACGGAAGACGCCACGCGAGAGTTCCACCACATGCCCGGCGTTCCGCCAGGCGTACAGGTCGCGTGGATGGACTCCCTGGAGTCTGGCGGTCTCGGTGGTGAATGTCGGAGGGAGGTCGTCACCGAGTTCCTTCATGGATCGAAGTCTTGCATGCCGATAGATAGAATGTGTGGATTCGATCCTCGCGTGTCGAGTGGCCTCTCGCCTGGGTCGTGACGCACCTGTTCAAGGCTTGTCAGCCCAACGAGGTCTTTAGCCTAGTCGGAATCGCATTCGTCAGCCGCTGATCGGGCCTCGTGCCAGATGCGATGTGGGAGTCACCCTGAACGGGCGGTGAGTGGTCATAGCTAGCCAGGCGCCGCCGCCCTCGTGCCGCGCAGGGCCGACATGAACTCGGACTGCGACTCGGGCGTCGAGCTGCCCGAGCCCCGTAGAAGTTGGCGGTGTCGCCTTCCCAAGCTGCAGCCTCAACTCCTCCTGGCCTGACCTTGTACTTCGTCCCAACTGAGTGCCCGCCTGCGTCTATCGAGACGGGTGGGCGTGTATGGGCCCGGTGGATGAGTGACAGCTGGGCGGGGCTTGGCCTGTCGTGTTACGCCACAGGGCGGCTACGGAATCAGGGTGTGAGAGTCGCCACTGCGGGCCCGCCTGCTCACTGGGTGAGCAACGTGTCGACGATGGAGCGGTCCTTCAGCGCCTTGACGTGGGGCGCGATCGGCAGCCCGCTGCCACGCCGGTCCCGGCTCGCTTCCGGCGGCTTGGCGCGCGTCGGCAGTTGCGTCGGCTCCGAGCTGCGCTGTCGAGCGATCGACGGCCGATGTGTGTGACGTTGCGGACATGCCCATGGTCGTGAACTCACGCTCATGCCCATGTCCGATTGTTCGGTGCGTCGCTCGACTCGCTGATCCGGGGACCGCCGTCACGCCCGAGAAATTCGATTGATTGGCGTGATGGGCCGCTCCTAAAGGAGGACATCTTTTCGTTGCCTTTCTGGAACTCGCTAACGGGAATCCAGAGCGTCTCGGTACATGGCGTAGAGGCACTCCTCGAGGTCGTCGATTGAATTGAAGGGCGTAGTAGTCAGATGCTCCAGGGCTGGTGTGTATACATGATATTCTCGATCCTTGCCCTCGATCCAGCCATCAATCCCATAGCTCCCAGGATTGGAGATCCGCGTCCATTCCCCCTCTATAGAAAGAACTAGGGAGCGGTCATGCATCCAGCCGATTACCGTATGCGAGGAGTTATACGCGTCAAACTCCCGACTTCTTCGCCTGATGTAGGTCAACATCCCTTCAACTTCCCCATCGTACAGTCCCCACCTGCGACGCCCGCCTTTCGGTAACTTGGGCTCAACGCGCACTAGTCCAGGATTTCCTGCCTCTCGCATCTCGCGGAGAAATCGTTCTACAGCCCCATGCGCAGAATCCTCGAACTCAGCACGCTTGATCTCAGCCTCCGCTTCACGAACACGTGCAGATTCGCGCTCAGCCGCCAACCGCTCCTCACTTTCCTTACGCTTTGCCTCGCGAGCAGCGGCTTCGCCCCGATACCGATCCGAGTAGTCCATAAGTCCCCCTTAAGACACCCATATTGGGTTTCACCGTTTGACCGACTCATGGCGATCTCCAGCAAGAATATACTCTAAGCCCCATCGTGATAGTTGACCCGTGCCCTCGGTGAGACTGGTGGCCACGGCTGTGGGCGCGAGCACCATCCACCGGCTTGCTCGACCAGCCAGATGCTCGTCACGTCAGGAGGGGCTGGGGTGAGTATGTCAACTGGCGAGGAGCTCCCTGCCTTCGGCCAGCCAGCCGCCGTCTCCGTGGCCTTCAAGAGGGATCTTGTCTTCGACGCAGCGCCCATTCCGTGTGGACGACGCCCGAAAACTGGTCGGTTTCGACTGGGCGAAGACTGGACGGTTCTGTGAGTCGAGAGTAGGGAAGTCTCGGACTCGATCACGTGGCGCCAGTCTGCCGGATCGCTCTTGACCCGTCGGAGCCTCATTCGACGACGTTGATGAAGTTGACGACCATTCGGATCAGCGGCCGCCGATGGCCTCCACGACGGGCTGCTGGCGAGGGCGGCCGATGCGAAGGTGCTGCGCTGTACCCGGGTGTGCGGTTCGACACCAGTGTGGTGCCGTCGAACGTGGCCTACCCGACCGACTCGGGCCTGGTCCGAGCCGGTCCGCAGGATCGCTGTGACCGGGAGAAACGTCCAGGCCGCGGGCGGCACAGCCCGCACCAGCACCGTGATCGGTCCCGGGCGGCTGGACGGCGGGCCCATGATCAGAACAGAGGCTCCGCAGCCGCAGCTCCGAGGGCCGTGACGAGATGCTGGTGCTGGCCCGCCGGAAGAACCCCGAACTGGCCGATCTGTCCGCCAGTGAGGCCCAGCGGCTGCTGAGCAACGCGAACCGAGCGCTGCACCAGGCCAGGAAGGCCGCCGATCTGGCCGCGGTCGGGCGGAAGGATGCGTTGCGGGCCGGCGGCGAGGTCGACTCGCCCGAGCAGACAACGACCTGACAGGACTTCTTGAGACTCGTGTCCTCGCCGGCCAGACCTGTCAACGGGTCGGTGGGGTGAGCCCGGCAGGGGCCACGCGCCGGTCCAGTCTCCGCGATCCCGACGCGCGGCCGATCGCTTGGGGCCGTCTCGGGAAACAGGTCGAGTTCAGCCACAAGGCGCAGGTCTGTGACAACGTCGACGGCGTCATCCTTGATCACGCTGTCCAGCCCGGGACCCCGCCGAAGCCCCACGCCCTGCATCGAGCGCGTCATCCAACGCACGGGCGCCACGTTTCTGAAATAATTAACCAGTAGCGGGTTTTAATTGTCCTCATCCGGGCTGGTCTGTTTGGGTTGATTGTGCCGCATGGCGCGGCGGGTGGCAATGCGGGTCGCGCGGGCGTCGGCTGGGCCGTCGCGGCGGGCCTTGCGGATCGCGTCGCCGCGGCCGTAGTGCTCGTCGGCGGGGGTGACGTAGCCGATGCCCTCGTGGAGTCTGACGTTGTTGTAGTGCTCTCTTCTGGCGTCTAGTTCGGTGCGCATGACGGCGGGGTCGTCGATGGTGTCCAGGTGTGGGTGTTCGGTCTTGAGGTGGCCGAAGAACGACTCGATCCACGCCTGGTCGTTCGGAGTGCCTGGGCGTCCGAAGTGCTGGGCGATGCGGGCGATGGCCATGAACTGCGCGGTGCGGTCGGATCGCATCTGGGGCCCGTTGTCGGAGACAGCAAGCAGCATCGGCACTCGTTCGTCGTTATCTGGGATCTCGCCTAAGGCCAGTTGGTCGACGAACGCCAGATCCTCGAGCAGCCAGCCCTTTCCGTCTGCCTCCAGAGCGTCGATGAACGCGTTCTCGACCTGCACCGATGTCTCCTCCGGGGAGAACACGGTCGCCAGCCAGTAGCGGGACACGACGTCCACGACGGCGAGCGCGCACCAGCCGGGCAGCGCCGAGAAGTGCGTGAAGTCGTAGATGTAGATCACCCCGGGGACCAGCTCGGCCCACTCCGGCCACGGCGTTTTCGGCCGCGGTGGGCGTGGCGGCAGGCCGGGCAGGTGCATCCCGGCCGCGGTCAGCACCCGTAGCACCGTGGACTCGGCCACGAACACCCGCTGAAGATAGGAACCGCGGTGGGCCAGCTTGCGGTGCGAGAGGTCCACCTGCTCCCAGTCCCGGACGATCTGGACGATCTCGTCGCGTTCCCAGTCCAACAGTGCATGCGACGCCTCCCCGGGCAGGGGGCCGGGCTGCGCGTCGGCCAGGTCGCCGCCGTCCGCTGCCCGGGACCGCCAGGTGAGCACCCGGGCGTGGTCCACGCCGAGCTGCCGGCAGGCCCACCGTGTGGAGAAGCCCTCCGCCACAGCATGATCGACCAGTCCAGCAGGGCCTTCTTGACCGGCGCATCCACACGGCTGGGAACGGCGCCGGCGATCATTCCCAACCGTCTTTTCCCTTCTCCAAATGCAGGGCGACGGCCTGCTCACAGATGGTGGCCTTGAGCCGCTCGATCTCCGCCCGGGCATCGTCCAACTCGGCCTGCTCGGCCGTCTTACCGCGCCGACCGGGCACCGCCGCCGCCAACGCGTCCAACGCGCCCTGCTTCGCGGTCGCGCAGATCGAACGGATCGTGGTCCGGTCGATGCCATACTTGTCGGCCAGCTCCCGCTGGGTCGCCGACGAGGTCAAGACCGAGGTGAAGACCTCGTACTTCTGCGACGGCGCGAGCCTCTTACGCTTGCGCCGCGACGCCCTGCCCGACTGGCCCGACTGGCCCGCCACCGATGGCTGCTGTGTAGTCATGATCTGATCTCCTTGTCCGGTTGATCCAACCAGCAAGGACGCGGACATTTAAAACCGGATCCTGGTTAGCGATCTCAGACGCGCAAAGGTCATGGCTGAACATGGTGGAGATCTTCTTCGGCATCATCACTCGTCAAGCCATCCGCCGAGGCACCTTCACCAGCGTCAAGGAACTCATCACCGCGATCGAGACCTTCATCGACGGCTGGAACCAACGCTGCGAACCATTCGTGTGGACCAAGTCCGCAGACGACATCCTCACCAAAGCCCACCGTAAACAGACTTCAAACACGCGACACTAGTGACTTCAATACCTCCGACCATCGGCCACGCGGAACGCTGTTTGGACTAGTAGGTCCGAACAAGGGTGCCTCGGGTGCATGCACCCGTCGGCCTGATTAGGGCTATGCGCGGCGTGTAAACCGCACGTCCAGGTGCGAATCTGACACGATGGGGTCATGGCAACCCCAGGCACACCCGGTGAAGAACCCAAGAGCATCTTCGTTATCTCTCCAATCGGGAAAGTGGACGATGATGGTTTCGATTTCACGAAGTTGTTCCTTGACGAGATCGTCAAACCCGCGGCAAAGGAAGCAGGAGGGTTCAAGGCGCCGGTGCGTGCTGACGAAGTACGGGCTCCTGGGTCGATCACGGCGAAGGTAGTCCGCGACATCGTCCATGCCGACGTATGCATCGCTGACTTGACCGGAAGGAATCCCAACGTCATGTACGAAGTTGCGATCGCACATGCTGCCGACAAACCAGTTATCCTGTTGCAGCAGGAAGCGGGTGGGCCCCCCTTCGACTTCACTGACGAGCGGGTGATTCGGTACTCGACCCGAGCGGACGAAGCCAACCCAGCTCGGGAGGCGCTCACAGACCACCTGATGAACGCCAGGCACGAGGACTCTGACGAACAGTTGAGGAACACTATGCATCCTGTACGCATGGTGTTCCGAGACCTCCAGACCCGCGCAAGTGCAACCGACCCGGAGCAGGCAATCCTAGAGCGGCTAGACGCCGTTACGCGTGGAGTGCAAGTGCTTGAGTCCGTTGTGATGGAGTCTATGGCCCTCTCGGATCGGCGTAGTAGAGAAGAATTGCGTGAGCGAGACCACCGGTACCGGATTGCCAGCCACGGGAAGCTGATCTCGTCACAAGCCGGGTTGATTGAACGTATTGATCAACTAGCGAAGCAACTGCTGGACAGAGGATCTTACGAGTATCTTTCCGGGCATCTCCGGAGCGATGCCAGAGACATGGATGCTCTCGAGCGCCTGTATATGCTCCTAAGGACTGCGGAAACCGAAGTAGACAGGGCGCCTAGTGAGCAGTCGTCGGCCCTTCGCGAGGCTGTAGCTCTGGCGACCTCGCTACCGCCGTTCTAGGCGACCGAAGGTTGGGAATGCCGCTATTGGACTCCTTTGGCGGCCGCCGGAATTACCTTCCTCCAAAGTTACAATCCTGACTTCTTGACGCCAAACTTCTCCTGGCTCGATCGAGCGGAGGAGTTCCGCCGAGGTCTCCCGCGTACGCGAACGGGTGACGCTTCCACGCCGCGAAGCCGCTGCGAATTGGCTTCAGCTTGCCCCGCAGCAACACGTGCTCGCACTCGACCTGTGAAGTCAGTTTCTTCACGCTTATCGTCAGCCAATCGTCCTTGGGGAGAACCTGTGCATCGAAACGGGTCGCCGCCACGTCGCCGGTCCTCAGGTCTATCTGCATTTGCACACTGAACTTGGCGTCTTTGACTGCGAGCGGACTGGCCGCGACCCGCTCGGCGCGTGCTAAGAAATTGGCCACGTTGGTCTTAAGGGCCAGGACAGCTGGGACCGCATGACGGCGCCTTTCACTGCTGGACATGTCGCGAGTCTACGGCCTTGCGCTGCGCGCTAACCCGAGACGAAAGCCGGCCTGTCCATCAAGTAGACCCCGCTGGTCACTGCAATCTGGGCCCCTCGATCCAGAAACCCCGTGTCCCGAATCAGCGAACTTGCACCCAACGTCAGTGCTGGCTGGCAAGATGGAGATAGCCCGGCCAAAGGAGGTGCAGTGGACAGCGACATCGTTCTCACCGTCGACGACGGTCGCGTCGCCGACGCAGCAAGTTTCTTCGCCGCCGGCGTGCACCTCCTGGACCTGCTTGACGACCTCGCGGAGAACGCTTCCGTCAGGTGGAGCGTGGCCGAGCTGCGCCGCGCTTCTGCCGTTTCCGGGCTCGTGGCCGACGGAGACTACCGCGAGGTGGGCGTGGCCGCTGCGCTCAGCGCCGTGCGCGGTCTCGCGGCCATCCGAGAAGGCCGAGGGCTGCCGCAGGACTGGACCCCCGAAGCGCTCACCCATGCCAAGGACCTGGTGCGCAGCTCCGGGGGCAACGCCAAGGTCGAGACCCGCGACAATGTCGTGTGGCTCGACGCCACGCTGCGAACCCGCATCGAAGAGATCGCTCCCTGGATGCGCGAGTACTTCGGCATGGTGCGCGGCCAACTGACCGGCGTCAACGTGACCCGCGGCAACCGAGCGTCTGTCAAGCCCCACGGGGGTGGCCGGGTGGTGCACGTAGGTTTTCCCTCCACCATCGCCCAGAAGTTCGCCGACGGGCTGTTCCAGTTCGTCGAGGTCGAGGGGATAGTCAAGCAGAACGAGGATGGTCGCGTATACCAGGTGACGGCTGAGAACGTGCGCGTGGTCGAAGAGTCCTCCGTCCCCTGGGAGGAGTTGTTCGGATACATGCCCGAGATCACCGACGGGCTATCGGTCGCCGACTACTTGGAGGGCATCCGTGGCGAAGAGTGACCTCAAGCGCGTGCTCTTCGACTCCAGCGCGCTGCTGGCCTTCATCAAGGGCGAACCTGGTGCCGCCCGCCTCATCCCCCTGATGGGTCTGGTCGACCGTGGTGAGGTTCAGGTCGTCGCGTCGGTTCTGACCTTGGCCGAGGTGTACAAGCAGTCCACCGCAACCGACGAGGCCGAACGCAACCGTCAGGATGCGATGTTGAAGACCGTCCGTCTCAAGCTGGAGGCCCGAGAGAGCCTCCTCCTCGACGTCACGATCCCGATCGCCCGGAAGGCCACTGAGTACCGCATCGCGCACGGCATGAAGGTCCCCGACGCCGTCCACCTCGCAACCGCCGTGCTCAACCGGTGCGACTGGCTGGTCACGCTCGACGATGACTTCCCCTCAGTCGTCGAGGGGGTGCAGGTAGTCCGAACCGAGCTGCTGAACGAGGCTGACGCTCTGCCCTGGGAGGGGCAGCCGCTCCAGCCGGACCTGTTCACTGACGATGACGCTGGTAACGTGGTGGCGTTCAAGCCGCGGGCCGTGGCTGAACGTGAGTGAAGCTCGTCCGTGATCTAGATTCCCCAAGAACCTGATGGAACCTGGCCGGTGCGCACCGTCGCCCTTCTTGTCGGGCCCCTCGATAGACCCTCTCGGAACGCTAGATCGGTCGCAGGGAAGCAGGGACCTGGCAGGAACCCCCTCGGCGCAACCGATGGGACTCCCGGCTTTCTTTGCAGGCTCGTGCCGTACCCGTCGGACGGGGCGAAATGCCTGGCAATAGTATCATGATTTCGTTATACTATTGCCATGGTGAGACTCTTGGCGCGCGATGAACTGTGGGAGACCGCGGACGCGCAGCATGGTTTCGTGACCGCTCAGCAAGCTGCTGATGCGGGGATCAGCAAGCAAGCGCTTCAGATGTTGGTGCACCGGGGCACGTTGGAGCGCGCTGCGCATGGGGTCTACCGATTCCCGCAGTATCCCGTTGGCGAGTTCGACCAGCTCATGCTGGCGGTGCTCTGGACGCGGGTGCCTGAGGCGGTGTTGTCGCACGAGACGGCGCTCGACGCTTACGGCATCAGCGACGTCAATCCCAACCGCATCCATGTCACCGTCGGCAAGGACCGCCGGTTCCGTCGTGCGAGCGGGGAGGGCTACGTCGTCCACTATCAGGACCTCACTCCCAAGCAGGTCGGGTGGTGGCAGGAGATCCCGACTGTGACCCCGGTGACGGCGATTGAGCAGTGCCTCGTCTATGGGACACCGACCTATCTGATTCGGCAGGCGATCGAACGCGGGTATGCGCAGGGGTACCTAAAGACGGCCGAGCGCGATGCTCTGGCGGAAGAGCTGGAGACTCGCTATGCCCGATGACCGTGTTGGCTCCAAGTTGGCCGCGCTGCTGAGGACGTTGAAGCCGAAGACGAAGGAGCCGGTCTCGGCCAAGGTCCTCAACACCTGGATCGCTCAAGCAGAAGGTCAGCTCGGTGATGAAGCCAAGGGCGGGCGGCTCGGCTGGTTGATCGCTTCATCGGTGGCCCTCGGCGCGGTCCAGCGTGCGCTGGATGAGGATGGACGCCAGTTGTTCCTACTCAAAGGCGGCACTCTGCTTCAGCACCGGCTCAACGTGACAGCCCGCACCACCAAGGATGTCGATGGTCTGGTCCGCGGTGACATGGATGCGTTCTTCGCGGTGCTTGAAGAGGTGCTTGATGAGCCGTGGGGGCCGCTGACGCTGCGCCGCGGTGAAGTCGAAGTGATCGATGTCCCGACGAAGCTCGTCAAGCCACGCAGGTTCGACATCATCCTCAACCTGCGAGGCGTGACGTGGCGACGTATCCAGTTCGAAGTCTCACCCGACGAGGCCGGTATTGGACGGGCGCGAGAGTTCATTGAGCCGCCTCCGTTGGCAGGCTTCGGGTTGCCCGATCCTGACGTGCTGGTGGGGATCGCGATGCGGTTCCAGATCGCGCAGAAGCTCCATGCCGTCTCCGACCCGCACGAGCCACCGGGATCGATCAACGACCGTGCCCGCGATGTCGTCGACCTGCTCCTGCTCCGCGACCTCATCGCTACGACCGGCATGCCGACGCTGGCAGAGGTGCGGGAGGCTGCTGTCGCCGTGTTCGAGGCCAGGGCCGTTGAGGCCGCCAAGCTTGGGCGACCGACAAGGAACTGGCCGCCGACCCTTGCCGCATACGCTCACTGGAAAGACGACTACATCCGAGCGGCCGCCTCCGGTGGTGTCGAGTTGTCACTCGAGGACGCGGTTGGCGAAGTGAATGCCTGGATCGGGGTGCTCGACGACTCCCAGTAGGGAGGTTGGTTGCGACCTCGGCGCGGGCGAGGGCCGGTTGCGCATGGTCACTCCGCTGCGGGAGGCGATCCTGGTGATCGTGGTTCGGTGGACTTCGAAGCGTTCCTCGATCTGCTGGACGGGCATCCCGGATGCGTAGGCGTCGAGGAGTTCCTGACGCTGCGGGTAGCTCAAACGAGTTTGAGATTTGAGTGCTTTGGTTGCGACCGGTCCGCGCTGATCGCGTCGGGAGGGTCGTCCGGGGCGAGCGATGGGGGAGCGCGTCTTGCGTTGACTACGGGCGATGAGTGATCTGAGTGGAGTGGAGGGGTTTGAGAGGCTTCTGCGGAGGGCCACCCCTGTCAGAGAGGCCCCGCCGACACGATCGGCGGGGCCTCTTGCCGTTCCTGACCACAGTCTGCCTGGCAGAAGTATCACGCTTTCGTTATACAAATGCCGGCCATGCGGAGAGTGTTGGGCCGAACCGCGGCCCTCCAGGATCACTGCGGCCTGCATGCGTCGGTTCTTTCGTCTTTTCGGGTTAGTGCGGCTGCACGCGTCGGCATAGCGACGGGAGCCGCCGCACTAAAGCTGTCGCTCGTGAGATGGGACCTGCCTCATGGCCCAGGTCGGGCAGCGAGGCCGAAGGCAACAGCGCAGCCGAGAGCGCAACCGGCGCATCGCCGCCGAACTCGAAGTCGCAGGTCGCATGACCGACGCCGGTCGCGCGGCGCTTGGTGTCTAGTCCGGCCAGGCGCTCAGAGAAGCGTCGCGAGCGACAAGCGGGAACGGAACGAGACACCGCAGACAAAGACCCGGATCTCGCACCCAGCGCCGCGTCGCCCGCGGCGCCTGATCACTGGTGGCGGTGGCCGGGGAGGTGGGCCTGTTCGCCGTCGTGGTCGAAGATGGTGAGGAGTTCCGCCGTTCCTCCGTAGGCGTCGATGCGATGCGGGGTCATGGTTGAGAACTCGACGGCTTGGCCGGGGTGCACCAGGATCGTGCGAGTCCCGAGCTGGAGCTTGATGGTGCCGCTGAGCACGGTGAACCACTCGTAGCCGGGATGCACGCGCGGCTCGCCCGCGTCGCGGTCTTCCGCGATCCGCATTTTGGCGATGGTCACGCCGCGGCGGTCACGTTCTCTGGACAGGAGCCAGAAGGTGGTGCCGTCCATCGACTCCGGTTCAGGGCGGATGACGACGTCGTCGTCGCCTTCTGGTTCCACGAGCTGATCGAGTGTGGTGCCGAGAGCTTTGGCTATGGCGACGAGTTGTTCGAGGGCGATGCGCTGGTGCCCGGTCTCGATGCGGCTCAGCGTCGACGGGGACAGGTAGCAGCGAGCAGCGAGGGTGTCGAGGGTCCAGCCTCGGGCGAGCCGGAGCCCGCGGACCCGTTGTCGAACGACCGTCTCCACCATTTCTTGCGTCATACGCAAGAGTCTATGCTCCATACGGGATTGCCGGGTAACCTCATCGACATGACGAATCCCCACCACCACAAGAACGCCCCTCACGTCGGCGGTAGCCACCATCAGGACCCTTGGCGCGACGTCCCGGAGGCCTTCGTTGAAATCCTTGAGCGCGAGTCCCGGCTTAGCGCGCCGGTGCGGGAAGCGGCTCTGGCCGCCGTCGCCATGGCGCTCCATGACGAACTGCGCCAGATCGTCGACCTGGGATCGGGCGTCGGGGCCGACGCGGTCATGCTCGCGGAGCGCTTCCCGACTGCTGAGGTGCACGCGCTCGACCTGTCCAGCGTCCTGCTCGAACGGGTGAGGGCAGCTGCTGAGGCTGCCGGGGTTCAGGACCGGGTCGGCGTGCACTGCATTGATCTAGACGACGACTGGCCGGCCGCGATTCCGCAGGGCGTCGACCTTGTCTGGGCGTCCTTGGCGCTGCACCACGTCGATGATCCGGCACGGGCGCTACGGCAGGTCTTCACCGCGCTCCGCCCCGGTGGCGTCCTGGTGTTGACGGAGCTGCGTGGCGAGGTTCGCCTTGCACCGGCCGACCTCGGCACGGGAATGGAGGGACTAGCCGACCGCATCGCACCGGTCTTGTCGGCGCCCGCTCAGTACCTGAGCATCGACTGGCTCAGCCTGCTCGCAGAGGCAGGGTTCACGTCGGCGTCGCACTCCGAGCACGACGTCACCGTTGATGCCAGCACGCCCGACGGTGCCGCGTTCCTCCAACTACGGCTCGGTGCGCTGCGAGAACGCGCGGCAGATGACCTCCCGGAGGAGGACATCGCCGCCGTCGAGGCCGTGGCCGAAGCCCTCCCGGTCGCAGGATCGAGCATCTCCCTCGCCTCCACGCGGAGCCTATGGGTAGCGGTGCGCGCGGCTTCTGGGCCGGACACGGCGGCCGTCCCGTCCGAGAGCCTCGAGGCCGACGTGGCCGTTGTCGGTGGCGGGTCGGCGGGGCTTGCCGCTGCGATCGCTCTCGCGCGCTCGCGCCGCACCGTGGTCGTGGTCGATGCGGGCCGGCCCCGCAACGCTCCGGCCGAGGGCGCGCACAACGTGCTCGGGCAAGAAGGCATCCCGCCGCGTGAGCTCCTCGCGAAGGGCCGGGCGGAAGCCGAGTCGTACGGCGCGCGGATCGTCCCCGGCCACGCAACCGCGATCACGGGCAGCATCGACGGCTTCACCGTCGATGTCGATAGCGGCGCGCACCGGGTGCAGGCGCGCAGGATCATCCTCGCGTCTGGCCTTGAGGACGATCTCCCCGGCATTCCCGGCGTGGCCGAGGGATGGGGGCGATCTGTACTCCACTGCCCCTTCTGTCACGGCTGGGAGGTCCGCGATCAACGCGTCGCTATCCTCGCCCGCGACGCCGTGGCGCTCCACCAAGCCGTGCTGTTTCGCCAACTCAGCGACCGGGTGACCGTGTTCCTCCACGACGCCCACGACCCGACGGTCGACGAACAAGAGCAGCTCGCGGCACTGGACGTTGCTGTCGTCCGTCCGAGAGTCGAGCACCTCGTCATGGACGGCTCACAAGTACGGGGCGTGGCGACCGCGGACGGCCGCGTCTTCGACGTCGACGCGGTGGTCGTCGTGCCTCGGTTCAACGCCCGCACGGCGTTGTACGAGTCGCTCGGTGGGGTAGCGGAGGACTTCCCCTTCGGGAAGCAGATACCCGCCGATCCTCGTGGGATGACCAGCGTCCCCGGCGTCTGGGCGGCGGGCAATGCGAACAACCCGATGGCCATGGTGGTCGCGGCCGCGGCGGCCGGTGTCGCTACCGGCGCAGCGGTACACGGCGACCTGTGCATGGCAGACCTCGACCGAGCGGTCCAGGAACGCCGGGCGCATACGGATCCCGCCCGCTGAGTGACATGATCGACCGGACGTAAGGAGCCACCATGTCACTCCAGGCCTACCTCGACACGATTGAGAAGAAGACAGGCCTCACACCCCGTGAGTTGCTCGACCAGGCAAAGGAACGCGGCTTCGAGGGACCGGGCGTTACGGCAGGCGACGTCCGCGCTGGCTCGACGGCATCACGACAAAGCCCAGCTGAGCGCCACAGTTGAGTTCGCGCGACGTCCTTCGCCAGCCGGCATTTGCCTACTTCTGGAGCGCGACGACGATCCGGGCCTTCGGCGGTGCGATCGCGGGGGTCGCGTTTCAGGTGCTCATCGTCACGGTCGTAAACGCGACCCCGCTGCAGATCAGCGTGCTGAGCGCACTCGGCGTCGTGCCGTATCTCTTCCTCGGGCTGATCGTCGGCGCGTTGATGGACCGGTGGCGCCGCCAACGCACGCTGGTGCTCACCACCATCGGGCGCGCGGTAACGCTCGCCTCGATCCCTGTGCTGCTGCTTCTGGACGCGCTCGACTTCTGGTCCTTGGCGATCGTCGTCCTGGTGCTCGGTGTGCTCACGCTGTTCGCCGACTCTGCGGCGCAGCCGCTGCTGCCGCGCATCGTGCCCAGAGGCTCGCTCGTGGCGGCGAACGCGCGGCTCGGCCAGAGCCAGACCGTCGCCGAGACCGCGGGGCCTGCGCTCGGCGGCGCGCTGTTCGACGTCCTCGGGGCGCCGGTCCTCTTCGCGTTCGAGGCGGTCATCACCACGATCGCCGCTGTTCTTCAGGCGCGCATCGATGTCGACGAGCCTGCGCCCGAGCCGCGGCCCGCCGGTCGACATGTGGGTCACGACATCGCCGGGGGCATGCGGTACACGTACCAGCATCCGACTCTGCGGCCCCTCGCGCTCTCGGTGCACGTCTGGTTCCTCGGCAACAGCATCGTCGCGACCGTGTTCGCCGTCTTCGTCCTGCGCGAGCTGGCCCTTCCGTCGTGGGCGTTCGGTGTCTCCCTCGCGGTCGGGGGCGTCGGCGGCTTCCTCGGAGCGATGACCGCACCCCGCGTCGGCTCCCGGCTAGGCGCCGGCCGGGCGATCCTGCTCGGCCGTGCCTTGGTCGTCGTCCCGTGGCTCATGCTCGCTCTGGCTCCGCTCAGTGCCGGCAGCGGCATCGCCGTCGTCCTGGTTGTCGTCGCGGCCGCGCAGTTCCTCTACTGCCTCGCGATGGGCATCGAAGACACCAACGACATCTCCTACCGTCAGTCGGTCGCGCCAGACGGCATCCAGGGACGAATGAACTTGACAATTCGCACCGTGAACCGTGTTGTGTTCTTCTTCGGCGCACTGCTGGCCGGCCTGCTCATGACCCTTCTCGGCTACCAGCTGACGATCGGCATCGGCGCGGGCGTCTTCGTCGTCGCTGCGCTCGTCATCGTGTTCTCGCCGCTGCGCGACGCCCGGCACGAAGATGCTGCGACGGGAGACGCACAGCAGCGATAGCCTGTCGACATGCCAGAAGAACGGGTGAGCGCGCCAACGATTGCCGACGAGCGCGCCGCGCTCGCAGGATGCCTGGACTTCTTGCGTGCGACGGCGATCATGAAGACCACCGGACTCGACGACGACGTCGCATCCTCCCGTCCGACGCGGTCCGCGATGAGCCCGCTCGGCATCCTGAAGCACCTGACTCAGGTGGAACACGCGTGGTTTGCTCAGCGGCTCGATGGCACCGGTGAGCCGCTGCTGTTCAGCACCATGGACGATCCCGAGGCGGACTTCCGGATCGAGCCCGGCGAAACCGTCGAGACGGTAACCGCCCGCTACCGGGAAGTCTGTGAGCGGTCGCGCCGGATCCTGGCACGGCATGATCTGGACGACCGGTTCGACGATGGCCGCGGCGAGGTGATCGACGCCCGCTGGGTCGTCATTCACATGATTCAGGAAACCGCCAGGCATGTCGGTCACCTCGACATCCTCCGCGAGCAACTCGACGGCTCCACAGGCGAGTAGATCCCCGCTGAGGACTAGGTCCGCAGCATCCGAACGCTGTCCACGCGGCGCGCAGAGCGCCAGTGATCAGGCAGCAGCCTTGCCGATCCGCCAGTAGCCGACGAACTCGATCCGCGACTTGGGCACGCCCATCGCCACCAAGTGACGGCGACCGCCGGTGGCGAGTGCCTGCTCGCCGACGACGTAGGCGGACAACGTCGCGGGGTGCTCCGGAGTGAACGTGTGCAGCGCCTCAAGTGCCTTCACCCCGGGAACGTCGTCGGCGTCTCCTCGCGGCAGCCAGCGGACTTCGACCCCGTCAGGATTGTCAACGGGTTGGATGTCGTCGATCTCGGGCACCTCGATGAGGGCCAGGCCGCGCGCATCGCGGGGGAGGTCGCGCAGGATGCCGGCGATGGCGGGCAGGGCCGACTCGTCGCCGGCCAGGAGGTGGAAGTCGGCGTCGGGCAGAAGATCGAAGCCGCGGCCTTGGTCGAGGATTGCCACGCGGTCGCCCGGTTCGGCCCGGGAGGCCCACGGTCCGGCGATGCCGCGGTCGCCGTGCACCACGAAGTCGATGTCGAGTTCGCCAGTTTCCGAGCGGAGTTCGCGGACGGTGTAGCTGCGGAACACCGGACGCGTCCCGGCGGGGGAGGTCAGAAATTTCAGGTAGCTGCCCAGGCCGAGCTGCTCGGGCACGTGCGAGAAGTCGACCGCGCCGTCGTCGCGCGGCAGGAACAGGCGAAACCAGTGGTCGAAGCCGTGCCGAGGCAGGCTCGCGAGGCTGTCCCCGGCCACCGTGACGCGAACGACGTGCGGCGACACCTGTGTCCGTCTCACGACCTCGGCCAAGTAGAGCCCTCGTCCCTTGCGTGCGTCCTTGAATGCCACCGTGCGCCTCCCATCTCAGAGCCTCATCCTAAATAGGACACGGCGGTATTGCGTAATGGTGTCCAGCGCCGCCTATCTGGGGCAGCGGGTCAGGAGTTGCTCGGCGGACCAGGCGATCAGGCCGTGATCCATGGCGTAGTACAGCGCGTAGAGGCAGCGATACGCGTCGATCAGCCAGGCGTCGGGGCCGAGACGGCCCCGCAGCTCGTCCTCCAGCCAGGCGGCGTCGGAGGTGTTGCCCGCGTAGGGCGTCGTCTCCAGGAACGCGACGGCGCCCACTTGGTCCAGGACCGCGTCCGCCGCGACGGCGTGCACGCTGATGTCCAGCACCGCGGTCAGGTGGCCGTCGTCGTCGACGAGGACGTTGGCGGGCACGAGGTCGGCGTGGCAGAACGACGGCGTGACCTCCCGGCTGCTCAGGAGGTCGAGGAGGGCAGAGACTCGGTTGTCGAGGTCCGGCACTGCCTGCGCGAGCAGACCGTCGCTGTAGTGGATGCCGATCTCGATCTGGGCCGCGAGCAGTTCTGTCAGCGAACCGTGCGCCGCGGAACCGCCCAACACCCGCCGGAACCCTGGCTGAGGGAGCGGCAGCTCGCGAAGCCGCTCGGAGACGTCGAGCAGGCTGGTCAGGGCGGCCTGCCGTCGGTCGGCATCGGCCGTCTCTGCAAGCCAACGCGACAGTGGAATGCCAGCGAGGCGGCGCTCGATGCTGTAGTTCTGCGCACCGAGCCGGCACTGGCTCAGCATCTGTGGGAGTGCGACTCCGACATCGCAGCCCGACCAGGAGTCCAGCAGGTCCGCGAGCTCGCGATCCGGCGCAGAGTCGCCGGGCCCTTGGATCCTCAGCACCCGCTCGCTGTCCAGCGCAAAGACGCGCGCCTCGCCGCCACTGCCCAGCAGGGCCGCATCGTCGACGCCGAACCGCGCGAGGATCGCGGGCTCGTCCCCGCCGGCCTGCGCATAAGTCTGCTCAATCACGTCCTCAGTTTCCCAGCTGCAGGATCCGCGAATCGGCTTTGGGCGCTCCCCGAACGCATCTCGTCGGCTGCGAGGGTCACGGTGCCTGCCGACCCGTCGACGACGACGCGGGCGCCGTCGGGTAGGGCTGTCGCTCGTCCCGCGCCCAAGACGGCCGGGATCCCGTACTCACGGGCGACGATCGCCGCGTGCGACAGCGGTCCGCCCGAGTCGGCGACGACGCCGCCCGCGAGCGCGAACAGCGGCGTCCAGGTCGGGTCCGTGTAGGGGCAGACCAGGATGTCGCCGGGCTGCAGGAGGTGGAACTCCTCGGGGGAGCGGATCACCCGCACGGTGCCGACGGCGCGCCCGGCGCTGGCCGGAAGACCTTGCAGGACGTGGCCGCCGTCGGCGACCTTGCCGCGGTCCCACCAGATCGCCTCGGCAGCGCCACGCCGACGACGACGCCGCGCCACCACTGCCTGCCGTGGCCGAGCATCGGCGACGGCGGCCTCGACCTCGTGGAAGTAGAGGAAGCGGATGTCGTCGGCGCGATCGAGCTGCCGTCGGGACACGAGGCGACGGGCGAGTTCGTCGATGCCGATGCGGGCGACGCAGAAGAACTCCTCGATCAGGTAGACCGTGCCCTCGCGGCCGACGTGGAGGGCGCGCAGCCGTGCGGTGTTGGCGCGCCAGCGTCGCCTGAGGGCGCGGGGGAGGCGTTGCTCGACGACCTGCGCGGGATCGACGTCATGGGCCGGCTCGAGCGGGACGCCCCGCAGCGTCGCGGCGAGCAGCGCGTAGAAGACCTCGGGGTCCTCCCGCCAAGAGCGGTTGGAGAAAGGCAGATAGAGCCGGGCCGTCCGCGCGCCGTGATCCGCGAGAAACCCATCGACGACGGCGCCGAACGCTCGTCCCTCCGAGGTCGCGGCGAGAGCCGTGGTCACCGATCCTTGAGGCGCCTCGACGATCGTCGAGGCGACGCCGGCCTCGCGGGCAGTGGTGGCCAGTCCGTTGATCGCCGCCGTGATCTCGGCCGTTTTGTGGGCAACCCCGGCGTACAGGTCCTCAGGAGTCGTCTCCTTCACGCGGGCGAGCGCGATGAGCCAGGATGCGAGGTTGCGGTGGGTCATCATCGGCGCGAGATAGTGGATGAAGCGGTCGGTGGTGATCGTCGCCACGTGGGCGAGGGCGTCGCGCACCAGTGCGAGCACGGCGCCATCGCTCGCCGAGGCGCAGCTGTTCGCCCTCTCCGCCAGCTTGTCCAGCTGGTGTCGATACGCGGCCACCTCGCTCGGCCACGCGGCGGGGTCATGCCGGCTCCCGCGCGTCAGCAGGGCGGGGAATCGGGTGGCCATGGCCAGGGTTGGCCGGGGTCGCGTGACGGAGATGCGGATGACGCCTTCGTCGTCGCCGCTCACGAGCGACGACACAGGCGCGGCCCGCAGGCCCGCGGTGCCCATCAGGTCCTGAACCACGCCCTGCACGTGATGGACGGCGTAGAGATCGAGCGGAAACGGTGCCGGGAAGTGCTCGATGATGTCGTCGCGGAGCGTGTGCTCCAGTCGGCCCTTGACGGGGGCGTGTCCTTCGAGAGCCTCGGCGCTGGTCGTGATCGGGCGAGCTTGCAGGAGGAAGAGGTCGTCGCCCACGAACGCCCACTCGATGTCCTGGCCCGCGCCGTAGTGCTGCTCCACTCGCTCGCCCAACTCGACCAGGCGCTGCAACTGCTCGTCGGCGAGGCTCGCCCGGGCGCGATCCGCGGCGGGCACGACGGAGGTGACCGTTCCACCGTCGGGCATGGGGTCGATCCGAGTCTCCTTGCCGCCGATCTCGCGGGCCAGCACGGCCACCGGCTTGCGCGAGAGCGTGAACGTGTCGGGTGTGACCAGGGCGCCGACCACGGACTCGCCCAGCCCGTAAGACCCGCTGACGAGCATCGACGTGTCGTCGCCGGTCACCGGATTGCGGGTGAACAGCACACCGGCGGTGTCGGCGCGGACCATGGCCTGAACGACCACCGCCAGCGCCAGGCCGTCGTCCTCGATGCCTTGCTGGTGCCGATAGTCCACCGCGCGGTCGGTCCAGAGCGACGCCCAGCATCGCCGCATGGCGTCGAGCACGGCGTCGATGCCCGTCACGCCAAGGTAGGTGTCCTGCTGGCCGGCGAAGCTCGCTTCGGCCAGGTCCTCCGCCGTTGCAGAGGATCGCACCGCGACCGGCCCGCCGCCCAGATGCTCGTAGGCTTCGGCGACCAAGGTCCTCAGCTCATCGGGGAGCGGGAGATCGAGGATGCGCTCGCGGGCCGTCGCGGCCCGGCCTCGTGCGGCATCCGCCGCCAACACGCGCGACAGGCCTCTGGTCGCTTCCCGATAGACGTCGGTGCTCACGCAGAAGCCCGGCGGCACCGGCAACCCGGCGCGACGACACGCACCCAGGTTCGCGGCCTTGCCTCCCACGCGCGCGCCGTCATCAGGAGTGATCTCGTCGAACCAGATGATCACCGGCGGCCCTCCTCTATGGTCATAGAGGCACCATACTCTATGGTTATAGAGGGCTGATCGGGCAGACGAAGGGACTAGAGAGGGTGAGCGACCGTCGCACACAGATCGCGGAAGCGGGAGTGCGGATCCTCGCGTCCCAGGGGGCCCGTGCACTGACGCACCTGAACATCGATCGCGACCTCGGGCTGGCCAAGGGATCGACGTCGTACTACGCGCGGACGCGCCACGACCTGATCGCCTTGATCGTCGAGCATCTCGCCACACGGGTGCTCCCTGATCTGGTCGCTTCTCCAGCCCCGGAGCAACTGACGCCCGAGGGCGCCGCCCGCCTCGTCGTTGCTGGACTCGACGTCACCATGCGCCGAGAGAACGAGCATCGAGCGCGGCTGGTCCTGCTGCTCGAGTGCCGCAGCGATCCTCGGCTTGCGGGCTCCCTCGCCTCCCGCCCGCAGGTGCGCGAGGCTGTCGTCGCCGAAGCCGGCGAGTTGCTGCGCAGGCTCGGCATCGCCAACTCCGACGCTCATGCGAGAGATCTTGCGGCGCTCATGGACGCCCTGCTCATGCAACGCATCATCCGTACGGCCCCGATCGACGAGGAGGCCGTGCTCACCGCATATCTACGCGGGCTTACTGGTCGTGCCTGACGGCGATGGGGTTCAGGGAGGCCTCTTTCAGGCGGCACCGTCATCCCGTGGCCGCCACGAGGTAGGCTGCAAGCGTTCGTGATCCCATCCGCGAAGACGCATCGACGAGGGAGTAGCAGTGTCAGACGCAGACGTGCCGGAAATCATCGTGTTCCAGACCCATCTCGACGATTTCTCGGTCTTGGGCAATGAGAACGTCCTCACCGAGTCATCGGATTTCGGTGGCTTCTGGACGGACTTCTTCGGTATGGGTGGGTACGAACCGATCCTCCCGTTCGCGACGGATCAACGCCCCGTAAACGTCTGGTACACCAATCGCGCCGGGCAGCGGATCTATCTTCAGGGGCTGATTGTCGGGGATGTGGACACTGTCCCTGCTGGGTACCGAGTGGCGCATTTCCCGGCCAGCGACTTCCTCGTCGTCACCACCGACTGGATGGATTCGAATGAAGACGCCGTCGGCGAGAGCGGAAATGGTCGATGCAACCGGTACGCGGAAACCGTCGAGATGCCTGAGGGCTATGTCAGGAATGACGGCGCCGGCGGCCCGATGACGAAGATGGAGCTGGAGAACGCGGGCACCCCCAGCGGCAGCAGGTACGAGGTGTGGGTGCCGATAGTTCGAGACCAGCTCTGACGAGCAGCAAGGCGCCGGACTCGACATGGCCAATACTGACGCGAGTGCCAGAGATCTCGCGGCGCTCATAGACGCCCTGCTCATGTAGCGCATCATCCGCACGGCCGAGATCGACGAACAAGCCGTCCTCACGGTGTATCTGCTTGGGCTTACGAGTAGGTGCTGACGAGGCTGGTCTGCGGGATGGTGCTCAGCCGACGTTGTCCTCCGGCGGCCGCCACACGTCCGCCTTCGCCCGTATCGCGGCGGCCCGCTCGTCCGATCCCTCGGCCTCGCGGAGCCTGGCCAACATCCCCAACGACCACACGAGCTGATCCGCGTAGGCGGCAGGCATGGTCTCAGCGAGTTGCAATGAATCTCGACTGCTTCGTGGGCGGGGTCGACGGCCTCGTCACAGCGGCCCACATCGGCCAGCCGGTTGGCGTAGTTGTTCAGCGACCTTGCGAGGTCGGGTTTGTATGCGGCTGGGTTGGTCTCGGCGAGTGCCCGGTAGAGGGTGACGGCTTCGAGAGCGGGTTCGAAGGCCTCCTCGCGGCGCCCGACCTCGGCCAGCGAGACGGCGTAGCTGTGTAGTGCATCTGACCGGGTAGGCGTGTCGGGTACAGGGTCAGTAGCGTGAACGGCGGCGTGGTCAATAGCGAGAGCCAGTGGAGTGAGAAGCCGGTTGCCCAGACCGAGGAGTCGCGAAGCCTTGAGGAGTTGCTCGACCTGGCAGCGCCCCCCGTGGTCTCGACCAGGGCGGTGAGTGCCTCAACGATGGGTGACGATGCCCAGGGAGCTGGGGTGGATGCAAGGTTGTGGCATTGCTCGCACCAGGCGACGAGGAGTTCGTTGACGAGGGGGACAGCCACCGATTCTAGGTTCTCGTAGTCGGTGCAGGCGCGGGCGAGGACGGTGAAGGGACGAATCCACTGCGCGGGCGGGGGATCGCTCTGGATTGAACGCGGCGGCGATCAGTTCCGCTCGGCTGCTCACCTCCTGGGTCACGAGGTACTCGCCGAGGCGGTCGGGGAGGAGTTGCCCCCAGTACGATGCGCCCTGACCGGGATAGAGCTGCCGCAGCCAAGCCAGTGCACGATCTCGGCAGCGCGAATTGGCGTCGCCGGCCAAGAAGGCGACCTGGTTGAGAAGCTCGCGTGCCTCGTTGTCATCAGTGGCGTCTGTCAGGGTGGCCAGGGCTACCAAGAACCGAAGCTCGGGCTCGGTGAGGTCAAGCTTGATGTGCGGGAGGGCCGCGGTGCTTAGCCAATACTCGGCCTCGTGTTCCAACACCCCTTCAAACAGGGCTGCGGGGCCGTCTGTGGCGTTGAGGGTGCCGACCAACTGCAGGTACGCGGCCATCACGACGTAGAGCGGCTGAGCGAACTCCGGGCGGCCGAGGAAGTGGGTGTCGACCGTGCCGGAGAGTGACTCTTCGGGGAGCCCTAGATACGGCGGGAGTTGCGCGAGGGCTTTCTCGAACAGGGTTATCCGTTCTGTATCCCAGAAAGGTGCGGCGTCGAGCAGCGCGCAATGGGCATCGTCCAGCAGTTGATTGGCGTCCTCCCGGCGGGTGGCGCGCACAGCGTCGACCCAGGGTCGGGCGTCGTCCAGCGAGGCGGGCGTGCCGGAGGGATTCCGTACCAGCAACAGCACTCGCACCGGTTCTAGCGAGGTGGCCGAATCGGGCAGCGTCTCCAGCACCTCGGCGACGTCGACGGTACGGGTCTCGGCGTAGTCCATGACGATCAGCCGACCACCGGGGAGCGTTGTCAGGGCGCTGAGCGCCGCGGGGAGCCTGTTGGCGTCGGCGCCGAGGAACCCGGCCTTCCAGAAGTCGCCGCGACGCAGGAGAGCGCGGCACAGCTTGACGGCCAAGCGGCTTTTTCCGCTGCCGCCTGACCCGCCGAGGATGCGGACGCTGAAAGGGCTGGGGTCGTCGACCCAGGTGACGAGCTCTTCGAGAAGGCCGCCGCGGTCGACGAACGGGAACGCACCGGAGGTCGGAACCAGCAGCCGCGACGGCTCGATCTTCCGGCCCGGGAGGACTGTCGATTGCAGTCGCAGCACCTTGCCCTCACTGCAGCCTCCAGGACTGCGCGGAAGGCCGCCTGGGCCGGGGAGCTGAGGAGCTTTGTCTCTTCCTCGGCGGCCCGGTCCTTGAGCAGGACTGTTAGCGCATCGGTGTCGCGGATCACAGCGAGCAACCGCTCGCTGGCGGGCACGGAGCCCAACACCCGGGCAACCGCTTCATCGGCGGCCTTGACGTCGCCGTCGTCCGCCTCCGCGAAATTCCCGGGTAGCCAGCATCGCCGTGATGGCGTCTTCGCGCCTCCTGTTCTCGCGGCTGTCCTTCGTCCGGGCGACGATGCGCTCAAGCACACCGGCGCTTGGAGTCAGGTAGCCGGGGAGCGCGGGCTGACCGGCGGCGCGCAGCAAGAGGTTCCCGGTAGCCACCGCGGCGTAGGTGACGACAACCAGTGACATCGGCGACCCCTTCCGCGGCTCTGACGGACACCCGAACCCTAGCGCAGAGGACTCCGTCAACTTTGCGAGGAGACGTTGTCGGTGAGGCCTGACACAATGGGCCGATGCTGCTGACCATCACGATGACCGGGCCCGACGCTGCCGGGCTCGGGTTCCTGTTGCACAAGCATCCGGACCGGGTCCAGAAGTTCTCGCTGCCCGTGGGTGAGGCGACGGTGTTCTACCCTGAGTCGATGGCGGAGCGCGTGACGGCGGCGCTGCTGCTGGAGATCGACCCGATCTCGATGGTGCGGCGCCGGCTGAAGACCCGCGAGGGGCTCTCCCTGACCGACTACGTCACGGACCGGCCGTATGCGGCGTCGTCGATGCTCGCCGTCGCGCTCGGCCGGGTGTTCACGACCGCACTCAACGGCAGGTGCGACTCCCGTCCCGAGCTCGCCGCGACCCAGTTGCCGCTCGTGCTCCGGGTTCCCGCCGTGCCCGCGCGGGGCGGCGATGCGCTGGTCCGCGCGCTCTTCGAGCCGCTCGGCTGGGAGGCCCAGACGAGCACTGCGCCCTTCGGTCCGAACGGCGAGTGGGGCGACGCGCCCTACGTCGACCTCACCCTCACCGGCACCGTGCGCCTCGCCGACGCGCTCTCGCAGCTCTACGTCCTGCTCCCCGTGCTCGACAACGCGAAGCACTACTGGGCGAGCTCCGACGAGGTCGACAAGCTGGTGCGGCGCGGCGAGGGCTGGCTCGCTGAGCATCCGCAGCGGGAGCTGATCGTGCGCCGCTACCTCCGTGCGCGGCGCTCCTTCATCGAGGACGCTACGGCGCGCCTGAACGCCCTCGACGACGTGGTCGAGCCGGAGGAAGCCGACGACGACCGGACAGACGACGATCCCACGGCCGCCGAGCAGCGGACCCCGCTTCGGGTGCATCGCTTGGAGGCCGTGATGGCCGCGGTGCGCGAGGTAGGGGCACGGCGCGTCGTCGATCTCGGCTGCGGCGAGGGCTACTACCTGAGGGCGCTGATCGAGGAGCCGTCGGTGACCGAGATCGTCGGCATCGACGTCTCGCCGCGCGTCCTCGAGTACGCCGAGCGGAAGCTCAACCTGGATCGGCGCCCGGACAAGCAGCGGGACAAGCTCACACTGCGGCAGTCATCGGTGACCTACCGCGACGACGCGATCGAGCGCTTCGACGCCGTCCTGCTGATCGAGGTGATCGAACACCTGGAACCGGACCGGATCGCGTCGCTGGAGAGCAGCGTCTTCGGTGCGGCACGGCCGAAGCACGTCATCCTCACGACGCCCAACCGCGAGTGCAACAGCATCTACGAGCTGGCCGACGGCCAGTGGCGGCACCCTGACCACCGGTTCGAGTGGACGAGGGTCGAGCTGGAGGCCTGGGCGACCCGCGTGGCGGACGAGCACGGCTACCGAGTCGCGTTCCGCACGGTCGGCGACGTCGACCCTGAGTTGGGCGCGCCCACGCAACTCGCCCTGTTCACCGACGCCCGCACGCAGGAGCCTGCCCATGACTGAGCTGCACATCCCCGGCCTCAGCCTCGTCGTGCTGATCGGCGCGTCGGGCTCCGGCAAGACCACCTTCGCGCGCCGCGCCTTCGCCCCCTTCGAGGTGATCAGCTCCGACTACTGCCGCGCACTGGTCAGCGGCGACGAGAACGACCAGTCCGCCAGCGGCGACGCGTTCGACGTCCTCCACTACATCGCGGGCAAGCGCCTCGACCGCGGGCTGCTCACCGTCGTCGACGCCACGAACGTGTCCCGGGAGTCACGTGCCGCGCTGGTGCAGGTGGCCCGCGACCACGACGTGCTCCCGGTGGCCATCGTGCTCGACGTTCCGCTGGAAGTCGCGCTCGAGCGCAATGCGACGCGCCCGGATCGTGACTTCGGGCCTGGACCGGTCAAGCGGCAAGCGACGATGCTGCGCAAATCGCTGCGCGGGCTGGGCCGGGAGGGCTTCCGCAGCGTGCACGTGCTGAGGTCGGTCGACGAGGTCGACGCGGCCACCGTGGTGCGCGACCGCCTCCTCAACGACTACTCGGATCAGCACGGTCCGTTCGACATCGTCGGCGACGTCCACGGCTGCCTTGACGAGTTGCTCGCCTTGTTCGGCGTCCTCGGCTACGAGATCCGCCGCGACGACCAGGGCCGCGCCGTCGACGCCGAACATCCGGCGGGGCGAAGGGTCGTCTTCGTGGGCGACCTCGTCGACCGCGGGCCGTCGTCGGTCGGCGTGCTGCGCCTCGCGATGGGCATGACCGCGGCTGGTCACGCGCTCGCGGTGCCGGGCAACCACGAGGCCAAGCTCGTCCGGGCGCTCGACGGCCGCAAGGTCCAGGCCACCCACGGCCTGGAGACGACGCTGGCGGAGCTGGCCGAGGAGCCGCAGGAGTTCCGCGACGAGGTGCGCGAGTGGTGCCGCGGGCTCGTCTCGCACCTCGTCCTCGACGACCGACGTCTCGTCGTGGCGCACGCCGGGCTGAAGGAGGCCTACCATGGCCGCGCCTCCGGCCGGGTGCGCTCGTTCGCGCTGTACGGCGACACCACAGGCGAGACCGACGAGTACGGCCTCCCCGTGCGCTACCCGTGGGCCGAGGAGTACCGGGGTCGCGCGATGGTCGTCTACGGCCACACCCCGACCCCAACCCTCGAGTGGATCAACAACACGCTGTGCCTCGACACCGGATGCGTGTTCGGCGGGAGCCTCTCGGCCCTGCGCTATCCCGAGCGTGAGACCGTGCAGGTGCCCGCGACGGAGGTGCACTACGAGCCGGCAAAGCCGTTTCTGACGTCGGCCCCGCAGCGCGGAGAGGACGAGCTGCGGCTGACCGACGTCGTCGGGCGGCGCTCCGTCGAGACCGAGACCATGGGACGCGTCACCATCACAGCGGAGAACGCGGCGGGTGCGTTGGAGGTGATGAGCCGGTTCGCACTGCATCCGCGCCTGGTTCCGTATCTCCCGCCGACGATGTCGCCGGTCGCCACCTCGACCCGCGGCGGTTACCTCGAACACCCCGACGAGGCGTTCGCCCAGTACGCGGAATGGGGCATCGGCCAGGTGCTCTGCGAGGAGAAGCACATGGGCTCGCGCGCCGTCGTCTACCTCACGCCCGACGGCGGCTCGGTGTACACGCGCACCGGCCGCGCATTCTTCGACGCCAATCTCACGACGCACCTGCTGGACCGCGTCCGCGCCGCCGTGCGCGAGTCGGGCATCGACAGGGAGCTGGACACGGACTGGCTGCTTCTCGACGCCGAACTGCTTCCCTGGTCGGTGAAGTCGCAGGGGCTGCTGCGCGAGCAGTACGCGCCCGTCGGATCGTCGGCCCTGCTGGCGCTGCCACCCGCGGTGGAGGCACTCGCCACCGCCCAGGCGCGCGGCGTCGATGTCGAGGCCCTCCTCCGTCGGACCGAGTCGCGGCTGGCCAATGCCCGCGCCTACGACGCCGCCTGGCAGCGTTATGTCTGGCCGACCAACGGGCTCGACGGCGTGCAGCTCGCCGTCTTCCAGGTCCTTGCAGGCAAGGTTTCGAGCTACGCGGACCGCGACCATCTGTGGCACCTCGACCTCGCGGACCGGCTCGTAGCGGCCGATCCCGGCCTCTTCCGTCACACGCGGCGACGGGTGGTCGACACCCGCGATGCCGCGAGCCGGGCGGACGGCATCGCCTGGTGGGAGGAGCTCACCGCCGACGGGGGAGAGGGCATGGTGGTCAAACCACTGGCCAACCTCGTGCGGACGTCGAAGGGCAAGGCCCCGCAGCCCGGGTTGAAGGTCCGCGGCCGCGAGTACCTGCGGATCATCTACGGTCCCGACTACACCGAACCCGAGAACCTCGAGCGGCTGCGGCAACGCAACCTCGGCCGCAAGCGGTCGCTCGCGCTGCGCGAGTACGCGCTGGGGCTCGAGGCCGTGCAGCGGCTCGTCGCCGGTGAGCCGCTGTGGCGGATTCACGAAGCGGTCTTCGGAGTGCTCGCGCTCGAGTCCGAGCCGGTCGACCCCAGGCTCTGAGCGCCGATGTCCCTCAATCCCCGCGTTTCGGGGTCGCCGACAGCGCCGCCGCACTAGGCTCGCTGGGGTGGAGTACGCAGGGGCCATCGCCGTCGGGCAGCTGCTCGTAGCGACCGAACCCGGACGGGGCGGCTTCTTCGACCGCACCGTCATCCTGCTCATCTCCCACAACGAGAGCGGCACCATCGGGCTGTGCCTGAACCTGCCGCCCGATGAGGAGGCGGCGCCCGGATCGCCGCTAGCCCAGGTCAGGGAGCACTTCGGCGGCCTGCTCAGCCCGCCGGGCGAGGTGATGACCGGTGGTCCCGTCAATCCTGAGGTGGTCGTGCTCCTGGGCGAACCCGTCTCCGCGGAGCAACCGCCGCCGGGTTGGGAACGCGTGCTGGGCGACGTCGGAGTCGTCGACGTCAACTTCCCTCGGGAGCTGCTGGCGACGTCGTTTGCGCAGCTGCGCGTGTTCTCCGGCCTTTCCGGCTGGGCGCCCGGCCAACTGGAGGGTGAACTCCTGCGCGGGTCCTGGTTCCGCACGAAAGCCACCGCCACCGACGTCTTCGGCGCCCCGGAAGGACTGTGGCGGCGCGTGCTCCGAAGAATGGGCGGCGCCACCGGCCGGTGGTCGACCTGGACCGAGGAACCGAGGCTCAATTGAGTGCGACAACCAACCCCACGCGGTCATCTGACCGGCTCGGTACCATGGCAGGCAACGACGCGGGAGTCCGCGGCAGTTACCTAGGTAGGGGGATCCAGTGAACGAGGCGAAAGGCAGGGCGCGCATCCTCGTCGTCGACGACGACGCCGCGTTGGCCGAGATGCTCCAGATCGTATTGCGGCAGGAGGGGTTCGATACGGCGCACTGCGCCGCGGGCGACGCGGCGCTGCATGAGTTCCGCGCGTCGCGCCCCGATCTCGTGCTCCTCGATCTGATGCTGCCCGGCCGCGACGGCGTTCAGGTCTGCCGTGACATTCGCACCGAGTCCGGCGTGCCCATCATCATGCTCACGGCGCGCTCTGACACCTCCGATGTCGTCGCAGGCCTCGAGGCAGGCGCGGACGACTACGTGCCGAAGCCGTTCAAGGCCAAGGAGCTGATCGCCCGCATCCGCACGCGACTGCGCCGCAACTCCGGCGACGGCGGCGCGGACCGGCTGCCCATCGGCGACCTTTCGATCTCCGTCTCCTCTCACCAGGTCAAGCGCGGCGACCATCTGCTGAGCCTGACCCCCCTCGAGTTCGACCTTCTCCTCGCGCTCGCCAAACGGCCGACCCATGTGTTCACCCGCGAGGCGCTCCTCGACGAGGTTTGGGGCTACCGCAACGCTGCCGACACGCGACTGGTCAACGTGCACGTGCAGCGCCTGCGGGCCAAGGTGGAGCGCGATCCCGAGAAGCCGGAGATCGTGATCACGGTCAGGGGCATCGGGTACCGGGCCGGTGAACCGGTCGCGTAGGCGTCGCCATGGATTCCGGCGGCTGTGGTGGAGTTCGCTGCCGCTGCGGGTGCTCATCTCGACGCTGACGCTTTCCGTGGTTCTCTTGTTCCTGGCGGGTGTCGTCCTGCTGCAGCAGGCGACGGTGGGCGTCGTCGATGCGAAGCGGGAGTCGTCGCTGAACGAGGCCGCGAGCGTTTACGCATTCATGCAGGAACAGCTGCGCACGCCCGACGCGCGCGGCACCTCTGCCCATGAGGCGTTGAACCGCCTCGCCGACCTCGCTGACGCCCAGGCCGCGCAGTACCGCGTCGTCATTCAGGGACCGGCGTCGAGCCTTGTGTCGTCGGGCATCCAGGCGGAGTCGGTGCCTGACGCGTTGCGTCAGCAGGTGGAGTTGACCGGCGGCATGTACGTGACGCCGACAGAGGTGCGGTTCACTGACCCTGCCGCGGAGCCCGAGCCGGGGTGGGCGATCGGCGCCTCCCTGATCGGGCCGACGGGGGAGCGGTTCCCGGTCTACTACATCTTCCCGATGACCACGGAGCTGCGCACGCTGCAGTCGCTGCGCGATGCCATCCTCGGTACCGGCGGCGTGCTGGTGCTGGCGCTGACCCTCGTCGCCTATCTCGTCACGGCACAGGTCGTGCGGCCCGTGCGCCGGGCGAGCATGACGGCCTTGAAGCTCGCGTCCGGGCAGCTCGACGAGCGGATGCAGGTGCTCGGCACCGACGACCTCGCCTCGCTCGCCCGCTCCATGAACCGCATGGCGGCTCAGCTCCAGCAGCGCATCCGCGAGCTGGAGACGCTGTCGACGTTGCAGCAGCGGTTCGTCAGCGACGTCTCGCACGAGCTCCGCACGCCGATGACGACCATCAAGATGGCGGCCGACGTGCTCTACGACGCGCGCGGCGAGATGGGCCCGAGCGAAAGCCGGTCGGCTGAGCTCATGAGCACAGAGATCGACCGGTTCAACACCATGCTCGCTGACCTCCTCGAGATCTCCCGCTTCGACGCGGGGGCAGCCGTGCTCGCGCTCGACGAGAGCGACGTCGCGTCCCTGGTCGAAGCTGAGGTCGCCGCGAACACCGGCATGGCGCAGAAGCTGGGCGTTGAGGTGACCGTCGAGTGCCTGACCGACGACACGACGGCGTCGGTCGACTCCCGACGGATCCGCCGACTGGTCCGCAACCTCATCACCAACGCGCTCGAGCACGCGGAGGGCAAGCCCGTTCACGTCACGGTCGCGGCCGACGACGTCGCGGTGGCCGTCACGGTCCGCGACCATGGGATCGGCTTCGCGGCGGAGGATGCCGCTCGGGTGTTCGACCGGTTCTGGCGCGCGGATCCCAGCCGCACCCGGATCGTCGGCGGCACCGGCCTCGGGCTGGCGATCTCGATGGAGGATGCGCGCCTGCATCGCGGCTGGCTGACGGCGTGGGGCCGCCCGGGCCGTGGTGCCCAGTTCCGGCTGACACTGCCGCGCGAGCCGGGGCACGAGTTGACCGGCTCGCCTCTGCCGGTCATCCCCGTCGATGACATCCCTGCGGCGAAGGGAGGCCGCTCATGAAGCGACTGATCGGCATCATCATGGGCCTGGTGGTCGTCCTGGCGTCGGGGTGCAGCAACATCCCCACGACCGGCCCCGTCGAGGAGGTTCCCTACTCGCCGCAGCCGCGCGGGATCGACATCGCGCCCGAGCCGCCGGCGGAGGGTGTCACGCCGATCCGCCTGGTGGAGGGCTTCCTCCAAGCCATGGCGGATCCCGCCGAGGACTACGCCGTCGCGCGGCAATACCTCACGACGGACGCGGCCTCGCAGTGGGACCCCGAGACGGCCCAGGTCGTGCTGACGACCGTGACCACGGAGGCGGAAGGCGGGGTCCGGGTCGAAGGAGACCTTCTCGGCGAGCTGGACGATGCGGGTCGGCTGACGTCCGCGTACCGCCCGTTCACCTACGAGTTCGGGCTCGTACGTGAGGACGGCGAGTGGCGGATAGGCACCGCGCCGGAGGGGCTTCTCCTTTCGCGCTACATCTTCGAGCGGTACTACTCCCATGTGCCGCTGTACTTCATGAGCCGTGCGGGAACCCACGTCGTGCCGGACCTCCGGCACGTTCCCGAGGCGCTGCTCACACCCACGTGGGTGGTCGACGCGCTGCTCGATGGCTCGTCGCCGCAGCTGGTGCGCACGGTGTCGAATGCCTTCCCCTCGAACGTCACCCTCGGCCCGGATATGGCGAAGATCGACAGTCAGGGTGTTGTCACCGTCGACCTGCTCGGCCTCGACACCGCGATGACCGGCGATGCCCGCAGAGCGCTCGGGGCTCAGCTGATCTGGTCCCTCACCTCCATCCCGAGGGTCACTGGCCTGGTGATCACGCAAGGAGGCGTCGGCTTCGCGCTGCCGGGATCCAACGCGGCCGGGGTGCTGGAACTCGCGGGCCAGCTCGGCTATCAGGTGCTCTCGCGGGGAGCGACGCCGAATCTGTACGGCATCCGTGAGGGGGTGCCCGGGCGAGTGAGCGAGGAGGCCCAGTTCGTACCGTTGACGCCGCAGGCCGACGGGAGCGCGGATGTCGCAGTCTCCCTGGACGGCGTCTCCGTCGCCTATGTCGACGAGAGCAGGACGGGCCTGAGCCTCGGTCAGCTCGGCGGGCAGGTCTCTCCAGTGAAAGCCGAGTTCACGAACCTCCGTGCGCCGCAGTTCGCGCTCGGCGCCCTCTGGCTGCTGGGCGACGGCACTGACGGCGTGACGCGGCTGCTGACCCTCGACCGTTCGGAGCACGTGGTCGCCGTCGGGACCACCTTGCCGGAGGGCGCGGTCGTCGAGGCCTTCGCGGTGTCCCCAACGAGGGCCCGCCTCGCGCTCGTCGTGCGCTCCGGGCAGGTGCGGACGCTGAGCCTGACCGCGGTCCTGCCGAGCGGGACCGAGACCGACGGGTCGTGGCCGCTGCACATGGTGAGCCCGCGCGGCTCGGAGATCACCGACGTCACCGCGGTCTCCTGGCAATCGGAGACGGCGCTCGCCTTCATCGGGTCGAGCGCCTCTGGGCGATCGGTTTTCCTGGCCCAGTCAGACGGATCGCTCGTCGAGGACCTCGGTCCGGTGGTCGGCGACGTCGCGGAGATCACCGCGATGGCCCGCCTCGGCGGGGGCTCAGTCGCGATCCGGAATGAGGCGGGAATGGTGTGGCGGTTCGAGGCGCGGACGCGCTGGAACCGCATCATAGAGGACATCAGCGCGATCAGCTTCGGTGCTTGACCCGAGCGTGGCCTGTGGATATCCGGTGAGCGGGTCCTCGTTCTTGCCATAACGAGGGTATGAGGGCTCTCTTCGATGCCGCCGCCGATCTCCTCCTCGGCTCGGCTTGCCCAGGCTGCGACCACCCGGGCTGGGGCGTGTGCGCCACCTGCCAATGGGCGCTGCGCGGGCCGCCGCTCGAGGTGGCCCATGGCTCGCCTCGGATCGTGGCAGCATGCGACTACCGACCGCTCCTGGCCCGCATCATCCCGCGGTTCAAGGACGACGGCGCCCTGCATCTCGACCGGTTCCTCGGCGGTTTGCTCGCCCGTGCTATCGGCGAGCTCGCGCCGCCATCGTCGACGGCGCTGGTTCCCGTTCCGTCGCTCCGCGGCGCCGTGCGGAGGCGCGGCTTCGACCATGCAGGCAGGATCTGCGCCGCCGCGGCGGCGCGCACCAGCCTCCCGCGGCGCGCCTTGCTGTCGCGCGCCGCGCGCGGCGCAGACCAGCGCGGGCTGGGCCGCGAGGACCGTGCGGCCAACCTCGCAGGATCGATGGTGGCGGCCCTGCACACAGGGCCGGTGGCGCTCGTCGACGACGTGTACACCACCGGGGCGACGGTCGCCGAGGCGCTCAGGGCGCTGCGCGAGGCGGAGGTCGAGGTCGTAGGAGTGGCGGTGATCGCGCGCGCAGACAAACCCCTGACCAGTTGGTGAAAGACACTGACATGGCCTTTCTCAGGGGAGTAGCGTTAGTGCATGGAGACGCCGCAGGTCCGAGATTTCTCGGGTCACCTGCGGCGTTGCACCATTCACTCGCGGGACTTCCCCACGGGTGGGAGCTGGGCCATGTGGTCCCACGACAGACGGAGGAACTGATGGACATCGTCGTCACCGGTCGGCACTGCACGATCAACCCTGAACTCAAAGAGCTCGTTCACGAGAGGATCGCCACCGTCGAGCGATTGCGTGACCGGGTGATCCGGGCAGAGGTTGACTTCACCGCAGATGACGCGACGAAGGATCCCTCCCACGCGATCAATGTGCAGCTGACGCTGCGCAGCCGCGGCCCCGTCGTCCGGGCGGAGGCCCGGGCGAGCGACAAGACGGCCGCTTTCGAGATGGCGCTCGATCGCTTGAAGGCGCAGCTGCGCAAGGCGGCCGACCGCCGCAAGACGCACCGCGGCCTGCGAACCGGGCCTGCGCAGGACGCGGCGGCCCTCGTCGCCGCCGTCGAGGTCGAGGATGACGCCCCGCAGACCGTCGAGGTCGCGGGACTGGTCGTCACCGGGGACGGCCCGCTGGTGGTGCGGGTCAAGGAGTTCGACACCGAGCCGCTGACGCTTGCCCAGGCGCTCGACGAGATGGAGCTCGTCGGCCACGACTTCTTCCTCTACCAGGACAAGGAGACCGGCCGTCCGTCGGTCGTGTACCGCCGCAAGGCCTACAACTACGGCGTGATCCACCTCAACGTGTCCTGACCGCCTGAGCGCAGAACGCCCACCCAGCCACCGGCTGGGTGGGCGTTCTGCGCGTGTTGGCCGCGCGCGTTAGGATGGCGGGCGGCATAGCCGCAGCCTCTTCGGGCTCGGCCCTTGATCAAGCAAGAAGGACAACACTCGTGGGATTCATGGAATTTCTGAGCGGCCTCGGCTCCGGAGCCCAGCTCCGCAAGCTGCAGAAGGTGGCCGATCAGGTCAACTCCATCGAGGAGGACTTCAAGGCGATGTCGGATGCCGAGCTACGCGCGGAGACCGACCGGTTCCGGGCCCGCATCGCCGACGGCGAGTCGCTCGACCGACTGATGCCGGAGGCGTTCGCCACGGTGCGCGAGGCGTCGGTTCGGGTGCTGCACAAGCGCCACTTCGACGTACAGATCATGGGCGGTGCCGCGCTGCACTGGTGCAACATCGCCGAGATGAAGACCGGTGAGGGCAAGACCCTTGTGGGTACGCTGCCCAGCTACCTGAACGCGCTGAGCGGTAACGGCGTACACGTCGTCACCACTAATGACTACCTCGCCAAGTACCAGTCGGAGCAGATGGGCCGTATCCACCACTTCCTGGGTCTGGAGGTCGGCGCCATCCTCTCGGAGATGACTCCCGAGGAGCGCCGCGCGGCCTACGCCGCCGACATCACCTACGGCACCAACAACGAGTTCGGCTTTGATTACCTGCGCGACAACATGGCACTCCGCAATGCGGACATGGTTCAGCGCGGACACCACTACGCGATCGTCGACGAGGTCGACTCGATCCTCGTCGACGAGGCCCGCACCCCGCTGATCATCTCCGGCCCCGCGGAAGACAACCACGAGTGGTACCCGGTATTCGCCCGCCTGGCGCGCACCCTGACCCGCGACGTCGACTACGAGGTCGACGAGAAGAAGAAGACCATCGCCGTTCTCGCGCCTGGTATCGAGAAGGTCGAGGACCGCCTCGGCATCGAGAACCTCTACGAGTCGGCCAATACCCCGCTGATCTCCTACCTGAACAACTCCATCAAGGCCAAGGAGCTGTTCAAGCGCGACAAGGACTACGTCATCGCTGGCGACGGCGAGGTCCTGATCGTCGACGAGCACACCGGCCGCACGCTGCATGGCCGCCGCTACAACGAGGGTCTCCACCAGGCGCTCGAGGCGAAGGAGGGCGTGCAGATCAAGGACGAGTACCAGACGCTCGCGACGATTACGCTGCAGAACTACTTCCGCATGTACGACAAGCTGGCCGGCATGACGGGCACCGCGAAGACGGAGGAGTCCGAGTTCCAGAAGATCTACGGCCTCGGCGTCATCCCGATCCCGACCAACCGGCCCATGATCCGCGCCGACCGTCCCGACCTCATCTACCGCACGCAGGAGGCCAAGTACGAGGCCATCGTGGCCGACGTCGTCGAGCGTCACGCGAAGGGCCAGCCGATCCTCATGGGCACGGCGTCGGTGGAGAAGTCGGAGCTGCTCAGCGGGCTGCTGAAGCGCGCCGGCGTGCCGCACCAGGTGCTGAACGCCAAGCACCACGAGCGCGAGGCCGCGATCGTCGCCGAGGCGGGCCGCAAGGGCGCGGTCACCGTGTCGACGAACATGGCCGGCCGTGGCACCGACATCATGCTCGGTGGCAACCCCGAGTTCCTGGCAGACCTCCAGCTCCGCAAGCAGGGGCTGGACCCCGTCGAGACCCCCGACGAGTACGAGGCCGCCTGGGCCGACGCTCTCGCCGCGCTCGAGGACCAGGTGGCCGCGGAGCACGACGAGGTGGTGGAGGCCGGTGGCCTCTACGTGGTCGGCTCCGAGCGCCACGAGTCCCGGCGCATCGACAATCAGCTGCGCGGCCGGTCCGGCCGCCAGGGAGACCCGGGCGAGTCCCGCTTCTACTTGTCGCTCAGTGACGATCTGATGCGCCTGTTCCGGCCCGAGCTGCTTGAGCGCGCGCTGCTGATGATGAAGGTGCCTGACGACGTGCCGATCGACATGAAGTCGGTCTCGAAGTCGATCGAGGGCGCGCAGAAGCAGGTCGAGGCGCAGAACTTCGAGATGCGCAAGAACGTCCTGAAGTACGACGACGTCATGAACCGCCAGCGGCACGCCATCTATGGCGACCGCCGCCGCGTCCTCGACGGCGTCGACGTCTCGGAGCAGCTGCGCGGCACCTGCTCCCGTGTCGTGGCCGACGTCGTGCGCACCCACACATCCGGAATCCCGGAGGAGTGGGACATCGAGACGATGCTCACCGAGCTGAAGACGCTGTACCCCGTCACCATCAAGGTCGACGACGTGGCCGAGGAGTTGCCCGAGCAGCACGAGCTGATCGAGCTCGTGCAGGAGGATGCCCTTGCCGCGTACGACGCGCGCGAGGAGCAGCTGGGCACCGAGACCATGCGCGAGTTGGAGCGTCAGGTGCTGCTGACCGTGCTGGACCGGAAGTGGCGCGAGCACCTCTACGAGATGGACTACCTCCGCGAGGGCATCGGCCTGCGTGCCATGGCGCAGCGCGATCCGCTGGTCGAGTACCAGCGTGAGGGCGGCGACATGTTCAACGCCATGATGGAGGCCTTCATGGAGGAGGTCGTGGGCTTCCTCTTCAACCTGGAGGTCACCGTCCGCAAGCCGGTCGAGGAGCCGGGGGTCGCGTTGGTGACCAACGACGAGGGCGACGCGGTCACGGTCGGCGACCTGACCGCCTCGCTTCAGACCGAAGAACCGCGCACGCCCGAGAAGGTCGACGAGCACGCGCCGCTGGCGAAGGGCCTGGAGCGCAAGGCGGACAAGAACCTGACCTACTCCGCGCCGGACGAAAGCGGCGAGGCCACCAAGTCTGGAGCGAAGCAGGCGACGGCGACCGCGAAGGTGGGCCGCAACGCGCCCTGCCCCTGCGGCTCCGGCAAGAAGTACAAGCTCTGCCACGGCCGCGCCGCCTGATTCCTACGCCGCCCGGAGCGCGGGGAGAGCCAGGGGCGCCAGCACGGAGACCTCCGTGCAGCACCATGGCCCTTGTCCGAGCCGGTCGAGGCGGAACACGCAGGTGACCCAGCGGGAGGCCGTCATCAGCCGGAGGCTGGCTTCGACGGCCGCTGACGTCGGCATCTGGGTCCGCAGCCCTGCGGCTTTGGTATGCCGGAAGGATCCGGAATCGGCGTAGTCGACAAGCGTGAGGAATGCCCGCTTGTTCAGGTGCGGACGCAACTGGTGCAGCGGGCGTCGCCCTGCCATGGCTTCGACGAGGGCGGTGATGAGGACCACGACGGGAGCGGGTGCCGGCTCGGGAGGCCGTGGCGACTCGTACGACGGCGAAGGGACAGGCGGCGGGAACAACGACGGTGCGAACATGCAGGCCAGCCTGCTGATCCGACCTGGTTGGCGCCAGACCTCACGAGCTCCGGACAACACCTACCCGGACTCGGACAACACCCTGTGAGTTCCCTGTGAGGCGGCGTCAGCCGCCGAACATCAGGACCAAGCCGCCGACGGTGAAGGCCACCATCACCGAGAGGAGCGGGAGATGCACCGTCGCGCCGACGGGGGCGGTGCGCAGCGCGATGTCGTGCGTCACGAGGACGCCGAGCGCGTGTCCGGCAACGATGAGGACGACCTGCGCGACCGCGATGACAGTCGGAAACGCGAGGAGGCTGGTGTCAGGGGCGGCCTCAATGAGGCCGAAGAGGTTCGACCCCTTGCCGAGCGGGTCGCTGAACCGGAAGAGGGTGCGCTGGCCCTCGAGGTAGAGCATCGTCCCGTAGTGCGCGAGCGCGTAGCCGACCACCAACGGCACAAGACCGGGCGCGAGCTCGTCCATCGACAGTCCCCGGTAGGCGAGCGTGCCCAGCCGGAACAGGCCGAAGACCAGCGCCATGCAGCCGAGCAGCGCCGCGGTCGCCAGCGCCGTCGTGCCGTCCTGCAGTCCCTGGGTGCCGCGTACCCACCAGGTGGTGTTCGAGAGCGCGTCGAAGAGGGTCCCGCCTAGGAGAACCGACGACATGGCCGCCAACCCGCGCGGCGCGCGCCAGGCCGCGAGATTGCGCAGCGGGTTGGTCCACATCAGCAGTCCTCGGGCCGATCGTGCCCACGGCGACAACCGCGCGACGGTGGTGGCGAAGGCCTCGAACGGGTCCGCCCGCGCGATCCAGGTCGGTGTGACGAGCGCGCCGACCACGACCCAGAGCACCCACGCCGCCGCATACCAGCGCAGCACCGGGACGGTCGCGCCGCCGGGCTGCACCAGCTCGAGGAACAGGAACACGGCCAGCGCCCCGGCCGCGGGCAACAGTGATCCCGTCGGCTCGTCGTGCGAAGGGACACTGGCGCCACGGAACCACAACAGCGTCCGCAGCGGGTTGGTACGACGGTGCACCTGGCCGAACAGCAGCGCCGCGGGCACGAGGCCCACCCACAGCCAGACGTAGACGAACCCGATGGACGGGTTGTCGATGCGATCCACGCCGAACGAGAGCGCGGCAGCCGCAAGGCCCCAGACGAGCAGCCCGACGGCGCGGAGCGACCCGCTGAACCAGCGCGCGTCGACGAGACGGGTGAGCCGCGGGAGTTCGGTTCCCTGCTCTTCGCGGTAGCGCGGCGAGCGCCACGCGAACAGCGCGACCCAGAACGTGATCACCAGCACGGCCGCGCCCGCGGCGACGACCAACCCGAAAGGTAGGGGGAGGTCGTGCCGGGAGGCGATCCCGTGCAGGAGGGTCACGACACGACCAGGTTGAGCCACACGGCTTCTGTGATGTGCGATTCCAGCTCGTAGCTGCCAGACATGTTCGCGGTGAAGGTCAGGTCTGTTGGCACGCCGGCGGGAACGTCCAGCTCGACCTCGTAGCCGTGGAGGTGCGCCTCGTCGTCCTTGGGCGTCGTGATGACGATCGTCACCTCCGCGCCCAGCGGGATCTTCACCTCCGCCGGCGGCGCCGGGGGATCGGTCACGACCAGCTGGATGGTCTGCGGCGCAGGGGGAGCGGAAGACCCGCAGGCGGCCAGCGATACCGCGAGGACAAGGAACAGGAGCGAAGTCACGATCTTCATGGCGGCTTCGAGCCTACCGTGTGGCATAGGCTGGGTCCGTGAAGCGTCAACTGGTGTTCCTGCCCATCGCCGCGTCCGAGATGGACGTGCTGAGCGGCGAGATCGCCGTCGCCGACCGTGTGGCCTACACGGTTACGCCGCGCCTGCTCGAGGAGCTGGGATACGGCGAGAACGACTCGGAGGACGCCGAGTACGCGGCCTTGGTGCTGGCATCGGTGGCGGCCCTGACCACGCACGGTGAGCGGCTCGTCGTCGTCGCGGAGGTCGACCCGGCCCTCGTCCGGGCCGGAGACGACCCCGACAACGGGCAGATCGTCCTGACGAGCTGTCCGGCCTCGGCGATCACCGCATGGTTCGCCGACGAACCGGGTACCGACGTGGCGGACGCCGCAGCCCTCTCGAAGGGGCTGACCATCGACGAGGCCTGGGACCTGCCCCAGGTGCAGGCCCTGCTGCACGAGCACGACCTGCTGTGGAACGACGTCGTCGAGTATCGCAGGGGATAGGAGCAAACCATGCCAAGGGCCATTTGGAAAGGGGCCGTCTCCTTCGGCCTCGTTTCCATCCCCATCCGGCTCTTCGCCGCAACCGAGGAGAAGGACGTGGCGTTCCGTCAGGTGCACTCCACTGACGGGGGACGCGTCCGCTACCAGCGCGTGTGCGAAAAGTGCGGCGAGGTCGTGGCCTATGCCGACATCGCGAAGGGCTACGAGGCCGCCGACGGCCGCATGGCGGTCCTCACGGACGAGGACTTCGCACAGCTTCCGCTCAGCACGCTGAAGGCGGTCGACGTCGTGCAGTTCGTGAACGAGGACGAGGTGGACCCGACCTTCCTCGACCGCTCCTACTTCCTCGAGGCGGAGGCTGCCGGCCAGAAGCCGTATGTGCTGCTCCGGGAGGCGCTGTCGGCGGAGGGCAAGGTGGCCATCGTGAAGGTGGCGCTCCGCAGCCGGGAGGCGCTCGCGATGGTGCGGCCCAAGGGCGACCTGCTGATCATGCACACGATGCGCTGGCCCGACGAGTTGCGCGACGGCGAGTTCGCGGCCCCCAACGCGGACATCGCGATCACGGACGCGGAGATGGCGATGGCGAAGCTCCTGATCGACCAGCTCGTCGGGACCTTCGACCCGGATGCCTACACCGACAGCTACCGCGAGGCGTTGATGGAGGTCGTGAACGCGAAGCTCGCGGGGGTCGAGATGCCCGAGAGCGCCGACACCTCGGCCCCCGTGGGCGATGTCGTCGACCTCATGGCGGCCCTCAAGGCTTCGGTCGAGGCGGCCCGCAAGCGCCGCGAGGAGGCGCAGCAGGCAAAGGCCGGCTAGCGGGACAGCCAGTCTGCAGCGCGGCGCTCGAGGCCGTCGAACGCGTCGCGGATGAACGGCTCGAGCTGCGACTCGACCTTCTTTCCCACCAACGGGATGCGCACCGTCAGCGTGCCCGTGTAGTGCGCCCGCGTGCCGTCGGCGACCGGTGATAGCAGCGCGTTGGCCTGCACCTCCACCGGCATGCCGGGGACGTCGACGTCGACGGTGCCACGGATGGAGCCGTCGGGGCCGGGCGCCTGGAAGCGGAAGGTCTGGGTGAGCTGAACGGTCTGGCCGACGAACTTCGTCAGGTGGGAGGGAACCGGAAGCTTCATGCCGAGCACGGTGGCGTCGTTGCCCAACTCGACCGAGTGGGAGACGGCGCCGGCATGGGTGGCGACATCGGTGAGGAAGGCCTCAGTGCGGAGGAGGTCGACGACGCGGGTGGGCTCGGCGGCGTAGGTGTGGGTGTAGGCAAGCTGCATGCGGTGAAGAGTAGTCGCCCCAGGCCCGCGTGCAAGGGAGGTTCCTTCTAGGATGTGGCCATGAAGATCGACCTTCACACCCATTCCAGCGTCTCGGACGGCACGGACACCCCCACGGGTCTGGTGATGAAGGCGATGCAGGCCGGGCTCGATGTCATCGCGCTCACGGACCATGACACGTTCGACGGTGTCGCGGAGGCCCAGGAGGCGGGCAAGCGGATCGGCGTGCGGGTCGTCGCGGGGATCGAGATGTCGACCGAGCACGGCGGCCGCTCGGTGCATCTTCTCGGCTATGGCTGTGACCCCTTCGACCGCACGCTCCTCGACGAACTCACCCGCATCCGGGTCGACCGCAGCGCGCGCATCCCGGAGATGGTGCAGCGGTTGACCGCGCTGGGACTGGAACTGACCATCGAGGACGTGCAAGCCGCGGCAAAGGGGGCACCCGCTGTCGGGCGTCCACACGTCGCCGACGCGCTCGTGGCGCGCGGCCACATCGAGCATCGCGACGAGGCCTTCGCCCGCTGGATCGCCGACGACGGTCCGGCCTACGTGAGGCGCTACGCGTGTCCGTTGGAGCGCGCGATCGACCTCGTCCACGGCGCCGGCGGCGTGGCAGTCATCGCGCACCCGTGGGCCCGCGGCGGGCGCGACGTGCTGTCCGCGCCCTACATCGAGAGGCTCGTCCACGAGAACGGCCTGGAGGGCATCGAGGTCGACCACCCGGACCACGACGACGACACGCGCTCGCTGCTGTTCGAGATGGGTGCTCGCCTGGGCTTGGTGCGGACCGGCTCAAGTGACTACCACGGGTTGGGGAAGCGAAACCACCCGTTGGGCGCGAACCTGACCCGCCCGTCGGCGTTCCGCGACCTGATGTCGCGGATCAAGCGCCGCGGCGGTGTCGCCTGACCGCGCAGGTTTGGATCGCAACCCTTGAGGTCAGGTTTGCTCGTTCTCGCGCGGTGCCGCGCTTCCTAGGCTCCTTGTGGGTGGCGGGCGATGATGCGCCGCCGGAAACGAGGAGAGGTCAATGACGAACCGAATCAAGGTGCTGAAGGTCGCGGCCGTGGCCGCTGCCGCGGCGGTTGCGCTCGCCGGATGCGGCGGGGGAGGCGGCGGCGCGTCGACCTCCGACGGCAAGAAGGTGATGAACGCCATGTTCATCGGCGGAACCGCGGACAAGGCGCTCATCGACGTAGTCCGCGAGGTCACCGACGAGTTCAACGAGAAGAACGAGTTCAACGTCGAGATGCGGATCGAGACGTACGAGAACGAGCAATACAAGACGAAGCTCGCGTCGTTGATGGCGTCCAACTCGCAGCCCGACGTGTTCTTCACCTGGAGCTCCGGCTATCTGCGGCCGTTCGTGGCGGGCAAGAAGGTCCTCGACCTCACGCCCTTCCTTGAGGCCGACGCCGAGTGGAAGGGCCGGTTCAATGACGGCGTCTTCGGGCCCGTGACCTTCGACGACAAGATCTATGCCGTCCCGCACGGCGCGGCGGTAGCGGTCATGTACTACAACACCAAGATCTTCGCCGACCAGGGCCTCGAGGCACCGACGACGTACGCAGAGTTCGTCGACGTCGTCACGAAGCTCAAGGCCGCGGGCATCACTCCGCTGTCGGCGCCGGTGAAGGACGCGTGGATCGCCGGACAGTTGCTGCAGCAGATCGGAAATGCCGACGCCGGCATCGCGCTCTTCGACGAGACGGTCGCCTTGACCGCGAAGTGGAACGACCCGCGGTACGTCGCGGCGGGCGAGAAGCTGAAGGACCTCCAGGGACTCGGCGCCTTCCCTGACGGCTACCTCGGGATGACCAACGACGAAGGCCGCGACCTGTTCACCTCCGGCAAGGCCGCCATGTACTACATGGGCTCCTGGGACATGTCCGCGCTCACGGGCGACGGGGTCGCGATCAAGGACGACATCGACGTGTTCAATATCCCGCCGGCCAACCCGGGCGAGAACGTGGCCGTCGGCGACGTCGACCTGGCGTACGCCGTCGGCGCCAACACCAAGAACGCGGACGCCGCGGCGGCCTACATCAAGCTGTTCTCCGACACGACGGCGCAGGAGGGCTTCGCGTACGACGCGAGCTACCTGATCTCCACGAACACGGAGTTGGACGAGGCGAAGCTCAACCCGCTGTTCATCAAGATCAACGCGCTGCAGCAGGACCTCACCGCCGTGACTCCGTGGTTCGACCGGGTCTTCGGTGCCGGCGAGGGCGTCGAGTTCAACAACGCCGCGCAGGCGATCATCGCGGGCCAGGATCCCGCCTCGCGGCTCGACGAGCTGCAGACCTTCGCCGAGGCCAACGCCGAGCGCTGAGCACTCGGAGCCGGGGAGCCGCTGAGCCGGCTCCCCGGTCTCCTCGCGCCCGTCTTTCAGAGGAGCACCTCGTGCAACAACTGCTGCGCCGCAAGCGCTACATCGTCTTCTTCGTCGGCCCCGCCCTGCTGATGTTCCTGGCCTTCGGGCTCGTCCCGATCGGCTACAACGTCGTCCTGAGCTTCTACCGCACCGACCTCATGTCGCCCGGCACCTTCATCGGCTTCGACAACTACAGGAATCTGCTGAACGACTCCATCTTCCTGCGCAGCGTCGGCAACAACCTGATCCTCGTCGTGGGCTCGCTGCTCGCGCACCTGCCGCTCGCGCTCCTCCTGGGCAACATCCTTTTCCACAAGGTGAGGGGCGGGCACTTCTTCCAGTCCGTCTATTTCCTGCCGTCGGTGGTCTGTGGCGTCGCCGTCGGCCTGACGTGGACGTTCATCTACAACTCCGAGTTCGGGATGGTCAACAAAGTCCTCGAGCTGCTGAACCTCGCGCACTTCCAACGGGCGTGGTTGTCGGAGGAGAGCACCGTGATGCTGGCGATCATGGTGGTGGTGATGTGGCAGTTCGTCGGCTATCACCTCGTGATTCAGCTGGCCGCCATGCGCGCCATTCCCGGGGAGCTGTTCGAGTCCGCGACCATGGATGGGGCGTCGTCCTGGAACCAGTTCTGGAGGATCACCTTCCCGTTGATCCGGCCGATGCTGAAGGTCGACGCCATCCTGATCGTCACCGGTTCGCTGAAGTACTTCGACCTCGTCTTCGCGATGACGCGGGGCGGGCCCAACCACGCCTCCGAGGTCATGTCGACGTACATGTTCACCACCGCGTTCCGGACCCTGAAGTTCGGCTACGCCTCGGCCATCGCCAACGCGCTGCTTCTGCTGTGCGTGCTCGCGATCGTCGCAAGCAACTACCTGTTCAAGTCCGAGAAGATCGAGTACTGAGGGCCGACCCATGACAGCCAAGTTCTCCCGTGCCTGGGCCCCGCCCGTCTACCTGCTGCTGATCTTCTTCGGCATCGTCTTCCTGTATCCGATCCTCTGGCTGGTCATCAACTCCTTCAAGACCCAGGAGGAGCTGTTCGCTTCCCCGTGGGGCCTCCCGATGCACGCGACGCTCGACAACTACTATCGCGCGTTTGTCGAGGGCAACATCGGCCGCTACTTCGTCAACTCCGTCATCGTGACCGGCGCGGTCGTCATCGCCGCGACCCTGCTGTCCGGCATGGCGGCCTTCGGGATCACGCGTCTGAAGTGGAAGCTCGCCAAGCCTGTCTTCGCGCTCTTCCTGCTGGGCATGACCATTCCGATGCATGCCGCGGTGGTGCCGCTGTTCGCGATCTTCAACCAACTTCAACTGATCAACACCTACTGGTCGGTGATCATCCCGCACGTCGTGTTCGCCATGCCGATCGCGATCCTGATCCTCGTCGGCTTCTTCCAGGCGATTCCCTCGTCGATCGAGGAGGCAGCGGTGATAGACGGCTGCTCGGTCCCGATGGTGTTCTTCCGAATCATCGTGCCGATGTCCGTGCCCTCGCTGGTCACCGTCGCGGTCATCACGTTCATCACGGCGTGGAACGACCTGCTCTTCCCGCAGATCTTCCTCGCCGATCCCGACATGATGACGCTGCCGGTGGGATTGACGTCGTTCCAGAGCAGGTACAGCACTGACTACGTCGGCATGATCGCCGCCGTCGTCATCACGATTCTGCCTACTGTTGTCATCTACTCGCTTCTGCATCGCAAGATCATCAGCGGCATGACGGCCGGAGCGGTGAAGGGATAGCCTCATGATCAGCCTGTGCGTCGCCGACGACGAACCGGTCATCCGCCAAGGTCTCGTTTCGCTCCCGTGGGGGAGCATCGGCGTCGACCTCGTGGCGGAGGTGGGCAACGGCGTGGACGCCGTCGAAGTACTCCAGACCGAGGTCATCGACGTCATGCTGGCGGACATCAGGATGCCCGGGCTCGACGGCATCGAGCTCTCCCGGTTCATCGTGGAGGAAGGACTGAGCACCAGCGTCGTGCTACTGAGCGGATACAGCGACTTCGAGGTGGCGCGGGAGGCGATCACCTACAAGGTGGCCTCCTACCTGCTCAAGCCTGCGAGCCCGGACGAGATCCTGACGGCCGTGCGGAAGGCGGGCGAGCAGGTGACCCAGACGAAGTCGACCAATCTCCGCCTCCGCCTCCTCGAAGCGGAGCTGGGACGGCGTCAACTGGTCATGGACGACGCCGGCATCATCCTCGGCGAGGTCTCGCATCAAGGCGTCGCCGACCAGGTGTTGCGCTACATCGTCGACAACCAGACCTCCCACATCACGCTCACCTCCATGTCCCGCGACCTCAGCTTCAGCTCCATCTACCTCAGCCGGGTGATCAAGAAGGCCACCGGCTACACCTTCCTCGAGCTCCTGAACGGGCTCCGAGTGCAGGAGGCGGCGCGGCTGCTCCGGGAGACGTCGGAGTCTTTCGTCCGGATCACGGAGCGGGTCGGCGCCCTCGACTCGCGCCACTTCGGGCAGTTGTTCAAGCGCGCGTACGGCGTGGCACCGTCCGCGTACAGGAAGGAGCCGACGACGCCGCTGGACGCCAAGCTCGCATTCACCCTGACGTCCTTGCGCACGCGTCGCGGCAATGCGTAGGCCCACCGCGCGGTGGAACATCCGGCGAAAGCTGGTGCTGGCGTTCTGTTCCCTCGCACTCCTCCCGACCGTGTGCCTGACCCTCGTTGCCTACGCCGTGGGGAGCCGGGCGTGGGAGACCAATGCCCGGCGTTACAGCCACGACATCATGTTCCAGGCCGGTGCCACGATGGACAGCAGGCTGCAGAAGGTGGAGGAGATCTCATTCAACGTGCTCATCGACCGCGACATCCAAAAGGCGCTCGACGCGGCGAACCAGGGCGGGGTCGGCGCGTTCGAGTCCGCGCGCCTCGCCAATAGCGCCCAGGCGGTCCTCGAGTCGCAGGTCCTCTTCCACGACGAGATCAACGCCATCTGGGTCCGCGCGCTGAGCGGGCAGCGCATCGAGCTCGACAAGGCGCGCCTGGGCATCGGCCCTGCGACGGTGCCCAAGGATCAGCTCGTGGCCGCGGCAGGAGGCCCGGTCTGGACCGCCGGCGCGCCTGCGCGCGGAACCGTGAACCTCGGCCGGATGATCAACTCGACGACGACCCAGCAGCCGCTCGGCACCCTCGTGGTGGAGGTGCCGCTCTGGTACCTGACAGACGTAATCTCGGGCACCCAGTCGGTGCTGGGCGGCGACATCATGGTGGTCGACGCCGACGGCTTCGTCGTCAGCGCGTCGGATGACGACCTGCTGCGCCGCCGCGCGCCTATCCAACCCGCGGACGGCGACGATCCTGCCTACGCCTTCCGCACCGTGCGCCACGACAGCGTCGACCAGTACGTCGCTACCAGCGAGCCGCTCCGCAATGGGTGGCGCATCGTCGCCGTTGTCCCGAGCGACGTCTACCGAGCCGAGATCAACCAGTTGAGCGGCGCATTGATCATCGGCTCCCTGGTGATCCTCGCGCTCGCGGCCGTCACTGCAGTCGTCATCGCGGACGGCCTTTCGCGGCCCATCCAGCAGCTGTCCGCGGACATGCGCGCGTTCGGTGAGGGCGACCTGGACAAGCGCTCGGAGGTCAGCCGCAGCGACGAGATCGGGCGCCTCGGCGGGTCCTTCAACGCCATGGCCGACAACATCAACGGTCTCGTCGAGCGCGTGTACACGGAGCAGAACGCGCGCCGCGAGTTCGAGGTGCGGTCGCTGCGGATGCAGCTCAACCCACACTTCCTCTACAACACGCTCGACATCATCAACTGGATGGCCCGCAGCGAAGGCGCCGACGACGCCGGCGTCATGGCGAGCTCGCTCGGTTCCCTGCTGCGCGCCACGATCGATGCCAAGGACAACGTGCCGTTGGAGGAGGAGATTGAAAAGCTCCGCCACTACCTCCAGATCCAGGGCTACCGCTACGGCGACCGGCTCACCGTCGCCTTCGAGATCGACCCCGCGACCACACACTTCCTCGTGCCGACCCTCATCCTGCAGCCACTCGTCGAGAACGCCATCATCCACGGCCTCGCTCCGAGTCTCGGCCCCGGCACCGTCACCGTCCGGGCGTTCCTGCGCGACGGCTTGCTCGTCATCGAGGTCGCCGACGACGGGGTCGGCATGGCCGGCGCCCCCGGCCTCGCCGAGTCCGCAGGCGAACCAGACTCCGTCGGTCTCGCCAACGTCGTCAAACGCATCGAGGCCACCTTCCAGGGCGACGGCCATGTGGCCGTCGCCAGCGAACTGGGGGAGGGCACCACCGTGACCATCACGCTGCCCGCCACCACCCACGAACCACCCACCACACACACTGAGGAGAGACATGAGTAACGCCTATCGGGGACTTGGGGTCGCCTACTACCCGGAGCACTGGGACCGCGCGCTCTGGGAGGATGACGTCGTCCGGATGCTCGCGCACGGCCTGGACACGCTGCGGATCGCCGAGTTCGCCTGGGGGCTGCTTGAGCCGCGCGACGGCGAGTTCGAGGTCGGCTACTTCGACGACTTCCTCGCTATCTGCGAGCGCCTGGGGATGAGCGTGATCTTCTGCACCCCGACGGCGACCCCACCCGTCTGGATGCAGCACGACCACCCGGGCATCCTCAACCGCGATCGCGAGGGCCACGCGTTCGACGGCCCCCGCCGCAACTACAGCTACAACTCGCCCGAGTACCGGGCGTTCTCCGAACGCATCGTCGAGAGGCTGGCCGAGCACTACGGCGCGCACCCGGCGATCGTCGGCTGGCAGATCGACAACGAGCTCAACTGCGAGGTCGCGGAGTTCTTCGCCGACGGCGACCACGACGCGTTCCGCGCCTACCTGCGCGACAAGTTCGGCACGCTGGACGCGCTGAACGAGGCGCTCGGCACCACCTTCTGGAGCCGCAGGTACAGCGACTGGGAGCAGGTGCGCCTGGCCGGGAAGGGACTCTACGGCGCGATCAACCCGCACCTCGAACTGGAGGAGCGGCGCTTCTTCTCACACAGCGCGGTCGCCTTCACGCGGCTGCAGACCGAGATCCTCCGCCGCCACCTGGCCGACGGCGTGTGGATCACCACCAACGGTCTCTTCCCCAACTTGGACTACAACGAGTTGATGACGACCGGGGGCCTCGACTTCATCACGTTCGACTCCTATCCGAACTTCGCCTACGACGTTAACCATCGCCCTACGGAGGGCGACCTGCTCGACCGCAAGTGGAGCTGGAACCTCGCATGGACGCGCTCCGTCTCGTCGACGTTCGGGATCATGGAGCAGCAGGCGGGCGCCCACGGCTGGACCAACAGGATGGAGGCGCCGATGCCCAAGCCGGGGCAGCTGCGACTTTGGAGCCTGCAGTCGGTCGCCCACGGTGCGGACATGGTGAGCTACTTCCGGTGGCGCACCAGCCCGATGGGCCTGGAGATCTACTGGCACGGGCTGAACGACTACGCGAACACGCCGAACCGGCGTCTCGCCGAACTGAAGAGCTTCTCCGAGGAGTGGAAGGCGCTTGCTGCCGTCGAGGATGCCGTGTACGAGGCACGCGTCGCGGTCCTGAAGGACTACGACAACGAGTACGACGCCTCGCTCGACGACTGGCACGGCCGGGTCGCGCGGGCGAGCGACGATGCCTGGTTCCGTGCGACACAGGCCTCCCATACGCCCTGCGACTTCGTGTTCCTCGGCGCGGCGACGCCCGAGCAGCTGGCCCGCTACGACCTCCTGGTCTACCCGCACGCTGCGATCATGACGCGAGAGGTCTCTGACATGCTGCGCGGCTATGTCGAGGGCGGCGGCACGCTGGTGTTCGGCGCCCGCACCGGGTACAAGGACGAGACTGGCAGGTGCCCGATGCGCCCCATGCCGGGGCTCGTCGGCGAGTGGGCTGGGGTCACCGTCGACGACTACACATTGGTCGGCCGCGACACCGCGGGTATGACCGTCGACTGGGACGGCACGGAGCTCGCCGCTCCGGTGTTCAACGAGGTGCTCCGACCCGCCGACGACTCGGTCGAGGTGGTCGCGCAGTTCACGCAGGACTACTACGCGGGCGCGCCCGCGCTGACGCACCGCAAGGTGGGGGAGGGCGCCGTCTACTACCTGGGCGCCTGCTTCAGTGAGGAGCTGGCCGACCGGTTCCTCACGGTCAGCGGCGTTCGGTCGCCGTTCGCGGACGTCGTCGACGCGCCGCCGTCGGTGGAGCTTGCGGTCCGGGGCGGGAAGCAGGGCAGGTTCCTGTTCCTGCTGAACTACCCGGCGCGCGAGGCGCGCGTGACGTTGAAGCGCCCGGTCGTCGACCTGTTCACGGGCGAGACCATCTCCGGCGAGGTCGTACTCCCGCCCTACGGGGTCCTGATCGCGCGGCTGTAGCTTGCCAGCAAGCCCGATGCTAGCCAGGTCAAATCCGTCAGCGATCCACACCGCTCCGGATCAGCGAGGTCATGGACGTCATCATGCTGATGAATCCAGCCTGAGTAACCCCAGATCGCCGGGCGATTGAACGGATTTGACCTGGCCAATGACCGCTCCTGACGGAATCAACCTAGTGTCGCGTTGGGATGGTCAGCGGGGCGTTGGAGCTCGGCTAGGTTGGTGGTGATCGGAGGTGGGCGGATGGCCAAGGCTCGTGGGGCGGCGACGCCCGCGCTCGCCGTGCTCGACAAGGCGCGGGTGCGGTACGAAGTGCTGGAGCACGCCCACGACCCGCGGAGCACCGCGTTCGGACCGGAGGCTGTCGAGAAGCTCGGGCTACCGTCGGAGGCCGTGTTCAAGACCCTGCTCGTCGACGCCGGCGGCTCGACGGTGACCGCGGTGGTGCCTGTGGGGAGCCAGCTGGACCTGAAGGCGCTGGCGTCCGCCGTCGGAGCGAAGGGTGCGCAGCTGCTCGACCCCAGCGTCGCCCAGCGCGTCACCGGCTACGTGGTCGGCGGGATCTCGCCGCTGGGACAGCGGAAGTGTCACCCGTGCGTCGTCGACGACTCGGCGCTCGGGCTGAGCACGGTCTACGTGTCTGGTGGTCGTCGCGGGCTCAGCGTCGGGCTCGCACCCGCCGACCTGATCGTCGCGATGGCGGCGCTCGTCGCCCCCATTACACGGAGTCGAACGCAGAGGGACTAGGACAGGTGCCGCTGGTGCGGCACGGCGTCGCTGAACGCGAGACGCACCTCTTCCAGGACAGCCTGCATGGCGAGGCGTGCGCCTTCCGCGTCGCCGTTGAACACCGCCTGGGCGACGGCCTCGTGGCCGTCGAGAGCCTCCGGCTTCGGCTGCGCGGGCATCAGCCCGAGTTCCGTGCGGCCGCGTAGCACGACGGCGACCACGTTGGCGAGTGCCGCGAAGAGCTCGTTGCCGCACGACTCAAGGAGGAGGCGATGGAACTCGATGTCGAACTCCATGAACTCCTCCAACTGTCCCGCTTCACCGGTGCGGCGCATTTCGGAGGCCAAGGGGAGCAGCCGGGCGCGGGTGTGGATAGAGGCGAAGCGCGCCGCGCTCTCGGCCGCGGCGGGCTCGACGGCGAGGCGGAGCTGGGTCAGCGAGTAGATCTGCGTCTCGCGGTCGGTGGAGTGCAGGCGCCAGTCGATGAGGTTGGTGTCCAGGACACTCCAGGAGTCGATGCCCTGCGCGACGAGCCCGAGCCGGCGCTTGGTCCGGACGAGACCCATGCCCTCCAACTGGCGCGACGCCTCACGGGCCACGGTCCGGGAGACCCCGAAGCGGGACTGGACGTCCTCAAGCGTGCGCCCGACGCCGACCCGCCACACGCCGTCGATGATCTCGATGCCGAGCGACCGGGAGATGCCGTGGTGGAGGAGGCCGCCCTCCTCATCGATGCTCGGCATAGCGCTCCCTCCCTGTGTCATCGCTGGATTGAGCGTACCAGTCAGCGCTCTGAGGCGCACCAGCGAAAATATGATATTACGCAATGCTTGACAAAGACTCTTAATGAGATCTAGAGTCCTCTCAATGGCACGAAGGCAGTGCCTGAAGGAAGGTCAAAGATGACAAACGTGCATCTCGTGGTGATGGGTGTCGCAGGCTGCGGCAAGTCCACCGTCGCCGAAGAGTTAAGGGATCGACTGGGTTGGGAGCTCGCTGAGGGCGATGACTTCCACCCGGAGGCCAACATCGAGAAGATGAGCTCCGGCACCCCGCTCACTGACGAAGATCGGTGGCCGTGGCTCGACCTCATCGCGGAGTGGACCGCCGAACAGGACGCGGCAGGCAAGTCCACCATCGTCACCTGCTCCGCGCTCCGCAAGATCTACCGCGATCGGCTGCGCGCGGCGCCCGGCCGCACGATCTTCGTCCACCTGGTCGGCTCGCCGGAGCTGCTGGAGCACCGGCTGTCAGCGCGCTCCGGCCACTTCATGCCGCCGACGCTGCTGCCGTCACAGCTCGCCACCCTCGAGCCGCTCGACGCCGATGAAGAGGGCGTCATCCTCGACGTCTATCACTCCATCGAAACCATCGCCCAGCTGGCCATCAACCAGCTCCACCTCCAGGAAGCATAAGGAGCATCTCGTGACGACACAGCTCATCCTCGCAGCGCTCGGCGGCATCGCCGTCATCGTTGCGCTCATCGTCTGGCTGAAGGTCCACCCCTTCCTCTCACTGATGGCCGGCGCAGGTGTGATGGCCATCGCCGCAGGCGTTCCCTACACCGACCTGTTCGCCAGCTTCACCACGGGCCTCGGCAGTACGGTCGCGGGCGTCGGCCTGCTGATCGTGTTGGGCTCGATCATCGGGACGCTGCTGATCTCCTCTGGCGGCGCGGACGTGATCGTGGACACGATCATGGCGAAGACGCCGGTCAAGCGCCTGCCATGGGCCATGGCCCTGATCGCGTTCGTCGTCGGCATCCCACTGTTCTTCGAGGTCGGCGTCGTCATCCTCATCCCCGTCGTCATGTTCGCCGCCAAGCGCGCGAAGCTGCCCGTCGTGCTGCTCGGCATCCCCGCCCTCGCAGGCCTCTCGGCGCTGCACGGCCTCGTGCCGCCTCACCCCGGCCCGCTGATCGCAATCGACGCCGTCGGCGCCAACCTCGGCCTCACGCTCGGCTTCGGCCTCCTGGTCGCCATTCCCTGTGTGATCATCTCCGGCCCGCTTCTCGGCAAGCTGATGGCCAAGTGGGTCCCGATCCCCGCCCGTGAGGGCTTCCTGGGCGGCGACGGCCCCGCTCCCGATGCGAAGCGTCCCAGCTTCGGCGCCGCGCTGACCGTCGTCCTGCTGCCCGTCTTCCTGATGCTGGCCCGCACTCTGGTCGAGATGCTCGGCAGCGAGGAGAGCGGATTCGGCAAGGCCATCGTGTTCGTCGGCACCCCGCTGATCGCGCTGTTGATCACCACCGTCGCAGCGATGTTCCTGCTGGGCTTCCTGCTGGGCGCTTCCCGTGAGGGTGTCAGCAAACTCGTCGGCTCGTCGTTCGGACCCATCGCGGGCATCCTGCTGATCGTGGCTGCCGGCGGTGGCTTCAAGCAGACCCTCGTCGACTCGGGCATCGCCGACGTGATCGCCGGTGCCATCGTCGACTGGGCCATCCCGCCGCTGCTGGCCGGCTGGCTCGTCGCCGTACTGATCCGCCTCGCCACCGGTTCGGCCACCGTCGCCACCATCACAGCCGGCGGCATCATGGCCCCGCTGGCCGCGAACCTCACCGACACCCACACGGCGCTGCTGGTGCTGGCCATCGGCTCCGGTTCGGTCTTCCTGAGCCACGTCAACGACGCCGGCTTCTGGCTTGTCAAGGAGTACTTCGGCATGACGGTCGGCGAGACCTTCAAGACCTGGTCGCTGATGGAGACCGTGTTGTCGGTCGTCGGCCTGCTGTCGGTCCTGGCGCTGAGCGTGGTGGTCTGACATGCAGCTCGGAATGATCGGTCTCGGCCGGATGGGTGCCAACATGGCGCAGCGTCTCCGCGACGCCGGACATGACGTCGTCGGCTATGACCGCAACCCCGATGTCTCCGACGCCACGGATCTTCCCGACCTGGTGGCCCGGCTGAGCAGTCCCAGGGCCGTCTGGATCATGGTCCCGCACGGCGCGCCCACGCGGGCAACGGTCAACGAGCTGGTCGGCCTCCTTGAGCCTGGCGACCTCGTGATCGACGGCGGCAACTCCTACTACAAGGACGACGCCGTCCACGCGGCCCTGCTCTCCGAGCGCGGCATAGGTTACCTCGACTGCGGCGTCTCCGGTGGCGTGTGGGGCCTCAAGAACGGCTACGGGCTGATGGTCGGCGGGACCGACGCCGACGTCGAGCGGATGCTGCCGATCTTCGACGCCCTCCGCCCGGCTGGGCCGCGGGACGAGAGCTTCGTCCACGCAGGAGGGACCGGCGCGGGGCACTACGCGAAGATGGTGCACAACGGCATCGAGTACGGCCTGATGCAGGCCTACGCCGAGGGCTGGGAACTGCTGGAGAAGAACGGAACCGTCTCCGACGTGCCCGGTTGCTTCAAGGCCTGGACCCGCGGCACCGTCGTGCGGTCCTGGCTGCTGGACCTGCTGGTCATGGCGCTGGAGGAGTCCCCGGACCTCGCCGAGATCGACGAATACACCACGGACTCGGGCGAGGGTCGTTGGACGCTCCTTGAGGCCATCGACAACGCCGTTCCCATGCCGGTCCTGTCCGCCTCGCTGTTCGCCCGGTTCGCCTCCCGCCAGGAGAACAGCCCGACGATGCAGATGGTCTCGGCGCTCCGCGGCCAGTTCGGGGGCCACGCCGTCATGCAACAGTCGTAGGGGTCACGCGGAGGCGGAGGGTGCGGAGCCGGAAAGGCTCCTCACCCTCCGCCTCCGCCGGCCTGCAGCGCGGCGGCGCGGTCCAGGTACTCCAGGATGTGGTGGTACGGCTGGCCGGTAGCGCGCGTCATGCCGATCTCGCAAGTTCGGTTGCACGAGGCGTGACCGTCGGCGTGGAGCGCCCGCACCTCGGCGGCCTCGGCAGCGGTTGCGCTTGCGGTCAGCTCAGGATGCAGCATCCCTCGGTCGCCCGCGAAGGCGCAGCAACCCCATGCGTCGGGCACGATCACCGTCGTCGCCACCGCCTCCGCGATCTTCTGCAACGAGGAATTCAGGCCCATCTGCGTGGACGAACAGGTGGGGTGCAACACGAGCGAGTCGACCACGGGCTCCAGCCCTCCCAGGTGGGGAAGAATCACCTCGGCTGCGAACGCGACCGCGTCCTGGACGATGAACTCCACGCCGGCGTCGTCCAGCAGATGCGCGAAGCCCTCGGTGCAGCTCGCCGCGTCGCTGACGATTCGCAGCCCGTCGCCCGGCGCTGCCCGCACGGCCCGAAGGACTCGCTCGCTGACCGTCGCGCGTCCGGCAGGGTATCCCTTCGACGTCCACGGCGTCGAGCAGCACAGCGACTCGATCTCCGACGGGACGACAACCTGCACACCGGCACGCTCGCACAGTCGCACGAAGGCGTCCGTGGCGCCCGGGCCGTCGCCCGCCGGACCGAACAGGCTGTTCACGCAGGCGGGAAGGTAGATGGCGACCGGAGGAGCGTCACTATCGCCCTGCCGTCCTCGGAGGCGTCGACGGCCGGCACCCCCTGCGGGAAGGTCGGCCGAGTACGCCGGGACCGTGTCCTCGCCCAGGAGCTTCCTACCAGCCGACGTGGTCGCCTGGACGAGTCCCGCAGGAAGACGGTCGGCCAGCGTCAACGCGCCGGATCCCGTACGCGTGACCGGTCCCCAGACCTTCGCGGCCGCGTTCCAGCCGGAGGCGATCGGCTGCTTCGCGTTCTCCCGGCGCAGCCGTTTGACCAGCTGCCCGGTGTTGATCAACACCGGGCATGCCGTGACGCACATTCCATCGACGGCGCAGGTCTCCACGCCGTCGTAGCCGTAGTCGCGCTCGAGCTCCCCGGCCAGCGCGAGATCACCGCGGGCGCGGGCCCGCGCGATCGCTCGCCGGACGACGACCCGCTGGCGGGGTGTCAGGGTGAGGTCCTTGGAAGGGCACACCGGCTCGCAGTAGCCGCATTCGACGCACCGGTCGGCCTCGGCCTCGATGCTCTCGGCGAGCTTGATGTTGCGGACGTGCGCGTCGGGGTCTTCCTCGAGCAGGACGCCGGGGTTGAGGATCCCGGCCGGGTCGCACAGCCGTTTCAGCTCCCGCATCACGTCGTAGAGCTCGTCGCCGTACTGGCGGCGCACGTAAGGCGCCATCGCCCGCCCCGTGCCGTGCTCGGCCTTGAGGTTTCCACCCGCAGCGAGGACGACGTCCACCATGTCATCGGTGAAGGCGACGAGGCGGTCCACGGCGGGGCCCTCTTCGAACCGGTCGGTCAGCATGAAGTGGATGTTGCCGTCCTTCGCGTGGCCGAAGATGACGCTGTCGCGGTAGTCATGCCGCTCGAACAGGACCTGAAGGTTCGCGCAGGTGCCCGACAGCTCCGGGACGGGCACGACGATGTCCTCCAGCAACGCGGTCGTTCCCGGTGGACGTGCGCCGGCTACGGATGCGTAGAGCCCCTTCCGCAGCTTCCACGCGAGCGCACGCTCGGCCGCGTCGGTGGACAGCCGCGCCGGCGCGAGCAGCGGGAGTTGGCCGAGGACGTCGGAGCCCCTCCTGGTCAGTGCCGCCAGCTCGTCGTCGTCGAATGCGTGGTACTCGACCAGGAGTGCCGCGTGTCGGTCGGGGGAGAAGCCGAGGATCTGGGGTGGCGCGTCGGGGAACGACTGGCCCACGCGGATGCTCGTGGCGTCCATCAGTTCCAGCGTCGCCGCACGGGTGTCCACCAGCGCGGTAAGCGCCTGGGTGGCGTCGTCTAGCGAGGGAAAGACGGTCAGCGCTGTCGCCATCTTCGGCTTGAGAGCGACGGTGCGGTAAGTGGCCTCCGCGACGAAGGCGAGGGTGCCTTCGCTGCCGATGATGAGATGCGCGAGGATCTCGGCAGGGCTGTCGTAGTCGAGGAAGGCATTGATCCCATAGCCGATGGTGTTCTTCATGGCGAACTGCCGGGTGATGAGCCGGACCGAGGCGGGATTGCCGCGCACCCGGCGTTGGAGACTCCGGATTCCTTCGAAGAGCCCCGGCTCCCTTTCGCGCAGGAGACCGTCCGCCTCTGGGTCGGCGGTGTCGATGATCGTGCCCGAGGGAAGCACGAACACCATCGACTCAAGCGTCTGGTAGGTGTTCTCCGTCGTCCCACACGCCATGCCGCTTGAGTTGTTCGCGACGACACCCCCGATGGTGCAGGCGGCCTCGCTCGCGGGGTCCGGGCCTAGCCGCCGCCCGTAGCGTGCAAGCCGCGCGTTCACCTGCCGGACGGTCGCTCCGGGCTGTACGCGGACACGACGCCCGTCGTCCTCGACATCGATCCGACGAAACTCGCGTCGCGTGTCGATCAGGATCTGATCGGTCGCGGCCTGCCCGGAAAGGCTCGTGCCGCCGGAACGGAAGGTGACGGGCGTACGGGCGGCGGAGGCGGCTCGCAGGGCGGCAGCCATCTCGGTCGTGTTCGCGACCACGAGCACCGCCCGCGGCGTGAGGAGGTAGTGGGAGGCGTCGGAGGCATAGGCGACACGATCGATCGCGCGGGTCTTGACCCGCGCTGCTTCGATGATCGCGCCAGTCTCGGAGCGCCACCAGCTGGTGTCGGGTACTACGTCGTTGGCCACGTCTCTCCTTTGATCGGAGCCGAGTCTCAGCTTAGGCCCAGGACTCCGAGCGGCTGTGGGAGGGGTCGTCTGGGCGGGGTTCGGCCGAGTGGCCGGCGCGAACGGTGCACCCTGGGGAAGGGACAGACGCATAAGGTGCGCTCACTGATAAGGGTGAAGGGGTCGCGCGATGGCGAAGACAGACGTGGTTGAGGTGAGCACGGAACGAAACCAGCCCCCCGGCACGCGCCGCGGCTGGGTGCTCGAGATGGCTGCCTGGTACGCCGTCGGCCGTCGGCGTGGGCTTGGCTTTTCTCGCGTGGATTCGGTCGGAGGTCGTCGTGAGGTGACTCGCCGCTCGGCGCGACCGGCTGCTCCGCGAAGGCATGTGTGTTTCCGCCCCGGTAACCAGGTCCAAGGTGCGCTTCGCGTACGACGACATCCGCAAGGAGCAGCCACTCGGCGCCCATGGAGGTGTCGAGTGGGAGGCGCCCGACGACGAGAGGCAAGTCTTCGTGTCGTTCGTGCTGGACCTTGGGCACCTGGATCTATGCCATTGGCTCCCCGCAGACCGCGCGAGGTAGAGCGTCGCATCGTCGGGGCAAGACGAGTGCGACACCCAACTTGTAAGCGTTGGCATAGCTCTCATCCCGGAGGGCTGCCGTCACGCGGCGGGTGAGGATCCCGTCACATGTGATCCCCACCCGCTAGACGCCGTCAGCTCATCGCCGGTATCCCACCTCGACGCGGTAGCGCTCGATCATCTCGTCATCCAACTGGACGCCCAGGCCAGGGACTTCGGGCACGCGGATGGCGCCCTCCTCCAACCGGAACGGGTTGGTGACAAGTCCGGTCGACAGTGGACTGGTGCTCTGCGAGAACTCGATCAGGTCACCGTCCGGCAGCGCGGCCAGGAACTGGACCGTCGCCGCGAGCAGGATTCCCGTGCTGAAGCCATGGGGCACCAGCCGGACGCTGTGTTGCCGCGCGAGCTCGGCGACGCGGAGCGTCTCCGTAATGCCGCCGGCTCGGGTGATGTCCGGCTGCACGATGTCGGGACGCGTGTTCCGGACGAACTCGCGGAACTCCGCGTGGGTGGTCAGCGGCTCACCGCCCGAGATCGGCACCGATACCGCGTCGGACAACCGCCGCAGGCCCTCGTGATCGTCCGACGGCAGCGGCTCCTCGACCCAGGCGAGATCGTGGTGCGCAAACCGCTCGATCTGACCCTGCGCATAGCGGAAGTTACGCCACCGGTACACGAGGTCGACGGCCAGGCCGAAGTCGTCGCCTGCGCCGCGGATGGCGCTCAGGACCGCTTCGTCGTGGTCGGGCTCGAGGCCGAACTTGGCACCACCCACCTTAAGCAGGCTGAAGCCCTTGGCGAGCAGTCTCTCGGTGATTGCCCGGTTGGCGGCCGGGTCGTCGTCGGGGATGAACGTGCCGTACGCAGGGATCGCGTCGCGCACCTTGCCGCCGAGAAGCTGATGGATGGGAACACCGTACTTTTGCGAGGCGATGTCCCACAGGGCGATGTCGATGGCGCTGATCGCGTGGATACCGGCGCCACGACGGCCGAGGTAGGAGGACTCGTCGAACATCTTGCGCCAGAGCCGCGCGATGTCCAGCGGATTCTCGCCGATCAGGATCTCGCGTAGCCCTCGGCTTGAGGAATGCGACGCGGGTGTCTCGACGATCGCTTTCAGCACGGCAGGAGAGGAGTCGGACTCTCCGACGCCGACGATGCCTTCGTCGGTATGAACACGGACGAGGAACGCGTCATCACCCCACTCGCAGTATTCATCCAGCTTCGGAACGCGTAGCCAGATGGCCTCGACATCAGTGATCCGCATGGTGGGTGCTCTCCTCGGAGTTGGTGTGAGTCGGGTTGTCGGAGGCGTCGGCGCCCAAGAGCGCCGCAGGAAGCCGCATGAGGCCGGTGGCCGGATCCAGGTACTGCATGTCGTTGCGCAGCCATCTCACCAACCCGATGATCTGGGCGACGATCAGGAAGATGAACGGTACTGCGGTCAGGGTGAGGCCGGTCTTGAGGACACCCAGATCAGCGTCGATTGCGATCATCGCGAAGGGCAGAGTCACCAGCATCAACACCCAGAACAGTCGGAAGCCACGGGCGGGGTCGGAGCCGTGGGGGAGGTGCTTGGTGCTCACGGTCGAGATTGTGAAGGCGGTGGCGTCGAGGTGGGACGCCAGGAACAGCAGCATGATGATGAAGTACGCGACCGAGAACACGGCGCCGAGCGGGAGGCTCGCAAGCAACTCGGCGACGGCGAAGTCGCCACCCTTGTCCTGTAAGACCTGTGGCACGTTGATCGCGCCCGAGGTCGTGCGGTCGATTGCGAAGCTGGTGAGCGGGCCGAAGAACACGAGGATGCCCGCGCACCCGCCGCAGATCAGGCCGATGACGGTCTGCCGGATGGTGCGCCCCTTCGAGACGCGAGCGATGAAGATCGCGACACCGGGCAGGTAGGAGAGCCAGTACAGCCAGTAGAAGACGGTCCAGTCACGGGCGAAAGAGCCGCCCTCGGTGGGATCGGTGAAGAGCGACATGTGGACGAAGTTCTGGATCTCGAGGCCGAACGCGTTCAGCGTGTTGTGGGCGATGAACTCCGTGGGGCCAATGAGGAAGATGATCGCTCCGAAGACGAATGTCGCGCCGACGGCGAGCTTGGCGAGGCGCTGCAGGCCGCTGTCTAGGCCGAGGTAGGAACTGATACCGAACACCAGGGCGCTCGAGAGCAGGATGATCGTCTTGAGCCAGAGGCTGTCTCCGGTGCCCGCGAGGCCCGAGACGCCGGCGGAGACCGTGTTCACGGTGAGCGTTACGGTCAGGATGAGGCTGCCGAAGGTGCCGAAGAGAAACAGGATGTCAATGATGCGACCGGCCAAACCGTCGGCCTTCAGCCTGCCGTTCGTCACGGCCTCGACATTCCCGGCATAGCTCAGCCGCTTCCCCTTGCGTACATGGAAGTAGTAAGCCATCGAGACCCCGGCGACGACGTACATCGCCCACGGGATGGGGCCCCAGTGAAAGAACACGTACGCGGTGCTCATGTCGAGCGCTTCGCGCGACTCGGGCGTGATGTTGAGGCCAGGTGTGAGGTAGTAGTAGGCCCACTCCATGAACGCCCAGTACATGGTCGCCGAGCCGAGACCGGCGGTGATGAACATGAACAACCAAGCGGGAGTGGAGTACTGCGGCTTACCCTCACCGAGCTTGATGGAACCGATCCTCGATGCGGCGAACACGACAGCCATCAGGAGGCAGCCGAGGCCGAGCGCCTGGACGGGCACGCCGAAGATGCGGGTGGAGCCGTTGAACAGCATGTTGGCGCTGTCCTTGGCGGAGTCTGGCCAGATCAGGAGCGCCGCGACGACGATGCCGACGACGAGGACGGAGCCGAGGACGAGGACCAGGTCGGGGCGCGGTTTGGGGCCGACATCGACGGGTGGGGCCTGTTCGGGCGCGGTGGAAACGGACATGTGCATCTCCTTTGATGAGGTGTTCTTGGGGTCGCTGAAGAGAGCTGGGGACAGAGGAGGCGCTGAGCTGGCGGCTCAACGAGGGGACGAACCAGCAGAGGTTATGCCGAGTCGGAGTCCTCGAGCAGCTCGAGGAATGGGGCGTTCGTGTCGTGGATATGGCAGGCGATCGCGTTCACGCTGGCCTCGACGTCGCCCGTGCGGAACACTTCGACCAGTTGCCGATGATCCGCGAGGAACTGGGGTAGCGCCCCGCTGCGTCCTGTCTGGATCGCGAAATGCATCACGATCCTGGGGTGGATCGCGTCCCAGGTGAGGCGCGCAGTGTCTGACTGCGAGGAGACGACGATGAGCTCGTGGAACTCCCAGTCAACCTCGTTGAAGGCCTGAATGTCCTTGTCGTAGACGGCCCTTTCCATGCGCCGCAGCACATCGGCGAACGCGTCGAACGTGTCGGCGTCGAAGCTCGGTATTCCCTCCCGAAGAGCGAACTGCTCGATCTGAATCCGAAGCGGCAACAGCAGCCCCTCCACCTCGCGACGCGAGATCGAGGCGACCGTCGTTCCGACGTAGGGGGTGCTCGACAGGAGGCCTTGCAGTTCCAGGACCACCATGGCCTCGCGCACCACCGAACGGCTGACGCCGTACTCCTCGACGATCTCTTGCTCGGTGACGCGCTGATGAGGCTTCATCTCGCCATGCAAGATCTTCGTCCGCAGCTCGTTGACGAGGCGGTCCTTCATCGACATGCGTATCAGTCTGGCCATACCTATGCTCCATTGCCCGATGTTCTGATTGTAGACAATCTATGACGAGCCGAATGGCATGTCAACTCCGACGGCCGGTAAGCGGTGTAACGCCTCCGAGGTCACGTGCTACGTTCAGCGCATGCCGACGAAGAAGCCTCGCTACGAACTCACGGAGACCGCGGATAGCCGCGCGGTCCGTGCAGCTCGACTGGACGTCCTGCAACGAGTGAGCGGCGCCTACTCCGGGATGTACGAGCCGGGGTACCTGGATGGCCTCCGCGAGGAGTGGCCTGAGTGACGGCGCCGGACGCGTTGGTAGAGTGACCCTCGTTTGTCGAGGAGAAGGTTGAACGATGTCCGAAGCCCAGCACCAGCAGGAAGCAGACGCCTCGCTGGCGCGCTCGACCGCGCGGAGCATCCAGATCGCGGCCGAGGTGGAGAAGGACCCCTCGAAGTTCCGGATCCTGACAGGAGACCGGCCGACCGGAAACCTCCATATCGGTCACTACTTCGGATCGTTGCAGAACCGCGTCACGCTGGCGAACAAGGGCGTCGAGACCATGGTACTCATCGCCGATTACCAGGTGATCACCGACCGCGACGGCGTCGGCCCCATCCGTGAGCGCGTCTACTCCCTGCTCACCGACTATCTCGCCGCCGGTCTCGACCCCGAGAAGGTCACCATCTTCACCCACTCGTCGGTTCCGGGGCTCAACCAGCTGATGCTGCCGTTCCTGTCGATCGTCACCGACGCCGAGCTGCGCAGGAACCCGACGGTGAAGGCCGAGCTCGACGACACCGGCGACCGTCCCATGTCTGGCCTCATGCTGACCTACCCGGTGCACCAGGCCGCCGACATCCTGTTCTGCAAGGCCAACCTCGTGCCGGTCGGTAAGGACCAGCTGCCGCACTTGGAGCAGGCGCGCGTGATCGCCCGCCGGTTCGACGAACGCTATGGCCGCGCCGACGCCGCCCGCCCTGTCTTTCCGGAGCCGGAGGCACTACTCAGCAAGTCGGGCACCATCCTCGGCCTCGACGGCACGAAGATGAGCAAGTCGAAGGGCAACACCATCGAGCTGGGCATGTCGGCCGACGAGACGGCGAAGCTGATCAAGCGCGCGGTCACCGACTCGAACCGCCACATCACCTATGAGCCCGACACTCGCCCCGAGGTGTCGAACCTCGTCAATCTGGCCGCCATCTGCCTCGACCGCAACCCCGTCGAGATCGCCGACGAGATCGGCGACGGCGGAGGCGGCGGCCTGAAAAAGCTCGTCACCGCCGCGGTCAACGACTACTTCGCGCCATTGCGCGCCCGCCGCGCCGAGCTGGCGGCCAACCCGGGCTACCTCGAGGGTGTCCTGGCCGCGGGTAACGCTCGGGCGAACGAGATCGCGGACCAGACCCTCGACGAGGTCCGGTCCGCGATGCAGATGAAGTACTGAGAGCTTAGGAGCTGGTGAGGCCGCTGACGAGGATACGTGGCCGACGAGGCGGTCGAGTGAGGTCTTCAACCAAGTTCAGGGCGAAAAACCTCACTCCTATGACCTGACAGCGGCCTCTGACCGGACAGCGGCCTCAGGCTTCCTTGGGGACCTCCACGCCGGCGCGCGTGCGACGGCGACGACGGCGCGGCTTCGCCGCCGGCTCGCCAGCGCTCTCCGCGGGATGATCGCCAGCGGACTCCGTGGCGCGGCGACGGCGCCGACGGCTCTCTGCGCCCTCGGCGGAAGACTCGCTGCGGCGGTGGCGCCGCTCCTCCTTCTCGATGCGCTCGGCGCGACGCTCGGCGGAACGGTCCTTCGTGCCGGGCAGCCGGCCCTTCGTACCCGCGGGGATGCTCAGGTCGGCGAACAGGTGCGGCGACGTCGAGTAGGTCTCGGCAGGCTCCGCATGGTCCAGGTTCAGCGCCTGGTTGATCAGCTTCCAGCGGTGCAGGTCCGCCCAGTCCACGAGCGTCACCGCGATACCGGTGTTGCCGGCGCGGCCGGTACGCCCGATCCGGTGCACGTAGGCAGCGTCATTGTCCGGGCACTCGTAGTTGATCACGTGGCTGACGCCGGTGATGTCGATGCCGCGAGCTGCGACGTCTGTGGCGACGAGGACGGACACGGAGCCGGAGCGGAACTTCTTCAACGCCCGCTCGCGCGCCTGCTGGTTGAGGTCGCCGTGGATGGCGGCGGCCGGGAAGCCGCGGTCGACCAGCTCGTCGGTCAGCCGCTGCGCCGCCCGCTTGGTGCGGCAGAAGATCATGACCTTCGTCGTCTCCGTGCCCTGCAGGAGGCGTCCGACGATCTCCGGCTTGTCGAGGTCGTGCGCCTGGTAGACGAACTGCGTGATGTCCGGCACCGTCATCTGGGCATCGTGCCCCTCGGCGCGGATGTTGATGGGCTTGTTCAGTGTGGCGCGGGCAAGGGCCAAGATGGGGGCGGGCATCGTCGCGGAGAACAGCATCGTCTGGCGCGAGGCCGGCGTCTTGCGGAGCAGCCGCTCGATGTCTGGCAGGAAGCCGAGGTCCAGCATCTCGTCGGCCTCGTCGAGCACGAGAATCTGGATCTCGCTGAGGTCGAGCGCGCCGCGGTCGGCGAGGTCGAGCAGGCGTCCGGGGGTGCCGACCGCGATGTCGATGCCCTTCTCAAGGGGCCCTAGCTGGTCGTCGTAGCTGGTGCCGCCGTAGATGGTGAGCACGCGCATCTTGAGGTGGGCGCCCGCGACGTCGAGGTCGCGGCCCACCTGCAGCGCCAGCTCGCGCGTGGGGCAGACGATCAGCGCGCGTGGCTTGCCGTGCGTCGGCTTCACACCGTCGGAGAGGGTCACCATGCGGTGCAGCAGGCTCACGCCGAACGCGAGCGTCTTGCCGGTTCCGGTGCGGGCCTGGCCGATCAGGTCGGTGCCGCTGAGGGCCAAGGGAATGGCTAGGGCTTGAATGGCGAAGGGGTGGACGATGCCCACCTCGGCAAGGGCCGAGGTGATGGACTCGTTCACGCCAAGGTCGGCGAACGTCTCGTCAGCCGAAATCTCGTTGTCGCTCAGGGTTCTCTCACTCCTCTGAGATGGAACTCACGGCGCGCCGGGCGCAGCCGGAGTCGGGCGCTGTCGGCCCGCCAAGGAGCGAGTCTATCTCAGACGGCGCCGAAGCCGACGGCGCGCGCCGTCGGGCTGCCGAGGTCGACGTAGCCGAGGCGCTCTCCGGGGACCAGGATGCGGCGACCCTTGTCGTCGGTCAGGTCAAGCAGGGACGACTCGGCCACGGCCGCGCGCACCTTCTCCGCCACCTCGTCCGGGGTGGCGTCACTCTCGAAAGTGACCTCGCGCGCGATGTTCGTGATGCCGATCTTGATCTCCATGTCGGCAACCTTAGTGGCTGGCGGAAGTGGTTTCGCTCAGCGCGTGATGCGGGCGAGGACGACGGTGACGTTGTCACGGCCGCCTTGGGCGTTCGCCCATGCGGCGAGAGCCTCCGCGCCAGATGCGGGAGTGGGTGCGCCTGCAGCGCGCTCGGCGAACACGGCGGCGAGCTCATCCGGGGAGCTGGCGTAGTTCCATAGACCGTCCGAGCAGAGCAGGAGCCAGCCGTCGCCGTCGGGGGTGAACTCGACGACCCCGGGCGCCCAGTCGGTGGAGTCGCGGCCCAGCCAGCGAGTGATGGCGTGGGCCTGGATCGACTGCTCCGCCTCCTCGCGGGTCATGCCGAGCAGGATGCGGGCCTGGGCCATGGAGTCGTCGGTCGAGAGCTGGCCCTTGGCGCCGTCGTCGCCGAACCAGTAGGCGCGTGAATCGCCGACGCTGCCGACGGTGATGGTCGCCCCTTGGACGACCGCCGCCACCAGCGTGCAGGCCGACGGGTACTCGCGGTCCGCGATGACGGCGGAGTTCGCGGTGTCGAACGCGTCGGGCAGCGCGGCTGAGGGCGACTCACCCCTGTCCAGCAGGTCGACGAGGCGATGGGCGGCGGCCTCCGCGGCGAGTCGTGAGGCTTCTTCGGCCCCGGGCGCGGTGGTCACGCCGTCGGAGATGACCGCGATGGCGGTTCTCCCCGCCACCTCGCGGGCGGCCAGCGACATCGCGTCCTGGTTCGTGGCGTGCCGTAGGCCGATGTCGCTGCATCCACCGATCCACGGGGCGGGGGAGAGGACGTAGTGGGCGCGGGCGGGCGAGGCGGGGTCGGTCATCGATCCTCCCTTCGTGCCGGCCGTTCTATCAGCTCGGGGGATCGGGCAGAACGGCGGTCGCTGTCAGCACAGCCTGCCACAGATCGCCGTGCTCCTGCAGCCGCTCGCACACGCTCGTGGGAGAGAGTCCGAGCTGGGAGTTCGGACGCAGCGCGGCGATCTCGTCCCAAGTCAGCGGCGTAGAGACCTGCGGCGCCCCCAATCCACGCACGGAGTACGGCGCGACGGTGTTGCGCGCTGCGAGGTTCTGGGAGTAGTCGACGAACACCAGCCTGGGCCGAGCCTCCTTCGCCATGGTGGCCGTGAAGACCGTCGGATGCTCCCGCGCGAGATGCTTCGCGAGTCCCTGCGCGAACCGGAACACCTCGGAGCAGGGCGTCGGCGCGATCCCCACGCCCAGCTGGAGGCCCTTGTTCCCCGACGACTTGGGATGCGCTTCCAGGCCGAGCTCCGCGAGGGTGGTCGCGGCGAGTAGCGCTGCCTTCGCCGAGTCGGCGGGTGTGACCCCCGGGCCGGGGTCGAGATCCACGATGAGCGTCATGGCCTGCGGCTCCTCCTCACCTTCGATGATGATGCCGTCGGGTCCGCGCGTCGCCTCGGTCGTGCGCCATTGCGGCGTGTGCAGCTCGATGGCGGCGAGGTTCGCCAGCCAGACGAGGGCGGGCCTGCCGTCGGCCGCGGCGTAGTCGACGGTGCCCGTGCTGGTCGCGACAGGGATGGTCTGCACCCACGACGGCGCACCTCCCGGGAGGTTTTTCTCGTAGAAGCCCTCCTTCGTCGTGCCCTCAGGGAACCGGACGCGGGTGACCGCGCGGTCGGCGAGATGGGGCAGGAGCGCGTCGGAGACCTCCAGGTAGTACGAGATGAGCTCGCCCTTGCTGAAGCCTCCCCGGAACAGGGGGCGCTCAAGGTGAGTCAGCGTCAGAGAGACCCCGTCGACCTCGGTCGCTATGCGTTCCGGCATGTGCTCAGCTTTGCACGGATGTGAAATTGTCGGTGGCAGGTGGAACCATCGGGAGCATGAGCTTCCAGTTCCTTCCCCCGCGGCACATCCGCGTGCCGGAACTGACGCCCGAGCAGGACGCCGCAGCAGGACTGGGCACCGGCGTGCGGGTGGTTCTCGCTGGGCCGGGAACGGGGAAGTCGATCGTCGCGGCTGCCGCCGCCGTCCGCCGCGTGGCGGCGGGAAGCTCACTTGACCGGGTGATCGTGCTCGCCCACTCTCGTCCGGCGGCTCAGGCACTGCGGCGCGACATCGCGCGCCAGGTCGCCGGCGCGCAGACCTCGCCGCACGTGACGACGGTGCATGGTCTCGCGCTCGGGCTGATGCGGCGATACTGGCCCCACGATGAGGGCGGGTGGACACTGCTGAGGGCGCCGGAGCAAGAGGCGCGCATCCGGGAGCTACTCGGCGGGCTGCCGGGGGGGCAGTGGCCGGAGTCGCTCGGGGACGCCGTCGGCACGCGGGCGTTCGCGCGCCAGCTACGCGACGTGCTCGCGCGGGCGCGGCAGCTGTCGCTCGACGCCGAGGCGATGGAGACGCTCGCGCGCGAGGCGGGTGACGAGGGCTTCCTCGCCGCCGCGCGGTTCATGGAGTTGTACCTGACGGTGGGCGACTTCTCGGGCCACCTCGACTACGCGGAACTCATCTACCGCACCCGCCTGCTGTTGACGGAGCCTGACGTGGGTGCAGGCGTCGCCGCGTCCTTCGACGCTGTGATCGTCGACGATGCGCACGAGCTCGACTCCGCACAGACCGGGCTCATCGCGGATCTCGCTCGAGCCGGCCTCCCCGTCGTTGCCCTAGGCGATCCGCACCAACGCATCGGCGGCTACCGCGGGGCGAGCGCTGACGCGCTCTCGGACCTCGCGGGGCTTCCCGGGGCCGAAGTACAGGCGTTGACGGCGGGGCACCGCTCCCGGACGGTGGTAGCCGGGGCGCTGGCCGCGCTCGACGCCCGCCTGGGGGCGCATGGAGCGGCGCCCGCGCCGTCGGCGACCACCCTGGGCGGAGAGGTCCGGGTGCGCGTGTTCGACGACTCGTCGGCGGAGCTCGCGCACGTCGCGGCGGAGCTGCGGGAGGCCGCGACGAGGGGCGGCCTTGCCTGGTCCGAGATGGCGGTGGTGACCCGCGCGGGACGGGGGCAGCTCGCGGCCGTCGCGAAGGAGCTGGTGCGGCTGGGGGTGCCCGTGGACGTCTCAGGCGACGAGATCGCGCTGGCGGAGCAGCCTGCAGTGGCGACCCTCCTGCTCGCCCTGGGCGTGGCCGCCCGCGGAGGTCGCCCGGAGGCGGAGGAGGCACGGCAGCTGCTCGCATCGCCGCTCGGGGGCCTCGACGGCGTGGCGCAGCGCGAACTGGGGCGCAGGTTGCTGGCCCGGCACCGCGCCGAGGGCACATCGGCGGTGCTGCTGGGAAGGTGTCTGGGGGAGCCTGAGCTCCTGGACGAGGTCACGGGGCCGGAGGCGGAGGCCGCTCACGCGCTGGCGGCGCTGCTGAGCAGGTCCGCGGCGCTGCTCGACGCAGGGGCCGAGGTACAGGTGGCGCTGTGGGAGTTGTGGGATGGTACGGACTGGCCCGCGCGCCTGAGGGAGCAGGCGCTGCGGGGCATGCGCCGCGCCGACGCCGACCTCGACGCGATGGTGGAGCTGTTCGAGGTCGCCGCCCGGGCGGATGACCTCCGCGGCGCCTCCGGCGCGGCCACGCTGCTGTCTGAGGTCGCCGCCCAGGAGATCCCTGCCGACACGGGGCGTGAGCTGAGCGCGGAGGCCCGCGGCGTCCGCGTCGTCACGGCTCACCGGACGCGAGGCGTCGAGTGGGAACGCGCCTGGCTGATCGGGGTGCAGGAGGGCCTGTGGCCGCGGCTCCTGCGCTCGGGGCTGCTCCTCGACGCGGAGCGCATCACGCGCGAGGCGCTGCTGCCGCCGTCGCCGCTCGCGCACCTGGTGACGGAGCGCCAGCTTTTCTACGTGGCGTGTTCGCGCGCCCGCTCCGGCCTCAGCGTCAGCGCCGTGCAGGGCGTCGACGGCGAGGGCGGCCGGCCGTCGCGCTTTCTCGCGGAGCTGGGCCTGCCGGTCGAACGGGTGTATGGGCGGCCGGAGTTGCTGCTCAGCGCCGCCGCCCTCGTCGGCGAACTGCGCAGGACCCTCGCTGACGAGTCGGCCTCGCCCGGGTTGCGGCGCGCTGCGGCCGCTCGCCTGGCGCGGCTCGCCGATGTCAGGGCCGCGGACGGGTCGCACGGCTTTCCCGGCGCGGATCCGGCGTCGTGGTGGGCCGCTGACGAGCAGACGGGCGGTCCGGCATCCGGGAACGACGGACCCATCCACATCACCGGATCGTCGCTGGAGGCGCTGTTGGAATGCCCGCGGCGCTGGTTCCTCAGCCGCCGTGCCCGCGCCGAAGGCGGCCGGGCATCGCGTGCGTCGGTGGGGGACGTGGTGCACCTCATCGCGTCCGAGGCGGCGCAGGAGTCGCTTTCCGCGGAGGAGATGCACGAGCGTCTCGACCGGGTCTGGGCCCAGATTCCCTTCGAGGCCGAATGGTTGTCGGCCACGGAGCGGGTCGAGATCGGGCAGGCGATCGACCGGCTCGCCGCCTATCAGGACTCCGTCCCTGGCGAGTTGCTCGCCGTCGAGAAGCAGTTCCGGGTCCCCATGATGGTGGGCGGCCGCGAGGTGGTGTTGGTCGGCGCGGTCGATCGCCTCGAGCAGCAGCCCGACGGCAGGCTGCGCGTCGTCGACCTCAAGACCGGCAGGCGCGCGCTGCGCGAGGCAGATGTCGCCGCGCATCCCCAGCTCGGCGTCTATCAGCTGGCCGCCAGCCTCGGCGGCTTCGACGACGTGGCCCCGGGCACGCGGGCGGTCGCCGCCCCTGCGCTGGCCTATGTGCGCCACGGCGAGGCCCTCCCCGCGCTGGTCAGCCAGCCGAGCATCGACGACAAGCCCCAGCTCGACGGCGAGGAGTTGGCCGTCGGCCCCACTTGGGTGCATGACCGGCTCGCTGCCGCCGTCGACATCATCGCCTCGGGAGCGTTCGAGGCGATCGAGTGCGGGGCCTGCCGCTACTGCCCGTTCGCCGCGTCGTGCCCGGCCCTCCAGGACGTGGGAGGCGTCGCCTGATGACTGTCCTGCCGCTACACCGCCACGGACTCCGCACCGCGGGGCAGCTCGTCGACGCCCTGCAGATCCCGTTCTCGGACGAACAGCTCTCCGCCATCACCGCACCGCTGGAACCCGCCGTCATCATCGCAGGGGCGGGTAGCGGGAAGACGACGGTGATGGCGGCACGGGTCGTGTGGCTCGTGGGAACTGGCCAGGTCCGCCCAGACCAGGTACTCGGGCTCACGTTCACGCGGAAGGCTGCCGCGGAGCTGGCCGCACGCGTCGCCTCGGCCCTCGACCGCGCCGGCGTGCTCGACGGCCAGGAGGGCCAGGGCGCGGAGCTCGTCATGACCTACGACTCGTTCGCGGCGCGCCTGGTGAGCGAGTTCGGCATCCGGGTGGGCATCGACCACGAACCGGTCATGATCACCGGCGCCAGCCGGTTCCGGCTCGCGACCCGCGTCGTGGCCAACGCGCCGGGGCCGTTCCGGCAACTCAGCCGGCTGTCCCACCATTCCATCCCCGAGCGCGTGCTCTCCCTTGATGCTGAACTTCAGTCCCATCTCGTGACGCCGGATCAGGTGCGCCGTTTCGACGACGCGGCGGCCGCGCGCTTTGCTGCCGCCCCGTTGTGGCGCGGCAAGCCGTACAAGGACGTCGAGATGGCGCTCGCGGCGACGGCGGAGCGTGAGGAGCTGCTCGGGCTCGTCGAGGACTATCAGGAGCTGAAGCGGGGCCTGGGCGTCGTAGAGTTCGCTGACCAACTGCGCGAGGCCGTCCGGCTCGTGACGCTCGTGCCGCAGGTCGGCGAAGAGCTGCGGCAGCGGTTCTCTGTCGTGCTTCTCGACGAGTACCAGGACACCTCCGCGGCGCAGGCGCGGCTGTTGCGGGAACTGTTCACCGGCCCCGTCGGCTCCTCCGCGCTGGGGTTTCCCGTCACAGCCGTCGGCGACCCCTACCAGGCGATATACGGCTGGCGCGGCGCCGCCACGGGCAACATCCTCGAGTTCCCGCTCCAGTTCCGGCGCTCCGACGGCGCGCCCGCCGACCGGCAGACGCTCAGCATCAACCGCCGCAGCGGACACCGCATCCTCGACGTCGGCAACAGCCTCGCGGCCGGGCTCAGCGCGGCCCCGGGCGAGCAGGGGGTGGCGCTCGTCGCTCCCGACGGCGCCCCGGCCGGGGCCGTGGCGGCGGCGGTCTTCGACACCTTCCGCGACGAAGTCGACTGGCTGGCGGAGACCGTGGTGGCGCAGCACGAGCGCGGCACGTCGTGGCGTGAGCAGGCGGTGCTCGTGCGCCGCAACGCGGCGCTCTCGCCGATCTTCGAGGCGCTGCGGGAGCGGGGCGTCCCCGTCGAGATCGTCGGCTTGGGCGGCCTGCTGGGGCTGCCGGAGATCGCCCCCATTGTCTCGACGCTGCGCATTCTCGACGACGTGACCGCGAATCCCGATGTCGTAGCCCTCCTCACCGGACCGCGCTGGGGCATCGGGCTGGCCGACATCGAGGCGTTGGGGGCGCGCGCCCGAGCCCTCGCCGAGTCCCCGACTGCCCCGGAGGGGTACGACGAGGCCCTCGCCCACGCGGTCACGCAGGCCGATCCGGGTGAGACGGTCTGTCTGCTGGACGCGGTAGCTAGCGTCGGTGATGCCCCTGTGAGCGCGGCGGCGCGCCACCGGTTGGCGCGGTTCCACGCCGAACTCACGGGGCTTCGCCGACACACGGGGGAGCCGGTGGCGGATCTCGTGACGCGGGTGATCGCAACGCTCGGTCTGGAGTCGGAGCTCCTGGCGGCGGGCGGTCACACCGATCAGGTGGCTCGGTTCGTCGACGAGGTGGCGAGCTATGTCGACGTCGACGGTGACGGCAGCCTCGGTGGCCTGCTCGCCTACCTGGACGCTGAGGAGGAGCACGGCGAGGGGCTCCAGCAGGCCGTGCCCTCCGCCGACGACTCGGTCAAGCTGATGACCGTGCACCGGGCAAAGGGGCTCGAGTGGGACACCGTCTACCTGCCGAGCCTCGTCGACAGGGTCTTCCCGTCGGACTCGCGGACCGGCGTCTGGCCGACAAAGGCGTCCACCTTGCCCGCTCCGCTCCGCGGCGATGCGTCGTCGATCCCGCAGCTGGGCGTTCACTCGAAGGACGGCATCGCGGCCTACAAGGAGGCGTTGAGGGACGAGCATCGACTCGCGGAGGACCGGTTGGCCTACGTGGCAGCGACCCGCGCGAAGCGGCTCCTCATCGCCTCCTCGCACATCTGGACGCCGGGGAACGTACGGCCGCGGCGCGAGTCGCCGTACTTCACCGTGATCAGGGAGGCGGCCGAGCGGCTGGGCGCGTTCCTCGACGCGGCGACGCGGGGGCAGGACAAGAACCCGGTGCCTGCCGAGCCGGCGCGCGCCGCCTGGCCGGTGGCACTCAACCCCGAGGTGCTCGCCGCGCGACGCGACGCTGCGGCGCTGGTGCGCGAAGCAGGTCGCCAGGCGGATCCCGAGGCATGGGTCTGGAGGTCCGGAACCGTCGCCGAGGGGGACGCCGCGCGCGTCGAGGCTTGGGACGACTCGGCGGCCCACCTCACCCGGCTGCTCGCGCGCCGTCGGGACCAGGCGGTGGAGCTCCCCGAAGGCCTTTCCGCGACGGCCCTTATGACGCTGAGCAAGGCACCGGAGGAGCTAGCAGGAACCCTGCTGCGCCGGATGCCGCGACGGCCTTCTCCGCAAGCCCGGCTCGGCATCCGGTTTCATGCCTGGCTGCAGGAACGGTTCGAGTTGCCGTCGGCGCTGGACGAACTCGTTCCAGCCGCCGAGCCCGTCGACGAGGAGTTCGCGCGGCTTGTGGCCACGTTCGAGGCGGGGCGGTTCGCCACGCTCAGCCCTGTGGGCGTCGAGGTGCCGTTCGTGATGCGCCGCGCCGGCGTCGTGCTGCGCGGAAGGATCGACGCGGTCTACGACTGGCGGCAGGATGGCTTCGCCTACCTCGTCGTCGACTGGAAGACCAGCAACGCGGCCGCGGACCCGCTGCAGCTGGCCGTCTACCGTCAGGCCTGGGCCGAGGCTCGCGGTGTCGATCCCTCCCTGGTGGCCGCGGGGTTCTACCATGTGCAGGCGGACCGGTTGCGTCTCGTCGACGCCCCGGCCCGCCTGATCGACGACGCCATTTCCGCGGGGGTGCAGCAGTGACCACTTGGACCGGGCCCTCCGGCCTCGACCGTCTCGCCACGGCGCGCTCCGACGCGGAGGCCGACGCCGCCTGGCGCGAGGCGCTCGTCGTCGAGATCGACGGCGACGGCGGGATCGCTGCCGCCGACGGCGCGCCGCGGGTGGTGCCAGCCTCGGGCGAGCGGCTCCCCACCGACATCCTCCTCGGACGTGTGGCAGGCAGGCCGTGGTTCGCCCGCCCGGTCGCGGCGCTGAACGGCGCCGCCCTTGGCTGGCGCGATGTCGTCACGACGGACCAGGACGCGCTGGCGGCGGCTGTGGCGCTGACCCGCTGGCACGGGCTTTCCCCGTCCTGCGAGGCGTGTGGTGCTGCCACCGTCTCGGACCTCGCAGGAGCCCGCCGCCGGTGTGTCTCCTGTGGGGCGCTGGCGTTCCCCCGGACTGACCCGTGCGTCATCGTCGCCATCACGGACCCCGGCGATCGGTTGTTGCTGGCGCGTCAGTCGCAGTGGGCCGAGCGGCGCGTGTCGATCATCGCCGGCTTCATCGAGGCGGGGGAGTCCGCGGAGCAGGCGTGTCACCGGGAGGCATTCGAGGAGGTGGGGGTGCGGCTCACGGGCGTCACGTACGCAGGCTCGCAGCCGTGGCCTATGCCACGATCGCTGATGCTGGGGTTCCTCGGTAGGGCGGAGGATTCACGGATACGCGTCGACGGCGACGAGATCGCCGAGGGCGCCTATTACGCCCGTGAGGAACTCGTCGCCGCCGTCGCGGCAGCTTCAGTTGTGTTACCACCCCACGCGTCGATCGCGCGGGGCCTTATCGAACGGTGGCTCAGCGCTCGCTGAGCCGCGCCGTCTCGTCCTGGATCCGGGCGGCCACTTCGTGCAGCTTCTCGCGGTGTGCAGCCGCGTGATGCGCGCAGAACATGAGCTCGCCGCCGGAGCGGAGAAACACTCGAAGGTAGGCCTGGGCGCCGCAGCGATCACAGCGATCGACGGCGGTCAGGGTGGGGTCCGCGGCAAGTTCAGTCATGGTCGCCTCCCATATCTCGGCGGGTCTACTGGGAACCAACGTACCCGGTTGGACAAGGATTCGGGCGTCGTGTCGCGTTGTCGCGTCCGCGTTTCGCTCGCGGATGATTCCGGTCCGGGCCGGTAGCCTGGCGCGGTGCAATCCCAGAACAGCGTGACGCCGCACTCCCGCGAGTACGAGGCGAAGAACCTCCTGGTCCTCGAGGGCCTCGAGGCCGTGCGTAAACGACCGGCGATGTACATCGGCTCTACCGACACCCGTGGGCTCATGCACTGCCTCTGGGAGATCATCGACAACGCGGTCGACGAGGCCCTCGCCGGCTTCGGCACGGAGATCCAGGTGGAACTGGCCGCGGACGGGTCGATCGCGGTCACGGATCACGCCCGCGGCATCCCCGTCGACACCGAGCCTCGCACGGGCCTGAGCGGCGTCGAGGTGGTCTTCACGAAGCTGCACGCCGGCGGCAAGTTCGGGAACTCCTCCTACAACGCGACCGGTGGCCTGCACGGTGTCGGCGCCTCGGTGGTCAACGCGCTGAGTTCGCGCCTCGACGTCGCCGTGGACCGCAACGGCGCCACGTGGGAGATGAGCTTCCGCCGCGGCGTCGTCGGAACGTTCGACGGCGACGGCCCCGATGCGCCGTTCACCCCGGGCGGAGGGCTCCGCAAGGGCAGGCGCGTCGCCAAGGCCAAGACCGGCACGCGCGTCCGGTACTGGCCGGACCGGCAGATCTTCCTGGCCGACGCCGAGTTGTCGATCGGGCAGCTGAACGACCGCGCGCGCCAGACGTCATTCCTGGTGCCGGGACTGAGGCTGGACGTCGCCGACCTGCGCGGTCCCGAGCCGACCCACGAGTCGTTCCTCCACGAGGGCGGCATCACCGAGTTCGCCGACTTCCTCGCCCCCGACGCGCCCCTCACCGACATAGTCCGGCTCCAGGGCCGCGACTCCTTCGTCGAGACAGTGCCGATGCTCGACCAGTTCGGCGCGATGACGCCCACGGACGTCGAGCGCGACCTCGACGTCGACATCGCCGTGCGCTGGGGCACCGGCTACGACACGGTGCTGCGATCCTTCGTCAACATCATCGCCACCCCGAAGGGCGGTACGCACGTCAGCGGCTTCGAGCGCGGCCTGACGAGGGCGTTCGTGAAGTCGTTCGAAGGCACGCGGGGCCTCCTGAAGGCGGGCGAGGAGATCGTCAAGGACGACTGCCTCGAGGGCCTGACGGCTGTTGTCACGGTGCGCCTCGCCGAGCCGCAGTTCGAGGGCCAGACCAAGGAGGTGCTGGGCACGCCGCCGGTGCAGCGGCTCGTGGCGCGGATCGTCGAGTCCGAGATGGGCGCGTTCCTATCGGCGAACAAGACCCGGCAGGTGGCGCGGCAACTGCAGGAAAAGGTGGTCTCCGCGGCGCGCACCCGCGTCCAGGCCCGCGCCCACAAGGAGAACCAGCGCCGCAAGAATGCGCTCGAGTCGTCGACGCTGCCTCCGAAGCTCAAGGACTGCCGGTCGAATAACGTCGACGCGACCGAACTGTTCATCGTCGAGGGCGACTCCGCGCTCGGCACCGCCAATGTCGCCCGCAACTCGGAGTTTCAGGCGCTGCTGCCCATCCGGGGCAAGATCCTGAACGTGCAGAAGGCATCGGTCGGCGACATGCTGAAGAACGCCGAATGCGCGTCGATCATCCAGGTCGTCGGCGCCGGCTCCGGCCGCACGTTCGACCTCGACGCCGCCCGCTACGGCAAGGTCATCTTCATGGCCGACGCGGATTCCGACGGCGCCCACATCCGCTGCCTGCTCGCGACGCTGTTCTTCCGCTACATGCGCCCGCTTGTCGAGGCCGGACGCGTCTACGCCGCTGTCCCGCCGCTGCACCGCTTCGAGCTGACCAACCCGCGCAAGGGCCAGGACAAGTACATCTACACGTACTCCGACGCGGAGTACCAGCGGAAGCTCGCCGAGCTCACCAAGCGTGGGCAGAAGTTCAAGGAGCCGCAGCGCTACAAGGGCCTCGGCGAGATGGACGCCTCGCAGCTCAAGGAAACCACCATGAGTCCTGCCCACCGCACGCTCCGCCGGATCACCGTCGACGACGCCAACGCCGCCGAGCACGTGTTCGAGATGCTGATGGGCGGCGAGGTCGCCCCCCGTAAGGAGTTCATCATCGAGGGCGCCTACGCCCTCGACGCCGACCGCATCGACGCCTGACCGCTGGCGCTCGCGCGGGGTCCGGCTCAACCAGCGGTGAGGCGGCTCAGCCAGCGGGGGTGACCAGGACCACCGCCAAATGGCGGGGGCCGTGGACACCCTCGACGCGGTCGAGTTCGATGTCGCTCGTCGCCGATCCTCCACTCAACCAGGTCACAGGACGACGCGCGCGAAGGCCCGGGGCGAGGCGCGCGATGCCCTCCGGTACATCGCTGACCACCTGGTCCGCCGCGATGACGCACACGTGCACGTCAGGGAGGAGCGTCAGCGCGCGCCGGCCCTGGCCCGGACCGTGGTCGAGGGCGATGGTCCCCGAGTCCGCCATGCCCACGGCCGCGGTCGTGACCACGGCATCCGTTCCGTTCAACTGCTGCGAGGTGAGCGGCGGATCGTCGCGACGGACCTCGATGCCCGCCCCCTCCACCGCATCGGTCCACTCCGGCGGGATGCCGGCAGGCAGGACAACGCTCGTGACGTCGAACGACGCCAGCGCCGCGACCACGGCCGCGGGCACCTCGTCCGGCCGGCACCGGCTAATGCCCGCCTTGTAGTCCTCGACCTTCTCCACGAAGTCGGCGAGCACGTCGACGGTTCCCAGGTGCCGTCCGTAGACCCACGTCACGGGCACGTCCGCTGCGGGATCCGGTTCGGCGACGTCCGCGATCGCAGCCCGCACCCTCCGGAGCACCTCATCGCGCGCCGTGCCTTGCGTCCCGACGACCTCGTTTCGCGCCGCGCTCATCGTGCATCTCCTTCGCGGTTCTTCTTCCACCACTGGCGGAACGTCTGCTTGGGCGGCGCCTCGACGTCGCGGGCGCGGAGCCAGCGGGAGGCGATGGGGATGGGGAGCTTTCCGAGCCATCTCTTCCCGAACACCGCACCCGCGGTGCGGGTCGCCAGTTGGGCCTCTGCCAGGTGGGCACCGTCGGACATCACCCACGCCGCGGTCTTCATGATCGCCTGCTCGCCGGTGGCGTGGTCCGCCGTCTTGTGCTCGACCACCTTGTGCCGCAGGTGCACGAGGATGTCGGTGAACGGGATCCGCACCGGACAAACGTCGTTGCAGGCGCCGCAGAGCGTCGAGGCGAAGGGCAGGGCTCGGTCGCGCGCGTCGTCGAGGCCTCTGAGCTGCGGGCCGAGGATCGCGCCGATCGGGCCTGGGTACGGGGAGCCGTACGCGTGACCGCCGACCCGCTCGTAGACCGGGCAGATGTTGAGGCATGCGGAGCAGCGGATGCACCGCAGCGCCGCCCTTCCCGTCGGGTCCGAGAGGACGCGGCTGCGGCCGTTGTCGAGCAGGATGACGTGCAGGTCCTGCGGGCCGTCCCCCTCGGTCACGCCGGTCCACATGGACGTGTACGGGTTCATCCGCTCGCCCGTGGACGACCGGGGGAGCAGCTTGAGGAACACTTCGAGGTCCTCGACGGTCGGCACGATCTTCTCGATGCCGACGACCGACACCAGCGTCTTCGGCAGCGTCAGGCACATCCGGCCGTTGCCCTCCGACTCGACGATGACGAGCGTGCCCGTCTCCGCGACGATGAAGTTGCCGCCGGAGACGGCCATCTCGGCGCGGAGGAACTTCTCGCGGAGATGGACGCGGGCCGCCTCCGCCAGCTCCGGCGGGTTGTCCGAGATGCCCTCGGGGGCAGGTGTGCCGTAGCGCCCCATCTCCTCAACGAAGATCTCGCGCACCTCGCTGCGGTTGCGGTGGATAGCGGGCACGAGGATGTGGCTGGGGAGGTCGTGGCCGAGCTGCACGATGAGCTCGGCGAGGTCGGTCTCCCACGCCGCGATGCCCTCGGCCTCAAGGGCCTCGTTGAGGTCGATCTCCTGCGTGGCCATCGACTTGATCTTCACAACCTCGTCGACGCCCTTTACCTTGGCGATGTCGGCGACGATGCGGTTGGCATCATCGGCGTCGCGGGCCCAGTGCACAGTGATCCCCGCGGCGGTCATGGCCGCCTCTGCCTGGAGTAGGTAGGTGTCCAGGTGGCGGCCGACGCGGTCCTTGATCTGGGCTGCGGCGGTGCGCAGGTCCTCCCAATCGGGCACCTCGGAGGCGCGGGCGACGCGCTTGGCACGGATCGTCGTCGTCGCGTGGGCGAGGTTCTTGCGGAGCTGGGCGTTCGCGAGGCCGGCCTTGGCGGCCTTGGGGAACTCGGGGATGCCGAGCCAGGTTCCGGGCTCCGGCGTGCGCCGGGCAGCGGTGGTGCTCATCGGGGGTCCTCCTCTGTGCTGGCGAGAATCTCGGCGAGGTGGATGGTGCGGACGGGCGCGTGCTCGCGGTGCAGCACGCCGCCGATGTTCATCAGGCACGCCTGGTCGCCGGCGACGAGGTACTCGGCGCCGGTCGAGGCGACGTTGGCCGCCTTGTCCGTCGCCATGGCGATCGACACATCCGGGTTCTTGACCGAGAACGTGCCGCCGAACCCGCAGCACTGCTCCGCCCCGGGCAGGTCGAGCAACTCGATACCCCGCACGGCGTGCAGCAGGCGCAGGGGGCGGTCACCCACCTTCGCGACGCGGATCGAGTGGCACGTCGGGTGATAGGTGACGCGGTGCGGGAAGTAGGCGCCGACGTCGGTGACGCCCAGCACGTCGATCAGGAACTCGCTGAGCTCATAGCTCCGCGACGCCACCGCCGCTGCATCCTCCGCGAGCGGCTCATCACCGGCGTGCCGGGCGAGCATCTCGTGCTGGTGCCGGACGGATCCGACGCAGGAACCAGACGGACCGACGATGTACTCGTAGTCACCGAAGGAAGCGACGTAGTTGCGCACCGTCGGCAGGGCCTCCTTCCAGTAGCCCGTGTTGGTCATGATCTGGCCGCAGCAGGTCTGCCGCGCGGGGTAGACGACCCGGCAGCCGAGCCTCTCCAGCACCCTGACCGTGGCGATGGGGATGGACGGCTTCATGGTGTCGTTGATGCAGGTCGCGAACAGCGCGACGGTGGGTCCGGTGGCCATGGAAGCGACCTCCTCCTAGTTGAAGACGGGGAGCATCCAGCTCAGAACGGGCGTGGACTGCAGACCGATCAGCAGGCACAACACGACAAGCATGCCAAGGCTCCACCAGATGACGCGCCGGAAGAGCGACGATTCGGCACCGAGCAAGCCGACGGCGGAGCAGGCGATGGCCAGGTTCTGCGGGCTGATCATCTTTCCGACGACGCCGCCGGTCGTATTGGCTGCCACCAGCAGGGTGGGATCGAGGCCCACCTTCTCCGCGGTCGTCTGCTGCAACGTGGCGAACAGCGCGTTAGCGGAGGTGTCGGAGCCGGTGACGGCGGTGCCGATCCAGCCGAGGATGGGAGAGAAGAACGCGAACGCGGCGCCGACCCCGGCGATCCAGGCACCGATCGTGATGGTCTGGCCCGACTGGTTCATGACATAGGCCAGCGAGAGCACTGTCGCGATGGTCAGCGCGGACCAGCGCATCTTGTGCACGGTGCGGCCGAGTTCGGCGAACATGTCGCGGAGCGACACGCGGTACACGACGCCGACGATGAGGGCCGTGATCACGAGAAGGGTGCCGGGGCTGGACAGCCACTGAAAGTTGTAGATAGCCGACGAGCTGGGCTCGCCCGCGTTGTTCAGCAGGTTGCCGTAGAGGCCGGGCCACTTGATCTTGAGGTCCGTAGAGGCGAGGAACTTCACGACGGCGGGCACGAGCTTTGCCGTGGAGAAGATCGCGATGACCAGCAGGTACGGGAACAGTGCCATGAAGATGCGACCGCCGGTGAGGGAGCCGGTCGGGGCGGAGTGGTCGTCGGCCGCGACGTCGGTCAGGCGTTCGGCGGCGCGCTCCGCGGCGAGGCGCTCCAGTGCCTCTTCGCCACCCTGGGGCTTCCAGAAGCGGAGGAAGACAACGCCCATGGCCAGCGCGAAGAGGGAGGCGATGACGTCGGTCAGCTCGACGGAGAGGTAGGTGGCGGAGATCCACTGGGCGATGGCGAACGAGAAACCGATCACGAGCGCGGCGGGCCAGACCTGCTTCAGCCCGCGCCGGCCGTCGGCAAGCAGGACGAGCAGGAGCGGCACGAACAGCGCAAGTACCGGCGACTGGTGGCCGACGTAGGCGCCGATCTGCTGGTAGGGGATGCCGGTGAGGTTGCCCGCGGTGATGATCGGGATGGCGACGGCGCCGAATGCGACCGGAGCGGTATTGGCGAGGAGCACGACCATGGCGGCGCGGAATGCGGAGAAGCCGATCGACATCAGCATGACGCCGGTGATCGCGACGGGAGCGCCGAACCCGGCGAGGGCCTCCATCAGCCCGCCGAAGCAGAAGGCGATCAGGATGGCGAGGATGCGGGGATCCTCGGAGATCAGGCCGAAGGTGGCCCGGAGGTCCTCGAACCTGCCACTGATCACGGTCACCTGGTAGAGCCAGATGGCCGTCAACACGATCCAGGTGATGGGGAAGAGGCCGAACACCGCGCCCTCGCTGGCGGCAAGGAAGGCGAGGCCGACGGGCATCTGGTACGCGACGACGGCGACGACCAGCGCGGCGCCGAGGGAGGCGAGCCCGGCGAAGTGGGCCTTCCACTTCAGAACGCCCAGGGTGAAGAACATGACGAGCAGGGGAATGAGCGCGACGAGCGCCGAAAGGGTGAGGTTGCCCAAGGGGGCGATCTCCGGTTGGTACATGGAGGACTCCGTTGTCTGTGGGAACCAAAAGACTGGTCTGACCAGAAAATAGCAGACGTTTCGGCCAATTGGTCAGACCATCCCCCGAATTTCCGTGGTCATCTCACGAGACGCCTCCGCGCATGCAGCACAATGGGCACATGACAACGGGTGGGTTCGACGCAGTACTGGACTACCTGACCTCGGAAATCCTCGACGGCGGGGTGCAGCCGGGGGAACGTCTTCCCACCGAGCGAGACCTGGCCTCGCGGCTAGGGGCCAGCAGGAGCGCCGTCCGCGAGGCCATCAAGGTGCTCCAGGCTCAGGGGGTCGTCACATCGCAGGCCGGTCCCGGTGGCGGCACAAGAGTGGCGACGGGTCAAGGCATCGCGCTGGGAAGAGTGCTCCGGCTACACGTGGCCTTGGGCGCGGTGTCTTTCGATGAACTGACCAAGACGCGCGTTCTCCTGGAACGCGGCGCGGCGCGGGCAGCCGCGGGGCAGGCGAGCGCCGCCGACCTCGCGGAGCTGCAACGGCTGCTCGCCGAGATGACCGCCAGCTCCGACGAACGCACCTTCAACGAACTCGACACCGCGTTCCACCTGGCCATCGCCGGCGCGGGAGCCAACCGGCTGATGCGCGACATCACAGTCGCCATCCGTGAGGCCGTCGCGACTCAGATCCTCGTGGCCGAACGCGAGCTAGACACGTGGCCTCGCTTCCGCGAACGGCTGAACCAGCAACACCGCGCGATCCTCGAGGCGATCAGGCAGGGCGACGGCGATCTCGCCGCCGAGCGCGTCGACCGGCACATCCGGGAGGCCCACCGCGTCCTTCTTGGCTAGGCCGGCGTCACATGATCTGACGCAGCAGACCCGTGTCGACGTCGTACATGAAGCCCCCGACCTCGGCCTCGCCCCTGATCCGCGGGTGCCGCGAGACCATGTCGACGTCCTCCTTCAGCCGGCCCATCTGGTCCGGATTCGCGCCGAACGAGATCCAGCTGGTGTCCTCGCCGGTCTTCTCCGCGATCTTGCGGCGGATGTCGGCGTCGGTGCCCGTCGCCATTGCGCATCGGGTGTGCGGGACGATCATGATGCGATTGACCTGGAGCAGCTGCACGCTGAGCACGAGTCCGGTGAGGACCTCGGCCGAGACGCGGCCGCCGGGGGAACGCAGGATCTTGGCATCGCCCAGCTTCAGTCCGAGCATGCGCAGCGGCTCAATGCGGGAGTCCATGCAGGTCACCAGCGCAACACCGGCCTTCGCGATGCCGTCGAAGTAGCCGTCGGTGAAGCTGGCACCGAATTCGGCGTTGGCCGCGAGCAGGTCGTCAAAGCTCATGCGAGTCCTTCCGGATGTGTCGTTCGGGACGTGCGCCCGTCTCCGGGAGCCTAGTCGAAAAGTGTGTCGTTGCCGGTGTCGACCTCGGCCGCGGCGGGAACGACGACGGCACCCGCGCGCCCCGCCAGCATGGCAACGGGCTGGGAGAGGGCGGTGCCTGAGCCGTCGCGGCGTCCGTCCGGCGGCGGCAGATCGACGGGGGACCCGCTAGCCGCCGCGGCGACCATCGGGCGTGGGCCGATGGCTGCCAGGAGCAGCGTGTCCTCACCCTTCAGGAACCGGTGAGCGCGTACGCCTCCGGTGGCGCGGCCCTTGGCAGGGTACTCGGCCAGGGGCGTGACCTTCGCGAGGCCCGCCTCCGTGCCCGGCAGGGAACTGGATGCGCCGGAGATGGTCACGACGTCGTCGGTGGCGGGGTTGACCTCGCCGAAGAAGACCACCGACGCCTTGGGCGCCAGCTTGATGCCCGCTATGCCGCCGCCAGCGCGGCCCTGGGGGCGCACCGACGCGGCCGGGAAGTGCAGCAGCTGCGCGTCCGTCGTGATGAACGCAAGGTCCGCGGCGTCGTCGGTCAGCTCGACGGCGCCCACGAGCTCGTCGCCGTCGTCCAGGCGGATGACATCCCACGCGTCCTTGCCGAGCAGTTCGGGGTTGACACGCTTGACGACGCCGCGCCGGGTGCCGAGGGCGAGCCCTCGTGACTCCGGCGAAAGCGTTGTCAGGCCGAGCGGGCGCTCGCCGGGCTCCAGCGGCCACAGCTCGTGCGCGAGGCTGCCGCCTTGCAGGTTGGGCGCCGACGCCGTCAATGGAACGGTGTGCAGCTCGATGGCCGGGCAGCGCAGTAGCCGACCGCGGTTGGTGAGGACGCCGAACTCGCCCTGCGCCGTCGTCTTCACCTTGGCGACGACCACGTCGTGGGCCGAGCGGCCCTCCGGGGCGAGTTCGCCGAGCGAGTCGGTGCGGGCAACGAGGCCGGAGCCGCTGAGCAGCACCCAGCAGGGGGCGTCGGGCACCTCCAATGGCGCGCGCTGCGCCACGGGTGCGCCTGCGGACGCGAGCAGCACCGTGCGGCGGGGCGTGCCGAACTCCTTCGCCACCTGGGCAAGCTCCTGGCCGACGACGCGGCGCAGGACGGCGTTGTCTTCGACGATCTCGCGCAGTCCCGCGATGGTGGCGCCCAGCTCGTCGGCTTCTTTCTCCAGTTCGATGGTGGAGAATTTGGTGAGCCGGCGCAGCTGCATGTCGAGGATGTAGGTGGCCTGCGGCTCGGTGAGGTCGAAGGCGCCGATGAGGCGCTCGCGGGCCTCCGCAGCGTCGGCGGAGCTACGGATGATGGCGATGACGTCGTCGATGTCGGCGATCGCGATGATGAGGCCGCGCACCAGGTGGAGGCGTTCCTCGGCCTTGCCCAGCTTGTACCTGCTGCGGCGCAGCGTGACCTCGAGCCGGTGGTCGAGGTAGACCTCCAGCATCTCCTTGAGCGACAGCGTGCGCGGCTGGCCGTCGACCAGCGCGACGGCGTTGATCGCGAAGGTGTCCTCAAGTTTTGTCACCTTGTACAGCTGTTCGAGCAGCGCGTCGGGGTTGATGCCGTTCTTGACCTCGATGATGAGGCGCATGCCATGCGTGAGGTCCGTCAGGTCCTTGACGTCGGCGATGCCGGTCAGCTTCTTGTCATCGACGCCCTTCTTGATCTGCTCGATGATCTTCTCGGGGCCCACCATGTACGGCAGCTCGGTGACGACGATGCCCATCCGCCGCGGCGAGACCTTCTCGATGCGGGTTGTCGCGCGGATCCGGAAGGTGCCGCGGCCGGCGGTATAGGCATCGCGCACGCCGTCGAGGCCGACGATCTTGCCGCCCGTCGGGAAGTCCGGGCCGGGGATGTGGCGCATCAGGTCGTCGAGTTCGATGCGGGGGTTGCGCAGCAGCTGCTGGAGGGCGGCGATGACCTCGACCAGGTTGTGCGGCGCGATGTTGGTTGCCATGCCGACGGCGATGCCGGTGGCGCCGTTGACCAGCAGGTTCGGGAACGCGGCGGGCAGGACGACGGGTTCGGCCTCCTTGCCGTCGTAGTTCGGCTTGAAGTCGACGGTGTCCTCGTCGAGCCCGCGGGTCATCGCGACCGCGGGGTGATCCATGCGGCACTCGGTGTAGCGCATGGCCGCGGGGCCGGCGTCGAGCGAGCCGAAGTTGCCGTGGCCGTCGATGAGCGGCAGCCGCATGGCCCACGGCTGTCCCATGCGCACGAGCGCGTCGTAGATGGCGACGTCGCCGTGCGGGTGCAGCACGCCCATCACCTGGCCGACGACGCGGGCGCACTTGACGTGCCCCCGCTCCGGCCGGATGCCCATCTCGTCCATGGAGAACAGGATGCGGCGCTGCACGGGCTTCAGCCCGTCGCGGGCGTCGGGCAGCGCGCGGGAGTAGATCACGGAGTAGGCGTACTCGAGGAAGCTGGTCTCCATCTCCTGCGTCACGTCGATGTCGACGATGTGCTCCTCCAGCTCCTCGTCGATGGCCGGCTGCTTCGCCACGTGCCGCCTCCTAGCGCACCTCGGGATTCCAACGCGCGAAGCTTAGCCGAGGAGCCCCTGCTCACCGTGGGACCGGCGCGCGGCCTTCTTCACTGCGCCCAGGGCGGGGTGAGCTGCTCGCCGCCCGCGCACAGGGCTGCGGTCATGCCGATACTGGTGGTGACCCATGCCTGGGCAGGCTGGTCCGTGTCGTTGCTGACGCGGAACCGGGCGCCGGCGGGCACGAGGACGGCGTCGCCGGCCTCCGCGGTGAAGTGGTCGTCGGCCACCTCGACGGCCAGTTGACCGGCGAGCACGTACAGCACCTCCTCCTCGGACATCGTGTGGGCCTGCCCGGGGGTGCGCGGGGAGAACTCCGCGCGCCAGGCGCCGATGCGGGTGGCGCCCGTGGCGGACGAGGAGTAGGACGAGAACGTCACGCCGTGCAGCTGGAAGGTGCGGGCGGTGAGGCTGGTCAGATGGGGCATGGCTCCTCCTGGATAGACAATACGATTGACTATATATGGTCAACGAGGTTGACCACAAGGGGTAGGATCGGCCGCATGGATCCGACAGACGACCTCGCGATGCCGTTTCTCCTGATGTCCGCGTTTCGCAACCTCGTCGACGCCGTACACCAGGGCTTAGCGCAGCAGGGCTTCCCTGGGATCCGGGCCGGCCACGGCTTCGCGATGCAGGCCATCGGCGCGGGCTGCACCAGCGTCGAGTTGGGCGAGCGACTGGGCGTGAGCAAGCAGGCCGCGGCCAAGACCGCCCAAGGGCTTGAGCAGTTGGGCCTGATCGAGCGGCGCGTCAACGAGCAGGATAGGCGCGAGCGGCTGCTCGCCCCGTCGGCGCGGGGCAGGGAGATGCTCCAGCTCTCCGCCGAGGGCTTCCGCGCCGAAGTCGGCGCCTGGCGGGCCCGGCTGGGCGACGATGCGGTGGACGCCGCGCTGACCGTGCTCTCTGTGGCGTCGCGCGGCGGTCGCGCGGCCACGGACCTCTCCGATTGGGGATAGGTACGCCTACAGGACGCGGCGGAGCTCCTGGCCGAGGCCGTCGCCGTCGGGGGCGCGCACCTCGGGGGCCGTCTTCGGCTCCCACCTGTGGTCCGACGACGGCACCTCCATCGGCAGGCCGTGCGCCAGTGTGTGCTCGCCCGGCGTGAGCTGTCGGATGGCGCGGGCGCGTACGTGGCGGGGCTGCAGGGCCGCGAACTCCGCGTAGAGATCGGGGTCGTGCTGGCCGTCGTCGCCGACAAGCAGCCAGCGGATGTTCGGCAGGTCGCGGGCCAGTTCGCGCAGGCAACGGCGCTTGTGATCGACGCCGCTGCGGAACCAGCCCGTGTTCGTCGGGCCCCAGTCGGTCATCAGCATGGCACCGGCCGGGATGCCGTGGCGGGCGATGAAGCGCTGGACCATCGGATAGGTGTTCCAGGCCCCTGTAGAGACGAACACGATCGGCGCCCCGGGATGCTGGGCAAGGAGTTGCTGGTAGAGCCGCGCCATGCCCTCAACGGCCTGCCGCGCCTGCTCGCGGACCACGAACGAGTTCCACGCCGCCACGAGGGGGCGGGGGAGCGACGTCGAGAGGATCGTGTCGTCGATGTCGCTGACGATGCCGAAGGTGACATCGTCGGCGATCACCTGGACGGGCGCCTCGGCGACCGCTCCGCCGGCGCCCTCGAGCCGGACGTCGTGCCAGCCCGGCGCGAGGCCGGGGTTGCGGACGCGGACGTCGACGTAGCCGCCGCGGTCGGCCTCCACCTCGACCCGGGCATCGCCGACAACCACCGTCACCCGTGCGCCGACCCGGGCGGCGTTCATGAAGTTGTGCCAGCCGCGCCGGTCGAGCGCCTCGGTTGCGGCGAGAACGATGGGGTCGGCCTTCGAGGGACGCAGCACGACGCGCGCGAGGATCCGCAGCTGTTCGCCGTTGCCGTAGCCGGTGAACGCGAGGATCGACTCCTGCCATCCACGCCGGAGCAGCACGCGGTTGAAGATCCGGTTGAACCGGTCCTCAACGCGGGCGGCAATGAAGGGGCGTGATGGCATGTCCCCAAACCTAACGGGGTGTCCGGCGTCACGTCACGTCCGTGACATGATGGGCAGGTGACCTTGCCCCGTGAATCCGCCCTCACCCTGCCCGACGCGCTGCGCGAGGAGATCTCGGAGTGTGGGTTCTATCCGCGACTCGTCGCCCAGACGGCGATGATGGGTCTTGGCGCGCAGGACGTGCTCGACCACCTTGTGCAGCATGAGGCGACGTTCACCAACGGGGAGTTGCACCGCCACATCACCGTCCTGATTCGTACGAAGACCCAGCTGCTGATCTGCCACGTCGACGAGGGCGAGAACGGACGCGCTGAGGCGGTCGCCACCTCGGAGGTCGTCGCGCTCCGCGCCATCACCTCGGTGCTGGTGACGAGGGCGATGTCGGACCCGGAGCGCTTGCTGGGTCTCACCGAGGCGTGGCTGGCCATCGTCTGGGGCGCGGCGCGCCGGATCGACCTCGGGCCCGCGTCCTGCGAGGATCCTCGCTGCGAGGCCGACCATGGCTACACGGGCGTCCTGCAGCCCGACGACATCACCGTGCGCATGAGCCCCCAAGCCGACGGCGCGAACGCGGGCAAGCTCGTCTCCTTCGGCATGCGGCTCCAGGGCGTGATCGGCTGATGAGCGCGTCGTTCCTCGACCCGCGCTACCCTGACCTCGCCCTCAGCAACCTGCTCCCCAGCGTCGCCGCACGCCTGCGCGGCACCCAGCCGACGATCCTGCTGCCCTCGGCCGAGCGCTACGTTGTGCTGTTGGTCGACGGTCTTGGCTGGCACCAGCTCGTCGCGCACGCGGACCACGCGGAGACCATGGCGGCCCTGCTGCCGCGGGCCACGCGCCTCACCTGCGGCGCGCCGTCGACGACGGCGACGTCCTTGACCTCACTCGGCTGCGGGCTTCCGCCCGGCGAGCACGGCGTCGTCGGCTACAGCTTCCGGGAGCCCACCGTCGAGCGCGTCATCAACGCGCTGACCTGGGAGGGCGGCCCCGACGACGTGCCGGGCTTCGCGCAGGCCCGCACCGTCTTCGAGCGCCTCGCCACCGAGGGGCACAAGAGTTCGGCGGTCACCCTCGCGCGGTTCGCCAGCAGCGCCCTGACGCGCCTCGCATTCGCCGGCACGACGCTCCTGCCCGTCACCGATGAGAGCAGCCTCGATCAGGTGGGCGGGCTCGTCGACGAGGCTCTCGGTCACAGCCGCGTCGTCTACTGCTACGAGCGCATGCTCGACCACACCGGGCACGGCTTCGGGGTCGGCTCTTGGCAGTGGCTTGACCGCCTCGCACAGGTCGACGACCTCGTCGCGCACCTCGCCGACGCCCTGCCCTCCGATACCTGCCTGCTCGTCACCGGTGACCACGGCATGATCAACGTGCCCGAACCGTCGCGCCTGACGCTCGAGGACGAACCGCGGTTCACAGGTCACTCCGCCGTCGGCGGCGAGCCCCGATTCCGCCACGTCTACGGCGACGACGCCCGCGCGCTGGCCGTGTCATGGCGCACGGTCCTCGGCGAGCGGGCCTCTGTGCTGCGCAGGGAGGAGGCGATCGATGCGGGATGGTTCGGACCGCTCGTGACCGACCTCAGCGCGGCCCGCATCGGCGACGTCGTCGCCGCGATGACAGAGGACTTCGCGGTGATGACACGACGGACGCCGGGCGAGTTCGGCCTCGTCGGCATGCACGGCTCCCTCACGCCCGCGGAGATGGAGGTTCCCCTGCTCATGGTCAGCGGCACCTCGTGACGGGGCTGCGCATCGCGATCCTGATCGACGACTTCTTTCCCGCGTCCGGCGGCATCGGCCGGTCCGTGCAGACCCAGCTGGAGGAGATGACGGCGCTGGGCCACGAGGTCACGCTGATCGCGCCGGACCGGCATCTGGAGAAGCCGAGACTGGGGCGGATCATCGAGTGCCCCACCATCTACATCGAGGGCACGCCCGCACACCTGAGCGTGCTGCACTGCTCCGAGCGGCGGGCCCGGCTGATCAGTGACATCGCGCACTTCGACATCATCCACTCGCAGACCGAACGCGGCGCCCTCGTGCTGGGCGCCCGCCTCGCCCGGCTCCAGGGCATCCCGCATCTGCACACCTTCCATGCGAACATCGCGGGCACCCACAAAACGGTGCGAGGCTCGATCTTCGGCACCCTCAGCTACCAGGTGCTCGTGCTGCCCGCCCTGCGTCCTGCCAGCCGACGCCAGGTGCCGCCGCCCCGGCTGCCGTCGGCGCACCACGAGACGGGGGGCCTCGCGGCGCGCACGGACTGGCGTTCGTTCGCCGAGATCGCCCAGCACGTCGATGCCTACACCGTGCCCAGCCCCTTCATGCGCGACCTCATCGACGAGGCGGCCGGCCGCCCCCTCCCCAGCTACGTCGTGCCCACCGGCTACAACCGCGGCATGAAGCGCGCCATCAAGAAGGTGAAGCGGGAGCGCGACGACAGGCGCGTGCGCTTCCTCTCCATCGGCCGGCTGGCGAAGGAGAAGCGGCTCGACGTCCTGATCAAGGCGTTCCGACGCGCGAACCTGCCGGAGGCGGAACTTGTGATCGTCGGCGACGGCGACCAGCGCGATGCCCTGAAAGCGCTCGCGCACGGCGCCGACAACATCGACTTCCGGTGGCACCTGTCGTCGCTGGAGGCGATCGCCTATGAGCTGGTCAACGCCGACGCGCTCGTGCTGAGCTCCTACCGGTTCGACTCGCAGGCCCTCGTGATCACCGAGGCGGTCGCCGCGGCGCTGCCCGTCCTCTACTGCGACGACAGGCTCACCGTCGGGCTGTCCGAGGAGAGCTCGCTGCTCACCGGCCCCGACGTGGCCTCGATGGCCCGCGGGTTCCGGGCGCTGATGGATCCGGCCCGGAGGAGCGCGATGTCGGCGGCGTCTGCCAGACTGCTTCCCGACCTCGGCCCCGAGCGCACCGCGGAGCGCTACGTCGAGGCCTACGAGGACCTGATCGAACGGGAGGCGACGCGTGGCTGAGCTCGTGTTTCACACCGGCCCCATGGACTGCGGCAAGTCGACGCTGGCCCTGCAGCTGGACTACACGCAGACAACGCACGGCAGAAAGGGGCGGGTGTTCACGTCGCAGGACCGCGCGGGTTCCGGCCTGATCACGTCACGGCTGGGCCTGAGCGCGCAGGCCGTCGAGGTCGACGAGTCCTTCGACTTTTGGCGCTACGTCATCGGCGAGCTCACCAGCGGCCAGCGGGTCGACTACATCGTGTGCGACGAGGCGCAGTTCTACACCCGCGACCACATCGACCAGCTCGCCCGCATCGTCGATGAACTCCAGCTCGACGTGTACGCCTTCGGGATCCTCGCCGACTTTCGGACCCGCCTCTTCCCTGGCTCCCAGCGGCTCGTCGAGCTCGCGGACCGCGTCGAGACGTTGCCGCTCGGCCCGCTCTGCTGGTGCGGGGCGCGGGGCACCCACAACGCCCGCACCGTTGACGGGCTGATGGTCACGGAGGGCTCGCAGGTCGTCGTGGGTGACACCGAGGGCGGGGGAGAGGTGCGCTACGAGGTGCTGTGCCGCGCGCATCACCGTCGGCGCATGACGGCGTTCCGGGCCAAGGCGACGCTCGCACCGGACCCGCTGCCCTTCGACCAGGAGGACTGAGTGGGCCGCATCACCGTCAAGCGCCCCGTCACACGGTTCACCGTCGGCGACGACGCGGGCGCCACCCGCAGGCCCGACACGCTCGTGGTCGAGGAGCCCCTGGAGATCCGGTTGAACGGCACCCCGCTCGCCGTCACGATGCGCACGCCCGGCGACGACGTCGACCTCGCTCACGGCTTCCTTCTCACCGAGGGCGTGATCGTCGGCCCCGAGGACGTGCGGGCGGCGATGTACTGCGCGGGCTCGGTCGTGGACGACGACTCCGGGCAGCCGCAGAACACCTACAACGTCCTCGACGTTCGTCTGGCCGACGGCGTGCCGGCGCCCGTCGTCGATCCCACCCGGAACTTCTACACCACCTCCTCGTGCGGGGTGTGCGGGAAGGCGAGCATCGAGGCCATCGAGCAGCAGACACGCTGGCCGGTCGCCGACGATCCCGTTCGCCTCGACCCCGCGCTCGTCGTGCGGCTCCCCGAGTTGCTCCGGGCGGGCCAGCGCGCCTTCGCGCGGACCGGAGGCCTCCACGCCGCGGGCCTCTTCCGCGCCGACGGCACGGCGCTACGCATCGCCGAGGACGTCGGGCGTCACAACGCCGTCGACAAGGTGGTTGGCTGGGGGCTGCTGAACGGCATGCTGCCCGCGCGGGGGTGCGTGCTCGTCGTCTCGGGGCGGGCCAGCTTCGAGTTGACGCAGAAGGCGTTGATGGCCGGCATTCCGGCGTTGGCTGCGGTCTCCGCACCGTCGTCGCTCGCCGTGGAGCTGGCGCAGTCCGCGGGAATGACCCTGCTGGGCTTCGTCCGCGCGCCGTCGTTCAACGCGTACAGCGGCGCCGAGCGGCTGTCCACGACCGCTGTCTGAGCCGACGCGCGAGCGCCACCTTCCCGCTGGTTGAGCCGGACCCCCGCGCGAAGCGCCGGGTCCGTGTCGAAACCAATAGACGGAGGTCAGGAATGAGACTGAGGCGGAGCGCTGGGTCCGCCGAACATGATCTCGTCCCAGGAGGGGATCGAGGCGCGCTTCTTGCGGCCGCGAGGCTTCGGGGCGGGGCCCGGCTCGTCGGTCTCCACGAGCGCTTCCTGAGTCGGCTCGGCAACCGGCTCGGCCGGGGTGGCGGTGTCCTCGGATGAGACCGTGATCGTCTCGGTGATCTCCACGTCGACGACCTCCTCCTCGAACACGTCGGTCGTGGCCTCCAGCGGCGCGTCGGCCGGGGCGTCGTAGATACCGGTGTAGATCCGCACCGAGTCTTCGCTGATGCCGCTCAGCATGTCGTAGAGGCGGTCCAGCTGGGAGGTGTCCTCGTTGCCGTCGTGCATGAGGTCGGAGACGGGGACCTCACCGCCCGGTGCTTCGGGCGTCGGCTCGGCGATCGCACGGACGAGGGCGAGCTCGTCGTTGAGGTCGACGGTGTTCTCCTCCTCGGGGCGCGCTCCCACCTGCTCCTCGCCGATCAGCCAGCGAGCGTCGGTGTTGTCGGCGACGGAAAACCGGCCCTTGGCGTCGAACACGAACTCGCCCCTGCGTTCCTCGAGTTCCCCCGGCAGGGTCGCGACGACGCGCCACTTGAGGTTGTCCTGGCGCCAGGCGTCCCAGCTGACGTGGTCGTCGTCGATGCCGCGAGCGCGTAGTCGCTGCGCGATGAGGTCGCCGAGCTTGCGGTGCATGCCGGACTCTCCTCGACGGCGGACCGTCGCGGCACGCGCGGAGGAGGCGATGTGCTCGCGCTCGGCCATGACCGGGCCGGCGAAGGCCTCGACGCGGGCGGGGTCGAGACCGGACTCGCTCACGATGTCCGCGACCGACGCGCCGGAGCGGACGCGCGCCTGAATCTCCCGGGGAGAGAATGCGTTTTCCATGGTTCCTCGTCCGTCGACCTCTGACAGTTCGCGCCAAACTTACCAGCGCTGATGGGCGAGTCGTGGCACGCACTTGACTCACCGGGCACAATGGGCGCCCGGGGAGAGCACGGCCCCGTGGCCATGTGGTACACATGTCCCTCCGCGGCGAGAAAGGAAGCGACCGGATGGCAACCGATTACGATGCACCCCGCAAGTCCGAAGAGGAGATGAGCGAGGACTCCCTCGAGGAGTTGAAGTCGCGTCGCAACGACAAGAATTCGGGCAAGGTTGACGAGGACGAGGTCGAGGCGGCCGAGTCGTTCGAGCTGCCCGGCGCCGACCTCTCGCACGAAGAACTCACTGTCCGGGTGCTGCCCCGTCAGGCCAACGAGTTCACGTGCGCCTCATGCTTCCTTGTGAAGTCCATGTCCCAGCTGGCCGAGACGAAGGGCGATCTCAAGTACTGCGTCGACTGCGTGTAGTCACGCACTCGGCGCGTCGAGACTCAAATATCCAGCTTGTTACGCAGCCGGCCCGGCGAGGCGTGATCGAAGTTCGCCTTCCAGCGCCGCGACATGAAGCGGTTCATGGCGAGCTGCGAGATGCCGACGCCGAGGCCGCTCGCGACTGCCCAGATGAGGGCCTGGGTGAGCGGGGTTTCGGGGTCGTTCGGGTCCGGCGGGTTGTTGCCCGTCGAGGCGATCCACGCCTGCGTGACAAGCTTCTGCGCCACGATCGTCGTCGCCGCCCCGAGGAGGCCGGCGTAGACCTTCCACATGAGCTTCTCTGTCATCGCCATATCGGTCTGGTCCTTCCTCCGGTGAACCCCCATTATGCCCACGCCGATAGGGTGGGCACGTGACCTTTTCCGAACGACTGCATCTGCCGTGGTGGTGGTGGCTTGTCGGTCTGCTGTTCGTCGGTGGCGTCGCCATCGCTGTCCTCGCATACGTTCCGCCCGCCGTCGGGATCGCGACGTGTGTGCTCGCCGCGGGCGGCGCGGTGGCGCTGCTGGCGAGCTACGGTAGCGCCTCGGTTGTCGTCGACGACACAGGGCTGCGGGTCGGCAGGAACAACGTCACGCCTGAGTATCTCGGCGCGGCGACCGCCTACGAGGGCGAGGCCGCCCGGCAGGCGCTCGGCCCTGGCGCCGACCCCCACGCGTTCCTGTTCACGCGTCCGTTCCTCACGTCGGTGGTGCGCGTCGACCTGCACGACCCCGCCGATCCTCACCCCTACTGGCTGATCAGCACGCGGCGCCCCCAGGAGCTGGCTGCGGCACTCGAGGAGGTCCGGTCCGCATGAGACTCCCCACCGTCGCCGACGACGGCCACCTGCCGCACTACGCCCGCCCGGGCGACGCCGGCGCCGACCTGGTCGCCGCCGAGGACGTCTCTCTGGAGCCGGGGGAGCGGAAGCTCGTCGGCACCGGGGTCCGCGTCGCCATCCCGGAGGGACACGTCGGCCTCGTCACCCCGCGCTCGGGACTCGCCGCGCGCACCGGGCTCAGCATCGTCAACGCGCCCGGCGTGATCGACTCCGGCTATCGGGGTGAGATCAAGGTGTGCCTGATCAACCTGGATCCCGGCGTCCCGATCACGTTGGCGGTCGGGGACCGGATCGCCCAGCTCCTGATCACGCCTTTCGTGACCGCCGAGTTTGAGCTCGTCGACGCCCTCGATGACACAGCTCGGGGTGCGGGTGGCTATGGTTCTACCGGCGGATTCGCCCGCCGCGATGAGGATGAGGGACCCCAGTGATTTTCGGACGCAAGCGTAAGGCCGAGGAGGCACCGCAGGAAGAGGTCGTCGAGGAGACGCCGACGCCTGCCGAGGAGCCTGCCGACAACGACCCGCTGAGCGAGGCGGAGCGCCAGGCCGCCGAGTGGGACGCCGCCTTCGATCGCGAGGAGGGCCCCTTCGACATCTCGGAGGTCGACCTCGACGCCGACGAGGACGAGGTGACGCGGCTCGACTTCGGTGCGCTGGTCGCCACACCGTTCCCCGGGATGCAGCTTCAGTTGCAGGTCAACCGCGAGACCAACGCCGTCCAGGCGCTGATGGTCGGCGACGGCGAGTCCGCGCTGGAGGTGGCCGTGTTCGCGGCGCCGGCGAAGTCGTCCATGGCTGCGGAGATCCGCGCCGACGTCATCCGCCAGACCCAGGCGCAGAAGGGCCGCATCCAACTGGCGGAGGGCCCTTTCGGCGCCGAGCTGCGGCGCGCCGTGCCGGTGACCGACGCGGAGGGCAAGCAGGGCATGCACGTGTCGCGCACCTGGCTCGTTTCCGGCCCTGGCTGGTTGCTGCGCGGAGTCGTGCTGGGCAGGGCCACCTTCGAGCCCGACAACAAAGAGGCGCAGCTCGCCCTGTTCGAGTTCTTCAGCAACCTGGTAGTCCGCCGCGGCACCGCGCCCGCGGTGCCGGGCAGCGCGCTTCCCATGAGCGTCCCCGAGGCCGAGGCGTAGGGGCCTCATGCCCGAGTCGTCGTTCGGGGGGCGGCTGAAGGGGTTCTTCGTTCCGCAGGAGGAACTGGAGGCCCGGGAGCTACGCGAGCAGGCGACGGACGCCGGAGCCCAGACATTGGCGTCGTGCGCGCCGCGGTCGCGCGTCACGCTCCGCGGCACCGTCGTCTCCGTGACGTCGGACGCGGCGAACGGCTGGCTGGAGGCGGAACTCAACGACGGCAGCGGCACCGTCCGGCTGATCTGGATGGGGCGCACGCGCATCGGCTGCCTGCTCCCTGGCCACGCCCTGCGAGTGTCCGGCCGCTTGGCCACCGCCGACGGCGGACCCGTCATCTACAACCCGGACTACGAGCTGCTGTAGCTCGGGTCCCGCTCGTCCGCGGCGCGCGCGGAGTGGAGCTTTGATATGAGCATCGGGGTCGACGTCACGCCCGCTCTCTCCCGCATCCTGGCCAGCCGCTTCTTGGTGCCTGAGAGGCTGAACCCGAGCGTTCGTGCCATGTCATCGACGGTGCGGCCTTCCAGGACCAGGGCGGCAAGCTTCGTATCCTTGTCGTCCTGGACGATCTCCTCGTATTCGCCCGGCAGCGCCTGCTCGATCGGCGGTGTCGACCCGAGATAGCGCACAGCGGTGGTGCTCAACACTGTGAGTCCGCGGCTTCCGGCGCGAAGCGCGGTCTTCAGAACGTCGGCGGGTTCGTCTTTGAAGAGGAATCCGACCGCCCCGGCTTCGAGGGCCTCCGTGATCCTCGGGTCCGGGAGCGCGGTGATCATCAAGACGTAGGGCGGGTCGGGCTTCCTGAGAATGCGCGCGCATGCCTCGACGCCGGAGATGCCCGGCAGTTGCACGTCCATGAGCCAGATGTGCGCGGCGTGATAGCGCTCCGCCGCTTGCTCTCCCGAGGACACAGCGGCTGTCACCTTCAGCCGTGTCCTGTCGGAAGGCTCGTTCCTTTCGATGATGGAGCAGAGGGCCGCAAGTGCGCGGGGATCGTCCTCGCAGACCCCCGCCCTGATCATGACCCGGTCCCGGAGTCGCGCAGGGGGAGCGAGACCGAACACACCCAGATACCGGACTGCTCACGCGAGTCGATCGCGCCGCCGACGGCGTCGGCGTGCATCTTCATGGTCATCAGACCCATGCCGCCTTGCGTGGCGCGTGCGCGTTGGTGGATCGTGTTGGAGACGATGAGGTCGAGGGTGGTGGCCGAGCGTTCTGCCACGACGACGCAGGGGAAGGTGAGGTCCGCGTACTTGCTCGCGTTGTGGAGCGCTTCGGCAAGGATCCGTCCGGCCGCGATGTCCACGGCCGGGGGCAGCTGCGCACAGGCGGCGATCGTCTCGGCGGACACCTCGACCACACCGTGGCGCGACCTCACCTCCTTAATGCCTTTCGCGAGCGCCTCCTCCGCGCTGAGCGCCTTTAGGCCCAACGCTCCGGTGCCGCGCAAGACCGTTGTGACGGCGCGTAGCGAGGCGTTTGCCTGCCGCAGTCCTTCGACGAGCTCCGCCACGGTATCCGGGGTCGGTTCCGAAGCCATCGCATCCCCTGCGAGGGTGAGGGCGGCCAGTTCCCTCGCCACGCCGTCGTGGAGATCGGCAGCGATCGCGAGCCGCTGTTCCCGATGCAGAGCCTCGACACGGGCGGCCTCGGCTAGAGCGACCCGCCGGATGCCCAGGCCGATGGCCCATACGACGAGGTAGATGACGGCACTCCCGGCGATCGCGACGACCAGCGCCCGGGCCTCGCCTGACCGCAGGTAGATGTCCGATGCCAGCGTCAGACCCAGTACCGCGGTGCCTACCACAGCGACGCGGAGGTGTCCCAGCCCCACGGCCAGCGCGACCGCACAGGCCTCGATGTAGTGCGAGGTGCCGAGCTGGTTCAGGCCGGTCGCGAGGCCGCAGATCGACATCAGGATCATCGCCGCCATGCCGAGCCTCGGCCACCGCAGCATCAGCAGCAACGGCGCCAGCGTAAATGCGTCCCACGCGAGGACCGTAAGGGACGAGTGTCCGGAGAAGTAGCCGATCAGCGTGAAGGCGCTGAAACTCAGGCCAACTACGAACAACGCCGCCCATGCGATGGTGTTCACGCGGCTGCTCATAGACGATGATCGTACGGCATGAGCCCGAGGCGCGACTGCCGGCCAGCGAGGGAACTAAAGGTCCCTCGGGCTATACTCGGCGGCCTTCGTGATAAGCGTGAGGGATGAAGATTCGAATTCTGTTTGCCTCCGTCCTCGCCCTCGGTCTGTCACTGGGCACCGTCACGAGCCCCGCCGTCGCGGCGGCGGACTCGCCCGAAGGAATCTGTGACGTGATGCCATGGCTTCCCGGTTGCCCTCGATAGTGGTCTCAGACTGACGAAGACTCCAGAAGTCGTACTTCCGCTACGCTCCGTCGGCCTGCCCTCGGGTACTAAAGGTCCCTGCGAATCACTCCGTCGAGAATCCCTATAGTCTGCGCCCGACCGGCCGCTCCGTCCCCCCGCGCCCTTCTTGGAGGCGAAGATGACTCTGTTACGTCGTGTGCTGTGGGTGTTGTGCTCAGTTGCGTTGATCGTGGGGATGGGGGTTGCGGAGCCGGCATGGGCCGAGCCGAGCGATCCCGTTGAAGAGTCGTCGGAGTTGGTGCGTCCGGATTGGACCTCAGCGGTGGTGACGGCCCGGGCGCAAGGGGTTCCGGTCGAGGTGTTGTCGGAGCGCACGGACACGACCCAGATGTGGGTCGGCCCTGATGGCGCGGTGTCCGAGGAGACGGCGTTCGCGCCGGTCCGCTTCGTCGATGACTCCGCCGAAGACGGGTGGCGCGACATCGACACCACGCTGGTGAAGGGCGCTGACGGTGAGATTCACCCGATCGCCATGCCGTATGAGGTGAGCGTGGGCACCGGCGTGGACGAGCGGGTCTGTCAACTTACCGGTGTAACTGGGTTGTGTTGTCATGCTGCTCTCGGGCTGCTGAGGCGGCCGTCGAATCGGATGTCGAATGCGTTCAGTGCTTGCTTCCAGCGTTGGGTCCAGCGGGCTGTGCCCTTGCCGGTGGGATCGAGGGCCATCACGGCGAGGTAGACGCACTTGAGCGCTGCCTGCTCGTTCGGGAAGTGCCCACGGGCCTTGACGGCCTTGCGGATCCTCGCGTTCACGCTTTCGATCGCGTTGGTCGTGCACACGATCCGGCGGATCTCCCGGTCGAACCCGAGGAACGGCACGAACTCGGCCCACGCGTTCTCCCACAGCCGGATGATCGCCGGGTACTTGTCGCCCCAGGCCTCGGCGAACTCGAGGAACCGTTCCTCGGCCTCAGCGACGGTCGCGGCCTGGTAGACGGGCTTCAAACCACGCGAGATGGCGTCCCAGTGCTGGCGAGCGGAGTACTTGAAGCTGTTCCGCATCAAGTGGACGATGCAGGTCTGCACGATCGTGTCGGCCCACACGGTGTTCACGCTGTCAGGCAAGCCACGTAGCCCGTCACACACGACCATCAGGACGTCTTCGACGCCCCGGTTCTTGATCTCGGTGAGCACTTGGAGCCAGTACTTCGCGCCCTCACCGCCGTCACCGGCCCATAAACCGAGGATGTCCCGGTTGCCTTCGGTAGTGACCGCGAGCGCGATGTAGATGGGCCGGTTCGCGACTTGGCCGTCGCGGACCTTCACATGGATCGCGTCGATGAACACCACCGGATAGACCGGGTCCAACGGCCGGTTCTGCCACTCGGCCATCCCGTCGAGGACCTTGTCGGTGATCGTCGAGATCGTCGTCTTTGACACCTCGCTGCCGTAGGTGTCGGCCAGGTGCGCACTGATGTCGCCGTGGGTCATCCCGCGGGCCGATAGCGACAACACGATGTCCTCGATCGACCCCAGCCTGCGTTGCCGCTTCGCCACGATCCTGGGCTCGAACGTGCCGGCACGGTCCCTGGGGACATCAATCGTGACCGGGCCGGCCTTGGTGAGCACCGTCTTGGCCCGGGTGCCGTTGCGGGCGTTCCCGTCCGCCGAGGCGCCCTTGGTGTGCTTGTCGTAGCCGAGGTGGTCGGTGATCTCGCCCTCCAGCGCGGACTCCAACACCAAACGGGTCAGCTCGGCCAGCAGGCCACCCTCACCATCGACCGGGAAGCCCTGGCGTTGCGCCTCACCCACAAGCTGCGCCACCAGCCCCCGATCCACCACCGGCACCACCGGCCCTGTCGCCGCCACGCTCGGCTCGACCTCCTCCACCACGGACACCGGGACCGTCTCAACCTGCTTGCTCATCGTGTTCCTCCTTGATCGGAGTTACACCGGTGAAAGTACAGTCCCCGCACGACTGGTCTCACGAAGAGGTTCGGTTCGATTTGACCGCATTGTTGCCGCGGGGTGGGCTTCCGCTGACGACTCGCTGGTCCCCGAAGACGTGAACTGGGTGCCGGTGTTGGTAGTGAGTCGCCACGGAGGAATGGCCTGGTATCCGCTTCCTGAGCTTAGACGTGGCCGGTGCAACGAACAGAGCCGAGCCGCAACCCTTCGGCGACTTGTAGGAGCGCAGTCGATGGACGTAATCCCGGTTCCTGCGGAAGTTGTTCACGCTTTGTCGTGACCATGGGGCTGAGTGTATTTTGGCGGTGGCGTGAGATTACGGCGGTCACTGGGTGGCCGGGGTAGGTCGGCGTGCTGGTTCGGCTATCGGACTGATTTCAGCGCGTAGGCACAGGAATCGGCTACAGCGTCCAGGTAGCGGGGCCCGAGCTCGTCGGCTGCGGGGAGGTCGTCCAGAGCGGCGAAGGTGTCGTTGAGCGCATCGGGTAGCGCCCGCGCGTAAGTGCGGATCGTGTCGAACCCCCAGTCTGGATCGACCGAGTTGCCCGTGAAGAACCGTTGCCATTGGGCTCGACCAACGAGGCCGAAGGTGTGTTCACCGCCGATCGCAATCGCGATGGTGCGAAGAGTCATGACGCCGTGATCCGCGATCTCGTAAGGCAAGGAACTTGCGACGTCGTAGAGAGGAGCGAGGGCAGCTTGGTCGCCGTCTAGAAGCACGGAGTAGTTCCGGGCGTGTCCATCGGGTGAGCCCAAGAGGTAGGTGGTGATGAGCGCCTCGACGAAGCGACGTGCGCTGCGTTCGCCAGCTCGGCCGCCGAGGAGGCCGAGGATCTGCCGTGCGGTCGGACCGCCATCTCGTTCGTAGGTGGTCTGGTTCCCGAGCGCCTGACACAGATCCTCAGCATGGCGTCGGGTGACCGTCCCTTCTTGCCTCGTACGGTCGAACCGCTCAACGACGATTGCTGGCTCGCCGTCGAACTCCACATATTCCGTGTGCGCAGTGGGCACGCCGACTCGGCGCAGGGCGGTGAGGGAGACGTGCTCGTTGAGCGCCTGGTGCTTCGCGTGCTGCACGCCTGGCTTGATGATGTGCGTGGAGGCGGCAGCGCCGCGTGGGTCGCACCAGCGGCCGTCATCTGTCCTGGTCAGGGTGAACTTTGATTGTCCGCCTCCGATGCTCCATCGTTCATCCGCAATCTGCCACGCCGCGACGTCGCGGCGAAGCCGTGCGAGGCGGGCGGCGATCCACGTCTCATCCACAGGGAGGAGGGTCTCCTCGCGCGCAATCTGGTCTGTCTGGTCGAGCGGGCAGACTTGCACGGCGCCCGCACAGTCAAGCCCGACGACAGACAGGACCGCGACCGGGTTCGCCGGATTCACGTCACCCCGCGCGGCGATTCTCGCTCGCACGCGCGGGTCACCGGGAAGGAGACCCTCGATCCATGCACGTGCAACTCGATTGCCATACGGGGCCTCGCGAAGCGGCATAGACAGCGACACCGGCGTGGGCGCAGGCAGAGCGAGGTACTCGTCGGCGTAGGCGAATCGCACCCCGGCGGCCTGCGACAGCGTGCCGACACGACGCCCAGACAGGAAGACCGCAAGATCGCTCATAGGTACTCCGACTCGACGAGGTCATCCAGGCTGTTCCTCGTAGGAAGAGCGAAGGGGACGATCTCTATGCCGAGCCCCAGCGCCCTGAGCGTGTGAAGCACCTTGTCCAACTGGGCATTGCTATGCCCGCGCTCGAGATCGATGAACCATCGCCGCGAGACAGCCGCGCGACGCGCCGCCTCCTCCTGCGTCAGCCCGGCGCGGAGCCGGGCCTCCCGCACGGCCGTGCCCACGTCGGCTGCTGTTGCGGCAATGGTGGCCATGATCATCTCCTGTCACTGATCCTTCACATTAGCGTATGTGCAGGATCAGTAACAGAGGCGATTCGGTTAGCTGTCCTCGTCGTCGGGCTCGTCGGCGAGCATCTCGGATAGCTCGTCGGCGGAATCGTGGGTGACGATGAACAGCAGCTCGTCGCCGCCCTCGAAAGCCCGGTCACGCTCCGGGGTGAGGGGGAGTCCGTCGCGGAGGATGGCGACCAGGACGGCGTCGCCTGGGAAGGCGATGTCGCGGACGCGGACGCCGGCGAGGCGGGAGTCGTCGGGAAGCGTGAACTCCGACAGCGTCGTCGTCGACTTCTTGAACGTCATCAATCGGACGAGGTCACCGGTCGACACCGCCTCCTCGACCAGCGCTGACAGCATGCGCGGCGTCGACACCGACACGTCGACGCCCCACTGCGCGTCGAACATCCACTCGTTGCCCGGATGATTCACCCTGCCGACGGTGCGCGGCACGCCGAACTCCGTCTTGGCGAGCAGCGAGAAGACGAGATTGACCTTGTCATCGCCAGTGGCGGCGATCGCGACGTCGTAGCTGTCCAGATCAGCCGCCTCGAGCGACTGCAGCTCACACGCGTCGGCGAGGATCCACTCGGCTCCAGGGACAGAGTCGCCCTTGCTCGCGCGCGGATCCCGGTCGATCAGCAGCACCCAGTGGCCATTAGCGATCAGCTCCCGGGCGATCGAGCGCCCGACGTTTCCTGCACCGGCGATGGCGACGCGCATCGTGTGCCTCTCGGTCAGGCCCTGGTGGGCGGGTAAGCGAACAGCGTCTCGAGCTCGTCGGTGCGCTCGGTCGTGCACGCGACGTAGATCAGGTCGCCGTCCTGGTAGATGGTGTCGCGGTCCGGGACGATGCCCCGGCCGACGCGCAGGACGAACGGGATGGGGGAGTCCGCGGCGCGCGACAGCTCCCCGATCTTTCGGCCGACCCACCCACTATGCACGTGAATCTGGAGCAGGCGCGCGTCGCCCGTCGAGTCGCGCCACACGGGCATGCTGCCCTCCGGCAGCAGCCGCCGCAACACCTCGAGCACGGTCCACTTCACCGTGGCCACGGTAGGAATGCCGAGGCGCTCATAGACGGCCGCGCGGCCCTGGTCATAGATGCGGGCGACGACGTTCTCGACCTTGTAGATCTCGCGCACCACGCGCGCAGCGAGGATGTTGGAGTTGTCGCCCGAGCTGACCGCCGCGAACCCGCCAGCCTTCCGGATGCCCGCCGCTTCGAGGACCTCACGGTCGAATCCGACCCCCTCGACGGTGACGCCCTTGAAGCCCTCACCGAGGCGCCGGAACGCCTCCGCGTTCGAGTCGATGACGGCGACGCTGTGGCCCCGCTTCTCGAGCCCCGTCGCGAGCATGGCACCCACGCGCCCGCATCCCATGATGACGATGTGCACCCCGGTCCTCCTTGGTGGTTGAGGCGAACATAGCACTGGTCTACCGTGGCCCCGTGAACGTGTACTCGGGCCTGAAGCGGCTGCTCGTCGGACGCAGGCTGGCCAACACACAACTGGGCGAGACTCTGCTGCCGAAGCGCATCGCGCTGCCGGTCTTCGCCTCCGACGCGCTGAGTTCGGTCGCGTACGCGCCGGACGAGATCCTAATCACCCTCTCGCTCGCGGGAATGGCGGGCTTCCTGTTCTCCTGGGAGATCGGCGTGGCCGTTGCGGTCGTCGTCGCCGTCGTCGTCATGTCGTACCGGCAGACGGTGTACGCCTACCCCGGCGGAGGCGGCGATTACGAGGTGGCGAAGGTCAACCTCGGCCGCTACGCCGGACTGACCGTCGGCTCCGCCCTGCTCGTCGACTACGTGCTGACGGTGGCCGTCTCCGTGTCCGCGGGCGTGTTCAACGCCAAGGCCATGCTTCCCGTCCTCGAAGGCCACGAGGCATGGGCGGCCGTTGGCGTGATCGCGGTGCTGACCATCGTGAACCTGCGCGGCGTCCGCGAATCCGGCGGCCTGTTCGCCGTCCCCACCTACGTGTTCATGTTCTCCATGCTGGCGATGATCGTCATCGGCCTCTTCCGGATCCTGGTGCTCAACCAAGAACTGCTGAGCGAGACCGCCTCGCTCACCGTCGTGCGGCCCGACGGCGCGGAGGACATCGCAGGATGGGCGCTCGTCGCGATCCTGGCCCGCGCATTCTCCTCTGGCTGCGCGGCCCTCACTGGCGTCGAGGCCATCAGCAACGGCGTGCCCGCGTTCCGGCCCCCGAAGAGCCGCAACGCCTCCCGCGTCCTCGCACTCCTGGGGGTCATCGCCATCACGATGCTGATCGGCATCCTCACGCTGACCAACCTCACCCAGGTGCGGCTGATCGACGAGCTCACCGGCACGCACTACATCGACGCCGATGGCAACACCATCCACTCGGCCGCCACCACCGTCGTCGGCCAGTTGGCGAGGGTCGTGTTCTCGGACTGGTTCTCGCTGGGCTTCTACGTGGTGGTCACCGCCACGATGCTCATCCTGTTCCTCGCCGCCAACACCGCGTTCAACGGCTTCCCGTCGCTGGCGTCCATCCTCGCAAAGGACGGCTACCTGCCCCGCCAGCTCCATACGCGCGGCGACCGGCTCGCGTTCTCCAACGGCATCTTGATGCTGTCGGTGACGGCGATCGCGCTGGTGCTGATCTTCAACGCCTCCGTCACGGCGCTGATCCAGCTGTACGTCGTCGGCGTCTTCATCTCGTTCACGCTCGGCCAGATGGGCATGGTGCGGCACTGGACGACCGCGCTGAAGACGGAAACCGAGCCCGCCGCCAGGAACCGCATGCAGCGCTCGCGCGTGATCAACCTCATCGGCTCGTCACTGACCGGCGTCGTCCTGCTCGTCGTGCTTGTGTCGAAGTTCACCCACGGCGCCTACCTCGCGCTGGTCGCCATGGGTGTGATGTTCGCGATGATGCTCGCGATCTCGAACCACTACGCGGCGGTGGAGCGCGAGGTCGCGCTGACCAACGACTCCGATCGCGCGCTGCCCAGCCGGGTCCGCGCCGTGATCCTGGTGCAGCGCGTAAACCTTCCGACGGCCAAGGCCATCGCATTCGCGCAGGCGACACGCCCGACGATCATCACCGCGGTCGCCGTCGCCATCGACGACGAGCAGGTCGAGCAGATCCTCGACGAGTGGGAGGCGGAGGACTTCGGCCTGCCGCTGAAGGTGATCGCGGCGCCGTACCGGGAGATCACAGGCCCCTTCATCAAGTTCGTCAGCGAGCTGCGCACCGAGAACCCGCGCGACGTCGTCAGCGTCTACATCCCCGAGTACGTCGTCGGGCACTGGTGGGAGCAGCTGCTGCACAACCAGACGGCGCTGCTGATCCGCACCCGCCTGCACTTCATGCCCGGCGTGATGGTCACCTCGGTTCCTTACCAGCTGCGCAGCTCGGGCAAGCGCGACCAGCGCACGCGGAAAGCCGTGGCGAACAAGGTCCGCCGGTGACTCTCGGTTCATTGAGCAGGTCCCCGCGCGAAGCGCCGGACCGTGTCGAAATGACGCTTGAGCGGGTGGCCCACGGAGGATTCGTCGTCGGGCGTGCCGAAGGCAAGGTGCTGTTCGTCACCGGCGGGTTGCCGGGGGAGCGGGTGCGTGTCGAGGTGACTGAACGAGGGTCGCGGTTCGACCGGGCTCGCGTCGTCGAGGTCCTCGACGCGGCGCCGGGCCGCGTCGATCCGCCCTGCGCCATCGCCGACCGGTGCGGCGGATGCGACTGGCAGCACGCCGACCCGCCGACGCAGCTCGAGCTGAAACGAGCCGTCGTCGCCGAGCAGTTGCTGAGGCTCGCGGGCATCGATTGGGACGGCGTCGTCGAGGCCGTCGACGGCGGGCTGACCGAGTGGCGGACGCGGCTGCGGTACGCGGTCGACGAGGGGGGTCGCCTGGGGTTCCGGGCACGCCGCTCGCACGAGGTCGTTCCGCTCCCACCGGAGGGCTGCTTGATCGCGGCGCCGCACGACGCCGCGGCTGTTGCCACCTGCGCGACGCCGGGCGGCGAGGTCGTCGTCGCCATCGGGGACGACGGCACGAGCGCAATCGGCGGGAGGGGAAGGTTCGGGCCCGATCCCGTGCGACAGACGGTGCTCGGCCGCCGATTCGACGTGGCCGCCCAGGGTTTCTGGCAGGTCCACGAGCGGGCCGCGGAGACCCTCACCCGCGCCATGCTCGACGGCCTGGAGCCGCGCCCGGGGGAGCGAGCTGTGGACCTGTACTGCGGCGTCGGGCTGTTCGCCGGCGCCCTCATCGACTCCGGGTGTTCGGTCTTCGGCGCCGAGTTCGGGGGGGACGCGGTCCGCCAGGCACGCCTGAATGTCCCCGACGCACGATTCGTCGCCGCCGACCTCTCCAAGAACCTCTCCGCGCTGCCCCCCGCCGCGGACGTCGTCGTGCTCGACCCGCCGCGCAAGGGCGCGGGGGAGAAGGCCGTGAAGGCTGTCGCGGCCATGTCGCCGCGCGCCATCGCCTACGTCGCGTGCGACCCCGCGGCGCTCGCCCGCGACCTGGCCTACTTCGCGACGCAGGGATACGCGCCGACATCGATCAGGGCCTTCGACCTGTTCCCCATGACGCACCACGTCGAATGCGTGGCCATCCTGCGTGCTTCCCACATCAACTGACCCACGGGGAGCGCTGTCGTCGTAGGATGAGTGGCGTTCAGATGCGCCCGGAACATGATATCTTGACATCAAGATATCTAGCGGGCAGCAAGCAATGAGGAGAAGAATGAGCGTCAACAGTTTCGGATCGAAGTCGACCCTCGACGTCCAGGGCACCGAGTACGAGATCTTCCGGCTGGACGCCGTACCGGGCCACGAGAAGTTGCCGTTCAGCCTCAAGGTCCTCCTGGAGAACCTCCTCCGCACCGAGGACGGCGCGAACATCACCCGCGCCGACATCGAGTTCCTCGGCAACTGGGACCCGACGGCGGAGCCGGACCACGAGATCCAGTTCACGCCCGCCCGCGTGATCATGCAGGACTTCACCGGCGTGCCCTGCGTCGTCGACCTCGCCACCATGCGCGAGGCCGTCGTCGCCCTGGGCGGCGACCCGGACAAGGTCAACCCGCTGTCGCCGGCAGAGATGGTCATCGACCACTCCGTCATCGCCGAGGTCTTCGGCATCGCTTCGGCGTTCGAGCAGAACACCGACATCGAGTACCAGCGCAACCGCGAGCGCTACCAGTTCCTCCGCTGGGGCCAGACCGCGTTCGACAACTTCAAGGTCGTCCCCCCGGGCACCGGCATCGTGCACCAGGTCAACATCGAGCACCTGGCCCGCGTGATCTTCCCGCGCACGGTCGACGGCGTTCTGCAGGCCTACCCCGACACCTGCGTCGGCACCGACTCGCACACCACCATGGTCAACGGCCTGGGCGTCGTCGGCTGGGGCGTCGGCGGCATCGAGGCCGAGGCAGCCATGCTCGGCCAGCCCGTCTCCATGCTCGTTCCCCGCGTCGTCGGCTTCAAGCTCAAGGGCAAGCTGAGCGAGGGCACCACCGCCACCGACCTGGTGCTCACCATCACCGAGATGCTGCGCCAGCACAAGGTCGTCGGCAAGTTCGTCGAGTTCTACGGCGAGGGCGTCTCGCAGGTGCCGCTGGCCAACCGCGCCACGATCGGCAACATGAGCCCCGAGTACGGCTCGACCATCGCGATCTTCCCCATCGACGACAAGACCACCGACTACATGCGCCTGACGGGCCGCGACGAGCACCAGATCGCGCTCGTCGAGGCGTACGCGAAGGCGCAGGGCCTCTGGCACGACGACGAGCACGAGCCGGTCTACTCCGAGTACATCGAACTCGACCTCTCCACCGTCGTCCCGTCGATCGCCGGCCCGAAGCGCCCGCAGGACAGGATCAAGCTGAGCGAGGCCAAGGAGAACTTCGAGGCCAACGTCCCCGCCTATACCGCGACGCCCGGGAAGGTCGTCCCGATCACCCTGGCCGACGGCGCATCGTTCGACCTCGCCAACGGCGCGGTCACCGTCGCCTCCATCACGTCGTGCACCAATACCTCGAACCCGAGCGTCATGATCGGCGCCGCGCTGGTCGCGAAGAAGGCCGTAGAGCGCGGGCTGACCCGCAAGCCGTGGGTGAAGACGTCGCTGGCCCCGGGCTCGCAGGTCGTCACCGACTACTACGAGAAGGCCGGGCTCACCGAGTACCTCGACAAGATCGGCTTCAACCTCGTCGGCTACGGCTGCGTCACCTGCATCGGCAACACCGGCCCGCTGATCCCCGAGATCTCCGCCGCCGTCAACGAGGAGGACATGGCCGTCACCGCCGTGCTCTCCGGCAACCGCAACTTCGAGGGCCGGATCAGCCCGGACGTCAAGATGAACTACCTCGCATCGCCCATGCTGGTGATCGCCTATGCGCTCGCCGGCACCATGGACATCGACATCCTGAACGACCCGATCGCCACGAACGACGCGGGCGAGCAGGTCTACCTCAAGGACATCTGGCCGACCCAGGCCGAGATCGAGGAGGTCGTCGGCTCGTCGATCTCGTCCGAGATGTTCGCCACCCGCTACGCAGACGTGTTCACCGGCGACGAGCGCTGGCGTTCGCTCCCCACCCCCGAGGGCAACACCTTCGAATGGGACGACGCCTCCACCTATGTCCGGAAGGGCCCGTACTTCGACGGCATGCCGGCCGAGCCCGCCCCCGTCGAGGACGTCTCCGGCGCGCGCGTGCTGCTGAAGCTGGGCGACTCGGTCACCACCGACCACATCTCGCCCGCGGGCAACATCAAGGCAGACTCCCCGGCGGGCATCTACCTGTCAAGCCACGGCATCGAGCGCCGCGACTTCAACTCCTACGGCTCGCGCCGCGGCAACCACGAGGTCATGATCCGGGGCACGTTCGCCAACATCCGGCTGCGCAACCAGATCGCCCCGGGTACCGAGGGCGGCTTCACCCGCGACTTCACCGTCGAGGGCGGCCCCGTCACGACGGTGTACGACGCGTCGGTCAACTACCAGGATCAGGGCATCCCGCTCGTCGTGCTCTCCGGCAAGGAGTACGGCTCCGGCTCGTCGCGCGACTGGGCGGCGAAGGGCACCGCGCTGCTGGGCGTGAAGGTCGTCATCGCCGAGAGCTACGAGCGCATCCACCGCTCGAACCTCATCGGCATGGGCGTCCTCCCGCTGCAGTTCCCCGACGGCGAGACCGCCGAATCGCTGGGCCTGACCGGCGAGGAGACCTTCTCGGTCGAGGGCATCACGGCGCTGAACGACGGCGTCACCCCGAAGACGATGAAGGTGACCGCTGTCGCCCCCGACGGCACCGTCACGACGTTCGACGCGGTCGTCCGCATCGACACGCCCGGAGAGCGCGGCTACTACGTCAACGGCGGCATCATGCAGTACGTGCTGCGAAACCTCGCGAAGGCCTGACCTGCGGAAACGGTGGCCCGGGCATGGCGTCCGGGCCACCGTTTTTGTGTCCCTACGGGGCTGCGTTAGGGGACAGGGTTTCGCAAACCGGCGTAGGATGCTCCGCATGCCGTTGTTGGAATCGATCAGGAGCCCGCGGGACCTGCGTGCATTGTCCAAGCGGCAGCTGGAGCAGTTAGCGGACGAGATCCGCTCCTTCTTGATCACCAAGGTCAGCCGCACGGGCGGCCACCTCGGGCCCAACTTGGGCGTCGTCGAACTCACCATGGCCATTCACCGGGTATTCGACTCGCCTAAGGATCCCATCGTCTTCGACACGGGACATCAGAGCTACGTCCACAAGATCCTCACCGGACGTGCGGAGGGCTTCGACCGCCTGCGGCAGCGCGGCGGCCTCTCCGGCTATCCGGAGCCGGCCGAGTCGGAGCACGACTGGGTCGCCAACTCGCACGCGTCGACGGCGCTCGCGTGGGCCGAGGGCATGGCAAAGGGGTTTCGGCTCAGGGGTGAGGACCGCACCGTCGTCGCGGTCGTGGGCGACGGCGCGCTGACCGGCGGCATGGCCTGGGAGGCGCTGAACAACATCGCGGACAACCCGCGGCTCCGCCTCGTCATCATCGTCAACGACAACGGCCGCTCCTACACGCCCACCGTTGGCGGCCTCGCCAACCACCTCGCAGGGCTGCGCACCGACGCGCGCTACGAGAAGACGCTCTCGCTGATCAAGCGGACCGTGAACCGGCTTCCGATCATCGGCCGCCCGATGTATGACCTGATGCACGGCTTCAAGACGGGCGTGAAGGACGTGCTGGCCCCGCAATCGATGTTCTCGGACCTCGGCATCAAGTACACAGGACCCATCGACGGCCACGACCTCACCGCGCTCACCAACCATCTCGAGCAGGCCCGTCAGTTCGGCGGCCCGGTGATCGTGCATTGTGTCACGCGCAAGGGGCACGGATTCCACGCCGCCGAACAGAACGAGGAGGACCGCTTCCACGCCGTCGTCCCCATCAACGAGCTCACCGGCGAGCCGCTGTCGGCGTCGGTGCAGGCCACCTGGACTGACGCCTTCGCCGAAGCGATGGTGCAGCTCGGGCAGCGGCGCCAGGATGTCGTCGCCATCACCGCCGCGATGCTGTATCCGGTGGGGCTCGGGCGGTTCGCCGCGGCGTTCCCCGACCGCATCTTCGACGTCGGGATCGCCGAGCAGCACGCCATCGTGTCCGCCGCGGGCCTCGCCCGGGCCGGCCTGCACCCCGTCGTCGCGCTGTACGCCACGTTCGTCAACCGCGCGTTCGACCAGGTGCTGATGGACGCCGCCCTTCACAAAGTAGGCATGACCATCGCGCTGGATCGCGCGGGAATCACCGGCAGCGATGGCCCCAGTCACAACGGCATGTGGGACATGGCGCTCCTTGCATCCGTGCCCGGGCTTCAGCTCGCGGCGCCTCGCGACCAGGCCAGGCTCGTCGCGGCACTCGATCGTGCCGTCGAGGTCGACGACGCCGTCACGGTGGTGCGCTACTCGAAGGAGCGGCTGCCCGACGAGCTTCCGGCCGTCAGCCACCACGGCGAGGGGAGCGGACGCGTCGACGTGCTGCGGCACGAGGAGTCGGCTCGGGTGCTGCTCGTCGGCTACGGCCAGTTCGCGGGCCTCGCCCTGGCGGTAGCGGAGCGGCTCGACGCGCAGGGCGTGGCCGCGGCCGTCGTCGATCCCCTCTGGGCGCTGCCGGTGTCGGGCTCGCTGGTCGACCTCTGTGCGGCCCACGCGATCGTTGTGACGCTGGAGGACGGGCTCGTGGAGGGCGGCGTCGGGCAGCGTCTCCGCTCGCGGCTGGGAGAGGCCGGGGCGGTCACCACCGTGCTGAACGTCGGCATCCCGCAGCGTTTCCTCGCGCACGGCTCACGAGACGAGGTGCTGGAGGAGATCGGGCTCACGCCGGCGAAGATCGCCATGCGGGTGCTCGACGCCGCGTTGTCAGCGGAGGTGTCAGCCGAGCGTCTCGGCGATGAGCGGGGCGAGGAACTCGACCTGCCACGGCCGGGCGCCTAGCCGGGCGAGATCGTCGGCCGTGGGAAGCGGGTGGTGGAACAGCGCCTCCTGCAATACCTGCGGCGGGGCGACGAGGCTGGGCTGGAGGCCGCCCAGGTCGCACGCGAGGGCGTCGACGACGGGGCGGGTCCTCGCCCAGCGCGACGCGGCGGCGGGGTCGATGCGGTCCCAGGAGCGCGGGTTCGGAACCCCCGTCGACGGCACCCGCCGGGCGGGATAGTCCTCGGGGCTCATGGCTCTGACTTCGTCGATGGCACGCAGCCAGGCGTTGAGGTTGCGTTGGCCCGGCGGACCGGCGAAGCCCCGCAGCCGACCGATCTCGGCGCGGGTGGGGACGGCGTCCTTCGCTGCCGTGGCGGCGTCGAGGATGGCGGCGTCGGGGAGGATCCAGCCGGGTGGGCGGTCGCGCCGGCGCGCGATGTCGTCCCTCGCAAGCCACAGCGCGCGAGCGACGGCGAGCTGTCGGGAGTTCCGCAGGGTGGTGAGGCCGCTGAGGCGACGCCACGGGTCGACGCGGGGCACGGGCTCCGCGCTGTAGCGTTCGAGCTCCTCCGAGCACTCCTGTTCGACCCAGTCGAGGCGGCCCATGTCCTCCAGCTGCACAGTGAGAGTCTCGGCGAGTTCGATGAGGAAGTCGACGTCGAGGGCGGCGTAGGTGAGCCAGGAGTGGGGGAGGGGCCGCTTCGACCAGTTATCGGCCGAGTGGGCCTTGCGCAGGTTGATCCCCAGCTCGGAACTGAGCAGCGCGCCGAGCGCAGCTCCCGGCTTGCCAAGGAGGCGCGCGGCGAGTTCGGTGTCGAAGATACGTCGCGGCAGGATGCCGAGTTCGCGCATGCACGGAAGGTCCTGGCTGGCGGCATGGATGAGCCACACCGCGTCGCCGCAGGCGGTGACGAGGCGGCTGAGGTCGGCGTCGGTGTCCTCGAAGGGGAGGGGATCGATGAGCCAGGTGCCCGCGCCCTCGCGGCGGATCTGCAGCAGGTAAGCCTTCGGCCAGTAACGATGGCCGTGCGCCCGCTCCGTGTCGAACGCGACGGGACCGTCGGCCGCGCTCAGGGCGGCCAGGCATTCCTCGAGCGCCGCGGGCGTGTCGACGATGGGCCGGAGCGGCTCCCGGCTGTGCTCGTGGTAGGTCATGCGCGACGCCCCAGCGGCAGCGCGGCGACGCCGGGAGGAAGGTCGGGTTCGCCGGCGACCTGGCCGAGCAGCTCCTGCCACGCGGCGAGGTGCGGGGTAAGGCTGTGCAGAGCGTCGAGCCGCGGCGTCCAGGAGCTCCGGAGTTCGACCTCGGCGCGGTCGGCGTCGGTCATCTCGCCGAAGCCCTTTCCGTACGAGGCTGTGACGGTGCCCGCGAGGGCCGTCGCGACGCAGCCGTGGCTCTCGAGCGCCTCGGTGAGCCAGGACCAGGCCACCTCCGGCAGCAGCGGGTCGGTCACCATCTCCAGCTCGACTTCGGCGCGGACGTAGGTGACGATCCGAAACGTTCCGCTCCAGGCGGTGTTCCCCGCGGGGTCGTGCAGCAGGATCAGCCGGCCGGTCGAGACGGGATCGTCGAAGGCGTCGGTCAACTCCCCGCTGATCGCGACCGAGAACGGGGCGATCCGCTGCGGCGACCCGATCTCGTCGATGTTCAGCCCTCTTCGCCACCGCATGGCGCCGAGTTGATCGACCGCCGCGGAGAAGGCGGCGGGTGTCGGGCGACTCAGGTTGGCGGGCACGGGCTCAGCCTAGGTCTGAGGGCGCCCAAACGCCGGGCTGACGCGCCGGTGGGCGTGTCGTGGCTACGCGCTATTCAGCCTGAGGCTGACGGAGTTGATGCAGTAGCGGAGATCGGTGGGCGTCTCGTAGCCCTCGCCCTCGAAGACGTGGCCCAGGTGGCCGTCGCACGTGGCGCAGCGCACTTCGACCCGGGGACGGCCGGGCAGCGAGCGGTCCTCGATGTAGCGGACGCGATCCTCGGCGAGCGGCGCGAAGAAGCTCGGCCAGCCGCAGTGTGAGGAGAACTTGGTGTCGCTGCGGAACAGCTCGGCGCCGCAGCCACGGCAGACGTAGGTGCCTTCGTCGACGGTGTCGGTGTACTCGCCGACGAACGGCGCCTCAGTTCCGCCTTCGCGGAGCACGTGGTACTCGAGCTGTGAGAGGCGCTCGCGCCACTCGCTGTCCGGCTTCGCCAGCCACGGGTTCTCGGTCATGTGCCCCAGGATAGGCGCGGACCGAAGTGTCGGGCTCAGGCCTCGTCGTCGTCCAGGTCCTCGACAGGCAGCTGAGTGGGAGTGCCGTCGAGAAGCTCCATGGCGCCGAACGCGTAGCGGGCCAGGATGAGGAGCCGGAGGGGCTCCGAGTCGCCGATGGGGGAGGTGACGGCGATGGCGCCGGCGCGGAGCCCCGCCTGCACGTGCGCCTGGTACCCAGCCGTCGGGGTGAGGAAGAGGGAGCCGACGGCGATGTGCCGACGACCTTGCGAACGCAGTGACTGCACGGCTTGCGCCGTCGCGCGCCCGTCGCCGTCGTCGACGGCGAGTTGGACGGGGAGGCGGTGGTGCGCGGACCACTGGCGGGCGCGGCGGCCGAGCAGCGTGCCGCCGCGGATGTCGCCTCCGGCCGGCGCGGAGAGAACGAGGCCGTCGATCTCCAGGGCGCCCGTGCGGTGCAGCGCCTCGCGGACGCGAGCGTCCAGGATGTTGAGCACCTCGCTGGCGGGGCCGACGGGGCGCGACACGGCGACCCTGATGTGCTCGGAGTGCGAGACGGCATCGAGGCGGGGGTCATGGTCCGCCGCGGAGACGAGATCAAGAGGGACGATGACGGCTTCGGCGACGTCGGCGTCGGCCAAGGCACGCAGAGTCTTCTCTGGCGTGGGCGTGGCGTCGAGGTAGGAGAGACTCACCCGGAGGTCGCGGCGCGCGACCTGCAACGAGGAGGCTATGGAGTTCAGCGATTCGGAGACACCGGGCTCGACGGGGCCGCTGGCCACGAGCACGATTGCCGGTGCAGTCATCGCCTCTCTTCCTGAACATCTAGCGAGCGAGGGTTGTGCAGCTCGCACAACCCTCGGCTCAATCGCTCGGTGGGCGATGGCGGTTTCGAACCGCCGACCTCTTCGGTGTGAACGAAGCGCGCTACCACTGCGCCAATCGCCCCAGCGAGGAAGGAGTCTATCGTAACGCCAGCGACATTGCGAACCGGGCTGTTGGCCTTGGAAATGGAAGAACCCCCTCTGTTGGGGGGTTCTCTCTCGGTCTTCGAGCCATGCTCGGTGGGCGATGCCAGGTTTGAACTGGCGACCTCTTCCGTGTCAAGGAAGCGCGCTACCACTGCGCCAACCGCCCGAGGTGGAGACGGGATTTGAACCCGTGTACACGGATTTGCAGTCCGTTGCCTCGCCTCTCGGCCACTCCACCGCGATGGAGGAGGTTTCCCTCTCCACGTGGGTTCGGGAGAGACAAAGTCTCCGAGCGGACGACGAGATTCGAACTCGCGACCCTCACCTTGGCAAGGTGATGCTCTACCAACTGAGCCACGTCCGCAATGCGTCTCCTGGCTTGGATCTTTCGATCCGCCCCGTTCGGCGCGTTGAGAACACTAGTACACCCCCGTCGGGAAACACAAATCAAGGGGTCTGCTCTGGGAGCGCCCTCCCACTGGGTTGTTCATCGAGCGAGGAGAACGCAGCGAGGCGCCGCTGGGGCGTCGGAAGCCGCAAGCTACTTGTGACACGCGGCACTAGGCTCGATGGCCGACGGTCGGGGCGGCCCTCCCGGTGAGCCGCCCCGACCGTCGGGCTGGGTCAGCTCTTGAGCTTGATCACGGAGAACGCGACCGTCTTGCCCTTCCCGACCTTCTTCGAGGAGGACGTGCCGTTGAAGTAACCACCTACGTACAGGTCCTGGGTGGTCACCGTGTAGGTGCCCTCCCCAAGCCCCGTGACCTTGTAAGCGCCCTTTGCGTCGGTGGTGGCCCGGCCCCAGCCGTTGCCCCAGACCTCGACCTCGACGCCGGCGACGGCCTTGCCCTTGCTGTCGGTGACCTTGCCCGTGATGGTGGCAGCCTTGATCAGCTTCAGGTTCAGGGTCACCTTCTTGCCTTTCGACGTGAGGCTCTTGGTGACGGCCACGCCGTCGGCGACCTTCGCGGAGGAGGCCCGAACGGTGTACTTGCCCTTGAGGATGCCCGAGACCTTGTAGACGCCCTTCGAGTTGGTCTGGACCGAGCGCATCCCGATCCCGTTCGCGTCGGTCACATAGACGCTCGCACCGGCCACCGCCTTGCCCTTGTGGTTCGTGACCTTGCCGGAGATCGTCGTGCCCGCGGCGCGGGTCATCGAGAGCTTGGCGGTCTTGTCCTTCTTCAGGGTGACGGACTTGGTGACGTTCGCCCCGGCGAGCGCAACGGTGTAGGTGCCCGCGGGGAGCCGGTCAAAGGTGATGGTCTTGCCCTTGCCATCGGCGCTGAGACAGCCGCTGTGCGTCCAGAACCCCTTCGAATTGAAGAGCACCGCGCAGGCGTTGCCCGCCTTGACGAGGGCCGATGGCGCCTTGAGGGTGAGGATGATCTTGCCCTTGTACTTCGGGGCGGTAGCGTCCTTCTTGAGCTTGAGATCCGCCTTCGCCGTCTTGTCGACGTTGACCTTCACGGTCTTCGACGCGGAACTGTCGGCCGTATTCGCCGCCACGTTGTACGAGTCCGCGGGAAGACCGGTCAGGGTGTAGCGGCCCTTGCTGTCCGTCATGGCCGACGCGTACCCGGTGCGGTTCTTCGCCGACGCCCAGACGCTGGTGTTCTTCGCGGGCTTGCCCTTGGCGTCAAGAACCGTGCCCGAGACCTTCCCGAGCTTGTCGTAGGCGGCGATGTTCACCGTCTTCGGCGAGTCGGCGACCTTCTGCTTCGCGCTGTCGACGGCGCGGACCGTGTTGCCCGCGTAGGTCGTGACCCAGGTCTTCGCCTCGTCCCATCGCGGCTCGGCGAACACGGTGTAGGAGCCGGGCTTGACGATGACCGAGTACTCGCCCTTGACGATCTCAGCCCGGTAGTAGCCGGCCTTGCCGCCGTCGGCATGGAGGTAGCCGCCGGTCACGACCTTGCCCTTCGCGGTGACCTTGCCCTTGAGGACCTGAATCCCCGTGAGCGTGACGACGACACTGATGTCTTTGTTAGCCTCGACCTTGACCCGGTCGGTCTTCTTGGAGTCCGGCGACCACAACTGTGCCGTGAGGTCGTAATCGCCCGGCGCAAGTTCGCCAGTCTGGAACACGCCGGAGGCGTTGGTCTCGCCATAGGCCCAGCTGTCGTGCTCCCAGTCGTCGATACCGTCGCCGTCAAGGCTGACGTCGACCCCGGCGACCGGGGCCCCTCCAGCCGTCTGGACCGTGATCTTGACCGTTCCTGTTGCGTCGGTCTTCGCGTGAGCCGGCATCACGCCGACACCCGTGAGCGCGAGCGCTACGGCAAGTGCCGCAGCCAGAATCGCTTTCTTCATTTGTACCCCCCACAGATCCTGCACACTCATACAGCCGCCGTGGCTGCCGGGCGGTGATCTGTTGGAGGGATGCTGTCAGGTGCTGGAATTGCTCGTCAAGGATTTTCTCCAATTCTTTGTCGCCGTACGCGTTTATGGACGATTTCCTCGTTTCTCCCACCCGCTGAGCGCGTACCCCTACGCTTGGCGCAACCAGCTCGGGAGATGCCACGGGGGCGTGCTTTGCGAACTGGTGGAAGGCAGCTTCTCTTGACCACGACCACCGCCTCGCCGGCGACCGACCGGCGGACGCGCGTCCGGGCCGAACTGGCCGAACGCACCCGTAGCTTCACCGAGCTCGCACATACTGTCCGATCCGAAGGGCTGAACGGAAGGACACGCGGGTTTTACTTCGCGCTTCTCGGCGGGTTGGGCACGGCCCTGGTGGGCGCGATCGTCGGAGTGGTGCTGCTGGGCGAGTCCTGGTTTCAGCTGCTGATCGCGGCGGCGCTCGGGGTCATCTTCACCCAACTGGCCTTCGTCGGCCACGAGGCCGCGCACCGCCAGGTTCTGGCCTCGGGCACGGCCAATGATCGACTCGGCCGTCTCGTCGCGACCTTCGGCGTCGGCATGAGCTACTCGTGGTGGATGAACAAGCACACCCGCCACCACGGCAACCCGAACAAGGTGGGCAAGGATCCGGACATCGACCTCGGTACCCTCGCCTTCACCCCCGAGGACGCCGCGGCCAGCAGGGGATTCCGGGCGTGGATCATCGCGCGCCAAGGGTGGTTCTTCCTGCCCCTGCTCCTCCTCGCAGGCCTCGACATGCATCAGGTCTCCATCCGGAGCCTTTTCTCCCGCAAGCCGATCAAGGGCCGCGCGCTGGAGATGACCCTGATCGGCGCGCGCTTCGCCCTCTACCTCGGCCTGTTGTTCTGGCTGCTGCCGGTAGGCATGGCCTTCGCCTTCCTCGGCGTCCAGCTCGCCGTGTTCGGCCTCTACATGGCCGCGAGCTTCGCCCCGAACCACATCGGCATGCCGATCATCCCGCACGACGCCAAGCTCGACTTCCTCGACAAGCAGGTGCTGACGTCGCGCAACGTGTCGGGTGGTTGGTGGATGACCGCGCTGATGGGCGGGCTCAACTACCAGATCGAGCACCATCTCTTCCCGAGCATGCCGCGCCCCCACCTGTACCGGGCCCGCCAACTGGTGCGGGCCCACTGCCGTACACACGACGTGCTGCACACCGAGACGAGCCTCCGCGAGGCCTGGGTGATCGTGATCAGGTACATGAACGAGGTCGGCCTCGGCGCCTCGCGCTCCTTCCGTTGCCCGACTGCCGCCGCGATGGGCCGCTGATTCACCCTCTCCGCAGCGGCGCGGATCCTTGACATGATCGAACGCTTATTCGATTATTAGAGGGTGTCTCTCTCACCCGTTCGCGCAGCGTCTCCCGCTTCGGAGTTGATGCGTCAGCTGCGCGCTCAGGTGGACAACAAGGGTGGTCAACCCGCGCCGTCGAGGTTGTTCGCGGTGCCCGATGAGGTGGCGGGGCTGCTGCCGGATGCCGGGCTCAGGCCCGGGTCGGCCTACGCACTGGGCAGCGCCGGCGCGCTGCTGCACGCCTTGCTTGCGGAGCCGTCCCGGGCGGGGACGTGGTGCGGGATCGTCGGCATGCCCGAGTTGGGGTTGGAGGCCGCGCACCAGGCCGGGGTGGTGCTGGACCGGCTCGTGCTCGTTCCCCAGCCCGGACCTCGGTGGCTGTCCGCCGTCGCTGCGTTGGCAGAGGTGCTGGGCGTCGTGGCCGTCCGGCCCAGCGGCTCGGTCGCTCCCGCCGACGCGGCGCGGCTCGCTTCCCGGCTGCGGGACAGGGAGGCGACGCTGCTCGTCGTCGGGGACTGGCCCCGGGCTGAGGCGGTGCTGCGGGTGGAAGAGCCACGCTGGTTCGGAGTGGGTTCCGGGCACGGGAACCTCACACAGCGGGAGGTGACGCTCACCATCACCTCCAAGCGGATGGCTCGGCCGCGCAGCACGCGGCTGCTGCTGCCTGGACCTGACGGCCACCTGGGCCAGCTTCCAACACCTCTTCCGGCAGGCGACACGCTGAGGGCCGTCGGGTGACCGTCTCGACGCCGCCGCAGCCACCCCGCTGCGGCGTGATCTGGTTTCCCGAATGGCCGGCGACGGCCTGGGCGCAGGCCGAGGGACGCGATCCGGAGGTGGCGGTGGCGCTGTTCGAGGCCAACCGCGTCGTCTCTTGTTCCCTGACCGCGCAGGCAGAGGGCGTGCGCCGCGGACAGCGACGACGCGAGGCCCAGGTGCGCTGTCCCACGCTGGTCGTGGCGCCTGTCGATGTCGACCGGGATCACCGGTTGTTCGCGCCGCTGGTGGACCGGCTTGAGGAGGTAAGCCCTGGGATCCAGGTGATCAGGCCCGGGCTCGTCGCACTCCGGATGCGCGGCCCTGCCCGGTTCTACGGCGGCGAACGGCAGGCGGCCACCCGGTTGCTGGGCGCGATCGACGAGGCCGGCGTCGTCGGGTCCCGGGCGGGTGTGGCCGACGGGATGTTCACCGCGGAGCAGGCGGCCTACGACCCCGAGCGGATCCGGATCGTGCCGCCCGGGGAGGCCACGTCGTTCCTCGCTCCGTTGCCCGTCAACCGGCTGGGCGACGACGAACTGGACGCCCTGCTGCCCCGGCTGGGGGTCCGGCGGCTCGGCGATTTCGCGGCCCTCGACGAAGCCCTCGTTCGTGACCGTTTTGGCGGGAACGGCCTCAGGCTGCACGCCTTGGCCGCAGGCAGGGATCCGCGCGCCGTCCAGCCACGCACGCCTCCCGTCGATCTGGAGCGCCAGGCCGAGTTCTCCCCGGCGCTGGAGCTCGTGGACCAGGTGGCGTTCGGGGTGCGGACAACCGCGGACGAGTTCATCGCCGGGTTGGCAGAGCACCACCTCGTATGCACCGAGCTGCGGGTGATCCTCACGGCGGAGGAAGGCGAGCGGGCGGAGCGGGTGTGGCTGCACCCGGCCGCCTTCGACGCGGCCGCCGTCGTCGACAGGGTGCGGTGGCAGTTGCAGGCCGCCGCGGGGACCCAGATCGACAGCGGGGTGGTGCGGGTGCGGCTCGAGCCGGTCGCCGTCGACGCCGCTGTCCACCACCGGCCGACGCTGTTCGGGTCGGGGGCCGACGAGCGGGTCCACCATGCGCTGTCGCGCGTGCAGGCGATGCTGGGCGCCGACGGCGTGGTCACCGCGGTGATCGGCGGCGGGCGCCGGCTGGCCGAGCGCCAGGTGCAGGTTCCCTGGGGGGAACGCGCGGTGCTGCCGCTGGCCCCGGATCGTCCTTGGCCCGGCCATCTGACCGCGCCCCTGCCCGCGACGTTGTTCGAGGGGCTCCGCAGGATGGCCGTCCTCGCCGACGACGGCGCCGGCATCACGGTGGACGCCCGCGGCTTCCCCTCAGCCAACCCCGCGCTGCTGATCGACGGCGCCCGTCGCCGCCCGATCTCGGCATGGGCGGGGCCGTGGCCGATGGACGAGCGCGCCTGGGACCCGGATCGTCGGCGCCGCGCGCACCGGTTCCAGGTGGTCGACGACACCCAGACGGCGTGGCTGCTGCTGTGCGAGGACGACGGCACCTGGTTAGCCGAGGGGAGGTACGACTGATGGGCTTCGACAACCCGCCGATGCCGTGGTCGGAGCTCGAGCGCACCCTGAGCGCGCCACGGCCGAAGCCGACGCAGGCTCCGGCCGGCGACGTCCCCTTCTCCCGCAAACGCGCACCCTATGTTCCCCCGCCGGTCGAGCGTCCGCAGGGGGCGGTGCCCTATGCCGAACTCCACGCGCACTCGTCGTTCTCCTTCCTCGACGGCGCCTCCTCGCCGGCAGAGCTGGTCGTCGAGGCGGAGCGGCTCGGGCTGCACGCGTTGGCCCTCACCGACCACGACGGGCTCTACGGCATCACCCGTCTCGCGGAGGCCGCCGAGCCGGAGCAGGTGAAGCTACAGACCGTCTTCGGGGCGGAGTTATCCCTGGAACTCCCTGCACCACAGAAGGGGAACCCTGACCCCGTCGGCAGCCATCTCCTGGTCCTGGCCAAGGGCGAGGAGGGCTACCACCGGCTGGCGAGGGAGATCACCCACGCCCAGCTCAGGGGAGGAGAGAAGGGCAGGCCTGTCTACGACCTCGCCGCGTTGGCGGACGCCGGCCGCGGCCACTGGATAGTACTGACCGGCTGCCGTAAGGGCGCAGTGCGGCAGGCCCTCCTAAGCGGCGGCGTGGAGGCCGCGGGAAGGGCCCTCGATGAGCTGGTCGGCCTCTTCGACCGGGTCTACATAGAGCTGACCGACCACGGAAACCCGCTGGACTCCTCCCACAACGACGCCCTCGCCGCGCTCGCTGCCAGCCGGGGACTGCCCACCGTCGCCACCGGGAACGTGCATTACGCCACGCCCGCACAGCACCCCCTCGCCCAGGCCGTCGCGGCCATCCGGGCGAACAGGAGCCTCGACGAGCTGGACGGGTGGCTGCCCGCCGCGGGGACGGCCTTCCTCCGCTCAGGCGCGGAGATGATGAGGCTCTTCGCCCGCTATCCAGGGGCTGTGGCGCGCACCGTCGAGCTCGCCGACGAACTCGCCTTCCCGCTGCGCAGGGCCAAGCCCGCCCTCCCGAAGCAGGACGTGCCGAAGGGCCATACCCCCATGTCCTGGTTGCGGGAGCTGGTCTGGCGGGCCGTCCCCGAGAAGTACCCCAGGCTCGACGACGAGGGGAGGAGACGGATTGAGCGCGAGTTGGCCGTCATCGAGGGGAAGGACTTTCCCGGCTACTTCCTGATCGTCCACGACATCGTCGCCGAGGCGCACAGCCTCGGTATCCTGTGCCAAGGCAGGGGGTCCGCCGCGAGCTCTGCCGTCTGCTACCTGCTGGGCATCACCGCGGTGGACTCGATCCGCTACAACCTGCCCTTCGAGCGTTTCCTCTCGGCCATGCGCGACGAGGAGCCCGACATCGACGTCGACTTCGACTCCGACCGGCGCGAGAAGATCATCCAGTGGGTCTTCGACCGGTATGGGCGCACGCGCGCCGCGCAGGTGTGCAACGTCATCCAGTACCGGCCGAAGAACGCCGTCCGCGACATCGCGAAGGCCCTGGGCTATTCGCCGGGTCAGCAGGACGCCTTCGCCCGTCGGGTCGAGCACTGGAACCTGCCGGATCCCGACGACGGCGAGGACGGCGTCCCGCAAGGCGTGCTGGATCTGGCCACGCAGCTGCTGAAGGCGCCCCGCCACCTGGGCATCCACTCGGGAGGGATGGTGCTCACCGAGCGTCCCGTCGGCGAGGTGGTGCCCGTCGAGCACGCCAGGATGGAGAAGCGGACGGTCATCCAGTGGGACAAAGACGACGCGGCCTGGATGGGGCTCGTGAAGTTCGACCTGCTCGGCCTCGGCATGCTGGCCGCGCTGCAGCACTGCTTCACCCTCATCCGAGAGAGCACAGGGGAGGAGTGGGGGTTGGCGACCATCCCCAAGGAGGAGGCCGGCGTCTACGACATGCTGTGCCGCGCGGACGCCATCGGAGTCTTCCAAGTGGAGTCGCGCGCACAGATGGGGCTGTTGCCGCGGCTGCGCCCGCGGACGTTCTACGACCTCGCCATCGAGATCGCGCTGATCCGCCCCGGCCCCATCCAGGGTGGGGCGGTGCACCCGTTCGTGCGGCGCAAGCTGGGCCAGGAGAAGGTCACCTACGTCCATCCCAAGCTGGAGCCGGTCTTGAGCCGCACCCTCGGCATCCCGGTCTTCCAGGAGCAGCTGATGCAGATGGCCATGGCCGTCGGCGAATGCACGGGAGAAGACGCCGACCTGTTGCGCCGCGCGATGGGCTCCAAGCGGGGAGTCGAACGAATCGAGTCGTTGAAGAAGAAGCTCTATGACGGGATGGCGAGCAACGGCCTGACGGGCGAGGTTGCGGACCAGATCTACGCCCAGATCCAGGCGTTCGCGAACTTCGGCTTCGCGGAGTCGCACTCGCTGAGCTTCGCGCTGCTGGTCTACGCCAGCTCCTGGCTCAAGCTGCACTACCCCGCGGCCTTTCTCGCCGGTCTGCTGCGCTCTCAACCCATGGGGTTCTACTCGGGGGCCACCCTCACCGCCGACGCGCGCAGGCACGGCGTCGAGGCGCGCCGGCCGGATCTGCGGTTCTCAGGGGTCGACGCCTGCCTGGAGCCGCTCGGTGAGGTTAGGGGGCCGACGGGGATGGAGGCCTGCTGCGCCGTCGATCAGCCTCCGGTGCCGGAGTTCGACCCGTCGGCGCCGGACCTGACCGCGGAGCACCGCCGCGACGGCAACTTCGCGGTCAGGTTGGGGCTGGCGGGCGTGCGGGGGATCGGCGAGGAGGTCGCGAAACGCATCGTCGCTGAGCGGGATGCCGACGGCCCTTACGCGTCCATGGAGGACCTGGCTCGGCGGGCGGGACTGGGGGAGGAGCAGCTCTCGGCGTTGGCGACGGCGGGCGTCTTCGACGGCCTGGGGTTGAGCCGACGGCAGGCGCTCTGGCGGGCCGGCTCCGCCGCGCTCGATCAGGCGGGCACCCTGCCGGGGCTGATCGCGCCGCTGCAGCCCCCGCTGTTCGACGGCCAGACGGGTCTTGAGGTGCTCTCCGACGACTTGTGGGCCACCGGGATCTCGACCTCCGACCATCTGCTTGCCCATTTGCGCCCGTATCTCGACGAGCGCGGGGTGCTGTCGTCGGACACGCTGCGCTGGGTCGAGCCCGGCAGCAGGATCCGCGTCGCGGGTCTCGTCACTCATCGGCAGCGACCGTCAACGGCGTCGGGGATCACCTTCCTCAACCTCGAGGATGAGCACGGGCTGCTGAACATCGTCTGCTCCGCAGGCGTCTGGTCCCGGCAGCGTCGGCTCCTGCGCGAGGCCCGTGGCCTGATCATCCGCGGCATTCTCGAACGCTCCGCGGAGGGCGTCATCAACCTGCTCGCCGAGCATGTGGAACCGCTGCCGGTCAGCGTCCGCCACACCTCCCGCGACTTCCACTAGCGCGGATCAGTGCCCAGCGTCAGGAGGCCGCGAACCGGGCGGCGTAGTTGGTCGGGGTCTCCCCGAGGTGAGCGCGGAAGGCCCTGCTGAAGGCGGAGTGGCTGTCGTAGCCGACCCTTCGGGCGACGGCGTTCACCGTGCCGCGCTGGCGGAGCAGTGCGCAGGCCGCTTCGAGCCGACACAGCGTCCGCCACTTGCCGAACGACAGTGCGGTCTCCGCCAGGAAGGCGCGCTCCAGCGACCGGGACGAGACGTGGGCGGCGGCAGCCCACTCGGCGATCGTGCGCGGGTCCCCGGGATCGAACAGCAGCGACTCCGCCACCGCCAGCGCCGACGGTGACCGCGGGAGGCGGAGCGACGAGTCCGGCCGCGTCGCCTGTTCGATGTGACCGAGGAGTTGTCGCTGAGTGTTGGTCGGCGGCGCGATGATCGAGTTCTGTGCCGCGATCTCCACGAGACACTGCAGCTGGGCCTGGCTGTCCAGGGTGATCACGGTCGGCTCGGTGATCGTGGTGGCGATGTCATCGACGTCGAAGAAGATCGGCAGCAGCACCGAGTCTGCGTGCACGGTGAACGCGTGCCAGCTGCCCGGCGGCACCCAGAGCGCCTCGTGGCGCTGCAGCTCGAAAAGCAGGCCGTCGACTCTGAACGTGCTCCGGCCGTGCGCCTGCCAGAGCAGGATGTGGTAGTCGGTGTGCATCCGGGGCTCGATGGTCGTGGCCGGGACCCGGAACTCGCGAGACAGCGCATCGGGGCCGCGCCGGGTGAGCATCACCGTCGGTTTCCCGGCGTCAGGCGACGAGTCCTTGGCATCGAAGGCACCTCCAGATGAGTTCTGTCGTGTGCGGCACAGTGGGCGCCGCAAACCGCACAAGGTATTAGGTTAGGCAAGGCTACTCTAATTCTGCTCAACGGGCCGTCGCCTCGGTGTCGGCCCCTTAGTTATGCAGAAAGTGACCTCTCAATGAGAACGCCCACGTCGATCGTCCTGCTCCTCGCCGCCTCCGCCGCCCTTGTCGGCTGCGGTGGGCAGGCCGGCACGCCGACCACCCCCGCCGAGTCGCCGGCGGCACCTGCCACGCAACCGGCCGCCGATGCCTTGGTTCCGGCGGCGGAGGGTGCCGCCACGTATCCGTTGACGCTGACCACACCCTACGGAACGACGACGTTGGAGGAACGCCCGGAACGGATCGCCGTGGTCGGCGGGCTCGGCGAACTCGACGCGGTTCTGGCATTGGGCATCAAGCCGGTGATCTCGCCGGAGAAGGCGGACGGCTGGGCGTGGTACCCGCAGTACACCGAGCAGCTCGCGGAGGCCACCGTCATCAACCCATGGGCCGACGCCATGGAGATCGAAGCGATCCTGTCCGCCAAGCCCGACCTGATCGTCGCCTTCAGCGGCGACGTCGAGAACAACTTCGAGCGGATGTCGAAGATCGCTCCGGTCCTCGGCTTCGAGACCGCCGACGGCGACCCCGGCGACTGGCGCGCGGTCACCCGCAGCGTCGGCGCCGCGCTGGACCTGACGAAGGCCGCGGACTTGGCGGTCGCCGACGCGGAGCAGCACGTCGCCGGCGTCGCGGCGGAGAACCCGCAGTTCGTGGACAAGACCCTCGCCGTCCTGATCAACCGCGGCCAGGCGAGCGGGATCGAGTTCGTCAACGCGGCGGGCTCGCCGGCAGAGGAGATCCTGAGCGAGCTGGGCTTCGCACCCCACCCGAACGCCGCGAAGTTCGTCGGCGACAACTGGGAGGTCAGCCTCGAGAACATCGGGATGGTCGACGGCGACGGCCTGCTCATCGCCCAGCACGGCGGCGAAGGCACCGCCGAGGAGGCCGAGTCCTGGCTAAACGCCAGCCCGCTCTTCCAGTCGCTGAACGTGGTCAAGGAGGACAGGGTTTCCTACCTGCTGCCGGACCCGAAGACCGGCGGCCTCGACATCGCGTGGTCGTTCTCCCATCCCACCGCCGTCAACCTCGTCTGGACCGTTGACGCGCTCAACGAGGCGCTCGAAGGTTCGTTCCCGCGGTGACGCATGGCGCGTCGCGACGCGCCGCGGGAGCCCTGGTGATCCTCGGGGCACTCGTCTGCGTGTGCGTGCTCAGCATCGCCGTCGGGGCCAACCCGTTCAGCCTCGGAGAGGTCTGGAACGGGCTGATCCGCCCCGACGACACGGAGGCCTCCCTCATCGTGTGGTCGCTGCGCGGTCCGAGGACCGTTGTCGGGGTCGTCGTCGGCATCGCCTTCGGGCTGGCTGGCGCGCTGATCCAGGCGCTGACTCGTAACCCGCTGGCCGACCCGGGCATCCTCGGGGTCAACGCCGGAGCCGGGTTCGCCGTCACCCTCGGCGTCGGCATCTTCGGGATCACCGGCATCTCGGGCTATGTCTGGTTCTCCTTCGTGGGCGCGGCAGCCGCGACGGTGCTCGTCTACGTGATCGGATCGGCCGGACGGGGCTCCGCATCTCCCGTCACGCTGGTGCTGGCCGGCGTCGCGCTCGGCGCGGTGCTCGGCGGCTTCAGCACCTTCCTGACGCTGATCGATCCTGAGACATTCCGCGCCCTGCGCAGCTGGGGCCTCGGCTCGATCGCCCGCACGGGGCTCGATGAGCTGGCTGCCGTAGGGCCGTTCCTGGCGATCGGCACCGTGATCGCGCTGGGACTGTCCGGGTCGCTGAACTCCGTCGCCCTCGGCGACGAGCAAGCAACGGCCCTCGGGGTACACCTGCTGCGCACCCGGGTCCTCGGCATCGTCGCGCTCACCCTCCTCGCGGGAGGGGCGACGGCGCTGACCGGCGGCATCGCGTTCGTCGGGTTGATGGTGCCGCACATCGTGCGGTGGATCGTCGGCCCCGATCAGCGCTGGATCATGGCCTATACCGTGCTCGCCTCGCCCGTGCTCGTGCTCGGCTCCGACGTCGCGGGCCGCGTGCTGGGACGCCCGGGCGAGATCGAGGTGGGGATCATGACCGCCGTGTTCGGGGCGCCGGTGCTGATCGCGCTCGTGCGGCGAAGGCGGGTGAGCGGGTTATGAGCGTCGACTTCGGATACCGGGTCGCCGTCGTCCGCGCCGCACGGGGGTCGGCGCGGCTGCCGCTGCGGCTCGTCGCGACGAGCGTCGCACTGTTCGCCGCCGCTGTCCTGATGGCGACCTGGGCCATTCGCTACGGCGATTATCCACTTACCGCAGCCGAGGTGTTCGGCACACTTGCTGGACGCGGGGACGACTTCACCGCAATGATCGTGCTGGAGTGGCGGCTGCCCGTGGCGATCTCCGCCGTGCTGTTCGGCGCGATGCTCGGCGTCGGCGGGGCGATCTTCCAGTCGCTCACCAGAAACCCGCTCGGGTCGCCGGACCTGATCGGCTTCGACGCCGGCTCCTACACCGCCGTCGTGCTCCTGATCCTGCTGCTCGGTAACGCCAACTACTGGGCCGTCGCCGGCGCCTCTCTACTCGGCGGCATGGCGACGGCGCTCGTCGTCTATCTCCTGGCCCGCCGGCGGGGCGTTCAAGGATTCCGACTCATCATCGTCGGCATCGCGATGTCGGCGCTGCTCGGCTCAGTCGACGACTATCTCATCTCGCGGGCCGAGCTGCGCGACGCGATGATGGTCGGGTTCTGGGGGGCCGGCTCCATCGCGCGGGTCACCTGGGCCTCGCTCGCGCCGGCAGGCGCCTTCGCGCTCGTCATCGCCGTCGGCTGCATCCTGCTCGCCCCGGCCCTGCGGAGCATGGAGCTCGGCGACGACGCCGCCGTCACCCAGGGCACGACGGTAGGCCCGGCGCGGATCCTGCTGATCGTCGTCGGCGTCGCGACAACGGCGATCGTCACGGCCGCAGCAGGGCCCATCGCGTTCATCGCGCTCGCCGCGCCGCAGATGGCCAAGCGCCTCGCCCGCACCCCGGGCGTGAGCCTGCTTGCCTCAGCGGCCATGGGTGCGGCGGTCCTCGCCGCCGCGCACCTGCTCAGCCTGCTGATCGGACAGGTCAGCTACACCGTTCCGGTCGGGCTGATCACGGTCTGCGTCGGCGGCTGCTACCTGATCTGGCTGTTGATCCACGAGACCCGAAGACGCGGGGGAGCATCATGAACCACCCACGGCTGGTGGCCGACACGGCCACCATCGGCTACGAGCGCAAAGTGATCTGCGCCTCGCTCAGCACCGACATCCCGGATCGTTCCTTCACCGCCATCATCGGCCCCAACGGCTGCGGGAAATCGACGCTGCTGCGCGCGTTCGCCCGCGTGCTCACCCCGTCGTCGGGCACGCTGCTCCTCGACGGCCGGGCGATCAAGGAGTACCGCTCCAAGGAGGTCGCGCGGCGGCTGGGACTGCTGCCGCAGACGTCGCTCGCGCCGGATGGCATCCGCGTCGCCGACCTCGTCGCCCGCGGTCGCGCACCCCACCAGAACCTGTTCCAGCAGTGGCAGGCATCGGACGAGGCGGCCGTCGCGGAGGCACTCGCGGCCACCCAACTCACCGAGCTCTCGGGCGAGCTCGTCGACGAGCTGTCCGGAGGACAACGGCAACGTGTCTGGGTAGCGATGCTGCTGGCGCAGGACACCGACATCATGCTGCTCGACGAGCCCACCACGTTCCTGGACATCGCGCATCAGTTCGAGCTCATGGAGCTGCTGCGCGACTTCCACCTGCGCGGCAAGACGCTGGTCGCCGTGCTGCACGACCTCAACCAGGCCGCCCGCTACGCCGATCACCTCATCGTCATGAAGGACGGCGAGATCGTCACCACCGGCGCCCCGGCCGACATCCTTACCGCAGAGCTGGTCGAGCGGGTCTTCGGCCTGCCCTGCCTTGTTCTCCCCGATCCCGTTACCGGCACGCCCAGCGTCGTCCCCATGGTCAACCGCCCATCCAGCATGAGGAGCTAGAACATGGCCGTCAGCCTTCGACCCCTCGAGGTCTTCCCGATCACGACCCGCACGCTTCAGGTACTGGCCGTCGCGGACGTCACGCCCGGCATGCGACGCGTCACGCTGGGTGGCCCCGAGCTCGCCGCGCACGTCGCGAGCAACGGCTTTCCCGTTGCCGCCTTCCGCTCCGACGGGTTCGACGACGAGTTCAAGCTGCTGCTCACTAATCCGGATCTAGGGATCGCTCTCGGACCCGCGCAGGCCGACGGCGTGCTCGACTGGGCGCGGTACGACGAGATGGTCGTGCGCACCTACACGGTTCGGTCGTGGCGGCCAGAGCTCGGCGAGGTGGACGTCGACCTCGTGCTGCACGGTTCCGGGCCTGCGACGACCTGGGCGCGCGAGGCGCGAGTGGGCGACCCCATCCAGATCGCAGGACCCAAGGCGTCGTCCGGCCATCCGGAGGGGGCCGACTGGGTGCTGATCGCCGGGGACGAGACAGCGCTCCCATCGATTGGACGCTGGTTGGAGAACTGGCCGGAGGGCGCCCGCGCGCAGGTGTTCATCGAGGTGGCGGAGCGCTCCCATCGACAGGACCTGCCGGTGCCGCCGGGTGTGGAGGTGACCTGGCTCAGCCGCGACGGCGCTGCGCCCGGCAGCACCACGCTGCTGCTCGACGCCCTCACTGCCGCCGACTGGTGGGAGGGAACCGCGTTCGCCTGGGTGGCGGGCGAGGCCTTGACTCTCACCCCTATCCGGCGCTGGCTGCGCCGCGACAAGGGTCTGAGCAAGGAGCAGATCGACGTCACCGGGTATTGGCGGCGGCAGCGCACCGATGACGCCGCCGACGAGGAGACCGTCGACGTGGAGGCCAGCGCCGAGGACCAGGAGCGGCTGCACGAGCTCGGTGAGCTGCTTCCTCCCTTCGCGCTCCGGGTGGCTGCCACCGTCGGCCTCCCGGGCGTGCTCGACGGTCGTGCTCTTTCGCTGGCCGACCTCGCCGCCGAGCTGGGAACGCACCCGAAGGCGACAGGCAAGTGGGTGCGCTATCTCGCGGCCCTTGGCGTGGTCGACGGCGTGGCCGAGGACCGGGTGCGGCTCACCCCGATGGGTCAGGAACTGGGCGACGAACACGCCGAGGAGTCCCTGAACCTCGACGGCTACGCCGCGCGGAAGGAACTGGACGCGGCGCTGTCGCTGCTGTCGGCGGTGCGCACGGGTGTCGGCACCGGGGGAGAGTGGTTCGGCGCCGCCTTCGAGCGGCGTGTTGACGAGGATCCCGTCCTCGCGCGCGATCGGGCCGACGAGGCGGAGACCCTTTCCACCTACGTGGCAGGCGCGGTCGCCGATGCATGGCCGGCCGCGACGGAGGGCTCCGTCCACGTCTCGGGTCTGGCCGCGTCCGGGTTCGCGGCGGCGCTGCTCGCGAAGCACCCCGGACTCGCGATCACGGTCGTCGGGCCGCCGTCGCAGCTGGCTCTGCATCGCGAGCGGCTGGGCGACCGCGTCCGGTTCGAGGCGGGCAGCCTGCTGCACCGGCGCCCGGTCCCGGCCGACGCGGTCCTGCTGCCCGACGTCCTCGAGACCGCCTCTGACGAGGACGCCGTTCACATCCTGCGCGAGGCCGCGGCAAGCGTGAACCCGGGCGGTGCCGTCGTCGTGTTCGGCGAGCTGCTTGACGAGGCGCTGGCCGATGAGCACGAGTACGAGGCCGACGTGATCCGGTTCGCGCTCACCGGGGGCGGCCTTCGCACCGCGGAGGAGGCCACGGCGCTGTTCCGGGAGGCGGGGCTGACCTGGGAGCGCAGCACCGTCGGATGGGGCTACGCCCTCTTCGCGCTGCGCCCATGACGACGGCCTCCACGTCGGCGAGGCTCGGCTGGGTCGAGCCCTCGCCGACGCCCCCGCCGGGATTGGCTCTCACCATCGGCCGGGGCTGGACACCAACCCGGCTGAGCTGGGCGATCTTCGGCGTCGGCTGGCGCTGGGTGCTGTCCGGCTCGCTTCTGCTCGTGCTGTTCAACCAGGCCACGATGCTGGTGCCGGCCGCGCTCGGCGCCTTCACGGACCGGGTGATCCGTCCACTGTGGGCCGGGCAGCCGCTGGCGACGGTGTCGTCGCAGCTGACGCTGTGGGCCCTCGCGCTGGCCGGGCTCTACGCGGTCATGCACCTCACCTACCGTTTCGGCGGCCGGCTGGGCTGGTTCGGCGTCCAACGCGCGGAGTACGCGCTCTCGCAGGGACTGCTCGGGCGAGTGCTGGGCAACCGGCCCGCCGACCAGCGGCCGCCGGGCGAGGTGCTGTCGGTGGCGACCGGAGACGTGCACCGCGCCTGCGCCGTGCTCTACGTCGCCGTGTACCCGCCCGGCGAGGCTGCGGGGCTCATCCTCGCCGTGTTCCTGCTGTTCGGCATCCATCCGCTCCTCGGGTGGACGGTCCTGCTTGGCCTTCCGCTGCTCGCCGCGCTGGTCCGGCTCGTGATCCGGCCGCTGCACGAGCGAAGCCTCGCCGCGCAGGAAGGGATCGCCGACGCCGCGGCCCTCGCGGGCGACCTCGTGGCGGGAGTCCGGGTCCTGCAGGGCATCCACGCGCAGCCCGTCGCCGCGGAGCGTTACCGCGCCGCGAGCCAGGAGGCCTATCGACGCACCCTCGCGGCCGAGCGCGCCGAAGCTGCGCTCGACGGCGCATCGGTAGGGTCCGCGCAGCTGTTCGCGGCCGGCGTCGCCATCCTCGCCGCGTGGCTCGCGGTCTCCGGGCAGATCGGCGTGGGGCAGCTGATCGCGGCGGCCGGGCTCGCCCTCGGACTCGTGGGGCCTCTGGACGGGCTGGTCTCGGTGGCCAACTACCTGGCGGTGTCGCGCGCATCGGCCCGTCGGGTCCTGAGCCTGCACGACGCCCCGGACCCGCCGCCGGGTGACAGGACCGATCTCCCTGGGGTCGGCCTCGTGGTGTGGGAGGTCCCTGCGCGGCGGCAGGACGAGCTGGTCGACGCGTGGGGTGGGCGCGACGGCGTCGTCGTGCTCCCTCGACAGCCAGGGATCCTGGCGGGGACCGTTCTTGAGAACGTGCAGGCCTGCGGCGTCGAGCCGGTGAGCCGCGAGCGGGCCTGCTCCGCGTTGCGCGTCGCGCAACTGACGCCTGACGAGCTGGCCGACGGCTACGACACGGAGGTGGGGTACGGCGTGGCCGGCCTGTCCGGCGGGCAGCGGCAGCGGGTGGCACTGGCCCGCGGGATCGCCGCGGACCCGGACGTGCTGGTCCTGATCGAGCCGACGTCGGCCGTCGACCCGGTCACCGAGCAGCGACTGGTCCAGGCCCTCGCCGAGCGCCGCCGCGGCCGCACGACCGTCGTGCTGACCGGCAGCCGCGCGTTCGACGTGGTCGCCGACGAGGTGGTTCGGCCATGACGACGCTGCCGACCGCTTCGGGCCGGAAGGTCGCGGCGGAACTCTCTCGCCTGTCGCGCCCGCAGTCCTGGCTCCTGCTGCTTGTGCTCGCGATGTTCGTCGCGGAGTCCGCGCTCGGGCTGGTGTTCCCGTTCGCGGTGGGCCGGATGGTCGACGTCGTCATCGAAGGATCGGACGGGCGGACGCAGTGGCCGTGGCTGGCCGCGGGCCTGCTCGGCGCGGCGCTGGCGGGCGGCGTGCTCGCCTGGCAGGCGAACGTGCGTCTGGCCGGGGTGAGCCAATCGGTGATCGCGGCGCTGCGCGAGGAGTTCGTCGTCGGCGCGCTGGCGCTGGACCGGGATCTGCTCGACAGCGGCGACGTCGTGACTCGCGCCAGCGACGACGTGGCCGAGGTGTCGGACGGCCTGCCCTACGTGCTGCCGCAGCTGTGCTCGGCGGCGGTGGCGATCGTCGTCGTGGCCGCGGGAATGACGGCGGTGCACCCGTGGTTCCTCGCCGCGTTCGCGGTCGTACTACCGCTCCAGTGGCTCACCTTGCGCTGGTATCTCCGCACCGCCCCGGCCGTGTACGCGGAGGACCGCCGCGCGCATTCCGAGCGCGGCCGTCAGGTCCTGGGCACGCTCGGCAACCTGCCCACCGTGCGCGCGCATCGGCTGGAGAAGCGCCAGCTGGGGCTGATTCGTCAGACCACCTGGGAGGTGGTGCGCTGGTCGATGCGCACCCGGATCGTCCAGAACCGGCTGTTCGGGAGGCTGAACGTGGCCGAAGCCGTCGGTCTCGCGGCAGTGCTCGCGGTGGGGGTCCTGCTTGCCGGGAACGGCACCGCGAGTCCCGGCGACGTCACGGCCGCCGCGCTGTTGTTCCTCCAGGCGGTCACGCCGATCGGCGCGTTGCTGCACGTGATGGACGACGTACAGCAGGCATTCGCGAGCCTGAGCCGGATCGTCGGCGTGAGCGCAGGCGCAGCCGCGGGCGCGCCGGAGGCCCCGCTGATCGACGGGGGACACGCGCCGTCGACGATGGTGGAACTGGACGGCGTGCACTTCGCCTACCGGCCGGGGCACCCTGTGCTGCACGACGTCCGGCTCGGGATCGACCGCGGAGCCATGGTGGCGCTCGTCGGGGCATCGGGAAGCGGGAAGTCGACGATCGCGTCCCTTGTCGCGGGGCTGCACGAGCCGGAGAGCGGCGAGGTGATCCGCCGCATCCCACGGGCCGACCTGGCACTGGTGACGCAGGAGTCGCACGCGTTCATGGGCTCGCTGCGGGAGAATCTGCTCCTGGCCTGCCCCGACGCAGATGACGGCCGCCTCGTCGCGGCGCTCTGTGCGGTGGGGGGACAGGAGTTCGTGGAGTGGCCCGAAGGGCTGGACACGCTCGTGGGGCACGGCGGGCGCCCGTTGAGCGTCGCGCAGCTGCAGCGCCTTGCCCTGGCGCGGGTGTGGCTGGCCGACCCCGCCGTGGTCGTGCTCGACGAGGCGACCTCAGAGGCGGGTACGGCCGAGGCCGAGTCGCTGGACGCGGCGGCGCGCCAGGTCACGCGCGGCCGCACCGCTCTCGTGGTGGCGCACCGTCTCAGCCAGGTGCGCGGCGCGGACCGGATCGCGGTCCTCGACCGCGGCCGGATCGCCGAGCTGGGCACCCACGAGGAGCTGCTGGAGGCAGGCGGTTCCTACCATGCCCTCTGGCACGCCCAGCCACGCTGATCCCGGTTTGCCGCGCCCGCCCGCACGCGCGAGAGTAGGGCGCATGCACAGAGTGAACCCGGTGGTGCTCGTCCTGATCAGCATCGCCTCGGTCCAGCTCGGCGCTGCCTTCGGCAAGGGGCTGTTCGACGTCGCGGCGCCCGCCACGATCGCGTTCCTGCGGATCGCGCTGGCCAGCGTTGTGCTCGTCGCCATCTCCCGGCCGCGGCTCACCGGGCGCTCGGCGCGCGACTGGGCGATCGTCGTCGCCTACGGCCTCGCGCTGTCCGGCATGAACATCTCGATCTACTACAGCTTCGAGCGGATCCCGATCGGCGTCGCCGTCACGCTGGAGTTCATCGGCCCGCTGCTGCTGGCGGTATGGGGATCGCGGCGGCCGATCGACCTGCTGTGGGTGGTGCTCGCGGGCGTCGGCGTCGCGCTGCTCGGCGCGTCGCCCGGCTCCCTGGACCTCGTCGGTGTCGTGCTCGCGCTTCTCGCCGGCGCCCTGTGGGCCGCCTACATCGTGATCGCTGGCCCTGTCGGCCGACGCTGGGAGGGCATCTCCGGGCTGTCGGTCGGCAGCACCATCGGCGCGCTGGCCCTGGCCATTCCGGGGCTCATGCTGGCGGGGGACGCCCTCGGGCACCCGCGGGTATGGCTGGTCGCCACCGCCGTCGCGCTGCTCAGCAGCGTCGTACCCTACGCCCTCGAGCTGCATGCCCGGCGCGTCATCAAGGCGGCCACGTTCAGCGTCCTGATGAGCCTCGAGCCCGCCGCCGCCGCGCTGTTCGCGTGGGTCGTGCTGGGGGAGTGGCTCGGCTGGGTCGAATGGCTGGCGATGGCCGCAGTCGTCGTCGCGTCGGTAGGCGCGGTGCGGACGGCACGACGGCGGGTAGAGTCCGCTCATGAGTGACGAGAATGTGACCCTCTCCAAGAACGCCGAGGACAACCGCTACGAGCTGCGCGTCGGCGACGAGGTTGCCGGCTTCATCGACTACGACGACAACGACGGCGTCCTGGACATGCACCACACCGAGGTCGATCCTTCCCACGGCGGAAAGGGCTTCGGGCAACAGCTCGTGGCATTCGCGCTGGCCGACGCCCGCGCCGTCGGCGCGAAGGTCGTGCCGACCTGCCCGTTCATCGCGAAGTACATCGAGCGTCATCCGGCGGAGCAGGACCTCCTGGCAACCGGGTCCTAGCTGTATCTAGCCGCTGGCGCGTGCGACGAACTCGGCGAAGCTGAGGTCGCCGCCGCCGCCGCCGCCGCGGCTGCGCTCGGCGAAGGCGGCGAGAGGGAGTTGGATGCGACGAGCGATCTCGTCGAGCGACTCGCCGCCTTTGTCGCTCCAGATCGAGAAGTAGGCGCCGGCCAAGAGGTCCGGGTAGGGCCCGTGCCACTCCTGGCGCGAGCCGTCGGGGAGCGGTGGGAACAGGCCCGGGTGCCAGCCGTCGGCCCAGGCGCGCTCCGCCGTCGGGTGCCAGTACCCCGCGTTCTGGCCGACGACGTAGTACCAGTGCCGGTCGTCGAAGTTCAGCACGCGATGACCGGCGGCGAAAGCCTCGGCGACCGGCCGCATCTCCCGGTGCCAGTTGGTCCACCACGTGATCTCGACGCGCGGATCCAGCACGACGACGGCGCCGCGGAACAGCCCGTCGTTCCACGCGCGCGGCGTGTAGCCGAGTTGGATGAGATACTCGGCGATCTCGTTGATGAAGTCCGTCAGCAGGTCGAACGCGGTGGCTTCCGGGCCGAAACGGCGCTGCGCCTCCGCAGCCAGGACGGGGTAGTCCTCGATGCGGGCGAAGTCGACGAACTCGTCGCCACCCAAGTTCCAGTAGGTGCTGCCGGCGAAGACCGACGCGTAGTCGTCGATCAGACGCTTCGCGAAGTCACGCGCGGCCGGGTTGGTGATGTCGAGGGCGTGAGCGGTGTCGACGCCGTCCTGGGAGGGAAGCTGCAGCCCGGGGCGGGTCGCGAGCGCCTGCCGGAGGTGACCCGGCATGTCGAGCGAGGGCACGACGTCGATCCCCAACTCCCGAGCGTGGGCGATGATGTCGGCGGCCTGCACCCTCGTGATGTGCTCCTCGGACACGATCTCCGGAAAGGCCTCCGATGCCAGCCGCACGCCCTCGTTCTCGGAGAAGTGCCACTGGAACGCGGTGAGGCCAAGGCCCGCCATACGCTCCAGGAGCGAATGGACCCATTCGACGGGATAGAACATGCGGGCGGCATCGAGATGCACGCCACGCTCCGGCACCACAGGCGACATGACTGAAACGCTATATACGTTCATCCGCCCACGTCAAGGCCACTCAGCGTGACGCAGGCGGGACCGTGCTCTCCCGGACGGTCAGCACGGGCGGCGGGCAGGCCAGGCTCTCCAACGGCGTCCCCGACTTCAACTGCGCCAACAGGAGCCGCGCCGCCTGCTCCCCGAGTTCGAACGTGTCCCTCGTCAAGCAGGTGATGGAGGGGTGCGTCAGGCCGGCGATCACCGAGTCGTCGAACGAGGCGATCGAGATGTCCTGCGGGACACCGACGCCCATCTCCTGCGCGACACGAAGGCCCGCGACGGCCAGCACATCGTTGTCGTACACGATGACCGACGGCCGGCGCCTCCGGCTCAGCAGCTGCCGAGTGATGGCGGAGGCATGGGCGGGGGAGTAGTCCGTGACGAACGACTCCTGGGCCACGCCCTCCGACTCGAGATCGCGCAGGACCTGCGTGCGCAGCAGCGTGTGTTCGAGGGCAGCGGGACCCGACACGTACGCCATGTCGCGGTGCCCGATGGCGACGAGATAGTCGAACAGCGTCGCGGCTGCCTGCGTGTCGTCGACCCATGCCGTCGGCGGCTCGCCCGGGCGGGAGGGACGGGAACCGATGATCACCGCGGGCGTCCCAAGTTCCGTGAGCGCGGCGGTCCGGGGGTCGTCGAGCAGCGGGTCGACCATGATCACGCCGTCGACCTGACGGGAATTGTGCCAGCGTCGGTAGGTGTCGATCTCCGCCTGCACGTCCCGGACCAGCCACATCTGCAGGCCCATCTGGCTCGACGAGACACCGGACTGGATGCCAGCGATCAGATCCGCGAAGAAGGCCTCCGAGCCGATGGTCCGCGCGGGCCTGCTTATCGCGAGTCCGATGACCCCGGTGCTGCCCCCGACAAGCGCACGGGCGGCGGAACTTGGCTGCCACTGCAACTCTTCAGCGATCTCGAGGATGCGCTGGCGGGTGGCCTCGCTGACGCCGGGGCGGTCGTTCAGCGCGAAGGACACCGCGCCCGTCGAGACCCCCGCCAGGCGTGCAATGTCGGAGATCGTCACACGTTTTGCTACCGCCATGCACCGAGCGTAACTTACCGAAACGTTTAAGTTCCGCGTCGGGGCAGACTCCCGGATCACACCTCAGCCCTTGACCGCTCCCGCTGTCATGTCAGCCTTCTGGAACCGCTGGAAGATGATGTATCCGATGACAGGCGGAATCACCGCGATCGACGTTCCGGCCATGATCACAGGCCACGGGGTCGAAAGACCCTCGCCCACCGGCAGCAGCGAGATCGCCTGCACCAGTGTGTACTTGTCCTCCGAGCGCAGGAAGACGAGCGGCCAGAAGAAGTCGTTCCAGCGGGCGATGACGGTGAGCGTCGCCCACACGGCGAGCCCAGGCTTGATCATCGGGAGGACGATCTGCAGATAGATCCGGAAAGGCCCGCAACCGTCGACCCTCGCGGCCTCGATCACTTCGTTCGGAACCGCGCTGATGTACTGGCGCATGTAGAAGATGCCGACGGCGGTGGCCATCTTGGGGATGATCAGCGCCCAGAGCGAGTTGACGAGCGAGAGCCCGGTCATGATCCGAAACAGCGGAATGATCGCCACCTCCGGCGGCACGAGCATCGTCGCGATCAGGATGTAGAAGATGGGCTCACGGCCAGGAAAATCGATCTTTGCGAACGCATACCCGGCGAGCGAACAGAAGAACAAAGTGGTGAGGGTGCCGACGATCGTCGTGAACAACGAGTTCGAGACATTCGTCGCGATCGGAGTCAGTTGGTTGACGGAGGCGAAGTTCGCAAACGTCAGATTGGTGAGGTCTAGCACCTTGGCACCGGTCATCGACGACGACGGAGGCTTCAGCGCGATGAGTATCATCCACGCCGCGGGAAGGAGCGAGTACACCATGATCAGGGCCATCAGGACGTAGGCGACGCCCTGGCCGGCGCGGGCAGAGATAGGGGCACGGCGGCGACTCATGCGTCGTCTCCTCTCCTGAGCACGGCGAGCTGGACGAGGGAGACCACGGCGAGGATCACGGTGAGGGCGACCCCGATCGTGGCGCCGTACCCGAACTTGAACAGTCGGAAAGAACTCTCGTACATGTACTGGAAAAGGCTGATATTCGAGGTGGCAGGACCTCGCATGATGAAGGGCTCGGCGAAGATGTTCCAGGACTCGACCGTGATCATGATCATGCAGAAGACGATGACCGGCCTCAACCCGGGAAGCGTCACGTGCCAAAAGGTCTGGACCGCGTTCGCCCCGTCGACCTTCGCGGCCTCGTAATACTCGGTCGGGATGTTGAGCAAACCGCCGAAGAGGATCAGCGCGAACCACGGCGTGTGCCGCCACACGTTGAGCGCGATGACCGGAACCTTCGAGTACGTGGTGGTGGTCAGCCAGCCGACGGGGTCGAGGCCCACGAACTGGAGAATCTCGTTGATCAGGCCTTGCTGGGTGTCGAACAAGATGTTGAAGATCAGGCCGATCGCGACCGTGGCACACACATACGGGATGAAGGTGATGGTGCGGAACCCTCGCAAGCCTCGAAGGTCTTTGCGATGCAGCAGCAACGAAATCCCGAGCGACAGCGGCAGGATGAGGATCAGGCCGAACACCCAATAGACCAGCGTGTTACCGAACGCGTCCCAGAACTGCGGATCGGTGAGCAGCATCTCGTAGTTCTGGAGCCCGACAGGTTCCGGCTCGCCGAGCCCCGTCCACTCCTGCGTCGAGATATAGAACGTCCAGACGATGGGGAAGAGCTGGAAGATCAGGAAGAGCGCGAAGAACGGGGCGATGAACAGGTAACCCGCCCCGTACCTCGCGACAAATCCCTTCATGGTCAGGCGGCGTCCGTCTGACCGATGCGGTTCTTCAACGCCGCGTCCGCGTTCTTGATCGCGTCGTCGATGCTCTGGGCGCCGGCGACGAACTTCTCGATCTCGGGCGAGATCAGGGCATCCGCCTCGGCGTCGTCCTTGGTCACCCGCAGGTTCGGTGACGGGTTCTCGAGGCCCGCGGACTCCGCCTCGCGGAACGACTGGCCGCCGTAGAACTCCGCCGGCTCCTTCCAGAACGGATCCGCCAGGAGCTCGGTGGCGATCGGATTCGCGTATGGCGCGTTCTGAGCCACCATGTCGGTGGTCCACGCCTCGCGGGCGGCGGCGTCGAAATGGAAGTCGTTGTAGAGCTTCTGCCACAGGCCCGCGTAGGGGGCGCCGTCCTTGTTGACCGCGCACGACATGCCGATGACCGGGGCGCCGCCCAGGCCGATGCCGTCGAACACGGGAGCTGAGCGCACGCGCCACTTGCCGGACATATCCGCGACGTTGCCGCGGAGGAACTCGTCCATGAAGGCGCCGATGTAGAACGTCGCGATCTTGCCCGCGTTGATGGCCTCGTACAGGGGGGCCTGGAACATCTTCGTGACGTGCAGGTGCCCCTCGGTGTGCAGGGTGCCGAAGAACTCGAGCGCCTTGCGGGTGCCCTCGTTCTCGCCGAAGACGATCGCGCCGTCGTCGCCCCAGATCTGGGCCTTGGCCTGCGGCAGAAGGCCGCGGCGACCCCAGTAGCGCCACGCGAAGGTGCTCGGATCGACCTGGCTCAGCTGCACCTCGCCCTTGGAGTCGGTCTTCAGCTTGCGGCCGGCCTCGAGGTAGCCCTCCATGGTGGCGAGCGACTCGGGATCGATCCCGTACTTCTCGAAGATCTCGTTGTTGTAGAAGACGAGCTGCGGACGCACGGAGTCCGGCATCCCGTAGAGCTTCCCGTCGTACTCCGAGTCGCTCAGCGCGCCTGGCACCAGCTTGTCCTCGATGCTGCGCAGGTAGTCGGTCATGTCGACGAGGACGCCGTTCTTCGCCATGTCGAGCATAGAGACGCGACCGGTCTGGATGACGTCTGCCGCCGACTTGGTGTCGCCGGCGGAGAGCGCCTGGATCAGCTTCTGCCGCGCATCGGCCTCGCTCTCGGTCTGCACCATCGCCAGGGTCACCTCGGGCGCGATGCTCCGATTCCGCTCCAACCAGGCGTTGTAGTACTCCATGAGCCACTGGGGCTGGCCGTAGCCGAAGAAGGTCATCGTGCCGGCGGGGAAAGCGTCGCCGCCTCCGGGGGCTCCTGCGGTGGAGGTCGGGCCTCCGGCCGGCGTCTTGTCGCCTCCGCAGGCGCTGAGGCCCGCGACAGCAGCCGCGCCAATCGAGGCTCCGATGAAGCCGCGTCGTGTGATGGTCATGCGCTTGTTTCCTTACTCGGTGGTGCGAAGGGCCCTGGACAGGGCGCCGACGAGGTGGGGATCGGTGTCGTCGGGCAGACTGCAGTCGGCACCGACGATGAAGCGGGCGTGTTGTGTGTCGGCAGCCGATGCTGCCGTAACAAGGGCGTCCGTGTGGCCTCCGTCCACGAAGTAACTGTCGGTGTTGTCGATGCCGCCGACGATGACGGCACCAGGGAAGGCCGCGCGGAGGTCGTCGAGGGTCAGGTCGTTGGCATGCTCGCCGACCTGGACGATGTCGACCGGATACCCGGCATACCGGTGCAGGGCGACGTTCTCCTTGCAGATGTGCAGGTAGCGAAGGCCTCCCGCGGCTCCGACGGCGTCGAGGACCGCCACGTCGTAGGGGCGGACGTGCGCGGCGAACTCCTCGTCGGTGAAGTTGTGCGCCTCACCGCCGAGAGCGGCCAGGAACACACCGTCGACTCCCGCGTCCATGAAAGCGGCTGCCTGCGTAACGAGGCTCGCGCCAATGGTCGCGAAGGCGGCGCCGACCACCTCCGGGTCCTCGCGCAGCGCGCGGGGCAGCTGGGCGCGCTTCTCTTCGTAGTCCGTGCTGCCGCCCCGGGCGTGGAACGCGGACGCGGTGACGCCATGCACGGTCGCGAGCACGTGGTGCGTCTGCCCGTAAGCGGCGACCATGTCTGCGGCCAGCTCGATCTCGGCCTTCAGGGCCGGGTGGTCGACGGCGTAGGGCTCGACGGACGCCCAGTCGGGGGCGCCGGCGAACTCCTCGGCATGCGGATAGAGGGCCTCGTTCATCACCTTGACGAATACGGGATCGGTCTCGGCGATCCAGCGGTCATGGGCGGCCTTGGCTGCGGGACCGGAGTGCTCGTCTGCGGCGAAGTGCTTCCAGAACACGGAACCGAGCCCCCTCGTGGGCTCGCCGGCCAAGATGGCGGTGAGCTCTTCGCGTCTGGTCATTGCGGGGTCCTTCTTCCTCCAGGGAGCGTTCTTGAGTTGCAGCATGGCATGCCGGGACCAGGAACCAAACCCCCTCTCGCCAATGGCAAACGTAACGGTCACTTATAGGTCGAAGGTTCGCGAGTCACAAGAGTTCCTGCTTGTTGGAGGCACATCAGCAGCTCGGCGATGCCGGGTACGCGCATCGCCGTGGGGGTCGTTACCGTGCTGATGCGACGCCTGCGTCGGGGCCGGATCGGGCGCAGTGCGAGCCCCGGATCCGCCCGCGCCGCCTCGAGCATCAGCCCTGAGATGAGGGCGACGCCGAGGCCGGCCGCGGCGAGCCGCTGCAGGGCGACGTAGTCGTCGGTCTCGAGCGTTATCCGCGGCGTGAAACCGGCGACGGCGGCCACCTCGATCAGGTTGGCCCTGCACTCCTCACAGCCGGCGACCCAGGCCTCGCCTGCCAGGTCGGAGAGCGCGACAGAGGCTTGATCCGCCGCGGCGTGGCTCTTGGGCAGCGCCACGAAGACCTCCTCCTCGAGGATCGTGCGCGTCACCCAGTCCGCGGGCACCTCGGTCAGCTCGCTCCCAGACGAGTAGAACTGTCCGATCACCGCGAGATCGGCGTCGCCGCTGGCGAGCTGTCGCACTGCGGCGTGGGCTTCCTGCTCGATGAGCCGCACCGCGACCCGAGGATGGCGACGCCTGAACTCGGCCAGCGCGATCGGGACGATGGTCGCCGACGCTGAGGGGAAGGCGGTGAGCGTGAGTTCTCCGCCTTGGAGGCCCGCGATGAGCTCGATCTCCGACATCGCTCGCTGGACCGCCGATAGTGCTTGGGGTCCATGCGCGAGCAGCACCTCGCCCGCCTGCGTGAGCCGGGTCTTGCGGCCCACCCGGATGATCACCGGGGTACGCACGATGCGCTCGAGCTGACGCAGTTGCTGGGAGGCCGCGGGCTGCGAGTAGCCCAGATCGCGCGCTGCACCCGAGACCGAACCCGTCCGGTGGATGGCCTCGACGAGGCGAAAGTGTTTGAGCTCGAGCATGCCGACGAGTCTAAGCGAGCCATAAGCAGAACAGATGGAAAAGCGAACTAACCTGCCTTTGTGTGCAGGAGTCGGGGCGGCCAGGATGGGAGAACAGGAAGGAGTCTGGTGTGTCGGTGACGAATGAGGCGGCGTGGGCGCGATGGGCGGCACGCAGGATTCACGAAGCGCACGGCGACAAGGAGACCCCCCTGGTCGAGTGCCCCCTGCCGGAGCGGCTCGGCGTGCGGCTGGTCTTCAAAGATGAGTCCACCCATTCCTCCGGCTCGCTGAAGCATCGACTCGCCGCATCGCTTCTGATGTTCGGGGTTTGCAACGGCGACATCGGGCCCGAGACGACCCTCGTGGACGCGTCGAGCGGCTCCACCGCCGTGTCCGAGGCCTTCTTCGCCCGCGCGCTGGGCCTGAGATTCGTCGCCGTCGTCCCCGAGCAGACAAGCCCCTCCAAACTCGCCCTCATCGAAAGGATGGGCGGCCACATCGAGTTCGCGGCCGGCCCCGAGGCGGCGACGGCGCTAGCTGCCCGGATGGGCGATCAGGCCGGACACGTGTTCCTCGACCAGTTCGGCAATGCCAGCGTGCGCACGAACTGGCGCTCCGGCAACCTGGCCAGCGCGCTCTTCGGCCAACTCCACTCCGAGGGATGGCCCGAGCCGGACTGGGTCGTCGTCGGAGCGGGAACCGGAGGGACTTCTTCGACGCTGGCGCGCTTCATCCGCTACACCGGGCGGAGAACGAAGGTCGCGCTCGGCGATCCGGAGGGATCGGCCTACTACCCGTGCTGGGCGCAGGACGACCGGACCGTCGTGGGGACGGCGTCCAGGATCGAGGGAATCGGCCGCCCCCGGGTCGAGCCGTCCTTCGTACCGCAACTCATCGACGACGTCGTCACCGTGCCGGACTCCTGGTCCGTGGCAGGCATGCGAGCCCTCCGTCGCCGCGGACTCTCCGTCGGCCCCTCGACGGGGACCAACCTCGTGGCCGCGCTGCGGATAGCCGAGCGCATGCAGGCGCGGGGACGACGGGGCGTCATCGCCAGCATCGTCTGCGACGCGGCGGACCGGTACGCGGAGACCTACGACCGCGACGACTGGCTCGCCGCCCAGGGAATCCGCCTCGCCGACGCGGAGCCGAGCCTGGAGGCCTACCTCGACGGCGGACCCGCCCCTCAGAGCTGGACTCGGGACTCCCCGCCGCGGGTGCGCGTCTCCGCGTGACGTGCGGCACAATAGCCCGTGGGCCGCACGCGCCCGCGGGCCTCTGCGCCTGTTTTCCGATAAGGAGAGACCGATGAGTGGAGTCATCACCGTCCGCCGCACCGACAACGCGGAACAGGTGGAGCTGACGACCACGACGACCGGCCTCGACCTGTTCGGCGACGATCGCGCCGTCGTTGCGATGCGCGTGGACGGCGAGACCCGCGACCTGCAGCGCGAGCTCTTCGACGGCAACGTCGTCGAGCCCGTGCTGATCAGCGAGCCCGAGGGCCTTTCCATCCTGCGACACTCCGCGGGCCACGTGACCGCCCAGGCCCTGCAGAACCTGTTCGCGGAGGCCAAGCTCGGCATCGGCCCGCCCATCATCGACGGCTTCTACTACGACTTCCAGACCGAGCCGCTCACCCCGGAGGACCTCAAGGCCATCGAGAAGCGGATGGGGCAGATCGTCAAGGAGCGGCAGCGCTTCGTGCGCCGCGTCGTCACCGACGACGAGGCCCGCGAGGAACTGGTCGGCGAGCCGTTCAAGCTCGAGCTGATCACCGACAAGGGCAAGGCCTCCGACGACGACGGCTCCTCCGTCGAGGTCGGCGCCGGCGAGCTGACGATCTACGACAACGTTCGCCGCGACGGCTCCGTCGCGTGGAAGGACCTCTGCCGCGGTCCCCACGTCCCGCACACCGGGTACCTGGGCAACGGCTGGGGACTCACCCGCAGCTCCGCCGCGTACTGGCGCGGCGACCAGAGCAACGCGGGCCTGCAGCGCGTCTACGGCACCGCATGGCCCAGCAAGGACGAGCTCCAGGCCTACAAGACCCGGCTCGAGGAGGCCGCCAAGCGCGACCACCGCAAGCTCGGCCAGGAGTTGGACCTGTTCAGCTTCCACGAGATCGTCGGCTCCGGCCTGCCGCTGTTCCACCCGAAGGGCGGCGTGATCAAGCGCGCCATGGAGGACTACGTGCGCGCCCGCCACATCGAGGAGGGCTTCGACTACGTCGGCACCCCGCACATCGCGAAGGAGGACCTGTTCTACACCTCCGGGCACCTCCCGTACTACAGCGACGGCATGTTCCCGCCGCTGCTGGAGGACGCGGAGCGCGACGAGCAGGGCAACATCGTCAAGGGAGGGCAGGCGTACCGGCTGAAGGCGATGAACTGCCCGATGCACAACCTGATCTTCGACTCCCGCGGCCGCTCCTACCGAGAGCTGCCGTTGCGGTTCTTCGAGTTCGGGACGGTATACCGCGACGAGAAGTCCGGCGTCGTGCAAGGCCTCACCCGCGTGCGCTCGATCACGCAGGACGACTCGCACAGCTACTGCGCCAAGGAGCAGGCACCCGACGAGGTGCGCCACCTGCTGCGCTTCATCCTCTCCCTGCTGACGGACTTCGGCATGACCGACGTCGCGCTCGAGGTCTCGACCCGGGACGAGGACGGCAAGAAGAAGGACAAGTTCATCGGCTCCGATGAGCAGTGGGAGGAGGCGACGGCCATCCTGCAGCAGATCGCCGACGAGTCCGGCCTCGTCGTCGTTCCTGATCCGGGCGGCGCTGCGTACTACGGCCCGAAGATCTCGATCCAGGCGAAGGACGCGATCGGCCGGACCTGGCAGATGTCGACCATCCAGTACGACTTCAACCAGCCCGAGCGGTTCGGCCTCGAATACACGGCCTCCGACGGCTCGCGCCAGCAGCCGGTCATGATCCACTCGGCCAAGTTCGGCTCCATCGAGCGGTTCATGGGCGTGCTGATCGAGCACTACGCGGGCGCGTTCCCGGCCTGGCTTGCGCCGGTCCAGGTGGTCGCGGTGCCCGTCGCGGGCGAGTTCAACGAGTACCTGGGCGGCGTCGCCGAGTTGCTCCGGGCGCAGGGCGTGCGGGTCCACTTCGACGACTCCGATGACCGGTTCGGCAAGAAGATCCGCAACGCGACGCAGGAGAAGGCCCCCTTCATCCTGATCGCGGGCGGCGAAGACCGGGAGCAGGACGCGGTGTCGTTCCGCTTCCGTGACGGGTCGCAGCGCAACACGGTCCCCGCCGACGAGGCGGTCGCCGAGATCGTCGCGTGGATCGCGTCCCGGTCCAACGAGTCGCCGACAGCCAATGCCTGAGGCCCTGCCCAGCACGGACTTCGCGGGGGTCCCGGACGCCTTCCAGCGGCTGTGGACCCCCCACCGGATGGCCTACGTCAAGGGTGAGGGGAAGCCCCGGACCACGGGGGAGTGCCCGTTCTGCGCGGCCCCCGAACGCCCGGACGAGGACGGCTTGGTCGTCGCGCGCGGCGCGCACGCGTACGTCGTGATGAACCTTTTCCCATACTCGCCGGGACACGTGCTGGTCTGCCCCTACCGGCACGTCTCGGACTACACGGACCTCACCGTCGACGAGACGCGCGAGGTCGCAGAGCTGACGCAGCGCGCGATGCGCGTCATCCGGCGGGTCTCGCACCCGGACGGGTTCAACCTGGGGATGAACCAGGGCGAGGTCGCCGGCGCGGGGATCGCGGCTCACCTGCACCAGCACGTCGTGCCGCGCTGGGCGGGCGACGCGAACTTCATGCCGATCGTCGCCCGCACGAAGGCCGTGCCGCAACTCATCGGCGACACCCGTGGCCTGTTGGCCGCGGCGTGGGACGAATGACGTGCGTCTGACCGGAGTGGTGTGGGCGGTCGGTGGACGGCTGCCGCGGCGGGTCGGCGACGCCCTCGCCCGCGTCGTCTCTGTGCCGCTCGCCGCCCTACCGCTGCGCACCGTCGCGGCGTGGGCGGACTCGATCGAGGCCGGGACCGGCCGACGCCCCGGCTATCGGGATCGCCGTCGACTCCTCGCGAACTGGGCACGGAACATGCTGTGGTCCCTCAGCCTCGCGCGGTGGACCGACGACGAGGTGCTCCGCGTCGTGCGGATCACGGAGGCCGACGCCGCCAAGCTGCACGGCTCGCTTGCCGGTCCCGGCCTCGTCGCAGCCCTCCCACACATGGGCTCGTGGGACTTCGCGGGCGCGTGGTGCGCGCGGGTCGGCATCAAGGTGGTCTCGGTCGCCGAGCGGCTGCCCGAGGGCCTTTTCGAGCGCTTCCGTGACGCCCGCGCGGGCATGGGCATGACCATCTACCCGGTGGATCAGCCGGGCCTGATGGGGCTGCTCGCCGACGACATCCGCGCTCGCCGCCTCGTCTGCCTCCTGTCCGACCGGGATCTCAGCTCCCGCGGCCTCGCCGTGCCCTGGCCTGGCGGCGGAGAGCTGCGCGTGCCCGCCGGACCCGCGCTCGTGGCCCGGCGCACCGGCGCAGACCTGCGCGTGGTCACCACACATTTCGACGGCGGCCGCCTCGAGATCCGCGTCTCCGACCCCATCGTCGGCTCCTCGGCCGCCGACCTGATGGCCGGGGTCGTCGCTGGCTTCGCGGACGCCGTCGCCGCCGATCCCGCCAACTGGCTGATGCTGCGGCGCGTCCTTCCGTGAGGATCGCGCTGGTCACCCCCTACTCGCTGGACGTGCCGGGCGGGGTCGGCACGCACGTCCTTGGCCTCGCGCGCTGGCTGCGAGCCGAGGGCCACGACCCGTTCGTCGTCGCGCCCGGGGAGCGGCCCATCGACGCAGGAGTCCCCGTGCGCCTCCTCGGCCGCACGATCCCGTTCTCCTTCAACGGGTCGACGGCGCGGCTCGCGGTCTTCCCGGCTCAGGCGCGCGCGGCCCGCGCCGCGGTCGCGACCGCGGACGTCGTCCACGTCCACGAGCCCCTCACACCGGGAGTCGCCCTCGCCGCGGCCCGGGTGGGGCGCCCCCTCGTGGTGACACACCACGCGGCGTTCACCGTCGGCCCCCTCCGGCCTCTCCTGCGCGCCCGCGCTGCGCTGCTGCCCCGCGACCGCGTCTCGCTCGCCGTCTCCGAGGCTGCTGCCGCAACCGCGCTCGCCGCGACCGACGTTCGGCCGCTTGTGGTTCCGAATGCCGTAGAGGCGTGGGACCTTTCGGCGCCGACGAAGGCCGAGGGCGATCGAGCTTGCTCGATCGCCGAGGCCAAGGAAGGCGTTGCGGCGCGAAGCGCGATCACACGGTCCCGGCGCTTCGCGCGCAGGTCGGACTCCAGGAACGATGCAGCGCCGTGCTCTTTCGGCGCGGCTCGAGAAACAGCACGCCCGCTCGTGCTCTTCGTGGGCCGCGACGAGCCGCGCAAGGGGTTCCCTGTCTTCGCCGAGCTGGCGCGCTCTGGCATCTCAGCGGACTTCGTCGCCGTCGGCCCGTCCGCGCCGACGCCGGGCGTCACCGTCCTGGGCCCGGTGTCCGACGCCGACCGCGAGAGCCTCCTGTCCTGGGCGTCCGTCCTTGTCGCCCCGAACCTGGCAGGGGAGTCCTTCGGGCTGGTCCTGGTCGAGGCGCTCGCCCACGGCGCGGCGGTCCTGGCCAGCGACCTGCCCGCCTTCCGCGCCGTCGCGGACGATCCCGCGGTGATCCGCTTCTTCCCACCCGGCGACGCCCCCTCCGCGGCCGCGGGGCTACGCCGCTTCCTCACGACGCTGCCGGCGCCCTCGGACGCCCAAGCAGCCGCGGCCCCCTACACCTGGGACGCCGTCGGGCCGCACATCGCCCGGGCCTACGCACGGACGCTTGGGAGCCATGGCATAGGCTGAACGGGTGGCTGCCTCTCTCGTCCCTGAACAGCAATGGGATACCGACGCCGTCCTCACCATCCCCAACATCATCTCGTTCGTGCGGCTGCTCGGCATCCCGACGTTCTGCTGGCTGATCCTCATCGGCCAGGACACGGCAGCCATCATCCTGCTCGCGGTGTTCGGGGCCACGGACTGGGTTGACGGCTACCTGGCGCGGCGGCTGAAGCAGCGCACGGCGCTGGGCGCGAAGCTCGACCCGATCGCCGACCGGCTGTACATCCTCGCGACGGTGATCGTCCTCCTGCTGCGTGGCATCGTCCCCATCTGGTTCGTCGTCATCCTCTTCGCCCGCGACGTCATGCTCGCCGTTCTCGTGCCGTTCCTCCGTAAACACGGGATCGTCGCGCTGCCGGTGAACTACGTAGGCAAGACCGGCACGTTCCTGCTGCTGTTCGCCCTGCCGCTGATCCTGATCGGCTCGGACACCTTCCTCGGCTGGCCGGTCGCCTACTGGCTCGGCTGGACGCTGGGCATCGCGGGAGCCGTCTTCTACTGGGCGGCCGGGTTCCTGTATGTGCGGGAGACCGTGCGCCTCGCCAGGGGAGCCAAGTGAGGCGTCCCGACGCCAGCATGAGCCTGCTCACCGACCTGCAGGCGAACGCCCTCGAACCCGAGTACCGTGCCGTCGGGGCGACCCAGCCAAGCAAGACCCGCATCCTTGTCACCATCGCGCTCATCGCGGTCCTTGTCACCGTCGCGCTCCTGCAGACCACCCGCGGCGCGGGAACCGCCGCAGCCGAGCGCCAGGAGTTGCTCGACCGGGTCGCAGCTGCCGAGGCGCAGCAGCACGAGGTCGCGGCAGATGTCGCTCGGCTCGACGAGGAGATCGGTGCCCTCGGCCAACTGGCCCTCGGCGACCCCGCGCAGCGGGCGCGGCTCACCGAGCTCGAGCAGCACACGGGTGCGGTCTCCGTCTCCGGGCCTGGCATCGTCGTCGAGGTGTCCGACGCCCCAGGCTCCGCCGACACCAGCGGCACCGTCCTCGACAGCGACCTCGTGCGGCTCGTCAACGGGCTCTGGGCCGCCGGGGCCGAGGCCATCAGCATCAACGGCAAGCGCCTCACCGTGCTCACGCCGATCCGGTCAGCAGGTGCCGCCATCACCGTCGACTACGTCTCCCTCAGCCCTCCCTACCGGCTGGACGTGATCGGAGACCCCTCGCGGCTCGCCGCCCGGTTCAACGAGACCGCCGGCGCCACGTGGTGGCACTTCCTCACCCAGAACTACGGCGTTACCATGTCGATCTCCCAGGCCGACGGGGACCTTACTCTCCCTGCCGACTCGGGCATGACCCTCCGCCACGCGGCGGTGGGATAGGAGGACCCATGTTCGCGTTGTTAGGGCTCATCGCAGGCATCGTCGTCGGCGTCGTTCTGCAACCCGCTCTGCCGCCCGTGCTCGCCCCCTATCTGCCCATCGCCATCGTCGCGGCGTTCGACGCCATCCTCGGCGCCACGCGCGCGTACCTGGAGGGGATCTTCTCCGACCGGGTCTTCCTCGTCTCCTTCCTTTCCAACGTGGTGATCGCCGGGCTGATCGTGTTCGTGGGTGACCAGATCGGGGTCGGTTCGCAGCTGTCCACCGGTGTGGTCGTCGTCCTCGGCATCCGCATCTTCACCAACGCCGCCGCCATCCGAAGGGCTGTGCTCCATGCCTGAGCAGGAGCCGCCCGCCCGTCGCTCGGTGCCCGACGCGCGCAGGAACCTGCTGCGCGACTTCTTCCGTCCCAGCAGGGGACAGCTGACGGTGGGGTTGGCGCTGTTCGTGACATCGCTCATCGTCGTGATCACGCTGGGCTCCCAGGCGAACCAGCCGGACTTCAGCAACGTCCGCCAGGCCGAACTGATCCAGCTGCTCGACAACATCACCGCCGAGACGCGGCGCCTTGAGGATGAGTCGCGCGAGCTCGAGGCGGCACGCACCGAGCTGATCAGCGGCGCCAACCGCGAGGAGGCGGCGCGGCTGGAGGCGGAGCGACGCATCCAGCAGGCGGAGATCCTGGCCGGCGTCGTCCCCGCGACCGGTCCGGGTGTGCGGATCGCCATCACCGCCGCCGAGGACAAGTTCACGGCGGAGCTCCTGCTCGACGCCGTCGAGGAACTGCGCGACGCCGGCGCCGAGGTGATCGAGCTCAACGACTCCGTGCGCCTCGTCATGCGATCGTCGTTCACCACCGACGGAGACGGGGCCGTCATGGCCGACGGCGTCGTCCTTCACCCGCCCTACATCATCGACGCCATCGGGGACCCGGCCACCCTCGAGGCAGGGGCCCGGTTCCGCGGCGGACTCGTCAGCGAGGTCGAGGGCGAGCGGGTCGGCGGATCCGTGCTCATCACCCAGTCAGAGCAGATCGACGTGTCCACAACAGTGGAACTGCAACCGAATCAGTTCGCCCGCCCACGGTAACGTTAGTGTCAGTAAGCTGTGTTCGGAGCCCCCGCCGAACGACGAGGATGTGTGGATATGAAGTGCGCCAAGTGTGGATCTGACCGACCTGCAGAGGCCAGGTTCTGCAGTGTGTGTGGCGCGTCACTTGCCGACCCGACGGGCGACACCACCACCATGTTTCCCGTGGTGGAGACCCCCGAGCACGTCGAGCTGACCGAAAAGGAACGCGAGGCGGCGAAGGCCCTCTCGCCCGGCAACGCGCTTCTCATCGTCAACCGCGGCTCCGGGGACTCGAACCGCTTCCTGATCGACGCCGACGTCACGACCGTCGGCCGCCACCCGGAGTCGGACATCTTCCTCGACGACATCACCGTCTCCCGCCACCACGCCAAGTTCGTGCGCAGCGCCGGCCACCTGTACCTCGAAGACCTCGGCAGCCTCAACGGCACCTACGTGAACCGGACACTGCTCGACGGCCGCACGGCCCTCCGCGGCGGCGACGAGATCCAGATCGGCAAGTACCGGGCCACGATCTCGCTGGGCGAACCCGGAACGCTCTGATGGCCAGCCCAGCGCGCACCATCGGCCGCGTGCTGGAGATGATCCGTCCCGAGTTCCCCGACATCTCGGTCTCGAAGCTGAGGTACCTGGAGGCGGAGGGGCTGATCGCTCCGGACCGGCAGCAGCCGTCGGGATATCGGCGCTTCGCCCAGGAGGACGTCGACCGGCTGCTGTACGTGCTGCGCGCGCAGCGGGACCGTTATCTGCCACTCAAGGTGATCCGTGAGGAGCTTGAGGCGATCGACCGCGGCGAGGAGCCCCCCACACACGACCCGAAGGCCGAGGGCGAGCCCGTCCAGGAGCCCCGCAAGACGAGCCGCGGCGGCGGCAAGCACCTGATGAGTCGTCGGCAGGTGCTCACCGAGTCGGGCATCGGCGAGGCGACCATGATCCAGCTGGAGCGGCAGCGCATCATCCAGCCCCGACGCGGAACGCAGCTATACGGCCCGGAGGCCGTCGCGCTGGCCGTCGCCGCGAAGAAGCTGGGCAGCCACGGCGTCGACCTTCGCCAGCTCCGCGTACTGCAGCAGGCCGCCAGCATGGAGGCCGCCTTCGTCGAGCAGTTGCTTGAGCCGCACCGTCGCCGCTCCGGCGGCCCGCCGCAGGAACTGGTCCACGAGATGTACCGCCTCGTCATGCAGGCCCACGCCGCCCTGCTCCACGGCCAGATCCTCTGAAGGAGAGTGAAGCCATGATCGCGCTCGAAGTGGTCGGCATCCGGTTGCTGAGCCCCGAAGATCCGCCCGTGCTCCTTTTGGGTGAGGAGGGTGGAACCCGCTCGCTGCCCATCTGGATCGGCAGTACGGAGGCCGCCGCCATCGCATCGGCACTTGAGGGGGAGAAGCCGCAGCGCCCCATGACGCACGACCTGCTCGCCACCATCGTCGCGCGGCTGGGCACCGGCGAGTTCGTGATCACGGGGATGAACGAGGGGATCTACGACGCCGTGCTGCGGCTGGGCGCGGACGAGATCCAGATCCGGCCCAGCGACGCGGCGGCCCTCGCGGTGCGGCTCGGCTGGCCGTTGCGCTGCCCCCGGAGCCTCATGGATCAAGTAGGGGTTGAGGTTGAAGGTGGTGGCACTGACGAGGTTGAGGCTTTCCGGGCCTTCCTCGACAGCGTCAGCGCAGAGGACTTCGAGGACGAAGATCCTAGTCAATAACCAATTGAGGGTCGCGGCTTCCAGAAGGGGGCCTCGTCGGTAAGATGGGCACCCTGATGTTTTGCCGGCCCGCTGGGCGTGTCGCCGCGACCGAGTCACCCGACTCCGGTTAGCGTCGGGGCGTCGGTTTCCGCCGACGATGTCCAGCCGAAGTGAGGAACCCGTGGCCGAGAAGCTCGCCCTGCAGGAGGTACTTTTCGACGGCGAGTTCACGCCCGTCCCCAGCGACACCGGCTTCCGCGGCCCCGTCGCCCATCGCGTGGCGGGCATCACCTACCGTCAACTCGACTACTGGGCTCGCACCGGGCTCGTCGTGCCGAGCATCCGCGACGCCGTCGGCTCCGGCACGCAGCGGCTGTACTCCTTCCGCGACATCCTGCTGCTGAGGGTCGTCAAGAGATTCCTCGACATCGGCATCTCGCTGCAGCAGATCCGCGTCGCCATCGAACACCTGCGCGCCCGCGGCGTCGATGATCTCACTGAACTGACCCTGGTCAGCGACGGCTTCAGCGTCTTCGAGGTCACCTCCGCCAACGAACTGTTCGACCTGACCCGCGGCGGCCAGGGCATGTTCATGATCTCGGTCAGCTCCGTGTGGCGGGAGCTGGAGGGGACGCTGTCGACCCTGCCCGGGGAGCGCACCGTCGACGATGCACCCGCCGCCGGCCATCCCGACGACGAGCTCGCCGCGCGCCGCCGCGCCCGCGCCGTTTGAGGAAGCACTGATCGGTGCTTCTCTAACTGGCACGCCACCTACTTCGTTGCACTCGTCGCCGTCAGGCACTGCTAGCACCAACCCCCTACACCCTGTAGCTGCCGCACCAGGACGCCGCTCGCTACGGCCACCACTTGCGTAACAGACCCTCGTGAAGACCCTGTAACAGACCCTCGTGAAGACCCTGAGGATGCTGCTCGTCTGAGTGCCCACGCCCGCAGATGGGTAGGGTCTAGGCCATGAAAGATTGGTTCGAGCGGGTCAAGAGACACCCCATCGTGGCGCACGCGCTGTGCGCCATCGAGCGCTTCAACGAGCGACTGGGCCCGCAGTTCGCCGGATCCATCACCTACTTCTCGGTCCTCTCGCTGGTGCCGATGCTCATGTTCGTGTTCGCCGGCATCGGCATGACGCTGACCATGCTGCGCCCCGAACTGCTCACCGAGCTCACGCGGCTGATCCACGAGACGCTCGGAGACACCACGCTCGGGGAGGCCGAGCCGGGTCAGGACTCCTTCGCGACCCAGCTGGCCGACATCATCACCCGCGCCCTGCTGAACTGGCGCGGACTCGGCGTCATCGCCATCGTCACCGCGGGTTACGCCGGCACCCGCTGGGCTGGCAACCTCAAGCGCGCCGTCCGCGTCATGTGGTCCAGCGAGTTCGAGAACGCGACGCGCAAGGAGAACTTCCTCGTCGAGCTCGGCGTGAACCTGCTGATCTTCCTTGGCCTCGTGACGACGCTCTTCCTCGGGTTGGGCATCGCGTCGATCGGTGGCGCGTTCTCCGAGCAGATCATCCGGTACCTGGCCTGGGACAGCATCCCTGGTATCAGCTTCCTCGTCCAGGTCAGCGCGCTACTCATGACGTTCGTGGCCGGCTGGGTGATGTTCGCCTTCCTCTTCATGGTGCTCCCCAACGAGCCTGCGGCGCCGCGTCCGTGGCTGATCGGGACGCTGGTCGGCGCGCTCGGCGTCACCCTGCTGCAGTCCGTGGCAGGCCGCGTCCTCGGTATGCTTTCCAGCAACGTGTCGGCCGCCGCCTTCGGCAGCACGATCGTCGTGATGCTGCTGTTCAACATGCTGGCGATGTTCATCCTGTTCACCGCCGCCTGGGTCGGCACCGAGCAGTACTGGCGCAGCTCGGCGACGGAGCCGGTGCCGGTCGAGGCACCTGTCGTGGACACGGAGCCGGCGGTGGTGGAGCTCCTGACGCAGGACGATCCCTACCCTTGGGGCGAGCTCCCTGAGCCGAGCAAGGACGAGACTGTCCGGCAGGATGTCGCCGCGCGGGGCATGAAGGTCAACCTGGGGATCGGGTACGGCCTCGGCACCGCGACGGGACTCGGCCTGGGCGCCGTCCTCGTCAGCCTCGTCCGCCGCCTCAGCGCCTGGAGAAAAACGGCCGGCTGAAGCCGTTGCGTGTACATAGATCTGCGTGGGTTGCACGAGCTGTGCATAGTGCACAGCTGAGCAAGCCCACGCAGATGTATGTACGCCTAGTGAGCGACCGCGGCGGCGGGGAACTCCTGGCCGATCTCGGCGAGCATCGCGCGGTACCAGTCCTGATCGATCTCGAACGGCTTGCCGCCCTTGATGCGGTCGAACGCGATGGCGGTCAGCACGTCGCCGTTCTCCTCGTCGTGACCGATGACGCCGGGCTCGCCGCGCAGCGCGGAGTCGACAGCGAGGTCGGTGCACTGCTTGATGAGCGCCAGGTCGGCGTCGTTCGCGGCGGCGGCGCGCGAGTAGTAGCCGGACTTCTGGATCATGACCTTCTCGGCGTTCAGCTTCTCGGCGAACTTCGACGCGAACCAGGCGCCGGGGTTGACCTTGTCGAGCTTCACGTGGCCGAAGGGATCGCGGGGGACCTCCTCGCCCGCAGCCTCCATCTCGGCGACGATCGAGTCGAGACCCGCGCCCTCCGAGAGGAAGATCGTGACGTTGCCGACCTCGTCCATGACCGTGTTCAGGCGCTCGGCCTCCTTGGCGATGTCGATCTCGCCCTCAGGCACGTAGACGCCGTGGATGTCCCAGGCCTCCTTCGACAGGCCGATCTCGGGCAGCCACTCCTGCGCGTCCAGCCACTCGCGGTACTTCTGCGCGGTGGCGGCGGTCAGCCAGCCGCAGTGGCGGCCCATGACCTCGTGCACGATCAGCATGCGCGAGCCGGAGTTGTGCTCGGCGACGATGTTCTTGGCGAAGATCGCGCCCTGCTCGGCGGCGGTCCAGGCGCCGAGCGACTGCCGGATCGGGATGACGTCATTGTCGATGGTCTTCGGGAGGCCGACGACAGTCAGGCCGTAGTCGTGTTCGGCGAGGTAGGCCGCGAGGTCCGCCGCGGTGGTGTTGGTGTCGTCGCCGCCGATGGTGTGCAGCACGTCGACGCCGTCGGCGACGAGGCGGTCGGCCGCGACCTGCAACGGGTTGTCGCCCTCGGCCACGAGGCCGCGCTTGACGAGGTCCGCCGCGTTGGTCAGCTTCACGCGCGAGTTGCCGACGGGGGAGCCGCCGAACTTGTGCAGCAGCGCGGCGTTGGCGCGGACGGTGCCGTCGACGACGAGGAAGTCGCCCTTCAGCAGGCCCTGGTACCCGTGGCGGTAGGCGATGATCTCCACCTCAGGGGCGACCTCGGTGTAGCGCTCGATGAGACCGCCGATAGCCGAGGAAAGGCAGGGGGCGAAGCCACCAGCCGTGAGGATGGCTACCTTCTTGACCATGAGTGTCCTTTCGTTGACGTCTGCGACGCTGATCGCGTCAGGGGCCAGCCTATTGCACGCGGGACCGCACCGACGGGGAGGGCGCAGGCTGGGAAGTTGTCCACAGGCCGCGTGCCGCCGCTGGCCAAGGCCCGGCCGATGCGCGAAGATGCCGGGATGGGGAGGCGATTAGCGGAGCGTGGCCTGAGCGGCTCGGTGCAGCTCGCGCTCCTGCTGCCCTTCGCCCTCGGCATCTTTCTTCTCCTGCTGCAATGGTCGCTGGTGACCTGGGCGGAGGCGACGGCCCTCGCGGCGGCCCAGGAGACGGCCCGCGCCGCGGCGGTGATCGACGGCAGCGAGCAGGAGGGGCGTAGCGCGGGCAGCAAGGCGGCCGGCAACGGATCGCTCACGGGCGTGACTGTCGCCGTCGACCGCGGGCCTGAGCGGACGACGGCGACCGTTACGGGCAATGCTGTGGTCGTGCTGTGGCCCCGCGAGGTCTCGCGCACCGCCGTCGCGGCCACCGAGCGGGTGACGACGCCGTGAGCCGGGAGCGGGGAGCGGCCGCCTCCGTCGAGGCAGTGATCATTCTGCCGGCGCTCGTTCTCTTCATCGGACTGCTGCTCAGCCTCGCCCGGCTCACGCTCGCCGACCAGCACGTCAACGCGGCCGCGGCGACAGCTGCCCGCGCCGCGGCCCTCGAACGGACGGTGCCCGCCGCGGAACGCGCGGCGGACGAGGCGCTGTCCGTAGCGCTGGCTGAGCACGGCCTCTCCTGTCGGACCGTCAGCACCGCCGTCGACGCGGGAGGCGTCGCGCGGGCGCTGGGGCGGTCGGCCATGGTATCGGTGCGGGTGACGTGCGCCGTCGAACTGGCAGACATCACTCTTCCCGGTATTCCTGGGACGGTGTCGGTGACGGCAACGAAGGACGCTCCCGTCGATCCGCTGCGGGGGAGATAGTGGCCCAGGCCTGAGGAGCGACAGACGACTACGCTGGGCCCATGGCTCAGTATTTCGACGTTCACCCGGACAACCCCCAGCCGCGCTCACTCGCGCAGGTCACGCGGATCCTGCAGGACGGCGGCCTGATCGCGTACCCCACCGACTCCTGCTTCGCGCTGGGTTGCGCGATCGGCAACGCGGAGGGGATCGAGCGGATCCGGAGGATCCGCAAGCTCGACGACAAGCACCACTTCACCCTCGTCGTCGACGAGTTCGCGAAGCTCGGCCAGTTCGTCGAGATGGACAACTGGGTGTTCCGGGCCGTGAAGAAGGCGACGCCCGGGCCGTACACCTTCATCTTGAAGGCGTCGCGCGAGGTGCCGAAGATGATGCAGCACCCGAAGAAGCGGACGGTCGGCGTGCGGATCCCGGCCCACCGCACGACTCTCGCGCTGCTGGAGACCCTCGACGCGCCGCTGCTGTCATCCACGCTGTTGCTGCCCGGCGTCGCCGACCCGATGACCGACGGCTGGGCGATCAAGGAGGAGCTCGACCACCTCGTCGATGCCGTCATCGACAGCGGCGACTGCGGCCTTGAGCCGACGACGGTGGTCGACCTGACCGGCGACGAGCCTGTCATCGCGCGCCTGGGCGCGGGAGACCCGGCCCCGTTCGAGGCGTGACGGGAACGGACGTACCCCGCCGAGACGGCCTCGCCCCACTAAGTTGTCGCCAACGACGACTTTAGGAGACCTCTCTCATGACCTACCGCCCTGAGACGCTCGCTGTCCACGCCGGACAGGAGCAGCCAGATCCCGCGACGAACTCGCGAGCGGTGCCGATCTACCAGACCACGAGCTACGTGTTCGACGACACCGAGCACGCCGCGGATCTGTTCGCGCTGCGCAAGATGGGCAACATCTACACACGGATCATGAACCCGACGCAGTCGGTGCTCGAGACCCGCGTCAACGCGCTGGAGGGCGGCGTCGGCGCGCTGGCGCTTGCGTCCGGCGCCTCCGCGGTCACGTACGCGGTGCTGAATCTCGCGACGGCGGGCGACAACTTCGTCGCCCTCTCGACGCTGTACGGCGGCACGTTCGCGCTGTTCGCGCACACGCTGAAGCAGTTCGACGTCGAGGTGCGCTTCGTCGACCCGACCAAGCCGGAGGAACTGGCCCAGCACGTCGACGATCGTACGAAGCTCGTGTTCGGCGAGACCATCGGCAACCCGGCCATCAACGTCATCGACCTCGACGCCTGGTCCGAGGCCGCGCACGCGCTCGGGCTGCCGTTCGTCGTCGACAACACCGTCCCCACCCCCTACCTGACCCGCGTGTTCGACCACGGCGTCGACGTCGCGGTCCATGCCGCGACCAAGTACCTCGGCGGCCACGGCAATTCCCTGGGCGGCGTCATCGTCGACTCCGGCACCTTCGACTGGGCCGCGCATTCCGACCGCTTCGCGTCCCTGACCCAGGGCGACTCCGCCTATCACGGCGTCGTCTGGACCGACGCCGCAGGCCCCGCCGCCTACATCATCCGCGCCCGCACGGTCCTGCTGCGCAACATGGGCGCGGCGATCGCCCCGCTGAACTCGTTCCTGCTCCTGCAGGGCATCGAGACGCTGCACCTGCGGATGGAGCGGCACTGCTCCAACGCGCTGGCGGTCGCGCGCTTCCTCGAGGGCCACGACAAGGTCGAGTGGGTCAACTACCCGGGCCTGGAGTCCAGCCCGTCGCACGAGATCGCCAAGAAGGTGCTGAAGGGCGGCTTCGGCGGCCTGGTCTCGTTCGGTCTCAAGGCCGGGCGCGACGGCGGGCAGCAGTTCGTGGAGTCCCTCGAGCTGTTCAGCCACCTGGCCAACATCGGCGACGCCAAGTCGCTGGTCATCCACAGCGCGTCGACGACGCACTCCCAGCTGTCCGACGAGGAGCTCGCCGAGGCGGGCGTCGCGCCGGAGATGGTGCGCCTCTCGGTGGGCATCGAGAATGTCGACGATCTGATCGAAGACCTGTCGCAGGCGCTCGACAAGCTGCCCTGACAAGCATTAATACACCTCTAGCGGCCGCCCCCGGGGTGCTTTCAGGCTAGCCTTTCCTGCCTGGACGGACCCGGGGGCGAGTGCTGTCATGGGGGTATGACAACGACGGCAGCGCACCTGCACACCGAGTCCCGGGCCGCCACGCCCGTGGATCCGGCGGAGTTCGCCGGGCGGCTGAACTGGCTGCGCGCGGGCATCCTTGGCGCCAACGACGGCATCGTCTCGGTGGCGGCAACGGTCGTCGGCGTCGCCGCGGCGACGAGCGAGACGCTGCCGGTGCTGCTGGCCGGCGTCGCCGCCGTCGTCGCAGGGGCGATCTCGATGGCGCTGGGGGAGTACGTGTCGGTGGCCTCTGCCGCGGACTCGCAACGTTCCCACCAGGTTGCGGAGAACGAGGTCCTGAACCCGTGGCACGCCGCTGTCGCCTCCGGATTCTCGTTCCTGGCGGGCGCGGCGCTGCCGATGCTCACCATCCTGCTGGCGCCGGTGACCCTCCGCATCCCCGTCACCGCGGCGGCCGTCGTCGTCGCGCTGGCCCTCACCGGCGGCGTCGGCGCGAAGCTGGGCGGCGCCCCGGTACGACGCGCGGTGATCCGCGTCGTCGTCGGAGGTCTCCTCGCACTGGCCGCCACCTACGCCGTCGGCGCGTTGCTCGGCGTGGTCATCGGCTGACCTGGGCGAGCGCGCTTGCTCGACGTGCGCAACAATGGGGCGCGTGAGTCCAACAGGTCAAGGCAGCGTGGGCGTCGTCAAGACGCGCTCTGCCGTCGTGTTCGACGGCGACCAGCCGCTCGTCCTGACCAGTGGCGCAACCCTCCCGCACGTCGACGTGGCCTATGAGACCTACGGCCGGCTGAACAGGGACCGCAGCAACGCCATCTACATCTGCCACGCGCTGACCGGCGACGCACACGCGGCCGGCTACCACACGGGCGCGGACCGGCCGGGGTGGTGGGACAACATGATCGGCCCGGGCAAGGCCATCGACACGAACGTGTGGTTCGTCGTCGCCTCCAACATCCTCGGCGGCTGCCAGGGCACGACAGGGCCTTCGTCGATCGACCCGCGCACCGGGAAGCACTACGAGCTCGGCTTTCCGCTCCTCGACATGGCCGACTTCGTCACGGTGCACCGCGGGCTGGCGCGCCACCTCGGCATCGAACGGTTCGCCGCCGTGGTGGGCGGATCGCTCGGCGGCATGCAGGTACTGCAGTGGGCGCTGAGCCACCCGGAGGACATGGGCCGCGCGCTCATCTTCGCTGCCTCCAGCCGCCTGACGGCACAGAACATCGCGTTCTCTGCCGTCGGCAGGCAGGCCATCATGCGCGACTCGGCCTTCAACGACGGCCGTTTCCTCAGCCGCGGCACGTTCCCCCGCAAGGGGCTCTCCGTGGCGCGGATGATGGCGCACATCACGTACCTCTCCGAGGAGGCGTTCCAGGAGAAGTTCGGGCGCTCCCCGCAAGCGGCAGAACTCACTCCGAACTTCGGCATCGACTTCGCCGTCGAAAGCTACCTCGAGTACCAGGGGGAGCGGTTCCTCAGCCGGTTCGACCCGCTGAGCTACCTCTACCTCACCCGCGTCATGGACTACTTCGATCCGTTCGCGGACGAGGGCTGGGCCGACGCCGTGCTCGCGGATCCGGTGCGGTTCCTGATCGTGAGCTTCACCTCGGATTGGCGGTTCTCGACGGAGCACTCCCGCCGCATCGTGCGGCACCTCGAGGGGGTGCGGTTGCCGACGTCGTTCCGCGATGTCGCCTCGACCTGGGGCCATGACTCCTTCCTGCTCGACCTTCCCGATTACCATGCCGCGGTGCGGGCCTACCTCGACAACGCGGCGGAGGAGTTGTGATGACGCAGTCCTTCGCCCTCCTCGCGGCCGCGACGCGGCTCTGCGACGACGTGCGGGAGGTGTTGGCATGACGCGCGCCGATCTCGCGGTGATCGCGGACCTGATCCCGGCGGGCTCCCGGGTCCTCGACCTGGGGTGCGGCAACGGGGACCTGCTGGCGCTGCTCGCCGAGAAGGGCTGCACGGGCACCGGCGTCGACATGGCGGCGGCGAACCTGCTTGCCTGCCTGCGCCGCGGCGTCGACGTGATCGAGCTGGACCTCGACACGCAGTTGAGCGAGTTCAGTGACGATAGCTACGACTTCGTGGTGCTCTCCCGCACGCTGCAGACGGTGCACCGGCCGCGCGGCGTCCTCGCGGAGATGGGCAGGATCGCCGTGCACTCGGTGGTGTCGATGCCGAACTTCGCGTACTGGCGCAACCGCCTCCGCCTGCTCAGCGGCCGGATGCCCATGTCACGGGACCTGCCCTTCAAGTGGTACGACACACCGAACCTGCACCACTCGTCGCTGCCCGACCTGGAGCCGCTGTTCACGAGCCTCGGCATGACCATCGACAAGCGCATCCCGCTGAATGCGGAGGGCCTCCCGCATGCCTGGGGCAACGTCGCCGCGAACCTTGCGGCCAGCTCGTCGCTGTACCTCCTCCACGCGAAGCGCTGACCGTTCCTTGAGCAGGCCCCCGCGCGGGGCCATCGTTCCTTGAACCGGGCCCCCGCGCGGAGCGCGGGGCGGGGCCATCGTTCCTTGAGCCGCGCCCCCGCGCGAAGCGCCGGGCGCGTGTCGAAAGGTCCGAGACCTTTGGGCAGGTACGTGCGGAAGGCGTGGGACCTCTCGACGCGCTGCTCTTGTCGCTGCGCTCCTAGAGCGCGGCTCAAGGAACGGTCGTGGCCAGCCTCGTCAGGGCGCCGCCGAGGGCTGGTTGCCGCTGGTTGAGCCGGGCGGGAAGCGAAGCGCGCGCCCGCGTCGAAACCAATGAGCTGGCATCCGGTTCATGGACTCAGCGAAACCTGGCCCGCCGACTCGGATGAGGTCCATTGCCGGTAGGATTTCGCGCAACTGAAGTCTTGGGTGGGGAAATATGCGCAAAAGTGTTCTGATTCTGTTGTCGACTCTTCTCGCGGTCACGGGGATGCTCGGGCTTCCGCAGAGTTCGGTCTCGGCGCGGGCCGACACCGCTGTGAGCGTGACCGTGTCGCCGTCGAAGCCGGTCCGTGGCGTGACGTTCACCGTCTCGGGGAAGCTGCCAACGAAGGTGACGCGGCCGGTCGAGTTGCAGGCTAAGGTCAGCGGCAAGTGGAAGAAGGTCGCGAGCGGCAAGACCGACACGAAGGGAACCTTCTCGATCAAAGCAACGACGACGAAGTCTTCCCTGAGCGTGCGTGTGGTCGCCGCGAAGACCAAGGTGGGCAAGAAGACCTACGCGAACGTGACGACCAAGACCAAGAAGATCACGACCGTCGCGCCGGCCATGTCCGCAACAAAGGCGACCCCGTCCAAGCCGATTAGGGGCGAGTCCTTCGCCGTGTCCGGATCCGTCAACACGAAGGTCGTGCGCCCTGTCGAGCTGCAGGCCAAGGTCGGCACGTCCTGGAAGAAGGTGGCTTCCGGGAAGACGGACAAGAAGGGAAAGTTCTCACTCAAGAGCTCAACCACGAAGTCCTCCCTGACGCTGCGAGTCGTGGCACCAAAGACAAGGATCGGCAAGGTCACCTACGAGAAGCTAGTCGGAAAGTCAATGACCGTGAAGACTGGCGCAGTCGGTGGCAAGGTCGTTCAAGTGGTTGCCGGAGATAGCCATATGTGTGCGCTGTTGACAAACGGGACGGTGAAGTGCTGGGGCAATAACGAGAACGGGCAGCTCGGTGACGGCACCACCAAGCGTCGGTCGACACCGGTGAAGGTTTCCGGAGTATCCGGCGCCACCGCCCTCACCAGCTATGGCCATACGTGTGCGCTGTTGGCTGGCGGTACGGTCAAATGCTGGGGCCCCAACTGGGCGGGGGAACTCGGTGACGGCAGCACCCAGCACCGGTCGACACCAGTGAAGGTTTCCGGAGTATCCGGCGCCACCGCCCTCACGACCGGTCAGAGCAACACGTGTGCGCTGTTGGCTGGCGGTACGGTCAAATGCTGGGGCGACAACGGGCACGGGCAGCTCGGTGACGGCAGCACCCAGCTCTGGTCGACAACGCCAGTGACCGTCTCCGGAGTATCCGGCGCCACCGCCCTCACCACCAGCTATACCCATTCGTGTGCGCTGTTGGCTGGCGGTACAGCCAAATGCTGGGGTTACAACGAGAGCGGGCAGCTCGGTGACGGCAGCACCCAGCACCGGTCGACACCAGTGAAGGTTTCCGGAGTGTCCGGCGCCACCGCCCTCACCACCAGCACTGATCATACGTGTGCGCTGTTGGCTGGTGGAACGCTCAAATGCTGGGGCAACAACTGGTATGGGCAGCTCGGTGACGGCAGCACCCAGCACCGGTCGACACCAGTGAAGGTTTCCGGAGTGTCCAACGCCACCGCCCTCACCACCAGCCAAAACCATTCGTGTGCGCTGTTGGCTGGCGGAACGGCAAAATGCTGGGGCTACAACGAGTATGGGCAGCTCGGGGACGGTACCAACCAGCACCGGTCGACACCAGTGAAGGTTTCCAGGGTATCCGGCGCCACCGCCCTCACCACCAGCCAAAACCATTCGTGTGCGCTGTTGGCTGGCGGAACGCTCAAATGCTGGGGCAACAACGGGGATGGTCAGCTCGGTGACGGTACCACTGGCGAGCGGTCGACACCAGCGGCGGTTGCCGGAGTGTCCGGCGCCACCGCCGTCACCACCGGCCTGAATCATTCGTGTGCGCTATTGTCAGGTGGTGCGCTCAAATGCTGGGGCTGGAACTATTACGGGCAGCTCGGAGACGGTACCACCCAGGACCGGTCGACGCCGGTGACGGTCGTCGGGCTCGGTTAGCCGTTCCTTGAGCCGGGCCCCCGCGCGGAGCGCCGGGCCCGCGTCGAAAGGTCCAAAACCTTGGGGCAGGTGCCTGCGGAAGGCGCGGGACCTTTCGACGCGCGCTGCGTCGCTGCGCTCCTGGAGCGCGGCTCAAGGAACGATGTTGGCGCGGCTCAAGGACGACGCTCAGCGTGCGGCGGCGACGGCCTGGCGCAGGAGCGCGGGCACGTCGGCGAGGTGGTAGATGTATTCGTCGGGCTCGATGGCATCCACGAAATCCGCGTACTGCATGGCGCCGATCAGCGCCGAGACCGGTTGGAGCAGCTCCGCTGCTCGTGACGGATCGCAGCCGGGCAACAGCGCCTGCCACGCCCGCGCGAAGTAGGCCCCCGCAGCCGCGCGGTCGGATGCGCCCAGCGGTCTGGTGAACGCGAGCTCGTCGGTCAGCGGGTGGCCCACCGCGCTGTCGCCCCAGTCCAGGATCACGAGCGAGCCGGGTCGGCCGCGTACGTTGCCCGTGTGGAAGTCGCCGTGTACCAGGGTGTTCGGGATCCCGCACGCCTCGAGCGCCGTTGTGCGTTCGAGGAGCCGGTCCACGAGCCGACGCAGGTCGTGACACTCGGAGCGCGTGAGGTCGTCGGCGTAGGACTCCGTGACCTCCGCGATGCGCGGGGCGATCGTCGGCAGCCGCCGGTCCGGCAGGCCGAGCGCCAACAGCTCGTCGTCGCGCCCAATCCAGCGCGCCTGTTCGGCGACGAGAAGGTCAATCATCGGAAGCAGAACGTCGCCGGTGACGTCATGGTGGTCTTCACCCGCGATGTCGGCCAGCAGGATGCGTCCGGGCTCAGCTGCCAGGAGGACGGGGGCGAGCGGCGCACCGACGGCGTCAATGATCGCACCCTCGTGGGCGAAGAAATCCGGCGCGCACTTCAGCCACACCGCGCCTGCGCGCGCGCACCGTCCACGGATCGGCACCGGTTCATTGGCTTCGACACGGACCCGGCGCTCCGCGCGGGGGTCCGGCTCAACCAGCGGTACTCGGCTACCCGATGGTCGTGGCCAGCCTCGTCAGGGCGCCGCCGAGGGCGTAGCGCTCTGTCAGCTCGGCGACGCGGTCGTGGTCGACCTGGCGGCGGGCGAGGTCCGGTAGCGCGAGGGTATCGACGGCAGTGACGACCTCGCGGGCGCGGGCCAGGTAGCCCACATCTACCGTGAGCTTCGAGCGCATCGCCGGTGACATGCCTGAGGCCGGGTCGGTTGCGGCCTCGACCATCGCCTCCAGCGTCGGATAGGCGCCGACGAGGCCTGCGGCGCTCTTCTCGCCGATGCCCTTCACCCCCGGGAGGCCGTCGGAGGGGTCGCCGCGGAGGACGGCGAAGTCGACGTAGCGGTTCGCGTCCAGCGCGTACTTAGCCGCCAGCACCTCGGGCGTCACCAGTTCGTGCTTGGCGACGCCGCGGGCGACGTAGACGATGCTCGTGTCGTCATCGACGAGCTGGAACAGGTCACGGTCTCCGGTCACCACCAGCGAGGTGCCGTCGTGCTGGCGCGCGAGCGAGGCGAGCACGTCGTCGGCCTCGTGCTCCGCGACGCCGACGACAGGCAGCCCGACGGCGTCGAGGCACTCCCGAATGATCGGCACCTGCTGGTTCAGGTCGTCATCGACCATCTCCTGCTCCTCGCCCGCGACCTCGACCACGCGATGGGCCTTGTACGAGGGGATCAGGTCGACGCGCCACTGCGGGCGCCAGTCGTCGTCCCACGCGCAGGCAAGGACGTCGGGCGAGTATTGGGCGGCGAGCCGGCTGATGAAGTCCAGCGTGCCGCGCACGGCGTTGACCGGGCGGCCATCCGGCGCCCGGAACGTCGCGGGGACGCCGAAGTACGCCCGGAAGTACAGGTACGAGGTGTCGAATGCCATCAGCGTGCTCACCGGCCCATCGTGACACAACTGTGAGCCGCACAGGGGCCCCTGCCTCCCGCGGTCTGCGCAGATCGAAGGGCAACGTCGCGGCAAACATTCGATCCGCACAGGCATCGACATCAACGTGTACGTGAAAGTCAGATAGTTGACTCTGACGTACACGTTGGCCGGCTCCGCCTGGGGATCGGATCACCGGGCTGCTCCCCAGGGAACGTTGGGTAGGCTCTGCCCGTGCTCACCCGACTCGCGTTGCCCGCCCTCCTGACGCTGCCGCTGGCGATCGTCGTCGGGCTGCTCGTCGGCGCGGGGCAGGCCCCCATGGGGCTGTGGTCGCTGACCATGGTCGGCGTCGCCGGATTCACCTGGCTGATGGCGGGCCGACGACCCGGCAGCGCCTTCGGCCTCGGGTATCTCGCGGGGCTCGCCGCCAACACGCTCACCGTCTCCTGGATCTCCGTGCTCGGCGTCTGGGTGGGAGTCGCCCTGATCGGTTTCCTCTCCCTGTGGTGGGGCCTGCTCGGCCTCGCGCTGTCGCGGATCGCGCGGCTGCGCGCCTGGCCCGTGCTCGCGCCGGCGGCCTGGGTGGCGATGGAGTTCGCCGCGGGCAAGGTGCCGTTCGGCGGCTTCTCCTGGGCCCGCCTCGGCTACACCGCCGTCGACCAGCCGCTGAGCGGATGGTACGCGTGGGTCGGCATCGCCGGGGTGAGCTATCTGGTCGCCCTGCTGGCCCACCTGCTGCTCCTAGCCGCCGTCGACAGTGCCGTGCGACTGCGCGCATTCGGGTTCGCCGCCGCCCCCGTGCTCGTCGGAGGGCTGCTCAACCTCGTGCCCCTCACGACGCCCACGGAGCACGTCACCGTCGCCATGGTGCAGCCGAACGTCAACCGCGCGGAGAAGGGAACCGGCAGTTACGCCCGCTCGGTGACCAACAACGCGCTCAGCGAGACGATCCACGCCGTCGCCGAGGCGCGCGCCGCTGGCACGCAGCTCTCGTTCGTCCTCTGGCCCGAGAACGCCACGGACGTCGACCCCATCCTCGACGCGGAGACCAGGCGCCTCGTCGAGACCGCCGCCGCGGTCGCGGACGTGCCCATCTTCGTCGGTGCCGTCACCGTCGGCCCGGTGCCGGATTCGCGCCAGACGACGAGCCTCTGGTGGGATCCCCAGGATGGCCCGGGGGAGGTGTACCACAAGCGCGACCTCGTTCCCTTCGGCGAGTGGATCCCCTTCCGCGACGTCCTGCTGCCGCGTCTGCCGATCCTCGAACAGATCGGCCGCCAGTCCATCCCCGGCGAGAAGCCCGGCGTCATCACCGGACCCGTCGAGGGCTTCCCGGACCTGCAGGTGGGCACCATCATCTGCTTTGAGCTCGCCTACGACGACACCAGCTACGACGTCGTCCGCCACGGAGCCCAGGTCGTCGTCTCCCAGTCGAACACCAACACCTACGGCGGCACATTCCAGGTGCACCAGCAGCTCACGATCAACCGGGTGCGCGCCATGGAGCTAGGCCGCGAGATCGCCGCGTCCACCCTCAACTCCGTGAGTTCTTTGATCGATGCCAAGGGCCGCGTCGTCGACCCGACGGCGGAGTTCACCGCCGATACCCGCATCTTCGAGCTAGGCCTCCGCGACAACGTGAACCTCTCGGTCCACATCGCCCCTGTGCTCTCCTGGGCGGCCCTGTTGGCCACCGCCGGAGCCGTGGTCGTCGGCGCCCTTCGGAAGCCCGACGACGCCGGGTAGTATTTGCCCGAACCGCCGACCATGAGGAAACACATGACCAGCCAGGACGCTCTCGACCGGGTGCTCGTGATCATCCCCACGTACAACGAGGCACAGAACATCGAGAGCATCGCCAACCGGCTCCGGCGTGCGGTGCCCGACGCGCACATCCTCGTCGCCGACGACAACTCCCCAGACGGCACCGGTGCCATCGCCGACCGGCTCGCGGCGGGCGACGCCCACATCCACGTGATGCACCGCAAGGGCAAGGAGGGCCTCGGCGCCGCCTACCTCGCGGGCTTCCACTGGGGTCTCGACGAGGGCTACGACATCCTCGTCCAGCACGACGCCGACGGCTCGCATCAGCCGGAACAGCTGCCGCTGCTGCTCGACGCCGTGCGCAATGGCGCCGACATGGTCAAGGGTTCGCGCTGGGTCAAGGGCGGCTCGGTCGTCAACTGGCCGAAGTCCCGCGAGTTCATCTCCAAGGGCGGTTCGCTGTGGACGCGTGCATGGCTCGGCCTGCCGGTGAAGGACGCCACCGGTGGCTTCAATGCGTTTCGCGCGTCCACGCTGCGCGGGATCAGCCTGAACGAGGTCGCATCGGCCGGATACTGCTTCCAGATCGACCTCGTCTGGCGCACGCTCCGCAAGGGGTTCCGCGTCGTCGAGGTCCCCATAGAGTTCGTGGAGCGCGAGTTCGGCGACTCGAAGATGAGCCGCAACATCGTCGTCGAGGCGCTCATCCGGACCACGCTGTGGGGAATCGACTACCGGGCCGGGCAGCTGCTCGGGCTGTTCCGCGGCGCCGCCCGGTCCCTCCGGCAGAGGAGCGCCTGAGCCATGCGCGGCAGGTTCGGCTTCGGCCTTCTCGGTCTCGGACTCGCGGTCTTCGCCATCGCGGAGATCGTCATCCTGATGTGGGTGGCGAACGCGATCGGGTGGTGGACGCTCGTCGTCCTCTTCGGGTCAGCCGCGCTCGGGCTCTACCTGATGCGGCGCGAATGGGGCAAGGCGCGGGTCGCCCTGATGGACTCGGCCCGCGTCGGCCAACTCCCGACGGGGCGCCTCGCCGACGCATCTCTCGTCGTCGGTGGCGGGCTCTTTCTCATCGTTCCAGGGCTCCTCACCGACATCATCGGCCTGCTGTGCCTGCTGCCGTTCACACGGCCGTTCGTCCGTGAGGCCATCACGTGGATTGCGTCGCGCTCGCTGGAGCGCCAGGGGATCCGCCCCGTGATCATCGACGGCGAGGTCGTCGTCGACGCACCCGCGCCCGAAGCCGAAATCCTGATCCCCGGGATCACCGCCACCGGAGGCGTGGTCGACGGCGAGGTCGTCGAGGGCACGCTCATCGATCCCGAAGACAAGTAGCAACAACGCCGACGGCGCCCACCCCGCGGGGATGGGCGCCGTCGCTATGTAGATGCTGTCAGTACAGGCGGTCGGACTCGCGCAGCTTGGTCAACTGCTCGGCAAGGATGTCCTCGAGCTCGGGGATGGAGCGGCGCTCCCGCAACATGTCCCAGTGGGTACGGGCCGGCTTGACGACCTTCTCCTCGCCCACGACGCCATCAGAACGAACGGCCATCAGGCCGCACTTCTTGCACTCCCACTCCGTCGGAAGCTCCGCCTCGACGGAGAACGTGACCTCGAAGTGGTGCCCCTTGGGGCAATCGAACGCCAGGTGCTGGCGCTCCGCGAACTCGACGCCCTGCTCGTCCTCGAAGGTCTTCGAGCCGAGGCCGACGCCGCGCAATGCACGATCTGCCATCTGTTCCTCCTCGTGCGTATTGTTCCTAGTAGTCAACGAAGACCGACGCGGAAATGTTCCCTACCGAGTAGACCACATCCCGCGGGCCGACAAAACGTCTTTCAATGAATCGGGGCGGTCCGTGATGATGCCGTCGACGCCCCAGTCGATCAGCTGGTGCATGGCCGTCTGGTCATCGACGGTCCAGACGTGGACCTTGCGGCCGGTGGCGTGGATGCGTTCGATGGTCCGGGGCGTGACCAGGTCGACACTGACCGGCCCCACCGGGTACGACATCGGCATCTGGAAGACCTGCCCGTTGGGCGGCATCTGCCCGAAGGCGAGGGCGGCGACGCCGACGGTGGACACCGATGTCGGCACCTCCGGCATCCGGGCGCGGAACCGGCGGAGGCACTGCCGCGAGAACGACCCCACGCACACCCGCCGCTCCGCGCCATGGCGGCGGATCGCCTCGGCAAGGGGTTCCATGGCAGGGGCATGCTTGATGTCGATGTTGAAGTTGGCGTGCGGGAACGTCTCGAACAACTCGTCGAGCGTCGGGATCGGCTCCCTGTCTCCCACGAGCAGTTCCTCGACCTCCGACAGCGTCAGGTCGTGAAGGTTGCTGTCATATCCCGTCACCCGCTCGAGGTTGGGGTCGTGGAAGGCCACGAGCTGACCGTCGGAGGTGGCGTGCACGTCCGTCTCAAGGTATGTGTACCCCAGATCGACGGCGTTCTCGAAGGCGCGCACGGTGTTCTCGATACCGAGGTTGGCGGTGAGCAGGGACCCCCCGCGATGTGCCATCGCGATGAACGCGGGGGAGAGGTAGTCCCCGTAAACCACTGACATGGTGGCGGAGTCTATTGAAACGTGCCACCGTCCGCCAGGGGATTTCGCCCCGTAGCCAAAATCGTTATCGAGGCGTTAAGCCGCAGCGAACCGAGGAAGGCTCAGTCGTCCTCAACCGCGCCCCAGAACACGCTGATCTGTGCGCCGAGCTTGTTGAGCCGCTGAGGGAGATCCTCGTAGCCACGGTTGATGACGTAGACGTCCATCAGGTTCGTCGTCCCCCGCGCGGCGAGAGCGCCGAGCAGCACACAGACCGCGGGCCGCAGCGCCGGGGGAGTGTCGATGTTGCGGCCGCGCCAGTTGGTCGGCCCGTTGATGAGCAGGCTGTGGGCGTCCATCAGGCGGAGGTTCGCGCCCAGCTCCGACAGCTTCGCGAGATGAATGGCGCGGTTGTCGTAGACCCAGTCGTAGATCACGCTCTGACCGGCCGCCGTCGCGCAGATCACCGCAAAGAACGGGAGGTTGTCGATGTTCAGGCCGGGGAACGGCATGGGATGGATCTTGTCCTGCGGCGCGACGAGGTCCGACGGCTTGACCGTGACGTCGACGAGCCTCGTCTTGCCGTTGCGGCTGGCGTACTCAGGCGAGGCGTCGAACTTCAGGCCCATCTCATCGAGGACGGCGAACTCCACCTCGAGGAACTCGATGGGGCAGCGGCGCACCGTGATCTCCGACTTGGTGACGATGCCGGCCGTCAAGAGACTCATCGCCTCAATCGGATCCTCGGAGACGAAGTACTCGACGTCGCGGTTGATGTGTTCGACGCCGCGGATGGTGAGCGTGGTTGTGCCGACACCGTCGATCTCGACGCCGAGGAGCTGCAGGTAGAAGCAGAGGTCTTGGACCATGTAGTTGCCGGACGCGTTGCGCAGCACGGTCACGCCCGGCGTGCGCGCGGCGGCCATGATCGCGTTCTCGGTGACGGTGTCGCCACGCTCGATGAGCGTGATGCGGCGCAGGTCGTCGGCGACGTCGACGACGCTGGCATGGTAGTTGCCGTCGGTCGCGGTGACGGTGAGGCCCATGCGCTGGAGCGCCGAGAGGTGCGGATGAACGGTGCGGGCACCGAGGTCGCAGCCGCCGGCGTACGGGAGCCGGAACTGGTCGAACTCATGCAGCAGCGGGCCGAGGAACATGAGGATCGAGCGCGTGCGGCGCGCGGCACGCTCGTCGATCGTCTCCGGGGTGAGCGTCTCGGGTCGCCGGATCTCGAGGTCGTGTCCTTCGCCAATCCAGGTCAGCTGCACGCCGATCGAGCTCAGCACCTCGCAGATGCGGTCGACCTCCTCAATGTGGGCGATCCCGCGCAGCACGGTCCGGCCATGGTTGAGGAGACTCGCGCACAGCAGCGCCATGGCGGCGTTCTTGGACGTACGCACGTCGATCTCGCCGGAGAGCGTCGTCGGGCCTTGGATCTCGAAGTTCACGCTGCCCTGTGTATGGGTTTGAATCAGCGGCATCTCGAGGGCGTCAGCCAGGCGGTCGATCATGCTGAGGGAGAGGTTCTGCTGTCCGGTCTCAATCCTGTGGACCGCGCTTTGAACCGACCCGAGTTCCTCTGCGAGCCGCTGCTGCGACCAGCCCCGCGCGGTGCGGGCGTCGCGGATCATGCGGCCGATGGACTCACTCGTAGCACTCATGGCGCCAGGGTATCTCATGGATGAGATAATTCGGCGGTTCACTGCGACGAGCCGACCCGCAAACAGACGCCCCCGAGACGGGGGAGAGGGCTATGGTTTCCTTCATGAGCTTTGAATTCGACGTCGTTGTCCTCGGTGCCGGCCCCGGCGGCTATGTCGCCGCCATCCGAGCAGCCCAGCTGGGCAAGAAGGTGGCCATCATCGAGAAGCGCTACTGGGGTGGCGTGTGCTTGAACGTGGGCTGCATCCCGACGAAGTCCCTGCTGCGGAACGCCGAGCTGGCGCACATCGTCCTCAAGGAGGCCGACGTCTACGGCATTGAGGGCCAGGTGACCTTCAACTACGGCAAGGCGTTCGCGCGCAGCCGGCAGGTCTCGGAGCGGATGACCAAGGGCATCCATTTCCTGATGAAGAAGAACAAGATCACCGAGGTCGACGGCTGGGGCACCTTCGTCGACGCGCACAGCATCTCCGTCGCGGGCGAGGACGGCAGCAGCCGGACCATCACGTTCGAGAACGCTATCGTCGCCGCCGGCGCCACCACGCGCATGCTGCCCGGCACAAGCCGCTCCGCCAACGTCGTGACCTACGAGGAGCAGATCCTCTCGGATCAGGTACCCGGTTCCATCATCATCGGCGGCTCGGGGGCCATCGGCACCGAGTTCGCCTACGTCCTGAGCCAGTTCGGCGCCGACGTCACGATCGTCGAGTTCCTCGACCGCATGGTCCCCACCGAGGACGCCGAGGTGTCCGCTGAGCTGGCCAAGGCGTACAAGAAGCTGGGGGTCAAGGTCCTGACCTCCACCAAGGTCGAGTCGATCGAGGACACCGGTTCCGGCGTGCGGGTCACCGTCAGCCCGGCGAAGGGCGGTGCCCAGCAGGTGCTGGAGGCTGACCGCTTCCTATCGGCGATCGGCTTCGCGCCCCGCACCGAGGGCTACGGCCTGGAGAACACCGGCGTGGCGCTCACCGAGCGCGGCGCCATCGCCATCGACGACCAGATGCGCACCAACGTCCCCAACATCTACGCCATCGGCGACTGCACCGGCAAGATGATGCTGGCGCATACCGCAGAGGCGCAGGGCATCGTCGCTTCCGAGGCGATCGCGGGGGAGCACACCCATCCCATCAACTATGACATGATTCCGCGCGCCACCTACTCGCAGCCGCAGATCGCGTCCTTCGGCTACTCCGAGCAGCAGGCGAAGGACAAGGGCTACGACGTCAAGGTCGCCAAGTTCCCGTTCGCCGCCAACGGCAAGGCTTGGGGCCTCGGCGAGGGCGTCGGCTTCGTAAAGATCGTCGCCGACGCGCGCTACAACGAGATCCTTGGCGCCCACATGATCGGCCCCGACGTCACCGAGCTGCTGCCCGAACTGACGCTGGCCCAGGCCTACGACCTGACGGCGGACGAGATCGCGCACAACATCCACGCGCACCCGACGCTGTCCGAGGCCATCAAGGAGGCCGCGCACGGCATCGCGGGCCAGATGATCAACTTCTGATCCACACGATGCTGCCTATGTCGCGAGCACTGCGCAATACACACAGTGCTCGCCGCATAGGCAGCATCTGTGTTCCCGCTGGCTAGCCGTGCCCGTCTGCCGGTCGCTCCCACACCCGAGCGATGATCTGGCGCAGCACGTCCTGGTCGACCTTGTCGAGGTTCGTCACATACAGGCAGCTGGCGCCGCGCTTGTGCGGGCCGAGCTGGTCCAGCAGCGGCTCGGGTTCCGAGCCAAGGACGTAGAGGACCAGGTTCGCGGCCCTGGGGCTGAACCCCAACCGCATTGCGTCGCCCTCGCGGCCCGACTCGTAGACGTAGTGATGCTGCCCGTACCCGATCATCGAGGGCCCCCACATCACGGGCGGCTCGCCGGTGACCTCGCCGAACAGCTTCAACATCGCCCGGCCCTGTTCGACCTGGCGCGGCTTCGGCAGCGACTCGACCCACTCAACGGGGTCGACGTCGGTCGGCGCGGTCTTGTTACCGGCTTGTTTGTCTGCCATGAAGCGACACTAGCGCCGCGAGACGCACGTGTCACCGGTACCTCTTCGCCACATGAGCACCACACATCGCGTCCCGGCTAGTGTGTGCAAATGACATCAGGCGAACCCAACCAGCCGCATGTCCAGTTCACGCTGGAGGAGATCTTCCCTCCGTTCGCGCTGCGGATCGCATGCGGTTCCGTGGTGCTCAGCGTCCTGCGCGACGACGACATCCCGGAGCTGGTCGAGCTCGTCCGCGGCGGCATCCAAGTACCCGACCTGCCCATGCCTTTCCTGCAGGACTGGCACGAGCAGCCGTTTGCCCCGGGTTCCCCCGACGGCTTTCCCGCGACCTCCCTGGCGTGGTGGTGGACGCAGAGGGCAAGCTTCGCGCCCGACGACTGGCGCCTCGCCCTCGTCGTTCGCCGCGACGGCGTGCTCGTCGGCATGCAGGACCTTCACGCGAGGGACTTCGCGCAGACGAGTCACATCGAGACCGGCTCGTGGCTGGGCCGCGCACACCAGGGGAGGGGCACCGGAACGTTGATGCGGCAGCTCGTCGTCGGACTCGCCTTCGACGAGCTGGGCGCAGCCACGTGCGGGTCCGGATACATCGTGGGCAATCACGCCTCGGCGGCCGTCAGCCGCAAGGTCGGGTACGTCGACAACGGCAGGGAGCGAATCGTCCAGCACACGCAGCGGGGCAAGGTCGGCGTCGAGGAGCAGCGCGTCGTCGTGACGCCCGCCACCTACGTTCGCCCGGATGCCGAGGTCACGGTCGAAGGAGCCGACCGGTTGCGTCGCTTCCTCGGAACCGACGCACGCACGGGAGAGTGAATGGCCGGCCCGGGTGAGGTCGTGAGGATTCGGGTGGCCATCGAACTCGACCGGCCGAGACCGAAGCCACGGGCCGGCGTTCGCGAGTGTCTCGTAGCGGCCGACGCTAGGGTGAACAGATGATCTCGGACGAACTGGGCCGTTTGTACCCGCCGCTAAGGCTTCGCGTGGTCGCGGAAGATCTCACGCTGCGGATGCTTCGGGATTCAGACGTGCCCGCATATGCGGAACTCGTCTCGGCGCGTCTTTTCGCCGACGAGACCGCACCGCACGTCTTCGCCTGGTGGGCACGAGATCCGGAGGTTCGCCGGCTCGACTCGCTCCAGTTCCTCTGGCACAGCCGTGCCGACATCAAGCCGGAGGACTGGGCACTGCGGTTCGGCGTCTTCGAGGGTGACCGGCTCGTCGGCTCGCAGGACATCAGCGCGAAGGACTTCGCTCGGCGGCGCGTCGTCTCGTCAGGCTCGTACCTCCGCCTCGACGCCCAGGGCCGCGGCTTGGGCACGCTCATGCGGCAGATGGCACTGGTCCTAGCGTTCGACCGGTGCTGCAACCGCTCGGCCTGGGGGTGTGGACGTGACGATCGTGTCACGCAGTGCGGCCGGTGCAGTTGATCGCGCGGCAGCGCGGGCTGTTGGACCTGGATGGTCTGCCGCGCCGGCACCACCGTGTTCATGACCCGCGTCACTCAAGGCGACGAGCCTACCTCGCCGGCAGCCAAGCTTGTCGCCGAGTCGCTGTGGCTGGCTCCTCGACCAGCCCTCCCTGGGGAAGCAACGACCGTATTATAACGATTCGGCAACAACCGGCCGGTGGGTCTTGCCCTCAAAGTAAAAGGTTTCTAACATTGAGTAAACGGTTTCTCACACGGTGTGGCCCTTGGTGTCAGGCCCGTGTGAGTCCGTGAAGGAAGTTCCTCACAACGTCAAGGGAGACGGTCTATGAATCTCAACAGAATTGCTGTCGGGCTTGTTGCGGCTGGTGTGGTTGCCGGTCTGAGCGGCTGTGGCGGCTCCACGCCTGCCCCTGGTGGTGACGGTTCGCCCAGTGAGCAGTCGAGCCAGATGTTCACCTGGATCTCCAGTGAGGGGGATCGGGCCCAGTGGCAGTCGTTCATCGACGGCGCCAAGGAGACGGACCCGAACTTCGACCTCACGTTGGATGGGCCGAGCTTCCAGGAGTACTGGACCAAGGTCAAGACCCGCATGAACTCGGCTGATGCCCCGTGCATCCTCACAACGCAGGCTGCTCGGGCCCAGGAGCTCAAGGACATCCTGATCCCCCTGGACGATCTGGCCAAGGAGGCGGGGCTCGATCTGTCGAAGTACAACGCGGGAATGATCGAGGGCATGACCGTAGATGGCACCGTGCGGGCCATCCCGTATGACGCGGAGCCGATGGTCCTGTACTACAACAAGAGGCTTTTCCAGGAAGCTGGTCTCGACGAACCCGGCCTGGACTACACCCAGGCGCAGTTCCTGTCTGATGCCAAGGCGCTCACCACGGACGGTGTGATGGGGTTCGGGCTGGCGCCGGACCCGGGCTACCCCTACCTTCCGTTGGCGTTCGCGAACGGAAACACACCCGTCAAGGACGGTGCCCTCGCTGTCGATGATCCGGGTTTCGTCTCAGATGTCCAGTGGACGTTCGACTTGGCGGCGAAGGAGAAGGTGGCCAGCGCGCCGAATCCTGCTGACACGACTGATGTGCCGATGCAGGGCTTCCAGTCCGGCAAGATCGCCATGATCATTGACGGGCCTTGGTTCTACACCTCGATCCGGGAGCCGATGTCTGATGAGGTTGGGGTCGCGGTCATCCCGTCAGAGGATGGCAAGCCGATCGGCATGATCCAGGGTTCAGGGTTCGGTATCTCGTCGAAGTGCCCTGACCCGGCCAACGCGTTCGCCAACATCATGAAGATCACCACTCCTGAGGTCATCGCTTACGTCGGCGAGAACCGCGGCACGGTTCCGTCGTTGGAGGAGTCGTTCGATGGCTGGGCCAAGGGCAAGCCGGAAGCCGATGTCGAGGTGATGAAGGCCCTCTTGGCGGATGGGCTTCCTTTGATCACGACCGGGGACTGGAATCAGTTCGTGACAGTGTTCACGCAGTATTCCAGCGACGGAACTCGCGGGAACAAGACGGCCGAGGAGATCCTCGGTACCATCCAGACGAGCGTCGGCTAGTCGAGGCGCACCATGATGCAGGTCACATCGCCGCCTCCACATGAAGCGATGACGACCGTGGTGAAGGCCAGGAAGCCGGGCGTGAACGAACGGCTCCTCGCCTTCTTCCACCTCGCTCCAGGCATGAGCGGTTTCGTCATCTTCATCGTCATCCCGCTCTTGGCCTCGATCGTCATCAGCTTCTATCGGTGGCCGCTGTTCGGGGAACCCGAGTTCATCGGTGCCGACAACTACATGCGGCTCTTCGACGGCCGCGAACCGGTGTTCGGGCAGGTGCTGTTCAACACGGCCTTGTTCGCTGTCGGATACACCGCCGCAAATCTGATCCTCTCGACCGGGCTAGCCGTGTGGCTACACACCCTGCCCGATTGGGCTCCGTTCTTCCGGGTCTTGTTCTTCGTGCCGGTGGTCACGCCGATGGTTGCCAACGCGCTCATCTGGAGAGTGATCCTCGATGACCAGGGGATGCTGAACGGAATGCTGGCCGCGTTCGGCATCGCCGGCCCGTCGTGGCTGGGTGAGTCGGGCTGGGCCATGACGTCGATGATCATGATGTCGCTGTGGCAGGGCATCGGCTACAACATCGTGGTGCTGACGGCCGGGCTGAACAACATCAACCCTTCGGTCCTCGAGGCGGCCCGGATCGACGGGACGACTGCGTGGAAGCGGTTCTGGAGGGTGGTGTTCCCGATGCTGTCACCGTCGCTGTTCTTCTGCACGATCATGACGGTGATCGGCGCTTTCAAGGTGTTCACCCAGCCCTACATGCTTACCAAGGGCGGCCCGGGGGATGCCACCAACACGCTGGTGCTGTACCTGTATCGCAGCGGCTTCTCCTACGATCAACTCGGGTTCGCCTCGGCGCTGGCCTGGGTGTTGTTCGTGATCGTCATGTTGGTCACTGCCCTGCAGTTCGTGGGCCAGAAACACTGGGTGGAATACGATGCCTAGACGCCGTGACTGGGGCAGGCTGGTCAGCAAGACCCTGCTGCTACTGGTGGGAATCATCTTCTTCCTGCCCTTCGTGTGGATGTTCCTGTCCTCTCTCAAACCGTCCACGGAGGTGCTCTCTTCGGGTGCGAACCTGTTCGGGTCCAGGCTTGAGTGGGGCAACTATGTCGATGCGTTCACCTCCGTGCCCTTCGGCAGGATCCTGCTGAACACGTTCGGGATCGCGGCCGCCGGGGCTCTGATCACCGTGACTGTCTCGGTGTTGAGTGCCTATGCGTTCGCGCGCTTCCGGTTCCCATTCCGGGACCAGATCTTCGCGTTGTTCATCGCGACTCTGGTGTTGCCGCTGGAGGTTCTGGTCATCCCGCTGTTCATCGGCGCCTCCAGCTTGAACCTCGTCGACACGTACGCCGCGATCATCCTGCCGTTCGCGTTCGGTGCGTTCGGGACCTTCATGCTTCGCCAGTTCCTGTTATCTCTTCCGAGCGACTATGAGGAAGCGGCCAGGATCGACGGCGCTAGCCAACTGCAGTTGCTTTGGCACGTCATCGTCCCGCTACTGCGCGGACCGATCGCCGTGGTGGCAGCCTTCTCCTTCATCGACTACTGGAACGCCTTCTTGTGGCCGCTGATCATCATCAACGACTACTCCAAGGCACCGCTTCAACTCGGGCTGGCCATGTTCTCCGGTGAGCGTGGCACTGAGTGGGGCGCCCTCATGGCAGCCTCCACCATCTCGGTGGCCGCCAGCTTGATCATCGTTGTGCTGATGCAGCGCCAACTGTCCAAGGGCATCAACCTCGGGGGGTTCGGAGGGCGCTGACGGGGCCTGACCCTGAATCTTGGACACGCCGAGTCCCGCACCCGTGATGGGGAGGGAGAGAGCGAGATGATCCGAGATTATGGCCAGGAAGAACTACTCCGAGGAGTTCCGTCGTCAGGCTGTTGACTTGTACGAGTCCACGCCGGGGGCAACGGTCCGCGGTATCGCTGAGGACCTGGGCATCGTGCGTGGCACGCTGCGTGGGTGGCTTGAGGTATACGGGACGGGCAAGAAGACCGCTGCTGATGGGACGCTGACCTCGAGCCCGTTACAGTCCAGGACAAACCTCCAGGCGGTGTCAGCGACGGCCGGTGTTGAGTCGCCGGAGCAGAAGATCGCTCGGCTGGAGGCCGAGAACGCGGTGTTGCGGGCCGAGACGACGAAGCTGACTACCGAGCGGGAGATCCTTCGGCAGGGCAGCCAATTATTTCGCCGGGGAGACGCGCTGGTGAGTCGCTTCCAGTTCGTCGCTGACAACACGGCCACCTTCGAGGTGAAGCGACTGTGTGAGCTCGTTGAGATCGAGCGTTCGTCCTACTACGCGTGGAAGGCTGGTGCCCCGGCCCGCGCCGCGACCCCCCCCCCCCGAGCCCGCCCGCCCCGGCCCGGGCACACCTGCGGGGCGCCCCGGATCACTGCGGAACTCAACCACGGTAAACCCGCAGGCGAGCGGGTCAATCACAAACGGGTCGCGCGGGTGATGCGGGCCAACCAGATCTGCGGATATGTGAAGAAACGCCGAGTCAGAACCACGGTCCCCGAACCAGCCGATCAGAAGGTTCCCGATCTCCTGAAGCGGGACTTCACCGCCCAGGCGCCGGGGCTGCGCTATGTCGGCGACATCACCTATCTACCGATCGCTGACGGCAGCAACCTGTACCTGGCCACCGTGATCGACTGCTACTCGCGTCGCCTTGTCGGTTGGGCGGTCGCCGATCACATGCGCACCAGCCTCGTCGCTGACGCTCTGAAGGCCGCTACCGCGACCCGCGGCGGCCTGACCGGAGCCGTGTTCCACTCCGACCACGGAGCCGTTTACACCTCGAAGGACTACGCCCGGCTCTGCAACAGCCTCGGCGTGACCCAGTCCATGGGAGCGGTCGGGTCGAGCGCTGACAACGCGCTGGCCGAGTCGTTCAACGCCACCCTGAAACGAGAGATCCTCCAAGACGCCGCGTCCTGGCCCGACGACGCCACCTGCCGCCGCGAAGTGTTCCGCTGGGTCGTGCGCTACAACACCCGCCGGCGACACTCCTGGTGCGGCTACCAGTCACCATCCACCTACGAATCCCTCTACGCTGCTACGCTCCCGTTAGCCGCGTAATCAACCCCTGTGTCCAAGAACCAGGGGTAAGGCCCGACCTACAACCGGCCCCTCTTCGTCCCCAACCCCGGCACAACCCCGTCGGGCCGTCACCCGAGACCCACGACACACACACCCATCGATCAGGAGATCAGACATGGACCAGTTCCCCCAACAGCCGGTGCGCCCGGAAGCGTACCGCCGGTTCGAGCACCCGACCCCCGACTGGTACGCCGATGCCAAGCTGGGCATCTTCGTCCACTGGGGCCCCTACTCGGTGCCGGCCTGGGCCGAACCGATCGGGCCGCTCGGTGCATTCGAACCCGAGTGGTGGATGATGCACAACCCCTACGCCGAGTGGTATTACAACACCATCCGGATCGAAGGCAGCCCGGCCCGCCAACACCAGTTGGACACCTACGGCAGCTTGGACTACGAGCAGTTCATCGACACATGGCAGGCAGAGAAGTTCGATGCCGAGGCAGTCATGGACATCGTTGCCGCCACCGGCGCCAGGTACTTCGTGCCCACCACGAAGCACCACGACGGCGTCACCTTGTGGGACGCACCCCACACCGGGGACCGCAACACCGTCAAACGAGGACCCAAGCGGGATCTGGTGGCGGAGTTCCGGGATGCGGCAGTAAAGCGCGGTATCACATTCGGTGTCTACTACTCCGGGGGGCTCGACTGGCACTTCAGCAATCTCCCCCCGATCGCGGGGGAGATCGTCGATACCCTGCGTCCCAACGACTCCGACTACGCCGACTACGCCTTCGATCACGTCATCGACCTCGTCGACCGCTACCAGCCACAGGTGTTGTGGGGCGACATCGAATGGCCAGACGCCGGCAAAGCCCCCGGGCCCAAGAGCCTGTTCGCGATGTTCGACCACTTCTACCAAACAGCACCCGAGGGTGTCGTCAACGACCGATGGGGCCTTACCCACTGGGACTTCCGCACCAGCGAGTACGTCCACGGACTCGACGCCGAGACCTCACAGACATGGGAGAACTGCCGCGGTATCGGGTTCTCCTTCGGCTACAACACACTCGAAGACGAGTCGCACTACCTCAGCGGCCCTGACGCGATCCAGAACTTCATCGACGTGGTCTCCCGCGGCGGCAACTACCTCCTCAACATCGGACTCACCGCGGCCGGTGAAGTACCCGCAATCCAGGAACGGACACTGCGGGACCTGGGTGCCTTCAACGCACTCCACGGCGAGGCGATATTTGGGTCACGACCCCTCGATACGTCCGTGGCCGCTGCCGGCGACGAACCATGGGTGCGCTGGACCAGCCGCGACGGGGTGGCGCACGCATTCGTGCTCGCACCACAGGAAGTCAGCCTGGCCATCGACCCGGCACACCTGGACATCGACAGCCTCACTGCCGTGGGCGCAGAGGCCCGAGCCGTTGATGGGCAGGTCATGGTCAGCACCCAACCCGAGGTGCCGGGCAGGATCAGCTTCAGGCTACGGTAGGCCCATCGCCTCAGCGGCGGTGGCCAGTCCCCCCGAGGCCAGCCCGAGCGGAGGTTGGGAACATGACAGGAATCACTGTCCGTGATGTGGCTCGCGAGGCCGACGTCTCATTGGCGACGGTCTCGCGGGTCCTCAACGGAGTCACCACCGTCGACCCTGTGCTGGCCGAACGAGTCCGATCCACAGTCACGCGGCTCGGGTACGTCCCCAACAGCATCGGGCGATCCCTGCGGCTCCAGCAAACCAACAGCTGGGCCGTGGTGGTCAACACGATCAACCCGTTCATCGCTGCCCTCGTCATGGCCGTCGAAGATGCAGCCCAAGCCGAAGGCACCAGCGTCAGCCTCGGCATCACCGGCTTCGACCCAGAACGCGAACGCAGCTACGTGGAGGCTGCAGTGAGCCAGCGAGTCTCCGGACTCCTCGTGGCCAGCTCAAGCCGATCAGACCACTTCGTGAACGTCCCGATGCCAGTGGTATTCGTCGACATGCCCGACCCCCACGGACACGATTCGGTCACCATCGACAACTACGGACACGATCGCTAGCCGCAGTTCCTCTCGTGTACCCCAGGACCGTCGGTCGAGGACGTTCTTCTGCAGGAGCGCGAAGAACGACTCCATCGCGGCGTTGTCACCGCATGCCCCCACGCGGCCCATGGAGCCGGTCAGGCCGTGGCGTTTGAGGGCCTTCAGGAAGCGTCTGGAGCGGAATTGGGACCCGCGGTCGGAATGCACGATCACCCCGGCGGGCCGGCCTCGGTGGGCCACTGCCATCTGGAGCGCGTTGACGGCGATACGGGCCTTCATCCGCGAATCGATCGAGTAGCCCACGATCCGGTTGGAGAACACGTCCTTGATCGCACAAAGGTAGACCTTGCCCTCGCGGGTGCGGTGCTCCGGTGATGTCGCTCCAGCCATAGCTCGTTGGGGCCGTCGGCGCTGAACTGCCTGTTGACCAGGTCATCGTGGACGGGAGCGCCGGCCTTCTTGTACCGGGTCTTGCGCCTGGTGAACACCGACTGGATGCCAGCGACCCGGCACAGCCGCCACACTCTGCGCTCCGACAACTCGTAGCCCAACTCGGCAATGTCATCGGCCAGGACGCGGTAGCCGCCCTCCGGGTCATCATCGAGGAGCTGGTGGAGCACGTCGATCAGCTCACGCTCTTCGGCCTCGCGGGCCGACACCGGCTGCTTGAGCCACTTGTAGTAGCCCTGCTTGAGAATCCCAACACCCGACGACGCGACCGCCACCGGCACCCTCACGGTGGCACCGACCGCAGCCATCTCCTTCACGAGCGGGTAGATCATTTTGGGGCGTGATGTGAGCCTGCGACAGATACGCCGCCGCTCGCCGTAGGACCTCGTTCTCCATCTCCAGCTCGCGGATCCTGCGTAACGCCTGGGCCATGTCCTTGCGCTGCTCAGGATCGGTGGTCGGGGTCATCCCGTGGGACTGGAAGCGAGCGTCGCGGACCCAGGCTTGAAGGGTGGTCTTGGCCATCCCCATGTCCTTGGCGACCTGCTTCTGCGGGATGCCTGAGGCGACCAGCGCGACCGCGTCGCGCCTGACCTCGTCGGTGTAAAAGCGATCTTCGGCATGGATGCCATCCTTCCAGCACGACCCTCTCGTGAGAGTCATGCGATCTTGGAGTCAACCAAACCTTCAGCAGTCCCGCCTTCGCCACGCGCTGGGCCGCCCGGACGAGTTGGTCGCGGGCGACGAGGACGCTGTGGCCGCGCTCGCCGAGGGCAACCTGCTGTCGGGCCTGGCGATGCAGGCGTTGAAGTCGTCGCGCCCGGCCTCGGCGCAGGCCACCAGTTCTCGCACCCTGGGAGATGGAGGGCCACGGCCTGAACTGGGAGCCGCCGCTTGGTCACGGATTCAGGGTCGGCGTTGGCACCGTCGCCTCGTCGCCCTGTGGGAGGAGGGCGCTGCGGCCTCGACCTCGCGGCTCTCGACGTCGACCGGATCGTCGCCGAGGAGCCGACGGAGGACGACGTCGTCGCCCGCATCGAGGCGGCGCTGCCGGAGAAGATCCGGGAGGAGTCCATCAAGGTCTCCCTCGCCGGGCACGTAGAGGGGAAGGCGCTCCGTGACCGGCTCCTGGATCGGGAACCGCTGGGACGCTATCCGGGCCCGCGTCGCGGACCAGCTCGTCGCGCCCAGCGAAGCCGCCGAGATGCTGCGTCGGGCGGGGGCGCCGAATCATCCGGGGCTGATCGGGATCGGCTGGGACCGGTTCAGGAGACCCATCTCAAAGCCATGGCGATTCGGAGCCGGTACATGGTCCTTGAGTACTCTGGGGAGACCGGAACCTTCGACACTCGTGCTGGACTGGCTTTTCGCGCCGTCCGGATTCTGGGGCGGCATCGGGACGCCGAAAGCCTCGGCGGGACCCCTGTCCAGGGCCTAGTGGCTCGTCGCGCCTAAATGCGCGGGTAAGCGACTCCATGCGGGCGATTGACTTCGGTTGTCGTCCGGTCGACGTAGTGCCCCGCCATGACTCCTCCTCCGCCTTATCCCTCATCCCACCTGACGCCGCGTCCTATCCGCACCTTTAGGTGCGACAGACCCACCAGTGTCGCGTGTCGGAAGTAGGTTGATGGATTCTGGTGTTCCAGTGGATGGACCGCGAAGGCCGACGAGCGAAGGGAGCACTTGGTTGTTCGTCGAGTGAGGAGAACGCGGCGAGGCGCGCGGGCGCCAGGGCCGCCGGCTACTTCGGACACGCGGCACTGGGAAGCACTGATCAATCGGGCACCGTCGGAGGAAAAGCGCCCGGTGGTCCTGCGGAGAGACGGCGCCGCGCAATGCGATCGTCCGGATTGTGAGTACCAAACAAGAATGTGACCGTGCCGCCTGTGCGGGTTGTATGGTGATGGGGTCCGCAACCGACCTGTGAATGATTCTGCCGGTGCCCACGACGGGCCGCCGGAACCAACGAAAGGTGAACGCATGACCGACAGCGGAGTCCTCGGGTACGGGGGCCACGAGCTCGAGCTCCCCGTCGTCAAGGCCACCCAGGGCAACGACGGACTCGACATCGGGAAGCTGCTGGCGACCACCAAGGTCTGACTTAGCTCGACTCGGGTTTCAGTCAATACGGCCTCCTGCACGTCCGGAGATCACGTTCATCGACGGTGACGAGGAGTGCTGCAGTACCGCGGCCAGCACCATCGAGCAGCTGGCCGAGCAGGCGACGTTCATCGAGGTCGCCTACCTGTTGATCTACGGAGAGCTGCCGACGGCGAACCAGTTGGAGGACTTCAACACGAAGATCGCGCGCCGCATGATGCTCGACGAGCGCATGCGCGAGCTCTTCCGCGCTTTCCCGCGTGGCGCGCACCCCATGCAGGTGCTCGCTTCCGGCGTGATCGCCGTGGGCGTTCAGCCGCGACACCCTCGATATCCTTGAAGCACCGATCAGGTCGAGGGCCAGCCTTCGCCTGCTCGGCTCGATGCCGACACTCGCCGCCTGCGCGTTACAAATCGTCGATCGGTGCGCCGTTCCTGTACCCACGGACCAAGCTGGGCTACGTCGAGAACTACCTGCGGCTGTCATTCGGCACCCCGCGGAAGGAGTACGAGATCCGACCCGGCCGTCGTGCGCGCGTTCGGGGGTTACTGTTCATCCTGCACGCCGACCCCGAGCAGAACGCTTCGACGTCGACGGTACGCCTCGTGGGTTCGGCAAAACGCCAGCATCTACGCGTCCGATCTGCTCGGGCGTCAACGCCCTTGCGGGTCCGCTGCACGGCAGCGCCAACCAGGCCGAGATGCTGGAGATGCTGCGTCAGATCTCGCCGGAGGCCTGAACATCAAGGACTTTGTTGGCCAGGTCAGGACAGGAAGTCCAGCGTCAAGCTGGTGGGCTGGCCATCGCGTCTACAAGAACTACGATCCGCGCGCGAAGATCATCAAGGGTCACGCCGGCGAGCTGCTGCGTAAGTCGGCAACGGCAACAACCAGCTGCTTGAGATGGCGCTCGAGCTGGAGCGACGGCGCTGAACGGCAAATGCTTCATCTCCCGCAAGCTGTACCCGAACGTCGACTTCTACACGGGCCTGATCTACGCAGGCGATGGGCTTCCCAGCCCAGCACTTCACGGCGCTCTTCGCGCTGGGTCGCCTCCCCGGTTGGATCGCGCAGTGGCGCGAGCAGCACGCCGACCCAGGCCGCAAGATCCCGACCGCCCGCGCCGGATCTGCGTCGGCCCCGATCGCCGCGACTTCGTTCCCCATCGACCAGCGCTGGCGTAGTCATCCACGAAAAGCGGGGCGGACGCCGCGCCGGGCCCTATTCCGATCGCCTACAGGCTGTTACAGGAAGCTTGATGGCCAAAAGCCAAGGCCATCTCCCGCTTCGTGGCAGGCCCCTGGTGTCGATCGGCTGGGGCCTATCCTCCGGTGGCGTGTGCGCTGATCATCAGCGCGTCGTCGAAGTTCGTCACCTGGATTTTGCGGGGCTTCGCCTTCTCGCTCATCCGGGATGGTCACGCTCAGCACGCCGTTGTTGTACGCGGCAGTGATGCGCTCGGTGTCCACCTTACAGCCCAGTTCCAGCTGGCGCAGGAAGCTCGCGGCCTCGCGCTCGCGGGTGATCCACTGGACGCCCCTCGTGTTCGGCGAGGATCCGCTCGGCACGGATCGTGAGGGACTGGCCATCAACGTCGATGTCACGACGGAGCCGGATCGCTGCCTGGAAAGTCCGCGCTCAGCACGTAGGTGTCGCCCTCTCGGTAGAGATCCATGGGCATGCGGCGGGGGCGCGGCGCGTCCAGGAAGCTCGAGGCGATGCGATCGAGCTCGCGGAACCAGATCGTAAGTTGCCATTGCTGTACCGTCACTCCTGTCAGACGAAATGTCAAGGTTGAGCATGGGCCGCTCAACTACTACCAGAGTTAGCACTCTCGTCAAGAGGTGCTAACGGCAGCTGTCGTGGTGAGGCCGGGAGACGTGCCGCCTGACCCCGCGGCGCGAGGATCCGGGCGGTGGGTTTCGGGCGACCAGCGGGCTATAGTGCCAGAAGTCCGCAAAGGGAGAACCATGCGCAGCCTTTACCGAATCCCATCGACCGCTCGTGAGCTCTGGCCCTCTACCTCGGAATCATCCTCGGCGCCATCGCCACCGCGGCGACCGCCTTGCTGATGCCGTTCGCCATCGCCCGCGCGACGGGCCGCGTCGTCGCGATGGTTGCCGGCACCGGCGGCTCGGCCGTGACCCTCGTGTGGCTGGCCACCGCGCTGCTGGGCGCTGAGCCTCGCCAACTCCGCGATCTGATAACCTCACCGGCTACTGGGGCGACGTCCCGCCCAGCGACGCGGCTGCGCGCCATCCTCTCGCGCCGCTACTTCGAGAAGCTGCTGCGGCTGCCGCGTCGGTACTTCATTAACCGAACTCCACTGGCTAGGTCATCTCCAGGCTGCACAGGTCGATCACGTCAGATCACCGACTTCCTGAACATGTTGCCAACAGTTTCTTCCCGACGCTGGTCACGCTGGGCGCTGTGCTTGTTATCGCGCTGACCTACTCGCCGTGGCTTGCGTTGCTGCTCGTGATCATCTACCCGACGTTCATCTGGCTGACCGCGCTGACGTCGAAGAAGTGACGGGTGTGGGGGCACCAGAAGAACGAGCACTACGACATCGCGGGGGGACGCTTCGCGGAGTCGTCGGCCAGATGCGTGTCGTGAAGTCGTTCGTGACCGAGCGCCGCGAGCTGAGGTCCTTCGGCACCCACTTCGACGACGCCGTCGGCCTCACTGCGGCAGTCGGCCCTCACACCGGATGGACCTGGCCCGCCGCGCCGTGCTCGACGTCGTTTCTTCGGCGTCTACCTGATCATCTTCTTGCAGACTGCGCGCGGCGACTACACCGTCGGCACCATGGTGATGCTGCTGCAGCTGGTCAACATGGCGAAGATGCCCGTCACGTCGATGAGTTGGTATCTGGACACCGCGCAGCGCGCCATCGCAGGCAGCCGTGAGTACTTCTCCGCGATGAACCAGATCGAGGAACCCCACAATCCTCTGGATGTCCCGCTCGTAGAGCGGGGTCCCTGCTGCCTGGTCGAACGACGATCCGGTGATCGACTTCGATCACGCCAGCTCCGGCTACGGCGACACGACCGATGTCGTGCTGAAGAACGTGACGCTGGCGATCGACCGCGGCGAGCGGGTCGCGTTCGTCGGAGAGTCCGGGTGGCGGCAAGACGACGCTGGTCAACCTGATCATGAAGCTGTACTCGGTGACCGACGGCGTGCTGCGCGTGCACGGGCAGTCGGTGGAGGAGGTGCCGACGGGAGCTGCGCCGCGAGGTCGGTGTCGTGTTCCAGGATGCGAGCCTCTTCAGCGGGACGATCCGGAGAACCTCGCCTACGGCCTGACCGAGGTGACCGACGAGCAGCTTCGGGCAGCGGCCACGCGAGCCAACGCGATGGGCTTCATCGATAAGCTGAAGGGCGGCTTCGACACGCAGATCGGCGAGCGCGGCATCAAGCTGTCCGGCGGCCAGAAGCAGCGGCTGGCGGTGGCGCGCGCGCTGCTGAAGGACGCGCCGATCCTCATCCTCGACGAGGCGACTAGTTCGCTGGACACCAAGTCCGAGCGCGCTGTGCAGGCCGGTCTCGATGAGCTGATGGAGGGCCGCACGACGCTGATCGTCGCGCACCGCCTTCCACGATCTCATCGGTGGATCGGATCGTCACGCTGCGCGACGGCCGAATCGACGAGGTCGGCGCTCCCGAGGAGTTGGCCACGACCGGCGGCATCTATGCCGAGTTGCTGGCGCTTCAGGGATCGACGGCGAAGGCCACTAAGGCCAAGCTGCTCCGCTACGACATCGTCCTGCTGACGCGATGCTGCGCATACGCCGAGCACTGTGTCATAGCGCCAGTGCTCGGCGTATGCGCAGCAGAATGCGGGGGACAGTAGCGTGGCCCGTCCGAAAGGGGCGGTAGGACCACGGTGCTACCTTGGTGACTCTGACAAGGAGAAACGATGACAGACGTACGTGCGGTCATGCTCGACGTCGGCAGGAAGCGGTTCGACGCCGCGTGGATCGCCCGGCTGCTCGAGTCGATGGGCGAGCTGGGGCTGAACACGCTGCAGCTCCACCTGTCCGACGCCGTCGGGCTCGGCGTCGAGCTACCCGGGTTCGAACGGCTCGCCGCCCCCGGCGCACTGACGCCTGACGACGTCGCCCTCATCCGTGCACGGGCGGACGCCTGCGGCGTGCGGCTGATCCCGGAGCTGGACACCCCTTGCATGCCACGCCGTTGCTCGTCGGCCGGGAGGAGTTTCGCCTGAGGGACTGCTCGGGGATGGTCGAGCCGGACAAGATCGACCTGTCGAACCCCGCTGCTCGGCGCTACATCGGCGAGCTGTGGGACGCGGTGATCGGGTTGTTCGAGCCCGAGGTGGTGCATCTGGGCGGCGACGAGTTCCTTGCCGCCCCGTGGGAGGACGACGAGGCGCGCCGGCCGGACCGCTACCCGGTTCTGCTTGACTGGGCGCGGGCCGAGGCCGGCCCGGGGCGACCGCGGAGGACGCCTACGCGCTGTACGTGACCGAGCTTGCCGACCACGTACGCCGTCGGGGCTGCTCCGCGTGGCTGTGGAACGATCACGTGGTCCCGGCGGACGCCTGGCCGCTCGTTCCGGTGCCGCATGACCTCGTCGTCGACGTCTGGGTCCGCTGGCGCGAGTGGACGCCCAGCGTCCTCGACTATCTGGCCTCCGGCTACGACGTGATGAACTCCAACGGCGACCTGCTCTACTTCGTCCTCTCCTCCGACGGTGTGCCGGCGCTGACCGACGCAAGTCCGGCGAGGACATCGCCGCGACCTTCCGTCGTACGCGGTTCGTGGGTCTCGCAGGCGAGCGGACATGGATCGACGTCGCCGCCGACGACCCGCGCGTCCTGGGAGCCAAGCTGGCGGTCTGGTGCGACGCCCCGGACGCCCTGACCCCGGAGGAAACCTGGACCCGCCTCCAGACCTGGCTCGCGCCGTTCGCCGCCTCCTTCGCGGAGGACACAGATCGGCCAGCTCCGTCAGGCAGGTGATGCGCCCCGGCGCGTTGAGGCGCCAGCCACGCGTGGTGGTCGTGAGTGGGGTGAAGCCCACGGCGGTGGCGAAGGCCATCCCCGTCGCGTCGTCAGTTCCGACATAGTTCAGAAGCCGGTCCGCGTGACCGAGACGAAGCCAAGCTGCGGCCTGCCCTACCAACCAGCGGCCGACGCCGTTGCGCCGATGGGATGGGGAGACCCACAGGTTGCCGATGTCGGCCAGCCCGGAGTGACTGCCGACGAGGCCTGTGTCGCCGGTGCGGATATCCACCTCGATGTAGCCGATGACCTCTGGACCGAGGTGAGCCGCGAAGCGTGTGCCCGCCGCCCCAGCGTCCTCGCGACGGTGAGGCCGGAGAGTGGGGCCGGGGTAACCTCGAGGCCAGCCAGATCGGCGAGGAGGACTGTCTCGTCGGGTCCCTCCGGTGCAAAGCCCTTGTCGCGGAGGAGCGCGCGAATGTGAGGCCACTGCTCCGGGATCCCGTAGATCCCGGGCGCGGGCAGGACGCCGTCCGCCGCGATCCGCGTTGCGCCCGCCTCGCGCAGCACCTGGACCGCCGCGCGGAGGAGCAGGTCGCCCGCTTCGGTGGCGTCGGGCCAGTACGGCGCGTTCGGCCAGCACAGCAGCCACCGGATCTCACCGAGGCCTCGGTACGTTGGCCCCTACCTCCGCGTGATCCCGGTAGATCAGGAGATGAGCCGCCGCGCTCACTCTGCCGCGCTGCTCGGCGACCAACGTGTGGCGCGCCTCGACCCAGGGATCGACGATGAACTCACCCGGCTCTCGTTCAAGTTGTCCGAGGAGACGATTGGTCGAGATGGTGACGCCGGGGACGACCGCGGATACGTGGGCGTTGGCCAGCTCGGTGAGCTGGTCGCGATCGGTGCGACGGAAAGGGCGGATCTGAACGGACATGGCGGGCCTCCGGCCTGAGTGAGAGGAGTGGAGCCGCCACCGATGCGGTACTCCGCCAGGCTAGCACGGGGGAGCGGTGGCGCTGACGGCGTCGAGGATCGCCTGGGAGTCGTCGTCGCGCGCGTCCAGCACGATATCCACCCATCGGACCCTAACGCGCTCGTGGAGTTTCACCCGAGATGCGCGAGGACCCGATCGAGCTCGTCCTGCCTGAGCGTGACTACGCAGCCCCGTGTGGTGTTCTGATGGCGGTGGCGCTCGACACCAACGTCATCTCGGCGTTGGCGAAGCCTGATTGCGACGAGCGCGTGCTTCGGTGGGCTCGCCAGTTTTCCTCCGACGAACTCCTCCTCCCTGCGCCGTGCTGGGCCGAGCTTCGTCGAGGGGTTGAACTGTTGCCCGCAGGGCGGCGCCGTGACGCGCTGAGTGCGCGCCTCACCTCGATGGTCGACGCGTTGGGCGCGGTGCTGCCCTTCGGGCGCGCGGAGGGCGGACGTGTATGGCGCGTTGATGGCTGAGCTGGCCGCCCGCGGCCCACGGTGGACGCCGTGATCGCCGCGATCTGCCGGACCAACGACGTCCCGCTCGCCACGCGGAACGCCCGTGACTTCGACGGCTCCGGGATTGAGCTGATCGACCCCTGGGCTTAGGCCGAACGCCCATTCAGAGGGCGGCGTGGTGCAGACTCGACCGTCGCGGCGCGGACCGACCGGACGCTCAGGAGTCCTTGTGTGGGATGTCCTCCTGAGCCTGGGAGGAAGAGCTGAGCTTCGAAGAGGCGCTGGAACGCCTCGTCGGCTCGCGCGACGTCCGGCGGGGCATCGAGCAAGACCTGCCCGTCCTCGATGAGGACGACCTGGTCACCGCGGACAGCCGTAGACACGCGGTGCGTCACGATCACGACGATCCGGTCGCGAGAGGCCGAGCGGAGCGCACCCATGATCTGGAGCTCTCCGTCCGGGTCGAGAGCACTCGACGGCTCGTCCAGGATCCACACGGGCTCCGGTGAGAGCATGAGCCGGAGCACGGCGAGCCGCTGCCACTGGCCACCGGAGACGGCGAAGCCGTCGCGGAACTCGCGCCCGATGCGACGGCCGAGCATCTCAGGGGTCAGGAAGTCGATGCCCAGCTCCGCAGCCTCGGCGAAGATCGCGTCGTCGGCGATCGGTTGATCGCCGAGGAGGTACTCGCGGAGCACGATCGGCGGCTGGGGGAGGCCCTGCAACACGGAGGCGCTCAGATCGGCCAGCGCGGCGTCGACGTCGTCGCCGAGGGGCCCGAGGGTTCCCTCCGTCGGCTCGTAGATGCCAGCCAGGAGCTTGAGCAGCGTCGACTTGCCAGACCCGTTGCGGCCGACGACGCACGTGATCTGACCGCTGCGGAACGTGGCGTTCACGGAGGTGAGTGCGGGCTTGGACGCGGCGGGGTAGGTGAATCCGAGTTCCGCCGTCGCGATCGCCCGGAGTCCGGGACTCGACCGGCGCGGTTCCTCCGGCTCGGGCTGACGCTCGACGGCGCCGATCCGGTCGAGGAACCGGCCGACGAAGAGGGAGTCTCTGATGAGGTCGCCGGCCGAGAAGACGACGTTGATCAGCACGCCCATGACCGTCACCGAGGCGATCACCACGGCCACCCCGGAGGCGGTGAGCGTGCCCGCCTGGAACATGGTGAGGAGGCCGGCGACGACGCACGCGGCCGTGGCGAGCGCCGACCAGAGGAGGACCTTCGTCTCCACGTTGATCGCATGGAGGTGCTGGTCCTGAGACTGCCGGACGAAGGACCTGTGGGTGCGCCGCAGCACCGGCTGGTAGTGGGCGGCCGTCGCGTCGGTGAACCCGTCAGGGCTCACCGTGAAGGTGCCGAGGGCGACCGTCACCCGGTCGAGGGCGGCGGTCTCCTCGAAGGCGCGGCTGTAGGCCCTGAACATCGCGGGAACCGCGATCACCGGCGGCAGGACCGCTGCGATGATGAACACGGTGCCCAGCACGGAGAACTGCATCAAGACGATGATCGTGCCGACCACCGTGACGATCTGCCCCATCCAGGTGAACAACGTCATCATCAGCGGGCCGACCCTGCTGCGGGCCGTCTCCCAGTCCGCCTCGAGCGCGTCGCGTTGCTGCGGGTCCTCGATCGTCGCGGGTGACTGCTGCGTCGCGCTGCGCAGCAGCCGGTCCTGGGCCCAGGCTGACACCGCGAACTCCAGCCGCTTGGTCGCCGCGTTCTGCAGGCTGTTCACGCCGGCCATCACACCGAGCAGGATGCCGATGGCGACGACGGGCGCGACGAGACGGGAGAGACCCGCCCCAGAAGCGACCTCCGCGACGAGTAGCCCGACCAGCCATAGCTGAATCGGGGCAGCGCGCCCATGACGAGTACCACAGCCAGACTGAGCACAAGGCTGCCGGGAGCCGCGACCCAGGCCGCCCCGAGCGAGGCGCGCAGGCCGCGGCCGGTCGACAGTCCCGTTTCTTTCACGGTCATCTCTCTCTCATGGGGCATCGACGATGTTTTCTACATCAATGCAATGTGCACTTTAGTCCCTGAAGGATCTCCTGGGTGTCGGATCCACATGATGCCGGCCGCCTCGTCGTGACTCCACGACTGGGCGATGGTGCCGTCGAGCAGCACCTCGCGCGGACGGCCCGCCAGGCGCACGGCCGTGACGACGTCGATCCTCGTCGGAGCCTCGACGTCGAACTGGAGCCCCCGCTCGACGAAACGGACCTCGTCGATGCGGCCGGCCGACGCGAGAACGGCCCCTTCCTCGGGCTCGTAGGTGAGGTCACGCAGCAAGGCGACGCCGCTCGGCGGCACAGTGGCTGTCTGCACGACCGGGAGAGCCGGGTCGAGGAGATCGATGAAGCTGCCGCGAACGGTCGTGGCCTCCGTTGCCTCGGACAGCGTGGCTCCGATCACGTACGGGCCGCGCTGGACTGACAGCCAGTCGCCGTCGCGCCACTGGCTGCCTCTGGCATCGGCGAGACCACGGAGAAGACCGACGAGCTCGGCCGCGGCCTCTTCCGACGTCGAGAAGTGCACGGGGTCAGCCTGCACGAACTGCACGAAGCCGTTTCCGAACCGGTGGATCTCCTCGTCAGCGATGTCCGCTGTGAAGGCCTCTGCGAGGTGGTGCGCAGGAGTCGGGTACCTTCCGGTCCACCATGCGCGGGTCTCGTGATAGGGGTCCGCCCCATCTCCCACATAGAGGAGCGTGCCGCCCGCACCGACCCACGCCGCGAGCGCGTAGTGGACGGCCGGCGACAGGGGCTTCTGGAACTCGTAGCTCAAGACCAGGATGTCGTAGTCGTCCAGGATCGAGGTGTTGTCGAGGACCGCGTCGAGCTGAACCGGGACCACGAACTGGCCGGCGAACAGCGGCGGAAGGGCCAGGCCGTAGAACGCGGAGAAGTCGAGCAGCGCGCGCGACTCGCCGTCCTTGAGGCCGTCTTCGTGGGGCCTGTCCTGCTCATCCTCGGAGGGAACCAGCGCTGGAACATGGCGCTGTCGACGAGGAAGACGCCGATCCGCAGGGGAGAGGCCGCGGGCTCGATCACCGGCTGGTCCATGTCGCGCAGCGTGTTCATGACGACGAGATAGGTCGTTGCGTACTCCGGAGGAACGAGCGACTTTTGGTTGCTCCTTCGCGGTGGCGGTACTCCCTGTTGAAGATCCGCCACGGCCACGGGGCCACCTCGTAGCGGCTGATGGCTGGATGCAGGAGCGAGGCAACGACGGTCCGACGGTAGTTGTCGAAGTAGTCGTCCCAGGTCCGCCCAGAGTGGTCCTCGATCGGATCGTGGAGGAACCACAGCGTCCTGCCGGTTCCGCGCGTGAGGTCCTGAGCGATGCCGTACTCGAGGAAGGCGGTCTCTAGCGTCCGCTCCGCCCGGCGCCCCGCGTAGACGTTTGCCGTCCGGGAGGTCCCCGTCCATACCTGGGCGATGGCACCCTGAACCCCGGGAAGCGTGCGAAGGCGCGACTCGGGGCTCACGATCTGCCACTGGGTGTAGTTCAGCAGGCTGTGTGTCGGGATGTAGAACCGGACCTCTCTTCCGCGCTGAATGCTCTCGTCGCGGAGCGCGGTGGCGATGCGCTCCAGGGCGCGGGAGAAGAGGTGCTGCATCAGCCGGCCCGAACGGAAGAACGCGTCAGGGCTCGAGTGCGGCGGGAGCCACGGCTCGCCGTAGAACGCCCGCCATTCCCGCCGGAACGCGTCGGAGTATTCGCCACGCGCCCAGAACTCGGGCTCTTCGAGGTGGATCGCGTCCACTTCGAGGTCGAGGAGGGGCCGCAGTTTGGCGAACAGATACTCGGTGAAGTCGATGGTGGGGACCATGTAGGGCACGCCGGGGCCATGCAGGATCGTCTCGCCGTGGCGGTTGGTCTGGGCGTCGCCCCAGTGCTCGACCCCGTTCCAGCGGCCATCGAGGTAGTCCTCGTAGTGCCCCCAGGAGATGCCGGTCATGATGTGCACGCGGTAGCCCGCCGATCGCCAGTCGGCAACGCGCTGCACCGTCGTATCGTCCATGCCGTACGCCATCACCACGTCGGTGCGAAGGTCGATGGAGCGGTCGTAGCCGGCCCTCTCCTGGAAGGCGGTGATCTCGGCTCTTCGGGTGGTCATTCCTGGCTCCTCGTGGGGCGGCGTGTTGGTGGAGACGGATGCGTGGCTCGGACGTGCGCACAAGCAAATCGGTGGCCCTGTCTGTGCGACAGGGCCACCGATTGTGCCTTCAGAGCTCTACGCCAACTCAGGCCTTGCTCGGCGCGAAGTCGCGCACCGTGCGCACCATGTTGTTGTAGCCACCGACCCGCGGGAAGTAGTCGATGTCCGCGGCTGCCTTCAGCCCGCTCCACTTCTTGGTGGAGTACATGCCGCCGGCACCGTTGTTCTGCACCGGGATGTATGGCGCATCGTTCGCGACCGCCGTCTGAAGCACCTGGCAGTACTCGGTGATCTTGTCGGTCTGGTCGGCCGGTGTGCGGGTGATGCCCATGATCGCGTCGTTGGCCTCGTCAGGCATCTTCCAACGGCCGTAGTTGCCGTCAGCCTTGTCGTTGCCGATGTCGTAGATCTTGGTGTGCATGTACATCGTGAAGGCCTGGAACGCGCCGCCGGCGGCGTTGGTGGTCCACAGGGACAGCATGCACTCGCCCTGGCCTGCATCGGTCCGAAGACCTCCTTGGGCAGCGGCGTGAAGAGGATGTCGACGCCCAGGTTCTTCTTCCACTGATCCACCACGATCGGCATGGTCGACATCTCGATGGGGTTGTCGTTCTGGATGTGGAGCATCAGCGGGTACTCCTTGCCATCCTTGGTCAGGTTGCCGTTCTGCACGGTCCAGCCCGCGTCCTCGAGCGCCTTCTTCGCAGCCTCGATGTTGGGCTGCAGCGCATCCTTGTACTCGGGCTTGAGCATGGAGGCGTAGATGATCGGGTCGAGACCGGTCACCGACGGCACGGTGTAGCCCACGCGGCCGGCCGTGGCGACGATCCCCATGTCGACGGAGTCACGCAGCGCGGTGCGCACCGCGAGGTCCGACGTCGGCAGGGCGTGCGTAGCCATGATGATGCCGCGGGTCGAGCCGTCCGGGAAGAATGCGTAGCCGTTGTGGTCGTCCATCTTGACGAAGTCGGTGACAACGCCCGGCGCGCCGCCCTCGGACCAGTCGACCTTGCCCTGGGTGAGCTGCGACTCGATGTTGCCCGCGGTGCCCGAGGGAACGATCTGAACCTGCTTGACGCCGGCGGGCTTATCGCCCCAGTAGTCGTCGCGGATGTCGATGGTGATGAGCTGGCCCGCGAACGCCTTCAGCTTGCCGGGGCCGGTGCCCACCGGCTCCTTGTCCAGGTAGTTCGGCCGGTCGACCTGCGAGATGTGCTCGGGGTAGATCGGGAAGTACAGCGAAAGCGGCAGGTCCTCGACGAACTGGGGCTCGTTGTAGGTGATGATGACCGTGTGCTCGTCAGGGGCCTCGATCGCCTTGGCCAGCCAGGCGTACGTGCCGTCCTCCCGGGGCTCCGGGTTCGGCTCTTCGAAGATGAAGCCGTAGGTGAAGGCCACGTCCTTGGAGGTGAACGGCTTGCCGTCGTTCCAGGTGACGCCCTGGCGTAGGGTGTAAGTGGCGACCTTGCCGTCTTCCGAGTACACGACCGACTCGGCGAGGTTGGGCACCAGTTCGGAGCCGTTCTGGGACGAGATCCGGAAGAGGGTCTCCCAGAACAGCGCGTTGCCGGGTGCGGAGTCGCCGCCGCCGAACACGTTGAAGTTCTGCGGGAAGACGTTCGACGTGGCGACAGCTGCGCCGATGGTGAGCACGCCGTCGTTGTCGATCGTGCCGGCGGTGTTCACCGGCGCGGCACCGGTCGTCGGGCCGCCAGAGGGTCCGCCGGACTGGTTGTTGTTGTTCCCGCAGGCGGCCAGCGCCGCGGTGGCGGTCACGAGGCCCGCTCCGGTCAGCAGGGTCCGCCGCCCGAAGGTGGTCTGAATTCTGTGTTGGGTCATGCGTCTCTCCTTGGAAGGTCGTGCAGCGGGCGAGTCCTCGCTGCGGAAGGGTGGGTCTGTGGATGAAGAAGGTGTCTGCTGCGGTCAGGTCTCATAGGCTCGTCCTAGCCGCGCTTCGCGTTCAGGCTGGCGGCGGGGTCGGGTAGGTCGACACGGCGGAACCCGGGCACTTCCTCGGCCGCCCAGCACTGCGCCAGACGCAGGCCGTCGGCGTCGGCGAACGTCGGCAGCGCCTGGCTGGTGCAACGCGCGGTCGCGATGGGACAGCGTGGCGCGAAGCGGCAGCCGACGACCTCCTGAGAGGTGTCGACGGGCCGGGCGTCGGTGATCGGCTCATGGGTCGGCTTGCCCGAACCCTTGTACCGCGCCGGGTCGGGAGCCGCGTTGAGCAGCAGTTTGGTGTAGGGATGTACCGGGTGCTCGATGATGTCCTCGGTGGGACCCGACTCGACGATCTTGCCGCCGTACATCACGCTGATCCTGTCCGACAGGTATCGGGCGCTGGCGATGTCGTGGGTGATATACAGCACCGACACGTTCTCGTCCGTGCGCAGGTCCTTGAAGAGGTTCAGCACGTCGAGTCGGATCGAGGCATCCAGCATCGACGTCGGCTCGTCCGCGAGCAGCACGCCGGGGTTGACCGCGAGGCTGCGGGCGATCGCGATTCTCTGCCGCTGACCGCCGGACATGTCGGTCGGATAGCGGTCGAGGTATCGGCTCGTCGGGGTCATGTTCACCCTCGTGAGCAGCTCCTCGGTGCGCTCGGCGTTCTGGCGCATGGACAGCCGCGGGAAGTGGATCTTCACCACGCGCCCGATGATGGTCCTGATCTTCTTCAGCCCGTTCAGCGAGGCGAACGGGTCCTGGTAGACGAGCTGGACATCGCGGTAGTAGGCGCGCGTCGCGCGAGAGCCACGCACGCGGATCGGCTTGCCGTCGTGCAGCAACTCGCCACTGGTCGCCTTGTAGATCAGCGCGAACAGCCGTGCGATGGTTGTCTTGCCCGAGCCGGACTCGCCGACCAACGCCTGGATCTGGCCGCGATACAGCTTCAGGTTCACCCCGTCCAGCGCCCGAATGGTGACGGGATGCCCGTCGTTGTCGGTGCCGTTGAAGTAGAGGCACACGTTGCGTGCCTCTAGCACGGGTACCTGGTCGGTCTGCTCCGGTCGCATCGCGACTCCCGTCTCACTGCTGTTCGACATCGGTGATCTCCTTGGCTTCGAGCAGTTCGGCGGGGAGCTCGCCGTTGGTCAGGAAACAGGCGCTCCGACCCCCGGGAATGTCGCGCAGTTCGGGAACGCGCTCGTGGCAGACCTTCATCGCCACTTCGCAGCGCGGTGAGAATGCACAACCCGGCGGCAGGCTCAGCAGGTCAGGCGGCGAGCCGGGGATACCCGTCAGGCGCCGCACGGGCTCGGTGAGCGGCGGGAAGGAGCGACGCAGGGCACGCGTATACGGGTGCTTCGCGTCGTGATGCAACCGCGTCGCGGTGCCCAACTCGACGATCTTGCCGCCATACATGATCGCGATCCGGTCCGAGATCTCAAGGAGCAGGGACAGGTCGTGGGTGACGAACACGATCGCGAAGCCGAGCTTCGCTTGAGCCGCGAGCACGTGGTCCAGGATCTGGCGCTGCATCACGACGTCCACTGCGGTGGTCGGCTCGTCCATCAGGACCAAGTCTGGATCGCAGACCAGCGACAACGCGATCAGCGCTCGCTGCTGCATGCCGCCGGAGAGCTGGAAAGGGAAGGCCGTCAGCCGGTCGGCCGCGATGCCCACCATCTCGAGGAGGGTGGCTGCCCGGTCGCGTGCATCGGACTCACTCACCTCGGGGGAGTGCGCCTGGATGACGTCGATGAACTGCTCGCCGAGCCGGATCACCGGGTTGAGCGAAGCCATCGCCGACTGCATCACGATCGAGATGTCGGTCCAGCGGTAAGGGATCAGCTCCTCTTCTTCCAGCGTGGCCAGATCGACGGCGGGACGCCCATCGCTGGCGTGAAACCAGATCTCGCCGTCAGCCGTGGCCGCGGGCATCCGCTGCAGCCGCCCCAGCGCGTTGAGGAGGGTCGACTTTCCGCTCGCGGACTCGCCGGCGACGCCGAGGATCTCGCCCCGCTTCAGCACCAGGTTGATGTCGTCGCAAGCACGGATGTTGCCGCCTTCGGTGACGTAGTCGACGCAGAGGCCACGCACGTCAAGGAGGACAGGAGAGGTTTCGAGCCGGCGTAGGATGTCCTGTTCGGTCTCGATCGTCGCGGGGGTCGCGCTCATCAGGCACTCACCCCTTCCGCGGCGGCTTCACGGCGCGCCTGGTCGCGAACCTTCTTCTCCTTGAGGAACTTGTTCATCAGCTTCATCCGCTTGGTAGACAGCGTCGGGTTGGTGATCTCGTCGAGACCAAAGTTGATCATGGTGGTTGCGAAACCGATAAGGGCCAGGGCGAGGCCGGGCGGCACGAACCACCACCACTGGCCACGGAACAGGGCGTTCTGGGTCATCGCCCAGTTGATCATCAGACCCCACGAGGGCTCTGACGGGTTGCCGATGCCCAGGAAGGCGAGCGCGGCCTGCATGTTCACGCCAGCGGCGATCAGGCCGAGGAACATCGGGGAGATGACGCCGAGCAGGTGAGGCATCGCCTCGGACAGGATGATCCTGGCGTTCGATTCACCCACGGTTCGCAGTGCCGTGGTGAAGTCGCGTCCGCGCAAGCTCATCGCCTGGGCGCGGATCTGGCGTGCGCCACCGGCCCATTCCACGCAGCCGATGACGACGGCGACGATCAGCCAGTTCGCGTTCTGGAAGGCCGCGGCGATGATGAACAGCAGTGCGAACACCGGGAAGTTGCTGAACACCAGGATGAAGCCGTTCAGGAAACGGTCCATCCGGCCGCCGGAGAATCCGGCCCACGCGCCGATCACGACGGTGAGGACCGTGCCGATGATGGCTGAGGCGAAACCGACAAGGATCGACGTACGGGTGCCGTACATCATCCAGGCGAAGACGTCCTGGCCTTGGCTGGTTGTGCCCAGCCAGTGAGTGGAGTCCGGCGGAGTGCCGCCGATCGCAGCGTAGTCCACGTCCTGCGGGGACATGCCCAGCACGGAGTCGGTGAACCATTGGCCGAAGATCGCCACCAGGATGAAGACCGCCATGATGGCGAGACCGACCTGCACCTTGCCAAGGGAGAGGAATCGCTTGAGCATGTCAGTGCACCTCCCTCGTTCGCGGATCGAGCACGACGTACACAGAGTCGGCGATGAAGTTGAACAGCAGCACCATGAAGATGACGATCATCATGATGCCCTGCATGACGGGGTAGTCCCGGGCGCTCTGCGCGCCGGAGAGCAGCGAGCCGACGCCGGGGTAGATGAACACGGTCTCGGCCAGGATCACGGCGGTCAGTGAGCCACCGATGCGCTGTGCCAGGCCGGTGAAGTTCGGCAGCAGCGCGTTGCGCGCGGCGTACCGGTTGCGGACGCGGCTTTGGCTCAGGCCCTTGGCGCGGGCGAGCTGCACGTAGTCCTCGTTGACCGTGGTGATCATCATGTTGCGCATCGAGAACAGCCAGCCGGCGAAGCCGACCAGGACCAGCGTGAAGAACGGCAGCACCGAGTGCAGCACAACCGACCACAGGAAGGCCGGGTCGAGCAGGTTGATCTCCAGCGCGTTGTCGTAGGCGCCCTGGTTGGGGAACCATCCCTTGGCGTAGGCGAAGTACCAGACGATAAGGAGGCCCAGCCAGAAGGCGGGGATCGAGGAGAAGAACATCGACAGCGGTGTGACGATGGAGTCGAGCGTGCGACCCGGCCTCCAGCCGAGGCGCGCGCCGAGATAGGTGCCGATGATCCATCCCAGGATCGTTGAGCCGACGGCCAGGTAGAGCGTCCAGGGAAGCGCCTGTCCGATCAGCTCAGTGACCGGGATCGGGAAGTACTGTGCCGAGCGTCCCAGATCGCCTTGCAGCAACTGCTTGCTGTAGTCGATGAACTGCAGGATCAGTGAGCGATCAGGATCGCCGTACCGGGCCTTGATCAGCTGCATCTGGAACTCGCTGGGCGGCGCACCGGTCTTGTTGGTGATGTCGCGGATCAGCTGGGTGGCGGGGTCGCCGGGCATGAAGCGCGGTAGTGCGAAGTTGAGGATCACGCTGATGATGCCGACGATGATGTACGTCGTGAGGCGTTTGCCGAGGAAGATCAAGCTTCCTCGGGCGGCTCGGCGGCGTTTCACGGCGGCAGGTGGTGGGGTTTCTACTTCCGTCCCCTCAACCAGTACGGCACCCGATGCAGGTGGCTCGGGTGGCGCAGCGCTACTCATGGTCTGCTCCGGTAGCTGTCATGCGGGCCTTCTTTCGTCCAGCCAGCCCGCGGCGTGCGTCGTCGCGGGCAGACGAACCCCAGCTCTGGGGCTCGAATGGTGCTTCCGACCGGCACTATACCGGTTAAGTAGAACGCCCTGTCAAGGGTTTGCAGAAAGCCCAATATCACGTTTTGCTAACGGCGTCCGGGCTGGGGTCGGCGTGGCGTTCAGGCGCCCCGTATCAAGTATTTATACAACGAGTTCTTTGTCAAAATATGGTGGCGAACGGGGTCGTGTGTGAGGTAGAACAGTGTGCATGAATCCCATGCCTTTGACAGTGATGTCGGCGAACCTCTGGAACCTGAACGAGCCGCTGCGGGACCGCATGGGCGTGTTCTCCGGCATGGTTGCGGAGCTGCGCCCAGACGTGATCGCGATGCAGGAGGTCCGGCCTTTCCGGGGTCCGCGGCCCGGCTGCAGCTGGAGCTGGTCGACGCACTGGCCGACTACCACGTCCACTACAGCGTCGGCAGCGCGGACGACGCGACGACGGAGGGCTTGGCTATCGCCACCCGCCAGCCCGTCGCCGAGGCCCGCACCTACCGCCTCCCGGGCGGCGGCACCGAGCCCGACCGTGTTGTGCAGTACGTCCGGGTCCCGACCGGCGACGGCTGGGTTGGCGTCCTCAATGCCCACCTCGCTTACCAGGATGACAGCGACGCGCTACGTGTCGCGCAGGCCGAGTTCATCGGCGACGTCGTCAGCGAGCTCGCCGAGCTCAGGCCCCACGACGGATTCGCCGTCTGCGGGGACCTGAATGCGACGCCCGACTCCGCCACCGTCGCCCGCCTGTGCGAGCGCGGCGGCCTGGCCAACCCCTGGACGGAGATCTCCGCGCAGCGCCCCAGCTTCGCCGCCGCCAACCCGTACATGGGCGACTGGGGCGACGTCGACTGCTGGCTGGACTACATCCTCACCCGAGGCGCGAACCCCTCACGCCTCCGGCTGGTCGACGACTGGCCCGCGGGCCCCGCGTCGGACCACTACTTCCTCCTTGCGGAGCTGGGACGGTAGCTGGGGTCGGTCACCCGGCGGTCAGGTGCTCGTTGGGGCGACGGCGCAGGCCCTCGCCGCCGTGCTGCCACGGCATCGCGCCGCCCACGGGCCGGTGGTTGATGCCTGCGGCATCCCAGCGGCGGCCCGCTGGGACCAGGCGCGCGAAGAAGTCCTTCTCGGATGCCTTTGCCTTCGCCCAGCCGATCTCGGCCAGAGCGGCGACGCGCGGGAACGCCATGTACTCGACGTGCTGCGCCGTCGGCATGTATTCCGTCCACAGCTGCGCCTGCACGCCAAGGAGCCGGCCGGGTGCGTCGTCGGGGACACCCATCGCCGGGTCGTAGCTCAGCACCTTCTCCCAGGGCAGGTGACCGCCGATGGCGTACGGCTCGGTCTCATCCGCCGCCTGGTAGTGGTCGATGTAGGTGAACTCACCGGGGGCCATGACGACGTCGAGCCCGCGCTCCAGCGCCTCGATGCCCGGCGCGTAGCCGCGCCAGGACATGATGAGCGTGCCCTCCGGGTCGTTGCCGTCCTCGATCACCTCATCCCACGCGACGGCGGTGCGGCCGCGCGCGGCCAACCAGTCGCGCATGTGCTCGGTGAACCAGCTCTGCAGGTGCTCCGGGCCGTCGACGCCGCGGGCCTCGGCCAGCTCCGCGGCGGCGGGGCTGTTCACCCACTGCGTCTTGGGGCACTCGTCGCCGCCGATGTGGACCCAGCAGGAGGAGGGGAACACATCGAGCAGCTGCGTGAAGACGGCCTCGACCATCTCCATGGTCTCGTCGGTCAGGTGCAGCACCTCGTCGAAGACGCCGAAGTCCGGCGCGACGGGCTTGACCTCCGAGGCGCCCGGGTCGCCGAACTGCGGGTAGGCGGCAAGCAGCGAGCGGACGTGGCCCGGCAGGTCCACCTCGGGAACGATCATCACGCCGCGCGCGTCTGCGTAGCCGACGAGGGCGCGTAGCTGATCCTGGGTGTAGTACCCGCCGTGCGGCTGCCCGTCGTTGCTCTCCCACGCGGGGTTGTGCGTGTGGGAGCGCCAGGAGGCCGTGCGCACCAGCTCCGGATAGCCGTCGACTTCGAAGCGCCAGCCCTGGTCGTCGGTGAGGTGCAGATGCAGGACGTTCAGCTTGAGCGCGGCGAGCTGGTCGATGAACCGGTACAGGAACGGCAGCGGCTGGAAGTGCCGCGCGACGTCGAGATGGACGCCGCGCCAGCCGAAGCGCGGCGCGTCCTCGATGGCGACGAACGGCAGGTCGAGCGCCGCGCCCGGCAGCGGGGCCGGGCCGTTGACCCAGCTGGGTAGCAGCTGGCGCAGCGTGGCGCCCGCTGTCCAGAAGCCGGCCACGTCGGAGGCCGCGATGGTGACGCCGTCGGCGTCGACCACCAAGCGGTAGGCCTCGTCGGGCAGGGCCGGGTCGTCGACCAGGCGCACCTGAGGAACCTCGCCGGGGACGAGCACGAGGCCGGCGCCCCGGCCGACGGCGATGTCGAGGGCGCGCACGGCCTTCTCCTCGCCGGAGACGGTGGCCACGCGCGGCAGCGTGTAACGGCCCTCGCCCAGCTCGATAGACGACGGCGAGGGGATCAGGCCCAGCGCGTTGATCCTCTCGGCGCCGTGGACCAGCGCGTCGTGGACCCGGTCGATCCACTCCCACGGCGCCGCGGCGCCGCCGGGCAACGCGCGGAAGTACTCCCACACGTCGACGCCGCCGATGTTCGGGTACTTCGCGGCGATCTCGCTCAGTACCGCGCACAGCCGATCGATGTCGACGAAACCGTTGGCGTCGTCGGGATGCCCGACGACACCCAGCACCAGCTTGTCGACGGGATAGATCCCGAGGTCGATGATGCGCTGGATGTCGCGGGTGTCCTCGAGGATGCCGTAGCCGCTGTAGAACTGGATCTGGATCCAGTCGATCTCGTCGCCCCGCTCGCGGTACAACTCCGGATAGCTGAAGCCGGACAGGTTCTCCCCACCCCACATGGCGGAGGCGACGGGCGCGAGGATGATGTCGAAGTCGCGCCCGAAGTCGGCCCGGAGCTGGTCGATGAGGCGGATCACGCCCGCGAGGCTCATGTCCTGCTCGACGTCGATGTCGACGCCCTGGATGTCGTGCGCGCGCAGGAAGTCGCGGAACACGGGGTAGTAGGTGTCGAAGTCGTCGCCGTCGAGCTTGCACATGGTGCCGGGGGCCCAGCCGCCGACCATGATCAGCACCGGGACGCCCGCCGCCTGCACCTGCTTGGCCTCGGCCCAGAGCCGGTCGTGATGCGGGTCGTCGTGCGGGTGATCGTTGAGGGTCACGACGCCGTCGTCGGTGATGTGGACGGCGGCGAGGATGAGGTGGGTGAGGTTGCCGCTCTCGATCATGGGAAGCAGCGGGACGAAGGTGTCGCCGTGGCCGTGGGCCTGGTGGTAGACGACGACCCGGGGCGTGGATGAAGACATGAGCAATTACTCCGATGCGAATTTCTGGGCGGGGTGAGGAGATGACGGCGTTGTCGGGGGCGGATGGCGATGCGACCGGTCCGCGGGACCTCTAGGGCGGCGGCGCGGGCGCCGCGATGCGGTCGCGGGGAACGAGGACCTGGATCTGACGGGGGGCGGCCTGCCCGGACCACTCGACGCGCAGCCGACGCGTGGGGGTCGGCAGGACGACGTCGAACGGGCGGGTCTGGCACGGCCAGTCCCAGCTCTCCTCGCCGAACTGGGCGACGGGGAGCCAGACACCCTCGTGCCAGGCGAGGACCGTGAGGTCACCGCGGCCGGGCTCGTCGAGTGTGACGGTCAGTTGGACGAGTCCCTCTGCGTCCGTGTCGAGGGCGAGGTCGAGTTCCCTGACCTCCGCCACCGCGTTGCGCCACGCGAGCGCGGGGGCGTCATCGGGCGCGAAGAACGGGACCTCGGGCATGGGCGCGCACCAGTCGACGGGCACCGGGCTCAGCTGCACCTCAAGGGTGCCGCCCTCGTGCAGCACGGATGTGGGGATGGTCGGGAGGCGCCACGGCGAGCCGTTGAAGACGACGCCGCCGACGTAGCGACCCTCGCCCACGGCGCGGATGGTCAGCGGCGGCGCCCCGATGGGGGTCAGCTCGAAGACGGGCTGCCGCGGCACGCCGATCAGGAACTCGCCGGAGCCGACCTGGAGCGGGTACAGCCCCATCAGGCCGAACAGGTGCCAGGCCGACATCTCGCCGTTGTCCTCGTCCCCGGGGAAGCCCTGGCCGATATGCATGCCGAGGAAGAGCCTGCCGAGCGCCTCCTCCACTACCTCTGCCGCGCGCCACGGGCGGTCGGTGAACGCATACGTCCACGGCACGTGATGCGCCGGCTGGTTCGACAGCCCGCACATGCCCAGCCGGAGGTCGCGTGCTTCGCTCATCTCGTGAATGACGGAGCTGTAGGTGCCGGAGAACTCCGGCAGCGCCGTCTCCGGCTCGGCGAACAGTTCGTCCAGCGCCTCTCCCAGGGCGCTCGGCCCGCCGAACAGTCGGGCGAGGCCGGCGCCGTCGTGGTGGACGAGGAAGCGCGAGCCCCACGCGTTGGTCTCGGTGTGACCACCGCCCCAGATGCGCGGGTCGAAAGGCTCGTCGGCGAAGGCCCCCGAGGCCTCGCGCGGACGGAAGAACAGGGAGTCGGTGTCGAGCAGCCGGTCGTAGTCCAGAGCACGCCCGGCCAGGTAGCGGGCCTCCGCCCGGTATCTCGCGGCCTGCGCCCCCTCGCTCCGCCGGGCCAGCTCGCGGGCGAGGACCGCGGCGCCCGCGTCGTTGATGGCGCCCTCGAGCGTCCACGACACCGACTCCTCGATCGCCGCGGACGTGTACCCGCGGAAGAGCGTCGCCGGGAGATCGGCCCGCCCGAAGTGGGCCTCCGGCGAGGCCGCGGTGGCGTTGCGCAGCGCGGACCGATAGGCGGTGAAGAGGTCGAACCCTTCGATGCCGCTGGTGACCGCGTCGGCCGTGACGATGTCGAGGCTGGTGCCCACCATGCAGTCGACCGGCACGCCGGCGCTCCAGCGCGCCGACCAGTCACCCACCCGGAAGTGTTCGAGGAAGCCGTCGACCAGCTCGCCCGCCAGCGCGGGCGCCAACAGGTGGAACGCCGGCCAGCAGGTGCGGTAGGTGTCCCAGAAGCCGTGGTCGGTGAGGAAGCTGCCCGCGTGCACCTCGCGACCGGTCTCCGTTGCGGTGTCGGGGCGGAGCCGCCGGACCGGGTCCGCGTAGCGCGGGCCGTCGGGCGTCTGCTCGTGGTGAAACGTCGGATAGCAGAACAGCCGGTAGAGGTCGGAGGCGACGGCGCGGGCGTCGTCGGCGGAGGCCTCAGGAGCCTCGACGACGGCGAGCACCGAGTTCCAGGCCCGCTCGGCCGTGCGGGCGACCTCGTCCAGCGGGATCCCCTCGACGGCGCCCTTCGCGTATCCGGCCTGGGCCTGCGAGATGAACGAGGCGCCGACTTCGATCCGCAGCGCTGCGCCCTCGTGGGGAGCGACGCGGAACGTGGGGCCTTCACCCGGGACCTCCTCGACGTCCGCTCCGCCGAGCGATACCTCGTACCACGAGGTCAGGGCGGTTTCCGGGTCGCCATCGCTGCGGACGGCGAGCCTGATCGTCGACGTGCTCGACGGTGAGGTCGATGGCTGCCCTTCGACGGTGACATGCTCGATTCGCCCGCCCGGCACGGTCAGCTGCAGGAAGCCCGCCGCGGGGAAAGCGATCTCGGCGAGGACGGCGTCGCTGGCGGCCGCGCCGTCGACCTGCACGCCGGAGGCGGTGCGGACACGGTAGCGGTGAGGGAGCGCCAGTTCGTCGTCATGGCTGAACGGTTCGGACGCGGCGCGCCCGTCCTCGTCCAGCTCAAGGCCGATTCGGATGCCGAGCGGCCCCCGGTCGCCGATCCAGACGCTAGGCGAGCGGGTGATCAGGAGGCCCGCGAGCCGCGGCCCGGTGCCCACGCTGTGCGCCGACCAGCTGTACGCCCACGCCTGGTGGTCGAAGCTGGTGGCCGGCGTCAGGTAGCAGCCCCCGTGCGGGACACCCGTCAGGGGCTGGGTGAGACCGCGGGACCGCCGCGGCGACGAATGCGACCCGCGGGTGGTGAGCACCCTCTCGGCCGGCGAGTCGGACAACGCCTGGGGAGCTGTGAGCCGAGGCCCGTCCACCCAGCCGAGCAGCTCATCGGCGGTGTCGCCGTGCGCCGGGCCCGGGTCGACGACGAGCCGCACCTCGCGAATCCGGCGCCCCGCCCATGCGGAGAGGTCGAGGCGGCGATGGTTCCACTGATCCGGCCAGTCGATCCCCCGGCGGGCAGCAGCGTCGGCCGGCAGTCCGTCAACCTCGTCGGCGTCGGCGCCGACGGTGGAGTCGTCGTCGAACGCCACCTCGATGCCGGTGCCGCAGGCCCGGAACCCGTCCGGCCAGGCCGTGGCCGCGTGGTCGTAGGCGGGGAAGACCGCCCACTCAAGGACGTCGCCCTCGGCGACCTCCACCCCGACGAGCGGCGTCGCCCACTCCAGGAGGTGGGGGTGCTCGGTGGTGGCCTCGATGAGGTAGCGAAGGCAGTCGGCCGACCAGAGGCCGGTCTCCGGCGCGGCGGCCGGGGCGGGTTCAGGCCCACGGTGCGGCCTGAGCTCGGGAATCATGCGATTTCCTAAGGGGGTCTAATCCAGGAGGTTAGTCGGGGGTGGCTTCCGGCTGAACGCGGCGCAGCGCGACGACCTCGCCATCGGCGAAGCGGGCCTGCCACTCGTCGAAGATCGGGCCCATGGGGCTGGTGGAACTCCGGCCGGAGCCGCTCTCCCAATCCGCGACGAACTCCAGCGTAGCCGCGTCGTCAGGCGACGCAACGCCCGGCGTGTCGGACGCCCGCAGGTCGCCGATTCGCTCCGCGAGCTGCCGCGCCTCGGGCTTGGGCGCGCCGTCCGTGGTGAACAGCCCGAGGGTGTACTCGAGCTCCGGGAAGTCGAGGAGGTCGCGGCTGACATCGTGGCTGCACCACCACGTGATCGCCTCGAGACCGGGGGTGTCGATGACCGCGTCGAGCGTGTCGTTCAAGAAGCCGGCGGCCGCCTCGTCGCTGACGTGGGTGCGGGGCGCACCCACCTCCTGCAGCCACAGCGGACGCGTCGGGTCCGGCGACCAGGCCCGTCCGAGCTCCAACAGGTACCGCGGGAACGACACGAGAGCCGGATGCCCGGCGCCGTACCGCGGGCCGACCTGCGCGAACACCCAGGAGTGCACGGTCGTCGCGGCGCCGCGGGTGACAGCATGCCGCGGCGTGAACGGGTGCGCGTCCACGAACCACAGGTCGTCGTCGAAGCCGTGATGGTGCCGACCCTCCGGCCAGGCCTGCTCCAGCGGACTGAGGAGGCGGTCGAACCAGGCGTCGATGTCCGACGGCGTCGCCGCGGACACGGTCGGGTGCAGGTGCGGGAGCGTCGGGGCCGCGAACTGGGCGAACTCGTTGCCCAGCGTCATCCCCGTCACCGCTGGGTGGTCCCGGAGCGCCGCGGCCAACTCCTCGACGAGCGCTGCCTCGCCTGCCAGCGCCACCTCGTCAGTGAACAGGTTCGTCCAGTGCCAGGTCGTGACCCAGGCGGGCAGGAAGTCGTAGCTCGACAGATGACCGTTGAGCGCGTCGACGCTGATGTCCAGGCCTGCGGCCTGGGCGGCGTCGACCACCGCCAGCACATCGGCGACCGCCCGTGGCCGGATGAGGCCGCGGTTCGGCTGCAGCAGCGGCCACAGTGGGAACACGCGCACATGGTCGAGTCCCAGCCCCGCGATGGCCTCGAAGTCCGCAGCCACCTCATCGATGTCGAGGTCCAGCCAGCTATGAAACCAGCCCTTCCTCGGCGTGTAGTTGACTCCGACGCGCATGGTCACCGTCCCCAGCGGATGGTCGCGACCTGGAACGGCCGCAACGTGACGCCGACGGCGCCGTCATCGAACGCGGTGGTCACCGCGGTCGGCTCGACCTGCTGACCGGGGGTCCCGGCCACCAGCTCTGTCTCCAGCAGGTCCGTCTCGACGGCGGACGTGGCCGCGAAGCCGGCGCTGAGTCTCGCCGTCGCCCTGCGGCCGTAGGGCTCGTAGATGCGCACGATCACGTCGCCCGAGCCGTCCTCGGCCAGCTTCACGCCCTCCACCGCGACGGGGCCGTCGACGTCGATCAACGGAGCGACAGGATTCCCGGAAAGGGTGCGGGGGAACAGGTTGGCCGCGTATCCGTCGGCGACAGCGTCCTCGATCTCGGCGCCCGGGCGCACGGTGAAGGAGAAGCTGTGTGTTCCGACGTCGGTGCGCGGGTCCGGGTAGCGGGCACCCTTGAGCAGCGACGCGCGGACCAGCGAGTAGGTGCCGCCGCCCTCGCGGGCGTGCCTGGTGACGTCCCAGCCGTAGGTCTGCGTGTTCGCGATCGCGACGCCGAAGCCCGGCTCGGACACGTGCACCCACCGGTGCGCGTTGACCTCGAACCGATGCGCGTCCCACGACGTGTTCGTGTGCGTGGGACGCGTCAGGTGGCCCATCTCGATCTCGAAGGCGGCGTGGTCGGTGTGCACGTCCACGGGCCAGGCGAGCTTGAGCAGGGAGTCGCGCTCCTTCCAGTCGACGTCGACCCGCACGTGCAGGCGGGGGTCGCCCGGAAGCAGGGTCAGCGTCTGGGTGGCCGACGAGTCGCCGAACGTGCGCCGCACGACAACACTGACGCCACCGTCGGCCTCGACCAGCTCCGGCGCGCCGTCGGTGAGGTTGGTGACCGTGTTGAACGCGAACGGGTCGATGTCCCACGCGTCCCACATGTTGGGGAAGTCGGGGTGCAGCTGCAGCAGATTGCCGACGACGCCCGCGGGGATGACATCGCGCCCGGAGGCGAGGTCGACCAGCGAGGTGACAAGGCCCTCCTCGTCGACGGTGAGTCGCACGAGGCCGTTGTCGACGGAGAGGCCCTCCGCGGTGACGACGGTGCCGGGCGTCTCGGTGACGCCGGCGCCGAGGGCGGCCACACCGTCGCGCACCAGCGGCGAGGCGTTGAAGGTGACGGCCTCGTCGCCCGTGCCGACGAGGAGGCGCTGGGCCTCGTCGATCAGCGCGGTCAGCTCGTCGGCGATCCTCGCGAAGCCCTCGCGCACCTCGTCGTACACCCATGCGATGCAGGTGCCCGGGAGGATGTCGTGGAACTGGTAGAGGCAGACCTCGCGCCAGATGTCGCCGAACCGCTCGAGCGGGTACGCCATGAGGCCGCGGGCTGCTGCTGTCGCGCACCACAGCTCGGCCTCGCGCAGCAGATGCTCGCTGCGGCGGTTGCCCGCCTTCACGGCGGCGACGGAGGTGAAGGTGCCGCGGTGGGCCTCGAGGTACAGCTCCCCGACCCAGACGCTGGGCGACTCGTGCTCGGCCTCGGCGCGGGCGAAGAACTCGGCAGGGGGCTCGATGTGCACGCGGGGCGAGCCCTCGAGATCCTTGGTGCGGGCGGCCTGCATCAGCATCTCGCGGGTGGGGCCGCCGCCGCCGTCGCCGTACCCGAACGGGACAAGCGAGGTGGCGCTGCGGCCCTTGTCGCGGAAGTTCCTGGCCGCGTGCGAGAGGTTGCCGCCGTTCAGGTCCGAGCCGTAGGTGTCAGCAGGCGGGAAGTGCGTGAAGATGCGGGTGCCGTCGATGCCCTCCCACCAAAACGAGTGGTGAGGGAAGGCGTCGACCTGGTTCCAGGAGATCTTCTGCGTCAGGAACCACTGCGCGCCCGCCAGCTTCGCGAGCTGCGGCAGCGCGCCGGAGTAGCCAAAGGAGTCAGGAAGCCATACCTCCGTGCAGGTGACGCCGAACTTGTCGCGGTAGTAAGCGCGGCCGTAGAGCAGCTGGCGACACATGGCCTCGCCGCCGGGCAGGTTCGCGTCGGACTCGACCCACATGCCGCCGACGGGAATCACGCCGCCGTCGGCCACGGCCTTCTGCAGCTGCGCGAACAGCTCCGGGTGATCCTCCTCGAGCCACGCCGCGTGCTGCGCGGCGGGGAAGGCGAACCGGTGCTCCGGGTGTAGTTCCAGCAGGTTCAACTGATTGGCGATGGTGCGGGCCACCTTGCGGCGGGTCTCGCGCAGCGGCCACAGCCACGCGGAGTCGATGTGGGCGTGGCCGACGGCCGTCAGCGTGTGGGCCGAGGCCGCGGCGGGCCGGGCCAGCACGCCGGCCAGCTCGGCGCGGGCGGCGGCTGCCGTCGCGGGGACGTCGAACAGGGCGATTCGGTCGAGCGCACGATCCAGCGCGCGCCGGATCTCCCACCGCCGCTCGCTGTCCTCGGGGAGCTGGGAGGCGAGTTGCCGCAGCGTCGTGATGTCGGCCGAGAGCTCGCGGACCTCTTGATGGACGAGGACGAGGTCGGCGCGCCGGAGCGTGTAGATGGGCGCAGGCCCCGAGGTGGGCTTCTCGCCGAGCTCCGTCTCGATGAACGCGGGAACCCCCAGCACGACGGGGTTGGCGGCGGCCTCGAGGAAGAACTCGAACCGGCCGTCGGCATCGGACTCGACGGGTACCCACTGGTTCCTGGGGTTGTGTCCCTTGATGATGCTGCCGTCGGCGCGGTAGACGAGCCCCTCGCACTGGAAGCCGGGGGAGTCGTACTCGCCGCCAAGGTCGATCAGCGCCTCGAGGTGCTGGCCGCGATGGGATTCGGGGACGGTGCCGCGGAAGCGCATCCAGGTGGTCCCCCAGGCGGGCCCCCACGGGGCGCCGACCTGGAAGGGCTCGTAGTCGAGGGCGAGACCGACGGCGGGAGGAACGGGCTCGCCCTGGCCGACGACGCCGGGCACGGCGCCGATGGCCGCAGAGTCCGGCGCGTCGGTCAACGGGGCGGTGGCGACCTCAAGTTGTGCGACGATGCTCACCTCCGCGGGAACGATCTTTTCCCGGAGATGGCGGGTTACCCGCCCGTCCAGTATGGGGGCGTGGTCATGCATGAATGAACGGCCTTCCGAACGCTTTTTGGAGGGTGCGTGACTCGCAAGCCTAATTCGCTTTAGCGGTGTCCGCAAGGCGTTTGGACAGGTCTTTCACTGCAGCTGAGGGTATCCTTCAACGAGAGAACGGGGAGTGGGCATGGGTGCTGTGAATCTGATCGCGTCGATCCCTGCGCGCGCGGAGACCGTCGACGAGGTCCGCGCGCTCCTGGTCGAGTACGGCACGCACGTACTGGCCATGCCCGGCGCCGAGCGGTTCGAGGTATACGTCGACCGTGAAGATCCCGTCATCGTCGTCGTCGTCGAGCGTTACGCCGACGACCAGGCCTTCGCGGAGCACCTCGCCGACCCGGCCAACGCCGTCCTGAACGACGCCCTCGCGACGCTGACCGACGGCGGTTCCTCGCTCCGGTTCTTAGCTCCAGCGGGGCAATCCGACTACCTGCCGTGAGCCGGGTCCTAGGCTTAGCCTCGATCCTCCGGTGGGCGCCGTAAGCGACCGGCACCAGACGGATGCAGGGGCAAGCGCGGGACGCGACGGCATACCGGACACGTCTGTTGAGCGGTCAGGGCGAAGCCGGTGTGCCTGGATGGGGCCGCGTAGTAGTAGGCGCAGATCGGTGGATCGAGGCTAAGAGCACCAGCCGGTTCGTCGCCCTCGTCATCGCGACGTAGCGGTCGACAGCGGCCGTGACGCCGTCGCCCTGTGGCCCGACGAGAACCACGAGGTCGAACTCCAGACCCTTTGCCAAATCAGGAGTCAGGACGCGCACCCGCACAGAACCATGGGGAAGCGCCGACTTGACCGATTCGACGGCCTCAGGTGGCAGCGTCTCCGCGGGGGCGATCACGCAGGCGATGCCCTCGTCGGGCGTCCGTAGCCATTCGGAGAGGATCGCGCCCAGGTCGTCGCGGCGACCGTGGTGCACCGGATGCCCGCCGTCGCGGATGGAGATCGGCACGTTGGCGTCGGGGAGGACCGCGCGGATGATGGGCTCCGCCTCGGCCATGATCTCGCGGGGCGTGCGGTAGTTCACGGTGAGGGTCTCGCGGCGGGCGCCGTCGACGCCGAGGCGCGCCAGCCGCTCCTCCCACGACTCGGCGAAGCCGTGCCGCGCCTGGGCACGGTCTCCCACGATCGTGATGCTTCGCGAGGGGCAGCGGCTGAGCAGCATCCGCCACTCGGCATCGGTCAGCTCCTGTGCCTCATCGACGACGATGTGGCCGAAGGGCCCGGCGAGCCTTTCGACCTCGTCGGCCGGGACCACGTCCTCGTCGACGAGGGCCGCGCGGATGCTGTCGCGGCGCAGCAACGGCAGCGGGCTCTCGGGGTCGTCATCCCCCTCGAGGAGCCGATCGACGACGTCGTCCATCACGGATCGACTCTCCGCAAGCGCCTCACGCCGACGGCGCCGCCGGGCAGACGCGCGCGGGTCGCCCAGGCGGGCGCGCATCGCGTCGAGGAGCGGAAGGTCGGCGGTCGTCCACGTCGCGCCCTCGGGGCGGCGGAGGGAGCGGCGTTCTTCGTCGGTCAGCCACGGCGCGCAGAGCTTCAGGTACGCGGGGACCGACCAGAGGTCGGAGACGAGGTCGGCCGCGTCGAGGATCGGCCAGAAGCGCCGGAAGGTGTCGCGGAGGTCGTCGTCGGCGGCGAGTGCGCGGTGCACGTCGTCTGCCGAACACTCCGTCTCGGAGGTCCCGTGCTGGTCGACGAGGATGTCGAGCAGCGCCTCCCAGATCAGGTCGCGGGCGTCGTTGTGAGGGGTGCCTGGGTCGACCGTGGCGAGCGCCTCCACCCAGTCCGCCGTAGCGACGGCGACCTCCGCCCACGGCGTCTCGACCGTGAGGGGCTCCGTGGGGACCTCCTCGTAGAAGGTGACGGCAGGCTCGACGGCGCCCAGCAGCTCAGCCGACGCCTTCAGCCGCGCGACATCTGGGTCCGGCTCCTCGACGGCCGCGGCGCCCTCGGGCACGAGGTCGGCCAGCGTGCAGACCTGGACGCCCTCCTCGCCGAGATTGGGCAGGATGTCGGCCACGTAGGCCAGGTAGGGCCGGTGCGGACCGACGAACAGCAGCCCGCCGTCGTGCTCGATCCGCCGATCCTGGAACAGAAGGTACGCGGCGCGATGCAGCGCGACGACGGTCTTGCCGGTACCTGGACCGCCGTCGACGACCAGCGCGCCGCGGGCATCGGCGCGGATGATCGCGTCCTGGTCGGCCTGGAGGGTGGCGAGTACGTCCCGCATCCGTGGCGATCGGCTGGCGGCGAGGCCGGCGAGGAACGGGTCCTCCGCGGTGGCCGTCAGCTCGGCACTGTCGAACGCCTCGTCCCAGTAGTCGATCACCTGGCCGTCGCGCCAGCGGTACCGGCGCCGGCTGGCCAGGCCCATCGGATCGGCGTGCGTGGCGGCGAAGAACGGCCGGGCGACCGGGGCGCGCCAGTCGACGACGAGGGGCTCGCCGTCGTCGCCGGTGACACCGATCCTGCCGACGTAGACCGGATCGGACCGGTCGGCAGGCATCATCCGTCCGAGGCAGAGGTCGACGCCGAACGCGGTGAGCACGCGGCGTCGGCCCGTGAGGCGGTGGATCTCGAGGTCGCGGTCGAGCGCCGCGTGCCCGGGTCCGGCATCCTCAAACCTGAGCGCCGCGAGGCGCATGTCGAGCTCGCGGACGCGGGCGTCGAGGACGGCTGCGACGGCGCACAGGTGTGCGTCGTCAGAGCCGATGAGTACGGGGTCCGCCTTGGCGGAGTTGGTGAGGGTGAACATGGCCGCCTCCTGTTCCGCCGCTTGTCAGGGCGGCGTAGGGGAGCGATTCTGCTCTCGCGGGGGGCCTTGCCACAAGGCCCCCCATCGGCTGTAGATTGGAGCTAAGCCTCGATCCACCGATCTGCGCCTACTGCGCGGCCCCATCCAGGAACACTGGCTTCGCCCTGACCGCTCAACAGACGTGTTCGGGGAGGCGTCCCGGTGCCGGCGATCAGCCGGCGGTTCGGGCGTAGTAGGCCTCGATGGTCTCGATGATCGCGGGGCGGAGCTGCGCCGAGCTGATCACCTTGTCGACCGAGCCGACCCGGACCGCGCGGTGGATGCTGTGCACGCCGTCGAACTCCGCCGCGATCTCGGAGATCTTCTCCGCGCGCGCGGCGGCCTGGGCGTCGGCCAAGGCCAGCTGCAGCTCGCCGCGCTCCTCCGGGGAGGCCGTGCGCAGGCGGGCGTCCAACTCCGCGACGCGGGGATCCGCGGCCGTGCGCTTCGCGACGTCGCCCGCGAACACCACCGCCGCGGCTGGGGCACCGCCGATGACCGAGGCGAACGAGCCCTCCACCGCCAGCACCGTCATGTCCTCGTTCAGGCGCTTCGAGAAGACCACGAACGCGCCGCCGTGGTAGCGCGAGATCACCACGAAGATGATCGGCCCCGTGAAGTTCACGATCGCCCGGCCGATCTCCGCGCCGTACTCCAACTGCAGGTTCCGCATCGACTCCGGCGAGCCGTCGAAGCCCGACAGGTTAGCCAGGACGACGACGGGTCGGTTGCCCGACGACGAGTTGATCGCCCGCGCCGCCTTCTTCGACGACCGCGGGAACAGCGTGCCCGCCGTGAACGTGTCCGGGCCGTCGGTGGGCGGGAACCCTGCCCTGACGACGGGCTTCGACTCGATGCCCAGCACGCACACCGAATGCCCGCCCATGCGCGCATCCATGACGACGGCGGTTTCGGCGTCGGCCATGCCCGCCCAGCGCTCGACGCGCGGGTAGTCCTGGTCGCACACCGCCGCGATCACCGTGCGGATGTCGAACGCCTTCTTGCGGTCAGGGTTGTGGTCGGCGGAGAAGATCTGGCCGACCGTCGAGAAGTCCGAGCCTTCCGAATGGTGCGGGAAGTCCGACACATCGCGATCCGACGGATCGGTCGACTCCGCGCGGCGCGGCCCGGTCTCGCCGGCGGCCACGTAGGTGTGGTCGTAGTGCGAAAGCAGGATTCCCATCGCGGCGGCGAGGTTCGGCGCCCAGTACTGCGCCTGGCCGTTGGGCCCCATGACGCGGTCGTAGCCGCCGATGCCGAAGTTGTCCTCCGCGGAAACGCCGCCGGAGAAGTCCAGCGACTGCTTGCCGGTCAGCACCATGGCCGAGTCCGGCGTCATCACCAGGATGCCCTTTGTGTGCATCAGCATGGTCGCCTCGGCGTTCCAGTACGGCTGCGCGCCAACGTTGATGCCGGCGACGACGACGTTGATCTCGCCGCCCTCCTGCGTGAACTCGACGATGCGGCGCAGCGCGGCGCCGACCCAGTCCATGTTCTCGACGCCGGAGTCCATCGAGATGCGTGCGCCCGAGCTGAGCGTGAACCACTCGACGGGGACGCCCATCTCCTCGGCGAGGTCGATCGCCGCCATGATGCGGGCGCACTCGGGCTCCGCGACGGCGCCGAGGCCCTTCGTCGGATCCCCGCACAAGATGACGCGCGTGACACCCTCGGGATGCAGCGCGGTGGGCGTTGTGACCAAGGCGGCGATGATGCCTGCGGAGTTCCTACCGGGCGCGCGATGCACCTCGACGAGGCGGCCCTCATCGTCCAGGTCGAGCTCGACGAGGCTGCCGCCCGGCCCGGCGAGGGCCTCGGACAGCTCGTAGGGGTAGACGAGGCCGCGACGGCGGGCGCGCAGCACCTTGCCCGCGTAGTCGTCGAGCGGCTTCAACGGCTCGGTGGGCGGGGCGCCGACCGACGCCGTCACGCCCGCGCCCGGCTGGGCATGGAAGCGGATGGCGAGCGGGGTGAGCGTGCCGCCGGTGCGGAAGCGGCCCTGGCAGAGGACCTCCTCGATGCCCGCGCCGTCGGAAAGCGGGGTGATCTTCGACTGCAGCGGGGTGACGTCGTCGAGGCTGAGGTCGATCTCCGGCCAGACGTCGATCCACACGTGGTTCATGTCCAGCTTGCTGCCGGCCGAGCCGCGCGCGGTGCGCGTCCGGCGGATGGCCTCGAGGCAGTGCGCGATGGCGCGCTCGGCGTGCGGGAGGGCGATGAGGTTGCCGTCCTCGTCGCGCACCGGAGACAGCTGACGGACCTGCGCCATGGCGACGAGGCGCCGGTCGCCGGGGTTCGACTTCGCGACGCACTCGAAAAGCCAGACGTCCTCCGGCGCGGGCAGGCGGGTGGTGTCGAAGTCGCGGAGACGCCACAGGTCGAGGCGGCGGCCGGCCATCGGGTGGGCGCCGCGGACACGGGTGTCCTCGACGAGCACGCCGTCGACGGGGCGGAACGTGTAGTAGGAGACGTCGTCGGTGCAGACGCCGACCGCGATGCGCTTCACCTCTGGGCCGACTGACCAGCCGTTCAGGAGGTCCGCCAGAACCGCGCCCAGTTCGTCGCCCGCGAGATCGCCGTCGGCATGGACGTACAGCTCAGCTACGGCGTCCTCGCCGGGCTCGCGAAGTGCGAACTGGTCCGCGACGAGGCGTTCCAGCGGGCCGCCCGTGCCCAGTTCGTCGAAGGTCCCGACGGTGGTCACGAAGCGACGCGGCCGCCCCTCGAGCACGTAGTCGGCGATGACGGCGGCGCGGCCGTCGACGTCGAGGCGGTGGACATCGCGGAGCTGGTACTCGGAGTAGTACTTGTGCAGCAGCACCTCGAGCATCGGCTCGACCGCGGGCACGCCGCCGGCGAGGTGCTGGGCCAGGTAGGTTGCCGTCCACTCGTGGATGCCGGCCAGGCGCTGGACGCGGTCGGCGTAGTCGGCGACGGTCGGGTCGGCGGCGAGCGCCGCGACCTCGGTACCGAGGCCGCTCAGCACGGACTCACGCTCGGCGTCGACCTGCGGCTGGTCGTACCAGCGGAACCGGACGGAGCGGGTGAGGTCACCGACGGCGGGGAACCGCAGCTGCGTGGCGCGCAGGATGCGCTCGAGGTCGGCGCGGGCCGACGCGGCGCGGCCGTCGTTCGGCGCGGGCTCGGCCAGCCAGCGGTCGAGGATGCCGAGAACGATTGGGACATCCGTGGCGACGCGCTTCTGTGCGAGGAAGATGCGGAACACCGCCTCCTCGAGCTGCGGCGTGCGGTCGAGCGATTCGACGCCGTAGTGCCGCAGCACGCGCGTCAGGCGCTCCACGAACTGCGCGGACAGCCCGGCGCGGTCGACGTCGAGCGTCGTCAGGTAACGGTGGAAGTGTTCGCGGTCCGAGTGGATGCGCAGCTCGGTGTGCTCCTGCGCGCCGACGGGGCGGTTGCGGCTGAGCTCGGCGAGGTCGGCGAACAGCTCGATAAGGGAGACCTCGCCGGTCAGCACATCCGATCCCGCTGCCTGCGCCTCGGCGCGCGCGGCGAGGTAGGCGGCGAGTGTCTTCGCCTCCGGGTCGACGTCGTAGCCCATGAGGGTGGCGGACAGGTCGTCGCGGAGGCGATCCGCACGTGCGGCGGGATCCGGGTCGGTCGCGGTGGCGGGTACCTCGACGGTGGCCTCGACCGCCTCGTCGGCCTCCTCGCCGTCGCCCAGCGGCTCGAGCCGCACCAGCGGCGCCATGGTCTCGACCTGGGAGCCGGTCATCACGTGAAGCTCCTTCACGCGCGCCGCGAACGGCGCGGGGATGACGGTCTCCATCTTCATGGACTCGAGCACGACGACGGGCGCGCCGGCCTCGACCTCGTCGCCCACGGCGACGGGCGTGGCGACGACGAGCGCCGGCGCGGGGGAGCGTAGAACGCCGCCCTCGTCGCGCGAGACGCGATGCATCACTCCGTCGACCTCGATCAGGTGCACCGGTCCGTGAGTGGCGCTGACGACGCGGTGCAGCCGGCCGCCCACGACGATGCGGCTGTGCACGCCGTCGAGCCGCGTGACCGTTGCGTCGGTGCTCTGGCCGTCGACGGTGACGCGGTACCTGCCGGGCGCCGTCGCGAACGGCACGACCGTGTGCACGACACCGCGCAGCTTCAGCTCGAACTGCGCGCCCGACTTGTGCTGCGTCTGCGGCCGCCCGCCATGCGCGGTGGTCAGCAGCCGCTCGGTCTCGATCGCGGTGTTCTCCTCGTAGGCCTCGATGGCAGCGACGACGAGCGCGACGCCGGCGTGCTCGTCGGCGACAAGGCCGCCGTCGGCGCGGACCCGGTCGATCCAGCCGGTGTCGGCCCACTCGGCCAGCGGTGACCCGACCACCTCAGGTTGACGCAGCAGCTCCAGCACGAAGCTCTTGTTGGTGGCGCCGCCGTCGATCACGACAGTGGTCTCACGCATGGCACGGCGGAGGCGGCCGAGGGCCTCGGCGCGGGTGCGGCCGTAGGCGATGATCTTGGCGATCATCGAGTCGAAGTCCGCAGGGATGGTGTCACCCTCGGCGACGCCGGTGTCGACCCGGATGCCGGGGCCGGCGGGGAGGTCGAGGCGGGTGATGCGGCCGGGGGCCGGCGCGAAGTCGCGGTCTGGGTCCTCCGCGTTCAGGCGGGCCTCGACGGCGTGGCCGAACTCGACCGGACGCTCGCCTAACCTCCCGCCCGCCGCGACGTGGATCTGCGCCTTGACGAGGTCGAACTCGTTGGTGACCTCGGTGATCGGGTGCTCCACCTGGAGGCGGGTGTTGACCTCGAGGAACGCGAACAGGCGGTCGCCCGGGTGGTAGAGGAACTCGACGGTGCCCGCGCCCTCGTAGCCGACGGCCAGCGCGAGGCGCTCGGCGGAGGCCTTGACGTCGGCCACCTGATCGGCGGTCAGCAGCGGCGAGGCCGACTCCTCGATGATCTTCTGGTTGCGGCGCTGGACGGTGCAGTCGCGGACGCCGAGCGCCCAGGCGGTCTCGCCGTCGGAGATGAGCTGCACCTCGACGTGGCGGGCGCCCGTGACGAGCTTCTCCAGGAAGACGACGCCGCTGCCGAAGGCGCGTTCGGCCTCGTCGCGGGTGCGCTGGTAGGCGTCGGTCAGGTCGTCGGCCGAGTCGACGCGGCGGATGCCACGCCCGCCGCCGCCCGCCGTCGCCTTGAGCATGAGGGGGTAGCCGACCCGGTCCGCGGCCGCGAGGGCCTCGCCAAGGGTGTCGACGCCGCCGCGGGACCACGGCGCGACGGGCACGCCGACCTCCTCCGCGATGAGCTTGGAGCCGATCTTGTCGCCCAGCTTGCGCATGGCGTCGCCCGAGGGGCCGATGAACGTGATGCCGAGCGACTCGACGAGGTCAGCAAAGGCCGCGTCCTCCGCGACGAAGCCCCAGCCGACCCACACGGCGTCGGCCTTCGCCTCCTGCAGCACGCGGGCGAGGAGCTGGTGGTTCAGGTAGGGCCGCTCGGAGGCCGGGCCGATCGGATAGGCCTCGTCGGCTTCGCGGGCGAACATGGCTGAGCGCTCGCCGTCGGTGAACAGCGCGATCGTCGTGATCTGTGGCCCGTCCGGGTTCTCCGCGTTCAGGTCCCGCACCGCATGGATGAGCCGCATGGCGGCCTCGCCTCTGTTGACGATGGCGATGCGCTGGAACATCAGGCCTCCTGAGAGCACGACGAACAGCTCCGGGTTGGAGCCACCTGCCAACAATGGCGCATCGGTGGCGGGCGTTGGCGCACGTCCGCGCCCAATGTCGCAGAAAGTTGTTTGTAGGGGTCTGACAATCCGCCGTTGAGGACCGCGGCGCCCGGCAGACGAACAGAGATCCGCGGCGGTTCGATGAGGCGTACGTGGGGTACAGCTCGTGCGGCCGACGCAGATTTGTGTTCGCTCTAGAGGTGACACTCATGAACTGACACGTGCTCAGATGTCGACCAGACACGTGTCTGGCGGTGTTGTTAGTCTATGTTGTCCCTCAGAGAGGCCCAACGCCGGGCCCTCTGAGAGGAGAATGATGAGCCAATCACGAGGACGGATCGGGCTTGTCGCCGTAACCGGCGTGGTCCTGAGCCTGGCTCTGACAGGCTGTCTGCAGGACCCGAATCCCCGAGCGGTCGGCGGGGGCGGTGGCAATGGTGTCATCGCACAGGGCGGCAGCACTGACAACGACAAGGTCGTGACCGTACTCGGCGCCTTCGGTGGCGACGAGGCGGTCGGCTTCCGCGAGTCGCTCGCGAAGTTCGAGGCCGAGTCCGGCATCAAGGTCGAGTACAACAACTCCACCGACTTCACGACCATCATCAAGGCCCGCGTGCGCTCCGGCGACACGCCTGACATCGCGATCTTCCCGCAGCCCGGTGGCCTCATCGAGCTGGTGGCCGAGGATCAGATCCAGCCGATCGACACCTACCTGGACTACGACGCGATCAACTCGACGCTGATTCCGGGCTTCCTCGACGCCGCCCGGGTCAACGGACGCGTCTACGGCGCGCCGATGCGCATGGCCGTCAAGTCCATCGTCTGGTACCCCGAGTCCTACAAGGAGACGGGCAAGCCGACCGAGTTCGCGTCCGTCCAGGAAATGCAGAAGGTCGGCGAGGAGATCGCCGCCGACGGCACCGCTCCCTGGTGCGTCGGGTTCGAGTCCGGCCCCGGCACCGGATGGCCGGGCACCGACTGGATCGAGGAACTGGTGCTTCGCATGTGGGGCCCCGACGTCTACGACCAGTGGACGAGCCATCGCATCCCCTTCAACGACGAGCGCATCGTCAAGGCCTTCGAGGAGATGGACAAGCTGCTCCTCGCCGACGGCGCCTCCTACGGCGGCCGCAGGGGCATCCTGGCGACGGCCTTCGGCGACACGATGAACCCGGCCTTCGAGAATCCCGCCAAGTGCTACTGGATGCGGCAGGGCAACTTCATCTCGGGCTTCTTCCCGAAGCCGATCCAGGAGACGTTGGACACCGCTGTCGGCACCACCGTGTTCCCGCCGTTCGAGGGCGGATTCGCGGGCCAGCCGATCCTCGGCGGCGGCGACATCGCGGCCCTGTTCAACGGCGATGACCCCGACGCCATCGAGGTCATGAAGTTCCTCACCAGCGACAAGTTCGGTGGCGAGTGGGCCAAGAAGGGCGGCTGGCTGTCCCCGCACAAGACGTTCGACGGGTCCAACTACCCCGACGAGACCACCCGCAGCATCGCCGAGATGGCGGCCAACGCGGACGTCTTCCGCTACGACGGCTCCGACCTGATGCCCAACGCCGTCGGCGGCGGCACCTTCTGGAGCGGCATGGTGGAGTTCACCGCAGGAACCAAGACGGCACAGCAGGTGGCCGACGACATCGAGAAGTCGTGGCCCCAGTGATGAGCGCCATGTCAGTCGCGGCCTCAGGGCCGCCTACAGCCAAGGCGCAGACCGCGGCGGACCCGAAGCGGATCGTGATCGGCGCCGCGGCGATGATCCTCGTCGGCTGGTTCATCGGCAACGGCTTCCTCGCCCTGGCCTACTACCCGCAGTGGTTCGCGGTGGGTCTGCCCGTGATCGACAAGATCATCCAGGCCCTGCTCGCCATGGTGCTGGGCATCGGCGGAGCGGTGTTGTTCTTCTACTGCATGAACATCTTCGTCGAGGGCCTGCCCGGGCGGCTCGGACAGTTCCTGATGCCGTACGCCTGGATCCTTCCCGGCTACTTCACCATCGGACTGCTCCTGCTGTACCCGGCCGTCCAGACCGTCAACTACTCGTTCGCGAACAAGGACTCGACGGCGTACGTCACGCCGATCTACCAGAACTTCGCGGACGTGTTCGCGGACGAACAGTTCACCCGCACCATCGGCAACAACCTGCTGTGGCTGCTGATCGTGCCGGCGTCGACGGTGGTCATCGGCCTCCTCGTCGCCGTCCTTGCGGACCGGCTGTCGCCCAAGGGCGAGTCGGTGTCCAAGGCGCTGATGTTCATGCCGATGGCGATCTCGTTCGTCGGCGCATCGACCATCTGGGGCTTCATCTACGACTACCAGTCCGGTGACACCCAGATCGGGTTGCTGAACGCCATCGTGAAGGCGCTGGGGGGCGAGGCTCAGTCGTGGCTGACCATCGACCGCTTCGCGCTGAACTCCATGCTGCTGATGGTGATCGTCGTCTGGCTCCAGGTCGGCTACGCCATGGTGCTGCTCTCGACGGCGATCAAGAACGTCCCCGAGGACACCCTTGAGGCCGCGAGGATCGACGGGGCGTCCGAGCTGAAGATCTTCTTCCTCGTCGTCGTCCCGCAGATGAAGGGCACCATCATCACGGTGTTCGTCACGGTGTTCATCATGGTCATGAAGATCTTCGACATCGTCTACGTCATGACCAACGGCAACTTCAAGACCAACGTGATCGCGAACATGTTCTTCCAGGAGCTGTTCGTGCAGCGCAACGCGGGCAAGGCGTCGGCCATCGTCGTCATCCTGCTGGTCGCGGTCATCCCCGTGCTCATCTACCAGGTGCGCCACTTCAAGCGTGAGGAGGCCGAGCGATGAGCAAGGCTGTTGACACCGAACAAAAGCGCAGCTGGGTCTCGATCATCGTCATGATCCTGCTCTGCATCCTCTGGCTGATCCCGACGCTCGGGCTGCTTGTCACGTCGTTCCGCGACATCGACCTCATCAACAGCACCGGCTGGTGGACGGGCATCCTCGGTCCGTTCACGGCGGAGAACTACGCCGGCGTCTTCCAGAAGACGGACATGGGAACGTCGTTCATCAACTCGTTCGCCGTCGCCGTCCCGGCCACGATCATCCCGATCACCCTTGCGGCCTTCGCGGCGTACGCGTTCACGTTCCTCGACTTCAAGGGACGTGACTTCCTGTTCGTGACGATCGTCGCGGTGATGGTCGTTCCCGCCCAGGTCGCGCTCCAGCCGATGCTGGACATGCTCGGCCCCCGCGGGATCAACATCTCCGGCCAGTACGTCTCGGTGTGGCTGCTCCACGCGGGCTTCGGCATGCCGCTGGCCATCTACACCCTCCGCAACTACATGACGACGCTGCCGCGTTCGATCATCGAGTCGGCGAAGGTGGACGGCGCGTCGCACTTCCAGACCTTCTGGAAGCTGGTGTTCCCGATGTCGATGCCGGCCATCGCCGGCTTCGCGATCCTGCAGTTCCTGTGGGTGTGGAACGACCTGCTGATCGCGATGATGTTCCTGAAGTCGCAGAACGCGACGGTCATCGTGTCGCTGGCGGGGATCATGGGCACGCAGGGCCAGGGCTGGGAGCTCCTGACCGCCGGCGCGTTCATCTCCATGCTGGTGCCGATGATCATCTTCTTCAGCATGCAGCGCTTCTTCGTCCGTGGCATGACCTCGGGCGCCGTGAAGGGGTAACAGCTGGTGTGACTGGGCGCCGGCGGGATCACTCCCGCCGGCGCCTTCCGCGTCCTATAGCGCGCTGACGGTGAGCGAGCGCAGCCGCGCGACCCCGCCGTCGGCGAACGCCACGATCCCGGTGCTCTCGGGTGAAGGGAAGATCAGGTCGCTGACAGCGACGGCCCCGTCCGCCGCGAGCACCTCCACGGAGGAGACGTCGACGAACACCTCCAGCGTGACGCGGTCGGTCTCCGCAAGCGGCGCCGGGTGCGCCGCGCCGATGTCCTGGGGCTCCAGGTGGGCGGCCGCCTCTGCCGCCTCGAAGTCCGGCGACTCCGGGGGGACGCGTCGCCGGGCGAGTCGGACGAGCCCGGAGCGGGTGCGGTCGACGGACACGGTCCCCGCCGCACGGTCCACGACGACACGCGTCGCCTCATCCCCGCCGACCCGGACGTCGAGGCCGAACCTGGCTGCCGTGCCCGCGTCGAAGTCCGCGACGATCCGCACGGCCGGCTCGGCGTTCGGGAACTCGTGCCGGCCGTCGACGACGACGTCGTGCGCCTCGAACAGCGGGGGACCCTCCCGGAAGACGGGACGCTGCACGAGCACGAGATCGTCGCCCTTGCGCCGGAGCGTGAGCCGCCGAGGGAGGCTCATCATGCCGCGGAACTCCTCGCCTGGGGTGTTGGCGGCGTAGGCCCAGTTGTTCATCCAGGCGTGGATGACCGGCGCGGGCGCGTCGGTGTACGCGACGCCGGCGTAGAAGTCGGAGCCGAAGTCCAGCCAGCGCGCCTCACCGATCGGGGTGAAGGTGTGGCCGTCATAGTCGACGACGAGGTACTGCATCCCCGAGCCGCCGGCGGGGCCGCCCGACTGGACGCTGAGCAGGAGAACCCATGCCGCGTCGTCGCCCCCCTCGATCGGCACGAGGACGATGTCCGGGCATTCCCAGACCCCTTCGGTGAAGCCGAACGGGCCGACCTCGCTGCTCAGGATCCAGTCGAGCAGGTTCTTCGACTCATACAGCCGGACGGTGCGGTCCTGGGTCATCACGATGGCCATGACGAACTCGTCCTCGCGGCGCAGGAGCTTTGGGTCGCGGAAGTCGTGGGAGTCGATGTCGATGATCGGGTTGCCCGCGTACGGCGTGAAGGTGCGGCCGCCGTCGGTGCTGTAGGCCAGCGACTGGCGCTGGATCTTCGTCACCGGGGAGAAGCTGGTGTAGATCGCGACAAGGGCAGGCCCCTCGGGGGTGCCAAGTCCGGAGACGTTTCGGTGGTCGACGACGGCGCTCCCGGAGAGGATGAACTCGTCGTCGGTGCTGGGGATCGCGACGGCAAGCTCGGTCCACTCGACGAGGTCCCGGCTCACCGCATGGCCCCAGGACGAGAACCCGGGCCACCAGCCGCGGGAGTTGTGCTGGAAGTACAGGTGGTACTCGCCATCGTGGAACAGCAGCCCATTCGGGTCGTTCATCCAGTTGCGGCGCGGCGCGAAGTGCGCGCGCGGACGCAGCGCGGGATCGAAGGTCATCACGACTCCTTGTGCGGGGCGGGCGCGGCCGTCGAGCTTCGCTCGCGCAGCGTGCAGGGGATCAGCCGGACGTCCGGCGCCCCGGCGAGGGTGGGGAAGGTCGGCGCTTCACCGACGTCGAGGCCGAGCCGGAGGAGCACCGACCGCATCGCCTCCTCGCCCATCCGACGCTGCGGCAACGCCACGCTCGTCAGGGCGGGCATCATCTGGTCCGCTACGCGGCGCTCGTCGTCGTAGCCGACGATCGACACGTCGTCGGGCACCCGCAGGCCGAGGCTGGCCGCGGCTAGCACCATGCCGACGGCGGCCCGGTCGTTGCCGGAGAGCAGCGCGGTCGGCCGCTCGGCAGCCGGCCGGTCGAGGACGTGCAGCGCGGCCGCGTACCCTTCCGCGATGTCCCACCCGGCCGGCCGTACCCAGTCTTCGCGGACGGCCGCTCTCGCGGCGCCCATCGCCTCCCGAAAGCCCTGCTCTCGCCAGCCGGCTGCGGGAGTGGTGGCGGTCCCGCCGAGGAAGGCTATCTCCGTGTGGCCCAGGTGGAGAAGGTGCCGGGCGGCGTCGGCGCCGCCGCGGACCTCGTCGGGGATGAAGGCCGGCACGGGCTGGGCCGGTGGCTCGGTGGGAAAGCAGTGGGCGAGCGCCGATGGGACGGTGTAGAAGCCCTGCGGCACGACGATCGAGTTGAGCCCGGAGAGGACGTAGAGCAGGCCGTCGACGGTGCGGTCAAGCAGGGTGCCGACGGCGCCGACGGTGCGGTGTTCGTCGTTCTCGGTGTCGGTCGAGAGGGTGAGGAACCCGAACCGCTGGGCCAGGGCGTTGGCGCCGGCGATGATCGCGCCGTCGAAGGCGCTGGTCACCGCCGCGTTGGAGACCAGGCCGATGACGTGCGACCGGCGATCGCGCAAGCTCCGTGCGACCTGGTTGGGGCTGTACTGCAGCTGCGCCGCCGCCTTGCGGATGCGTTCCTGGGTCTCCTTGGAGACGCTGCCGTCAGCGCGGCCGTTGAACACCATCGACACGGCACTCCGCGAGGCGCGGGCGAGCCGCGCCACGTCGAGAGCCGTTGCCTTGCGTGCCATGCGCCGATCCTAACCGCGCGCCCAGTGCCGAGAGAGGCGTGCGAGCCGCTATTGCGTCCGGATGGCGTCGAGTGGGCTCAGGCGGACGGCGCGCTGGGCGGGGGCGAGGCCCGCGAGGGTGCCGATCGCGGTCGAGAACGCGACGGCGCCCAGCATCAGCCAGGGCGGGATGATGGAGATCGCGCTGCCTTCACCGTCCATGCCGCCGCCCAGCATGCCGCCGAGGAACATGTTCATCGCCGCCGACACCCCAAGGCTGAGCGCCAGGCCCACCAGGCCGCCGAACATGCCGATCAGCGCCGACTCGAAGATGAACATGCCCCGGATGTCGCGCAGCGACGCCCCGAGCACCTTCATCACGCCGATCTCGCGGGTCCGCTCGAACACGCTCATCATCATGGTGTTCGCGATGCCGATGGCCGCGACGAGCAGCGATATGAACCCGATCCCGCCGAAGATCGCCTGAATCAGCAGCGCCTGGCGCTGCGCCTCCCGGATCCACTCGATCTCGGCCCACGCGCTGTAGCCCGCGTCGCGCAGCGTCGTCATCAGCGCCTCGGCGTCGTCAGGTGTCGGCGTGAACAGGCGGATCTCGTTGTAGACGAACTCGCCGCGGAGGGGTTTGCCGTCGGGTGTCGTCGGCTGGTTCGGCAGCGGCCTTCCCGGCGACTGCTTCTGCAGGAACTTGACGGTGGAGTCCAGGTCGGCGAAAAGCGCCTGCGAGAACTGGGTCCACGTCTGTCCGTCGCCCGCAACCTGTCCGGCGAACGGCAGGAGGAAGCGCTGGGGAGCGGGTGGATCGCCCCCGCCGTCGCCCGGCTCCTCGACGAAGCCTGCCTGGATGGTGGCGAACACGGAGTCGCGCTGGAAGTCGACATCCATGACCTCGCCCGTTGACTCGTCCCAGAACTGGGTGTTCAGCATGTCTCCGGCGACGACCGAGAAGGTGCTGTTCTCCGGTGGTAGCTCGCCCCACGCCAACTCCAGCCCGAGCTGCTCCAGCGCCGCGTGCGGCATAGCGGTGATCTGGCCCCACGTGGCCGAGCGGCCCACCCGGATCTCCAGGTCGACCATGTAGATCGGTGCTACCGACTGGATCTCGGGGTAGCTGGCCACCAGGTGGGTCACGAGGCGATCCGACAGCTTGTCGGGGATGCCCTGTTGTGCGGCGTCCGGCGGCGGGCCGCTCACGCTGACGGTGCGCAGAGTCCAGTTCGACTCCATGTTGCCGAGGAACTGCTGCGACATGCCGACGCCAAGGGACACCATCACGATCACGGCGGTGGTGCCGATCATGACGCCCAGCACCGTCAACGTCGTGCGGAACGCACGTTGCCGCAGCGACGCGAGGCTTGAGGCGACCAGGTCGGAGAAGCGCACGGTCAGTCTTCGCTGATCAGCGGCTCGGCGTCCATCGAAGCGAGCAAGTCGGCGTCGGCCTGCGCGGCCTTGCGGTGCCGCGCGCGCCGAACGACGATGAGAATGATGATGAGCGCGAGGAGTGCGGTGCCGGCGACCGCGAGGATCGGGATCCACGGCAGCGCCATGCCCTCCTCGGGCAAGGGCTCCTCCGGGCCGATGGGCTCCTCGGGCATCGGCATCCCCTGCGCCATGACCTGGACCTCCTGGGTGAACGACTTCTCGACACCCTCGTCGTCCTCGTAGCTGATCAGGATCTCGACGGGACCGGCCGACTCCATCGCCGCGGTCACCATCATGTCGACGGCGCCTGTCGAGCCGGGGTCGACGGTGCCGACGAACACCTCAGGACCGGTGATCGCCTGACCCTCGGGGATGCTCGCCTTCGCGTTGAACAGCTTCGACCGACCCTGGTTCTGGATGCTGAACGTCATCGACCCCTGCTGGCCGACCATCAGGATCTCCGGCATCAGCTCAGGGGCCGACGCCGAGGCCCGCGTCTCCTGCGTGACCACCACGGCCACGTCCTCCGAGCTTGTGTACGCGTTGGCCTGCATGTCCTCGTACTCGAGGTTGATGGTGACCTGGTACGGCTTGGGGTCCAGCGATGGCAGCGCGCGGAAGGTCAGCGTCCGGTTCGCGTAGTTGCCGGGCCGGATGCTCGGGATGAACAGCGACGACGTGCCCGCCATGGGGAGGAACGCGGAGTCGGCTGACGAGACCGTGACCTTCATGTTGCGCACGCGCGTCGTCGACGACGTGTTGCGCAGCGTGAAGCTCAGCTCGAACTGCTGGCCGGCGAGTACCGTGCCGGGCGAGGTGCTGAACTCCTCGACCATCACGCGCGGCACCGAGACGCCGGCGGGGCCGTCGGTGCCGCCTCCTCCGCCACCACCGCCACCTCCGCCGCCGCCGTTGCCTCCGCCGTCGCCCCCGTCGCCCGCGACGTCGGATCCGCCGTCCCCGGCGTCCGCGTGGGCCAGCCCGGCAGGCGTGATCGCCAGGAGCAGGACCGCGAGCATGGTCAGTGCGAGGCGGAGGAGAAGCTTCATGAGGCGGCCTTCTTGTGGTGTTCGGTGTGGCTGATGTCGGAGATGCGACCGTCGCTGATGGAGACGATGGTGTCGGCGAAGGACGCGAGATGGGCGTCGTGGGTGACCATCACCCAGGTCTGCTGGTAGCGCGCGATCACGGTGCGGATCAGGTTCAGGGTGGCGACGGAGGTGCGCGAGTCCAAGTTGCCGGTGGGCTCGTCGGCGAACACCAGCGGCGGCTGTGACACGAGCGCCCGCGCAATGCCGACGCGCTGCTGCTGACCGCCGGAGAGCTGGGTCGGCCTGTGGTTGACGTGCTTGCCGAGCCCCATCTGGTTCAGCACGATGTGCGCGCGCCGCAGCCGCGCCGCCTTCGGCACGCCGCGGAAGCTCAGGGGCAGCGCCACGTTCTGCAGCGCGGTGAGGTGCGGCATGAGGTTGAACGACTGGAAGATGAAGCCCACGTGGTCGCGGCGGAACGTCACGAGCTGCGACTCGTTCATCGTGTGCAGCGCGCGCCCGCCGACGTAGATTTCGCCCGCCGTCGGGCGTTCAAGCCCCGCGACCATGTTCAGCAGCGTCGACTTCCCCGAACCGGACGTGCCGACGACAGCGGTGAAGCTGCCGCGAGGGATGGAAAGCGTCACGCGATTGAGGGCCGCGAGCCGGGAGTCACCGACGCGGTAGACCTTGCTGAGGTCCTTGACCTGCAGCATGGGCGCACCGATCGGCGGCAGGGCAAGCCCCTTCGTGGGCGCCGAGCCCGGCGTCGTTGCACTCATGCGCTCGACCCTCTCAGGTGTTTCTCCCGTGCCGCATCCGACCCAGGTCTATGTTGTCGCGACAAAAGTACCCCAGTCGGGCAGTCGTGTTGAGCCTGATCCACTGCCCAACGACGCAGAATCGGCATCGTCTGCTGACGATGACTTAACCTCGATCCACCGATGTGCGCCTACTGCGCTGCCCCATCCAGGCACACTGGCTTCGCCCTGACCGCTCAACGGACGCTTCATCCGATCGTCGAATAGCGGATCCTGCTCACATTTCCGGGCGGCACGAGTTCAGAGGCCCTCGCGCTTCGGGATGGACAGCACCAGCGGCTTGCCGACCTCGGCGAAGAAGTCGTTGCCCTTGTCGTCGACGACGATGAACGCGGGGAAGTCCTCGACCTCGATCCTCCAGATCGCCTCCATGCCCAGCTCCTCGTACTCGACGACCTCGACGTGTCTGATGCAGTCCTGCGCGAGGCGCGCGGCGGGGCCGCCGATCGAGCCGAGGTAGAAGCCGCCGTGCGCGTTGCACGCCTCGGTGACGGCCTGAGAACGGTTGCCCTTCGCGAGCATCACCATCGAGCCGCCGGCAGCCTGGAACTGATCGACGTACGAGTCCATGCGCCCCGCCGTCGTCGGGCCGAACGAGCCCGAGGCCATGCCCTCGGGGGTCTTCGCCGGGCCTGCGTAGTAGACGGGGTGGTCCTTCAGGTACTGGGGCATCTCCTCGCCGGCGTCGAGGCGCTCCTTGATCTTGGCGTGAGCGATGTCGCGGGCGACGATCACCGGCCCGTTGAGCTGCACGCGCGTCTTCACGGGGTGCTTGCTGAGTTCGGCGAGGACGTCGGCCATCGGCTTGTTCAGGTCGATCCGCACCGCAGCGCCCTTTCCGGTTCCGCTGATGCCGTGCGAGTCGGCGTCGAGCTCCTCGTCGACGACCTCCGGCAGGAACCGCGCCGGCTCGGTCTCCAACGCCTCGATGAAAACGCCGTCGGGGGTGATCTTGCCGAGGCACTGCCGGTCCGCCGAGCAGCTGACGGCGATCGCGACGGGCAGCGAGGCCCCGTGACGGGGGAGGCGGATGACGCGCACGTCGTGGCAGAAGTACTTGCCGCCGAACTGTGCGCCGATCCCGAAGTTGCGCGTCAGCTCGAGCACCTTCTCCTCGAGCTCCACGTCGCGGAATCCGTTGGCCGCCATCGAGCCCTCTGTCGGAAGGGTGTCGAGGTACTTCGCGGAGGCGTACTTCGCCGTCTTCAGCGCGAACTCCGCCGACGTGCCGCCGACGACGATCGCCAGGTGGTACGGCGGGCAGGCAGCGGTGCCCAGCGAGCGGATCTTCTCGTCGAAGAACCTCATCATGGAGTCGGGGTTCAGGACGGCCTTCGTCTCCTGGTAAAGGTACGACTTGTTCGCCGAGCCGCCGCCCTTCGCCATGAAAAGGAACTTGTAGATGTTCTCGTGACCTTCTGCCGTGTCGGCGTACAGCTCGATCTGCGCGGGCAGGTTCGACCCGGTGTTGCGCTCGTCCCACATCGTCAGCGGCGCGTTCTGCGAGTACCGCAGGTTCAGCTGGGTGTAGGCGTTGAAGATGCCCATGCTGAGCGGCCGCTCGTCGACGCCCTTGCTCAGTACGCGCTGTCCACGCTTGCCCATGACGATCGCCGTGCCCGTGTCCTGGCACATCGGCAGGACGCCTCCGGCGGCGATGTTCGCGTTCTTCAACAGGTCCAGCGCCACGAACTTGTCGTTGGCGGATGCCTCCGGGTCGTCGAGGATGTTGCGCAGCTGCTGCAAGTGCGCAGGGCGCAGGTAGTGCGCGATGTCATGCATCGCCGTCTCTGCGAGGAGCTCCAGCGCCTCGGGCGCGACCTTCAGGAACGACGCGCCGTCCGGACCCTCGACGACCTCGACGCCCTCGGTGGTCAGCAGCCGGTACGGCGTGGTGTCCTCGCCGATGGGCAGCATGTCAACGTAACGGAACTCCGGCATTGGTCCTCCTTGAGGGGCGCATCTGACAAGAGGCTCCGCGGATAGGTGGTGCCGTAGCAAGGACGCCGTAGGTGCCACTTGTCCGCGGGACCTCTCGTAGTCTTTCAGACCGCAAGGAGCCGGAGGGATCCGGGGCTGGCGAAGCCTCTTCACGCTCCGTGCGCGGTCCTCGCCGTGGGTGTGGCGGCCGGCGGCGGGTCGATAACGGGCCATGCCCGGCGCAGTTGCCGCGCCGTCTCGACGTGCTCGCGCAGCGCGATCCATTCGACGAGGACCAGCCCGCAGACCAGGACGATCCCCAGCCGCAGGCTGAAGTCCCACGGCATCCCGACGAACGGCTCCTGACCCTCGGCCGCCTCGCTGGCCGCCGCGAGCGACGCCCAGACAAGGGCGGAACCCCATGCGGCGCACAGGCAGGCGGCGACCCGTAGCGGGCTGGTCCCTGTCAGCTGCGCATGCAGGGCGGACTCGCTGGGGCGGCGCCACCCGGCGTCGGGCGAAGCGGCGAGCGCGCGGAGCCGGAGTCGGGCGCGCTGCCCGACGACCGCGCCGAGGATCGAGCCGACCGTGAGCGCCGTGACGGCGAGGACTGTGAGCGACGCGCTGAACGCGAGCCCGGAGTCGATCAGCCACTCGACCGGGTCGGCATACTCCACGGGGTCGCAGCGTCGGCATGGCTTGCGGAGCAGTGCCATGACGAACACGCCGATGCAGGCCGCGACGGCGGCCCAGGCACCGATCTGCAGCATTCGCGCCGCGACACCGCCGATGGTGCGTTCGCGCGGCCGCTGCGGGGCGGGATGGTCGCCGTCGGTCGCGGTGCGCTGCGCTGCAGCCCTGCGCCGGACCTCTTTTTCCGCCCGCACGCTCCGGCCATCCGAGAAGAGCAGGAGATCCGGTGACGTCGCTTGGGCGGCGTTTCCCCGCAGGGAGAGGATCCTGCCCAGGGCGATCATTCCGATGGTGAGGGCGACGGCACCCAAGCCGATCGTGCGGGCCTCGCCGTCGACCATGATCGCGGCGATCCCGAAGATCACGAAGAGGGTGCCTCCGATCAGCATCAGCGCGAGGCCCGACACCGATACGTTCTCGCCTAGCTTCACCGCGGGCGTGCGCTGCGCGGCGATCGGGACGGCCGCGTCGTCGGTGTTGGCGTGGGCACGCAGGTCGCGGCGGAGCGCCAGGTCGCGGGCGAACGCGAGCGGCCACAGCAGCAGCGCAGGGAGCATGCCGCCGGCGAAGAACGTGTACCCGATCAGCACCCTGCCGAACCCGTCCAGCCGATCCCAGGAGCGCGGAAGGACGATGGCCTTCTCGTCGAACGCGATCATGAGGACGAACCCGACGCCGAAGGTCATTGCTCCGCCGATCGCCAGCCGAAACAGCACGTTCCAGGCGACGGTGAGGGCGGTCGTGGCCCGAGACGGCGGCACCTCGACGAACCGCGGGCCGTCGTCGAGGTGCCCGACCCGGGCGTCGTCGTTGCTGTTCGCGGTCATCGGCCGATGCTAGTGGTCCGTCGCACCTACATGCGCGGGTACGCGACACCACTCATCCCGCTGACGCCGCGTACTGGTCCGCACCTGAGGTGCGACAGACCGCTAGTTGGTGTGCCCGAGGGATCCTGTGGAATAGGCTCAGCGCCATGACGACGATCGACCGCGCCACGCACCGCAGCTGGCTTTTCGCGCACTTCGAGCACCTCCTGGACTTTGGGAGGCGGACACCAGTCGAGGGCGGCGGCGCCGCGTGGCTGGACGACGACGGTGCCCCCATTCCCGAGGAGGGCGCGCAGACGTGGATCACGTGCCGCACCGTCCACACCTACAGCTTGGGCGCGCTGCTCGGGCTGCCGGGCGCGCGGCCCATCGCGCAGGCGGCACTCGACGGCCTTACCGGCCGGATGCGCGACGCCGAGGGGGGCGGCTGGCATGGGCAGGTCGGCGGGGTCGTCCCCGAGCCCGCGGTCAAGGCCGCCTATCAGCACGCGTTCGTCGTGCTGGCGGCCAGCTCGGGCGTGCTGGCCGGGCTCGACGGCGCGCAGCCCCTCCTGAGCGAGGCGCTCCAGGTGATGGAGGAGCGGTTCTGGGACGAGGAGTACGGCCGCGTCGTCGACACCTGGAACGAGGACTTCACCGAGCTCGACCCCTACCGCGGCATCAACGCGAACATGCATACCGTCGAGGCGTTCCTGGCTGCGGCCGACGTCACCGGGGATCGGCTGTGGCTGGAAAGGGCCGCGCGGATCGGCGTGTTCGCGGCGGAGTCGGCCAAGGCGAACGGTTGGCGCCTGCCCGAGCACTTCGACGCCGAGTGGAACGCGCTTCTGGAGTTCAACGCCGACCGCCCTGCTGACCCGTTCAAGCCGTACGGGGCCACCGTCGGCCACGGGCTGGAGTGGGCACGCCTTTTGCTGAACCTGGAGGCCGCCGGGGCCGAGGGCGCCGACTGGGCCGAGGCCGCCGTCGCGTTGTTCGACTGCGCGGTCGAGGACGGCTGGGACGAGGAGATCGGCGGCTTCGTCTACACCACCGACTGGACGGGCAACCCCGTCGTCCCGGACCGCATGCACTGGGTGGTCGCCGAGGCCATCGGTGCGGCGGCGACGCTGTGGCGCCGCACCGGCGACGACCGCTACGCCGAGCTCTATCAGCGCTACTGGGACTATGCCGACGCCCACCTGATCGACCGCGAGCGCGGGTCGTGGCGGCACCAGCTGGACGGCGAGAACCACCCCGCGGACACCACGTGGCGCGGTAAGCCGGACCTCTACCACGCCGCCCAGGCGACGCTGATCCCGCAGCTCCCGCTCGCCCCGACCATGGCTAGTGCGATCGCGCGCAACCTCTGGGAACCGGCATCGTGACCGACGACGGCCTGAACGAGCGGCAGCGCGCCGCCAAGCTCCGCCACGAGCTGAGCCAACAGGCCCTCGAACTCGAGGCGGAACGCGCGAAGGTGCTGATCGACGAGTTCCTGGTCTCCATCAAGGCCGCGGGCATCGCGCCGCAGCCGCTGAAGGCGACAACACTGGACGGCCACGTCGTCAAGACCGACAAGGTGGGTTGGTACCTGCGCACCAATAGGTCCCTCGGCCTCGATACGGAAGGCAACTACTACGTGCTGACCGTCCCGGGCGGGTTCATGGAGCGGTTCCGCGGCGTGAAGCTGAGACCGTCGCTCGCGCCGATGACGATCGGCAAGGGCGGCCGCGACGGCGAGACCGGCGACCTCAAGGAGTTCCTGGACTGGGTCCTCGACGGCACCATCCCGCAATAACGTTCCTTGGATCCCGAGGCAACGGCGGCGAAGGAGCTGCAGCTCGCGAAAGAAAGCTCCGAAACCGTGGGCAGGTAGCTGCGGATAGGCCCGTCAGCTCGTCAGGTCGGCGTTGACGTCGCCGGCCGCATACGACGCCGTCAGCTTCTGGTAGGTCTTCGTGAAGAACGCCGCCCCCGTGACGATCAGGCCGACCAGGCTGACGAGCACGAAGACCAGCGCGATGCCGCGCCCCTCGCCGGTGCCGAGCAGCCAGCTCAGCGAGGCCTGGCCGCGATCGGACTCGGCGTAAGGGATCAGCCAGAACTCGGCGACGGGGCCGATGATGAATGCGCTGACCGGCGCCGCGGACGTCTCGACGGCCTGTGCGAAACCGAACACGCGGCCCTGCTTGGCCAGCGGGACGACGCGCTGCAGCATGGTCTGTTCGGCGGCCTCGATGAACGGCATCAGGGCCATGTAGAGGAAGCAGCCGCCGACGAGCAGCCAGACGGAGTCGCGGATGGTGAACAGCGCGGCGACCACCCACATCGCCATGCACGCCCAGAGCAGCGTGCGCAGTGGACGCGTGCCGAGGCCGGTCTTCGCGATGATCGCGCCGCCGACGATGAAGCCGATGCTGGCGATGCCGAAAAGGATGCCCCACACCTCGACGGAGACGAGCTCGAGGCCGTAGGCGTCGAGGAGCCCCATGAACACGCCGCCGAGCAGGTTGTTCAGCGTCGAGAACAGGATCAGGCCGAACAGGCCGGGCACGGCGACGACGGCGATCCAGGCCACCTTGAAGTCGACGGGGCTGGGGACGCCCTCGGCGTGCACGATGGTCGGCTCGGGGATGCGGATCAGGAACAAGTGAACGAGCGATGCCACGACGACGGCGATGGAGATCCACAGCGTCCAGCCGATCCCCAACCGTCCGATGGCGAGGCCGGATAGGACGCTGACCACGAGCATCGTCGCCCCGTTGACGGCGCCGACGACACCGTTGGCGTTGGCCCGCTTGTCCGGCTCGACGAGGATCGTGACGCAGGTCGACAGCGCCAACCCGCGGATCATCGCGAGCAGCGAACCGAAGAGGATGAGGCCTGCGAAGAGCCAGAACCAGGGTCGGCCGATGTCGACAAGGACGTCGTCGGGCGTCAGGAGGAAGACTACGGCCGCGAGAAGATAGGTTCCCACCGTGCCGACGGCGGAGGCCGCCATCATCGTGTGCTTGCGATGCCGGTCGATCAGCGCCCCGAACGGAACGCCGAGGACGGCGAGCAGCAGCATGTAGGCGCCGCCCATGAACGAGGTGACGAGCACGGACCGCGTCTCGAGGTAGGCCCAGAACGTGATGCCGAACCAGATGAAGGCGGTGCCCAGCATCGCCGCCGCCGTGTTGCCGAGGACGTGGGCGAAGGCACGGGAACGTGTGCGTTGGTCGGAAATCACGGGGCAACGTAACACGCCGAGGACGCGCCGTCGAGGCCGTGGACGGCGCGGAACCGGGGAAATCGTGACGGCTACCATCGGGCGCATGGCCGAGTTCTCGCTGACGCGCACCGCGCATCCCACGTCCGACGCTGCCCGTCAGGCGGCCCTCGCCGACCCTGGTTTCGGGCGCTACTACGTCGATCACATGGTGGTCATCGACTACGTGGAGGGCGACGGCTGGCAGGACCCGCGGATCGTGCCGATGGGTGACTGGTCGCTGCATCCCGCGGCCGCCGTCCTGCACTACGGCCAAGAGATCTTCGAAGGAATGAAGGCCTACCGTCGCGACGACGACTCCATCTGGCTGTTCCGCCCGGATCGCAACGCGGCCCGATTCGTCGTCTCGGCGCAGCGCATGGGCATGGCGGTGCTGCCGGAGGAACTGTTCCTCGAGTCGGTGACGCGCCTCGTCGAGCTGGAGCGCGCTTGGGTCCCCGCGGGCGACGGCGAGCAGAGCCTCTACCTGCGCCCGTTCATGGTCGCCTCGGAGCCCTACCTCGGCGTCCGTGAGGCCGACACCTATCGCTTCGCCGTCATCGCGACGCCGGCGGGTCCGTACTACTCGGAGCCGGTGAAGCTGTGGATCACTCCGAACTACACGCGCGCCGCCCCTGGTGGCACCGGTACCGCGAAGTGCGGCGGCAACTACGCGGCTAGCCTCGTCGCCACGAAGGAGGCGTACGAGAACGGCTGCGGCCAGGTGCTGTGGACCGACGGCGCCGAGCACAAGTGGATCGAGGAGTGCGGCACGATGAACGTGATGTTCATCACCGCCGACGGCGAGTTGCTGACGCCGTCGCTGGGCTCGATCCTCGCAGGCGTCACGCGCGAGTCGATCCTGAAGCTCGCGCCCGAGCACGGCCTCACCCCGGTCGAGCGCCCGATCACGGTCGACGAGGTGCTCGACGGGATCGAGAGCGGCGCGATCACAGAGGTGTTCGCCTGCGGCACCGCTGCGGTCGTCACCCCGATCACGGGATTCAACTCGCCTGCGCGCGGCCCCCAGACGGTCGGCGACGGGACGCCCGGCCCGAAGACCCAGGAGATCCGGCGGCACCTGGTCGACATCCAGTTCGGCCGCGCGGAGGACTCGTTCGGCTGGACCCGCCGCGTCTGCTGACCCCCGCTGGTTGAGCCGGGCCTCCGCGCGAAGCGCCGGGTCCGTGTCGAAACCAATAGACCGTCACGTATCCGCAAACCGACAGTAGGAAAAGCAGTGCCAAAGAAGGCGATCGTTACCGGGCACACCCGCGGATTGGGCGCGGCGCTTGCCGCGCAGTTGGAGGCTGACGGCTGGGACGTGCTCGGCGTCGCCCGCTCCGGCGGAGAGCGCGTCGACCTAGGCGATCCGGAAGCGCTCCTGGCGTGGCTCGACGGCGGGACCCTGCGGGCACACCTGGCGGATGCCGACGAGATCCTCCTGATCAACAACGCCGGGTACCTCGGTCCTTCGAACCTGGTGGGCGACCAGGACCCCGCCCAGGCCGCCCTGGCCGTCAACGTGAATCTCACCGCGCCGATTCTTTTGACCAACGCCGTCCTTCGCGACCGTCCCGCCGGTACGCCCACGCGGGTCGCGCACATCTCCAGCGGCGTCGGGCGTCGCCCCATTCCGGGGTGGAGCGTCTACGGCGCGACGAAGGCCGCGGTCGATCACCACGCCCGGACCGTCTCCGCCGAGGGCCACGACGGGGTGCGGATCGTCTCGATCCGGCCGGGCGTCGTCGACACCGAAATGCAGGGCGAGATCCGAGAGTCCGCGGGCTTCCCGTTGCGTGCGGACTTCGTCGCCATGAAGGAGGAGGGGCGCCTCGTCTCTGCCGCCGACGCCGCCCGAGCCGTCCTCGCGATCGTCGACGCCGACGACTTCGGCGCGGAGCCCTTGGCCTCCGTCTAGTGGCCCGTCGCCCCTAAATGCACGGGAACGCAGCGCCATGCGGGCGATTGACGTCGTTGTCGTCGGTCGACGTAGTGCGCCGCTATGACTCCCTCCTCCGCCTTGTCACTCATCCCGCCTGACGCCGCGTCCTGATCCGCACCTTTAGGGGCGACAGGCCACTGGCGGCCAGGCAATATGCTGGCCGCATGGCTCGACTCGACTCCTGGCTCTGGGCGGTGCGCATGTATAAGACGCGCTCGCAGGCGACAGATGCGGTGCGCGGCGGTCACGTGCGCGTCGACGACAAGCTGGCGAAGGCCGCGCAGGAGGTGGTCACGGGGCAGCGCATCCGCGTGCGGCGAGACCAGGACGAGAAGCTGATCGAAGTCGTGGACCCGACGCTGGCCAAGCGCGTGGGCGCCCCCTTGGCGCAGGCCGCCTACATCGACCGGACGCCGGAGCGCCCGCCCCCGATCCTCGGCATGAGCGGCCGCGTCGCGGTCCGAGAGCGCGGCGCCGGTCGCCCCACGAAGCGCGAGCGCCGCGACCTCGACAAGTTCCGCGGTCGCTGAGCCGGGTTCGGCTCAAGTGGCGTACACAAATCTGCGTGGGTTGCACGAGGTGTGCGTATTGCACAGCTGATGCAACCCACGCAGATTTGTGCACGGGTCCCGGTGTCCGGAGGCGCCGGGAGGGCCGTCGGTCAGGAACCGGCGAGGAGGGCTTGTTCGGCCTCCTTGGTCCAGATGCCGTTGTTCAGCTTGGCCGCCACGTGCGGCAGCCTCTCGGGCATGTCGACCAGGCGGGTCAGCGGGAGGTCGTGCAGCTTCGGGTAAACCATGATCTTGCCGCCGCTGGTGCGGTTGATCACGGAGTCGATGGCGTCCCGGAAGCCCGCCATGCCGGTCACGGCGTCGAGGGAGATGTGCGTGTCGATGATCCCCTCCTCGATCTTCCGCAGCACCGTGCGCATGTCGGAGACGTCGGAGCCCGAGGTGCCAAGCATGAAGACGCGGCGCTCGACGATGCCCTGTAGGTCGAACTCGCCCAGCGTGCCGGCCGGGATGCCCGCGAACGCGTTGAGGATGGCGCCCTCGGCGGCGAGGTCGACGGCCTGCGACACCAGCGCAGGGACGGGGACCATGCACGACAGGTGCGTGTAGCCGGGCTGCAACGCCACCTCGGCGCTGTTGATGTAGCCGAAGGGCACGTCGCGGGCCTCCGCGATCGGGTCGACGATCGCGGCCAGGTGCTTCAGGCGATCCGTGCTGACGTCGGTGCCGGTGACGCTGATCCCCTCGACGCCCGAGGTGACGGCGCGGATGGTGTGCATCGTGCCCATCGGGCCCGCGGCGCCGATGATGACGACCTTGTCGCCCGCGCGCAGGTCGCCGGTGGTGGGCACCCAGGCGTAGCCGTCGGCGGGGTCGGAGCCCGTGGTGCCGACGAAGCGGATGAAGTCGTAGTGGACGCGGCCGATGTCCAGGTTCACCCTGCGGCCGATCCGCTCGCCACCGAGCACGAGGCAGAAGATCGCCCTGCTGCCGAGCAGCGCGGCGGCGGACTCGATGGCGTCGGCATCCGCTCCGTAGAAGACGATGTCATCGAAGGCTTGGCCCTCAAGCCCGGCGAGCTCGGAAGGAGCGACGGTGACGATCTCGGAGGGGACGTGGCCCGCGGTGAGGGCCTCGATGCCGGCGGCCTCGCCGTCGGCCACCACAAGCAGGCGGCCGCCGTCCTGGACGTGATTCCGCTCGACCCAGGCGTAGGAACCCTCGACGGTGGCCCACGGCTCGATCAGGCCCACGGCGGCGGCCGACGGGCCGTCGCTGACGTGGATGAGGAACTCCTCGCCCGACGGCGACACGACGGTGCGCTCGTCGATGACGACATACTCCTGCAGCGCGCCCTCGAAGTTGTAGCCGAAGGCGCCGTTCGACTTCGGCGTGCGGAGGTGCTTCCAGTCGGCCTGGACGAGGACGCGGTCGCCGACCTTGAAGTGTGTCACCTTGTCGCCCACCTCGATGATCCGGCCGACGGGCTCGTGGCCGGGGACCGTGGGCTCGCTTCCCGGCTTGTAGCCCGGGATCTCAGCCAGCGCCTCGGGGCTGATGCCCGCGATCACGTCCTTCTTGCGCGGGTGCGAGTCGAACGCGTGCAGCAGCTTCGTGTCGCTGAAGCAGATGCCGCAGGACTCGACCTCCAGCATCATCTGGTGGGGGCCGACCGGGTCGACGGCCTTGGACGTGTTGTGGACGATCTCGTCGACGCCGACGATCTGGATCGCGTGCTGGACCGACGGAAGCTGGGTCACGGGGGCACCTTTCTCTCGATGGCACCAATCTAGGCCGGTTCGGCGGAGAGCGTGAGCGTTTGCGGGAGAGTTGGGCATATGCTCAGGAGCAGAGGAGAGGATCGTCTAGTGGTTTCACTTCGACACGACGGCGAGGCTTCGCCCGGCGCCTCGGCTCAGTACGGCGCGACACGCCGACCCGCTGACGCTCGTGCGGCGGCTCGACCGGCGGCCTCTCCCATCGACGTCGATCTCGCCGTCCGCGCCGCGTGGCTGTACTACGAGGACGGCCTTACCCAGGCGCAGGTCGCCGGGCGGCTGTTCGTGTCGCGGCAGACCGTCGGGCGACTGCTGGAGTCCGCGCGCCAGCACGGCATCGTGCGCATCGAGCTGGACCCCGCCTACCTCGCGACCATGCGCCTGGCCACGACGGTGCGCGACGTCTTCGGCCTCCGCGACGCCATCGTCGTTCCGACGGCGACCGGCCGGCTCTCGCAGGAGCGCACCAACGAGCGGGTCGCCGCCGCGCTGGCCGCCTATGCGCGGCGCTTCCTCCACCCGGGCGCGGTCGTCGGGGTGAGTTGGGGCGACTCGGTCGCCCGCGCGCTGTCGATGCTGTCCGAGGAGGCCCTCGACGGCGTGCAGCTGGTAGCCGCGACGGGCGGGCTCAGCTCGATCGACGAGGTGCTCACCCAGGCGCCCGGCGTGCTGCGCCGGCTGCGTACCGTGCCCGCGCGGATGCTCGTCTCGAGCCCCGAGGTGGCCGACACGTTCCGGGCGGAGGCGGCCGTGGGCGAGGTCCTCGACCTCGCGCGCGGCGCCGTCGTCACGGTCACGGGCATGGGCGCGGCGACCCCCGGCGGCTCCGCGGTCCGCGCCGGCGTCACCACCGACGAGGAGGTCGCGGAGTTCGCCGCGCGCGGCGCCGTCGGCGACATGATGGGCGAGTGGTTCGACATCGAGGGCCGCGTCGTGACGACGCCGTGGACCACCCAGCGCGTCGGCCTGAGCCTCGACGAACTGCGGGGCATGAGCAACGTCGTCGGGGTCGCGGGTGGGGCCGAGAAGGTCGATGCGATCCGCGGCGCCGTCGTCGGGGGCCTGATCGACGTCCTCGTCACGGACGAGCCCGCAGCCACGGCGCTCCTCGACCGCTGGGGATGACTGCGGACTCCCTGCGCGGCGGGCGCGCGGACCCTCGCTCTGGCCATCCGCTGAGCCGGGCCACGTCGGACGTGCAGGCAAGGAGGCGACACTGCCTCGCGCGCCGAGCGGTGGCTCCAGGCTCAGTCTTCCTCGTCCGGGGGCTCGACCGTCGGCAGCTTCAGGACGAGCTTCGCACCGGCTCCCGGCTCGTTGGCTGCCCTGACCGTGCCGCCGTGGGCCGACGCGGTGTGGGCAACGATCGCCAGGCCCAGGCCCGTGCCCGGCGTGTTGCGGGCTTTGTCGGAGCGGTAGAACCGGTCGAAGATCAGCGGGAGGTCCTCCTCCTCGATGCCGGGGCCCTCGTCGATGATCGTCAACGCGGAGTCATCGAGGTGGACGGTGATGGTGCCGTCCGGGGGGGAGAACTTCACCGCGTTGTCGAGCAGGTTCGTGATCGCGCGCTCCAGCGTGGAGGGGTCGCCCATGATGGGTGTCGGCTCGAGCTGGACGTCGAAGACGATGCCCGGGCCGCGACGGCGGGCGCGCGCGATCGCCGACTCGACGACCTCCGCCATGTCCAACGGCTCGTGCGGGCGCTGCAGATGGTCGTCGCGGGTCAGTGCCACCAGGTCGCCCACCAGCGCGGAGAACTCACCCAGCTGCGCCGCCACATCGCCCAACACCTCGGCTCGGGCGCCTGCCGGCAGCATGCCCGTCGCCTCGTCGGCGACGAGCAACTCAACGTTCGTGCGCATCGACGTCAGCGGCGTGCGCAACTCGTGGCCGGCGTCGGCGATCAGCTGCCGTTGCTGTTCCCGCGACTGCTGCAGCGACCGCAGCATCTTGTTGAACGACTGCGTGAGGGCGCCGAGGTCGTCGCGCCCATAGATGCGGATGGGGTTCAACTGGTCGGTCTGCGTGACCGAGGTCACGGCCTGGGACAAGCGCCGGACGGGGGCCAGTACGACGCGCGCGTTCCACAGCGCGGCGATGGTTGTGACGACGACGCCCAGCACGCCGGCGGTCAGGAGCACGAGCCACAGCGAACCCAGCGTCGAGTCCAGCGACGTCATGGGGCGCGCATACATGACGGCGTACAGCTTCCCATCCACTTGAATCGGCACCGCGACCAGCCGGTACCGGTCGCCGTCGGCGTCGAATGTGCGCGCGGACGAGCCGACCTGCATGCGCGCGACCGTGATCTCATCCGGACCGACCGGCAACTCCTGCACCTGACCCGGCATCTGGGTCACGACGCCGTCGGCTCGCACCATGGCGAGGAGCCCGCTGGAGGCGCCGATGGTGCCCGCCGAGAGCCCGCCCATGTCGGGGAGATTGGCCCTGATGGTGTCGGCGGCGTCCTGGGCCACGGAGATCAGTTCGTTGTCGAGTTGGTCAACCAGCGACCAGCGAGCGACGGTGTAGGTGGCCCCGCCGACGACGATGACTGACAACGCGACGCTCAACCCCGTCAGCAGGGCGAGGCGCCACTGCAACGACTGGCCACTGACCAGCCGGCCTATGCCTCGACGGAGCCGAATCCAGAGGCTGCCGATCACGGGGGCGTTTCACGCAGGACGTAGCCGATGCCACGGACCGTGTGAATCAGGCGCGGCAGGCCACCCGTCTCGGTCTTGCGTCGCAGGTACCCGATGTAGACCTCAAGCGAGTTCGCGGTGGTGGGGAACTCGAAGCCCCAGACCTCGTTCAGCAGGGTGTTGCGTTCCATCACCCGCCGCGGGTGCTCCATGAAGGCCTGCAGGAGGGCGAACTCCGTGCGCGTGAGCGAGATGTGCTGCCCGGAGCGGGTGACCTCGCGGTGGAGCGTGTCGAGCGTGACGTCCTCGAACGTCAGAACCTTCGACTCTGCCTCGGGCACTGGCTTCGAGCGCCTGGTGAGCGCGCGCAGGCGGGCCAGCAACTCGTCGAGCGCGAAGGGCTTGACCATGTAGTCGTCGGCCCCGGCGTCGAGCCCATCGACGCGGTCTCCGACGGCGTCGCGCGCAGTCAGGATGAGGATGGGGGTGTCATTGCCGCCGTCGCGCAGCATGCGCGTGGTCTCCAGACCGTCGAGGCGGGGCATCATGACGTCCATGATGATCGCGTCCGGCGTGTAACTGACCAGCTTGGCCAGGGCTTCGACCCCGTCGGCGGCGGTCTGTACCTGGTCACCCGAATAGGTCAGCGAGCGGGCCAGCGAGTCGCGCACCGCCTGATCGTCATCCACCACCAAGATCTGCATGGTCCCTACCCTGCCACCTTCCACCGACGTATCGGCATCCTACCCGGGTCTTCGGCATGCAGTCGGCGACGCTCGCGTCCGGCGCGGGTAGGATCTCCAAGAGTTTCGGGGAATGCGCCGTCCGTGGGTTCCCCTGGTGGGTTAGGGAAATCATGAGTGATCACTCTTTGTCCTTCATGGAGGACCAGGACGACGACGCGCCGCGCGGTGGGAGGGGAGAGAAGCGCAGGAATCGCTGGCTGCTGTTCACCGTGCTCGGCATTCTCGTCGCGCTGGTGCTCGGCAGCATCGGCGTTGCCGCCTGGTACGGCAAGTCCGCCTTCGACGCCCTCGACAACATCAGCCGCGACCCCGGCTTGATGCCGACCGGTCAGCGCCCGGCCCCTGTCGAACCCGTCGACGCCGCGAAGGCGCCCATCAACATGGTATTGATGGGCTCGGACACCCGCGGTGGTGAACGTGGGCGTTCCGACGTCCTCCAACTTCTTCACATCTCCGGCGACCGCCAGAACGTGTTCCTGATGAGCATCCCGCGCGACTCGTACGTCGAGATCCCCGGACGCGGCAAGGCGAAGATCAACGCGGCCTACTCGTGGGGAGGCGCGCCGCTCGCCGTCGAAACCATGGAACTCCTGCTCGACGTGCCCATGGATCACACCGTGCTGATCGACTTCGAGGGCTTCAAGAACGTCATCGACTCGCTGGGTGGGGTCACCGTCGTCAATAAGGAGGCCTCGAGCAGCGACGGATTTGACTTCCCAAAGGGCGAGATCACCCTTGACGGCGAGGCGGCACTGCGGTTCGTCCGAGAGCGCAAGAACCTCTCCAACGGCGACTTCGGCCGCGCGGAGCGCCAGCGCGATGTCATCAAGGCGGTACTGAGCAAGCTGGCCAGCGGCGGCGTCCTCGCGGACCCGGGCCGCTTCCGTGAGTCGGTCACCGAGCTCGGCAAGAACTTCACCGTCGATGATGGACTCACCAACGACGAGATCATCCGCCTCGGCTGGGAGCTGAAGGGTGTGCACCCCGCGGACATCAAGTCATTCCAGCTGCCGACGGCGGGCTTCGGGTGGACCGCGGACAAGCAGTCGATCGTGCTGGTCGACGAAAAGAAGCTCGACGAACTGAAGACGGCGCTGAGGGCCGACGACATGCTCGCGTTCTACGAGTCCGTGCCGAACTAGTGGCCCGTCGCACCTAAATGCACCGGTACGCGGCGCCATGCGGGCGATTGGCGTCGTTGTCGTCGGTTGACGTAGTGCCCCGCAATGACTCCCTCCTCTGCCTTGTCACTCATCCCGCCCGACCCCGCGTCCTGATCGGCACCTTTAGGCGCGACAGACCACTAGTGCCCCGCGTCGGAAGTGCGCTGCGATCTCGGTGCCCCAGCGGCGCCTCGCTGCGTTCTCCTCGCTCGACGAGCAACCAAGTGCTCCTTCGCTCGTCGGCCTTGCGATCCATCCACTGGAACACCGGAACTCATCAACGACCTTCCGACGCAGGACACCAGGAGCAAGCGCCTAGGCGGGCGTGAGGGCCCAAGGGCGGGCGGCAAAGACTTGGCTACGGCCGTCCGACAGCAATATCGAGAGCTTCTCTCCAGATCAACTTCGGTTGACTGCGGCTGTGCGCATAGATCGATCACCGTCTAGTGTCCTGATTCGTTAATTCGTTTCAGGTATCTGGCGATGGCGTCGAGGATGTCTTCGGCGGTCTTGGTCCAGATGAACGGCTTGGGGTTCTCGTTCCAAGCCGCGACCCAGCCGCGGAGGTCTCGCTCGAGTGCCTGGACGGTGCGGTGGTCGGATCGTTGGAGCAGGTCGCGGGTGACCTCGGCGAAGAGCCGTTCGACCTGGTTGATCCAGGAGGAGTACGTCGGGGTGAAGTGCATGCGGAAGCGTGGGTGCTGCGCGAGCCACGTCTTGACCGTGGGGTGCTTGTGGGTGGAGTAGTTGTCGCAGATCACGTGCACGTCCAGGTGCTCGGGCACGGTCTTGTCGATCTTGGCGAGGAACTTCTTGAACTCGATCGACCGGTGCTTGCGGTGCAGGGAGGAGATCACCGTCCCGTCGGCGACGTTCATCGCGGCGAACAGGCTCGTGGTGCCGTGGCGCACGTAGTCGTGGGTGCGACGCTCGGGTGCCCCTGGCATCATCGGGAACGCGGGCTGGGAGCGGGCCAGGGCCTGTACCTGGCTCTTCTCGTCCACCTTTGCGCGTCTGAGATCGCTAACCAGGATCCGGTTTTAAATGTCCGCGTCCTTGCTGGTTGGATCAACCGGACAAGGAGATCAGATCATGACTACACAGCAGCCATCGGTGGCGGGCCAGTCGGGCCAGTCGGGCAGGGCGTCGCGGCGCAAGCGTAAGAGGCTCGCGCCGTCGCAGAAGTACGAGGTCTTCACCTCGGTCTTGACCTCGTCGGCGACCCAGCGGGAGCTGGCCGACAAGTATGGCATCGACCGGACCACGATCCGTTCGATCTGCGCGACCGCGAAGCAGGGCGCGTTGGACGCGTTGGCGGCGGCGGTGCCCGGTCGGCGCGGTAAGACGGCCGAGCAGGCCGAGTTGGACGATGCCCGGGCGGAGATCGAGCGGCTCAAGGCCACCATCTGTGAGCAGGCCGTCGCCCTGCATTTGGAGAAGGGAAAAGACGGTTGGGAATGATCGCCGGCGCCGTTCCCAGCCGTGTGGATGCGCCGGTCAAGAAGGCCCTGCTGGACCTGGTCGATCATGCTGTGGCGGAGGGCTTCTCCACACGGTGGGCCTGCCGGCAGCTCGGCGTGGACCACGCCCGGGTGCTCACCTGGCGGTCCCGGGCTGCGGACGGCGGCGACCTGGCCGACGCGCAGCCCGGCCCCCTGCCCGGGGAGGCGTCGCATGCACTGTTGGACTGGGAACGCGACGAGATCGTCCAGATCGTCCGGGACTGGGAGCAGGTGGACCTCTCGCACCGCAAGCTGGCCCACCGCGGTTCCTATCTTCAGCGGGTGTTCGTGGCCGAGTCCACGGTGCTACGGGTGCTGACCGCGGCCGGGATGCACCTGCCCGGCCTGCCGCCACGCCCACCGCGGCCGAAAACGCCGTGGCCGGAGTGGGCCGAGCTGGTCCCCGGGGTGATCTACATCTACGACTTCACGCACTTCTCGGCGCTGCCCGGCTGGTGCGCGCTCGCCGTCGTGGACGTCGTGTCCCGCTACTGGCTGGCGACCGTGTTCTCCCCGGAGGAGACATCGGTGCAGGTCGAGAACGCGTTCATCGACGCTCTGGAGGCAGACGGAAAGGGCTGGCTGCTCGAGGATCTGGCGTTCGTCGACCAACTGGCCTTAGGCGAGATCCCAGATAACGACGAACGAGTGCCGATGCTGCTTGGAGCTTGTCAAGTTGTTTGTGTAAGGAGTTCGGTCTCCGGGTGGGTTAGAGGTAGGGGTTGATGCGATCGGGGTAGGCGATCGCGAGTTGGGCGAGGGCCTGTTTCCAGTTCGTGGTGACCTGCCCCTCGACGAGGCGGCCTTCGGCGTTGCGTTTCTCTCCCTTCTTGCGTCCTTTCTCCTTGGCGCGGTCGCGGGCCCGCTTGTCTTCGATGTTGCAGATCGCCAGCCAGAGGAGCTTCACGGCGGCCTCGTCGGAGGGGAAGTGGCCGCGGTTCTTCGTGACTTTCCGCAGCTGGTAGTTCAGCGACTCGATGGCGTTGGTGGTGTAGATCACCCTGCGCAGCATCGGCGGGAACGCCAGGAACGGCACGAAGCGGGTCCAGGCGTCGATGAACACGCGTACCGTGTTCGGGTTCGCCCGGCCGAGCTCGGAGGCGGCGAACGCGTCCAGGGCGGCCCTCGCGGCTGGCTCGTCGGCGGCCTGGTAGATCGGCTTCAACGCCGCCGCCATGGCTTTGCGGTCCTTGTAGTTGACGAATCGCATCGCGGAGCGGATCAAATGGACCACGCACGTCTGAACGGTCGACTGGGGCCAGGTGGCCTCGACGGCCTCGGGGAAGCCAGTCAGGCCGTCGCAGCACACGATCAGCACGTCACGCACGCCGCGGTTGGCGAGCTGCGCGCAGACCCCGGCCCAGAACTTCGCGCCTTCGGTGGCCTGGATCCAGATCCCGAGGACGTGTTTGATGCCGTCGATGTCGACGCCGACGGCGATGTGAGCGGCCTTGTTCCGCACGTGGGCGCCGTCGCGGACCTTCACGATCAACGCGTCGAGGTAGATCACCGGGTAGAACGAGTCCAGCGGCCGCTGCTGCCAGATCATCACCTCATCGGCGACCTCGTCGGTGATCTTCGAGATCGTCTCCCTCGAGATCTCGGTCCCGATCGTGGACACCAGATGGTGCTCGATGTCACGGACCGTCATCCCGCCCGCATACAAGCTGATGATCATGTCATCGAGGCCTGACAGGCGCCTGGAGCCCTTCGGGACCAGCATCGGGGTAAACGACCCGTCCCGGTCGCGGGGGATCGCCAGATCCACGTCTCCGACGCTGGTGGCCACTGTCTTCGGATACGACCCGTTGCGCGAGTTCGGGAACATCGCGGCATCCGGGTCGCCCTTGTCGTAGCCGAGATGGTCGGCCAGCTCGGCCTGCAGGCCCCGCTCGAGGCCGGCCTTGATCAGCTGCTGGATCAGCCCGTCACGGCCTTCCAGCTGGACCTCGCCGGCATCGATGCGGGCATACAGGTCATCCAAGGCCCCGGAGGCCTCCAACGCGGCCACGCCGTCGCGCTGCGCACGGCGCCGCTCCTCACGGTCGAGTTTGTCTATCACGGTCATCATTCTGCTTTCGTGTCAGGAGCCACCCCTTACACAAACCATCTGACACCCTCGCTGCTTGCTGTCTCCGACAACGGGCCCCAGATGCGATCCGACCGCACCGCGCAGTTCATGGCCATCGCCCGCATCGCCCAGCACTTCGGACGCCCAGGCACTCCGAACGACCAGGCGTGGATCGAGTCGTTCTTCGGCCACCTCCAAGACCGAACACCCACACCTGGACACCATCGACGACCCCGCCGTCATGCGCACCGAACTAGACGCCAGAAGAGAGCACTACAACAACGTCAGACTCCACGAGGGCATCGGCTACGTCACCCCCGCCGACGAGCACTACGGCCGCGGCGACGCGATCCGCAAGGCCCGCCGCGACGGCCTAGCCGACGCCCGCGCGACCCGCATTGCCACCCGCCGCGCCATGCGGCACAATCAACCCAAACAGGCCAGCCCGGATGAGGACAATTAAAACCCGCTACTGGTTAATTATTTCAGAAACGTGGCGTCCACGCTGAGAACAACCGCTGACTCCGGCGGGTTCAGGTAGAGCCCGACGATGTCGTAGACCTTCTCGGTGAACAACGGGTCGGTGGAGAGCTTGAACCCCTCCTCCAGGTGCGGCTTGAGCCCGAACGCTTTCCAGATCCGTCCCACCGTCGACTTCGACAGCCCGGAGCGCTCGGCCATCTTCGCCCGCGACCAGTGCGTCGCGTTCTTCGGCGTCGACTCCAGCGTGTCCACGATGACCTGCTCGACCCGGTCCACCCCGATCAGCGCCGGACGACCAGGCCGCGGCTCATCGACCAGACCGTCCAAGCGGCGCTCCAGGAACCGGGAACGCCACTTACGCACGGTCGGCAGCGAGACCCCCTGACGGCGTGAGACCTCAGCGTTCGAAGCCCCCATCGCGCACTCCAGCACGATCCTGGAACGCAGTGCGAGATCCTGCGCCGACTTCCGGCGACGCACCCACCGCTCCAACTGATCGCGCTCCTCGTCTGAGAGCGTCAACTCGGGTAGCACGGGTCCTCGTCGCGGCATACCCCATTCTACAAAACAAGAAACGAATTACCGGCGCGACACACTAGAGTGCCCAAGGGGGGTGTGCGTATACGCCGTCCTGGGAGTGAACTGTGAAGAAACGTGTGATGGTCATCTATGGCACGCGGCCAGAGGCTGTCAAGGTGGCGCCTCTCATCAAAGCGCTCACAGCATCAGATGTCCTCAAACCGATCGCAGTGAGCACCGGGCAACACCGCGAAATGATGGATCAAGTCAACACGTGGTTCGGCATCACCCCGGAAATTAACCTCAAGGTGTTCAAGCAGGGGAGCGGGCTGAACGATCTGGCTGCGCGCATTCTCGCCGCTCTCGATCCGGTGCTCGATGCCGAGAAGCCCGACGCCGTTGTCGTGCAAGGCGACACGACGACCGTTGCTATCGCGGCCATCGCCTGCTTCTATCGCCTCATCCCGGTCGTTCACCTCGAAGCTGGTCTCAGGTCGGGCAACATTCACTCACCCTTCCCAGAGGAATCCAACAGGAAGATCGCTGGACAGGTTACGAGTCTTCACCTGGCCCCGACGGGTGTGTCAAAGCAGAACCTTCTCCGCGAGGGCGTCGACCCTCGCACCGTAGTCGTGGCGGGCAACACCGTGATCGACGCTCTGCAGTGGACAGCCGACCAGCCAGTGGTCTTCTCAGACGTGCGTCTGCGCAGTGAGGCCAACGCAGGGCGACCCATGATCCTTCTTGTCGCGCGTCAGACTATGTGGCAGGGGTAGTTAGTTGCTGAGGCAACGCCCCTATCGAAAGGTCTGAGTCATGAGTCGTGCCCCGACGATCCCGGTGGAGAAGAAGCTCCGCATTGTGTTGTCCGTGCTGCAGGGTGAGATCTCGATCGCTGAGGCGGCCCGTCGTGAGAAGGTGTCCGAGCAGGCGATCGGGAACTGGAAGCGTCAGTTCCTCGAGGGCGGGAGGGCCGGCATCGAGGCGGGCAAGTCCAAGCCCTCGTCGCGGGAGCAGCAGCTTCAGGACGAGGTCGCCGAGCTGACCCAGGCCCTCGGCGAGGCGGCGGTCGAGATCCGTGTGTGGAAGAAGAGTGCCGAGGGCCGTCTGGGCCCTTCGAGGACCTCGAGGTGATCCGTGTGGAGTCGGGCATGTCGACCGCGAGGTTCTGCAAGCTGATCGACATGCCCGAGCGGACCTGGCGGCGCTGGCAGGCCAAGGTGAAGACCGAACGGCCGGTGAAGGGTCCGTGGCCGCAGCCGGCGCGGGACGCGGCCCGGCCGCTGGTCACCGCGCATGCGTTGAAGAAGCCGGAGTGGGGGCATCGGAAGATCTGGGCGATGACCCGCCACGACGGGCATAAAGTGTCGCAGGCAACCGTGCTGCGGCTGCTGCGCGATGACGGGCTGATCCTGCCGTCCGAATATCAGAAGCAGCGTCGGGAGCTGGCGAAGGACCGCAAGGCCGCGTTCGCGAGGAACCCGACGGGACCGAATCAGGTGTGGCAGCTGGACTTCAGCGAGTTCGAGACCACCACCGGCGGGACGTGGCGGATCGCGGGGTGCCGGGACTGGTTCTCCAAGGTCGAGCATCCGTTTCACACGTCACCGACGGCGAATCAGCATGACGCGATCGAGCTCGCCCTCGCCGACTACGAGGTCATGTTCGGGCACCCGCTCATCGACCAGTGCGAGGTCGATGCCGAGACGGGAGAGCTACTGCCCGTCGTCACGATCGTCACGGACAACGGCGGCCCGTTCCGGTCGCTGAACTTCGAGCTGTTCATCATGCGCCACCCCGAGCTGCGGCACGTCCGCACCCGGAGTGAGATCACCCGGGCAGAACGGGTCACGCGAACGCGGGTTCGGGACGCTGAAGTACGAGCGGCTGTTCCTCGACGACATCCCCGACGCGCTCACGCTCGTCGAACGCGCCGAGGACTACCGCATCGAGTACAACGAGATCCGCCCGCACGAGGCCATCGCCTGGAACCGGCCGATGGAGGTGCACCTGGGCCTGGCCGACCCCACCATCCCCAACTTCGAAAGAGAAGAAATCCTGCCAACTACTTGACGCGGGACATTCTCACGACGCATCGTCGAGAGAACTGGGGGGAGCCGATGCGTCGTATCGGACTAGCGACTGCTGAGATCGCGCGGAAGTATCCCGAGTACCTCACCGTCTTCCCTGCGCACGCGAACCCGCTGGTACGAGAGCAAGTGCTCCCCGCCGTGGAGAACCTTGACAATGTCATCGTGTGCGAGCCCCTTGACTACCCTGAGTTCGTTCACGCTCAGAAGTGGGCGCAAATCATCCTCACCGACTCGGGCGGCGTCCAGGAGGAGGCTCCCTCGTTCGGGAAGCCCGTTCTCGTTCTGCGAGAGAATACCGAGCGTCCCGAGGCGGTAGATGCGGGCACGGTTAGGCTCATCGGTACCGAGGTCGACCGCATCGTGACCGAGATCTCAAGGCTGATCGACGACCCGATCTCCTACGAAGCAATGAGCCGCGCCGTGAACCCGTACGGAGATGGCCGCGCTGCCGAGCGCAGCGCGGCGGCGATCGCCGAACTGCTGGGTGTAGGTCAGCGGCTTCCTGAGTTTGTGGTCGATCGCAGCAGACCGGAGGTAGTCGGCGACGCCGATGACTCGGAAGGGGCTCGGCGATCGCCCGTTCTGGCGTCATGAAGATGCGTTGAGGGCTGTAGGGTGCCAGGATGAAACGACTGGCCTTCGTCTGCTGGGGAAACATCTGCCGCTCGCCCATGGCGGAGCGTGTCGCGAGGAAGCTGGCCTCGGGTGTCGAGGTGGAGAGCTTCGGGATCTCGACGGAGGAGTTGGGTAACCCTATTGACCGCCGTGCGGCCCGCACCTTGACCGCCGCAGGGTACGACGCGTCGGCCCACCGCGCGCGTCAGATCACCCGCGACGACCTGCTCGCCAATGACCTCGTTGTCGCCGTCGAACCCTTCCAGGTGGATCGGCTGTTGCGCCTCGCTCCGGAGGCCAACGTCGTCCTCTTGAACGACTTCAACCCCGCCCTGTCGAAGGGCACCCCGCTCATCGACCCCTGGTACGGCGACGAGGCGGGCTTCTCAGACACCCTCGCCGACATCGAGGCCGCGATGCCCGGCATCCTCGCCGCGTTGGAGGCCTGAACCCCTGCTCTGCCGTTCAGCCTCCGGCCGGCCAACACAGAGCTCTCCATGTGGGAGGCCAGGTCCAGACACGGCCTGGACTCGCGTATGGAGAGATCTGTGTACGGGCCTGCCCGAATCGGTGTCCGGGCCTGGGCGATAAGGTGTCCCTTTCACCCCGCAAGGAGACCGACGATGAGCCTTCTCGGCCGCAGCTTCCTCAAGGAGCTCGACTTCACCACCGACGAGTGGCTGGCGCTGCTCGACCTGTCCGCCCGGCTCAAGGCTGAGCGCCGCGAGGGACGCGAGACGAAGCGCCTCGTCGGCACGCAGATCGCTCTGCTGTTCGAGAAGACCTCGACCCGGACCCGGTGCGCGTTCGAGGTCGCCGTCGCCGACCAGGGCGGCACCACCACCTATCTCGACCCGTCCGGCTCGCAGATCGGGCACAAGGAATCCGCCGCCGACACTGCACGCGTCCTCGGCCGCTGGTACGACGCGCTCGAGTACCGCGGCTCCGGCCAGGACGTCGTCGAGACCCTCGCGGCGCATGCCGGAGTCCCCGTCTACAACGGCCTCACCGACGAGTGGCACCCCACCCAGATGCTCGCCGACCAGCTCACCATGCTGGAGCACAGCGGTAAGCCGCTGACCGAGATCGCGTTCGCGTTCCTCGGCGACGCCCGCAACAACGTCGGCAACTCGCTGCTCATCTCCGGCGCCATGATGGGCATGGACGTGCGCATGGTCGCGCCCGTGTCGCAGCAGAACGCGGCCGACGTCGTCGCTCAAGCCGAGCGCATCGCCGCCGAGACCGGGGCACGGATCACCATCACCGACGACGTCGCCGCGGGCGTCGCCGGCGTCGACTTCGTCTACACCGACGTCTGGGTCTCCCTCGGCGAGCCCAAGGAGGTCTGGGCCGAGCGCATCGAGCTCCTCCGCCCGTACCAGGTCAACGCCGAGCTCCTCGCCGCCACCGGCAACCCGAACGTCAAGTTCATGCACTGCCTCCCGGCCTTCCACGACCTCGAAACCTCAGTCGGACGGGCCCTCTTCGACGAGTTCGGCCTCGACGGCGTGGAGGTGACCGACGACGTGTTCGAGTCGCCGGCCAGCGTCGTCTTCGACCAGGCCGAGAACCGCATGCACACCATCAAGGCGATCCTGGTCGCGACCCTCGCCGCCGACGCCGGTTGAGGACACGGGCGCTCCTACGCCGCGGCCCGGCTCAACCAGCGGTGATCTCCGCGTCTCCATGGAGAAATGACGCAAGGTTGCCCCTTCTGCGCTCGATAGAGCACAGAAGGGGCAACCCTGCGTCGAAAATCCACTCCTGTGGTTAGTTGCCCGTGTCCGGGAGGCCGGGCTTGGTCGGCTTCGTCGGGGTGGGCGTCGGAGTCGGGGTAGGGGTGGGACGGGTGTCCTCCTTCAGCCGGAGCGTCACCGGCAACCAGATGCTGGTGTCCGACTCCTGGACGTTGAACTCCACGATCACCGTGACTTCTTCGCCGGGGTCCACGCCGTCGATCTCGACGCCGTCGGGCAACGCGATCGACACGGTTCCCGCGCCGTCGGTGACGGTGCCCTCGCCGATCTTCAGGTCGCCCAGGTAGGCCGTGATCGTGTTGTTCGCCAGCGGCGGGGTGACCTTCGGGTTGCCCGGCTCGAGGAACATGTCCAGCGTCTGGGGAGCGAGCCCGCCCTCAAGGGCAGAACCGAACGAGAACTCGAGTGCGTCGCCGCCCTCGACCAGGACGCCGTCGGGGATCTTCGCGGAGACGCCACGCATCGAGTAGTCCGGGCTGAGCGGTGAGACGAGGCCGACGTACTCCACCCACACACCGAGGTCGCTGAGGCCCGTGTCGGCGGTGTTGACGCCGTTGGCGAACTCGCGGAAGTTGTCACCGCCCGCGATCAGGAACGAGCCAGACCCGACGGTGTACAGCTTCTCGAGATCGATCGGCTCCCCGTTGATGGCGACCGACGTGATCCGCGATCCCTCCGGCAGCGACTCGTCGTAGGTGTAGCTCACGTTGTCGGATAGCCCGAGCGCGAGGAACGGCCGGGAGGGCGCGTTGCCCTCGGCGTCGCGCTGCCACTGCTGCTCCAGCACCGTCTTGAACTGAGCGCCGGTCAGCTGCGTCGTGAAAAGAGAGTTCGCGAACGGCAGCGTGAGCGCCGCCTCGCGGAAGGTGACGTCGCCCTTGTCGAAGCTGTCGCGCGTGCCGCCCGGGTTCTGGACCCCGATGAACTCGGGATCGTCTCCGCCGAGCACGTCGGCGAACATCTGCGCGACGAGGTTGCTCATCGGGGACTCGACGTTGCGGATGTCCGCGTTGCCGAGGCTGCCGGGTGTCGAGATGGCCTCGGTGGTCTCGCCGATCACCTGCTGGCCCTTCTCCATCGCGACGGCGTACGCGGCGCGGGCGATGTCGTTGATCTCCTTGATCCGCGGCAGCGACTCGTCCGACTCCGCGGCGGGCGCGATGATCTCCTGCGTGACCTCGCAGACGCCCTTACCCGTGCCGTCGACGACCAACTCCACCTTTGCGAGCTTTCCCGCGTAGGAGCCTGCCTGGATGATCGGGCGGTCGGTGCTGTTGGCGCTCGTGTAGGTGTACTCCTGGTGCGTGTGCGCGTTGAAGATCGCCGTCACGCGGGGATCGATGTCGCGGTAGATGCTGTCGAACGCGGCGCTGGCGGCGGCGTTGGCCTCAGCGGTCAGCTTGCCGTTGCCCGCGCCCTCGTGCAGCGACGCGAGCACGACGTCGGCCTCCCCGTTGGTGGGGTCGCCGTCGAGCAGTTGCCCTGTGACGCGGTTGACGGCCGCGACGGGGTCGCCGATGGTCAGCGTCGAGATCCCCGCGGGGGAGACGAGCGACGGCAGGTCTGCCGTCACCACGCCGACGATGCCGATCTTGACGCCCGCCTTCTCGATGACGGTGTATTCCTTCAGCGGGGCGGCGACCGTCGTCGTGCCCTTCTCGTACACGTTCGCGCCGAGGTAGTCGAAGCCGCTGGCCGCGCCGGCGACGCGGCCGGACAGGTCACTCCAGCCTTTGTCGAACTCGTGGTTGCCGACGGTGGACGCCTCGAGTCCGGCGGCGTTCATAGTGTCGAGCGTGGGGGTGTCGTCGGCCATCATCGACACGAAGGTCGAGGCGCCGATGTTGTCGCCCGAGGAGATCAGCAGCACGTTGTCCTCGCCGTCGGCGACGCGTGCCTGCTCGACCGGTGTGAACAGGCGCCCCGCGAGGTAGCCCACGGTCTGGTCGAGGGGGCGGGAGTCGTCGTAGATGCGGCCGTGGAAGTCGTTGAACGCGAAGATGGTGATGGTCTCGGAGGGTGCGACACACTCCCCGGGCGCGGCCTGCGCCGTCGGCGAGAGAGTGGTGAATCCTGCGAGTGCGAGGGCGACGGCGGAAAGGGTGGCCGTCGCGCGGCGTGCTGATGACATGGTGCTCCGATTCGGGGGGCGGACGTACGTCAGTTTTGTCAGCATCCCACAAACGGGCGGCGCGAGGTGTGGAATGTCCCTATCCGGCGGTGTTCGCTGAATAAGCTACGCTGGCGTAAGTTACGGTTACGTAGGTTGGGAGAAAGGGGGCCGCGTGCGCGGTCAGAGTCACGACATGGTGCAGCTGCTCACCCCTGATGGGGAGCGCGTCGACAACGACGACTTCGAGTTCACCGGGACCACAGAGGACCTCGTCGGCTATCTCCGCGACATGATCCTCGCGCGCCGATTCGACGCAGAGGCGACGGCCCTGCAGCGGCACGGCGAACTGGGCTTGTGGCCCCCGCAGCTGGGTCAGGAGGCCGCCCAGGTCGGCTCCGCCCACGCAATGCGCCCGGCTGATGTCGTCTTCCCCTCGTACCGCGAACACGCCGTCGCGATGGTCCTCGGCGTCCCGCTCGCTAACCTGCTCGGGCTGTTCCGCGGCGTGAACGGGGGCGACTGGGAGAAGCTCGAGACCTTCAAGAACTACCAGATCGTGATCGGCTGTCAGACGCTGCACGCTACCGGCTACGCCATGGGGCTCCAGTTCGACGGCGTCGTCGGCACCGGCACCGACAAGGACGCCGCGGTCATCGTCTACCACGGCGACGGCGCGTCCAGCCAGGGCGACGTCAACGAGGCGTTCGTGTTCGCGGCGTCCTATAACGCTCCCGTCGTGTTCTTCTGCCAGAACAACCAATGGGCGATCTCGGAGCCGATCGCGCTCCAGTCGCGCATCCCGCTCTTCGAGCGCGCACGCGGCTTCGGCTTTCCCGGGGTACAGGTGGACGGCAACGATGTGCTGGCCGTCAAGGCCGTCACCGACTGGGCGATGGAACGCGCCCGTGCGGGCGAGGGGCCCACCTTCGTCGAGGCGTTCACCTACCGCATGGGCGCCCACACCACCTCCGACGACCCGACGAAGTACCGCGGCTCCGTGGAGGAGGAGGCCTGGCGGGGGAGGGACCCCATTTTGAGACTCACCCGCTACCTAGAGCGAGAGGGCGTCATCGACGACGCGTGGCTTGCCGCCGTCGAGGAAGACGCCAAGCAGCTGGGTGTCGATGTCCGCGCCACCATCAAGCAGCTCAAGGACGTCACCATGGACAGGCTGTTCGAGACGGTCTACGCCGAGCCCACCGTCGCGCTGGAGGCCCAGCGCCGCGAGTACGCCGAGTACGCCGCAGGGGAGGACGCATGAACGAGTCGTTGACCATGGCGAAGGCCCTCAACCGAGGCCTCCGCCGGGCGCTGCAGGCCGACCCGAAGGTGCTCCTCGCGGGCGAGGACATCGGCAAGCTCGGCGGCGTGTTTCGCATCACGGAGGGGCTTCAGGCCGAGTTTGGCGAGAACCGCGTGATCGACTCCCCTCTTGCCGAGTCGGGCATCATCGGCACCGCCGTCGGCCTCTGCATGCGTGGCTACCGCCCCGTCGTCGAGATCCAGTTCGATGGATTCGTCTTCCCCGGATTCGCCCAGATCGTCACGCAGGTGGCCAAGTTCCACATGCGCACCGGCGGCCAGAACCCGATGCCGATGGTGATCCGCATCCCGTTCGGCGGCGGGATCGGGGCTATCGAGCACCACTCAGAGTCGCCCGAGGCCTACTTCGCACACACCCCCGGCCTGAAGGTGGTGTCGTGCTCGAACCCGAACGACGCCTACTGGATGATCCAGCAGGCCATCCAGTCCGACGACCCGGTCGTGTTCTTCGAGCCGAAGCGCCGCTACCACGTCAAGGACATGGTCAACTTCACGTCGCGCCCGGCGCCCATGCATCAGGCCGCGATCACCCGCTACGGCACGGACGCCACGCTGCTCTGCTACGGCCCGATGGTCAAGACATGCCTCGACGCCGCCGCTGTCGCCGCGGAGGAGGGCACGTCGCTGGAGGTCGTCGACCTCCGCACGCTGAACCCCATCGACTGGGTGACCATCCAGTCGTCGGTGCGGCGGACCAGGCGCGCCATCGTCGTGCACGAGGCGCCACGGACGCTGGGCATCGGGTCAGAGATCGCTGCGAAGCTGCACGAGGACCTGTTCTATGTGATGGAGTCGCCCGTGATGCGGGTCACCGGCTACGACATGCCGTACCCGCCCGCGCGGGTCGAGGAGGAGTACCTGCCCTCCGTCGACCGCATCTTGGACACCGTCGACCAGTCGCTGGCCTACTGAGGAGAGCTATGAAGCGCCAATACCTGCTGCCGGATCCGGGCGAAGGACTGCTCGAGGCCGAGGTCGTCGCCTGGCGAGTCGCCGAGGGCGACGTCATCGAGGTCAACGACGTGCTGGTCGAGATCGAGACCGCGAAGTCTCTGGTCGAGTTGCCGTCGCCGTTCGCGGGCACCGTCGTCTCGCTGCTCGTCGCGGAGGGGACGATGGTCGAGGTAGGAACGCCCATCGTTGAGATCGACGACGGCGAGGAGGAGGCCCCTGCCGCGGCCGAGGAGTCTGGGCCGAACCTGGTCGGTTACGGAGCCAGCGACGCGCCCTCCCGCCGACGGCGCCGTGGCAAGGTCGCGGAGGACCGCGGGGGCGCTTCCGAGGCCCTTTCGACCGCGTATGAGCCGCACGAGCCCGGCCGCCGCGCCGACGAGGTCCACCCGGCCACCACCGTGCACGCCCAGGCGACGGGTGACCCGCTACCCACCCCGGGCAAGGCACCGTCGGAGTCGCAGCTGGTGCTGGCATCCGACGTCGGCTCCGTGAAGGCCAAGCCGCCCGTGCGCAAGTACGCCGCCGACCTCGGGGTCGACTTGAGCGGCGTCGTCGGCACCGGCCCCGACGGCACCATCACTCGCCGCGACGTCGAGGCGGCCGCCGCATTCCGGTACCTCGACGAGCAGCCCAAGCAGGGAAGGATCCTCAACGACCAGGCGTCCTTCCAGGCGTTCGGCGGCGCGACCGAGGCCCCGAGCTACGCGGGCACGTCGTTCTCCGGCTCCCACTTCGGCGGCGGGTTCGGCCCGACGGAGGGCCTGGGCGGCTTCGGATCAGGCGGCTTCACGGCCCCCGGCGCGGGCGGCTTCGACCCGTCGCAGGGCCGCAACGAGCGTCGCGTCCCCATCAAGGGCGTGCGCAAGATCACGGCTGAGAACATGGTGCGCTCCGTGCGCACCCACGTGCACGTCACCGAGTGGATCACCGTCGACGTCAGCGGCACCATGGAGTTCGTCGAGACGCTGAAGTCGCGCCGGGAGTTCACCGGGCTGCGCATCTCGCCGCTGCTGATCTACGCCAAGGCCGTGTGCCTCGCCCTGGGCCGCAACCCCGACCTGAACACGTCGTGGGACGAGGAGCGCCAGGAGATCGTCTACTACGGCGACGTGAACCTGGGCATCGCCGCAGCGACCCCGCGCGGGTTGATGGTGCCGAACATCAAGGGCGCGCAGCGGCTGAACCTGCTGCAACTCTGCCAGGCCGTCAACCAGCTGGTGCAGGTGTCCCGCGAGGGCAAGCTTCAGCCGGGCGACTACTCGAATGGCACGTTCACGATCACCAACGTCGGAGTCTTCGGCATCGATGCGGGCACCCCGATCATCAACGGCGACGAGTCGGCGATCTTCTGCATGGGCTCGATCGAGCGCCGTCCGTGGGTCGTCGGGACGGGTTCCGAGGAGCGGATCGAGCCGCGCTGGGTGACAACCCTCGCCGTCGCGTTCGACCACCGGATCATCGACGGCGAGCAGGGCTCTCGCTTCCTGCACGACGTCGCCTCGATCCTCCGCGAACCGGCGGTCGCGCTGCTGTTCTGACCACTGTTCCTTGAGCCATGCCCCGCGAAGCATCGGGCGGCGGCTCCTTCGTCGCCGTTGCCCGGCTCAAGGAACGGGAGCGTCGTCGGTCTTGTCCTTGAGGTGGGTCGTGACCGCGACGCCGATCTCGATCAGCACGCGCAGGACCAGAACCTTGACCAGCAGCGCGCCGGCGCCGCCGACGACGGTCTGCAGTACCGCGAGGGGCGAGACCAGGATGTAGTCGCTGCCCGTGGCAAAGACCCTGACGACGGCGAACAGCCACTCGACGGCAAGGCCGATGGTTCCCAACAGGAAGATCAGCCCTGCCGAACCGGGCAGTGACAAGGTCGTGAGCGTGAAGTCGAAGGGGCTCGGCTTCGACGGTGAGGGCTGCGCCCACAGCTTCGGGTTCTGCGGCGGGGCATCCCAGGCCGGCGGCGGCTGCGGCCAGGGACCGTCTTGCGGCTGGGCCCAGGGATCGCCGCCCTGTGGTTGCGGCTGGGCCCAGGGGTCGCCCTGCGGCTGCTGTCCCGTCACGGGGTCCTGAGGCCGTTGCCATTCCTGGCCGGGCGTCCACTGCTGGTTCGACATGCCTGCGAGTCTGCCAGACTGTGCGCATGCCCACGCCGACGCGCTTCCAGGTCGATCTCGACGCGCTCCACGCCAACCTTGCCGCCGCGCGCGGCCTGGCCGGTGGGCGGAAGGTCCTCGCCGCGGTGAAGGCGAACGCGTACGGGCACGGGCTGGTCCCCGTCGCGCGGAGCATTCAGGAGCGCGGCTCCGCGGACTGGCTGGGAATCGCCGTCACCGCCGAGGGCCAGCAACTGCGCGCCGCGGGCCTGACGCTCCCCATCCTCAAGTTCACGCCGACGCTGCCGGACGACCTCCGTGCGGCCATCGACGCCGACGTCACGCTCTCGGTCGGCGATGAGGACGCGGTCCTGGCGGCCCGTGTGGCCGCCGCCGAGGCCGGCCGCGTCGTCGACGTGCATCTCGCCGTCGACACCGGCATGCGCCGCGTGGGGGCCGAGCCTTCCGACGTCGAACGCCTCGCCGCACTGCTGGCGGAGTCGCCGTCGCTCCGGGTCGGGGGCATCTTCACGCATCTGCCGATCAGCGACGTCGCCGCGGGGGAAGAGTTCACGCGCGCGCAGCTCGCGGTGTTCGCCGACGCGGTCGGCGCCGCGGAGTCGGTGCTCGGCCCCATCGAACTAGTGCACGCGGCGAATTCCGGCGCGGTCCTCGGCCACGACCTCGGCCGGACGAACATGGTCCGCCCGGGCATCATGATCTACGGCTCCTACCCCGACGCGGCGACGGTGCCGACCCGGCCACTCCGGGACGTCGGACGCTGGATCTCGCGCGTGACGTTCGTGAAGCGCATCCGGGCCGGCGAGTCCGTCGGTTACGGCCGCACCTGGACGGCGCCGGCCGACACGTGGATCGCGACGGTCGCCGTCGGCTACGGCGACGGCTATTCGCGGCTGAACTCCTCGCGCGGCCGGATGTTGATCGCTGGGCGCTCCTACCCTGTGGTGGGTCGCGTGTGCATGGACCAGACCATGCTCGACCTGGGGCCGGAGGCGCCGTCGGTAAGGGTCGGCGACGAGGTCGTGCTGATGGGTACGAGCGGCGCCGAGCGCGTCGGCGTCGAGGAGCTCGCCGCGCTAATGGGAACCATCACCTACGAGGTCACCTGCCTGGTCGCCGACCGCGTCCCCCGCGACTACGTCTAGCGCCCGGTCTCAGCTACTGCGACGCATCCCGCGGATGCCGACGGCCAGGCCGAGCACAGCGACCGCGACCGCGGCAACCCAGCCCCAGAGCACGGTCGGGTTCGTGAAGTCGCCCGCGATCAGAGCACGCTCGGCCTGCACCACCCAGTTCACCGGGTTGACGGCGGAGACGGCGCGCATCCACGCCGGGCCTTCGTCGAGGGGAAGCAGCATCCCGGAGAGGATCAGCAGCGGGAAGATCAGCGTCTGCTGCACGCCCCAGAACAGCCACTCGCGGTCTTTGGTGGCCAGGGCGAGGGCGTAGGACAGCGAGCCGAGTCCGACGCTGAACACCGCGAGCAGGACCAAGCCGATCAGCAGCCCCGCCGCGTGGAAGCGGAAGCCGAAGATCGCCGAGATCGACACGATCAGCAAGGCCTGAGCCATGATCGGGACGATCTCCTTGAGCGCGCGCCCGATCAGCAACGACGACCGTGACAGCGGCGCGACGAGGGTGCGCTCGTGCGAGCCCGTCATCATCTCGTACTGGAGATTCGAGCCCACCGCACCGGTGCCGAACAGCACGATCATGACGATCACTCCCGGGACGAACCAGCGCAGGGTCTCACCGACGGGCATGCCGGACTGTCCCACAAGCAGGGGTGCGAACAAGCCGAGGAAGACCAGCGGTTGCACCAGGCTGAAGATCAGCGTGAAGGGGTCGCGGGCCACGGGCCGGAGCTCACGGGTGAGGATGTGCCATGTGTCGCGGACGACACCCGACGGTGCGGCGGTGCCTGTCTTGGTGCTGCTCATTGGTGTGCCCCTTCCTGCTGGGTGGTGGTCTCGGCGGTGGTGCTCTCGGTCATGTCGGCGTCGCGCAGCGTCCTGCCGGTGAGGGCAAGGAAGACGTCGTCGAGGGTCGGCGGCACCCCTGTGGCCCGCTCGACGCGCAGCCCCGCAGCGTCCAGCTCCCGGACCGCGGCAGGCAAGAGGGCGTCGCCGTCGGGAACGGTCATCGTCACGGAGGCGTCGCCGGTGCGGCGAGCTTCACGCTGCGCGAGGCGCTCCAGGACCGGGGCTGCGCCGTCGGCCTCGTCCTGGGAAGCGAAGGTGAGGGTGATGATGTCGCCGGCCAGATTCGCCTTGAGCCGGGCCGCGGTGTCGTCGGCGATCACCCTTCCCTGGTCGATCACCATGACCCGTTCCGCGTAGCGGTCCGCCTCCTCCAGGTAGTGCGTGGTGAGGAAGACGGTGGTGCCATGCTCCGCGCGGAGATCGATGATGTGCTGCCACAGGTTGGCGCGGCTCTGCGGATCCAGGCCTGTCGACGGCTCATCGAGGAAAAGCAGCGGAGGCGCGTGCATGAGGCCGAGTGCAACGTCCAGGCGCCGCTTCTGGCCTCCTGACAGCTGCTGCACCGTGCGTTTGGCGAACGGCGCCAGGTCCAGCGACTCGATCAGTTCGTCGGCGCGGCGGCGGGCGACGTCCTTGGCGATGCCGTAGAACGCGCCTTGGCTGATGAGCTCGTCGCGCACCCGCTGGGCGAAGCTGCCGCTGGTCAACTGGCCGACGTAACCGATGCGGCGGCGCACGTCGGCCGGCTGCCGGAGGATGTCGTGACCGACCACCCGCGCGGTACCGGCGGTCGGTGGGATGAGGGTGGTGAGCATGCGCAGGCTGGTCGACTTGCCCGCGCCGTTGGGCCCGAGAAAGGCCACGAGCTCGCCGGGCGCGACCTCGAAGGAGAGGTCGGTCACGGCCTCGACAGTGTTCTTTCCGACGGTGAAGCGCTTGGTCAGTCCGCGCACCTCGATGATGGGTTCATTCGGCATGAAACCACCGTAGAACCAATTCAGGTCAGATCCTGTCCGCAATGAATGGCATAGTGAGGGCATGTCCGATACGACGACGCGGGCGCTCGCCCTGTTGAACCTACTGCAGACCCACCGGCACTGGCCGGGCTCGGAGCTCGCGGACCGTCTGAGTGTCACCGAACGCACGGTGCGCCGCGACGTGGAGAGGCTGCGCGAGCTGGGGTACCGGATCGCGTCGGTTCCCGGCCTGGCCGGCGGCTATCGTCTCGAGGCCGGGAGCGCGCTCCCGCCGCTCCTGCTTACCGACGACGAGGCCGTCGCGATCGCCATCGGCCTGCGCGTCGCGGCCTCGCAGCGGTTGGTCTCCGGCCCCGAGACAACCGTCACCGCGCTGGCCAAGCTGGAGAAGGTGTTGCCCGCGCCGCTGCGTCGGAGAGTGTCCGCGATCGTCGCTGCCATGCAGCCTGCGGGGATCCAGGCCGGTGTCGCGGTGTCCGGCGAGGTGCTGGGCGAGTTGGCGCTGGCCTGCCGCGACCGCGAACGCGTCCGGTTCACCTACACCTCGGCCTCGGGCGCGGTCACCCGCCGACACGTCGAGCCGCATGCGCTGGCGCCCGCCGAACGCCACTGGTATCTGCTGTGCTGGGATCTCGACAAGGACGACTGGCGTACGTTCCGTGTCGATCGTCTCGAGGACGTGGAGCACACCCAGGCGCTGTTCACGCCGCGGCCGCTGACGTCCGAGGAGGTCGAGGAATTCATCTTCGTGGCCCGTTCCTGGGGACGGCAAAACGTCGAGGCCGATGCGGTGATGGAGCTGCCCTACGACGAGATGCGCGGCTACTTCGGCCAGTGGGGCCAGGGTGCTGAGCCCGTCGGAGACGACAAGACCAGGTGGCCGGTGGGAGGCGCGGACTTCCGCGAGACCATGTATGGCCTTTCCTGGATCCCCGCGGGTGTCGAGTACACCACCGATCTCGCGGAGCCCGCTCGCTCCGAACTGCGGGAGACCTTGGAACGGATGCTGCGAGCCTTGGACGGGCAAGCCTGGCTATCGGCGTGAGCAGTGGAGCAACCTCCGCGGCCTTCCAGAGCGTGTAATGGGATAGGAGGTGCGGCGATGAACGACGAGCAGGGCTTCGAGGCGTTCGTGCGGCGGCGCGGGCGCGACCTGTGGCGGTCCGCGTGGCTACTCACAGGAGACGGTGGGCGCGCGGAGGACCTGGTTCAGACCGCGCTCGCCAAGACCTATCCGCGCTACGACGGCAACGACCGTTCATTCGAGGCCTATGTCCGCACGACGATCTACCGCACGTTCGTCTCGTGGTGGCGGCGGCGCTGGACCGGCGAGGTACCGAGCGAGCGCATGCCGGAACCCGGGCCCGACGGCGGGAGCGCGCCCGCCGTCGACCTCAACGAGGGCCTACGCATCGACGTCCTGCGTGCCCTCGCCGAACTTCCTCGCGCCCAGCGCGCCGTGCTGGTGCTGCGCTATTTCGAGGACCTACCCATCGCCGAAGTCGCCGAGCTTCTGGGTCTCGCCCAGGGCACGGTCAAGGCGTATTCCCACCGCGCGCTCGAGCAGCTGCGCGGGTCCGTCCATTTGGAGGAGCAACAGTCATGAACGACGAAGATGTGACCAAGATTCTCGGTCAGGTAGTGCCGGACGCACCCTCGCCCGACGCGTGGGCGGGCGCAGCCGTGCGGCGCGCGCGTCGTCGGCGGATCGGGGGCGTAGCAGCGGTCGTCGCGCTGGCCCTTGTCGCGGTGCCCATGGGCGCAATGATGTTCAACAGGCCGCTGGTGGCCGGTCCCGCCGAGTCGACAGGCGAGGTGACCGGCGACGTGATGATCCTCGGCAGCGCCGACGCGCCGGAGTTGTGCCTAGGCGCGATCCGCGAGTCCTATCCGCCCCAATGCGGCGGGCCCGCGCTCAAGGGTGACTTCCGTTGGGAACAGGTCGAGTTCGAGGAGGCCAACGGCGTCCGTTGGACCAACAGCACCTATACCGTCCGCGGCCACTACGACCCCGACGACGGCGACAGCGGCTCGTTCACGCTGACCGCACCTCCTGTCGTCGCCCCGCTCGTGCAGGAGCCTGCGGGTCTGGACTTCCCACAGCTCTGCGACGACCCGTACGCCGACGGAGGCGACCCGGGGGCAGGTGGAGAGGCGCCCGACGGCTCGGAGGCGCTCCATGCGGCAGCCGCGAAACTGCCTGTGGTCACGATGTACGTGTCCGACGGGAGCAGCAACTTCAACGTGCTGGTGCAGGGAGCCGCCGACGAGGCCTTCCGCGCGCTGCGGGCCGTGTGGAAGGGAGGACTGTGCGTGCAGTCCTCGGATGCGCCGACGGAGGCGCGCCGGATGGAGGTGCTCGGTGCCGTGATGGCCGCCCTGCCGGACGGCCAGCTCGTGACCGCCGATGCCGGCGGCATGAAGCCCGAGGTGAACGTCCACGTGGTGATCATCACGCCGGAAATCGAGGCCGCGGTCCGCAAGGCGGCAAAGGACGTGCCGGTCACGCTCACAGCGGTGTTCAACCCGGTCGGTCCGGACACGCCGACACAGACCCCGTCAACGGATCCGACGGCGCCCGTGACCCCGCCCGCGTCGGACCTCCCGACCACTGACCCGGATTCGCCGACGTCGTCGGACTCAACGCTCACGCTCCGCACCTTGCGGGGCACCGCGCGGATCCTCCAGAAAGAGGGCGAGCTTCCGCGGCTGTGCGTGAGGGAGGCGTGGGAGGCGACGGAGCCGTTCTCCTGCGAGGGCCCGACCCTCAAGGGTGACGTCAACTGGGACGAGATCCCGCACACCACGGATCAGGGGGTCCTTGTCAGCGACGGGCACTACACAGTCACGGGCACGTACGACCCCACCGACGGCGACCCCGGCTCCCTGACGCTCGACGGCCCGCCGGTCTTCGCGGGGCAGCCCGGCGTCGAGTTCGAGCGGTACTCGACGTTGTGTGCCGAGAAGAGCGACACGTGGCGGGACGACCCGAGGTGGCCGACGATCGTGATCGCACCAGACCCCGAGGGCCACATCCCGCTTCCAGATCCGCAGGGTTGGGTGTGCTCCCGCCTCACCGGAGCGGTTGCCGACGACAAGCTCGACGCCATTCTAGACGCGCTGCCTACCATCCGCGACCCGCGGATCGTCGGCTACTCGCGCGATGGAAACGACCTCGTCGTGAAGGTGCTCGCGGCAGACGACAAGCTGATGGACATGGTGTACGCCGTCGTCGAGGAGACCGGCATGCCGGTTGTGGTTCGTACGGCGCTCACGCCCCCGGGCGAGAACGACACAACGATCGTCGCGCCCTCACGCTGATTCGGTGGTCACCGACCCTGAGCGCTTCGGCCGACGGTTGGGGAACTCGTGCATGGCGTGCCTGGCGATCGACAGCGTCGACCAGCCGTCGACGGCGGCGCCGACCCCGCCTCCGACCAGCGGGATGCGCTTCCCGATCCACACGCCGAGGCGCTTGCCCGTCAGCTGGTTGAGTGAGCGGTCGAGGAGTGCACGGGCGACCTGAGCGTCGAGGCGGGCGTCGAAGACCGGCGCGGTGGCGACCAGCAGCGGCGACGACGGCAGCACGCCCTTCGAGACCAGGGACGCGGTGGTGCTCGGCCCCAGCATCACCATCAGGATGGCGGTGCGGACCCGAGGGTCGGCCAGTTCGTACCCGCGCAGGTGCGCGATGCCGGAGACCAGCCGCGCCTGGAGGAAAGCTGCGGCCGTCATGTTCGCGGGCGCAGTGATCAGGCTGACGAAGAAGCCGCCCCAGTTCGTCGCGAACCCCTGCCCGCCCGCCATGGCGGTGTGCGACGTGATCATCCGGGAGATGGCGTCCTCGACGTCGTTCTTCTGCAACAGCAGTTGCTTCGCCGAGTGTTTGGCACCGGGCAGTTTGCCCTTGCCCTCGATGGCGATCTCCAAGATCTCGTGAAAGACGTTGGCGGAGATGCCTTCGCTGATGGCGATGACTTGGTTCTTCTCGCTCATGGCACCCTCCTCACGGGTCCAGACTGTCACACCTCCCCAAGCGCGTCGAGGGTGACCAGGGATGGAGCCGGGACGGCTCCGGGTCGTCCCCGACGCGACGTTGGTCGAGCCGTCCATGGAGGAATGACGCACGACCCGTCCTTCTGTGCTCTGGAGAGCAGGATCGGCCTGCTCGTGCGCCAAAACTCCAGGCGACGCGGATCGTCGGTGCGGGCGGCGCACTGCGGCGACGTCGCGGGCGGAGCCGCGCCGTCGTGTCGAAGTGATGCGAGGATGGGTGGATGGAGGACGGGCTGTTCGGACGGGTCGAGGACTGGCCGAGCCGCGACTTGATCGGCTATTCGGAGGAGTTCGACGCCGTCGTGGCGCTCGCGGCCTACCGCCAGGGCGTATTCCCCATGCCGTTGGATGCGCGGGCGATGGGCTGGTGGTCGCCGATGTATCGCGGCGTGATCCGCGTGCCGGAGGTGAGGGTGACGCGCTCGCTGCGGAAGTCGGCGCGCCGGTACACGACGACGGTGGACGCCGCGTTTCCCCGTGTGCTCGCCGCCTGCGCCGACCCGCGCCGCGACGGTGGATGGATCGACTCGCGCGTCCGCGCCGCTTACACCCACTTGCACGAGGCCGGGTGGGTGCACTCGGTGGAGGTTTGGGATGCGGAGGGCCGCCTCGTCGGAGGGCTGTACGGCGTCCACATCGGCGGGCTGTTTGCCGGCGAGTCGATGTTTCACGACGAAGAGTTGGGCCGCGACGCCTCGAAGGTCGCGCTGGTGCGGCTCATGGTGGAGCTCTTCGCGCTGGGCGTGACGCTGCTCGATGTGCAGTGGCTGACCGAGCATCTAGGAACGCTCGGCGCGTACGAACTCACCCGCGACGAGTACCTGCGCCGCGCCCGTGCGGCTGTCGCTCTGCCGACGGCGCCCTGGACCCGCACCGGCGTGGTCACCGGCGCGGACGCCGTCGCCGAACACCGCCTGATCGCGCCCTGACGTTCCCTCCCACAGCGACTTCCTCTGTGCGGCGCGCACACAGATCTCTCTATGCAGGGGGCCAGCCCGTATACGGACCTGGCCCGCCATATAGAGAGATCTGTGTCGGCGACGGGGCGTAGGGTGGGCGAAACGGAGGGAGTTCGATGCCCGAGATGCCTGAGGTTGCGGCCGTTGTGGCCGAGCTCGACGCCAAGATGCGCGGCAAGACCATCGCCGCGGGGCACCTGGTGGCCTTTTCCGCGCTCAAGACGTTCCGGATTGGGCTCGACGCCCTCGCAGGCCTTGAGGTCAGCAGCGTCGCGCGGCACGGCAAGTTCATCGACGTCGATGCCCAGGGCATCCACCTGGTCTTCCACCTCATGCGCGCCGGCTGGGTGACCTGGCACGACGTCGCTCCGAAGGTTCCCGGGCGGCCGGGTAAGTCGGGTCTTGTGCTGCGGATCGTGCTCGACGACGACTCGGGCTTCAGCCTCACGGAGGCAGGTACGCAGCGGGCGCTGGCCGTGTATGTCGTCGAGGATCCGCAGGAGGTGCCGGGCATCGCGGCGCTGGGCCCGGACCCGCTCGCTCCCGGCTTCACCGTCGACGACTTCCGCGCCGTCCTCGCCGGGGCCGGGCGCTCTCAGCTGAAGGGAGTGCTGCGCGACCAGAAGCGCTTGGCGGGGATCGGCAACGCATACTCGGACGAGATCCTTTTCGTCGCGAAGCTCAGTCCGTTCAAGCCCGCCGACGGCCTCGACGACGCGGAGACCGTTCGTCTGTTCGACGCCATGGTCTCCGTGTTGACCGAGGCGGTCGCCGTCGCCGTGGGCCGTCCACTGACGGACCTGAAGGACGCGAAGCGTGCCCACATGCGCGTCCACGGTCGCACGGGCGAGCCCTGTGCGGTGTGCGGCACCCCCATCGCGGAGATCTCGTACTCCAGCTCGTCGATGCAGTACTGCCCTGGCTGCCAGACCGGCGGTAAGCCCCTGGCCGACCGCCGCCTGTCGCGCCTGCTGAAGTGACCGCTGACAAGCGCCATACTAGGCGGGTGCTCGGATACTTCGGTCCCGCGGGGACGTTCACCCATCAGGCGTTGCGCACGGTCAGCGACGACGAGGCCATCGCGTTCGCCAGCGTGCGCGAGGCGCTGGAGGCGGTGCGCGCGGGCGAGGTGCGCGGCGCTATTGTCCCGATCGAGAATTCCGTCGAGGGCGGCGTTTCCGCCACGCTCGACGAGTTGATCGCTGGCGAGCCGTTGGCGATCCGTGCCGAGATCGTCATCCCTGTTGAGTTCGGGCTGTACGTCCGCGAGGGCACGGCGCTCGGCGACATCCGCAACGTCCTCACTCACGGGCATGCGGCGGCGCAGTGCCGCGAGTGGCTCGCGACGACGTTGCCCTTCGCCCACGTGACCGAGGCGGGGTCGACGGCTGGCGCCGCCGCTGAGGTGGCGCGGCCGGACTCGCGCTACGACGCAGCAGTCTGCGCCCGCGTCGCCGGCCAGATGTACGGCCTTGACGAGGTGGCCTACCAGATCGAGGACAATCCGGGCGCGGTGACGCGCTTCGTCTGGGTCGGCCCCGCCGGGCCGGTGCCTCCCCGAACCGGGGCCGACAAGACGACGCTCGTGGCCTACATGCGAGAGGACCACGCGGGCGCGCTGTTGGAGATCCTCGAGCAGTTCGCCGTTCGCGGTGTGAACTTGAGCCGGATCGAGTCGCGGCCGACGAAGACGACGCTCGGCTCCTACTGTTTCTCCATCGACGCCGAGGGGCACCTGCACGACAAGCGCGTCGCCGAGGCCCTTGAGGGGTTGCACCGCGTCTGCCCGACGGTGCACTTCCTCGGTTCGTACGCCCGGGCCGACGGCGCCCGGCCCGCGATCGGCGTCGGGTTCAGCGACGAAGAGTTCGACGAGGCCGCCCGCTGGATCGCGACCCTTGAGACTCTGGGGACTAACGAGTCCTGATCCGCAAGGCAGACGGCACTACCTCGACGGTGAGCGAGGTGACGTTGCCGAGGACGTCGCCGTCGACCTGGCACGGCACGGGCTGCTCGGTCGTCACCTCGACGCGGCGCCCGCGGTAGCGGTCGAGGCCGTGTCCACGGCGCGACCCGGCGAGGGTGCCCGCCATCATCCGCAGCACATCGCGCGCGTGTCGCGGTGAGGCGGCGACGATGTCGAGGCGTCCGTCCGACGCGTTCGCCCCGGGCATCAGCGCGACGCCGGGCCGTAGTTCGCCGACGTTTCCCACGCTCACTAACGACGCATAGCCCCACGTGGGGGCGCTGTCGTCGACGGCGATGCCGGTGCGAACGGGGCGTGCCGTTACGTGTTTCGCCCCCGCGACGAGGTACGCGCCGGCGCCGAGGAGCTGCTTGAGGGGTTCGCGGGTGTCGGCGAGCACGGCGGCGTCGGCGCCGACCCCCGCCATGACGAGGGCCACCTCCACACGCCCGGCGGCTTCCGCGCGGAGTAGGTCGAGCGGCCGGGTCGTGCCGCCGAAGGCGACGGCGAGCGCATCGACGGTGTCCTGGGGGAGCCGCAGGTTCCTGGCGAGGAGGTCGCCACTGCCGAACGGGAGGACGCTGAGCGCGGCCGTGGAGCGCACAAGCGGACCCGCCGCGGCGCGCAGCGTGCCGTCGCCGCCCGCGACGAGCACGAACTGGGCACCGGCGTCGATGGCCGCGCGGGTGGCGCCTGCCCCCGGGTTCGCCAGCGTGGTCTCGAACCAGCCGACTTCCCGCCATCCGTGTTCGACGGCCGCGGCCCGGACGAGCCGACGCAGCAGCTCGGTGTCCCGGACCCGCGCCGGGTTCACGACGACGGCGTAGGTCGGGTCTACTGGTTTCACTTCGACACGACGCTGGGGTTTCGCCCCGTGCGTCGGCGCAACCAGCTGCAGTCGAACGAGAAGCCAGGACGTCGCGGCAGCGAACCCCGCCACGAGCGATCCTGCCATCACGTCGCTCACGTGATGCACGTGCAGGAGCAGGCGGTCGGCCCAGACCGTGAGCACCAGGGCGATCCCCAGGCCTGCGAGGGCCAGCGTGCGTCGTCGGGTGAATCGGGCGACGACGGCGAGCACGATGAGCCCGAGCGCCAGCGCTGAGAGGGCGGAGGAATGGCCCGAGGGGAAGGAGGCGTCGGCGTGCAGGTCGCCGAGCCAGGGCGTATCTGGGCGGTTGCGGCGCACGGTCGCCTTGAGAATCGTCGTGAAGGAGAACGTCAGCATGCTGCTGAGCAGCAGGTGTGCGGACAGCCGGTAGAGCCGACGGCGCCCGGCCCACACCGCGAGGGCGATCAGGACGATGTAGGAGATCGTGGGCTGAAGAATCCAGTCGACGACTTGGCCAACGCGGCCAATCGTCGAACCCAGCTCGGGCGGCGGCCAGGGCCAGAGTGCGTCGAGGGAGGTCGGCAGCAGCGCCGTCCACAGCACCACGGCCAAGCCGAGGGCGACGGCGAGTCCCGCTCTACGTACCATGCTGCTTGAGCATAGGGGCCACGAACAACCACGGCAGCGCGGAGACGGCCATGACGATGCCCGTGACGGCGAACGCCCATCCGAAGCCGACGGCGTCGGCGATGGCCCCGGCGAGAAGCGTGCCGGTGATGGATCCGAGGTCCGTGGCCATCGAGTAGGTGGAAAGGGCTTGGCCGCCGTTGCGGTTGGCGCCGATCAGGTCGGCGAGCAGTGCCTGCGACGCAGGGCCGACGAATGCGGCACCCACGCCGGCGAGCGCGGAGAGCCCGAGGAAGACGGCGAGGTTCTCGCCCCAGCCGAAGGGGATGGTGGCGGCTGCTGAGATCAGGAGGCCGAGCACGATGAAGGGGCGCCGCCCGTGTCTGTCGACGAGCCGCCCGCTGACCTGCTGCGTCAGCGCGCTCCCCAGCGCGAAGAGGGTGAGCGCGATGCCGGCCGCGGTGTCGCCGATGGCCGGGATTGCGGCGGCCATGAGCGGCAGCAGCGCGATGCGGACGCCGAAGTTGGACCAGCCGTTGGCAAAGGCGGTGATCAGCAGCGCGCGGTAGTACGGCAGACCCATCGCTTCCGCGAGTGTCATCTTCGGCTGAGCGTCGGTTTCGGTCGGGCGCCCGCCCGGTCCACCGCGGAGGAACACCATCACGACGAGCGCCGCGGCGAACACGGCGCCGGCATAGATGAAGAAGGGGATGCGGAGCCCCAGGCCTTGGAGCGCGGAGCCGAGGATCGGGCCGAGGATGTTTCCCAGCAGGAAGGCGGTGCCGTACAGCGACGACGTGTGGCCGCGCTGCTGGATGGGTGACAGCCGAACAATGAGGCCCATCGATGACACGGTGAACATGACGGAGCCGACGCCACCGAGTCCGCGGAAAAGCAGGAGTGCCCAGTAGTTGGGCGCGAGGCCGCTGAGCGCGCTGGAGAGCGCGACGATGACAAGGCCGATCAGGTAGATCCGCCGCTCGCCGAACCGTGTGATGAGCGCGCCGCCGGCGGGCGCGAACACGAGGCGCACGAACGCGAAGATCGACACGATCGCGGACGCCGCCATGACCCCGACGTCGAACGACCGGGCGAACTGCGGGAGGATGGGCGCGACGATGCCGAACCCCAGCGCGATCAGGAAAGCGGCGGCGACCAGCACCCAGATCTCCACCGGCACCGGTTGCCGGGTTCCCGTCGACGTCATCCGCACGCGCCACACCCTAGTGCCGCGTGTCGCACGTAGCTTGCGGCTTCTGGCGCCCCAGCGGCGCCTCGCGGCGTTCTCCTCGCTCGACGCACGACCAAGTGCTCCCTCGCTCGTCGGCCTTGCGATCCATCCGCCGGAACGCCGGAATCCATCAACCTACTTCCGACACGCGACCCTAGCCCGACCACGGACAGGAAGCGTGAGCGTGATCCGCTGGTCATCGGGCGCGTTGGGGCATCGTCTGCAGACGATGCAGGACCTCGTTCAACGAGCACCAGATCACCCTCAACCCGAGACCCGCGGCAGGTGGGCGGGCAGCGCGGGGATGGGCGGACGATAGGCTGAGCACCATGATTGATCCGAAGTGGCTCCGCGTCGATCCCGACCGTGTCCGGCGCTCGCAGGCCGCGCGCGGTGCGTCGGTCGAGCTGGTCGACGACCTCATCGCCGCCGACGAGGCCCGCCGGTCCGCGATCCTCACCGCCGAGACACTGCGCGCAGAGCAGAAGTCGCTGGGCAGAGACGTCGCGAAGGCCCAGGGCGAGGAGAAGCAGGCACTGCTGGCGCGGACAAAGGAGCTGGCTGCCGAGGTCAAGGCGACGCAGGCCGCTGCGGCCGCCGCGGGCGAGACCTTCGACGAGCTGATGAAGCAGGTCGGCAACCTCGTGCTCGACGGCGTCCCCGAGGGCGGCGAGGACGAGGGCGTCGTGCTGGAGACCGTCGGAACCCCGCGGGACTTCGCCGCCGAAGGCATCACCCCCAAGGACCACCTGGAGATCGGCGAGCGGCTCGGCGCCATCGACATGGAGCGTGGCACGAAGATCTCGGGCTCGCGGTTCTACGTGCTCACCGGTGTCGGCGCGCAGCTGGAGATCGCGCTGCTCAACCTCGCGATGAACAAGGCCGCGGAATGGGGCTTCACCCCGATGATCCCGCCGGCGCTGGTCAAGCCGTCGGCCATGGAAGGCACGGGCTTCCTCGGCCAGGCCGCGCAGGACGTCTACCACCTCCCCGCCGACGACCTGTACCTCGTCGGCACCTCGGAGGTGGCGCTCGCCGCGTACCACGCCGACGAGATCCTCGACGCAGGCACGCTCCCGCGCCAGTACGTCGCCTACTCGCCGTGCTTCCGCCGCGAGGCCGGCTCGTACGGCAAGGACACCCGCGGCATCTTCCGCGTGCACTGGTTCGACAAGGTTGAGATGTTCGTCCACTGCGACCCCGCCGACGCCGAGGCCTGGCACGACAAGCTGCTCGGCTACGAGAAGGATTTCCTCGAGGCGCTCGAGATCCCGTTCCAGGTGCTCGATGTCGCGTCGGGCGACCTCGGCCTCAGCGCCGCCCGCAAGTTCGACTGCTACGCCTGGCTGCCCACGCAGAACCGCTACCGCGAGGTGACCTCGACGTCGAACTGCACAGAGTTCCAGGCCCGCCGCCTCGGAATCCGCGCCCGGTTCGACGACGGCGTCCGCCCCGTCGCCACCCTCAACGGCACGCTGTGCGCCATGACCCGCATCATCATCATGCTGCTGGAGAACCACCAGCAGGCCGACGGCTCGGTCCGCGTCCCCGAGGCGCTCCGCCCTTACCTCGGCGGCAAGGAAGCGCTGTCGGCCGGCTGACACCTTCCGTTCACCGGGCTGTGTGACAGTCGTCGCCATGGAAAGAGGAGACCTATGACGTTCGCGCCGAAGTTGGTGGCGCTCGACATCGACGGCACCCTCGTCGACGCCGACGGGATCATGCCCGTCGAGATCCACGCCGCGGTGCGCCGCGTCGTCGACGCAGGCGTTCCCGTCGTGTTGTCGACGGGGCGGTCCTGGGTGGCGACCCGGCCGATCTTCGAGATGCTCGACCTTCCGCCGGGCTGGGCGGTGTCGGCCAACGGCGCCATCGTCGTCACGTATCCGCCGTTCGAGGTCCGCCACGAGGTCCGGTTCGATCCCTCCGATGTCGTGCACCAGGTGGCCGCCGTCGCGCCGCACGCGCTGATCGGCGTGCAGGACCTCGATCGCTGGCGGGTCAGCCGTCGCTTTCCCGATGGCGAACTCCAGGGCGAGGTGCTCGTTCAGTCGATCGATGAGCTGGCCGCGCAGGAGGTGTCGCGCGTCGTCGTCCGCGAGCCGAACAGCTCAGAGAAGGTGTTTGCCGAACTCGTGGGTCAGCTCGGTCTGCACGAGGTCTCCTACTTCGTCGGTTGGTCCGCGTGGCTGGACATCGGCCCACAGGACGTAGACAAAGCGCATGGCCTGGCGATGGTGTGCAACGACCTGGGCATAGCCCCCGCCGATGTCCTCGCCCTCGGCGACGGCCGCAACGACATCGAGATGCTGCAGTGGGCCGGGCGCGGCGTCGCGATCGGCGACGCGCCCGAGGAGGTCAAGGCCGCGGCCGACGCCGTGACCGGCGGCTTCGTCGAGCTGGGCACCGTCGCGGAGCTGAACCGCTGGTTCCCGCCGCGCGCCGAACCCACCTGAGGGCTGCGCCAGACCCGCGAATCGTCGGCCGAGTTGGCATGTCGGTGGGATGGCTCAGGAGTTCGTTGAGCCGTGCCACGCAACGGTCCCCCCTCTGCGCGACGACGAGGAGGCTCGGATCGTCGCCTCACACGCAACTGCGAGCAGGACCTCGGAGCCGACGGCCAAGGCCGCGTGACGCTGACCCTGGCCGGGTGAAGCCCGCTCCGGCCAAGGCTGCCGGCGGTTTGGCGCCTCGTCGCCCGGCTGTGGGGATAGACTTCAGCGGAGTTGTCCCTGTAAGGAAAGGCGCGCCGGTGTCGTTGGCTCCCCTTGCGCAGGAGTGGGGACTTCCCCGCGTCGGCGGTCGGCCCCCCTTGTTCGCGTACTTGCGGGAGGTATGGCGGCGACGTGAGTTCATCGTCACGATGGCCCGGTACCGGATGCGGTCGGAGTTCGAGCTCAACCGGCTGGGGATGGCATGGGTGGTGCTTCGGCCTCTCATCAACGCCGCCATCTACGGGCTGATCTTCGGGCTCCTCCAAGGGCTCAACCGGCCGCCGAACTTCCACGTTTTTGTCGTGATCGGAGTGTTCTTCTTCGAGTTCTTCCAAGGCTGCTTTAACGACGGCTCCAAGGCGATCACCAGCAACCGCAGCCTCGTGCAGTCGCTCGCCTTCCCCCGGATGACGCTGCCGTTGGCCGCGGTCGTCGAGCGGTTCCTGCAGTTCCTCGTGATGCTCGGGGTGTTGATCCCCATCCTCGCGGTGTTCGGCTTCTACCCCAGGTGGGACTGGCTCCTGATCATCCCGCTCGTGCTGCTGTTCACGCTGTTCAACACGGGGGTCGCGTTCGTCACCGCCAGACTGACTGTGCACGTCTCGGATCTCTCCCAACTGCTGCCGTTCATCAGCCGGCTGCTGTTCTACAGCTCCGGCGTGCTGTTCGCCGTCGACCGCATCCTGGCCGCGCACCCCTGGGCGCTGCGCCTGTTCGACTTCTACCCGCTGTATCAGGTACTGCGGATCGCCAGGCACCACTTGATGGGCGCCGACGCCTACCCGCTCTACTACTGGGCGATGCTCGCGGGATCGGCGGTGCTGACTTTCGTCATCGGTGTCGTCTTCTTCTGGCGGGCGGAGGAGCGGTATGGGCGGGACTAGCCCGAGGCGCGCGGTGTCTGAGTCCGCGCCCGCTCCAGTTGTGGTCGTTGACGACTTGCACGTGAAGTACCGCGTCTTCGCCTCTGGCAAGGCCGCGAAGGGCGCGCGCAGCGGCATGCTGAACGTCACGCGCGGCGTGCGTACGGTGCATGCGCTGAAGGGGGTGTCGTTCGTCGCCTATGAGAACGAGTCGATCGGCGTGATCGGCTCCAACGGGTCGGGCAAGTCGACGCTCATGCGCGCGCTGACCGGCCTCACCCCTCCGGCCGCAGGTGCCGTATATGCCCGTTCCCGCCCCAACCTGCTCGGGGTCGGCGCCGCGCTGCTGCCCAACCTGTCCGGATCGCGCAACATCGTGCTCGGCGGGCTCGCGATGGGGTTCACCAAGTCGGAGGTGCTGGAGCTGCGCGAGGAGATCGGCGAGTTCGCGGAACTGGGCGACTCGCTCGACCTGCCAATGCGCACGTACTCGTCGGGAATGTCGGCGCGGCTGAAGTTCTCTATCGCTGCGGCGCGCAGGCACGACATCCTCATCATCGACGAGGCCCTCGCGGTCGGGGACCGGAGCTTCCGGAAGCGGTCCGAGGCGCGGATCCGCGAGATCGCGAAGGAGGCCGGGACCATCTTCCTAGTGTCCCACTCGATGGGATCGATCCGGGACACCTGCGAGCGCACCATCTGGATCAACAAGGGCCTTCTCGAGATGGACGGCCCCACCGACGAGGTGGTCAAGGCCTACGAGAAGTCGAAGAAATGACCGACGACGAGCCTCGTCCCAAGAACCCGACGATGGAGCAGCTCAGGCGGGTCGTGCAGACGGACGAGGTGATGGCGCGCAACGCCGAGCATTGGACCGGCACCCTGTACATGCGGCGGCTCTCGATCAACCTGACGTACCTGCTGGTGCGCACCTCCATCAGCGCCAACGGCGTCACCGGCCTGATGATCCTCTTCGGCTTCCTTGCCGGTCCGGCGCTGCTCCTGCCGGGCATCTGGGGCCCGTTGCTGGCCGTGCTCTGCACGCAACTGCAGATGTTCCTCGACTGCTGCGACGGCGAGGTCGCCCGGTGGCGGCGCACCATGAGTCCCAAGGGGATATTCCTCGACCAGATCGGGCATTACCTGGCGGAGGCGTCGATCGGCGTGTTCCTGGGGCTCAAGGCCGCGGCGCTGATCGACGGCGGGGCCGCGGGTGCCGACTGGTGGTACGCCTTCCTGGGCGGGCTGCTGGCCGTCGGGATCGGCTTCAACAAGTCGCTCAACCTGATGGTGTCCGTCGCGAGGCTGAACGCGGGCCTCGGCGTGCTTCCCGAGGCGGCGACGGCGCGCGCCATGACCGGTGGCGGGCCGCTGGTGCTGCTGCGACGCGCGGCCAGGTTCGTTCCCTTCCAGCGGATCTTCCACTCCATCGAGCTCACGCTGGTGACCCTCGTCGTCGGGATCTTCGCGGTCTCCTCGGCTGACGAGTTGGCGGTGTGGCGGCTCTACCTCTCGATTCTCGCCGTGCTGATCTGGGTGGTCAGCGCCGGGCACTTCTTGGCGATCTGGAAGTCGCCGAAGCTGAAGGCGGCGGCGTGACCGGAGCCGACGAGCGACCTACGTGGGGCGTCGTCCTGCTCACCATGGGAAAGCGGCCCGTGGAGATGGGTCGGGCGCTGGCGTCGATGCTGGCGCAGACCGGGGTCGCGCTCGACATTGTCGTGGTGGGCAACAGCTGGGAGCCCACCGGGCTGCCCGATGGCGTCCGCACGTACTACAGCCCCGAGAACCTCGGCATCCCCGCGGGCCGCAACGCCGGCGTCGGCCTCGTGGGGGGCGAGTACATCGCGTTCATCGACGACGACGCGTGGCTCCTCGACGACGACTTCCTCCTCACCTGCACCCGGCTCTTCCGGGAGGATCCGAGCCTGGGCATGATGCAGGCGAGGGTCACCGATCCCGAGCACCCCGGGGAGGAGCCGTCGCGGTGGGTCCCGCGGATGCGCAAGGGCGACCCGCGCCAGACCAGCAACATCTTCTCCGTCGTCGAGATGGTCGTCGTCCTGCCGCGCGCGGTGTTCGACGCCGTCGGCGGCTGGGCCGGCGAGTACTTCTACGCTCACGAGGGCATAGAGCTGGCCTGGCGCGTCTGGGATCAGGGCAAGCGCGTCGAGTACCGCGGCGATCTCCGGATCGGCCACCCGGTGATGGAGCCCACCCGGCACGACGACTACTACTTCAAGAACGCTCGCAACCGGGTGTGGTTGGCGCGACGCTGCCTCCATTGGCCGTTCTCCTGGGCCTACGTGGCGTCCTGGACGCTGGTGCAGCTGGTCCGGACCAGGGACCGCGCAGCGATGCGCACCTGGTGGCAGGGCTGGCGGAACGGCTGGACAGAGAGCCCCTGGCCGGGGGGTCTGCGTCCGAAGAAGCTGAGTTGGCGGACCATCGCGCGGATGGCCCGTTACGGTCGGGCCCCGGTGGTGTAGCGCCTACGGACTCGGATCGTCGCGCGCTTCGGGTGCCGTATTGCCGCGGAGTCGGCGGCCGATCACCACACGATCTTCGCTGCGTCGGCAACGGCCGAGCGCCCGTGTGCTCTAATAGGTGCTCCGGGGGCGGACGGTATTCAAAAGTGTTAGTGGGGTGCGCAGTGCCAGCCGTCTCAGTGATTGTCCCGGTCCACAACGCGCGAGACCATGTGCAGGCCTGCCTTGATAGCGTTCGGGCACAGTCGCTGACCGACATCGAGATAGTCCTGGTGGACGATGGTTCGACGGACGGTTCGACGGAGGTACTGGCGGACTTCGCGGCGTCCGAGCCCCGAGCACGGGTCGTCCAGGGGCCGGCTGTCGGTTCGGCCGGGGCCGCTCGTAACGTCGGCTTGGCGATCGCCACTGGCGACTACCTCGCCTTTCTTGACGCTGACGACTACTTCCTTCCCACGATGCTCGAGGAGTTGCACTCGAAGGCAGAGGCCGACAACGCCGACATCGTGGCATGCAAGTTCGCCGTCTATAACGACGTGTCACGTGAGGTTGGTAAGGCGGACTGGATGTTGCGGGTTGAGGACCTCCCGCGGAGTCAGCCCTTCTCGGGGCGCCGGGTGGGCGACCACGTCTTCTCAGCCTTCAACCCCGCCGCGTGGAACAAGCTCTTCAGGACGGCCTTCGTTCGCCAGCACGGACTGCGGTTTCAGGAACTCAGGCGCACGAATGACGCCTATTTCACCTACCTGTCGTTGGCCATCGCCGAGCGCATCAGCTATCTGGACCGCCATCTGTTGAACTATCGTGTCGCGAACGGCGCTAGTCTGCAGGGCACCCTGCACCAGGATCCTTTGGAGTTTCTCCAGGCGCTGGAGGCGATACGAGCAGCACTCAAGGAGAAGGGAGCCTGGGGTTGGGCCGAACGGTCCTTCACCGGCCTGGCCGTGTCCTTATGCATCGGCAATCTCAAGCGCCAGTCCGACCCGGCCGCCTTCCTAACCCTCTACGGTGCGCTGAGGGGAGGCGTCCTCGAGAGGCTCGGGGTGCTCGGCCGTCCTAGCGGCTATCTCCTTCGTCCGGACCACCAGCAATGGTGTGCCCGGATTATGCGGGAGACGGCGGCCGAGTACCTGTTTGAACGCTCAAGGGACGCCGAGGCCGAGTCCGAGCAGCTGGGGTTGGAGATGAGGGAGGCGCGGAGAAGCGCGGCGGCGTTACTCGTGCAACCATCTGCCGACCCGCATGCAACAGAACCCCTCGAGGATGCGAGCGCGGAGACGGGGGACGCGGATCGACCCGACGTCTCGGTCATAGTCCCGGTGTACAACACCCTGGTGTACCTAGCCGAATGCATCGAGAGCGTCCAGAGCCAGACGGGGTGCAGTCTGGAGATCATCTGCGTGGACGATGGTTCCGGGGATGGCAGCGGCGAGGTTCTCGACAGGTACGCCGAATCGGATCCTCGTGTTCGTGTCGTCCACCAGGAGAACCAAGGTCTTTCGCGAGCCCGTAACGTCGGCATTGCTGTCGCGACCGGCCGTTACGTCTCTTTCCTTGACAGCGACGACTATTGGCAGGGCGACAGGTTGGCAGAGCTGGTTCGCAAGGCCGATGCCAGGGAGCTCGATGTACTCCTTTTCGATGCAAGCTGTGTGCGCGAACCCGGCGTGGACGACCAGCTATGGGCGAAGTATGACAGCTACTACACGCGGCAGAGCTACGAGGGGGACTATGACGGTCCGCATCTCATGGCGGCGATGAACAGCGCGAGGGAGTACCGCGCGAGCGCGTGCCTCTTCCTGGCACGTCGCAGCCACCTCGTCCGGTGCGGTCTGCAGTTTTTTCCAGGGATCGCCCACGAAGACAACCTCTACACATTCGCGCTGCTGCTCAGCGCTCGGCGAGCAGGGCATTCGCAGATCTGTCTCTATGGCCGTCGGGTGCGGCCGGGGTCGATCGTGACCGCCGGCAGCAGGGCATCGGCCGCCCACGGATACTTCGTCACTTGGATTGAGATGATGCGCCTCGTGCATCGACAGGATATCGGCTCCGCCGAGGTGAAGCTTCACGTAGCGGGCATCGTCCACTCGATCTACGGGGCTGCCCGCAGGAGCGTGTCGCGGCTCCCCGAGGACGTCGTGTCCGACCTTGCAGCAGCCGATAGGTACGCGGACGCGGCGGCTTTCTATCTCCTTCTTCGGCGCGGTCGGGGCGACGAGCGGGCGAAGAGGCGTCTTGAGAAGCAGCTCAAGAACGTGGCGGTCCCAGCGCCGCGTCCGACACTCGCGCGTCGCGCCAAACGCTTCGCCAAGAGGCTGCTCGGAGTGGCTTGATCCTCGCTTGCCTGGTAGCTCACCCCGATGCCGCGTCATCGGCAACACCCATCTATAGTTGGCGGACGCCCGTCGGGGCACCCAATCCCGAATGACCTCGAGGGAGATCGATGAAGAGGCAGCACTTCCTATCCGCGATGGCACTCGCGCTAACGCTCGCGCTATCGCTCGTCGTGTCGCCGTTCGCCCCCATCGCCGCGGAAGCTGCTCCGACAGCATCAAAGGCGGCGCTGAAGTCGAGCGTGAAGACTGACAAGAAGGCGACCCTGAAGTTCGCTGCGGTCAAGAACAAGAAGCAGGTTGCTACGGCGAAGTTCGGCACCGGTTACAAGGGGCGCGTGGTCAGCCTCCAGTACAAGGACGGCAGCAAGTGGAAGCAGGCTGCCTCGGCCAAGATGAACGCCAAGGGCAAGGTCACCTTCACGCTGAAGCCGGTGAAGAAGAAGACCACCTATCGCGCGGTCGCCGACACACACAAGGTCAAGACGAAGAATAACAACAAGACCACCACCAAGACCGTCAAGCCGGTTACCACGCCGACGGTCACCGTGAAGCCTCCGACCACTGTCACCACGCCGTCGAAGGCGGCGCTCGCGTCGAAGGTCAAGGTCGACAAGAAGGCGACCCTGAACCTTCTTCCGGCCGACTACGGCACGAAGGTAGCCACGGCGGCGTTCGGCACCGGTTACAAGGGACGTGTTGTCAGCCTTCAGTACAAGGTTGGCAGCAAGTGGAAGCAGGCGACTTCGGCGAAGATGGACGCCAAGGGCACCGTCACCTTCACTCTGAAGTCGGTGAAGAAGTCCAGCTACCGCGCCGTGGCCGACACGCACGAGGTTAAGACGAAGAAGAACAAGAAGACCATCACCAAGACGATCAAGCCGGTCACCACGCCGTCCGTTAAGGCCGGCAGCCAGTGGAAGAGGGTCGTTCGCGACGACTTCTCGGGACCGACGCTGAACAAGCGATGGAGCCATGCCCAGGTCGGCGCCTTCTACGGCAGCCGCTTGTGTTCTGCGGTAGACCCGGCCCGCACCATCCTGAAGGACGGGGAACTCGTCTCCTCCGTCCGGAGGCTGGACGCCGGGAATGCCGCGGACAAGGAAATCATCGATCAGGCCAACGAGGCGGCAAGGGTTGAGCAAGAGGATCGCAAGGCCGCTGCCATTGAGGCCGCCGACAAGCTCAAGGGCGCCCCACGCGCCGAGGCCCTCAAGGTGGCCAACGCCATGAAGACCGACGGCTGTCCCGACGGGGTGTTTCACAACGCCCGGGTCGAGACCAAGGGAACCTTCTACATGGCCGAGGGCATGGTCGCCGCGCGCGTGAAGTTCCCCAAGGACCAGGGTATGCACGGCTCAGTGTGGCTCCAGTCCGACACTCGGGGCGGCGCGGCCCCCGCCGGGGCCGAGATCGACATGATTGAGTCGTTCGGCTACGGCAAGGGCGTCTCTAGCGTCGTCCACCTCGACGAGAAGGCCGAGGGCAAGCTGACCCAGTTCGGCGGGTATGCGCTGAAGGACAGGACCAAGGACCAGAAGTGGTGGGACCGGTACCACGTCTACTCCGTGGAGTGGACCCATTCCGAGTTCGTCTTCCGCGTGGACGGCGTCGAGTCCAGCCGCATCAAGAAGGCCGCGGTGAAGGGCGACACGTACTTCCTCGCAATCAGCATGCTGGCGTCCGACTGGGAGACCCCCCTAATGAACAAGCCATCGGGAAGCCTTCCCGGGATCAAGAAGGCGAACCTGCCGAAGGCCACCATGCATGTCGACTGGATCGAGGGCTGGGAACGGGCCTGACGACGGCGCTCCGCGAGTGGTCTGCCCGGCGATGCGGTGAGCCTCATCGCGGCTGCTGTCGACGATGCTGAACGCGAGCGGTGACTGGCCTTGTTCACGAACGAGTGGTGGCCTGGTTGTCAAGATGGAGGCGCGCACCTAAGCTCTGAGGCGATCAATAAAGGAGTATCGACGCTATGACTGACGGGTCCTCATCGGGCGCCTCGCACTCGCGGGATCAGGCATCCTCGAACGGGATGCATGGCGAGACTGGCTGCGAAATCCGCCAGCTCAGCGCGAGCCTCGAAGAGGTGAGACAGCTGCTAGCGAGTCTGGCATGGGATGTGCGAAAGCTCGTGCCCGAGATCCTCACCGAGACTCAGGCCCTACAGCAGCTACTCGGGCGCTATGCGCCGCAAGAGCCTCTTCCAAACGTTTCCGGGTGGGCGATGAAACCCACGGGTCTTGTGGTTCTGTTGAGTTGCGTGGATTCGGTCAAGCCCGGCCTCGTGGTCGAACTGGGCGCCGGCACATCAACACTATGGATCGCACGCGCCCTGAAGGAACAGGGTTCGGGGCGGTTGATCTCGTTCGAGCACCAGGAACAATACGCCGCGCGCTATCAGCGGATGTTGGTCGCTCACGGACTAGATGATTGTGCTGAGGTCCGATACACGCCGCTAGTCAACGTTGACACTCCCCGCGGCCCGAGGAAGTGGTATGACCTGGACCCGGGGTCGATCGGTGGCGAGATCGAGTTGCTCCTGGTTGACGGTCCGCCAGCAACAACCGACGAACATGCGCGCTACCCAGCATTGCCTCTGCTGCGCCGGGTGCTGGCTGCTGAAGCGTACGTTGTCGTCGATGACGCAAACCGGAGGGCCGAGACGGAAATGATCGCATTTTGGCAAGAGGAGGAGCCCGGGCTTGAGCGGTTGGAGAGAGATCAGAACGGTTTGGCCGTGCTCCGATTGACCGGAATGCAGCGTCGGATCGAGTCGTGAGTTCGGAGCGGGCCGGATGGCCGAGCCGTCGGCTCCGGCTCCCGCAGAAACCTCGCGCGTCAGTCTCCCGCCACACGGCTCCTGCGGCTCTGGTCATCAGGGATCATCAGGGATGGCGGGCCCTTGGGGAGGGCCTCGGATCATAGTACGACCCGACTTGGGCCAGATTAGTCAGGTTTTCGCGAGTCGGTGGATGAGGGCCTGGGCGTCGGTGGGGAGTGGTGTGGCGGCGTGGACGATGTGGCCGTTGATGTTGAGTTCGAAGGTGCGGTAGCGTTTCAGGGTGCGGACCAGACGGCGTAGGGAGAGCCCCGTGCGGTGTTCGAGTTCGTGGCCAACAGCCATCGCGGCCATCACGATGGTCAGGTGCGCATCGATCGAGTCCTTCTTGCGGTGGTAGATCGGTCTGGCCTTCAGATCGGTCTTTGACATGCGAAATGCCTTCTCAATCCGTAGAAGCTGGCGGTAGGCGTTGATCACTTGCTCGGCGTTGAGGTCGATCTGGTTGGTTTCGTAGCCCTTGATCCCGGCCAGCGCGGTGTTCTTCTCGGCGAGTTCGTAGTTCACGGTCTTGGTCGGCTTGTGGAGGTCGACGTACCGGTTGCGTTTCACCGCGGTCTTCCCGCGACGGCGTCTTCGGCTTTGCGGACCTGTTCGGCGATGCCTTTCCGGGACCGCCGCGCCCGGTCGGCTGAGTACTGGTAGTAGGTGATCGAGTGCGGGATCCCGTCAGGGCCTCTGCCGCTGCGATCAGCGATCGTCCAGATCTGCCCGTCGACATAGTCGGTGTCGGGGTGTTCGCGCCGCCACCGCGCGATCGGGTAGGGCACCTGAGCGAACTTGGTGCCGAGGATGCAGCCCAGTCCGGCATCGATGATCGACTTCTTGTTGCCGGCCGAAAACATGCCGGAGTCGGCGACCACGGTGACTCGGGTCAGGTCGTAGGTGCGTTGCAGCTGCTCGATCATCGGCAGCATGGTCAGCTTCTCGGACTTGTTGCCCTCGAACGCCGCCACCGCAAGCGGGAACCCTGTCTCATCAGCCAGGAGCCCGACGGTGATTTGGGGCTCCAAACGTCGCTCTTTCGAGTATCCGGGTATCCGGAGCTCGTCAGGGGTGTCGGTCTCGAAATACAACGTGGTCACATCGAAGAGCACCAGGACACCGGGGCCGATACCCGCTTTGGCTGCGCAGGCCCTTGTCAATCCGTCTTGGAACCCTGGTTTCGCGTACCTGGGAGCCGGCGCTTGATCGTGCGGTACGACGCGGACCGGATGCCGATCTCGGCCAGAGTCTCGATCGAGTCGAGCTTGGAGCCGGGATGCACGATCCTGGCCATCACCAAATGCTCGAACACCTCGTCACCATTAGTAGCGGTGTCGAACCCCAGGCTGCGGTACACGCCTTGGATCGCGTCGATGAGATACCCGGCACGCTCCCCAGCGATCGCGAGCGGCGCCTCCACCGAGCCGGTCGCAGCCTTGGCGGCGTCGCCGTCGAGAGCCAGCCGAGGTTGCCGGTCGTCGATCAAGCGCTGCGCACGCGCGTTCAGCAGTACGAGTTCTTCGTCAGTGTGAGCCGAGCCGATGTGATCAAGAACAGGCTTGTTGTCACGGTAGTGCCAGATCACCTGCACCGCACGGGCACCAGAGGCCGTCGGCACCACACGGATCCGAGGCAAAACCATGCCTGAACCCTACCCACACTCCCAGATTTAGTCAGGAAAACAGGCCTTCCCAGACACTGTCACCCCTTGTCACAAAGGGTTCAACCAAGCAACTTTCCAAGGCGTGGCCCAAGTCGGGTCGGATCGAGTCGTGAGTTCGGAGCGGGCCGGATGGCCGAGCCGTCGGCTCCGGCTCCCGCAGAAACCTCGCGCGTCAGTCTCCCGCCACACGGCTCCTGCGGCTCTGGTCATCAGGGATCATCAGGGATGGCGGGCCCTTGGGGAGGGCCTCGGATCATAGTACGATGATCGCCTAGCCGTCCAACCCTCATGAAAGGGGCATCTGATGTCCCAGGTGTCTTCCGGGTATTTCTCTGATACCACGAGACCGCAGAACCGCGTACCAATCGTGCTTATTAGCAATGAGACTTATGTCTTACCTACAGCCGTCGCGATCTATTCGGTAATTGAATCAAGAAAGCCCGATACCGAGTATGTGATATATATAATCGGATCGGATATTTCCGACTCGAGTTCGTCCCTGTTGGAGGGGTTGTCTCGGCCGAATGCGTCCGTGCGCGTGCTCCGTCGCTCCGCCGAGATGATTCAGGGGTTGCATCAAGACAGTGCCGACTCGATTGCCGCGGCCACCAGTGATGCCCTACTCAAGTTCTATATCCCGGAGATATTGGAGCACGAGGACGTTGTGCTTTACCTCGACGGAGATATCCTCGTGCGAGACGACCTCGCCGAGTTGTTCGCGGTCGACCTGGGGGACAACTACATTGCGGCCGTGGGAGACTCTGGTGCGATTTATTACCGACACAAGTTCGTGCAGGCCGTGGAGCGGTATTTCAACTCGGGTGTTATGGTGCTTAATCTGGACGCTTGGCGAAGAGACAATTTGACGCAGCGTTTGGTCGATAGAAAGAGAGCACTGGTCGACTCCTCGCTCGTGGATCAGAACGTTCTCAATCTCGAACTCGATGGCCGTGTCACGTTGCTTCCGCCGAAGTTCAATGCGCTCATGGTGAACCTCATGCGAGCGAGCAAGGCGCGGAAGATCGCTATTGAGGACTTCAATGCGGGATTCGGCGTCGACTATGCTAGTTTCGAAGATTTCTTCGAGGATGCAGCGATCATTCACTATTCGTCTCGAGATAAGCCGTGGAAGTTCTCCGACACCCCTGGGGCGGACGACTGGTACCGAACCTATCTCGACGCCGAGATTCCGTTGCGTACGAGTCGGAGGTCTGCGAAGGCAGACGAGGCGCCAGAGCTGTTCGATTCTGACACCCCTCGCGTATCGGTGATCATTCCGTTCTATCAGTCGGTTGACTACGTGCGAGACGCTATTATGAGTGTGCTGACGCAGGACCTCGCGGAGCTGGAAGTGATTTGCGTCGATGACGGTTCTACTGATGGAGGCGACGTGATTGTCGCCGGGCTGGCGGCGCGTGATCCGCGCGTTGTGCTCTTGCGTCAGGATAACCGCGGAGCCGCTGCCGCCAGGAACCTTGCCCTAGAGCATGCAACCGGCGAATACATTCTCTTCCTGGACAGCGATGATTGGCTGGAGCGGGACACCTTGTTGGCTCTGTATGCAGATGCTGCACGCAGCGATGTGGATGTCCTGCTTTTTGAGGGCAGGTCGTTCTTCGAGACGGTCGAACTGGAGGCTGAGCACCCGGGATATGCCAAGTACTATCGGTACCAGGGGGAGTACAGGAATACAGTTAGTGGACCCGAGCTCTTCGTTGCCATGGCGAAGAACTGGGACGTCAAGGACTCGGCCGCGCTGAGGATGATTCGGCGGTCCTTGGTGCAGGAACATGACCTACGGTTTCCCGAAGGTATCGTGCGTGAGGACATCTACTTCGCGTTCGCCTCGACTGTTGCAGCTCGACTAGCGAAGGTCGTCAATCGCACATCTTACGTCCGCCGAGTTCGCGGTGGCTCGGTAATGACAGCGTCCGCGGATGCTCGTCACTATCAGGGACTGATCACCGTCACGGGGATGATCATCGACAGACTTATCGACATGTCGGCCAACAATGAGCTGATAGGCGCATCTTTGCCGCGTCTTGATCTCTACCTTAAGACGACTCAAAGATACGCGGACGCCCTCGATAGCGAGGAGCGCGCGTTAGTCGAGGCCGAGTATCATCTCACTACGAGGCATTTCGGCTTCCTGGCGGAGGCGGCGAAGAAGGCGTTCCGCAAGGGGGAGGAGACGCAGCGATTCCGGGGAATGGCATCTGAGGCGCGGGCTGATGCGAAGAACGCCCGAGCGGAGACCCGTGCCGTGCGGAGCGAACTGCGAGCCATGCAGGAGGACTACGTTCGCCTCCAGGAGAAGACGAAGAGGCAGATTCGTGAGCTCAAGGAGGCCCGGGCCCGCGACGTGGAGTTGGTTCGATCGTCGATGAGCTATCGGTTGGGCAACGGAGTGGTGCGCCCGCTCTCGATGCTGCGACGGCGTCTTCAGGCGAACAGAGGCACTCGGCAGATCGAGTAGCAATTTCGACCTTTTACGCCGCCGGTGCTGGTTCAGCCCGGTCCAGCCCCGATCCGCCGAGCCGGTATCGGGTTGGTCCGCTTCGGGGGTTCCTAGGCGGGCGGTGGTGGAAGTGGGCCTGGCGGGGCTGCGGGTCTGCCATGGGTTTCCACTTTGTGTTTCCTTGTGTCGTGGTGTCGCGCGTCAGACTATGTGGCAGGGGTAGTTAGTTGCTGAGGCAACGCCCCTATCGAAAGGTCTGAGTCATGAGTCGTGCCCCGACGATCCCGGTGGAGAAGAAGCTCCGCATTGTGTTGTCCGTGCTGCAGCCCGACTTGGGCCACGCCTTGGAAAGTTGCTTGGTTGAACCCTTTGTGACAAGGGGGTGACAGTGTCTGGGAAGGCCTGTTTTCCTGACTAAATCTGGGAGTGTGGGTAGGGTTCAGGCATGGTTTTGCCTCGGATCCGTGTGGTGCCGACGGCCTCTGGTGCCCGTGCGGTGCAGGTGATCTGGCACTACCGTGACAACAAGCCTGTTCTTGATCACATCGGCTCGGCTCACACTGACGAAGAACTCGTACTGCTGAACGCGCGTGCGCAGCGCTTGATCGACGACCGGCAACCTCGGCTGGCTCTCGACGGCGACGCCGCCAAGGCTGCGACCGGCTCGGTGGAGGCGCCGCTCGCGATCGCTGGGGAGCGTGCCGGGTATCTCATCGACGCGATCCAAGGCGTGTACCGCAGCCTGGGGTTCGACACCGCTACTAATGGTGACGAGGTGTTCGAGCATTTGGTGATGGCCAGGATCGTGCATCCCGGCTCCAAGCTCGACTCGATCGAGACTCTGGCCGAGATCGGCATCCGGTCCGCGTCGTACCGCACGATCAAGCGCCGGCTCCCGGTGTACGCGAAACCAGGGTTCCAAGACGGATTGACAAGGGCCTGCGCAGCCAAAGCGGGTATCGGCCCCGGTGTCCTGGTGCTCTTCGATGTGACCACGTTGTATTTCGAGACCGACACCCCCTGACGAGCTCCGGATACCCGGATACTCGAAAGAGCGACGTTTGGAGCCCCAAATCACCGTCGGGCTCCTGGCTGATGAGACAGGGTTCCCGCTTGCGGTGGCGGCGTTCGAGGGCAACAAGTCCGAGAAGCTGACCATGCTGCCGATGATCGAGCAGCTGCAACGCACCTACGACCTGACCCGAGTCACCGTGGTCGCCGACTCCGGCATGTTTTCGGCCGGCAACAAGAAGTCGATCATCGATGCCGGACTGGGCTACATCCTCGGCACCAAGTTCGCTCAGGTGCCCTACCCGATCGCGCGGTGGCGGCGCGAACACCCCGACACCGACTATGTCGACGGGCAGATCTGGACGATCGCTGATCGCAGCGGCAGAGGCCCTGACGGGATCCCGCACTCGATCACCTACTACCAGTACTCAGCCGACCGGGCGCGGCGGTCCCGGAAAGGCATCGCCGAACAGGTCCGCAAAGCCGAAGACGCCGTCGCGGGGAAGACCGCGGTGAAACGCAACCGGTACGTCGACCTCCACAAGCCGACCAAGACCGTGAACTACGAACTCGCCGAGAAGAACACCGCGCTGGCCGGGATCAAGGGCTACGAAACCAACCAGATCGACCTCAACGCCGAGCAAGTGATCAACGCCTACCGCCAGCTTCTACGGATTGAGAAGGCATTTCGCATGTCAAAGACCGATCTGAAGGCCAGACCGATCTACCACCGCAAGAAGGACTCGATCGATGCGCACCTGACCATCGTGATGGCCGCGATGGCTGTTGGCCACGAACTCGAACACCGCACGGGGCTCTCCCTACGCCGTCTGGTCCGCACCCTGAAACGCTACCGCACCTTCGAACTCAACATCAACGGCCACATCGTCCACGCCGCCACACCACTCCCCACCGACGCCCAGGCCCTCATCCACCGACTCGCGAAAACCTGACTAATCTGGCCCAAGTCGGGTTAGTTGCTGAGGCAACGCCCCTATCGAAAGGTCTGAGTCATGAGTCGTGCCCCGACGATCCCGGTGGAGAAGAAGCTCCGCATTGTGTTGTCCGTGCTGCAGGGTGAGATCTCGATCGCTGAGGCGGCCCGTCGTGAGAAGGTGTCCGAGCAGGCGATCGGGAACTGGAAGCGTCAGTTCCTCGAGGGCGGGAGGGCCGGCATCGAGGCGGGCAAGTCCAAGCCCTCGTCGCGGGAGCAGCAGCTTCAGGACGAGGTCGCCGAGCTGACCCAGGCCCTCGGCGAGGCGGCGGTCGAGATCCGTGTGTGGAAGAAGAGTGCCGAGGGCCGTCTGGGCCCTTCGAGGACCTCGAGGTGATCCGTGTGGAGTCGGGCATGTCGACCGCGAGGTTCTGCAAGCTGATCGACATGCCCGAGCGGACCTGGCGGCGCTGGCAGGCCAAGGTGAAGACCGAACGGCCGGTGAAGGGTCCGTGGCCGCAGCCGGCGCGGGACGCGGCCCGGCCGCTGGTCACCGCGCATGCGTTGAAGAAGCCGGAGTGGGGGCATCGGAAGATCTGGGCGATGACCCGCCACGACGGGCATAAAGTGTCGCAGGCAACCGTGCTGCGGCTGCTGCGCGATGACGGGCTGATCCTGCCGTCCGAATATCAGAAGCAGCGTCGGGAGCTGGCGAAGGACCGCAAGGCCGCGTTCGCGAGGAACCCGACGGGACCGAATCAGGTGTGGCAGCTGGACTTCAGCGAGTTCGAGACCACCACCGGCGGGACGTGGCGGATCGCGGGGTGCCGGGACTGGTTCTCCAAGGTCGAGCATCCGTTTCACACGTCACCGACGGCGAATCAGCATGACGCGATCGCCGCGATCGAGCTCGCCCTCGCCGACTACGAGGTCATGTTCGGGCACCCGCTCATCGACCAGTGCGAGGTCGATGCCGAGACGGGAGAGCTACTGCCCGTCGTCACGATCGTCACGGACAACGGCGGCCCGTTCCGGTCGCTGAACTTCGAGCTGTTCATCATGCGCCACCCCGAGCTGCGGCACGTCCGCACCCGAGTGAAATCGCCCGGGCAGAACGGGTCACGCGAACGCGGGTTCGGGACGCTGAAGTACGAGCGGCTGTTCCTCGACGACATCCCCGACGCGCTCACGCTCGTCGAACGCGCCGAGGACTACCGCATCGAGTACAACGAGATCCGCCCGCACGAGGCCATCGCCTGGAACCGGCCGATGGAGGTGCACCTGGGCCTGGCCGACCCCACCATCCCCAACTTCGAAAGAGAAGAAATCCTGCCAACTACTTGACGCGGGACAGTGGCCCCGGGTGGGGCGGGTTGGTCAGCTGTCAGGTCACGGGCCTGGTTCGCGACGCGGGCCGCGACGGTGACCAGGTAGCTGCGCACGGTTGCGGTGTGGGCTTGCCCGAGCGCTGTTGAGGCGGCCCTTCCGGCGGCGCGGGTCAGATTCAACGCGGCCACGGCCAGGGCGGCGGAGCTTGTGCGCAGTCAGGCGTCGAAGGTGAGTTCAGCACTGGTCGGGTCGCCCTGTATCGTGGACAACTCCGTCCGCGCTCAGCGAGGGACGAATCTGAGGAAACGAGGTAGGCGAGATGAAGAGACTGCGACTGCTGATAGCTGTGTTACTGGCCACGACGGTCCTCGTGGCGGGGCCGGTAGCACCCGTGACGGCACAGGCGGCGCAGACCGTGAAGGTGTCGGCGGCCGCGCTGAAGTCCTCCGTGAAGGTGGATAAGAAGGCCAAGCTCGTCATTGATCCCGTGACCTACGGCAAGAAGCGGGTGGCGGTCGCGACCTTCAGCAAGGCGGTGAAGGGGCGGCCCGTCTCGCTTCAGCTGAAACAGGGCAAGAAGTGGAAGCAGGTCGCCACCGCCGAGATGGACAAGAAGGGCCGCGCCTCCTTCACCGTCTCCAAAATCGGGACCGGCACGTATCGTGCCGTCGCCGACAAGACGAAGGTGAAGAAGAAGACGGTTGCTGCAGCGGCGAGCCCATCGGTCGAGGGCGGCTCCCAGTGGAAGCGCACCTTCCGGGACGGGTTCGGTGGTCGCGAACTGAGTTCGAAGTGGACCACGCGCGCCCCGGGCAGGTTTAGCGGAGGTCGCGCCTGTGCCGCATCGGATCCGAGCATGGTCGAGGTCAAGAACCACACCGCGGTGCTGTCGATTCGGCGGCTGGACCCCAAGTCGAAGGCGGACAAGGCGATGATCGCCGCCGCCAACAAGGTGGCCAAGAAGGTCCAGAAGGCGAAGCGGGACGCCGCCATCAAGGCGGCCAAGAAGCTGAAGGGCGACGCGAAGAAGAAGGCGCTCAAGGCGGCAGAGGCGATGGAGACCAAGGGCTGTGTGAACGGCGTGTTCCTCAACGGGATCGTCGACACCAGCACGAGCTTCTCCATGCCGAGCGGCATTGTGGCCGCGCGCGTGAAGTTCCCGAAGGGCCAGGGGTTCCACGGCTCGGTCTGGTTGCAGACCACGCGCAGCGGTTCCGCGAAGCCCCGCGGAACGGAGATCGACATCGTCGAGTCTTTCGGCTACGGGAAGGGCGTCATCAACTTCCTCCACTCGGACGAGAAGAAGAATGGGACCCTCGTCGGGTCCGGCGCCTACGTCCTCGCCTCCAAGACGAAGGATCCCAAGTGGTGGGACAAGTACCACGTCTACTCCGTTGAGTGGTCTGGGAAGACCTACATCTACCGCATCGACGGCGTGGAGACCATGCGGTTGTCGAAGTCCAACGTCAAGGGCGATCGGCAGCAGTTGATCATGAGCCTGCTGTCCTCGGACTGGGAGCTGCCGCTGCTCACGAACCCTGTGAGCATGTCTGGCTCTGGCGTCAAGGCGTCCACCGTGAAGAAGGCGAACGTGTCCAAGTCGAAGGTGTACGTCGCTTGGGTCGAGGCGTGGGAGAAGGCATGAGCCCGCGCGATGCGATCAGCCGCCGGCGGGTGGCGGGCTACGCCGTCGCGGGCGTGCTCGTGGTGGTGGGGCTAGCCGCGGCCACGGCGAGCCTCCGCGGGATCGGCGGCGGTGCGGTCCCGCAGATCGCCCCCTCCGTCAGCCAGTCCCCGGCCCCAACGCGCGTGGCGAGTCCCGAGCCGTCGGATTCGCCAACCCCAGAGCCGTCTCCCACACCCGATGCCGAGCCGACACCTGAGAAGGTCGACCTCTCGGCAGCAGCGCTGAAGGCTGACGGCTGGAAGCGCGTATTCCGAGACGACTTCAAAGGCTCGCGCCTCGGCGACGCCTGGACCACCCGCGCCCCAGGTGTGTACGCCGGCAGCCGCTTGTGCTCCGCTCCTCGCCCGGAGATGGCGCGTGTCGAAGACGGGAAGTTCATCGCGTCGATCCGGAAGCTGGACGCCGATAGCTCTGCGGACCGCGAAGAGATCCAGGCGGTCGAGCGCGCGGCAAGGAAGGCCCAGAAGGACAAGAAGGCGGCCGCGATCGCGGCCGCCGAGAAGCTGAAGGGCGACGAGCGGGCGGAGGCATTGGAGAAGGCGCAGGCGATCGACGTCGAAGGGTGCCCGGAGGGAGTCTTTGCCAACGGCATGGTCGACACCAGCACGTCGTTCCGGATCCCTGAGGGCATCGTCGCGGCGCGCGTGAAGTTTCCCGTGGGCCAGGGCATGCATGGCTCGGTATGGATTCAGACGACGCGCAACAACGGCACGCAGACCCCGAAGGGAGCCGAGATCGACATGATCGAGGCATTCGGCTACGGCAAGGGCGTGAGCAACATCGTCCACGCTGACGTTGAGGAAAATGGGAAACTGACCCAGCTCGGCGGCTATGTCCTTGAGGATGCGGCGGCGGATCGCCAGTGGTGGGACGAGTACCACGTCTTCTCGGTGGAGTGGACCCGGAAGGAGTTCATCTTCCGCCTCGACGGGGTGGAGACCAGCCGGATCAAGGCCACGGCGGTGAAGGGCGACGAGTACATCCTCATCATGAGCCTATTGACTTCCGACTGGGAACTGCCGCTCTTGACCGAGCCCAAACAGAGCCTGCCGGGCGTGGTCGAGACCGATCTCGGTGAGGCGAGCATGAGCGTCGACTGGATCGAGGCGTGGGAGAAGCGTAACTAAAGCCTCTCCCCGCGTCCGATCTACGCGGGGTAGTAGTTTGCTTATTGCGCTCGGTGAGAGCCGCTGCTCCGCGGATGGGTGAGCCAGTGTTCCGGTGATCGCTGAGCCGCGCGGGACGGGACGCACTCGACCGATCTCAGACGCGCACAAGAGCGTAATATCCATGGAGACTATGGAGAACGTCGTCTCCGGCAGCAAGGAGAAGCCCCCTCGCCAGAGGCGGCGGCAAGGTAGCCGAGCCGTAGGGGTGACGCCGTCGCTATGCTGCTAGTCACCATACCGACCGGACAGGAAGCGGAGGTCCCATGCTCAGTGACGCCAAGGCGCTGATCAAGCGCCGGATTCGTGCAGGAGCCCGCACCTGGGACCGCGTTCGCCCAGCGGCCCTTTCCCACCCGGTGCGCGCCGATGCGCGGACTCCAGTGCGCATCTTGACGGCATCGCTGACAGATGTCCTTGAGGCGCTGGAGCAGGAGGGGATCCAAGCGTGGAGCTTCGGCCGCGAGACTGACAACGCCAGCAAGGTGGGAGTCCATGCCGCAGACAGGGAGCGCGTGAGCTCCGCCCTGCGGAGGCTAGGTGAGCTCGGCTACTGGGTGCGGATCAAGAAGCGGTACTTTGACCGCGAGTTCCCCCTCGCGAGCGCCGACGCTGCGAGCTTGTGCTCCGAGGATGTGTTGGCGATCTTCAAGCCGCGCAAGCTGAACGACGTACCCTGGATCATCCGTGCGCAGTTCGGTTGCGAGCTTGAGTTCTGGGCGACGGAGGAACTCGACGGTGCGGAGTATCTGGTAGCCCCCCGGGAGAACGCGGCATCCAAGCAGCTGCCACTCTCCGAGTTCGCTCTGGTTCCTGCGCAGTGGCACGGGATGACAGTGCAGACCCCCGCTGTTTTCGCGCAGCGGATGGTGGACGACGTGGTGTTTCCCATCGACGTGGTCTACACCTGGGTTGACGGCAGCGACCCGCGTTGGCGCGAGAAGCGTGCCCGCGCGGAGGCGGACGAGCGGGGGGTCGAGTATCATCCCGAGGCGACGACGGCCTCGCGTTTCGCCGACCATGAGGAGTTGCGGTATTCGCTTCGTTCGCTCGAGTACTTCGCCCCGTGGGTGCGGAAGATCTATCTGGTCACCGACGATCAGGTGCCCGCGTGGCTTGATGTGAACAACCCGAAGATCCAGGTCGTCGACCACCGCGACATCTTCACGGACCCGGCGAACCTGCCTACCTTCAACTCCAACGCGATCATCTCGTCCCTGCACCACATCGCGGGATTGAGCGAGCACTACATCTTCATGAACGATGATTTTTTCATCGGTCGGTGGATCACGCCGGACCGGTTCTTCACGCCATTCGGGCATGCGCGGGTTTCGCCGGCCAACAACCGCCGCCCATTCGGCTCACCCCGCATCGAGGAGGGGCCGCACTTCAACCTGTCGCGCAACATCAGGGCGCTCCTCCAGGAGAGGTTCGGCGTCACGGTCTCGCGGGCGATCAAGCACACGCCCTACCCGCAGTTACGCTCGGTGCACCAGCGGATGGAGGAGGAGTTCGCGGCGGCATACGCCGAAACCACGTCGCACCGGTTCCGGCACCACGACGACATCGTTGCGGATCAACTGTTCCACTACTACGCGCAGATGACGGGCTCAGCGGTGCGGGCCTCCCTGCGCTACAACTACTTCAACATCCAGGACTCCGCCGATATCAGGCGCCTCGATCTCCTGCAGCGGGCACGAGACCGAGATGTCTTCTGTCTCAACGACGCCCCCGGGGAGGGCCTCGTGCCCATCGAGGACGCCGTGATCGATCGCTTCCTGAAGAGCTACTTCCCAGTGCCTTCATCGTTCGAGAAGTGACGCTGCGGAAACACGACGTGACGAGGACCGAGTCGCCCTCAGAGGTCGATCCCGGTCAGGAATCGTTTCGCGCTCTACTGGCAGAACAAGGCGCGAGTGGCGCTCCATATCTCAACTCTTGTACGCGACGCGTCGGTAGTTCTCGTAGGTGCGGCGGAGCTTTCGTGTGACTTTTTCGCGGTATTCTTTCTCGCTGGTTCCTTCGTAGCGGGGGAGTTGGGCTTGGAGTTGGGTGTAGGTCCAGGGCGTGGTCTTGCTGTCCGGCGTGATGATGCTTTTGAGTCCGGTGAAGAGGGTGTCGTATACACTCATGAGGAAGGCTTCGTCTTTTGTTACGCCTTCTTTCATGGCCTTTTCTAGTGCTGGGATGACGTCGGTGGCGGTCCAGCGGCTGGGGTCGAGGGCCCTGTCGTGGTGGCCGACGGACTGGTAGAAGTAGGGGACTTTGAAGTTCCAGGAGAGTCCTATGGAGGGGATGCCGTAGGCGAAGGCTGCGATGGAGGCGTGGAGGCGGAAGGCGATGATGCCGTCGCAGGCGCTGAGTTGGGTGTGTAGTTCTTCTGGCGAGTTCACAGTGACGGCCGCCTTGGCCGCCGGGATCCCGTCTGATTTGACCATCAGATCGAGGACCGCTTCGTCGGCGAAGTGTCCGGTGGTGAACAAGGAGTAGTCATAGCCGCGGGCCGTCAACTCCGCGATAATATCCCTCCAAAATGAGCGCTGATCCGCGAGCGTGAACTTGATCCCGTTGTCTTTGAAGATCCCGGCGCGGGTGACCACGAGACCGATCTGCTTCTTTCTCGGGGACTGCGGGCGTCCCGAGTCCGGTGCGACCGAGGACCCTCTAGTTGGAGTGGGTCTGCCGAGCAGGCGACGGATGGCCCGCTCTAGGGGAGCCGGGATCGCGCGCCTGAGGCGCCCACCAACAGTCATGGGTTGGGAAGGTGCCGGTCGCGATGCGGCGAAGATGATGTCGGCGAAGACGGCTGGGTCGGACACGTGGGCGATGGCGATGTCGGTTCCCTCGACGTACTTCTCCACAGAGGCGAGGTCGTCTCGGGTGGTGATCTGCCGGACGACGGGTAGTTCGAGAGCCTTCTTGAGTTGCAGGGACTTGGGGTTGGTGTCGTCGAATGGTTCTACGCCGATGCTGGAGAACAGGACCGGGATGCCGTACTCCTGGGCCAACTCGATCGTGCGGATCGTTCGTAGGTAGAACATCTGGTAGGAGTAGTTGAACAAGGGTGCCCCGCCGAAGACGATGACGTCGGAGCTGGCGATGGCGTCGCGGGCCGGCTTGAGCAGCGCGGGGTTGCCGCTCTTCAGGTAGGCCTTGGAGATGATTCCGGCCGCACGGCTGCGGATGACGTACGATCGCGGTGGCAGCCCGAGGGTCTTCATGACGCCTTTGATCAGTGAGATCGCGGACGCCTCGATCAACTGGTCACCGACGTTGTCGGAGTCCCTGTTGGTGAGCAGGAGAACCCGGACCTTGCTCCCCGGTGCGGGTGCGCGCACGGTCTGAGGGGCGGCGGCATTTTGATCGGAACTCACGCGGGCATCTTACCGATTGACCTCGGTTGAGCAGGTACAAAGGCGTGCCGCTGATAGGCCTCATAGGCCCGTCGGAGCTTGCGGGTGACCTTGGCGCGGTACTCCTGCGGGGTGGTTCCGGGGTAGCGCTGAAGCTCGGCGCGAAGCTGGTCATGGCTGTAGGGTGCCACGGCGTTATCGGGAGCGACGACGCTCCTGATGCCCGAGAACAGCGACTCGTAGACGGTCATGAGGAAGGCGATGTCCTTGTGAACTCCTTCGGCCATGGCGGTCTCAAGAGCAGGGACAACCTCGTCGGCGCTCCAGCGCTCGACCGGAAGAGCACGGTGTGCAAGTCCAACGGACTGGTAGAAATACGGGACTTTGGGGTTCCAGGAGAGCCCGATGCACGGGATGCCGTAGGCGAAGGCCGCGATGGAGGCGTGGAGACGGAAGGCGATGACGCCGTCGCAGGCAGTGAGTTGAGCCTGTAGCTCCTCGGGCGAGTTAACGGCAATGCAGGCTTTGCGCAGCGGGAAGCCGTCCTCCTTCACCATCTGGTCGAGCAGCGTCTCGTCGGCGAAGTGTCCGGTGGTGAAGAGCCGGTAGTCATAGCCACGGGCTGTGAGCTCGGTAACCACGTCGCGCCAGAAACGGCGCTGCCGTCTAGCGGTGAACGGGAGCCCGTTGTCCTTGAAGATGCCCGCTCGGGTAACCATGAGACCGATGCGTCTCTCGGTCCGTGGCTCTGCAGGTCTGGCGGCGGCGGGACCGAGGACGAGGTCGGTGAAGACGGCGGGATCGGCGACGAGCGCGGTGGGCAGGCCCGTCCCTTCGGTGAACATCCTGAGCGAGTCGAGGTCGTCGCGCGTGGTGATCTGACGAACCACCGAGAGCGCGAGCGCCTCCTTGAGGGCGATGGCTTTGGGATCCTCTCCGTTGAAGGTCTCTACGCCGATGCTTGAGAAGATGGCGGGAACCCCATACTCCTGGGCCAATTCCAGCGTCTTGATCGTGCGCAGGTAGAAGTCTTGGTAGGCGTAGTTGAACAATGGCGATCCGCCGAAGACGATGAGGTCTGCATTCGAGATCGCCGCTCGGGCAGGTCCAAGAAGACTTGTGTCCCCAGTCTCTCGGTACCGCTGAGGGATGATCTCGGCGTCGCGACTGTCTATCTGGTAGCTGCCGTGCTCCCAGCCGAGGTTCTTCATCGCGCTCTCGATGAGGGAGATGGCGCAGGCTTCGATCAACTGATCGCCGACGTTGTCCCAATCCCGGTTCGTCAGCAGCAGGATCCGCAGGGGATCAGGTGTAGCCGGCACGTCGCTACCCTCTCTGCTCAGCGACTCTCGTAACTGCGCAGCATCCGGTCGATGCCGCGGGTCAGGTCTACCTGCGCGCTCCACCCCAGTGCCTCAAGGGCGGAGCTGTCAAGACCCAGGTACTTGGCTCTGTTGTAGGCGCGGTCGTCGGCGTGCTCGGGGTTGGCGAAGATCCGCTCCAGGTTCCGCTCCGGCCGTGCCTGCGCGAACATCCGCGCGAGCTCGCGGATGCTGACCATGCCGTTCGCGTCGGCGACGTTGTAGACGCGCTCCGTTCCGATGAGCAGCGCGGTGAACATCCCGGCCACTGCGTCGGCGACATACGTGTAGGTTCGCATCGCGGCGCCGTCGCTGTTCAGGACGATGTTCTCGCCGCGGACGACATTTGCGGCGAAGTCGGCCTGGACGCGGCCGTCGTCTAGCGCCATGCCGGGGCCGTAGATGTGGCCGAATCGCACGATGCGGGCGTCGATGCCGTGCTGGTGCGCGTAGACGCTCGCGATGGTCTCCGCCGCGCGCTTGCCCTCGGAGTAGCTGGCGCGCGGATCGAGGATGTCGAAGCCGCCGTACGAGTTCTCCGGGATCAGCCGCACGTCGGCGGGTTGCGCCCCGTAGACCTCCGACGACGACATCAGCACGAAGCGCCCCGTTCCCTTCGCGACGCAGAGGTCGAGCAGCGAGAAGCTGCCGAGAAGGTTTGCCTTGATCGTGGCCACCGGATCGGCCGCGTGCAGCGCGGGCCGGGCCGCGCTGGCGCCGTGGATGACGAGGTCGAGCGGGCCGTCGAACGCGTCGAGGGCCGTCACGTCGGTGGCGAGGAGGTCGAAGTCGGGGCGGTCGAGGACCGGCCCGAGGATGCGCCGTGCCTTCTGTTCGTTGCGGACCAGGCCGACGACCCGGATGCCGGCGCCGAGGGCGTCGTTGAGCCCCAGGAGCGTGTGAACGGCGTAGGAGGGGAGCATGCCGTTGGCGCCGGTGACGAGCGCCGTCGCACCCGAAAGCTCGCCCCAGGGCAGGGCGCGGCCGACGATCTCGGCGACGTCCTCGGCGATGACGGGAGTGAGCGCCACCGCCATCACAGGCCCGCGATCTGACGCGTCTCGAGGACGTCGAAGTAGGTGCGGCACACGTAGAAGTCCTCCGCCGTGGTGATCTTGATGTTGGACCGGGGTCCCTCGACGCGGTACAGCGTCCGGCCGTGCGCCTCCATGAGCGAGCAGGAGTCGATCGAGTCGTGCTCTCCCTGGGCGACGGCGAGGTCGTATAGGCCGAGGATCTCGTCGAGGTGGAACGTCTGCGGGGCCTGCGCTGCGTAGATGTGGTCGCGGGGGATGACCTCGCTGATGGTGTCGTCGGAGCTGACCGCGACCGTCTCGTTGAACTTGGTGCAGGTTATGGCGTTGCCGCGCTCGGTCGCCGTTGCGATGTTGGCGGAGATGAGCTCGTCGTTGATTAGGGGGCGGACGCCGTCGTGCAGCAGGACGAGGGTGTCGCTCGGATCGTCGACGTCGGCCGCCACCGCGCGCAGCGCCTTGTGCCGCGACTCCTGACCTGTCTCGCCGCCGTTGACGACCCAGCGCGCCTTCGTGATCTCGTGTCGCCGCAGCAGCTTCTCGGTCATCGCCCGCCAGTCGGGGTGCGTGGCCAGCGCGATTGCGTCGATGTCCGGGTGGTTCTCGAACTTCTCGAGTGTGTGGACCAGGATCGGCTTGCCGTGGATCTCGAGGAACTGCTTGGGTAACGCGTGGCTGTTCATGCGTGTGCCCATTCCCCCGGCGAAGATGACGGCGACGTTCGTGGTCATGATCACCCCTGACTCGTGACGGGTGCGATGGCTTCTAGCGGCGGCTCGCCCAGGATCAACCAGTCGATGACCCGGTCTGAGGAGCGGGCGTCGATGTGGTCGAAGTTCTCCTCGCGGAACTTGTCGCCACGCCAAGTCTCGTGGTCGCCGTCCCTGAGAGCCGTGAGCAACTCGCCGAACGTGTGGCAGATCTTGCCAGGAGCGGTCTCGGCGTAGCGCCGGTGGAAGCCGCGTACGGCGGAGTAGACCTGCTCGTCGTAGGCGAAGAACAGCATGGGGCGCTTGAGGAGCGAGAACTCATAGATGATCGACGAGTAGTCGGTGATGAGGATGTCGGAGACGAGGAGGAGCTCGTTGCCCTCCGCGTAGTGCGACACGTCGACGAGACGGTCGCGCATCGAGTCAGGGATCGGGACGGGGCCGGGGATGAAGTGGTGCATCCGAAACGCGACGATGGTGTCCTCGCCGCAGAAGTCGTACAGCTCCTCGAAGTCGATCTGGCCGTAGTCGTAGCTGGCGTCCTTCAGCCCGCGTCCTCGGAAGGTCGGGGCGAAGAGGATGACGCGCTTGCCCTTCAGGTTCGGGAACCTCCGGTAGACCCGCTCGGTGGCCTCGGCCTGCCGTGCGGGGTCGAGGAAGGCGTCGATCCGGGGCAGTCCAGTCGGGATGACGGCCTCCTCCTCGATGCCGAACGCCTCCGCGTACACGTGCTTGAGGTGCCGCGACCCGGTGATCGAGTAGGTGTAGTGGCGGTGGGCGTTCCGGAGCGCAGGCGAGCCGAACTTGCCGAACCGGCTGTAGCCGATGCTCTTGAAGCCGCTGCCCGCGTGCCACAGCTGAATGTACTTGGCCTCCGGGTTGAGCCTCAGCCAGTCGAGCGGGGCGAAGTAGTCGTCGAGGAGGACGATGTCGGCCTGCGCCAGCTTCCTCAGCATCGCGATGAGCGTCTTGCGCTCCGCGGTCTGGGGTGTGCGGAAGGAGTACCGGAAGTCGAAGTCCTTCTGAAGGCCCCGCTCGACCATCCGGTCGCGGACGGCGAGCAGGTTGCCCTCCAGCCCATTGCGCTGCTCGGACGCGAAAAGGATCCGCGGCCTGGGCGGATTGCCCCCTGACCGCTGCATGGCCCGCCGTATTTGATGGGCCTTCAGCTCCGCGTCGTAGATCATTCGGACGACCTTGCGCTTGCGGACCCCGGAGGTGACGCCCTTCGCCTCCCTCCATAGGCGCTTGATCGGGTGGCGCAGCAGCGAGGGCTTGGCCGCAGGCCCTCCCCGGGAGAAGAGGTACGAGCGCATGGCGAGCAACGGAGCAAGCTCGTTCTCCGTGATGCCGAACGAGACGGTGTAGGCCTTCTTATTGTCCGAGAAGAGGAAAACGCGGGTGTAGTCGTCGAGGGCATCGACGGCGTCGAGGTCGCAGGTCGCGCCGATCTCCTCGCCGCTGCTCAGCACAGCGTGGAACTTCCACGTGCCGCTGGGAAGGAAGGTGCGGTTCCGGAAGGTCGAGATGTTGATGTGGACGACGTAGCTGTCGTCGCCCTCGCCCGACCACTCGACGTCGTGCCACTGGGTGACGTCGCGGATGAAGATACGGTCGACGGAGGGGACGTCGTCCGCCGCCGTCCCGTAGGAGGTGACCTGCAGGCGGATGGTCAGATGGACCCGTTCCCACTCGATCGCGGTGACGGTCAGGTGAGTGGCCATTGGGGGCAACCTCTCTCGGCATGTTCGTCCGGGGGGCGAGGGCAGAAACTACGGACCGACGAGCTGGGGCTGGCCCGTGTCGGAGCGCAGGGATGCTCGTAGGAACGATACAGGAGCAGCGGAGGCATCAGCTACGTCGCGAGGAGGGGGAAGTAGCGCCCCGCCCAGGCGCTGACGCGACGTGCTGCCGCAGCGGGCACGTCGAAGGTGGCGTTCAGGCAGATGACGGCGGCGTCGCGGTGCTCAAGTAGGCGGGGCAGGCGCCAGGTGAGCTCTTCGGAGGCGATGTCGGCGTAGAAGTGGCTGATCTCGCCCTTCACGGCGCGGCCCGTCGCCAGTGCGTAGTAGGCCAGCAGCGACGACGCCACGGAGAGGTCCGACGGGGCGCGAAACGGTGAGCACTGGGTCTCCCTGAACCGCTCCGCGGCCAGGGCCTCCAGCTCGCACGCTACCGACCGCAGCGTGGCGTACGGCGCATGCTTTAGCTTGAACGTCGCGCGCGTGCCCGTCGTCGCGGCGAGGACCTCCGCGTTGTTCTTCGCCGCGGCCACGACCGGCTGGTCCTCGAGGGTCGCCGCGCCGCCGGGGACGGACTCCTTCGTGAGGAAGACCCGCGGGCGGCCGTCGGTGGTGAAGTAGTCGGTCGGCTGTGCGTAGCGGCCGAGGAGGAAGTCGTCGTTGAAGTACAGATAGCGCTCCGCGAGCCCCGGAATGTGGTGGAGCCGGGACTCGATGGCATGCGAGTTGAAGGTTGGAAGGGCCGTGGGGTCGGAGAAGATCTCCTCGTGACGGACGAGGCTCACGTGCGGGAACTCGTCCGCGAGCCAGCGCGGCGACTGGCCGTCGGTGACCAGGTGGATGCGGCGGATCCAAGGCGCGTACCGGGCGACGGCGCGGAGGGCGTAGCGGAGCTCGTCGATCTGGGTGAAGCGGGCGTCGTTGGCGGCGGCCTCGTGCAGCGACTCATGGGTCAACGTCTGCAGCCGCTGCCGCTTCCGGTCCTGCCAGGCCGGGTCCGCGCCGTCGACCCAGGTGAAGACGGCGTCGATGTCGCCGAGCGCGGGAACCGAGGCCGGCGCCTCCCCGCGGACGAGGTCTATGCCGACATCAGCGCCGGCCAGGTAGCTGCCGGAGGGAGACGCCCACGTCCGGAAGACGCGGATGGCCCCCGGCTGGGGGCGGAGCCGTGTGAGGGGAGTGGGACCGTTCGCCTGCTGGGCGTGGAGATCGAGCGGTTTCAACGCGGCGATGACCACCGGCCAGGACGCGGAGGGGACGGCCACCGTCGGTGGGTAGGTCGCCGCGACCTCGTGCATCACGCCGGCCATCGTCAACGCGGCGGTGACCTCCGCGAGCGTGGCGTCGATCGCCTTGCTGCCGACGAACGAGGTCACCCGCCGGGCCGCGAGTGCCCGCCCGCCGAGCGTCGTCCACACCGCATCCGGCGGAGCGAGGCGCCGGTCGCGCGCCCGGGTCCACGCATGGCCCACGGCCTCCTGCGCTGCTTCGCGGGCGCGGAGGCCGCGATGGGCCGCGGTGGAGAGGCGCACGATCAGTCGGTGCCCGAGTCCATGGCTGAGCGCAGCGCAGCCGACTCCAGGTCGGTGTCCGGGGCCGCGGCGCCGAGCTCGGAGATCGCGGCGGACCTGCCCTGCTCGATGGCGCCGATCAGGTCCGCCTGGCCGGCGAGCAGCGTGCCCTGGGTGGCGTACAGCTCCAACTTCGCGCGGGAGTCGGCGATGTCGAGGTTGCGCATGGTCAGCTGGCCGATGCGGTCGACGGGGCCGAACGCCGCGTCCTCGACCCGCTCCATCGAGAGCTTCTCGGGGGAGTAGGACAGGTTCGGACCGCGCGTGTCCAGGATGGTGTAGTCGTCCCCGCGGCGCAGTCGCAGGTCGACCTCGCCGGTGACCGCGGAGGCGACCCAGCGCTGGATGGACTCGCGCAGCATCAGCGACTGCGGGTCGATCCAGCGGCCCTCGTACAGCAGCCGGCCGAGGCGCAGGCCCTCGGAGCGATAGTTCGCGAGGGTGTCCTCGTTGTGGATGGCCGACAACAGCCGCTCGTACGCGATCCACAGCAGCGCCATGCCCGGAGCCTCGTAGATGCCGCGCGACTTCGCCTCGATGATGCGGTTCTCGATCTGGTCGCTCATGCCGAGGCCGTGGCGCCCGCCGATCGCGTTGGCCTCCATGACGAGGGCGACCGCGTCGTCGAAGCGGACTCCGTTGATCGAGATGGGGCGGCCCATGTCGAAGCCGACGGTGACGTCCTCTGTCGCGATGTCGACAGAGGAATCCCAGTACTTGACACCCATGATGGGCTCGACGGTCTCGAGGGAGACGTTCAGGTCCTCGAGGGTCTTGGCTTCGTGGGTCGCGCCCCAGATGTTGGCGTCCGTCGAGTACGCCTTCTCCTTGGAGTCGCGGTAGGGAAGGTCGCGCTCGAGTAGCCACTGGCTCATCTCGTCGCGGCCGCCGAGCTGCGTGACGAAGTCCTGGTCCAGCCAGGGCTTGTAGATCCGCAACTGCGGGTTGGCCATCAGGCCGTAGCGGTAGAACCGCTCGATGTCGTTGCCCTTGTAGGTAGAGCCGTCGCCCCAGATGAACACGTCGTCCTCCGCCATGGCACGCACGAGCATGGTGCCGGTGACTGCGCGGCCGATGGGGGTGGTGTTGAAGTAGGCCTTGCCCGCGGACCGGATGTGGAACGCGCCGCATGCCAGCGCCGAGAGGCCCTCATCGACGAGCTGTGCGCGGCAGTCGACCAGGCGCGAGATTTCGGCGCCGTAGAGCAGGGCGCGACCAGGTACGGACGCGATGTCCGGCTCGTCGTACTGGCCGATGTCGGCGGTGTAGGTGCAGGGCACGGCCCCGGCCTCGCGCATCCACGCCACGGCGACGGAGGTGTCGAGTCCGCCGGAGAACGCGATGCCGAGACGCTCGCCGACGGGAAGGGAAGTCAGTACTTTTGCCACCCGGACATGCTAGTCGATGCCGACCCCCCCGACGGCAGGAGGGCACGCGTGCGGATGTTAGGCTGAAGTTGCGCCGATCGTATGCAACCCCCGACCGCGACCGAGCGTATTAGTCCAAAAGGGATTGAGATTCCGACGGCCGAGGAGCAGCCACACGGCGGCCCGACAGGCCGGCCGCGGATCTCTTGACGATCGGGGGACACCATGTCATCGCAAAGGACTGGCCGCGTGAAGCTGCTACGCCAAATTGTCATTGCCGCTGTGAGCGGCGCGCTCCTCGCCTCGGGTTCGGTCGGTAAGGCCGTGGCCGACGAGGGCGAGCCGCCAGTTGAGACGGCACCAGTAATAGAGATCGCGGTGTCGGCCACCGCGCCGTCGTCGGCGTACCTGCACAGCGCCGTCGCCGCGAAGGGAAAGGTCACCGTCACGAACGCGACGGGCGACGTCACCGTGCAGGCCCAGGCGAAGGTCGACGGCGCATGGAAGGACCAGGGCGCGGCAACCACCGTCGCCGCGGCCGAGGCCGGCTCGGCGTTTGTGCTGCCGCTGACCTACAAGACCGGGACGCTCGGCACCTCCGAGTGGCAGGTCGTCGCCGCGGTGCCCGCCAGCGGTGAGACCGCGGCCGTCTCTGCGACCTCCACGTCGTTCAAGATCAAGCGCCTCGCTCAGAAGGTGAGCATCACGGCCGCCACCCCTAAGCGGGTGGGGTCGACGGTCACCGCGAGCGGCAAGCTGACCGGCTTCGACGACGCGGTCACCGTCAAGGCCCAGGTCTACGTCGACGGCAAGTGGAGCACGAAGAAGACCGTCACCGTCAGGAGGGGCGCCGACGCGTACAAGGTCGAGTTGCCCTACGCCAAGAACAAGGTCGGCACGCGCACCTGGCGGGTGACGGCGACCTCCGGTTCACAGAAGGCGACGTCGTCGAAGGTCAAGCTGCAGCGCATCCCGCTGCGCGCCATCACGGCAAAGGCAGACCGGACGAAGCAGATCGGCTCGAAGGTCTACGCCAAGGGCAAGATCACCGGCTACGAAGGCAAGGTTAAGGTCCGCGCGCAGGTCAACCTGAACGGAAATTGGACCACGAAGAAGACCGTCAAGGTCAAGGTGAAGTACACGGGCACCTCCTACAAGATCGAGTTGCCGTACGGCGTGAACGCCATTGGCACCACGACCTGGCGTGTGCTCGTCGACGACGGCACCGCCGCGCGCAAGTCCTCGAAGTTCAAGGTCAGCCGCGTCGCCGGCACCATCGATTCGCGGTGCCTGACCGGCCGGACGCTCTGCATCTCGAAGAAGGACCGGAAGATGCGGTGGATGGTTGACGGCGTGATCAAGAAGACGTTCGACGCCCGCTTCGGCCACGTCACGAAGTACCCCACGCGCAACGGCTCGTTCAAGGTCTACTGGAAGTCGCGTGATCACGTCTCGTCGATCTACCACACGCCGATGCCGTTCGCGATGTTCTTCTCCGGCGGTCAGGCCGTGCACTACTCAGCGGACTTCGCCGCCCGTGGCTACAACGGCTCGTCCCACGGCTGCGTGAACATCCGCGACCGCTCGGGGATCAGGAAGCTGTTCGACCAAGTCCGCGTCGGCGACAAGGTGATCGTCTACGGGTGAGCCAATCAGGTGGGCCGGTGCGGAAAACGCACCGGCCCATTCCTATGCCACGGATCTCTCCGCGCTTCCGTAGGAGCGTGCTGGACAATCATTCCTCGGCTACGGCGCACCAGATCGGGCGATCTGCGACCCGCCAATACCTTGACGAGTGTGTCCAATATGCTTACGAGATCGGGGGGCGTATCTCATCCCGCCTGGCACGTCCTCGCCGGAGGAAGCGCTGTTCGACACCGACCACCTAGCAGGGGCCGATTTTCGATCCAGGGACCTCTTCACGTATGATTCTGCGCGGGCAAACGTCCCTGGGGGGCACGCAATCACACCCGACCTGGAGAGATACCTCGTGCGAACCGGCTCCCCCAAGCCCCTCTTTCGTCTGATCGGCGCCGCGCTCCTCACCGCCGCGCTCACCGCGACATACGCCGCCCCCGATGCGAATGCCGCCGCTTCCACCGACCTCAGCGTGGCTGCCGACGCGCTCGATATCGGCGGCACGTACAGCGTCGTGAGGCTCGCCGCGAGGACAGACATCACCACTGACCTCATCGCGGCGACCAAGACCGCGGCGAGTTCGAGCAAGCCCCGAGTCGTTGTGTTGCCTGTCGGCAGCTTCGCCGTCAAGAAGGCCGTTCGGCCCGCCAACCACGTGTACCTGGTCGCGCAACCCAACACCACCGTGACCTGGCGCGGGTCTGACAGTCACATGCTCCGCTTCGACCACGTGACCAGTGGCGTGTACGGCGGCGTGTGGGATGGTGCCAAGCGCGGCTCGGCGAATGTGTTCAGCGCCAGCGCTGCCAATGTCAACTACTCCGACCTCACCGTCAAGAACGCGGCCAACAACGGCATAGCCGGGTACAACGGCTCGACGCTCAAGGTCGAGGACGTCAAAGTCACGGCCAACGGGCGAGACGGCGTCTATATGCAGGAGACGAAGGTCACCGCTGTCCGCCTCACGGCGACCTCGAACGAGAGGACGGGTCTGATGCTGTCCAAGAAGTCGTCGGGGACCGTCAGCGGCAGCGCGCTCGACGGCAACGGCCAAGGCGTCTCGGGCAGCACCACAGGGAAGACGGGGCACGGGCTGGCGCTCGATGCCTCGGAGGCGACTGTGTCCTCGACCAGCATGTCGAGGAACAAGGTATGCGGCATCTCGTTGACCAAGAAGGCATCGATCAAGGTGACCGGGTCCAGCATCGCCTCCAATGGCCGGCACGGGGTCGGCACGCGGGGCTCCGTCAAAGGCAGCCTGACCAAGACGAAGATCACGAAGAACGGCTACAACGGGGTACTCGCCACCGACTCGGGCACCAAGATCACGCTCAAGAGCTCCATCATCGAGTCCTCGAAGAAGTACGGACTCTCCGTTCCGTCGAAGGGTGCGGCCACGCTCACCGGGACCACCGTGAAGGGCTCCGGGAATAGCAACATCTCCGTCTCCGGCGGCGGCAAGCTCACCCTGAAGGCGTCCAACTCGGTGACCTCCGCACAGGGGGATGGCATCGCGGTTACGTCCAAGGGGCGCATTGCGGTGTCGGGCGCCGACAACGTCGTGAGCAAGAACAAGGCCAACGGTTTGCGCTTGTCGGGCTCGGGTACCCAGGGCACCGTGGTCGAGAAGATGAGCGTGAAGAGCAACAAGCAGATTGCCATTCTCGTCCACGCGAAGGGCAAGCTCGAGACGGTTAAAAACTCGGTCTCCGGCGGCAAGAAGAAGGGTGTCGTCACCAGGAGCGGCGGCAAGGTGGTAAAGCTCTAGGCCGTTACCCCTTCTCGAAGGACGAGGGGAGCGGGAAGTACGCAGTCAGGAACTTCGTGATCTCCTCGTCGGTCATCGGATCTACATCCAGTAGAGGGGTATCGTTCAAACAGAAGAAGTCGCGATTGTGTTTCTTGTTGAGATCGTGAAGCTGGCCACGATCTCCGCTGTCCTTCGTGTTGATGTACTCGTATCGGGATGATCCGGCAACCGCTTGACCGGTAATCTGACCGTAGTAGTGGAAGAGTTGGTCCGCCGCGATGTCGTCGTGATGACGGAATGGATGGGACGAGGTCTGCTCGTAGCGGGCTCGGAAGGCATCCTCAATCTCGTACTGAACCGACCGCAACTGAGGGTGGGGGGTGTGTTTGATGGCCCGTGAGACTGTGATCCCGAAACGCTCTCGGAGGAGCTGCCTGATGTTTCGGGTCAGGTTCAGGTGAGGTTCGTCCTCGACCCGTGCCGGGGCGAATGGGCGACGGTTGTATGAGGCGAAGGCCTTGGCAAGGCCCGATGGTGTGAAGAACCGGTCAGGCGTGACCCAGCGCCCGAGGAATACGTCGTCGTTCATGAAGATGTAGTGCTCGGACAGGCCCTCGATGTGATGCAGCGAGGAGATGATCGCGTTGGAGTTGAACGTGGGTAGGTTCGCCGGGTTAGTGAAGATGTCGCGGTGGTCGACGACCTGGATCTTCGGGTTGGTGGTGTCCATCCAGGCGGGTACCTGGTCGTCGGTGACCAGGTAGATCTTGCGCACCCATGGGGCGAAGTACTCCAGCGAGCGCAGCGAATACCGCAGCTCCTCGTGGTCGGCGAATCGCGAGGCGATGGTGGCCTCGGGGTGGAACTCGAGACCGGTCGCCTCGGCCTCAGCCCGCGCCCGCTTTTCGCGCCAGCGAGGGTCGCTGCCGTCTACCCAGGTGTAGACGACATCGATCGGGAACGTCACGTCGTCGATCATCCGATCTAGGAGCACCCTTGGTGTCAGCGCCTCGACGCCGTGCCAGGTTGTTGTGGCTAGGTCGAACCCCTCGGCGGCGAGCTGCCTAGCGGCCCGGTTCTCGCGCGGAGCCATCAGGTATTCAGCTCCGTTCACTGTCTCGCTCTCCCACAACTCGACCTCGCAGCTGTAGTCGCCGCGGATGAGAAGATCGCTGCCGGCCACGGTGTACCGCTTGAAGAGCACGAAGACGGTGCTGAGCTTCACCAGCTCGGAATGATCGAACGTCGATAGGGGGGCCTCAGGCCTTGTCTTGTCCGGAAGGCGCACCCAATAGCCTCGGTCTGCCAACCGTCCCAAAGATCGCCCGAATGCCGCCCGATCAGAAGCCATGATGCCGACGATGCTTCGAATGCTCGTCTCGTCGGATATGAGCCAGGACGCGATGCCCTCCGCGGTCAGCGCGCTCGTGACGGCATGGAAGTTGTCGACCAGAATCTCGACCGGGAGCAGTTTCGTCTCCGGCGCAGGCGGTGTGGGCGACGGTTCTGCGTGGCGTTGGGTCGGGGCGCTCCTGACGCGCCGCCAGAAACGGTCAATGAGATCAGTCACGGTGGTCAACGGCATCGCGCGGCTGCCTTCCTCGTCATCGCGCATCCGGTCCCTCCGTCGCGCGGAGCCCGAAGCGCCGCGGCGCCTCGGCACGTCGGAGGCGCCTGCGATGCCCTTCGTGGAACAGGTCGAAGGTGCCGTATGTGATGACTCGGGTCAACGCATCTCCTACAGGGCCGGGTGAACTCTTGTTCCGAAACATACCGTGGGATCCGCTCAAGGACCGGACCCGTGGGAGGACCACTCCGCGCGCCGACCGGCCGTCCACCGCATGGAGATGAACAAACCTGAGTTCAACAGCGCGCCGGTGGCGTGGCGTGGACTGTGGTTAGGGAGCGGCGCGGGTCCTGAACAAGGAGAGGTTCATCGTGCCATTGGTCTCGGTGATTCTCGGCACAGACGCGGATGCGGCGGCGCTCATCTGGGCCTCTAGGCGCGCGTGGAGGGAGGATAAGGAGACGAAGCGCCTCGAACGGCGGTTGAAGGAGATTGCGACTCAAGTCGGGCCTCAGGATGCGGGGCCCGAGAAGGGTTGTCGGCAAAGGCGTCGTTCGTGCGGCGACCCGCTAGTCGATCCGCTTCAGGATCCGTCTAGCGGGTTGCACCTGGAACAGTGAGTTGATCGCGCGGAACACCCGCTCCGAGTTCTCGCCGTCGTTCGGAAGGAAGGTCTCGTCGACGCGACGCCTGTGCTCGTTCGCCATGCCTTCCACCGCGAGCCTTCCGATGTGCTCGGCGAGCACAGTCGGGGACTCCGAGACAGGGCCGAAGCCATCGCGTTCGTAGTCGAAGTAGCCCCGCTGATATATATGGCTGCCGCCGCCGTAGACCTCGTCGCGGTCGGACTGCAGGTACGCGACCGGGACGCCCGCATATGCCGCGTCGAAGGCGGTCGACGAGTAGTCGGTGACCCAGACGGCCGCGGAAGATACCAGATCTGAAAAGGGAAGGTCCGTCCAGGCGAGCAGCTCCATGCCGGGGTGCAGGGCCTGCATGGCCTCTCCAAGGCCGTTCATCGACGGGTGAGGAAGAAACGCGACTCCCATGCCCACGGGAAGGCTGCCGGGTGCGCTGAGCCGCTCGATGAGGGAGCTGAAGGACTGGAAGTAGGCGGAGCCGGTGATGTCGGCTCGCGCCCGCCACGCCCCGGAGAGGCCCGGCTCGGACTCGGCAAGGGACCTGCGCCACGTCTGCGAGACGACGACCCGGTTCTTGGGTGCAGTCGCCGCGTCCCGGAGGCGGTCGTGGCGAGGCATGCCGGTCAGCCTCGCCTCCAAGGGGGTGACCGTGTAGGGCGAGCCGAGGCCGCCGATGTCGGCGTGTTCCTGACGGGAAGCCGTGACCATGAGGGAGATGTCCTTGGAGTTGAACCAGGTGGACATGTCGTGCAAGGTGATGCCGTGCTGTAGGAAGACGAACTTCCAGTTGCGGTACCGGCGGAGCCCCCAGGGGAGCGGGTCGGTGATGAACCCATCGAGATGCGAGCTGATCAGCGCCGTGGCCTGTGTGAGAGCGATGTAGAACTCGGGGCTGTTGTGTTCGATGAGCCGAAACCCCTCGGCCTCCAGCCGACTCCAATCGGGGCTCTCCCCCGACAACACGAAGAACGCCTTCGTCTTCGGATGGGCCTTCATGATGTGCCGGTAGAGGTGCTCGGCGTTGTCGTTGGCGAGGCCGATGCGATCCATCAGGATCCAGCAGTCGCGGTACCTGACGTGGAGCGCCGCGGGAACCGACCCCTTCCTCAGAAGCTCGAGGTCGGACTCGGTGACTCGGCCCCCGGTCAACCTCCGGAGCACCTTTGCCGTGAACGTAGCGGGTGGTGCCACCCTCGGACGGGGGTGCGTCGTGCGGTACTGATCGAGCGCCCGCACCGCCCCGTTGGACGCGTCTCCCGGCACCCGCCCGCCCGCGGGTTCCAGCCCGTGGAAGACGCCGTCGACGGAGATGGCCGCGCTGCTCATGATCGGGACCCAGAAGGTCAACTGATGAGTGAGGGTCTCCCCGAAGGCCCTGACCGGCGCCACCGACATCATGGCTGGCGTGTGGCGCGCGCCGTTCCTCGACACCGTGACCGTCGGGTGCGGGTTCTTGGTGAAGCCGACGAGCTTCATGATGTTGCGCGTGTGGTCGACCGTCACCACGCGCAGCATGGGTGGCAACGCGACGTCTTCGTAGTAGCGCGCGATGATGCCCTGCTTCATCGCGGGCGATAGGTTGGGAGAGAGCGACTGGAGAATCACATCGGCGGCGATGTGGCCGAGAGTGTTAGCGAAGTCCGCGTCCAGCTGGCGGCAGATCTCGTCGTCGAGGCGCGAGCTCGGCTTGTTGTCGGAGGCCTCGGAGCGGAAGTACCACGCGATGTCGTAAAAGAGCAGGAACTGCAGCCATGCGGGCACTCGGCCGAGCGTCCGCATCGCGTGGTCGACAAGGGCCCGGTGCCCCGCGCGCGGCACGACGGTGTACTTCTCGACCTTGAGGTTCGAGATCTGGACCGAGGAGTCGCCCGCCGCTCGCACCCGGTAGTAGTACTCGGCGTTCGAGAGGTAGGCCACGGGGTCGCCGTCGCAAGCCAGGAGGTAGAGCGCCGTGAACGCGGCGTCCTCGAACACGGGGAGGCGCACGTCGAAACGCAGCGCCGATCCTTCGACGAGGTCCCTGCGAAAGAAGGCGGAGGCCGCATGCATGTGGAAATACTTGGGCAAGCGGTCAAGGTTCACGAGTTTGTCCTTGGCCTCGAACCGGTAGGCGAGCGGGTGCTTGAGGTCGTAGGTGTCGTCGGCCTCGAGATAACGCACCATTTTGGCGATGTACAGCCGAGCCTTGGCGAGCTCGGGGTCGCCAAGGGCCTGCGCGACGCTCTCCAGATACGTCGGGTTCACCCAGTCGTCCGGGTCGGTGAACGTGATCCACGCGCCCTTCGCGTGCTCCAACCCCAGGTTCCTCGCCGAGCCCTGCCCACCGTTCTCCTTGCGCAGCAACGTGATGCGGAGATCGCTGGTCCGGGCGAAGTCCTCGATGATTGCCTCTGAGTCGTCGGGCGAGCCGTCCGACACGAGCACCAGCTCGAACCGGTTGTGTTCGAGGCTCTGCGCGGCGAAGGACTCGAGGAATTGCCTCAGGTAGGGAGCGACGTTGTAGAGCGCCGAGATGACGCTGAAAAGTGGGCTCGCGTGAGGCATTTACGGGATACTACAGTGCGTCGGTCCACAGGAGTTCGGCATCGTTAGGCCCCACCGTGCTCCAGGCCGAAGACACACGGGTTGGCGCGTGCCTGCTCGATGATGCGGGCCAGCGCGACAGACTCGCCGCGCCGGAGTTTGAACGACTCCGCCGCCCGGTCGCGGATCATGATCATGAACTCGGCCAGCTCGTAACGCAGGCCGTCGCCGTCGTACTTGTAGTAGTACTTGCGGTTCTCGCGGGGATCCTCGAACCGGGTCTCGAAGTACTCGGTAAGCCACCACGGCGAGGGAACGTAGAGGTAGCCCTGCGTGCCTGCGACCACGAGGTCACCCTCCGACTTCACCCCGATACCCACCTTCGCGGTGGCGATGGCGTGCGGATACGCGAGATCGATGCGCGCGAACTGCTCGACAAGGCTGTCCTCGGGCTTGAACGCGCGGCAGATGATCTCGTCCGGGTTGTCGCCCAGGAGCTTCGTGATGGCGAGAAGGGGGTAGGAAGCCAGCTCGGTGATGGCCCCGCCGACGGGGGAGTCGACCTCGCGCCCGGTGCGGATGAGCTTGGTGAAGGTGGCGTCGACCGAGCGGATGCTGCCGATCGTCCCTCCCCGCGCGATGGCGACCATCCGCTGGAAGCCCGGTGCGAACGCCGTCTTGAGGGCCTCAAGGAGGACGAGGCCCCTCTCGTCGGCCAGATCGTAGAGCTCGACCACCTCGTCCGCGCGGAGGCCCATCGGCTTCTCACACAGCACATGGACGCCTGCGCCGAGCGCCTGCCTTGCATACGGCACGTGCGTCTCGTGAGGGCTGGCGATGTAGACGGCGTCGACCTCGGAGAGGAGTTCCTCGAAACTGCCGCTGGTTCCCGGCAGCTCGAAGGCGTCGGCGAACGCGCGCCGCTTGACCGGGTCACGCGCCCACACCGTGACCGCATCGACGCCCGAGACATGGCGGGACTCACGCACGAAGCGCCGGGCGATTCTGCCCGCGCCGACGACGCCGAGCCGGATGATCCCGTCGGCCTGCCGCAACTCCGTGCTCGACACGCCCTTCGTCCGGTCTAGGTAGACGACCTCGCAGTAGTCGGCGAGGTAGTCGAACTTGCCCTCCCAGTCCGAGCCGATGACGAAGACGTCGATGTTGTACCGCTGGATGTCGCGGATCTTCTGCCCCTCGTACTCCTCGACGATGACCTCGTCGGCGAGGCCGGACTCGGTGACCTTGCGGAGCCGCTCCACCAGCGAGTCGCGGACATTGAGCTTGCCGCGCGTGTCGTCGTAACCCTCGGTGGTAACGCCGACGATGAGGTAGTCACCGAGTGACCTGGCCCGCTCAAGGAGCCGACGGTGCCCCTCGTGGAACAGGTCGAACGTTCCGTAGGTGATGACTCGCGTCACGGTTCCTCCGCTCGTGGAGTCGAGGCTGTGGCAACGAAGACTACACGGAGACTTTTCCAGTGGTGTCGACGCCGACACCTATTCGGGCGGGGAGGTCTGGAGGCGTCGGACGCGGGTACTGTTCTCATGGTGAACGTCGGCTTCATCCTCACCACGCCGTATCAGCTGTTCCACTACCGCGCGATCGCCGCACACCTGAGCGCGGAGGTCACCGTCTACGTCGAACTACGCGACGAAGACTTCAGCGTGTCGAGCGACGACATCTTGACGCAGATTCCCGGCTGCCGCATCGCGTGGATAGAGAGCTCCCGGCTGGCGTCCATCGACGGCGAATGCGACGTCCTCGTGTGCCAGACGCCGGTCGCCGCGCTCCAGTTCTTCAGCAGGTCCCTGCTCGTCGCGCAGCAGTACAGCCTGGCGAAGGAGGCGTACCAGTACGGACCCTGGCGCGCGCAGGCCAGCCTGAACCTGATGTACGGCGATTACTCGACCCGCCTAGTCTCTGGCTACGCAACCGCGGTCGCCGTCGGCAATCCACTCTTCGACGGCTACGTTCCCGACCACGGCATGCCGCCGCCCCCGGCGCCGTCGTCGCAGAGGCTGAAGCTCCTGTACATGCCGACCTACGGCGACCTCTCCGACCGTGTCTCCGTGCTCAACGCGCTCACCGGCCTCGACGCTGAGGTCGCGGTCAAGGTACATCACGCCGACTTCGAGATGCGCGAGCTGGCCGGGGAACGCGGCCTCAGGGTCTTTCTGCCGGACGCCCACCCCGCGGAGGTCATCACCCAGCACGACTGCATCGTCAGCGACTACTCCGGCGCGATCTACGACGCGCTCGCGCTGAGGAAGCCGGTCCTCCTCGTCGACGAGATCAACGAGACGAGCGAGTCGCTCTTCCGGCTCTCCGACGGCGACAGGACGCGCGACTCCCTCGCGCAGCTCGCCGCGTTCTGGCGTCCGGGCGACCCAGTCGGCGGCGCCTACGAGAGGTCTCGTGGCGCCTTGGCCGACGACGACCTCTACGCGGCATTCGTGAATCGCTACTTCACCAACCTCGGTGCTTCGGGGGTCGCGTGCGCCCGCGCGATCGAGGACCTCGCCCGCGGCGGCGACCAGGCCGACTTCGGCGTCGTTCAGGTGCGCGAGACCCTTCGGCGCTACGTCACGGAGAACCGACGCCTGCGCGCAGAGGCCAAGGTTCGACGCGCCAAGGCGGGCCGCAGCGTGCGAGAGCGCATCGGCTTCGCGATCGCGCAGGACACGCCAAGGACGCTGCTCGCCAAGGTCGAGAGTCGGGCGCGCAGGCTCGCGGCGAGGGCGCTCCGGCGGTCCGGGCCGAGTGCAGTCGACGCGTCCGGCGCCCCGGACGACGGCCGCCGGCTGTCGGTGGTCCCGCGGGTCCGCAGGGCCGAGCTTGACCGCCTCGTGCGAGCGGCGTTCGATGCGCACGGGATTGCCTACCGCGGCTGGAGCAGCCCCTACACGCAGATCCTCGGCGTGCGTGCCGACGACGCGGACCGCGTCTACCGCGCGGTGAAGGGGATTGCGCTGCCGGCCGACGCCGAGCTCGTGGTGTGGACGGGGGCCGGCGCGAAGTACCGGCCCCGGGAGGGCGCTGCGGAGTTACTGCTCTCGGACTTCGCCGCCAGCGAGTCCGTCGTCGTCGGCGCCCGGCATCCCGCTGACGTCCGGAAGCCAGACAGGACAGGAGGGGTGGAGATCGCCCTGCTTGAGCCGCGGTACGGCCGCCTCGTGGCCCGCAGGCACCGGCTCGAAAAGGTCGACTGGTCGAGCGACTTCGGAGTCGCCGACGACGGCGACGTCGCCCCGTTGGCAGGACCGGCCGCGGAGGAGCCCGTGGACATCGTCTACACCTGGGTCGACTCCGACGACGCCGAATGGGCGCGCGAGCGCCGGCGGTGGAGCAGCGAGGTCGAGTTCGACATGCCCTCGGCGGCGAACGATGAGCGCTACCTCGCCCGCGACGAGCTGCGGTACTCGATCCGGTCCGTCTGGATGTACGCGCCCTTCGTCCGCAACATCCACATAGTGACCAACGGGCAGCGCCCCGCGTGGCTGCCGCAGGACACGGACCGCATCCGGGTAGTGCCGCACTCGGATATCTTCCCGGACCCCTCCGTTCTGCCGACCTTCAACTCCCACGCCATCGAGGCCTGTCTGCACCGCATCCCCGGCCTCGCGGACCGCTTCCTGTACTTCAACGACGACGTGTTCCTCGGTCGGGAGATGAGGGTCGATGACTTCTACACGCAGGCAGGGATGATCAAGAGCCGGTTCTCGCCGTCGGCGTTCGTCACTTCCGGCCGCCCGGCGGACGACGCGATTCCGACGGATTGGGCCTCGTACAACGCGGTCACGCTCATGCGGCGCGAGTTCGGCATGACACCCACCCACAAGACCAAGCACGTCGCCCACCCCCTCCTTCGGAGCATGCTCGAGGAGATGGAGCAGCGCTACCCCGAGGTGTTCGCCCAGACGCGGGGTTCGCGGTTCAGAGCTCACACCGACTACTCGGTGGCCTCCATGTTGGCCCAGTACTACGCGGTGGCGACGCGGCGCGGGGTCGAGTGGCCGGGGGCCGCGCTCGAGTATGTGTACGCCGACACCGGACGCAGGGACTTCCCGGCGCGCCTGAAGTTGATCGCCAAGCAGCGGCCCGCGTTCTACTGCCTCAACGGGACGATGTATCGCGACATCGATCTCGCCACCCAGGCGCGGATGATGCGGGAGTTCCTCGAGGCGCAGTACCCCGAGGCCTCCCCGTACGAGAGCTAGTCGGAGCTAGTCGGCCGACGGTGCCGACGGCGCGGACGCTGCGGACGGCGCGGACGGCGAGAGGATCTCGACGTAGAAGTCGTGCTTACGGTGCCCGTCCCCGACGACGGGAATACCCCCGTAGTTGGGGCCGTAGATGCTGGCGAGCATGTCCTCGGCGCGGTCCGGAACAGGGATGGACAGACCTTCGAAGGGGACCCTTCTACCCTCGCCGAACCACTCCTTGGGGAACACCTGCCTGCTCAGCGCGTAGTAGCTGCACAGGTTGGCCCAGTGTGCGGAGGTGGGCTTCGCGTTGAACTCCGAGAGCATGTACACGATCCACTTGTGCACCGTCGCCGTCGGAACGACCTTGGTGAGCAGGAAGATCGGGGTCCGCGCCAGGAGGTTGTTGCGGAAGCCCGGGGCGGAGCGGCCGGAGCTCATGAAAAGACCGCGACGCAGGCCCCGAAGGAGGTAGGCCTGGAGCCGGAACTTCCGGCCGAACGGCTTCTCCACCGGGTCCACGGTGAAGATGTCGATGTGCGGGCCTGGCGCCATCGATACGTGCGCCACCTGCGGCTGGACGAACCTCGTCGGCTCCGTCATCTGGATCTTCGATCCGAGCACCCAGTGCTTCGGGTTCGTCTCGAAGCTGTCGAGGTTCAGCGCGGGCGGTAGCTCACCCTGCGCGACGAGCTTGAGCAGCCGCTGGTAGTCGGAGCGCGGCATCATCACGTCGATGTCGTCGTCCCATGGGATGAAGCCGCCGTGCCGGATGGCGCCCAGCATGCTGCCCTCGCTGAGGTAGTACCTGAGATCGTGGGCGGTGCAGAACTCGTCGAATTGGGCGAGGATCTGCAACTCGTGCGCCTGCAGGTCCGGCAGGTCGCGATGGGCGATCTTCTCGTACCTGCCCGGCACCCGGCGGCTGTACCGGCGCGGCGTCGCGCTGCGACGCAGTCCCAACGCGTGCTCGTAAGCCCGGCGAAGATCCGCCGGGGTCATCGGGACGGGGCTGTTGCCCAGACGCTCGGCGTTGACCCCGCCGACGAGCTGGTCGACGTCGATCGGGTCGGCGAGGTGCAGGGTGTCGAGGATGGCGTCGAGCTTGCCGATGGCCTGCTTCGAGGACTTAACGCCGAAGACGTCGTTCAGTTCGGCGAGCGATTGCCGCAGGCCGTCGGCCTCGGGGCCGCCGTCCTCGGCGACCGCGGCGTAGTAGCTCCACACTGCGCGGAGGCTGAGCGCGGCGGCGTGGCCGTGCGCGAGGCCGTAGTGTGACGTGAGGCCGTAGCTCATGGCGTGGGGCGCCGTCGTCTTGGTCAGATTGATCGCGCGTCCGCTGTAGTTTGCGGCGAGCTGGATCCGGCGCGTGACCTCGACGTCGAAGTCGATGCCCTTGTGGAAGTAGGGAAAGAAGTTGTCGAGGATCAGCTGTAGGCCGCGGCGGGCGTAGCCCTTGCTCTGCGGTGTCGCATCCTTGGCCCAGGTGGACTCGACGCACTGCGCGAGTGCGTCCAACAGACTGGCCTTCTTGTGGTAATCGGGCAGGCTGCGCAGCAGTTCCGGCTCGAGGATGACGTAGTCCGGCAGCAGGGCGTCGTGCGCGATCGAGTGTTTCTCGCCTTCGATGTAGACGACGGCGAAGTGGGTCGACTCGGACCCGGTGCCCGCCGTCGTCGGGATGGCGATCTGGGGTATGTTGCGCACGAGCGGCGCGCCGAACCCCGGGAACTCCACGGAGTCGGTGGCGGCGAGGAGCTTGATGCACTTCGCTACGTCCATCGCGCTGCCTCCACCGACGGCGACGATCGCGTCGCAGCCCTGACCGCGGAACTCCGCGAGCCCGGCGAGCACCTCCGGCAGCTTCGGGTTGGGGGAATATCCGGAGAAGAGGGAGTAGCCCACGCCGGCGTCGTCGAGCAGTTGCTTCACCGGCGACGACTGGAAGCTCCGGCCGCCGACGACCAGCGGCCGGGCCGACCGGGCCTCGGCCAGCAACTCCGGGAGCCGCGCGAGGGAGCCCGGGGCGGCGAGGATCGGCTGGTCGTCGAAGTCGCGCAGGCGCAGCGCCGCGGCGTGCACTGCCAAGTCCTCAATCGTGTCGATCTCGTTGACGAAGTGGTCCGCGTAAGACCAGGCACGGATGTCGGCGTCGTGGACGATCTCGTTCAGCGCGTTCTCCGCGTAGACGCCGGTGGTGCCCGCCTCCACGAAGTCGCTCACGCGGCCGAGCCAGGCGCCGATGGCGGCCCTGCTCAGCTTGTACAACGGCTGGAAGGCGACGCAGTCGGCGTCGTGGATCTTCACGGAGACCTCGGTGATGAGGTCGACGTCGATGCGGGCCTTGAAGTCCTTGTCCGGCTGCGGCAGTGACGCGTTCACGGCACCCAGCGAGTGCCGCGGGTCCGCGAGGATCGCGGGGAGCGCGCCGCGGTCGAAGACCAGGTCGCCGTGCAGCATGAGGATGTCGTCGTCGAGGAGATCGCGCGCCAGGTACATCGAATAGATGTAGTTGGTCGTGTCGTAGACGTCGTTGGCGACGAACGACACGTCCAGCCCGGGGAAGCCGGCGGCCACGCCGCGGAGCTGCTCCACGTGCGGCCCCGTCGTCACGACGATCTGGGTGATGCCGACCGCGGCGAGAAGCCGCAGCTGGCGCCCGAAGATGGTCTCGCCATCGGAGAGCACGGCCATCGACTTGTGGTTGTCACGCGTGAAGTCCCCCATGCGGTTGCCCACACCGGAGTTGAAGATCAGAGCTTTCAACGGCGAGTCCCCTCGAACTCCGCGATCATGTCGACCTTGTTGGCCGACGGCGAAACCGTGGGCCGCCCGAGGTCCGGCCGCGATCCCTGGACCGTCTCGACGATGAGCGCGGACCGCGGCCGGGCCGTGACCCGTGCCACAGCGTCGGCGATGTCCGCGCCGTCGGTGACCAGCTCGACGTGCTCGAAGCCCGAGCCCTTCAGGATCGCGGGGATGTCGATGTCGAACGCGACGGTCGGCTGCCCGCCGACCGACTCGTGCGCGCCGTTGTTGATCAGGATGTAGCGGTAGTTGTCGCGGGCGCGCTGCGCGATGACCGGAGCCGACCCCATGTGCATGAGGAAGCCGCCGTCGCCGTCGACGCAGTAGACGAGATCCTCGGTGCCGAGGCAGGCGCCCATGGCGATCGAGGAACTATGCCCCATGCCGCCGACGGTGAGGAAGTCGCGCGCGTGGCCCTCGCTGCGACCTTCACGCAGCTCGAACACCTCGCGGGAGGTCTTGCCGGTGGTCGACACCACGAAGGCATCGGGGCCGATGGCCTCAAGCACCGCGGCGAGGGCCGCCTCACGGGTGAGCGTCAGGCCGGGCTTGCTGGGCGTCGCGAAGGGGTAGGTGCTGAAGGTGCCCTTGCGGACGAGCAGCGCGACGGGGGCGTTGGCCTCGCGCATGGTGGCCAGCGCGTCGTCGATCTGCGTCTGCCAGCGATCCGGGTCGACGACCTGGTACGGCACCTCCATCGCGTCCAGCATCGCCGTGGTCAGGCGACCCTGCGCGACGTGCTGCGGCTCGTCCTTCACGCCGGGCTCGCCCCGCCAGCCGATGATCAGCAGCATCGGGATTCCATAGACCTCGGAGTGAGCGAGCGAGAGCACCGGATTGACGATGTTGCCCAGACCGGAGTTCTGGAGGTACACCGCCGCGTACTTGCCCGTGGCCACGTGGTAGCCGCAGGCAAGCCCGACGGCGTTGCCCTCGTTCGCGGCGACGATGTTCGCCTCGCGAGGCGTGCGGTCGTAGATGCAGGCGCACAGGTCCTGCAGCAGCGAGTCGGGCACTCCGGTGAACAGCTCGACGCCCTGGCCGACCAGGTGGTCGTAGAAGGCGGTGGTATCGATGACGCTCATTCGGGGATCAACCTCAGGACTTCCTTGATCGACATGATCTCATCGTCGACCTCCTTGCTGCGGCCCGCATCCAGGATCTTCTGGGCGGTGCGCAGCATCGCCGGGTAGGCGCTGCGCAGCAGGTGGTTAGCGTGGATGATGACGTTGGCGCCGATCTCGTGCAGCTCCTCCTCGTAGAGGTGGTTGTACGACGTCGGCACCATCACGACCGGGACGTCGGTGCTGTACTCGCGGAAGCGGCGCATGAACTCGCGGATCTCCTCGCCGTCCTTGTGCCGCGAGTGGATCATGATGCCGTCGGCGCCGGCCTCGATGTAGATCTTGGCGCGCTCGATGGCGTCGTCGATCCCCGCCCCGGCGATGAGGCTCTCCAGGCGGGCGATGATCATGAAGTCGCGCGTCACTTGGGCCTGCTTGCCGGCGTTGATCTTCTCGGCGAAGGCCTGCGGATCGTCGAGGACCTGCACCGCGTCGGTGCCGAACAGCGAGTTCTGCTTCAGGCCGGTCTTGTCCTCGATGATGACGGCGGAGACGCCCGCGCGCTCGAGGGTCTTAACGGTGTACTTGAAGTGCTCGATGCGGCCGCCGGTGTCGCCGTCGACGATGATCGGCTTGGTGGAGACCTCCATGATCTCGTCGATGGTCTCCATGCGGCTGGACCAGTCGACGAGCTCGATGTCGGGCTTGCCCTTGAACGAGGAGTCGCAGAGGCTGCTCACCCAGAACGCGTCGTACTCGCGCACGCTCATCGTCTTCGGGTCGAACGACTGCACGTTTTCGACGATCAGCGCGCTGAGCCCGTTGGACACCTCCATCGCGCGGATGTACGGGCGCAGCGCCAGGAGGCGACGGAGCTTGCCACGACGCAACTCCGTGGTGTTGATGATCGGGCGCATCGCGTGATCGATGTCCGAGCCGGAGACACCCTCGGTGTAGGGGACCTCGACGAGCTCGCCGCCGTACTCGGCCAGGACCTTGATGACCTCGTCGCGGGCCATCGCCTGGATGCCGGAACGCCAGTCATCGCCGTGGACGACGTAGTCGGGCTTCAGCGCGCGCAGGTTGTCGGCATACGACAGCGACTCCTGTGCGACGACGTTCTTCACCTTCCCGAGGCTCTCGGCGAGCGCCTTCCGCGACTCCCAGTCCACCACCGGGAGCCGCTTGTAGGTCGCGATGCTCTCGTCCGTGAGGAGCCCGACGGTCACGTCGCCCAACTCGGCCCCGACGTCGATGATCTTCAGGTGCCCCTTGTGCAGGATGTCGGATGAAATCGCTATATACACCGTCTTGCTTGCTGGCACGTCGTTGTTTCCCTTGTCGTTGCGCCACCCGTGGGTGGCTCCCCTCCGCATTGCGACCACGTTTGTGTGAACGTTCGGTTAACAAACGATCGTAGCGCTGAGTCGGGTGCGGATTCACATCGAGGTCGCAGGCGTGAGCAGAATCCCGCTCGGGTAGACATGTTGGAGGCGCCTCGCGCCCGGTAGCTCTCAGCCGATCGCGACGAACCGGTTGGTCGCGGCCGACTCGATCATCGCCTCGCAGACCTCCACGACACGGGCGCCCTGCGCGAGGGTCACGATGTCGGCCGGACGGCCGAGCACGGCGTCGCGGAAGTTCTGGTGCTCGATGCGCAGCGGCTCGGGTTTCGCGATGGCGAAGCGCGTGACGTCGCCCTCGGAGACCCCGCGGAACTGCGCGATGTCGTCCCACGTGGTGATGACGGTCCCGTTGGCGTGGAAGGTGAGATCTGCGGTGAGGGTGTCGGCAACGAACATGCCCTTCTCGCCGGTCACGATCGTCAGGCGCTCCTTCGCCGGGGTGAGCCAGTTGACGAGGTGGTTGCTCATCAGGCCGCCACTGAGCTGACAGGTCGCCGAGACCATGTCCTCGTACTCGCGCCCGGCCTTGAACATGGTGCGCGCGGCGACGAGCTCGTAGTCGCGCTGCGTCACCCACGCCGTGAGGTCGACGTCGTGGCTGGCGAGGTCCTTGATCACGCCGACGTCGGCGATCCGGGCAGGGAACGGGCCTTGGCGGCGGGTGCAGATCTGGTAGATGTCGCCCAGCTCGCCGGCCTCGAGCCGCTTCCGCAGCGACTGCAGCGCCGGGTTGTACCGCTCGATGTGTCCGACGGCCCCGACGAGCCCCTTGTCGGCGAAGGCCCTGGCGAGGGCGCGGGCGCCCTCGGTGGTCTTCGCGAGTGGCTTCTCGATCAGCGCGTGCACACCGGCGTCGGCGAGCGCGAGGCCGATCTCCTCGTGGAACATGGTGGGAGCGGCGACGACGACGTAGTCGAGACCCTGCGCGATCAACTCGTCGACGCTCGCGAGCACCGGCAAGCCGTCGGCCAGGCCATGCGGGTCGCCCGCCGCGTCGGCGACGGCGACAAGGTCCACGCCGTCGACAGCCCGGAGGTTACGGGCGTGGTGGCGGCCCATCATGCCCAGCCCGATCAGGCCCGCGCGGAGGTTCCCCATCAGGCACCGGCCTGGGCGACAGCGTTCACGGCGGAGACGATGCGCTCCAGCTCGCCCTGCGACAGCGACGGGTGCACCGGCAGCGAGAGGCATTCGAGGGCGGCCCGCTCGGTGCCCTCCAGGTGCACATCGACCTGGAACGGCTTCAGACGATGGTTCGGCACGGGATAGAACATGCCGGAGCCGACGTTGTACTCATCCTTCAGCGCCTTCGCGAATCCGTCGCGGTCGTCAGTCACGCGGATCGTGTACTGGTGGTACACGTGGACCGCGCCGTCGGCCACGGCCGGGGGAGTGACGCCCGCGAGGTTCGCGGACAGGAACGCGGCGTTGTCCTGACGAGTCTTGGTCCACGCGCCGACCTTCGTCAGCTGCACGCGGCCGATCGCGGCGTGGATGTCGGTCATCCTGTTGTTCAGGCCGACGACCTCGTTGTGGTACTGCTGCAGCATGCCCTGGTTGCGGTAGAGGCGCAGGTTCCGCTCGATTTCGGCGTTGGCCGCCGACACCATGCCGCCCTCCCCGGAGGTCATGTTCTTGGTGGGGTACAGCGAGAACATGGCGAAGGTGCCGAACGCGCCGACGGGGATGCCGTGCAGCGAGGCGCCGTGCGCCTGTGCGGCGTCCTCGAACAACAGCAGGCCGTGCCTGTCGGCGATGGCCTGCAACTGGTCCATCTTCGCCGGGTGCCCGTACAGGTGGACCGGCATGATCGCCTTCGTGCGCTCGGTGATCGCGGCCTCGACGGAGGCGGGGTCGAGCGTGAAGTCGTCGAGCGCGATGTCGGCGAAGACCGGGGTGGCGCCGGTCAGCGCGACCGAATTTGCCGTCGCGGCGAATGTGAAAGAAGGCACGATGACCTCATCGCCTGCGCCGATGCCCGAGGACAGCAGGCCGAGATGCAGGCCCGAGGTCCCGGAGTTCACGGCGACGCAGGCGCGGTCGAGGCCGAAGTGCGCAGAGAACTCCGTCTCGAAGGCGGCCACCTCGGGGCCTTGGGCGATCATGCCGGAGCGCAGCACGCGGTCGACGGCCTCGCGCTCCTCGTCGCCGATGATCGGCTTGGCGGGCGGGATGAAGGCTTCAGTCATCAGGCTTCCTTGATCAGAGTGAGGGTCTCGCCGTCCTGGACGAACTGGTCGCCCGTGTGCGGATCCGTGAACGTGTTGTCGCCGGTGGCCTCCAGCGGGAAGCCGGACCGGCCCACCCACTTGATCCGGCGGGCAGGGACACCGGCAACGAGAGCGAAGTCGGGGACGTCCTTGGTGACGACGGAGCCCGCAGCCACTGTCGCCCAGCGCCCGACCGTGACCGGCGCGACGCACACGGCGCGGGCGCCGATGGCGCAGCCTTCGCGAAGGGTCACCCCGACCGGCTCCCAGTCGTGCGCGCTCTTCGGGGTGCCGTCGGGATTGATCGCCCGCGGGAACGTGTCGTTGGTCAGCACCGCCGCGGGCCCGACGAAGACTCCGTCCTCGAGGTGCGCGGGCTCGTAGACGAGGGCGTAGTTCTGGATCTTGCAGTTGTTCCCGACGTGGACCCCGCTGCCGATGTAGGCTCCGCGCCCGACGATGACGTTCTCACCGATGTCCGCGCCGCCGCGCACCTGCGCGAGGTGCCAGATGGAGGACCCGTCGCCGATGCTGACGCCGTCGTCGAGATCGGCTGAGGGGAGGATGCGATGCTCTGCCATATGGTCTCCTTTGGGGGTCGGTGGACAGTCTATCCGTCGCCGGTGACGAGCCATCGGGCAGTACCCGCAGGCCCCCTGTTCTTCGCCGTCTGCCGGTGTACAGTTCGTTGATATGTTGCTGCGTTCGCGTCGGACGCGCGGGCCGACTCGGGGATCGACACCGGCGACAAGGAGTCGGTGCGCTCCGCATACCTGAACCAGCTGTTGCCCACCCGGCAGGTATCGCCGGGCTGGACCGGGCGACGTCAGCAGGTGTGTCGCGACCGCGCCCGAGGAACAGCCTGCCGCGGCCGTGGGGACGCAGAGCGCAGCCTCGAAGAAGGCGACTTTCCAGGCCATCAACTTCTTCCGCGCCATGGCCGGGCTGGCGCCGGTCACCGAGGACCCAACGGCGTCGGCCCAGGCGCTGCAAGCGGCGTTGATCATGGACCCCCCCCCCCCCCCCCCCCCTTCCCCCAATCTCCTCCTCGGAGGGGCCGAGGAGCCGGACCAGCAGGGACCGGTTGTCGGCGAGTCGGCGTCCTCAGGTCCGGTGCAGCCCAAGCCACCCATGACGACTCCCGTGCCGGTCATCACAGGCGCGGCCACAGTGGGCAAGAAGCTGACCGCGGCGCCAGGAACGTGGAAGCCTGCGACGACGAAGCTGACCTATCAGTGGTACGCCGACGGCGCCAAGATTGGCGGTGCGACGGCGTCGACGCTGATGCTGAAGAAGGCACAGAAGGGCAAGAAGATCACTGTGAAGGTTACGGGCAAGGCTGGCGGCTACACGACCGTGACCAAGACCTCTAGCGCGACCAAGAAGGTCGCCTGACCCCTTGGGGAAGCGTTGATCGTTGGTTCATTGGGGATGGCGCGAGTCGGCTGCGGTCCTAGCGAACCTGAGGGTTCCAGACTCTGGCGATTCTCTTGAGTCTCAGGCGCGCCGAGGCGTCTTTGAGACCGGTCCCGCGGAGTACGTCGTTCTCCCGCGCGCTCGTCCAGCGGTGCGGTGGCGGTCGATCAACCGCGTTGGTCCAGACGAGGCGATGAGGGCCTTTTATGAGGACCGGTCGCCGACAACGCGGTAGCTCTGTTTGCTACTCCTCTTGGGCCGCGTGGGCGTAACCAGGTCCCGGTCCTCGAGTTCGCGTAGGCGTCTGAGGACTGAGTGATATCCCATGCCGAGGTGCTCAGCTAAGCCGCGCGCCGTGGTGTGCCCGGCGTGGATGGCTTGGACGATGATGTCGAGGTCGGCCCTGACGCCCACCTGCTCCGAAGGAGGGGTCGCCTCCTCTTGGATGGGGGGTTGTCGTCGATCGACTTCCTCGATCAGTCGGTAGCTGGCGTAGCGCTTTCCGCCGGTCCGGACGCACACCCCTCGCTCGACGAGATCACGGACCGCACGGCGGGCATCGGTGTCGCTGACGCCCCACGCGCGGAGCATGCCGACGCTGGCTCGGCCGGAGCTTCGCATGATGGCCAGGGCGAGGTGCTGCGCATCGGTAAGGCCAACGAGACCTAGTCGCGCGATCCATTCGACCGTCGCAGGCGCCAACAGCGCGGTGCGCGGCACGGTGACCATGAGTCGGCCGGGCTCCGCGTCGAACTCCGGAGGTGACATTCCCGCCTTGCGCAAGGCGACCACAGCGGAGACGAGGCCGGAGCCCCGGTTCTCGGCAACGGTTTCGCCCGGCCGATCGGGAAGCGGGACATCTGCGAGCAGCTTCGCTAGCGTCGCGTTGCGCGACTTCGACTCGATCCGCCCAGCGCCCAGTTGATCGACCGTGACGCCGCCGAAGAGGCCGCCGGTGTTCTTGACCACGAACCGGTCTGGGTACAGCTCGATCTGGACCTGCGTTCCACGGCTTTCAGGGCTGTAGTCGCGGTGCATCAGTGCGTTGGTGACGAGCTCGCGGATAACCTCGATGGGATAGTCGTAGCGGTCTTCGCGACCCAGACCGCGGACGATTGCCGCTCGGCTCATGTTCCGTCGCAGGATCGCGACGACGTCCTGGAGGATTGATGAGATCGGCCCGTCGACCGTGGCGTTCTCGAGGAATCGCTCACCCTCGGGGCCAACCTCACCCATGCGCACGGTGGGGAGTACGACCACGGACGCGAAGAGCTGAGGAAAGAACTGCTGAGGATAGATCCCCAGGCACAGCAGCCCAGCAAGGGTGGGACGCGGGACACCATCAACATCCCGCGCTGCGCCAAGACGCTTTAGCGCCGTGACTGGCTCAACATCGCCGAAGGCACGGGGCGACCGCTCCGCGGCGCGGCGTAGCACGTGCTCGACGAGACGCGGGTCGAGATCATCAAGCGTGGCGTCGGCCACAGCCTCCTGATCGTCGAGCGGCTGGCCGCGGTTCGACAAGAGTTGGGTGACTTCGTACCGACTCAGACGCCGGTCACCGTCGCCGCCGCGAATGAAGGACCCGTTGTACTCACCACGATCCGTCACGAAACACGGCTTGTCGACAGGATCGATCTCCTCCACATCAAGACGAACAACCTGCGCCCCCTGGAAGTCGATGACCTCAATGGAGGCCCGGACAGGCGGTGTCACCTTCCGATGGCACGCGTCAGCCAATGCGTCTCGGATCTTCGACGCATCGAAGCCGACAGCAGGAACGAATCCGTCCTCGTCGAGGCCAAGCAACAGGGTCCCACCGTCGCCATTGCCGAACGCACTCAAGGTCTCCACGACCGTCTTCGGCAACCCGCCAACGGCGGCCTTGACCTCGATGTCTGTGGGCTCCAGCCCAAGCCGCTGGAGTCGCTCAACCATGCCGCTCAGACTCGAGTCCGACACTCTCGCACCTACTCTCTCACCAACTCTCGCAAAGACTATCGCATACTCTAGCATCACCGCGTGGCCTTGCTGCGAGAGTTGCCCGTGTCTGGGGCGCTGTCGACCGGGCTACGTGTTCAGGAGGGGCTACAGTAGGTGCGACCCCGTCTCGCGGGTCGGCTTTGGTTACGTTCCGTGGAGTTTGACGCCGAGTTGGGCCTCCTGTGTCCTGTCGGGCACCAGTGGGCCGACTCTGCGTCAAAACTCCATGAAAGCTGCGGCGCCACGGCGCCGAGGTGGGTTCTTGGTCCTCGAAGGGGTTGACCACCCGGACGCCGGTGCCGTCGAAGTCGCGAACATTGCGCGTGGCGACGGTGAGATCGTGCGCGAGCGCGGTGGCCGCGAGCAGGCTGTCGATCGTAGACAAGGTCCTCGTGGTGGGAATCGATGCCCAGTAGCTCATCACGCGCCTATCGATCGGCAGTATCCCGTCAGCGTATGCGGACTCGACGGAGCCCAGCCAGGTTGACAGGCGTGCGGAGTACCGTGGCTCGCGCTTCCGGCAGAGCCATGCTCCCCGCTCGATCTCTCCTAGCGTCAGCACGCTGAGGTAGGCATTAGGGAGACCCTGCACCCAGCCGACGACGGTGGGGTTGCGGTCAGGCCGGGATAGCTCGGAAATGACGTTGGTGTCGAGCAGGAAGCCCGTCATTCGTCGCTGCCGAACAGGTCGAGAGTGCGATCGCGGTCAATCGTGCGCGGAGGGATCTCGAGGAGCCCTTCCGGGAGATCGAGATCGCGGAGGGACTCGATAAGGAACTCCGTGAACGGCTGACGTTCGGAGTGGGTCTTTCGATAGTCGTCGATGGAGACGATGACCGCGACGGGCTCACCGTGTTTCGTGATGAACTGAGGCTCCCCGGCTTGGACCGCGCGCAGCACCTCGCTGAAGCGCTGCTTCGCCGTCTGGACCTGCCACGTATCTGCTGGCATGACGACATTCTAGCTGATCTGTCTAGTCTGTCTAGAACTGGATCCTCTGGGTCGGCCAAAGACTGCCGGGTATCCCCGAGTCCACGAACCGGGCGCCAGTTCATTGGTAACGACCACGGACCCGGCGCTTCGCGCGGGGGTCCGGCTCAACCAGCGGGGGGCGTGACCCCCGCAAGGCGCCCGGGTGTGGGCGCGTCAACGCTTGGAGGCGCGGTAGCCGGCCTTCTCGGCAGCGGAACGAGTCGAGAAGCACTCCTCGGGCTTCGTGCGCGAGTAGTACGCGCCGCCGGGGACATGGTAGATCATCGAGCTCGCGTTGCCCTTGATCGGATGGGACGCGGGGCAGTTCCACTCGCTCGTCGGCGCCGCGCTCGCGGAGACCTTCTTCGGCTTCGCGGGTGCGCCCTTCACCGTCGAGGTGGCCTTGGAAGTCTTGCTCGCGGTCGTGTAGCCGCTCTTCTTGCCGGTGACCTTGACCTTGATCTTCTTGCCCTTGTCGGCGGACTTCAGCGTGTACGTCGACTTCGTGGCGCCCTTGATCTTCGAGCTGCCGCGGTACCACTGGTAGGTGAACTTCAGGCCAGTGGGCTTCCAAGCGCCGGGCTTGGCGGTGAGCTTCTTGCCGACCTGGGCGGTGCCGGAGATCTTCGGGGTCTTCGCGGCGAGGGCGCCCGCCTTGACCGCCTTCGTCTTGGCGGAGGTCTTGGTCACGGTGACGTAGCCGGTTTTCTTCCCGGTGACCGCGACCGAGATCTTCTTGCCCTTGTCGGCCGACTTCAGCGTGTACGTCGACCTCGTCGCCCCGCTGATCTTCTTCCCGTCGCGGAGCCACTGGTAGGTGAGCTTCACGCCCGACGGCTTCCACGTTCCAGGACTCGCGGTGAGCTTCTTGCCGACCTGTGCGGTGCCGGAGATCTTCGGCGTCGGTGTCGCGGTGAGCGTCTTCGGTACCTGGACCGTCACATCGACGCTCCAGGACGCCTGGCCCCAGATGAAGAAGGGATCGATCCACACCAAGCTCGCCTGCTCAAGGGTGAACGACCCGGCCCTCGTGCCGCCGGAGGACTCCTCCTCGTCGACGAGGGCGACGATCTGAGGGGTGTTCAGGTCGAGCGCAAACAGCCCGATGCCGAACGGTGAGCCATCAGCGAGGTGGTTGCCCGAATAGGTGGCGGTGTAGGTGTAGGTCCCCTTGTCGAGCAGGTAGAGGCCCGAGGTGTCGAGGCCCGTGCCCTGCGCGCTGAAGGACTTCACCGGCGATGTCGGCTCCGCAGCGGGCGCGACGGTGGCGGACCACTCGACGGCGGGCTCGGCGTCGACATCGAGCCAGAGCTCCTCGCCCTCAAAAGCCAGGAACACCCGCTTCGTGTGGCCCGAAGCCGCGTCGTCGTACGCGAGCGTCGCGACCTCGCCGTACTCGCTGCTCATCAGCCAGACGTCTACCAGGTCGGTGGCTCCGGTGTACGCGAAGTCGATGACGTAGATACCGTCGTCGAGAAAGAAGGAGTCGGATTCCCCGGCTCCCGTTCCGCTGACCTTGGCTGTGTCGGCAGCGGCCGCGGGCTGGGCGGCGAGGCCGGTGAGGGCCAGCGCGAGGGTGAGCAGCGCCACGATGGCGCGCGAGAAGAATGGCTTCTTTGTCTGCACGGACATGAATCCCCTACCTATTCGTGCGTTTTTCCACGGCGACGTCACCGCGGTCCGGTGAGCCTATCAGGCCAATACACAGGACCTTTCATCGGGATAGTTGAAAGGCGGATACGGCTTCAGGAGCGGGCGATGGTCGTGAACGTGCGCAGGATTACGCGGAGATCGCCGACGAAGGTGCGGGTGCGCACGTAGTCGAGGTACATCGCGACCTTCTGCGGCAGGATGACCTCGACATAGTGGCGCTCCGGGTCGTCGGCCGCGGCTAACTCGTCCTGTTCGTTGCGGAAGGCGATCGCCGCGGGGTCCGAGATGCCCGGGCGAACGCTCAGGATCTCGGCGCGGGCGTCGTCGCCCCACATCGCGACGTACCTCGGCACCTCGGGGCGCGGGCCGACGACGGACATGTCGCCGGCGAGCACGTCGATCAGCTGGGGGAGCTCGTCGAGCTTCGTCGTGCGCAGGAACGCGCCCACGCGGGTGATCCTGTTGTCGTCCGCGCTGGTGATCAGCGCACCCGCGTTCGCCACCCGCATGGTGCGGAACTTGTGGATCCGGAAGGGACGACCGTACCGACCTACTCGCTCCTGGCGAAAGAACACCGGGCCTCGGTCTTGCGCGGCGATCAGGATCGCCACGACCAGGAAGACCGGGGAAAGCACCACGAGCCCGACGGCGGAACTCACGACGTCGAACGCGCGCTTCAGCATGCTGCCGGACACCCGGGACGAGGACGAGAGGGGATGCCCATATCAGCCCAGGATCGAGCCGACCCCGGCGATGACACGCGCCACGTCGTCGTCGGTCATCGCGGAGAAGATGGGCAGGCTCACCGAGCGTTCGAATTCTGCCGACGCCACGGGGAAGTCGGCGGGGGAGTGGCGGTAGGTGTCGCGCCAGAAGGGCTGCAGATGCAGCGGGATGAAGTGGACGCTCGTGCCGATGCCGGCCTCCGACATCAGCTCGATGAAACGGTCCCGAGGGACGGGAGCGTCGGCGGTGAGCCGCAGGTTGTAGAGGTGCCAGGCATGGGTCGAGCCCGCGGGGGCGTGCGCCGGCAGCGTCACGGGAAGGCCCGCGAACGCCTCGTCGAAGCGCTCGGCGATGGCCGTCCGCCGCGCGACCATCTCGGGTGTACGCCTCAGCTGCACCCGGCCCATGGCAGCGGCCGTGTCGGTCAGGTTGTACTTGTATCCCGGGGCGACGACGTCGTAATGCCACGACGGCCGCGTCGACGAGTAGCGGTCGAACACGTCGCGGTCGATCCCGTGCAGCCGCATCGTCCGCATGCGGGTGGCCAACGCCGGGTCCGGCGTGAGGACCATGCCGCCCTCACCGGTTGTCATGGTCTTGGTCGCGTAGAACGAGTAGACGGTGGCGGCGTGCCCGTGCGCGCCGACGAGCGTGCCCTCGTTCACCGTCGGGAACGCATGCGCCGCATCCTCGACGACGTGGAGCCCATGCCGCGCGGCGAATGCGGTCAACGCCGCATCCGGCACCGCGAGCCCGGCGTAGTGCACGGGGGCGATGGCGACGGTGCGGTCGGTGACCTTACGCGCGGCGTCGGCGAGGTCGATGCACAGGGTGGCGGGGTCGACGTCGACGAGGACGGGGTCTCCGCCGAGGTAGCGAACGGCTTCCGCCGTCGCGGTGAACGTCCAAGTGGGGACGAGGACCTCGTCGCCGGGCCCGACGCCGAGCGCCTCGAAGGCGAGGTGGAGACCCGCCGTCGCGGAGTTCACGGCGACCGCGTGCGCATCCGCGCCTAAGAACTCGGCGAACTCGCGCTCGAAAGCCGTGGCGTTCGGGCCGGTGGTGAGCCACCCGGACCGCATGGCCTCGGTCACCGCCTCGATCTCGGCCTCGGTGATGTCCGGGCGGGCGAACGGCAAGAACGACATGGGGGCGAGCTTACTCGTGGTCGGCTCAACCAGCAGTCAGCCCGACTCGCCGTCGGCCCGGTTCGGGCAGCGAGGATAGAATCTCCGACGTCAACCACGAGCCGACCCCTGGAGGATCCTTGCCCGCCATTTCGACCCGCGCGGGTCTTCTGCGCGTCGGGCTCGCCCTGTGGGACGGCCTCTGCTGGGCCATGGCGGTGATGGCGCTCGTCATCGCGCGATACAGCTTCAATCTGCGGGGCGAGGAGGCACACTTCGTCCTCCAGTACGCCGTCGCCGCGATTGTCGCGCAGGTCGTGGTGGGGTTCGTCACCAAGCTCTACCGCGGGCGACACACCATCGCGTCGTTCGAAGAGTCGGTGCAGCTCGCGGGGATCACGCTCAGCATCGGGCTGGTCCTCGGCGTCCTCTCCGCGTTGATCGCCACGCCCGGGTACCCGCGCGTCGTAACGTTCACCGTCCCGCTGGCGGCGCTTGTCCTCATGGCTGCCGGGCGCTTCCTGTTCCGCGCGCTGACGCGGGCCAACCAGCACACGGAAGGCACCGAGCCGGTGCTCGTCTACGGTGCGGGCAACGCGGGTGCGCAGCTCGGACGACTGCTGGACTATGACGTCGACGCCCCCTTCGAGATCGTCGGCTACCTCGACGACGACCCCGCAAAGCGCAACCTGCACCTCTCCGGCACGAAGGTGCTCGGCGGCCTCGACCGGCTGCCGTCGGCGGCGCAGGCGAAGGGAGTACGCACGGTGATCGTCGCCATTCCGACCGCCGGCCGCGGCCTGATGCGCGACATCTCGAGGGTCGCCGACGAGGCGGGCCTGACCGTGCTCGTCATGCCGCCGACGCGCGAGATGGTCAGCGGCCGTGTCGAGCTCAGCAGCCTGCACCGGCTCGACGTCACCGACCTGCTCGGTCGCGCCCAGATCACGACGAACCTCGGTGAGATTTCCGGATACCTCACCGGCAAGGTGGTCCTGGTCACGGGTGCGGGCGGGTCGATCGGCTCGGAGATCGCGCGTCAGGTTCACCGGTTCGGGCCGAAGGAACTCGTCATGCTCGACCGCGACGAGTCCGGCCTGCACGGCACGCAGCTGTCGATTTACAAGCAGGGCCTCCTCGACACCCCGAACATGGTGCTCTGCGATATCCGCGACGCCCCCGCCCTCGACGCGGTCTTCGCCGTGCATCGTCCCGACGTCGTGTTCCACGCGGCCGCACTGAAGCACCTGCCGATGCTCGAGCAGTACCCCCTCGAGGGGTGGAAGACCAACACGCTCGGCACCCTCAACGTGCTGCGCGCCGCCGAGAAGTACGGCGTCGAGCGTTTCGTGAACATCTCCACTGACAAGGCCGCCGACGCCACCAGCGTCCTCGGCAAGACCAAGCGCCTCGCCGAGGAGCTGACGGCCCACTTCGCGAAGCGGACGGGACGCACCTGGCTGTCGGTGCGGTTCGGCAACGTGCTCGGCTCCCGCGGCTCGATGCTGCACACGTTCACCGCGCAGATCGAGGCCGGCGGCCCGCTCACCGTCACGCACCCTGACATCACGCGTTACTTCATGACCATCCCGGAGGCGTGCGAGCTCACCATCCAGGCCGGCGCCATCGGCCAACCCGCCGATGTCCTCGTCCTCGACATGGGCGAACCGGTCAAGATCCTCGACGTTGCCAAGGGCCTCATCGCCCGCTCCGGTAAGGACATCGCCATCGTCTTCACCGGGCTCCGCGCGGGCGAGAAGATGCACGAGGTGCTGTTCAGCGACGACGAGGAACGCACCTCGACCAGCCACGAGCTGGTCTCCCGCGTCGAGGTTCCACCGCTCGATCCTGCGGAGCTCGACGCTGTTGACGGCTCCGACCCCGAGTCCATCGGCACCCTCACCCAGCAGCAGCACGCGGCAGCCGCGGCCGAGCGCATCCGCCGGGAGGCGGCGTCGGGCCTCGACGGCGTGACGCTGCAGCGCCCCGAGGCGTGAATGACGCGGCGCGCGGCCCCGGAGACGGACAGGTTCAGGACGCTCGGTAACCGGGTGTCCTGGCTGGTCGTCCCGTACGTCGCCGTCGCTCAGTTTGCGACGCTCGGCACGCCCATCGTGAAGCTCGTCTACCCCGCGGTCGGGATCACGTGGCTGACCTACGAGACGGTCGCCCTGCTCCTCCTTGCGGGGATTTCCGTGCCGTGGCTCCTGCGCCGACGCCGCGAGCTGGACCGGGCTGCGGGGGTCGCGATGCTCGCCTTCACGGCGCTGATCCTCTACGCCGTCGTGTCCGCCATCGTCAGGCCGGATCCACACGTGCAGATCAACGAGGAGCACTGGGACGTCCCGACGCCGTTCCTGGTCGCGCCGCTGGTCACGGCATGGTTGGCGATGGTCGCGGGTGTCGGGCTGGTGCTGGCCGCAGAGCGGTCTCGCCGGCTCCGCGTGCTGACCGTTGCGGCCGCCGCGGCGATCGTCTGCGCGTTCGCCGCGTGGCCGATCCACGCCGCCGCCACCCGCTCCATCCGCTTCTCGACCGGCCAGGGCGGCGCCGCCGTCGTGCACGTCATGCTGCTGCTCGTCGCCGCCGTCGGCGTCGCGTGTCTCCTGCGCGCCGCTGACCGCAGGACCCAGGCGTTCTGCGCGGTGCTCGTCGCAGGTGCGCTTATTGGCATCGTGGCGACCCAGTCGCGCGGCGCGCTCATCACGCTGGGCGTGTGGCTCGTCCTCTTGCTGCTGGGCAGGGTGACCGGGAGCATCGGGATGAGGCGGTGGTGGCCGCTGGTCGTCGGGGCGGGCGTCGTCGCGGTCGTCGCGCCGCTCATTCCCGGGGCGTCCCGGGTGCTCTCGCTCGCCGACCCGCAGCGGCTCTCCAATCTCGAGGTCTCGCTGAAGCTGTGGCTCGCCGACCCCGCGACGGTCGTCTTCGGCACCGGACCGGGAGGGGTGTGGCCGTGGCACTTCTTCGAGTCCATGAAGGTGCACCCGAAGCACTACGAGACCAGCATGGGGTCCGTGCTCGGCACGCCGCATTCGACGCCGCTCGCGGCGCTGGTCGAGCTCGGCGTCGTCGGGGCGATCCTGCTGGCCGCGGTCCTCGTCGCCGTCGCGCTGCTCGCCTTCGGAGCGCGCACGCCGTCGGCCCGCTGGGCGGTGGCTGCGGCGCTCCTGGCGACCCTCGTCGCGTTCCTCTTCGACACGTACCTGCTGCGCAACTTCGGCATCGCCGTCTGGTGGTGGGCGGCCGTCGCGCTCATCGCCACCTGGCCGCCCGCCCCGCTTACCCGCGCGACCTCCGAGGAGTAGCCATGCGCATCTGTTACCTGGATCACTACGCGGGGTCGCCGACGGCGGGCATGGAGTTCCGCCCGCATGCGATGGCGGTCGAGTGGGCCAAGCTCGGGGTCGACACCACGATCGTCGCGGGCACCTACAGCCACCTCCGCGTCCGCAACTTCCCCGACGCCGAGCCGGGCCGTCCGTACGACGTCGACGGCGTCGAGTTCCGCTTCCTGCGCACCCGCGAATACCAGGGCAACGGCGCCGGCCGCATTCTCAGCTGGGTCGACTACGTGGGGGGCGGGATGCGCGCCGCGAAGGCGATCGCGCGCGAGCTGCGCCCCGACGCCGTGATCTCGTCGTCGACCTACCCCTTCGACACCTACTTCGCGCAGCGCCTCGCCAAGCTCGCGGGCGCGCGGCTCGTCCACGAGGTTCACGACCTATGGCCGCTGACGCCCATCGAGCTCGGCGGGCACTCGCCTCGCCACCCGCTGATGGCCGCGATGGCCGCCGCGGAACGCTCCGCGTACGCGCATAGCGACGCGATCGTCTCGATCCTTCCCAACATCGAACCGCACGTCCGCTCGCTCGGCGTCGACACCCCCGTGATCCCGATTCCGAACGGGATCGACGCCGTCGCCACGCCCGAGCCCGCCCCGGACGCGTTCGTCCGGGTGATCGACGACCTCCGAGCCCGCGGGCGCCGCGTCCTCGGCTACGCGGGCGGGATGACGACGGCGAACGCCATGGACGACCTCATCGCCGCGATGGCCCTGCTGAGGGACGAGCCGATCACCGCCGTCCTCATCGGCGACGGCCTCTACCGGGCGGACCTGGAGCGCCAGGCGCAGGAGGCAGACGCCGACGTCGTGTTCTTCGGCTCTCTGCCCAAGGCGGAGGTGCACGACGCGCTGACCCGCTGCGACGCGCTGTACATCGGGTCGAAGCGCGGCGCGCTGTACGAGTACGGGGTGTCGGCGAACAAGATCTTCGACTACATGCTGACCGGCGTGCCGGTGGTAGATGCCTTCGACTCCGAGCACTCGCCGCTGGCCTACGCCGGATGCGCCGTTCCCGCTCATGCCGAGGATCCGGCCGACATCGCCCGCGCCATCCGCGAGGCGGTGACGTTACCGGAGGACGAACGGGCGCGGCGTGGCGCCGTCGGGGTCGCGTGGGTCACCGAGCATCACGCCCTCCCGGCGCTCGCCGCCGAGTTCCTCGGGGTCTTGTCTGGCTGAGGTCCAACCTGCGCGAGGGGCGAGGGCGAGGAGGAGCACCGCGGCGGCGAGGCCGTGGCTCAGCATCGCGGTGAGGATGCTCGCGTTGCCCAGCACGATGCAGGGCAGGAACATCAGCATGAACCCGACCGATGCGGGGAGGCCCTTCGCGGCCAGGTCGACGAGGATCAGCAGCGCCCCGAACGCGACGCCCGCGATGAGCATGCCGGGCCAGCCCGCCTGGGCGAAGCCGTCGCCGAACAGGTTGACGTTCGACGAGTTCGTGGTCACACCGTGGATCTCGCGCCCGATCACGAACGGGACCGGCATGTCGTACGGGTACGTGATGAGGCCGCGCAACAGCCCCTCCGACAGGAACACGAAGCGGTGCTCGTCGAAGAACGCGACGTAGTTGGCCGCCAACTGTCCGGGGGTGGCGAGGAAGCGGCGCGTGAACAACGAGCTGAACCAGACGCTGTTCGTCACGACGTCGAGGATGCCCGCGCCGACCACCCCAGCCGCGAGGCCGGCGGGCAGCAGCGCCGTCGGGATCGTGCGACGGATGAGAACGGTCAGCACCAGCAGTACCGGGATGGCGAAGAGGAAGGTCTTGAAGCCGGTCTGCAGGTAAATGAACCCTTGACAGGCGATGCCGACGACCACCGGCACCCAGGAACGGCGATGCAGCCCCCGGATGATGACGAGCGGGATGGCCACGTAGCAGGCGGCGGGAACCATGTACGCCAGCGGCGGGAACGCTGCCAGGCTCGTCTTGTAGTCGTCGCGGATGTCGTAGACCTCGGTCAGCCCCGTGAACTCCAGGCGGACCCCGCCGACGGCGACGAGGATCAGGATCGTCGCCGCGATGAACGCCCCTACTCCCGCCCAATACCACCGCGCGGGGAGGTGGGGAAGGGTCGCCGTGACGTGTCCGTGGCCCCAGCGGGCCATCAGGGTGGCGACGGCGAAGGCGGCCCCTGTGAAGAAGCACAGCAGCGCGATCTGCGCTGTCGTGAGGAGCCCGATGACGTTGCCGATCGTGAGCACCGGCACGACGACGGTGGCGAAGATCATCAGGAGCATGAAGTCCGACGGCTTCCGCAGCCGCGCGGGCAGCAGCAGCGACAGCGCGCCCAACTCGGCGACGGCAAGGCCTAACAGCGCGTAGTTCGGGGTGACCCAGGTGTAGCCGAGATACGAGTAGACCGGTGCGACGAGGTGCGCGTAGGCGATCAGCAGGGTAAGTGAGTAGGCCACCGTAGCCGCGAGGTTCCACGGCCACAACTGGCGTTCGGGTCGCGCGGCTGACACCCGGGTAGTATACGAGCGCTATGACTGAGGCTCAGCCACCGACGGCCAACATGCGGCGGTCGACGTCGACCATCATGGTCGGCACCCTCGCGGGCAACGGTGTCGCCTGGCTGCTGAACTTCGCCCTCGCCCGCATCTTCACCAAGGAGATCTTCGGCGCTGCGTCGGTCGTCATCGCCGTCGCCTCGATCTTCATCGGCGTGTCGACGCTGCGGCTGGAGGTCCTCAGCCAACGGGTGTCGGACGACGATGAGGCGAAGTTGCTGCTCAGGGCGGGGCTGTCGCTGTCGCTGTGGTGGGGTGTCGGGCTGACGGCCGCGGCGGGCGTCGCCGTCGGGCTGGGCGCGTCGGCCTACTGGCTGGCGGTGGGACTGATGGTGGTGATGGGGTCGCTGCAACTCATCGGTGCGACGACGCTGACCCGCCGCCGCGCCTATGGTCGCCTTACGGTCGCGAACCTGGAGCAGGCGGCGGGGATGAGCGTCCTCCAGGTCGGCTTCGGGCTTCTGTCCGCGGGCGCGGGTTCGCTGCTCGCCGGGTTCGCGGCCGCCCGCCTGGTCTGGCTCCCGATGCTGCGCGGCGTCCGCCCGATGCTGCGGCCCTGGCACGCACTGTCCGCCGTCCACCGCAGGTTCGGCCTTGTCGCGGGATCGAGCGCATTGGTCAACGCCCTGGCCGGCCAGGCGAGCATCCTGCTGGTCAGCGTCTTCTACACAACCGCCGCCACGGGCATCTACACGATGGCCCAGCGGGTGCTCGTGGTCCCGCTCGCGGTCGTGAGCCAGGCCGTCGCTGCCGCGGCCATCGGCGAGATCGGTGCGCTCGTCCGCGCGGGCGCTCCCTGGTACGCGACGGTGCGGCGCACCGTCTTGGGCCTCGCGGGGATCGGCGCGGTCATCTGCGGCGCGGCTTTCCTGCTGGCAGGGCCGTTGGCGCCGGTCCTGCTCGGCAAGAACTTCGACGGCGCAGGCGAGGTGATCGCGATCCTTGCCATCGGCAGCTGGCTCCAGTTCGCCGTCTCCCCGTTCTCGCAGCTACTGAACATCACGGATGCGCACCGCTCTCTGCTGGCGTGGGACGTCACGCGCTTCCTCCTCCTCTCGCTCGCCTGGATCGTCCCAGGCGCTCTCGGCGCGCCGCTGACAGTGAGCCTGATCACCTACTCGGCCGCCATGACGGTGGTCTACGTGCTGCTCTTCGCGCTCATCCGCCGCGCGGCCAGGACGCCTCGGCCGACGGCGTGACCGCGCCTATGATGGCGGCAGCCCACCCGCGACCCTTCCGAGGAAAGCCATGCACCTGAACGATCTCCCCCGGATCCTGTTGCGCCTGTGGTGGCTCGTCGTCGCCATCACGGTCGTCGTCGCGGGAGCAGCGCTCTGGATCGCGTCGGCGTCGACCAGCTATTCCGCGCGTACGGACGTCACGATCGTCGGAACGAACGTCGCCGACGATCTGTCTGCCGAGCGCGTCGCGGTGTTCGTGCGCGGCGAGCTCCCCGTCTACCAGTCGCTGATGCGGACGCCTCAGGTGCTCGAACGGGCGGTTGAGCTCTCAGGACAGAGCGTGACGCCGGAGGAACTGGGCCGCACCCTCGTCGTGAACGTCGTCGAGCAGGTGGTGAGCCTTCGGGTCGAGACCGGGTCGCCGGAGCGCAGCCAGGCGCTGGTGACCGGCGCGGCGACTGCCCTCGTCGAGGCGATCGACCAGTTGCACCGGGAGTCCAACGCTCCCGTGGTGCGCGCGATGGTCCTCGATCAACTCCCGACGGCGGCATCGACGACGTCGTCCTCGCGCACCCTCCTGCTGGGCCTCGCACTCGGCTTGGTGCTCGGCTGCGCCGCCGCGGCCCTCGTCAGCCTGGCCCGCGGTCGCGCGGGCAGCGCGGCCGAGCTGGCGCACGTCATCGACGATCGCATCCTCGGGGACTTTCCCGGAACCATCGGAGCCCCGGAGGCGGGTCGGTGGCTGAGGACGGTCGTCGAAGGGCGGTCTGGTCAGGCGCCCCGCCTTGTCGTCGTCGCCGGCGCGGCGCGCGACGAGGCGTCGCGTGAGATCGCATTGGCGCTCGCCGACGCCTACGCCGAGGACGGGGCCGAGGTGCGGTTGGTCGTCGACGGCGCCGACATCGTCCCCCCGGCGGGGGTCCTTGCGGAGCGAGTCGCGGGGATCTCTCGGGATACGCTCGAGGGCCTTACGCCCCGGACGGCTGACGCTGTGACCGTCGTGGCCGCACGGTCGGTGCTGGGCAGCGCCGACGCCCTGCGCGCGGCGGTGAAGGCGGACCGGGTGCTGCTGGCCGTGCACCGCGACGACCGCGCCCGCGAGGCCGTCGCCGCTTCGGAGACGCTCCAGGCCGGCGGGGCCGAGCTGCGCGGCGTCGTCGTCGTTGACGGATAAGAGGCCTAACGAGAGGAGACGCGGTCGAGCGCCCGCCGGGTGACGGCGAGGAGCGCGGGGACCTCAGCCTCGAAGTTGAACTCGTCCTCGATGGCGCGGCGTCCGCGGGCGCCCATCTGGGCCGCGGACGCAGGGTCGGCGAGCAGGCCGCGGATGGCCTCGGCGGGGGCGTCGGCCGTCGTCGTGTCGACGAAGACGCAGCAGTCGTGGCCGTGGAGGAGTTTGCGTAGCCAGGGGAAGTCGCTGACGACGGCGGGGATGCCGGCGGCCAGGTACTCGAACAGCTTCGTCGGGATGGAGTCGACGTAGTTGTTCAGCGGCTTCAGGAAGACCAGGCCGATGGAGCCGGTCGCGACGACCCCCGGCACCTCCGTCGAGGGGAGCATGCCCAGATACTCGATCTGCGCGTCACCCTCCAGCAGGGGCGCGATGTCCGCGTCCGCAGGCCCCGCGACGAGGAGCTGAGCGCCAGGGACACGCGTGACGGCGTCGATCATCACGTCGACCTGCCGCCCCTGTGACAGCAGCCCGACGTAGACGATCCGCCCGGGTACCGGGGAGTTCGATGCGGGAGGGTAATCGCGGAGGTAGGGGTAGTTGTGCACCACCGCGGCGTTGGGGTTCCGGTACAGCGTGCGGATGTGCGGGGTCGAGGTGACGATGCCGTCGAACCCGCGGTCGGCCCATCGGACGAGCAGGCGCGCGTACGCCATCGCGAGCGGATGCAGGGGGCGAGGGATGTACGACTTGTCGTCCATCTGCCCCACGAGGTCCTCGTGCGCGTCGTAGATCGCCGCCTTGCGGTGCAGCGTCTTCCACAGCCACACCATCGGGATGAGCTCCGGATCGTGGACGTGCACCACATCCGGCTGCACGCGGCTCAGCGCCCGCCACGCCTTCAGTTGCGCGGTGACGAGGCGCTGGAACACGCCGCTGGCCTTGCCGATGCCGACGGTGCGGACGCCCTGGTCCACGCCGTCGCCATCCTGCGCGCCGATGAACCACAGGTCGATCCCCTCGCGGGCCAGTGAAGCGCACTCCTTGTTGAAGATGCGGTTGTCGCGCGGCGGGTGCAGCGTGGAGATGTGAGCGACCCGTCCCGGCGATATGGCCTGTGACAAGGGACTACGCCCCAGCGCCTAGGCGAAGGAACGTCACGTCGGGCCAGAGTGACGCGTCGAGCACCCCGCGTCCGTCGACGAACGCCCGGAGGCCGGGAAGGTCGGCGGGGGTCAGCGCGAGGTACTCGGGATGGTCGGCCTGGAGGATCGCTGCATCCACCGGGGTGCCCAAGCGATAGGCGGCGAAGCCGTAGCGGGCGAGCTCATCGTCGGTGAACATCGGGTCGTGCACGAACACCTCGGCGCCGCGAGAGCGGAGGCTGTCGACGGTGGGGAAGACGCCGGAGAAGGCGGTCTCCTTGACCCTCCCGCGATACGAGGCGCCCAGCACGACGACCCTCTTGCCCGCCAGGCCGCCCAACGCGCCCTCGGCGAGGCCGACGGCGTACTCCGGCATGGTCATGTTCGCCTCGCGCGCGGTGCGCACGATCGTCGCGTCCGGGTCCGTGTACAGGTAAAGGCGCGGATAGACGGGGATGCAGTGGCCGCCGACGGCGATGCCGGGGCGGTGGATGTGGCTGTACGGCTGCGAGTTTGAGGCCTCGATGACCTTGTGGACGTCGATGCCGTTGGCCGCGGCGAACCGTCCGAACTGGTTCGCAAGGCCGATGTTGACATCGCGGTAGGTGGTCTCGGCGAGCTTCGCCATCTCGGCGGCCTCGGCCGACCCCAGGTCCCAGACGCCGTTGCCCTGCGTAAGGTCCGGACGCTCGTCGAAGGTCAGCACCTGCTCGTAGAACTCGACGCCCCTGCGGGCCCCCTCCGGGGTCAAGCCGCCGACGAGCTTCGGGTACTTGCGCAGATCCTCGAACACGCGACCGGTGAGGACGCGTTCGGGGGAGAAGACGAGGTGGAAGTCCTCGCCCTCGGCCAGGCCGGAGACCTCCTCGATCATCGGCTTCCAGCGGGTGCGGGTGGTGCCGACGGGCAGGGTCGTCTCGTAGCTGACGAGCGTTCCGGGGGTGAGGTGTTCGGCGAGGCTGCGGGTGGCGGACTCCATCCAGCCGAAGTCGGGCTGCCAGGTCGCGTCGTCCACGAACAGCGGCACGACGATGACGATCGCGTCGGCGCCGGGGATGGCGTCGGCGTAGTCGGTGGTGGCGCGGAGCCTGCCTGCGGGAACGAGCGTGCTCAGCTTCTCCTGAAGGTGCGCCTCGCCGGGGAACGGCTCGACGGCGGCGTTGATCGTGTCGACCACGCCCTGCTGCACGTCGACGCCCACGACGTCGTGCCCCATCTCGGCGAACTGGACCGCCAGCGGCAGCCCGATCTTGCCCATCGCGACGACGGCAATCTTCACTTCTCTTCCCTCTCCTCGGCGCGTGCCGAGTCTACCTTTCGGCACGGGGCCCGGCGCTTCGCACGGAACCCGGCTCAAGGCGCGGTCAGTGGACCAGGACGATCTTTCCGACGTTGTCGCCGCCGATCAGCTGCTCGTGCGCGCGCCGCACCTCCGCGAACGGGACACGGGTCTCGGGGGAGAGGCGGATGCGCCCGTCGGCGAGCATCGGCCAGACGTCGCGCTCGACGGCGGCGCAGATCGCGGCCTTCTCCGCGTCTGGGCGGAACCGCAGCGAGGTGGCGGTGATCGTCGCCTGCTTGGCAAGCAGCTGGCCGAGGTTCAGCGTGCCCTTCACGCCGCCCTGCAGGCCGATGACGACGATGCGGCCTCCGCGGCGCAGCGCAGCCACGTTCGACTCCAGGTACTTCGCGCCGATGATGTCGAGGATCAGGTCTGCGCCGCGGGTCGTCGACTTCAGCTCCGCGACCCACTCGCCGTGGTAGTCGAAGGCGTAGTCGGCGCCATGGTCGAGGCAATGCTTGAGCTTCTGCCGGGTTCCCGCCGTCGCCGCGACGGTTGCGCCGAGCGCCTTCGCGTACTGAGTGGCGAAGGTGCCGATGCCTCCCGCGCCGCCGTGCACGAGGAACACCTCGCCTGCGGCCAGCCTGCCCACCTGCAGGTTCGACACGACGGTGGCAGCCACCTCGAGCACGCCCGCGGCCGACACCAGGTCGACGCCGGGGGGCAGCGGGATCAACTGCCCCTCCGGTGCGACGAACAGCTCTGCGTAGCCGCCGCCGGCCAGCAGCGCGACGACCTCGTCGCCCACCTGCCAGCGCTCCACGCCCTCGCCGACAGCCTCGACGATGCCCGACGCCTCCAACCCGATGATGTCGGTGACCCCCGCCGGCGGCGGGTAGTGCCCCTGGCGTTGCAGCACGTCCGCGCGATTGACGCCGGACGCGACCGTCCGGACGAGCACCTCGCCGGGTGCGGGTCTCGGCGGCGGCGCCTCTCCGATGGTCAGGGCCTCCGGCCCGCCGGGGGTTTCCACAAGAACAGCACGCATGCGGCTACGGTACTCGTCACCACTCCAGCTCGCGCGCGGAGGTGAAGCGGCGCGGGGCGCCGTCGACAGGGTCGGTGAACTCCAGTCGGTAGGCGAGCAGGCGCAGGGGCGTGCGGAAGTCGTCGACCTCGGTGTCCGTTACCTCCGGGTACAGAGGGTCGCCGAGCAGTGGGATGCCGAGCTGATCGAAGTGCGCCCGGATCTGATGCGTCTTTCCGGTCAGCGGGCGGACCTCGTACAGCGCAAGGTCGCCCCGGTGCTCAATCAGGTCGATGTCGGTGAACGCGTTGGGTGGGGCCTCAACGGTCTCCACCTGCAGCGTGCCGACGCGCTTGACCAGGTGCGACTCCACGCGGAGCGGAAGCACGAGGCGCTCGTCGAAGGGGGCGATGGCCCGGTAGGTCTTGGTGGCCCCGCGGTCGGCGAACACGGACTGGTACGGCGCGCGCCACCGTCGCTCCGTCGTCATGAGCAGCACGCCGGCGGTGCCGCGGTCGAGGCGGTGCGCGGCGGACAGCTCCGGCAGGTCGAGCGCCTTGCGCGCCTTCACGACGGCGCTCTGCACCACGTGCCTGCCGCGGGGAATCGTCGCAAGGAAGTGCGGCTTGTCGAACACGACGACGCGATCGTCGCGATGGAGGACGGTCAGCTCGCCGGGAACGGCCGGCTCTTCGCGGAGCGTCCGGTGAAACCACACGAAAGTGTGGGGCCGGTACGGCTCGCGCCCGGTCAAGGGGCGGCCGCGGTCGTCGACGAACTGACCGGCGGCCAGCAGCTCGTCGACCTCCTCGGGCGTCGGCGCGAGCTTCTCCACGAGCCAGTCGCGCATCGTGGCCCAGGGCGCCGTAGCTGCGGGATCACGGTCCGGCGTGCGCACCCAGGCGGCCTGCAGCCCGTGACGAGGGGGGAGGGGTGACTGTGGGGGCACCGGGCTTGTCCCTTCCTGTGCGTTGGGCGTAGCAGCATGGAGTTTTGGCTCATGATCCGGCTTCCTGTGCTCGATCACGCACGGATCGGCCACCTGTGCGCCGAAACTCCATGGCAAAGGCCGGATGGCGGCGAGGGGTGCCCTCTACGCCTGTCGCGGCGAGGGGTGCCCTCTACGCCTGTCGCGGCGAGGGTGGGATTCGAACCCACGGAGAGTTGCCCCTCGGCCGCTTTCAAGGCGGCTGCACTAGTCCACTATGCGACCTCGCCAGTGCGTTTCCATGCTAGCGGTGTGAGGTGTCACTGGCGAAGTCCGCACGGGTAGGCTCTGCGTATGGCCCAGAGCACCTACCTGATCCAGCCCCAGCCTCCTGTCCGCGCGTTCGTGATCGCCGCCATCTCCGCGCTCCTGGGGGCGCTCCTGCTGGTCGGGGCCCTCGCGTGGGAGTGGCACGTGGTCGTTGCGGTGCTCGGCGGGGTGTTCCTGGCCGCGGGCGTGGTGCTCACCGTCGCCGGGTTCATCTCGATGAGCAGGCTCACGGTGCAGCTCGTGTTCGACGAGGACGGCTACGCGGTGCGCGGACTGGATGTCGAGCAGAGTGGGAAGTGGCTCGACGTCACCAAGCTGACCGTCTCCGAGGACGGCGGCCACGTCACCATCTACCACGGCGTCGTGCGCCGCACGCATCTGCTTTTCCCCGCCCGCGACCGGGCGCTCGTCGACGACGTTCTCGCCGACGCGACGGCGCGCCTGCGCCAGTCGCGGGCGTGAAGCAAGCTCCTAGCCTTCTTCGGGGTTGTAGGCGCAGGCGTCGGCGACGTCCTGCGCGGGCTCCGACGACGCCGAAGTCGCCGGAGTGGTGGTCTCAGGGTCCTTCGTCTTCGTCGGCTTGGGTGACTTCGCGGGCTTCGGCGCGATCGCCTTCGCGACCGCCTCCCGCATCGCGTCGAAGTCCGGGTTGGCCCAGACGTAGCCGTGGTTGCCGTTCGTGAAGACGAGACGGCGCACCGAACCGCTGTCCTTCACGCGGAAGGCGAGGTCGATGATGCCGCTCAGGTCCTGTCGGGGAATGTCGGTGGTCAGCATGTCGCCGGATGCGGCGGCGATGGGCTCGAAGCTCGTCAACAGCGTCTGCGGGTTGGCCTGGTCGATGATGGCGTTGACCAGGCACGACTGGCGGGCCATGCGATCGTAGTCGTCGACGCCCCAGCGGCTGCGGCCGTACCACAGGCCCTCACGGCCCATCAGGTGTTGGTTGGGGCCCGGCGATATCCACTCGGTGGGTGGGATGTTCCTGTCGGTGTTGCCGCCGATGCCCAGCCGCCGGTTGACGTTGACCGTGACACCGCCCATGGCGTCGATCAGCGCTTTCATGCCGTCGATGTTCAGCATGACGAAGTAGTCGATCGGCAGCCCCGTGATGCCCTCGACCCCCTGCTTCAGGGCCTCGGCGCCGCGGTAGGTGCTGCCCTCGAACAGGTCGGGGCGGCTGCCCTCTACGTGCTCCCAGATGGAGTTGACGAAGAAGTCGCCCTCGGGTTCGCCGCGGAAGCCGTTCGGGAACGCCTCATGCATCTCCGTGCCCTCCGGGAACGGCGTGTACTGCACGTTGCGGGGGATCTGAATGAGCGTGAGGTCGCCCGTAGCGGTGTCGATGGAGGCGACCATGATGGTGTCGGTGCGGATGCCGTACTTCGCCACGTTCTCTGCCCGGGACTTGTCGCCGTCGGCACCCAGCAGCAGGATGTTGACGCGCGGGATGCCGGCCCAGGGATCGGGACCCTCCGTGTTGAGCGTGGGGCGGCGGGTCGCGACGACCGTGCCCGAGTCGGCGAGCACGTTGTTGAGGAGTAAGGAGGCGTCGCGGGTGTAGCGGGCGGCGAGCGCCGTCGGTGCGGCTGTGGCGAACGACAGTGCGGCGACGACGACGGCCGCGACGAGTCGTCGGCCGTCTGCTAGCGCCGGGGGACGAGTCGCCAGATGGGTGACAAGCACCAACGCCACCCACAGCACCGCCAGGAGCGCGAGGGTGGGGGTTGCCACGGCGAGGAAGCTCTCGGAGGCAGCGAGCTTGGCCAGCCCCGCCTGATCCTTGACGGCTTTGAAGCCGAGGTATCCGAGCGCGACAAGGGCGAGCGTCGCCGTCACGCCACCGAGGACCTTCAGCCCCCGCTGCGGCGCGCCGAGCAAGCCTGAACCGGGGAGCACCGTCGACGCGAGGGTCAGCAGCAGCGAACGGCGAAGCGAGCGAGGGTTCGGCTCGCCGGGGACGCGTCGGGCGCGCACGGGAGGCTGGGCATGTGCGGGGCGGTAGTCGTACACCGGAACGTCGCCCGGACGGAAAACGTCGTCGGCCGCGCCGCGTCGCGGCTGCTGCTCGTCGGTCATACTCTGCCTTCCTGCCCCGGGGTCAGTCTATGCGCAGCGGAGGGACCGTTTGCCGGGCCGCGCGCGGCTCGGCTACGCTGGTCCGGCACTGGAGGTGTCGCCTAGTACGGTCTATGGCGCCCGCCTGCTAAGCGGGTTTGGGGCTTCAACCCCATCGCGGGTTCAAATCCCGCCACCTCCGCCAGCGCACCCTGAGCCCCCGGACATCCGGGGGCTCAGGTGGTCTTGGTCGCTCTCCAAGTCGAGCAGGAAGGCTTTTCGCTCGACCCCTCCCGCATAGCCCGTCAGCCGACCCGTCGCGCCGACCACCCGATGACAAGGCACGATGATGCTGATCGGGTTGCGTCCCGTCGCGGTGCCGACGGCGCGGGAGGCGGACGGCTTGCCCAACGCCGTCGCGAGTTCGCCGTACGTGCGGGTCTCCCCGAATGGAATGGCGGCGATCAACTCCCAGACCGTTTGCTGGAAGGCCGTGCCGACCGGCGCGAGCGGAAGGTCGAACGTGCGCCGTCGGCCCTCGAAGTACTCGGTCAGCTGCGCGAGGGCCGCGGGAAGGGCGTCGTCGACGAGCGGACCGAGATCGTAGGTGGGGAAGGGCTTGTGGCTCTGCATGTAGATGCCGACGAGGGCGTCGTCGTGCGCGACGACGGTGAGCGGCCCGATGGGCGAGGGATGGACGCTGTGCTTCATGGGATCTCCTGACAGCCGGGCAGACCCGGGATGGTGTTGACGGCGTGGGGCGTGAGCGCCCACAGGTGCTGGGTGGCGTACGAGCGCCAGGGACGCCAGGCCTCGGCGCGGGTGGCGAGATCGTCGACGCCGAGCACGGGCGCGGCGCGCAGCACGCCGAGGTCGGTGGACGGGAAGGCGTCGGGATCGCCGAGTGCGCGCATGGCGACCATCTCGACGGTCCACGGGCCGATGCCTTTCAGCGCGAGGAGGTCGGCCCTTGCCTTCTCGCGATCGGCCCCGGGGCCGAGGTCGAGGGCGTCGTCGGCGAGTGCAGCGGCGAGCCGACGCAGCGTGTCGCGCCGCGACTGAGGAAACGCGAAAACCTCGTCCGGCGCCGCTGCGATCGCCGACGACTCAGGGAACAGGTGGGTCAGCCCGGGAATGCCGGTGTCGACGGGCGTGCCGATGGCGGCGACCAACCGGGCGCCGTGCGTGCGGGCCGCAGCCGTCGACACCTGCTGGCCGAGCACGATCTTTATCGCCGTCTCCGCGCCGTCGACCCCCCGGGGAATCCGTCGTCCAGGATGGGCGGCGACAAGCGGTGCGAGGGCGGGGTCAAGCGAGAGGTGGGCGTCGACGGCGATGGGGTCGGCGTCGAGGTCGAGCATGCGGCGGAGCCGGGACACGGCGGTCGGGAGCTGGGAGACGTCCGTGAGCCCGACGCGCGCCCTGACTCCGCGGGGCACCGGCGAGAGCGATGCCACGCCCCAACCGTTGGGGAGCCGCAGCGTGCGGTGGTAGGCGCCGTCGGCGAAGGCCTCCACGCCGTCGATCCTCGTCGCGATGAGGTGCCCGAACACGTTGCACGGGCAGAACGGCTCCCTTGCCGCGAGTGTGACGTCGACGAAGGTGAGGGCTCCAGCGGCCTCGCGGTGGGAGGTCCGCCGGCGCTGCCGCAGCTCTGTGGGGGTCGCGGCGTAGGCGGCGCGCAGGGTGTCGTTGAAGGAGCGGATGCTGTCGAAGCCGGCCGCGAACGCGATGTCCGACAGCGGTAGGTCCGTCGCCTCGATCAGGGTCCGGGCCGACTGCGCGCGCCGCGCTCGTGCCAACGCGAGGGGTCCGGCGCCCGCGCCGTCGGACAGGAGCCGCTGGACCTGGCGGACCGAGTAGCTCAGTCGCGCGGCCAGGCCGGGGACGCCCTCGCGGTCGACCACGCCGTCGTCGATCAGCCGCACCGCCCGCGCGACGGCATCACTGCGGACGTCCCACGCGGGCGACCCGGGCGACGCGCCGGGGACGCAGCGCTTGCACGCCCGGAACCCGGCGAGTTGCGCGGCCGCGGCCGTGGGGTAGAACTCGACGTTGCCGGGAGCCGGGGTGCGTGCGGGGCAGGAGGGCCGGCAGTAGATGCCGGTCGATGTCACGCCGGTGAAGAACAGCCCGTCGAAGCGCGCGTCCTTTGCGGCGATGGCACGCAGGCAGGCGTCTCGGTCGGTGTGCATGGACCCAGCATGCCGCACTGTTCGCGCATGAACTCGCAAGAATGCGACATCGCCCGCCCCGGCTGAGCACCCTCCGCGCTCGCCGAGCGTCAGTCGTCGAACGACTCCGCGGCGCGCTCGAACTCCGCCGACATCTTCAACCGCTTGGCGATCTGGGCCAGCAGCACGTCGGACTCCTCGTCATAGTCGGTCGCGATGGCCTCCAGCTCGAAGGCCCGCAGGCCGCTGGCGGCGTACATCTCCAGGTCACCCAGCGGGGCCGGTTCGTCGTCCTCGTCAGGCAGCTCGGCGTTCAGGTAGTCGACCACGTCGCGGGCGATCGGCCAGTCGTTGGCCGCCGTCGCGTCGGACAGCAGCACCTCGACGGTGCGGCCCCGGACGCGGCACAGCACGAAGAACTCGCCGTTGATGGATACCCATCCGTCGGCGCCTGAGTCGCCGGGGAGTCTGCCCAACTGGCGGATCAGTTCGTCGAGATCGTTGGCGAGATCGAAGTCCAGGGGAACTGCGGTGGCCTTGCCGTCCTCGCGATACAGCGCGACGACCAGGTCGACGTCGTCCTCTGTCGCCTCCTCGAGGTCGTCCTCGTAGTCGTCGTCATCGAAGTCCGCGTCGTCCTTCAGGTCGAACGGCTCAGCGTCCTCGTCGAACACGTCCACGGCCCTCTCCTTCCACGCGGCGACCAGCATTGCCGAACCCCATCCTTGCATGTCACAAGCCGCGACACACCAGCCGGGGGAGACATCGCAGCTGCTGTCCCACGCGGGGCCATACCAGTGTGCGAGAGTTGGACTCGTGGAAGTAACCGTCGTCACCCATCCGCTCGTCGATCACAAGCTCACGCTGCTGCGTAACCGGCACACGGAGCAGCCGGTGTTCCGCCGACTTGTCGAAGAACTGGTCACGCTGCTGGCCTACGAGGCGACGCGCGGGGTGCGCGTCGTAGACCACGACATCGAGACTCCGGTCGCGCCGACGACGGGCACGAAGCTCGCCTCGCCCGCGCCGCTGGTGGTGCCGATCCTGCGCGCCGGCCTCGGGATGCTCGACGGCATGCTGCGGTTGGTGCCGACGGCGGAGGTCGGCTTCGTCGGGATGATCCGCGACGAGGTGACGCTCGAACCGATGACCTACGCGGAGCGACTGCCGAAGGACTTGTCCGGGCGCCAGTGCTACGTGCTCGACCCGATGCTCGCCACTGGCGGCTCGCTGGGCGGAGCGGTCCAGTTCCTCGTGGATCGCGGTGCCGACGACATCACCTGCATCTGCCTGCTCGCCGCGCCCGAGGGCATCGAGAAGCTGAAGGGCCTGCTCGCCGACCTCGAGGTGCCCTGCACGCTGGTCGTGGCCTCGATTGATGAGCGGTTGAACGAGGTCGGCTACATCGTGCCCGGCCTGGGCGACGCGGGCGATCGGCTGTACGGCCTCGCGGAGTGATGGGTCGCCGGGCGCGGAGCAAGTCGGCGCGGGCGCGCGCGAAGCAGAAGCCGACACCCGCTGCGGCCGGGCTTCAGGATTCGACGCCCGCTGAAGCCGCCGCGGTGCCGCCGAGGCCGCCGGCGCCGATGCGGAGGAGGCCCACGGGCTGGGTGCCGCAGCAGCACGGCGCATGGGCGATGATCATCGTTCCCTTCCTTGCGGGGCTCGTGTTGGCGGGCCGGGCGCGGCCGCTCGACCTGGGTGACGTCACCCTCGGCGTGACCTGGCTCGTCGGCTACTTCGCGTTCAGCGCGGCGGTGCTCGCGCTGAAGGCGGCACCGCGCCGTCGGCCCAGCTACTATCCGGCGCTGGTGACGTACGCGGCGATCGCGGGCGGGCTGGCCCTCGTGACGCTGTACGTCAAGGGGTGGGCGCTGTTGGTGTGGGCGCCGGTGTACGTGGTGCTCGTCGGTGGGTCGCTGTGGCTGGCGAGCACGAAGCGGGAGCGGGCCGTCCTGAGCGGGGTGGTGACGATCGTCGCGTCGTGCGGGCTGATGGCCGTGCTGCGGCTCGTTCCCGGCTCGCCGGCGCCCACGCCGTCGGAATGGACGGCGATGGCAGCGATCACGGCCTACTTCGTCGGCACCGTCTTCCATGTGAAGGCGCTGATCCGAGAGCGCAACAACCCGAAGTCGGCCAACCGGTCGCTGCTGTTCCACACGCTCGTGCTGTGGATGATGGTGGCGGCGTTCACCGCGGGCTGGGTGACGTGGCCGTGGCTTGTGTTCGCGCTGGCGCTGGTTGCCAGGTCGTGGTTCATGCCGAAGTCCTCGCCCCGCCCGGCGGCGATCGGTACGGTGGAGATCGTCCTCTCCGCCGCTGTCCTCGCCCTCACCGTCTGGGCCTGACACATCTCCTACGACGAGTGGCGAGGTATCTGGCTGTGTGAGGCTGATTCCGCCAGCCGTCTGCGCTTAGCGAGGCTGAATCCGTCACACCACGGGGTATGTGGGGCTTAGCCAGGTTGGATTCGTTAGCATGCTGATGAATCCAACCTGGCTGTTGCCGGACCCGGGAGCAACTGAACGTTTCTGACCTGAGTACCGGCTAATCCGGTCTGTCGACGCCTTCCAGGTTGCGGATGCGCTGCTCCGAGGAACAGCCGCTGCCCGAGGCCCGCGCATCTCCCGAGCGTGCCACCTCGAGCAGACTGCCGATCCACTCGCCGGCCTGCGGGTACTGAGACGCGTCGAGGACGAACTCCTGTCCACGCGCCGCGCTGCAAAGCTCGACGTTCTCGCCGACGACCAGCCAGCGCCCGGGGGCCGCGTGGAAGCCGAGCGGAGGTCTGGGCGGCGAGGGGGCGAACCATGACGGCAGAGTCCAGATCGAACGTTTCGATCCGGGCTTCGTGAGTCGCAGGCGTTCGTCGTAGTGACTGAAGACGCCGGCTCCCGGCATGCTGTCGGAGCAGCCATCGAGCGTGAGCGTCTCGCGCGCCACATAAATGGTGTTGTTGCGCCCGCGAGACCCGGAGCCCACGTGCGGGTGGTAGTCCATCCACTGCGGCAGGGACCTGCCGTCGACCGGCACCACCTCATCGACCTGCAACCAGCCCCAGATGACATGCATATCCGGCTCGCCACGAACGAACCGGAGGCCATCTGATGTCTGTGTCACTCGCCTGAACCAGCCGAAGAACAGGAACAGATCCCCTGGCCCAACGCCTTCCCGGGCAAGCACGGACTGCGAGGCGCCGACCTGCCCGAACAGCGGTCGCCACCCAGCCTCTCGGCGGTATGCCCCGTGGACGAGGTCCGGGTCCAGATGAGCGAAGTGGTCAGTCCTCGTTCTCCCACGTGTGAGGTCGGCCGCGATCGACCCGAGGTTCCTCCCAGCCACGGTGATGTCCCGGTAGCGGACAGCCGACTGCTTGTCAGGGATAGGCATGGGGATCATCGAGCCGTCGTCAAGGATCGGGTTGGCCACCCCGCCCGCTCCTGAGTCGAAAGCCTTGCGGCTCAGGATCACCTTCATGTCTCGCGCCAGCTCTGGTCGCCGGCTTTCCAGTGAGCAGGTGGCCCCAACACACCACTCGGGAGCCCCGCGAACCACCGAGCGACGGCGGCCACCTGCTCGTCGCTGAACCTGCAACGATGACCTCTTCTGACAGCAAGAAACTCGAGCTCGTCCGGCAACAGTGGGCCACTCTTCCCCCAATAGGTGAATTGCTCACCCACGAGCACGTGGTTGCCGCCGAGGTCAGTGTGTTTGAGGCTGACGTTCTCAGAACCATCGGGATGGGAATGGAACGAGTGCAACTGGCGGAAGCCCGTGGGCATCGGCTCGTAGATGTTGTCGCCCGTGCGCTCGATGATCGCCGGCGAACTCATGATCGGCCGCCTGAGAAGATAGTCGGGGTTGGCCCAGTACTCCTCGAACCCGATCACTTCAGCCACCTGCACCGCATAGACGACGCGCTCACTGCGGCGTGAGAGGCCGACGACGATGTCACCGACATCAGCTGTACGGCGGATGCGCGGCTTGCAGCACGCGAGCGTGAGAAGGCCGTGAAACGGATTCGGCGAGAAGCCGGTGTCGTGAACGACCACGTAGGAGAAGACCCGTTTGGTGTCGACCGGTGATCCAAGGTTACGGGGCGCCCGGCGGCGCGAGGGAGCATCACTTGCTGCTGCCGGATCCGGTTGGCGCCCCGACGAAGTGCTGGTGGCTCGTTGCGTCGTGTCGCCCCAACTCGGGCTACATGCTGCCGAGCGCGAACCACACATCGGCCCTCCTCGCTGCCTCTTGCGGCCGGTGCGGTCAGTCAGTAGTAGTACGGGAACTTGGACCAGTCGGGGGTGCGCTTCTCCAGGAACGAGTCGCGGCCCTCGACTGCCTCGTCGGTCATGTAGGCCAGCCTCGTCGTCTCGCCGGCGAAGATCTGCTGGCCGACCAAGCCGTCGTCGATCGCGTTGAACGCGTACTTCAGCATGCGCTGCGCCGTCGGCGATTTGCCGCAGATCTTCGCCGCCCACTCCAAGCCGACATCCTCCAAGCGCTCGTGGTCGACGACCCGGTTGACCATACCCATGCGGTGCGCGTCCTCGGCGTCGTGGACGTCGCCGAGGAAGAAGATCTCCCGCGCGAACTTCTGGCCCACCTGGCGGGCGAGATAGGCGGAGCCGTAGCCGGCGTCGAAGGAGCCGACGTCGGCGTCGGTCTGCTTGAACTTCGCGTGCTCGCGCGACGCCAGCGTAAGGTCGGCGACGACGTGCAGCGAGTGCCCACCGCCGGCTGCCCAGCCGTTGACCAGCGCGATCACGACCTTCGGCATGAACCGGATCAGCCGCTGCACCTCGAGGATGTGCAGCCGACCCAGCTTCGCCTTGTCGACCGACTCTGACGTCTCGCCGTCGGCGTACTGATACCCGGCCCGCCCGCGGATGCGCTGGTCACCGCCGGAGCAGAACGCCCACCCCCCGTCCTTTTCGGAGGGCCCGTTGCCGGTGAGCAGCACGCAGCCGACATCCGATGACGTCCGCGCGTGTTCCAGCGCCTGATACAGCTCGTCGACCGTGTGCGGCCGGAACGCATTACGCACCTCGGGGCGGTCGAACGCGATCCGCACCGCCGGCACGTCGTTGGCGCGGTGATAGGTGATGTCGGTGAAGTCGAAGCCCTCGACGGGCGTCCACAGCTCGGGCCGGAACGGGTTGGTCATGGGCGCGAGCTTAGTCAGTACCGCTGATACAGGAGGGCGTCGGCTGCCTGGTCGGGGAGGTTCGTGATCACCGCATCGACGCCGAGGCTGGCCAGCCAGCGGACGGTCGCCTCGTCGTTGACCGTCCACGCGTTGACCTTGACGCCCACCTCGTGGGCGTACCAGACGTAGCCGGGCATCTGCAGGGCGCGGTAATCGGGATTGATCGCGCCAGCGCCGAACGACTTCGCATACAGCCACGGATCGTAGAGCCCGTCGGAGATCAGTAGGGCAAGGTTCTCGGGGCCGACGCGCCCGCGCAGGTTCGCCAGCGAGTAGTGGTTGAACGAGCTGAAGACGACGCGGTCCACCATTCCGGCGTCGCGGACGACACGTAGGGCGTCGTTCTCCAGCCCCGGATACAACTCCTCGCCGTTCTTCAGTTCGATGTTCACCGTCACGTTGGTGGGCCGACACAGCTCAAGGACCTCCCGCAGCGTCGGGATCTTGACGTTGCGCCGCCCCGGGAAGCCGTTGCTGAAGTCGCACCTGCGCAGTTCCTCGAAGCTCAGGCTGACCACTTTGCCGACGCCGTTCGACGTCCGGTTGATCGTCACGTCGTGGATGACGACGACCTGGCCGTCGGCGCTGCGCTGCACATCGAGCTCGATGCCGTCCGCGCCCATGCTCAGGGCTAGCTCGAAGGCGGGAATCGTGTTCTCCGGCGCGTAGGCACTCGCTCCGCGATGGGCCCAGATGGCTGTTGTCACTGGTCCATCCTGGCATCCCTCGTCGGGGTCCGCGAGTTTGACTCCCGTCGTTGTGCTGGGCGCGAACGTGCCCCGTCGCGTCCCTTGAGATCCGGGCCGTCTCGGCGTGGAATGGGGGGCATGCAGACCTACCCCGACCGCGCCCTACCCATCCCCGCCATCGCCGTCGACGACTCCGCGTGCGACATCGACGACCTTGCCGTCTGCGGTGGCGTGGAGGTCACCGTGCCGGCCGGTGAGGAGTGGGACGCGCTGGTGGCGCGCGCGGTCGCCGACGACTGGGTGGGGATCGAGGCGCTGTCCGGGGTTCCGGGCACGGTGGCCGACGCCGTGCGTGGGAACGCGTCGCGGTTCGGCGCGAGCATCGCCGACGTCGTCACCTCCGTACGTACCTGGGACCGGATCCGGGACGCGCAGCGGACCTTCGCGGCGGTCGACTGCGGCTTCGGTGAGGGCACGTCGCGCTTCACGGAGTCGGCCGACGACGCAGAGCGATACGAGATCCTCGACATCATCTTCCTCTTCCGCCAAGGCGACCTGACCCGGCCCATCGCCGACGCGGACTTGGCCGCGGCGGTCGGTGTCGAGCCCGGCAACCGCGTGTTGCTGTCCGCGGTCCGTAATGCGCTGACGGGCGGAAACGCGTGATCCGATGAGCGCGTGCGGCGCTCGTTTGCCGACTCCTCCGAATGCCCTGTATAGTTTCTTTTCGCCCAAGCGCTCGTGGCTCAACGGATAGAGCATCTGACTACGGATCAGAAGGTTGGGGGTTCGAGTCCCTCCGAGCGCGCCAGGCGCCCCGGCTTCGGCCGGGGCTCTTTTTGTTTCACGCTTCCGGTCTGAGATCCGTAGCTCAGAGGACCTCCGAAGGTCGTGGCGTCATGGGCACTCGCTGGCACTCCGCGATGCGGATGGCGCTCGCCGAGGCTGAGGCCGCAGCGCTCCACGACGACGTGCCCATCGGCGCGGTGGTCCTCGGGGCCGACGGCGAGGTTCTGGCCCGCGCGGGCAACGAACGCGAGTTGCACGGCGACCCGACGGCGCACGCCGAGATCGTCGCGATCCGCCGGGCCGCCGAGGCCGTCGGCGAGTGGCGCCTCGAGGGCTGCACGATCGTCGTCACCCTCGAGCCGTGCACCATGTGCGCAGGGGCCATCGTGGGTGCGCGCCTGGAGCGGCTCGTGTTCGGCGCGTTCGACGAGAAGGCGGGGGCGGTGTCGTCGCTGTGGGACGTCGTCCGCGACCCGAGGCTGAACCACCGCCCGGAGGTCGTCTCCGGGGTCCTCACCGCCGAGTGCGCCGCGCCGCTAGAGGCCTTTTTCGCACAACGCCGAACATAAGTCTGCGTATGCGCGCTCAAGCTGTACGCATTGCACAGCTGAGCACGTATACGCAGATTTGTGTACGCCATCCGGGTCGGCGCTGGGCGAGTGCGCGGGCTCGCACCGTCAATGGCTGGTGACGAGGTGCCTCAGGTCGGGCTGCGCGCGGCGGAAGACGACCGCAATGAGCACCGACAGCGTCACCACCACGACGCTGACCATCAGACCGCCGGGGCCGCCGACATGGTCGATGGCGATGCCTGCCGCCGCCGAGCCGACCGACGCGCCCAGCAGTTGCCCGGTGCCCACCCAACCGTAGGCCTCCGCGGTGTCGGCGAAGTCGACGCTGCCGGCGATCACCGACGACACCGCGGCTAGCGCCGGCGCGCAACCGAGACCGGCGACGAACAACGCGAGGGAGAGACCCCAGAACCCCTCTGCCAGGGCGACCGCCGCGCCGAAACCCAGTGCGACAACCCCCATCCGGATGGCCAACGACCAGCGGGTCAGTGGCCGGTTGCCCGCGTACAGGCCGCCGAACAGTGAGCCGATCGAGCAGATCGCCAGCACGAGCCCGACGGAGAGCGATCCCTCGCCCAGAGTTGCGACGACGGCGGCCTCCATCGCCGAGAAGCCCCCGATGAGCAGCAGCGACGTCACGACCATCAGGACGACGGAGTGGTTGCGCATGACCCCGCCCAGCCGTCGGTTGGTGGCCGGGATCTTGGTGTTCCTGACCAGGGGGACCAGCGCGAACACGAGCCCGCCGACGATCTGGACGCCGGCGACGACCAGCAGCGCCGTCGTGGTGCCGAGGCCGGCGACGAGAAGCGTGATCGCTACCGGACCGATCACCCAGATCAGTTCCTGCAGGGCCGCGTCCAGGTTGAACAGCGGCGTGAGCAGGCGCGACGGCGCCAGGTGCGGGTACAGCGTCCGCACGGCGGGTACCACCGGCGGCATCGCGGCCCCGCTGACGGCACCGAGCGCCATCATTCCCGTCAAGGTGAGCGGGGCGAGGACCAGCGCGATGACGGCGGCCACCGAGATCGCGAGCGTGACAAGCAGCACCTGCGTCGTCCCGAACCGGCTGAGCTGCCGCGACACGATGGGCCCAGCGACGGCGGTGCCGACAGAGAACGCGGCGAGCACCAACCCGGCCGCCGTGTAGGTGCCCATGCGGTGCTCGACCAGCATCAGGATGCCGAGCGAGTACATGCCCGCGGGAAACCGCGCGATCAGCTGGGTGGTGATCACGAGCCCGAGGCCGGGGAGCTTGAGGAGTGCCAGAAAATCGCGCACCGGCCAACTCTAGAGGGTCAGCGGATCGCCTCCCGCCCGGCCCCCGTGCCGATTCGCCTCGGCGCGCGAGCGTCGGTAACATGGAACACGGTGATGTGTCAGAGCGGCCGAATGAGCTCGCCTCGAAAGCGAGAGTAGGGCAACCTACCGGGGGTTCAAATCCCTCCATCACCGCCAGTCGATGGTTACTCGAACCCTCGGTCGCAAGACCGGGGGTTCGTTCCGTTCAAGGGGTCCCGCCCGGTCCCCGCAGGGCCGCGACGGGGCGCGCTTGGAAGTCGAACTATCGCGGGAAACGGGCAAGCCTACGGGGGTAGCTCAGCCAGTCTTTCCTGGCAAGTTGCGCATGGGGGTAGTTTCTGGTGGTCCTGGGCTGGGACGAAGTAGATGCCGCAGAGCGATCTCACGGCACGGCCGGTCACGGTGCGTCCGGTCAAGTCCTTCCGATGGGTGTAGTGGCTCTCCGCACCTGGGATCGACTGCGCGAGTTCCCCCGTTTGGGTGAGCCTCGCAAGCTCGGCGGCTCAAGACTTCCATGTGCCGGGCTCGCCTATCGTCGAGAAGGTGTCCTTGTATCGGTCCCAGTTCTGCTCGGGTGGATCAATAGAGATGAGGACTCGTGTGATGAGCTGCCAGTGCAGGCCGCTCCCGGCGAGTTCTCTGCGTGGCGTGACTTCCACTACGAGTTCATCTGTGGGGATTCCGTCGTCGCGGACCTCGGTGATCGAGATCTCAACCCAGGCCATGGCGTCCTGCGAGGCAACTGGATGCATGATCTCGACGCGCGGGGTGCCGCCGTCGGTCGCCGCAAGGAGGGCCTGCGCGCATGTCTGCTGAATGCTGAGTTCCCAGGCCATGCGGATGCGAGCGGCGGTCTCCTGCCTGAGGAGGCGAGTGTTCCTGACTGGTCGTCGCGCCACACGCCGCCGCGCCATTGGCCGAGTTCAATCTCCAGCAGAGGGAGCTTCGTTGAGCTGTGAATCGGCCCAACGAAGTTGTCCTGGTTGGGGTCGGGCCCAAACGACTCGGCAGCCTTCTCGATGATCGGGTGCGGAAGCCGGCTCAACGGGTGTAGCGCGGTGAGATCACCGTCCTCCAGCAATCGCTTGGCGTGAGGCGATCTCCAGTCCGCCGCTAGGTCCTCGCGGAGGAGCCGGAGCGTGGGGCGAGCTCGTCGATTACGCACGCCGCCGTTGTGCCCGCTGCCTCTGACAGCCCGCGTGGGCTAGAGGAGATCGGCGATCTCGTCGTCGGCAGCGGTTGCGGTCTGCTGCTGGTGCGCGAAGCGCTCGGCGAGTTCGCGGCGGTCACGCTGGCGTTGTTCCTCGAACTCGACGATGTCGTGCACTCGTATGCGGCGGTCGCGGCCGACGCGGTGGAACGGGATCTCGCCGCGGTCGAGCAGCTTGTACAGGTGGCCGCGGCTCATTCCGAGTCGCTCTGCGGCTTGGTTGGGCGTCAGGGTCTGTGAGTCGTCGATGACGACGATCTCGTCTCCGTCGCGGACGCAGCGGCCCAGGCTGAGCAGGAGTTCGCGAAGCTCGACGGGTGCGGCGGTGGCGTACTGCTCAAGCGCGTCGAGCTGTTCAGTGGGGATGTTGCGAGTGGTGAGAGTCTGCATGGCAAGCCTAGATGATATAGATGCGACAGATGTCACAAATGACTCGATCTGATGGCGAGGTAAAGCTCAACTGCGGTCGCGTGTGACGGGAGGCTGAGCAGCCTCCATGTAGTGCCGCGTGAGAAGCTCACGGCTCCTGGCTGGCGCTGGGGCTGGGAGACGGCTTAACGGAGGGAGTCGTGGTGGCCATGACGCACAGGCTGCCCCCGGTCTCGACCTTCTTCAGCGGCTTCTTGACCGGCTCGGGCTTCTCGCTGCCCAGGAGAAGGTCGACGGTGCCGTCGACCCGGTCGTCGAACTCCAGCGTGACGTTCTCGTAGTACGACGCCACGAGCGTCATCGACGGCTCCTCACGCTTGTTACCGCGCACCACGGGAGAGGTGATGCGTTCCTCCACGTTGTCCACCTTGATCACGGTGAAGTCTTTGTCGCGCATCCGCTGCGCCTCGCGGGAGGCGAGTCCGGAGGTGAAGCCGCCGTTGAACACGCGCAGGGATACCTGCTCGGGGGTGACGACGTCGGCCGATGTCGTCACGCACGGGGTCGGCGTCGGGGTCGGCAGCGGGGCCGTGAGTTCCTTCCACCCCCACATGACTCCCCAGACGAGCACGGCCAGCAGGCCCAGCATGATGATCGGGGTGGCGATGAGGCGGAAGATGCGCATGTCAGCTCAATTCCAGCACTCGCGCGTGCATCGTCTGGCGCTGTTGCAGCGCGGCCCGGAGCGCACGATGCAGCCCGTCCTCGAGATACATCTCGCCGCGGTAGGCGACGACGTGGGCGAAGAGATCGCCGTAGAAGGTGGAGTCCTCCTCCAAGAGGGCTTCGAGGTCGAGGGTGCGCTTGGTGGTCACAAGTTCATCGAGCCGCACCTGATGCGGAGCAATAGCGATCCACTGCTTCTGCGTGTAGCCGTGGTCCGGGTACGGGCGCGTGTCGCCGACTCTCTTGAAGATCACGGGCCCAGACTAGCCTGCCAAAACGCAATGAGGATGTGGAAAGGTAGTCCTCGTGAGCCAGATTGACCTGATCAGGAGCGGATACGCCTTCGAGGGCGAGACCGCGACCCTCGGCGTCGCGCTCGACGACGCCCCTGTTCTCGATGCCCCGATCCGCATTCCTGTCGCGATGTTCAACCGCCACGGCCTCGTCGCCGGGGCGACGGGAACGGGCAAGACGAAGACGCTGCAGGTGATGGCCGAGGCGTTGAGCAACGCCGGCGTTCCGGTGTTCGCGGCCGACATCAAGGGCGATCTCAGCGGCATGGCTTCCCCGGGGGAGCCGAGCGAGAAGCTCCTGGCGCGCACCGCCGCGCAGGGCCAGGACTGGCAGCCGACCGGCTTCCCTACCGAGTTCTACGCGCTGGGAGGCGAGGGAATCGGCATCCCGCTGCGCGCCACCGTCGCCTCGTTCGGCCCCATCCTGCTGTCAAAGGTGCTGGGCCTCAACCAGGTGCAGGAGTCATCGCTCGGCCTCGTCTTTCATTACTCCGACAAGGCGGGGCTCCCGCTGCTTGATCTCAAAGACCTGATCGAGCTGCTGAAGTTCCTCACCTCCGACGAGGGCAAGGCCGAGCTGAAAGGCATCGGGGGCGTCTCCACCGCGACGGCGGGCGTCATCCTGCGAGCGCTCGTAACCCTCGCCGACCAGGGCGGCGACGCGTTCTTCGGCGAGCCCGAGTTCGACTCGTCGGAGTTGCTCCGCACGGCATCCGACGGCCGCGGCGTCGTCTCCCTGCTGGAGCTGCCGCAACTCGCGAGCCGGCCCGCGCTGTTCTCGACCTTCCTGATGTGGCTGCTGGCCGACATGTTCGAGTCGCTGCCCGAGGTCGGCGACATCGAGAAACCCAAGCTCGTGTTCTTCTTCGACGAGGCACACCTGCTGTTCAACGACGCCTCCAAGGCGTTCCTCTCGGCCATCACCCAGACGGTGCGGCTCATCCGCTCGAAGGGCGTCGGCGTGTTCTTCGTCACCCAGACTCCCAAGGATGTGCCCGACGACGTCCTCGCGCAGCTCGGCTCGCGCGTCCAGCACCAGCTCCGCGCGCACACCCCGAACGACGCGAAGGCGCTGCGGGCCACCGTCGCCACCTACCCGAACTCCGGCTACGACCTGGAGCAGGTGCTGCAGCAACTCGGCACCGGCGAGGCGATCGTCACGGTCATGAGCGAGAAGGGTGCCCCCACGCCGGTGGCGCGCACGCGCATCTGGGCCCCGACGTCGCTGATGGCCCCGACGCCGGAGGAGACGATGCGGGCCGCCGTCGCGGCCTCGCCGCTGTCCGAGCGGTACGGCACGCCGATCGACCGGGAGTCGGCCTACGAGATCCTGAGCGCGAAGCTGAACGAGGGCGCCGCTCGTGCCGAGGCCGAGCGCCTCGAGAAGGAACGCCTGGCGGCGGAGGCCGCGGCCGAGAAGGAGCGGATCGCCAGGGACAAGGCCGATGCGGCGGCCGAGAAGGAGCGCCAGCGCATCGAGCGCGAGGCCGACGCGGAGCTGGCGCGTCTCGACCGCGAAGCCGCGCGCGCCCGCGCGCAGGCCGAGAAAGAGGCCAAGGCGGCGGAGGCGGCGCGCCGCAAGTGGGAGAAGGAGAACCCCACGCTGATGGAGCAGGTGACCAAGTCGACGGTGTTCAAGGACTTGGTCCGCACCGCGGGCAGGGAGATCATCCGCGGCCTCTTCGGCACCGGAAAGAGGCGCTGAGCCAGGGCCCTTGCAGCGAACCGGATGGCCCGGCGCGTCTGAAGGGGTATGGAGGCTGCCGTGGAACCCGTGAGCCGGGCCGGTTCGGGCTTCGACGACTTCGTCGCCGAGCGCGCGGCGTCGCTCCACCACGCCGCCTGGCTGCTGACCGGCGATGCTCACTACGCGGAAGACCTTGTCCAGACCGCGCTGTCGAAGACCTACGGCAGGTACAACGCGTTCGACAACGATCGCCACTTCGAAGCTTATGTCCGCACCACGCTCTACCGGACCTTCGTGTCCTGGTGGCGTCGTCTGCAGTGGCGCTCGGAGGTGCCCTCCGATGCCCCGCCGGAAGCACCTGTCGCAGCTGAGGGAGACCCTGCCCGCGCCGCTGATATTGCCCGCGCGCTCGCTGCCCTGCCGCGCGTCCAGCGCGCCGTGATCGTGCTGCGCTACTTCGAGGACCGTCCCACCAAGGAGGTCGCGGACCTGCTGCGGATGCCCGCGGGCACGGTCACCTCGCACGTCAGCCGCGGGCTCGCCGCCCTGCGCATATCTCCGCACCTCACCGAGGGAGAGGACCGATCATGAACGAATCTGAGCTCCGTGCCGCCCTCAAGGCATCCACGCCTCCGCCCGCCGACATCTCGGCATGGGCAGAGGTCGGCCGACGACGGGCTAGCCGACGTCGGGTGGGAGCCGGCGCGGCCATCGTGCTCGTCGTAGCCGCCGCGATGGGGGCGACGCTGCTGCCGCGAACCTCACCGGTGACGTTCGCGACGCCCTCGCCATCGGTTCCGTCCTCGGTCTCGCCGACCTCGCCGACGCCGTCGCCGAGCGTGCCCGACACCGCGCCGGGCCAGGGCGCGCTGGTGCGGGGCGCCTGCGCGGATCTGCTGTCCGGTGCGCTCGCCGTCGAGGACCTGCCTGCCTCACGGAACCTGGCCTCCGGCGCGCAGCAGGTGTGGCTGTGCGGCGGGAACGGCGGGTTCGGTCGACTCGTCGGGATGGGGCCGGTCGAGCCGCTGACCACGGCGCCGGACCGCGTCGTCGATGCCATCAACGCACTCCCCGGATTGACGCAGAACGCGTGCACGCAGGTGGGCGGTCTGGTCTACACCGTGGTCGTCGAGTACCACGACGGGGCGAGGTCTGCAGTCTCCGCCGAAACGGTGAACTGCGAGTGGGTCGGGGGCTGGGACGCACGGACGGGTGGCGCGGCCCTGCTCGAGACCCTCAAGGGCTACTGGGCCGACCAGCGTGCCTCCGCGCCGGCGTTCACCGACGACGTCGACCTCTGCCGCACCTACCCTGCGGGCTGGCAGGATCCGACGGGGATCACATCGTTCCTCCGCGTCGGCCGCGCGGAGGTCGTGCGCGGCGTCGTCTGCGGGTTGGCCGCGGATTCGGTCGGCTTCGACGGGCAGACGGTCTCGCATCCGCTGCCCGCCGAGTTCGTCGCCGCGCTGGCCGACGCCGAGGTCATGCCGCGCGACGGGTGGGGCGACGTGCCGCGCGGGCTCCCGTACCTCGTGCTCCTCAACGAGCATGGGGACCCGGTGACCTTCCTTGTCGACGCGGCGGGCGCGATCGTCTCGGACGCTGAAGGCGACGGACTGTCCGGGACCTGGATGCCGACAGGAGAGGCGGCGTCGCAGTGGCGCGAGGCCCTCGACGGGCTGCGCACCACCCCGTTCTCCCACCGCCCCGCGGAGTGCGAGGGCGACTTCTACACCGCACCCGCTGCCGACCCGGCCGCCATCGTGGGCGGCTGGGCGTGCGTCGGCGAGTGGGCGATCCCGGAGCGCGGACCGGCGCTCGACCCCGCCCTCGCCGCGGAGCTCGGGCGCCGGTTTGCCGCCGAGGCCGAGTCGGCCGACTGGGGAACGCGCGACGGCGCGAACCAGGTCGTCCTCGCGGACGCCACCGGGCGTCTTCTGCCGCTGTACTGGAGCACCCAGACACCCGTCACGATGGTCGACGAGAAGGACTCTCTCCTGTGGCGGGTGCCCGACGACCTCGTCGAGGAGCTGCGACGCTACGGCCTCACGTTCACGGAGGAGTAGGCGGGATCAGCTCACCGTGTAGCGCTCGACCGCCGGGTCGTTGCGGACCTTGTCCGTGAGCGCCTGCGTCTGCTCGGCGAGGCCCTCAGCGCTCAGCCTTCCGCTCAGGAAGCGCGCCCAGAGCGGGGTGAGGTCGGTGGAGAGGCCGTAGTGGCTGGTGAACCGCCAGCTGAACACGTCGTCGCCGGCGTCGGCGATCATCCTGGTCTGCGACGTCAGCGCCGACGACGCGAGGTCCGACGGCACGGAGTTGCGCACCACCGTTGGCACCAGGTTCTGCCGCGAGAAATCTGCAGCCGCCTCGGGCGTCAGTAGCTCGCGAAGGAGCGCGAGGCCGCCATCGGTGTTTGCGGCGCGGGAAGGAACGAGGAACTGCTCCGTCGCGGTGAGGTGGGCCGCGGCGGGCGAGAGCGTGGGCGACGACGTTAGTGTGGGCACGGGGACGGCGGCGAGCTCGAAATCGGCGGGCGTGCTGGGCTCGGTCTCGCGCACGATCCACGACCCCGCGGGGTACAGCAGCGCGCGGCCCTTGCGGGTCCACTCCTGCTGAGCCTTGAGATAGTCTCCGCCGGACAGCACGAACCCGGCCTTCACGCACTCCTCGATCGCGCGCAGGACGCCGAGCACGGCAGGGTGTTCCCAGGCGCGCTCGGCCAGGTTGTCGAGCGCGACCCGGACTTCGTGACCGCCCTCCTTGATGGCCGACGAGATGGCGAGCTCAAGGTAGTAGTCCGCCGCGTCCGTGCCGTAGACGAAAAGGGAGGTGCCGGTACTCTGCGCCCGTTCGCCGAGATCGAGCATGCCGTCCCAGGTCGCGGGGATCGTCCAGCCCTCCGCCGCGAGGCGGTGCGCCGAGTGCCACAGGCCGAACACCGTGAGCACGTAGGGCAGCGCCACCTGCCGGTTGTCGACCGTTCCCGCAGCCCGGGCGACGGGGAACAGCGCGTCCGACAGCGGGGTGCCCGCCTCTTCAGGCGTCGCGAGGAAGTCATCGAGCGGAAGCAGCTCGTCCAGCAGCGTGGAAACGGCGAGCGCGTCGGCGCCGGAGTTTCCGATCAGGTCTGGCGGGGTGGCGTCGGCGGCAAACCGCGGCGTGAGTTCCGTCGCGACCGCGGTCACCGGTCTCACCTGGACGTGGAGCCCCGGATATCGCGCGGTCAACCGCTCGCCCGCGGCGGTCACGAACGCGGTGCCGAACGCGCCGTCGAAGACGACGGCCTCGATGGACGTCGAGTCTCCTGGGCGGCTGGGCCAGGAGGTAGGCGTGGGGCTCGGCGACGGTGACGGCGGAGGGACCGGGGGAGCCGGAGGCCGCGTGCACGCCGCGACCGACCCGACGGCGCTCATAGCGAGCGCAGCCAGGACCGTTCGCCTGCTGACGGGGGGAACGATTACCTGCCGGTGCCGGCGTAGACCGTCGCGGCCTCCTCGGCGTCCAGGCCGAAGGCGGTGTGTGCGGCGCGGACCGCGGCGTCGACATCGTCGGCGCCCACGATCACGGAGATCCGGATCTCAGAGGTGGAGATCATCTGCAGGTTGACGTCGGCCCCGGCCAGCGCGCGGAAGAACGTGGCGGAGACGCCGGGGTGCGAGCGCATGCCGACGCCGACGGCGGAGACCTTGCCGATCTGATCGTCGTACAGCAGTTCCTCGTAGCCCACCGCGTCCTTGACGGCCTCGATGGCCGCGATGGCCTTCGCGCCGTCGGCCATGGGCAGGGTGAAGGAGATGTCGGTCTTGACGTCGGACAGGCGCGAGATGTTCTGCACGATCATGTCGATGTTGACGTCGGCCTCAGCGACCGCGGTGAAGATCGCGGCTGCCTCGCCCACGCGGTCCGGCACACCGACGACGGTGATCTTGGCCTCGCCGCGGTCGTGCGCGATCCCGGTGATGACGGCTTGTTCCATGGTCTCGTCCTTGTTGATCTCGTCCTGGTTCCTGACCCAGGTTCCCTGCTTGTCGGTGAAGGAGGAGCGCACGTGCACGGGCACGTTCTCGCGGCGCGCGTACTCGACGCAACGCAGATGGAGGATCTTGGCGCCCGAAGCCGCCATCTCCATCATGTCCTCGTAGCCGATCTCGTGGATCTGGCGCGCTGAGGGCACGATCCGCGGGTCGGCGGTGTAGACGCCGTCGACGTCGGAGTAGATCTCGCAGTAGTCGGCGTTCAGCGCCGCGGCGAGCGCCACGGCGGTGGTGTCGGACGCGCCGCGACCGAGCGTGGTGATGTCCTTGGTCTGCTTGGACACGCCCTGGAACCCGGCGACGATGGTCACCTTCCCCTCTGCGAGCGAGGCCTCGACCCGGCCGGGGGTGATGCCGACGATGCGCGCGTTGCCGTGCGTCGGCGTCGTCAGCACGCCGGCCTGCGAGCCGGTGTAGGACACGGCCTCGACGCCCAGGTCGGACAGCGCCATCGCGAGCAACGCGGCGGACTGCCGCTCGCCGGTGGTCAGTAGCATGTCGAGCTCGCGCGACTTCGGCCGGGGAGACACCTGCAGCGCGAGATCCATGAGCTCATCGGTGGTGTCGCCCATGGCGGAGATCACGATGATGACGTCGTGCCCCTCGCCGCGCGTGCGCGCGATTCGGCGCGCCACGCGCTTGATGGACTCGGCGTCCGCGACGGACGATCCGCCGAACTTCTGAACAATGCGACCCATGAAACCTCCCGGGAAACCGCGAAGAGTCTACTTCCGATCCGGGCCATTGGGCATTTCGGCGCCGCGCCCCCTGATCAGCCGGCCTCCACGCCGAGGGAACGCAGGAACGCGACAGGGTCCGAGGCGTTCGCGGAGTCGCCTGGGGCGACGCCGGATTCGTAGTACTCGAGGTGCAGGAGCGGCCCGAAGGCACGGCCGGTCAGCCCGACGTGGCCGATCACCTGTCCGGCCTCGACGGTGTCGCCGGGGCTCGAGGACGGCGTCCGTCAGGTGGGCGTACAGCGTGCCCGGCGCTTCGCGCGGGGGCCCGGCTCAAGGAACGTGTGGGTTAGGCTCGACCCGTGACGCTGCCGACACTATCGACGCAAGAACAGCGCGTGCTGGGGTCCCTCCTTGAGAAGGAGATCACCGTCCCCGACACGTACCCGCTGACGCTCAACGCGCTGCGCGCCGCATGCAACCAGAAGTCGAGCCGAGAACCCGTCACCGACTACGACGACCGCACTCTCCAGGACGCCATCCGGTCCCTCAAAGACAAGGGCCTCGTGCGCGTCACGTGGATGGACTACGGCAAGCGGACGCTGAAGTACGCGCAGGCCGCCGCGCAGGTGCTCGACCTCGCCGACGACGAACGCGCTCTCCTCACCGTCCTCCTGCTCCGTGGGCCGCAGGCTCCCGGCGAGCTGAAGACCCGCACGGAGCGGCTGCACGGGTTCGCCGACCGCGGCGCCGTCGAGCAGTGCCTGACCGCGATGGCGGCGCGTGAGGAGCCGCTGGTCAAGGACCTCGGGCGTAGGCCCGGTCAACAGGACCACCGCTGGGTGCACCTCCTGGGCGACCTTCCTGTCGACACCGGGCCCGCCGTCGTCGTCGACCGCGAGCAGGCCCTCGCCGACGGCCCCGCCGCGCGCGACGAGCGGCTCGCCGCCGCGTTCGCAGAACTCGGGGACGACCACGCCGACGAGCGCGCCCAGCAGCTGTTCGACTCGCCGTTCGAGTGGTGGGTGCTCACCCGTGCCGTCGAGCTGGCCGGCGGCCGCCCCGTCGCCGATGTCGGCTGCGGAGCCGGCGCCGTTTCGGCCTATCTCGCCGACCTCGGCGCCGACGTCACCGGATTCGACCGTTCCCCACAGCAGGTCATGCTCGCCCGTCGCCGGCATCCCGAGGTGCTGTTCGAGGAGGCCGACCTCCGCCGCCTTCTCCGCCCGGCCACCGCCGCCGCCTGGGGCGGGGTCGTCGCCTGGGATGTGCTGAACCATTTCGCGCCTAGCGAACTGCCGGCCATCGTCCGCGGCCTCGCGGGCACCCTCGCGCCCGACGGCGTGCTGGTCCTCGCGCTCGATGCCGGCGCCTCCGAGGACGCAACCCGCGACCTCGGGGACCAGACGGTGCCGTGGGTGCTGCACGACCAGGCGGCGGTGCGGGCGGTCCTCGCCGGGGCCGGGTTGGCCGACGTCGACGCCTACCTTCGCCTCGGTTCTGTCGACCGCCTCTACGTCCTGGCGCGGCGTACCGCTGGTTGAACCCTTCCGTCCCGCCCCTCAGCCGCGCCCGATAATCTGGGGGCATGAGCACGGTTCGCTGGGGCATTGTCGGTTTGGGGGCGATCGCGCACGGGGTCGCCGGTGACTTCCAGTTCGTGCCCGGGGCCGAACTGGTCGCGGTCGCGTCACGGACGAAGGAGAAGGCGCAGGAGTTCGCCGCCCGCTACGGCGTGCCGCACGCCTACGGGTCCTACCGCGAGCTGCTCGAGTCGCCGGAAGTCGACGTCGTCTACATCGCGACCCCGCACCCGCACCACCGCGACATCGCTCTTGCGGCCATCGCGAACGGCAAGGCCGTGCTCATCGAGAAGGCCTTCACCGCGACGCTCGCCGGGGCGCAGCAGGTCGTCGACGCCGCCCGCGCCAAGGGCGTCTTCGCTATGGAGGCCATGTGGACGCGGTTCCAGCCCGCCATCGCTGCGGCGCGGGAGGTCGTCGCATGGGGAAGGATCGGTGAGGTGCTCGCCGTCCAAGGCGACCTGTGTGGCGCGCGCGACTACGAGGCGGGACACCGGCTGTTCGAGAAGGACCTCGGCGGTGGTGCGATCCTCGACCTCGCCGTCTACCTGGTGAACTTCGCGCAAGCTTTCCTCGGCGACATCCGTTCCGTCGACTGCCTCACCCGGCTGTATCCCACCGGCGTCGAGAAGGCCGCCAGCATCAACTTGGGCCACTCCGGCGGCGGCATGTCGTCGCTGACCTGCGGTTTCGACGGGCCCGGCCCCGGGAGGATGACCATCATCGGGACGAAGGGCTGGATCGAGGTCGAGCCGCGGTTCCACCACGCGACGACGATCTCCGTCCATCGCGCGGGCGTGCTGCCGCGCATCATCGAGGCGCGTCCCACCGGCGGCGGCTACGCACACGAGTTCGCGGAGGTGACGCAGCGGATCGTCGCGGGCGACCTGGAGTCGCCGACGATGCCGCTCCACGACACGCTCGAGGTGATGCGCGTGCTGGAGAGCTGCCTGCGCCAGGCGGGTGTCACGCACGCCGAGGCGAAGGTCGACCTGGGCTGAGGGGTCAGTCGGCCCGGATGCGGGAGAGCACAGCCGTGCCCGCCGACACGATCGCCACCAACGCGACGACGATCCACGCGATCCCTCGCGGCACCACGTCGTCGGGAATGGACGTCACCGCCGCGACGACGAGCATCGCGCCGGCGCTCGCGGCCAGGTAGCCGAGACCCTTGGCCAGCATCGACGCCGCCGCCCTGCGGGAGATCGTCGCGTACGTCGGTGCGGCCGCGGCCTGAGCGACCGTCACGTGGAACGCGGCGACCAGCAGGGCCAACGCGGAGGTGCGCCACCAGTCAGCGTCACCTGCCGCGACGACCCACCAGAGGCACAGCGCCGCGGTGGAGAGCAGCGGGGCGAGGGAGTCGGGCCGGCCGAACGCCCATGCCCCGGTGACGGCGATGACGATCATCAGCAGGAAGTCCAGCGGGGTGGGGAACCAGGCCAGGCACAGCAGCGTGGCCGCGGCGAGGCAGGCGGCGCCGATCGTGCGGAGACACCACTGCCCGGGGGTGACGAGACGCAGCGCGTGGACGGCATCGGCGATGAGCGCCGCAAGTGACCTCACGGAAGGCTCCGCCGGGGCGCCGATCTGGCCGCCTCCATCGCCAACAAGACGGTGGCGAGGCTTCCGGTTCCCCGCCACGCGGTGACGGGGATGCCATGAGCGCGCAGCCTGTCGAGCACGCCGTCGCGCTCCATCCTGCGCAGCACCCACGCCTCTCCCAGGGACGAGTCGCGCGGAAAAGCCGGGATGTCGGAGAGCTGACCCACGCCCTCGGGAAGTGTGTCGACGGCGATGACCTCCGCCCCGAGCCGACGGAGCCGTACCAGCTCGTCCTGCGCGGCGGGGTCCATCAGCGGCGAGCAGAAGAAAACGAGCGTGCCGCCGGCGACGCGCCGCACGGGCCGGATCCGGACCCAGTCGTTCAGCGTCCGTCGCGCCCGGGAAAGGACCCCCAGGATCATCCGCGTCTGGCGGGGCCCCGCGCCGGGGCGGATCAGGCCGATACGGAGCCCGAGGTCGTGTACCGCCACCCGGTCGCCGAAGCGGGCGTAGTGGCGCGAGATCGCCGCGACGGCGCGGACGGTGGCGTCGAGGCTCGTGGGCGCGGACTCGTCCGGGGGAGCGATGTCCTGGAGGGTGTCGACGACGATCAGGACGTCGGTGTCGCGTTCGGTGAGCGTCGAGTTGACGTGCAGCTGGCCGAGCCGCGATGTGACGCGCCAGTTGATCCGCCGGAGCCTGTCGCCCGGCCGGAACTCGCGCACGTCGGCGAGGTCGCTGCCGTCGCCGCGGTGGCGCGACCGGTGCGCCCCGGCAAGCCCGATCGGGTGGGCGACGCCGCTGCCACCTTCGAGGGTCGTGGAGGCCGGCCGCACGGTGACGGTCACGGTGGGGGTCGCGGCTGTCGCGCGCCAGCCGAGGCTCGCGTCGGTACACGACACGACCCCCGGCCCCAGCGTGTACCGGCCCCACCGCGTCGGCTCGAACCCGGTCACGACGCGTCCGGAGGCCCCGTCGAGCACGGTTCCCGCCGCGGGAGTGAAGGCCGACGAAGGAACCTGCGGCCACTGGGTCGCGGCGAGGGCACCCCGCGGTGCGCCGCGGAGTTCGACCGCGACGTCGACCGTCTCCCCCTCGGCGACGGCGACGGCACGGGGCCGGACGTCACTGCCCGGCGCCGTCGAGGGCCGGGAGACGAGCGCCCAGATGACGTGCACGACGAAAGGGGCGGCGAGCATCAGCAGGCCGGGCCGGCCGAGCACGACGGCGAACAGCCCGAGTCCGCCGCCGAGGAGGGCGGAGCGCAGCAGCGCGTGGGTCGGGAGAAACGTCATCCGTGCCTTTCCGGCGGGCCAGACGGCGCGTCGGGCACCGGCACGGCGCCCAGCACCGCCGCCACGATGGACTCCGGGTGGACGTCGTTCAGCCACAGCTCCGGGCGAATCACGATCCGGTGCGCGAGGGCGGGAACCGCCAGCCGCTTGACGTCCTCGGGGACGACGAAGTCGCGTCCCTCGATCAGGGCAAGCGCTCGCGAACACAGGAGGAGCGCCAGAGAGCCGCGCGGCGAGGCGCCCACGAGCGTGTCCTGATGGTCGCGCGTGGCGCGCACGAGCTCGATGGCGTACCGGCCGACGGACTCCGCCACGTGCACCTCCTCGACGGCCGCCTGCGCCCGCAGCAGGCCCTCGGCATCCAGCACGGCGTCGATGCTCTGCTCTTCGCGCTTGCGGCCGACGCGCCGCGACAGCACGTCCCACTCCTCGTCGGCGTCGGGGTAGCCGAAGCTCAGCCGCAGCAGGAAGCGGTCGAGCTGCGCCTCCGGCAGCGGGTAGGTGCCCTCGTGCTCGATGGGGTTGGCGGTGGCGAGCACGTGGAAGGGCCGCGGCAGCGTGAACGTGCGGCCCTCGACGGTGACCTGGCGCTCCTGCATCGCCTCGAGCAGCGCGGACTGGGTCTTGGGCGGGGTGCGGTTGATCTCGTCGGCCAGCAGCAGTCCAGTGAAGACCGGGCCCTCACGGAACGCGAACTCGGCCGCGTTCTGGTCGTAGACGAACGATCCGGTGAGGTCCGCGGGCAAGAGGTCGGGCGTGAACTGCGCCCGGGTGAACTCGAGCCCGAGCGCCTGCGCCAGCGAGCGTGCCGCCAGTGTCTTGCCCAGTCCGGGGAGGTCTTCGAGCAGGACGTGCCCGCCGGCGAGCACCCCGGCGAGGACGAGCGCCATCTGGTTGCGCTTTCCGACGAGAGCGCCGTCGACGGCATCGAGGACACGACGCGCGAGGTCGCTGGCCTCCGCGAGCGGCAGGGGCGCGGGGAAGGGGATGCTGGTCACAGTTCGTCGATCTCCTTGAGGTAGGCGTGCAGCGTTGAGCGCTTGATGGCAGGCGGGCGTTCGGCGCGGAGGTAGGAGAGCAGCCTCGGGCTGAGGACGGCGTCGGCATGGGCGAGGGGCTCGTCGGCAGGGAGACCGTGGCGTCGCGCCAGTCGTTCGGAGGCTACCTGTCCCAGCAGCCTCGCCAGGGCCGACGACTCGAAGCCCCTACCCGGCCCCGCGTGGTCGAGGAGGGCGACGAGGCGGCGGGTGCGCGCGTCGGGTGCGAGACGCGAGAGTTCCGCCGGCGGTTGGGGCTGGACCCATCGCGGATGCCCCGCCGGCTCCACGACCCACCCGACGAGCCACAGGCACGCCCCAGCGAGCAGGCCGAGGACGACGGCGGGAATGGGCGCCACGTCCAGTTGCGTGAGTCTCCCGAACAGTACGACGACGGTTGCTGCGAGCGCTCCGACGACCAGGTTCCGGGCGAGGCCCCGCACCGTCGGGCGGTCGTCGTCACGCATCGCGCGCACCCATCTGGTCGGCCAGCCGCTCGATGCAGCCGACGGCGTGTTCGCGGTCGTCATCGTTCAACACGTGCGTGGAGAACATCGCGCGCCGATACAGGCGCGCGAGGTCGCCGAGCGCGTCGTCGTCGACCACCGTATGGGCGAGGATGGCGACGGTGAACTCCTCGCTGGTCTGGGTGGGTTCGCGAGCGACACCGGTCTCGGCGGCGATGGCCTCAAGCCGGCGCCAGCACTCGACCACGGCGTCGCCGACGGCCACGCCGGAGCGCAGCCGGGCGAGCGTCTGTGCCAGCGACAGCGCGACCTCCTCCTCGTCGATCTCCGGGATCTCGACGGCGCTCCCAGTCCCCGCGCCGGCCAGTCGCAGCCCAGGGGCCCGAAACGCCTTGACGAGGACGACGACCAGCCACGCGGCGAGCGCGAGTCCGGCCGCGACGACGAGGGCGCCGGCGAGTTCCGCGACCCAGTCGGGGAGGCGTGCAGGCTCGACCTCCGGGAGGTCACCCAGGGGATGCGGCGGGAACGACGGCGACCACGTCGGCGACGCCAGCGGCTCAACTGGCGGGGGCTGCGGCGTCTCCGGCCTGATGGTGACGATCCGCCCCCACTGGCTGCCCGCGCCCAGCGCCGCGAGCACAAGGACGCCGAGCGCGCCGACGACGAGGGTCGCGCCGCGTCGTCGATCGTCCATCCCCCGAGCCTAGCCACCGCGGTCGGCCGTCACTGCGGCTGCGTGTATCGCTATGCCGACGGAGGCAGCCGCGTTAAGCGCGATTCACGCCGCGAACCGACGTACGCAGCCGCGTTGGTCATGCGGTTGCGCCGAGCGCAAGGCGATCCAGCTGACCAGGCCGTGGTGGTCGGCGACTTAGCCGGGCATTTCCACCCAGTCCTTGGGCTCCTTGATGGTCACCGGCTCGTTGATGTTGTCCAAGGTCGCGGTCATGGTCGCCGGAAGGTCGCCCGCCATATCCATCGCGAACTTGCGGGTGAATCCCTCGCCGTCGATCCAGACGTCGAAGACCACGCCGGTCGCCGTGATCTCGACGTCCTCCATGCCGAGGTTGTCCAGTGCCCCGGGCTTCATCGTGAGGCGGTAACGCGTCACCGTCAGGCCGTTCAGGTCCTCGTCGCCGACGAGTTCGACCTTCTCGACGTTCTTGGCATAGTCCTCGGTCCACTGGCCGATCTCGGACCCAGAGGTCCCTCCCATCTCCGCGGCATCCTTCGGGTCCACCTTCATCCACTGATCGCCTGCCGCCGCGGCCTTCATGAAGGCAGCGCCGTCGAGGAGGATCATCTCCATCTCGACACCCCCGATGTTCATCTTCATGTGTGAGTTCGGGTCGGCGGGGTCGGTGGCATCGAAGCTGCCGGAGGTCGTGAAGGCCACCTGCTGGCCCTCAATGGTCATGGACATCTCCATATCCATGGTGTAGGTCTTCAGCTTCGCGCCGCTGACGCGCTGCAGGAAATCGTCGACCGAGAGTTCCGACCCGCCGGGCGCAGCGCTGGTCTCCGAGGGAGAGGGCGCAGGATCTGTGGCCGCAGGGGCCGACGTGACGGCCGGGGGCGGTGACGACGCAGGCCCAGAGGGCGCGGAAGGGGCTGGCGAGCCGCAACCGGCCAACAGGGCGACGGCCAGCGTTGCGGCGAAGGCGCCGGTGATCCTCATGAAGTACCTCCTGATGTTGGTGGTCTCAGCTTAGAGGCGCCACCTATCCGCGGGACCTCTTGGGTCATGCCTTTCGCAGTGCGATCCTCAGGTCGAGTTCCTGGTCCTCGTCGGTCGGGGCGTCGACGACGTCCTGGATCAGCTCCACGGCGAGGACCTCGGAGGCGATCAGGTCGCGGTGCGCGGCGACAGCGTCGGCCAGCTCGGGGCCCGCCTCGACGACGAGCGCGATCCGGTCCGAGACATCCAGACCGGCGCGCTTGCGGGCCTCCTGCACAAACCGGATCACCTCGCGGGCGAGGCCCGCACGGATCAGCTCCGGCGTCAGCTCCAGGTCAAGCGCGACCGTCTCGCCCTGCTCGTTGACCACGGACCAGCCCTCGCGCGGGCGCTCGGTCACGATCACGTCGTCGGCCGTCAGCTCGACGTCCTCGCCCTCAAAGCCCATCACGGCACGGCCGGCGTCGCGCAGCTGCTCGGCCAGCCAGGCGGCGTCCAACTCGGCGATCGCCTTCGCCACCAGCGGTGTGCGCTTCGCGAACCGCTTGCCGAGGTTGCGGAAGTTGCCCTTCGCTGAGTAGTCGACCAGATCGCCGGCCGATGCGAACGACTCGATCCGCTCGACGTTCAGCTCCGCCTTGATCTCGTCCTGCAGCTCGGGGGAGAGCTTCGCGAAGATCGCCGAAGGGACAAGCATCCGGCCCAGCGCCTGGCGGATCTTCACCTTCGACTCGGCGCGCGCCGAGCGGCCCAGCTCGACGGTGCGGCGGGTCAACTCCATCGCCTCCGACAGTGCGGGGATGATCAGCGACTCGTCGGCGACGGGCCACGGTGCGAGGTGAACCGAGGACGGTCCCTCCGGGTCGGCCGCGTGAAAGAGGTCCTGCCAGACGCGCTCGGTGACGAACGGCATGATCGGCGCAAGGAGCCTCGTCAGTGCGTCGAGCGTCTCGTGCAGCGTCCACAGCGCGCTCGGCTCGCCGTTCCAGAACCGACGGCGCGAGCGGCGGACGTGCCAGTTCGACAGCGCGTCGATGAACCCGGCCAGCGCCTGCCCGTAGCGCTGCGTGTCGTAGGCCTCCAACGCCTCGGTGGCGTCGACGATCAGTTGCTGCGTGGCCGACGTCAGCCACTGGTCGAGGACGTGTCGCTCGCCGACGCCAGGGGCGTCCCCCGTCGGCGCCCACCCGGCGGCGCGCGCGTACAGCGAGTGGAACGCGACGGTGTTCCAGTAGGTCAGCAGCACCTTGCGGACCGTCTCGCCGATCGCCTGGTGGCCCACGCGCCGCGCCGACCACGGCGACCCGGAGCACGCCATGAACCAGCGCACCGCGTCGGCGCCGTGCTGGTCCATCAGCGGGATGGGCTCCAGCACATTGCCGAGGTGCTTGCTCATCTTGCGCCCGTCGTCGGCGAGGATGTGGCCGAGGCACACGACGTTGCGGTAGCTCGACTCGTCGAACACCAGCGTGCCCACCGCCATCAGCGAGTAGAACCAGCCGCGGGTCTGGTCGATGGCCTCGCAGATGAAGTCGGCCGGGTAGCGCTCGGCGAACAGCTCCGTCGAGCCCGGCGCGTGCGGGTAGCCCCACTGCGCGAACGGCATCGAGCCGGAGTCGAACCATGCGTCGATGACCTCGGGCACGCGACGGTACGTCCTGCCTTCCCGCTCGATCACGACGTCGTCGATGAACGGGCGGTGCGGGTCGAGGTCGGTCAGCTCGCGGCCGGTCAGCGCGCCCAGTTCGGCGAGCGAGCCGACGCAGATCAGATCCTTTTCGTCGTCGACGTTGCGCCAGATCGGCAGCGGCGTGCCCCAGTAGCGGCTGCGCGACAGCGCCCAGTCGATGTTGTTGTTCAGCCAGTCGCCGTAGCGCCCGTGCTTGATGTTCTCCGGGTGCCAGTTGGTGGCCTCGTTCTGCGCGATCAGCGCATCCTTGATCGCGGTGGTGCGGATGTACCACGACGGCATGGCGTAGTACAGGAGCGCGGTGTGGCAGCGCCAGCAGTGCGGGTAGGCGTGCTCGTAGTCGAGCTTACGGAAGAGGACGCCGCGGGCGGCGAGGTCGTCGAGGATGGGCTGGTTGGCGTCGCGGAAGAACGCGCCGCCGACGAGCGCGAGGTCGGCCTCGAACGTGCCGTCCTTGCGGATCGGGTTCACGAATGGAAGGCCGTAGGCACGGCAGACGGCCATGTCGTCCTCGCCGAAGGCCGGCGCCTGGTGGACGAGGCCGGTGCCGTCGTCGGTGGTGACGTAGTCGGCCAGCACGACGACGTGCGCGGGCGCGGGGAACTCCACCAGCTCCAGCGGGCGCTGGTAGGCCCACTTCTCCATCTCGGCGCCGGTGAAGGCATCGGTCAGCGTCCATTCTTCGCCCAGCACCTTGTCGGCGAGGGGTTCGGCGATGACGACGGCGCGCTGCTCGGGGTGCCTGGCAACGCGGTAGGTCACGTCGGCGCGCACGGCGACCGCGGTGTTCGACACGAGCGTCCACGGCGTCGTCGTCCACACCAGCAGATCCGCGGCGCCGGCCAGCGGGCCGGAGGTCACGGGGAAGCGGACGTAGATGGACGGGTCGGTGATGTCCTCGTAGCCCTGCGCCAGCTCGTGGTCCGACAACGCGGTGCCGCAGCGCGGGCAGTACGGCGCCACGCGGTAGTCCTCCTGCAGCAGCCCCTTGTCGAAGATCTGCTTCAGCGCCCACCACAGCGACTGCACGTACTCCGACGTCATGGTGACGTACGCGTCGTCGAGGTTCACCCAGTAGCCCATGCGCTCGGTCAGCTCGGTGAACGCGTCGACGTGGCGCAGCACGGACTCGCGGCACTTCGCGTTGAACGCCTCGACGCCGTAGGCCTCGATGTCGGCCTTGCCGGAGAAGCCCAGCTCTTTCTCGACGGCGAGCTCGACCGGCAGGCCGTGGCAGTCCCAGCCGGCCTTGCGCTCGACGTGGCGGCCCTGCATCGTCTTGAACCGCGGGAACAGATCCTTGAACACGCGCGCCTCGATGTGGTGCGTGCCCGGCATGCCGTTGGCGGTGGGCGGGCCCTCGTAGAACGTCCACGGCTCGCCGCCTTGCGTCTGCTCCAGCGACGCCTCGAACGTCCCCCGCTCGTCCCAGAGCTTCAGGATCTCGTGCTCGAGCGCGGGGAAGTCGACCTGTGCGGGCACGGCGCGGTAGCCGGGTGAGGTGGTCATCGGAGGATCCCTTCTTCAACGTCTTCGGTTGAAGGGACGAGCCGAGGCCCGCGGTACCACCCTCCTTGGGCTCCTCGCCGCACGGCCGTGGCCGCGGAGCGGGTGCCCCACTTCTTCTCTGTCCGCCGCCGGTTCTAGTGAGCGAGTCGCCTCGCCGTTCTTCCGGCAGCTCCGGGGTGATGGCCCCATCGTCGCCGTGCGGACAAGGCCCCATTATGCGTCGGGGACTGAGTCGAGACCAAGTCTGCGTCGTTGCTGACGGAAAACGCCACCGAGATGCTCCGCGCACCCCGTTTTTCGCGATTGTCTTGATATGACAGCACTTATCCGTCAGGAAGGAAGGACGGGGACGGCGGGGGGACGGCTTGACGCCCGGGGTCTGACCCGGGCATCGGCGGTTCCTGGCACGATGGGGCAAGGAGGAGGCCAGATGTCGAACGAGTGGGCGGGCTGGGCCGCGGAGCGGGGCATGCAGCACCTGCCGGAGTGGCCCGCGATGCGCGGTGTCTTCCGCGGTGGCGGCCTCAGCGATCTCGGCTACCCGATGCCTACTGACGGATGGGCCGGTTCGTTCGGCGGGCTCGGCTGCTTCGGCTTCCGGCTCGCGGGCGATGGGGGGAGCGCGCCGACGACGGTGGCCGCCATCCGCGTTCCGGGCGTCGAGTTTCCGTCACTGACGCTCCAAGAGGCCGACTTCCTCGCCGACGCCCCCCGCGTCCCCATCGACGACGAGTTCGACCTCCTCTGGCGTGTGTCGTCCCCCAGTCCGCAGTTCGCGCGCGACGTCGTCGGCCCCGCCATGCGCGCGGAGCTGATGCCCGTGCTGCCCGACTTCTCTGCCGTCTGGTTCGAACGCGACGCGATCCTGCTCGCCGCGAAGGGGAGCGTCTGGGCGGAGGCCATGGACCGCTACCTCACGCTGCTGCGCCGCCTCGTCGACACCATCGAGCCGCGGGTGCTCGACGCCGTCAAGGTCAAGGGACGCGCGGCAGCTGCCCCCCGCACCTCGGTGTCGCGGCACGTCGCGCGCGACGTCTCGCTCCTCGGGCTGAAGGCGCCGCATACCGACGAGTGGGCCGTGTGGGCGGGCCACCGCGGCTGGGTTCACTACCCGGAGGCGCGGGAGCTGGCGGAGCGCGTGCGGCATCTGCCGTGGTCCCCGTCGCTGGCCTCGGACGGATTCGTCGGCAAGTTCGGCTCGCTGCCCGCGTTCGGGTGGCGGTTGTCGTCGCGGTCCGGTGCCGTCGGCGGCGCACGCTCGGTGATCTGTCTGCGCCAGCCGGGACTCAGCGTCACCCCCTCCGTGCGGTTGTCGCGCGACGACGTCCTGCTCTCCCAGCTGGTCGGCGGCGCGGATGTCACCGTCGGCGCGCCCGTATTCGACGATCAGTGGCGGGTGACGTCGGAGTCGCCGTCGGTTGCCCGCGGCCTGCTGCGACCGTCCGTCTGGCGGCTGTTCACCGCCGATGTCCCGCCGTTCGCGGAGCTGTGGTTCGAGCGCGACGTCGCCACGATCGTCACCGCCGGCCCCGTCCGCCCCGACGGTGTCGACGGCTACCTCCGCTTCCTGCACGACGTGCTCTCTGCCGTGGTCCGCGAGCTTTCGCCGGGCGAGAACCGCTGAGGGGAGCTCCGGCGCGACCTGGCAGGATGTCGCGCATGGCCATCTTCGACGTTCCCCTGCCCGAACTGCGCACCCGCGGCACCATCAAGTGGCGGCGCTTCGAACCCGACGTGATCCCGATGTTCGTGGCCGAGATGGATGCGCACGTCGCTCCGGCGGTGCGGGAGCGCCTGGAGCGTGCACTACGCGAGGGCGACACCGGGTATCCGCAGCTGCCCACCTACCAGGAGGCGTTCGCCGACTACAGCGAATGGCAGTGGGGCTGGCGGCCGGAGCTCGCGGAGATGAAGCTCGCCACCGACGTCGTGACCGGCATGCGCGACGCGCTCGTCGCCGTGACCGAGCCGGGCGACGGTGTCGTCATCAACTCCCCGATCTACCCGCCCTTCCGTGGCGTAAGCCACGATCGCACGATCGTCGACGTCCCCATGCAAGACGGCCGCCTCGACCTCGCGGGTTTGGCTGTTGCCTTCGCGACCCACCTCCCCAAGGCGTACCTGCTGTGCTCGCCGCACAACCCCGTCGGCACGATTCACACCGCCGACGAACTGGCGGAGGTTGCCCGGTTGGCCGAGGAGTACGGCGTCGTCGTGATCTCCGATGAGATCCACGCGCCCCTGGCCGGCGCCGCGCACGTGCCGTACCTCGCGGTGCCTGGCGCGACGAATGCGGTGATCGTGACGTCGGCGTCGAAGTCCTGGAACCTGGCTGCGCTCAAGGCGGGTCTCATCGTCGGCGATCCGGCGGTGCTCCGCAGGCTTGGCCCCTTGGTGTCCGACGGCGCCAGCTACTTCGGCATCCTCGCCCACTCCGCCGCGTTGACCGATGGCCGCGACTGGCTGGCCGACGCCGCGGCGGAGATCGAGGGCAACAAGCTGTTCTTCCGCGACCAGCTCGCCGAACACCTGCCCGCGCTCACCTACGAGCCCGCGCCCGGAACGTACCTCGCCTGGCTCGACTGCGCGCCGCTCGGCCTGGCGAGTCCGGGCCGGCATTTCCACGAGGTGGCCCGCGTGCGGTTCAACCTGGGAACGGACTTCGCTCCGACGGCGACCCAGCACGTCCGCGTGAACCTCGCCACGTCGAAGGAGATCATCGCCGAGGCCGTCGCCCGGATGCGGGCTTCCCTCTAGAGGATGGCCGTCAGACCTCGGTCTTGTGGAAGTTCAGGTGGGACCGCGAGGGCGTCGGCCCGCGCTGGCCCTGGTAGCGGGAGCCGTACTGAGCGGAGCCGTAGGGATGCTCGGCGGGTGAGGTGAGCTCGAAGAAGCACAGCTGGCCGATCTTCATGCCCGGCCACAGCTTCACGGGCAGCGTCGCCATGTTGGACAGCTCGAGCGTGACGTGGCCGGAGAAGCCGGGGTCGATGAAACCCGCCGTGGAGTGCGTCAACAGGCCGAGGCGGCCGAGCGACGACTTGCCCTCCAGCCGTGCTGCGACAGCGGACCCCAGCGTCACGGTCTCGTAGGTGGAGGCGAGCACGAACTCGCCCGGGTGCAGCACGAAAGCCTCGCCGGCGTCGACCTCGATCAGCCGCGTCAGCTCGGCCTGCTCGACCGATGGGTCGATCGACGGGTAGCGGTGGTTCTCGAACACGCGGAAGTACTTGTCCAGACGTACGTCGACGCTGGATGGCTGGACCATCGCCGGGTCCCACGGGTCGAGGCGGACGGAGCCGGCGTCGACGCTGGCGCGGATATCGCGATCGCTCAAGAGCATGCGCGCCAGCCTAGTGGCCCGTCGCACCTAAATGCACCGGTACGCGGCGCCATGCGGGCGATTGACGTCGTTGTCGTCGGTTGACGTAGTGCCCCGCTATGACTCCCTCCTCCGCCTTGTCGCTCATCCCGCCTGACCCCGCGTCCTGATCGGTACCTTTAGGTGCGACGGACCACTAGTCGCGCGCCCCGGTATTGCGGCATCATCTCGGAACGCTAGTGCCAGGATAGGCAGGAGGAGGAGCGAGCGGATGAGCGTTGGCGGGTTCGGCGGATGGCAGATGCTGGGAAAGCTCTCGACCGACCCCTCGATCTCGCGGCGCAGGATCGACAGGGGCGTCGCGCGTCGCGTGATCGGCTATGGGCGCCCGTTCGCGGGGCTGCTCCTCGTCTTCCTGCTCACGGTCACCGTCGGCAGCGCGCTGTCGGTCGCCCCCTTGCTGCTGTTTCAGCGCATCATCGACGACGGCGTGCTCGCGGGCGACACGGGCGTCGTCGTCGGTCTTTCTGTCGCGGTGGCGGTCATGGCCGTCGCGTCGGCAGCGGTCAGCGTCGTCGAGCGGTGGTGCTCGGCCCGGATCGGCGAGGGCCTCATCCTCCGGCTGCGCACGCAGGTCTTCGATCACGTGATGAGTCAGCCGCTGGCGTTCTTCAGCCGCTCGCACACGGGCAAGCTGGTCTCGCGGCTGCACTCGGACGTCAACGGCGCGCAACAGGCCTTCACCTCGACGCTGTACGCGCTCGTCAGCAACGGCGTGACGCTGGTCCTCGTGCTGGGCTCGATGCTGGTGCTGTCGTGGCCGCTCACGCTCGGTGCGATCGTGCTGCTGCCGATCTTCATGATCCCGGCCAGCATCGTCGGCCGCCGCCTCGCCGACCTCTCCCACCGACGGATGCAGCAGGAGGCTGAGATGTCCGCCACGATGACGGAGCGCTTCTCCGTCTCCGGCGCGCTGCTCGTCAAGCTCTTCGGCCGGCCCAACCGCGAGAGTTCGGGTTTCGCGGAGCAGGCGGGCGCCGTCGCCGACACCGGAGTGAGCATCGCGATGATCTCGCGCGGCTACATGACGGCGCTCGCTCTGGTCGGATCGCTCGCGACGGCGCTGTTCTACGGCTTCGGCGGCGTGTCTGCCGTCCACGGCGGCCTGACGGTCGGCACGCTGACGGCGCTCGTCGCCCTTGTCGCCCGCCTGTACGCGCCGCTGCTGCAGCTGAGCGCCATGCGGGTCGACATCATGTCGGCCCTCGTCAGCTTCGAGCGGGTGTTCGAGGTGCTCGACCTCCGACCGCTGATCGTCGACGCCCCCGGTGCCCGCGCCGTCGACGGCCCCCCCAGCGTCGCGTTCCGCGACGTGTGGTTCACCTACCCCGACGCGGGGCGGGTTTCGCTGGAGTCGCTGGAGCCGACGGCGGCTCTCCACGAGTCGGCGTCGTCGCCGGTGCTACGGGGCGTCAGCTTCGAGGCCCTACCCGGCCAGACCGTCGCGCTTGTCGGTCCGTCGGGCGCGGGAAAGACCACCATCACGCACCTCATCGCGCGACTGTATGACGCGGACTCGGGCGCCGTCGAGGTGGCCGGCCGCGACGTGCGCACCCTCACGCTCGCCTCGCTGCAGGACACCGTCGGCTATGTCACGCAGGACGCACACCTATTCCACGACACCGTCGGCGCCAACCTGCGCTACGCGAAGCCGGAGGCCACCGAGGAGGAGCTGTGGGCCGCGCTCACGGCGGCGCAGATCGATGCCCTCGTCAGGCGCCTCCCCGACGGCATGGACACCGTCGTCGGCGAGCGCGGCTACCGGCTGAGCGGGGGCGAGCGGCAACGGTTCGCCATCGCCCGCCTGTTGCTGAAGGCGCCGCCGATCCTCGTGCTCGACGAGGCGACGGCGCACCTCGACTCGGAGTCGGAGGTGGCGGTGCAGCGGGCGCTGGACGCGGCGCGCGAGGGCCGCACATCCCTGGTGATCGCGCACCGACTGTCGACGGTGCGCCACGCGGACCAGATCCTCGTGGTTGAGGAGGGACGGGTCGTCGAGCGGGGAACACACGACGAGCTGCTCGCGCGCGGGGGCAGCTACGCGACGCTGTACGCCACGCAGTTTCTCGGCGGTCAGTAGCCGCCGTCAGGCCGCGTCGGCGGCCGCGTTCCTGCGCAACTGCCGAAGCGTCGTGAACGTGCCCAGCGCGGCGAACGCGACCGAGATCAGCGCGTCGGTGGCGAACGCCTGCCACACCGGCCCATACAGCAGGTTGTCCGCGACGACGGGCATGATCTCGCCGAATGCCGCGTCGGGGTAGTCGTTCGCGATGGCCGAGTAGAGGCTCACTCCGAGCATCGTGAACAACGAGATGGCCACGCCGACGACGATGACGATGATCAGCGGCACGATCCCGGCCCGGGGTGGGGCGCCCGCACCCTTGACGTAGAGCCAGACGGCGGCGAAGGCCATCAGCCAGCTGGTGATGGAAGCGATGAAGCCGAGCTGGTAGACCGCGCCCGCCAGCGCGGCGCCGAGAACGACCGCGAGCACGCTGAACAGGATGCCCCGTCCAACCCGCTCAGGCGGGGCGGGTGCCAGCTGCGCCGGGCCGGGGGCGGTGGGTACAAGACCAGTTGGTGGGGTCTGGTCCTGGGGCAGCGAGGGGGCCGTCGGAGCCGGCTGTCCGGGCGGCAGGAACTCGGGGCCGTCGGGGCGGCGCGTGGGCTCGGTCATCTCAGTACCCGCCCGCGTCGCCGTCGTCCCCCGCGGCATCCGGGTCGTCGGCGCCGTCGAGGACCGCGCGGGTGCCAGAGAGGCCGAGACGCATGGCCCCGGCCTCGACCATGGCGTTCGCCGTCGCATAGTCGCGGATGCCGCCGCTCGCCTTGACGCCGAGGCGTCCGCCGACGGTCTCGGCCATCAGCTCGACCGCATGCACCGAGGCCCCGCCCGCGGGATGGAAACCGGTCGAGGTCTTGACGAAATCGGCGCCTGCCGCCTCGGCAGCGCGACACGCGGCGACGATCTCGTCGTCGGTCAACGCCGCCGACTCGATGATCACCTTGAGCAGCCCCGTCGTCGCCTCCCGGACGGCGCGGATCTCGGCCTCGACGAGGTCGGCGCGGCCCTCCTTCAGCAGCCCGATGTTGATGACCATGTCGACCTCGTCCGCGCCGAGCCGCGACGACTCGGTGGCCTCCGCGGCCTTCGTCGCCGCCGTGTGGTTGCCGGAAGGGAAGCCACACACCGTCGCCACCTTGACATCGCCGAGCTCGGCGGTGATCGGCAGCATAGACGGCGACACGCAGACGGAGTATGTCCCCAGCTCCCTCGCCTCCGCGACGAGTTCCGAGATCTGGGCATGCGTGGCCTCGGTCTTGAGCAGCGTGTGGTCAACCATCTGGGCGAGCGCCGAGCGGGTGATTTCCATCGTGGATCCTTTCGTCTGCCCCGAATGCTACGCGGGCGGCGGGGCGGCAAGGGGCAGGCGGACGGTGAAGCGCGTGAGGCTGGGGTGGGAGTCGACGGTGGCGGTGCCGCCGAAGCTCTCGACCACGGCGCGGACGATCGCAAGGCCCAGGCCGGTCGACTGCGCGGACGAGTGGGCGCGGGCGTTGTCGGCGCGGCCGAACCGTTCGAAGACGCGGGGCAGTGCCTCGGCGGGGATACCGGGGCCGTCGTCGATCACCTCGATGACGGCCATGTCGCCGTCGGTTCTGACCGATGTGCGCACCGTCGTTCCCGCGGGCGTGTGCGTGCGGGCGTTGGCCAGGAGGTTGACGACGACCTGGTGGAGCTGGTCGGCGTCGGCGAGCACGCTGACCTCGGAGTCGGGGAGTTCGAGCTGCCACTCGTGGTCGCGGCTGGCGGCCTGTGCGTCGCTGACGGCGTTCAGGACCACCTCGACGGCATCGACGGGGCGGGCCTCGACCCGCGCGTCGGCGTCGAGCCGGGCCAACAGCAGCAGGTCGCCGACCAGCTTGCTCATGCGCTGCGACTCCGACCCGATCCTGCCCAGCGCGAACGACGAGTCCGCGCCGTCGGGCGAGCGGTCCGCCAGCTCGGCATAGCCGCGGATGGCGGCCAGCGGGTTGCGCAGCTCGTGCGACGCGTCGGCGACGAACCGGCGCAGCTTCACCTCGGATTCCTCGCGGGCGGTGAGCGCTCCCTCGACGCGGTCCAGCATCTGGTTGAACGCGGTCGACAGCCGCGTCACCTCGCTGTCCTCCGGCATGTCCGGAGCATCGACGCGGGGTACCGCCACCGCGCCCTTCTCCAGCTCGAGGCTGCCCACCTCGTCGGCGGTGTTCGTCAGGGCGACAAGGGGTTTCACGGCCCGGCCGACGACCTCGCGGGTGACGAGTGACACGACGATGACCGCGACCAGCGCGACGCTGCCCGCGAAGGAGCCCAGCCAGAACAGCGACCGGTTGATCTCGCTCGTCGGGAGGCCGACGAACACCCGCCCCTGCGAGCGGTCGCGCGCCTCGACGCGGTACTCGCCGATCTCGGAGAGTCGTACAGTGTGCTTCGCGCCGTCGGCCGGGACGGCGAACAGCTGTTCCTGGGCGTTGACCGGGAGGATCGTGGCCTCCGGGGGCTTGTTAGCTGTGCTGCTGTCGGTGAGCATGAACGCCAGCCCGCTGCCGTCAGTGAGGACGATGCCGCGGATGGTGTTGACCCGCGTCCCGGGGTTTGTGAGGCCGAGGGTGTCTGCCTGACCCGGTCCCTGGGAACGCTTCTGCGCGGCGTCGAGTTCTCGGTCGAGCTGGTTCACCAGGATGCCGCGCGCACCGAGAACCGTCGCCAGGCACATCAGCACGGCCATCACCGCCACGGTTAGGACGATCCGAGGCTGGAGCTGCGCGGCGAGCGTGCCGCGACGGGGCGAGTTCACGCGCCCGCGGGGCGCAGCACGTAGCCGACTCCGCGCATGGTGTGGATCATGGGCTCGCGGTCGGCGTCGATCTTCTTGCGCAGGTAGGAGATGTAGAGCTCGACGACGTTGGCCTGGCCGCCGAAGTCGTAGTTCCAGACGCGGTCGAGGATCTGCGCCTTCGACAGCACGCGCTTGGGGTTGCGCATGAGGTAGCGGAGCAGCTCGAACTCGGTCGCGGTGAGTTTCACGGGCTCCCCGCCGCGCGTGACCTCGTGCGAGTCCTCATCGAGGATCAGGTCGCCGACGACGATCTGCGTGTCCGGGCGTGCCGTCGTCGCGCCCGAGCGGCGCAGCAGCCCGCGCAGGCGGGCGATGACCTCTTCGAGGGAGAAGGGCTTGGTGACGTAGTCGTCGCCGCCGGCGGTGAGGCCCGCGATGCGGTCGGCCACGCCGTCCTTCGCGGTGAGGAAGATGACGGGAACGTCCGCCTGCTCCGTGCGGATGCGCCGCATGACCTCGAGCCCGTCGAAGTCGGGCAGCATCATGTCGAGCACGAGCGCGTCGGGCTGCACCTCGCGCGCCACCCGCACCGCCTCGGTCCCCGACGTCGCGGTGTACACCTCCCAGCCCTCGTACCGCATGGCCATGCTGAGAAGCTCAGTCAGGCTGGGCTCGTCGTCGACGGCGACGACGCGGATGGGCGTGCCGTCGGGCCGGGTGAGGGGTGCAGTTGTCGCCATGGCACAACCTTGGCACCGGAACCCCGCGCATGGCTATGGGTTTCCTGTGTCCTTGCTGTGAACACGTGTGTCGGCCAGGTGGTCTCCGGATCAGGACCTAAGGCTCACGCGAAAGCCGCGGAGGCAGTAGCCCGCGATCAGGTCGTCCCATTCGATACGAGGCTCGGCCACGATCCGAGGGGCGAGCGCGAGCATCCGCGTCAGGAGGACGTCCGTCTCCCGCAGCGCGAGTGCCTGGCCGGGGCAGCGGTGGGCACCGTCTCCGAAACTCAGCCCCACAGCATGGACTCCCCGGCCGAGGTGGCGGCCGGGACACAGCGAGCCCGGATCAGGGCCGACCGCGGACGGATCGACATTCGTCTGCCGTACGTGCACGTCGACGAGGTCGCCGGGTTCGAGCCGCCAGTGCTGGTCGCCGTCAAGCAGGACGAGGGGCTCGCGGATGCGGCGGTACAGGTGTCCTACGACCGGCTCAAGACGGATGAGCTCTTCGAGGAGGACGAGACGTGCGTCGGCGTCGCCGGCGCGGTACGCGGAGCGGAGGTCGGCGTCGGTGAGCAGATGCCACAGCGCCATGGCGATGAACTCGCGGGTGGTCACCATGCCCGCCGTGCCGTAGGTGACGCACTCGACGAGGATGTCGGTGTCGGTGTACCCCTCAGCGATCAAGTGACTGATCACGTCATCGGCAGGGTCTCTGCGGCGCTTCCTGATCGCTGGCCGGACATCGGAGAGGTAGAAGCTCAGGAGGGGGCGCAGTCCGTTGATCGCGGCCGCCGCCCACTGCCGCCGGGTCCGGCCGAGATCGGGTTTGGTGATGTCGAAGGAGGGCTGGTTGAAGAAGCGCGCCAATCGCGCAGCAAGCGCCTCTACCGGGGACTCCGTCAAGCCGACGACCTGGCGGGTGACGTCGACGGAGTAGAGGAGGGCGAGGTCCTCGATGAGGCACTCCCGGGCGGCCTCGGCACCGGCCAGGAGGCGCTCTGCGGCGTCCACCATGAGCGGCTGGTAGCGCTCGGTGACCACCCGCGGGGCGAAGAAGCGGCCCACCTTGCGCCGCTGTTCGTCGTGCAGGCTGCCGTCGGAGAACAGGATCGGGTGGTGCTTCAGGAGCCCCTTTGGCACGAACTCGGAGGTGAAGCCTGCCTGGGTCGTGGACCCGCGGGCTTGCAGCACCTGGCGTGCGGCGTCGTAGGTGCCGATCCGCCAGATTCCGGGGGCCTTCTCCACCGCTGGTTCCTGAGACTCGTCGGGCGGCACCGCCCGGCGCCTGCGCGGCTCCGCCATCGGGACTCCTTTGGGTCGCTGCGGCAATACTACCGACCATGAGCGATGCGCCCGGTGTGAGTGTTGTGTGGTTTCGCGACGACCTTCGCGTCCGCGACAACCCGGCTGTGACCGCGGCCGTAGACAGCGGCCTGCCCGTCGTGGCGCTGTTCGTCCTCGACGACGAGTCCCCTGGCATAAGGCCGCTGGGCGGGGCCGCCCGGTGGTGGTTGCACCACAGCTTGGAGGACCTTGCGGTCTCCCTCGATCACCTCCGCATCCCCCTGATCCTGCGTCGTGGGCCTGCCGCCACCGAGGTGCGCCGAGTGACCGACGCGGTGGGTGCGGCGGGCGTTTACTGGAATCGCCGCTACGGCGGCGCGGAACGAGCTGTCGACACCAGCCTGGGGCTGAGCCTGCGGAAGGCCGGCACGATAGTCGACAGCCACGCGGCATCGCTGCTGTTCGAGCCGTGGGCAATCAGCACGCGCACAGGCGACCCTTACGCGGTGTTCTCGCCGTTCTGGCGGGCCTGCACGTCCGGTCCGGAGCCTCGGCCACCGCTTCCCGCCCCTCGTGTCGTCGACCGCCCCGCGGATGTCTCTGCCGTCGACTCTCTTCCCCTTGCCGCCCTTGCGCTGCGCCCGGTGAGCCCCGATTGGGCGGGCGGGCTCAGGGAGGCATGGAGGCCCGGCGAGGCCACGGCCACGCGCATGCTCGACGACTTCCTCGCCGACCACGTCGATGGCTACAGCGACACTAGGGACGTGCCGTCGAGCCCGACCACCTCGCGCCTGTCGCCGCATCTCAGGTGGGGCGAGGTCAGCCCCTATCAGGTGTGGCACGCCGCGCAGGAGGCGCGCGGAGGAGCGGCCCGCAATGAGGGGATCTCTCGTTTCCTCACGGAGATCGGGTGGCGGGAATTCGCCTGGCACACGCTCCATCACTTCCCGCACCTTGCCACCCAAAACTGGCGAGGCGGCTTCGACCATTTCCCGTGGCCGACGATGCGACCGACGATGCTGCGAGCGTGGCAGGAGGGGCGCACGGGCTTCGGACTCGTCGATGCAGGTATGCGCGAGCTCTGGCGGACGGGATGGATGCACAACCGGGTCCGCATGGTGACCGCGTCGTTCCTCACCAAGAACCTGTTGATCGACTGGCGCCGGGGTGAGGAGTGGTTCTGGGATACGCTCGTCGACGCGGACCCAGCCAGCAACCCGTTCAACTGGCAGTGGGTCGCGGGCTCGGGCGCCGACGCCGCACCCTACTTCCGCGTCTTCAACCCGGAGCTGCAGGCGAAGAAGTTCGACCCCGACGGTGCCTACGTCCGCGCCAATGTCGCCGAGTGGGGTACTGAGGAGTATCCAGAGCCGATCCTCGATCTCGCGGTCTCCCGCGAGGAGGCGCTGGCCGCGTATGCAGTGGTGCGACAGATTGGCCCCTGAGCCAGGTCACAGAGCTGATCCTCGGGTTCGCCGCGATCCGGGTTGGAGACACCGAAGCTCAGGGAAGGGCCGTCCAGGTGCGCTGGGTGGGGGAGGCCAGAAGCCCGCTCATCGGGGTGGTCCAGACGTCTTGTCCTTGCACTCCCCATCGGTTGAGCAGGGTGTTGGCCGCGAGGAAGCCGGTTGTGGCGGCCCGCTCCATCAACGCGACCGGCAGATCACAGGCCACCCAGTCACCCGCGAGAACCAATGCTGGCGACGGCGTCCGCACCCCGGGCCGTTCGTTCCATCCGCTGGGGCCGATCACCGTGCAGTCGTCCTTCGCGAGCACCTCGCGCTCCAGGATGCCGAAGCCGGTCGTCTCGGGGAAGACGCGGTGGAGTTGCGCGACGAGTTCGGCAACCACGCCGTCGAGAGACGCCCGCGTGCTCACGGCCGTCGGATCGCATGCGTAGGCATGCAGCTCGACGACCGACGCGCCGTCGTGCTCGGAGGACCAGCGCGCGGCTCCCCTCTCGAAACGCTCCAGGACGGAGACGTTGTCGAGCGGTCCGTAGCCGCTCGTGCCGAGGAATGGCGGCCGGTCTGCCGCAACCGCCCTGTCGAGCCAGAGCCTGACGACGACGAACGGCGGCGCGTTGTGCGTCCGCGCGACGGACGCCCGCCATGCGTCCAGGGGAGCTGAGGTCGTCGACGCCGCCAGCAGCCGTGCAGCGCGCGGGTCAGTCGCCACGACGACGGCATCGGCCGTCAGGACACCGTCGTCGAGGGTGAGCGTCGCGCGGTCGCCGGTGACCTCCACCGAACGCACCGGGCTCGACAGGCGAACGTCCACGCCGTTGTCGGCCAGGAGGCGTCCGAGCGGTGCCCAGAAGACCCGGTCGTAGTCGTCGTCGGGCACGTCGAAGACCAGCCCTTCCGCCGATCCCAAGAAGTAGGTGTGGAACATCGCGACCAGTTCGCCGGCCGCGAAGTCCTCGGGGTCCGCGAAGAAGGACCGCGCGAAGACCTCGAGCGCCAGGTCCCCGGCGTCCGTCGGAAACTTGAGGCGATCTACTGGCGGAAGAACGCATGAAAGCCCCGGCTCATTGTGCGGCCGCCGTCGAGCCCCCACGACGACACCCGCCCCCCGAGCCGGCCGTCGGACTCCAGCAGCGTCACGCGAACGCCTCGCTCGGCGAGCACGGTTGCCGCGGCGAGCCCGGCGATACCGCCCCCCACGACGGCAACGTGCCGGTCCTCGGTGATGCGCGGCCGCCCGGCAGGAGCGGCGTGTCGCACGGCGCGGCGGTCCCTGCCGGGACGTGAGGAGCGATGCCGGGTCACGATGCGAGGGCCTTTCGCGCCACGAAGGTATGGAGGATGCCGTGCTGCCAGCCGGACACGCTGCGGCACGCGACATCGACGAACCCGGCGGTGGCGAGCCGATCCATGAACCTCGTCGTCGAGTCGAAGGCTCGCACGCTCTGCCAGAGGTAGTGGTAGAGCGCCGGGTTCCGGTCGATGACCACACCGAGCGGAACGATGACACCCCACGAGACGGCGTCCCAGGTCGCGGTGGCGCGTGGGTTGCCGGCCACCGAGTACTCCTGAGTGACGAGCCAGCCTCCTGGAGCCAGGAGGTCGTACACCTCCGCGACGGCAGCGTCGCGTTGGTCGGCTGCCACATTGCGGAACAGGTAGCCGGCGAAGACCCCGTGCCAGGAGCCGCGCCGGAGTTCGTCGAGGTCGAGGCCTCCCGATCGGCCCTGCAGGAACCGGACTCCATCGGGCCAGCGCTTAGCACGGGCCTGCTCGAGCATTCCTTCGGAGAGGTCGACGCCCCAGATCGTGGGGCCGTTGCGTGACGCGCGAAGCAGCGCGCGGGTCGACGCCCCGGAGCCGCAAGCGAGATCGACCAGCCGGAGCCCGCCAGGACGGGGGCCGACTCGGGTCACCAGCTGGGACGCGGCCGAGTCGAGGTGGCGGTGGTAGCCGGGGTTGAGAGAGACCATGAGGTCGTAGTTGCCCGCTCCCCGGTCGAAGGCCCGTGCGAGGTCCCTCATCTCGCCTCCCTCGGCTCGAGCCGGATCCAGCAGATGATCGTGAGCGTCACCATGGCGAAGCCGAACCCGAAGTCCTCGACGGGGATGTCCCACGGAAACCTGACTCCTACGTGCTGCGTGGGGTTGTAGATGACGATCGGCGCCGAGAGCTTGGTGAGCCAGCCGTCGACCCAGATCTGGAAGAAGAACACGATGGCCATCGACGTCCAGTAGCGGCCCGATCGGAAGATGCCGGTCTTCGCCCAGCCGAGTTCCCAGGCGATGACCGCGGCGACGCCGACCAGCGTCAAGCCGGTGTACTCAGGCACCGTCGCTGCTCCTTTCCGGGTGGGTGCGGCTCTCGTCGGTGACCCGCACCAAGCCGTCGGGCCAGCGGTACCTCAGTCGCCCAGGGGTACGAGCCAACGTGAGGATGCGGCCGACGGCGTCGTAGGTGAGCAGAGCGCACAGGGGGATCACGATGAAGAACAGCAGTTCCTCCAGGGGGAGGGGTCCCAGGTGCACTCCGGAGACGAACCGCTCCTCGTACCACCAATGACGACGCAGGATGCCGACCACGTCCCAGGTGACGAACAGCACGAGCATCGGCATCATTGCCAGCACGAGCCTTCGCGGGGCGCGGTAGACCCGGGCGCCGATGCCGAACTCCAAGGGCAGTGTGACGGCCAGGCAACCGGCCAGCACGATCAGATACTGCCAACGATCCACTGATCTTCCTCCCGCTCGTCGTGAACGCGTAAACCCTCCTGTGTGCGCCCCATACCCAATTCAGTGCGGGCCGCCATGTGCCCAGGGAGCGTGTGTGAGGGACAGCTCGTCGGCCATGTCGGTGAGGAAGCGGATGACGACCTCGCGCTCGTGCGGAGTCAGCCGGGCGGCAGCGTTGAACCGGCGCGCCTGCTGTCGTCCGACGGTCGACATCGCTGCTTGATGGGTCTCGGAAGTGACACGGATGACGAGGGCGCGGCGATCGCTGGGGTGCGACTCCCGTGTGATGTGGCCGCCGCGTTCCAGCCGATCCAGCAGTTTGGTGGTCGAGGCCGTGGAGATTCCGAGATGGCTGGCGATGGCGCTGGGTGTCACGACTTCGCCTCGGTGGGCGCTGGCGATCAGGAAGTGAAGCGTTCTCATGTCGGTGCGGTTCAGCCGCATGTAGGCGTTCGACGCCTCCGTCAGCAGGTCTTCCGCCTTCCGCAGGCGAGCCAGGGCGGCCATCAGATCGTTGATCTGCGCGATGTCGGCGCTGGAGAGTGACGAGCGATCCACCAGTTGACTGTGCGGATCGCTCGTTTCGACATCGAACAAGCTGAACCCGCTCATCTGGGTATGGGGCTCGTGACTCACACGAAGAGATTACCACCTATGACTAGATGCATACTATACAAGATGCTAGCTAAGCTAGTAACGTGCGAGGCGCGTAGATCAAGGAGGAAGGGGTTCATGGTGAAGCATGGCTTCAGACCCGCCTGCCCGTGGCTCATCCACGGGGGTACACGGTGAATGCGGTGGCGTGCTCTGGCCAGTCGTGCGAAATGACGTGCTTGACCGCGCTGCTGGAGGATTTCTTCGACCGCGAGAAGGCTCGAGCCGCGGCTTACGGACCGCACTTCGCGCGCCTGTGGACCTTGGCCGGACGGGCGGTGTCCGGCGGGAAACTGGTGCGGCCGCGACTGCTGATCGACAGCTATGAAGCCCTGATCTCGGACGATGCGTGGTCGGCGGATGGGGTTGCGGCGGTCACTCACGACGAGGTGGCGCGCCTTGCGGTCGCCGTCGAGTTGCTGCACTACTCGTTCCTGCTGCACGACGACGTGATCGACGGCGACCTCCTGCGCAGAGGCCGGCCCAACCTGATCGGGGCGATGCTGGACGACAACCGCACGCCGCTGGGCGACATGTCCCGCTCGATGCACTGGGCCCAGACCTGCGGCATCCTCATGGGAGACCTGCTGCTTTCCGCGAGCCACCAGATCTTCGCTCGCGCCGAGGTGCCCGATGTGCAACGCCGCCGCCTCCTCGACCTCCTCGACTCGACGATCCTCGACTCCGTCGCCGGGGAGCAGATCGATGTCGGGCTGAGCGACGCGATCATCCCGCCGGACCTCGCGACGATCCTCGACATGACAACCCGCAAGACGGCCACGTACACCTTCGAACTCCCGATGCGGATGGCCGCCGTGCTCGCAGGGGCATCGGGCGGCGTCAAGGACCTGTTGGGGGCCATCGGACGGCATCTCGGTCTCGCGTTCCAGCTGCAGGACGACCTGATGTCCGTTTTCGGTGACCCCGCCCACCACGGCAAGGACCACTACTCCGACCTGCGCGAGGGCAAACAGACGGCCATCATCGCCGCCGCCCGAACGACGCAGGGGTGGCCCCGTATCGAGGCCCTGCTCAGGATGGAGGTCTTCTCGACCGCCGAGGCCACCAAGCTGTCCGCTCTGCTTGTCGAATGCGGGGCGCGGGCTCGCGTCGTCGGCCTCGCCGAGCAGGAGCTGCGTGCGGCAGGTGCGCTGATCTGCAACACCGGCGACGAGCTCCCGTACCGCATGCGCACCGTGCTGCTCGACCTGGTGGAGCGCCTGCGTGGGAGGTGTGTGTGATGCCCCGCGCGCTCGACGCGTATACCCGAACCGCCGAACGTGCCGCGGGGGAGGTGATCGCCTGCTACTCGACCTCGTTCGGCATGGCCACGCGGCTGCTGGGCGTGCGGCACCGCCAGCACATCAGGAATGTGTATGCGCTGGTCCGGGTGGCCGACGAGATCGTCGACGGCGTGTGTCAGGAGGCAGGTCTCGATCTCGAGGCGCAGGAGACCACGCTGGAGAGGTTCATCGCCGAGACGCACCGCGCCGTCGAGAGCGGCTTCAGCAGCGACCTTGTCGTGCACGCTTTCGCGCGCACGGCCCGCGAGGCAGGCATAGGGCGCGATCTCATCGACCCCTTCTTCGCCTCCATGCGTTCCGATCTTCATCACGACGACGCTCCCTTCGACGATCGAGCCCACGACACCTACGTCCACGGGTCGGCAGAGGTGGTCGGCCTGATGTGCTTGGCTGTCTTCGTTCGCGACGAACGGCTCAGCCCCGCAGCCCGTGACCAGCTCGCCTTCGGCGCAAGCAGGCTCGGCGCGGCCTTCCAGGACGTCAACTTCCTCCGCGACCTCTCCGACGACACCTACCGGCTCGGCCGCGCCTACCTGGGAACCGCGCAGCGGCTCACGACTGCCGACCGCGACCGGATCGTCGCGCGGATCAGGAACCAGCTCGCCGACGCGGAAGCTGCCATCTGCTTGCTCCCCATCGACGCGAGGGTCGCCGTCCGTAGCGCCGCCGCGCTGTTCTCGGCAGTGACCGACACGGTCGCGAGAACCCCCGTCGAGGAGCTTTATCGTCGCAGGGTGCGGGTGTCGGACATGCGGAAGGGAACCATCGTCGCCCGCGCGCTCGCGCGGACGTGGAGGGAACGGGCATGACGCGAACCATCATCATCGGAGCCGGCGTGGCGGGGCTTGCCACCGCGGCGCTTCTCGCGCGCGAGGGGCACGACGTAGAGGTCTTAGAACGCCGGCCCGTCGTGGGTGGCCGCGCCGGCAGCGTGGAGCGCGACGGCTTCCGGTTCGACGCCGGCCCTTCGTGGTACCTGATGCCCCGGGTCTTCGACCACTTCTTCGACCTCCTCGGCACCACCAGCGTCGAGCAACTCGATCTGCGCATCCTCGATCCCGCCTACTCGGTGTTCAGCGAGCCTTTTCAGGACGGGTCGCCAACCCCGCCGCTCGTCATCCCTTACGGTCAGGGCGCGACGGAGGAGGCGTTCGAGCTGCGCGAACCGGGCGCGGGCGCGGTGCTGCGCCGTTACCTTGCTTCGGCGGAACGGGCCGCGGTCATGGCCGAAAAGTACTTCCTCTACAACCCCTACACCCGCCTGGGCTCGCTGCTGCGCCGCGACATCCTCCGCGCCCTGCCAGAGCTGGTCAGGCTCCTGACGACGTCGCTCGGCACCTATGTGGCGCGCCGGTTCCGTGACCCCGTCCTTCGCCAGGTGCTGGGGTACCCGGCGGTCTTCCTGGGCGCCAGCCCCGCGTCGGCGCCAGCCATCTACCACCTGATGAGCGCGCTCGACCTCGCCGAGGGCGTTCAGTATCCGATGGGTGGATTCTGGGAGCTGGTGCACCGCCTGAGGGCGCTGGCCGAGGCGCAGGGTGCAAAGATCACCACCGACGCCGACGTGACGGCGATCGTCACCTCGGCAGGACGCCGCCGACGGCGTGTCGTCGGGGTCGACTGGCGAACCGGGGACGGCGTCGAACGGCGCAGTCCCGCAGACCTCGTGGTGTCAGCCGCAGACCTGCACCACACGGAGACGCGGTTGTTGCCAGAGGACGCGCGCACCTACCCGGAGAGCTGGTGGCGGCGGCGGATCAGCGGCCCCGGGGCGGTGTTGGCGCTGCTCGGGGTCCGCGGCGCGCTGCCGGAGTTGCCGCACCACTCGTTGTTCTTCACCCGCGACTGGGACGCCAACTTCGAGGCCATCTTCGGTGAAGCACCCCGCATCCCGGACCCCGCGTCGATCTACGTGTGCAAGCCAAGCCACACCGACGCGACCGTTGCCCCTGCAGGCCACGAGAACCTCTTCGTGCTCGTGCCCGTCCCCGCCGATCCCGGGCTGGGCCACGGCGACGTCGACGGCAGGGGGTCGCCGGCCGTCGAACGCGCGGCAGACGCCGCGATCGCGCAGATCAGCCGGTGGGCGGGGGTCCCCGATCTCGAGAGCCGTATCGTGGTGCGGCAGACCGTCGGGCCTCAGGACTTCGCCGAGCAGTACAACTCGTGGAGCGGCGGGATGCTCGGTCCCGCCCATGTCCTGCGCCAAAGCGCCATGTTCCGGGCACCGAATCAGTCACGCAAGGTCGCCGGCCTCTACTACGCGGGTGCGACAACGGCACCCGGCGTCGGCGTCCCGATGTGCCTGATCAGCGCCGAGCTCGTCAGCAAGCGCATCAAAGCCGACCACAGCGCCGGCCCCACCTCGCCTCAACCCAGGAGTACTCGATGACCATCCGCCCTGCGCGTCATGCCGGACCAGCAGCTCAGCCGCGCGACGCGCCGCCCGTTCCCCGGCACCGGGCGCCGCGGCGGTGGACCCGGGTGTTGCTGTCTGCCGCCTTGATCCTCATCTGGCTGACCGCGTCAGGCATCGGCGGGCCTTACTTCGGTCGTGTGAGCGAGGTGTCCTCGAACGAGCAGGCCAACTATCTGCCGACCTCCTCGGAGGCCACCCAGGTTAACGCGCTGCTCGGCGACTTCAACGACTCGGAGGCCATTCCGGCGATCGTGGTGTTCACCTCCGAGGCCGAACTCGCCCCCGATGCCGTCGAGACGATCAACCGGCTGGTCGCCGACCTTCCGACGCTCGACGGCGTCGCCGACGAGGTTTCCCCTGCGATCCCGTCCGAGGACGGACTCGCGTTCCAGGCGTTCGTGCCCATCGACGCGTCGGCGGATATCGGCGAGGTGGTTATCGCCGTCGGCGAGCAACTGCGCGCGGGCGCGCCGGAGAGCGTCGCTGTTCACATCACCGGACCGGCAGGCTTCACCGCCGACCTTGTCGAGGCGTTCTCCGGCATCGACGGGCTCCTCCTCGCGGTCGCACTCATCGCCGTCTTCGTCATCCTCATCGCTGTCTACCGTTCCCTTTTTCTTCCGCTCGTGGTGCTCATCACCAGCTTGGCGGCCCTGACCGTCGCGCTCCTGGCCATCTGGTGGCTCGCGAAAGCGGGCATCCTGCTGCTCAGCGGACAGACCCAGGGCATCCTCTTCATCCTCGTGATCGGCGCGGCCACCGACTACTCGCTGCTGTACGTCGCCCGTTACCGCGAGGAGCTGCGCGCCGAGCGTGACGCCTGGCGTGCGACGGTGCGCGCCCTGCGCGGTTCTCTTGAGCCGATCCTCGCGTCGGGGAGCACGGTCATCGCCGGCCTCGTGTGCCTGCTGCTGAGCGATCTGAAGTCGAACAGCACGCTGGGTCCGGTTGCCTCCATCGGCATCGTGTTCTCGATGATGGCCGCGCTGACGCTGCTGCCCGCGCTGATGTTCCTGCTCGGACGCGCGGCGTTCTGGCCACGCCGGCCGATCTACGAGCCCGAGGTCGTAGCCGCCGAGCACGGCGTCCACGCGACAGGAGCCTGGGCCTGGGTCGCCCGCCAGATCCGTCGCCGTCGTCGTCCGATCTGGATCGTGACCGTCGCGCTGCTCACGGTGGGTGCCTTCGGCGCGACCCAGCTCGACGCCGTCGGGGTGCCGCAGTCCGAGCTCGTGCTCGGATCGTCGCAGGCCCGCGAGGGCCAGGTGCTCCTCGGGCGCCACTTCCCTGGTGGATCTGGCAGCCCGGCCATCGTCGTCGTGCCGGTGGATCGACGTGACGACGCCTCCGCGGTGCTGCTCGGCAGCCCGGGGATCGACGGGGTCAGCGTGGTGTCGGCCGACTCTCCCAGCGGGTCGGCGCCGGTCACGGCTGACGGCATCCAGGCTCTCGGCCCGCCGGGCACCCCGGCGCCCGAGCCGACCGTCGTCGACGGCTCGGTGATGCTCCAGGGAACGCTCACCGAGGCACCCGACTCCGGGGCGGCGGCGGAAACCGTTCGCGGTCTCCGCGCCGAACTGCACGAGAAGGTGCCCGGCGCGATCGTCGGCGGCGTCACCGCCGTCGCGATAGACACCAACGACACCTCGATCCGCGACCGCACACTGATCATCCCGGTCATCCTCGTGGTCATCCTGCTGGTTCTGGCGCTGCTCCTGCGTTCGCTGCTCGCCCCTGTGCTCCTGATCGCCACCACGGTGTTGTCGTTTGGCACCGCGCTCGGCGTCGCCGCGCTCGTCTTTACCCATGTGCTCGGCTTCCCGGGCGCGGACCCGGCCGTGCCGCTCTACAGTTTCGTGTTCCTTGTGGCGCTCGGCATCGACTACAACATCTTTCTCATGACCCGAGTGCGCGAGGAGTCGCTGCACCATGGCACGAGACAAGGCATCCTTCGGGGCCTGACGATCACCGGTGGCGTCATCACATCCGCAGGGCTCGTGCTCGCCGCCACCTTCGCCGCGCTGTCGGTGATCCCGATCCTTTTCCTGGTGCAGATCGCGTTCATCGTCTCCTTCGGCGTGCTGCTCGACACCTTCATCGTCCGCTCACTCCTCGTCCCCGCGCTGTCCTATGACATCGGCCGGGCCATCTGGTGGCCCTCCCGGACCCTCACCCGCCGTTCGAAGGCTCGCCACCATGGCTGACCTCGTCGTGCTCCTCGATCCAGACGGCCGCCCCTCCGGTGTGGCCGACCGGGTCAGCGTCCACACCGACGACACGCCCTATCACCTCGCGTTCTCCAGCTATCTCTTCGACGCTGAGGGCCGCGTGCTCCTCACGCGGAGAGCGCTCGGCAAGAAGACATGGCCCGGTGTCTGGACCAACAGCTGCTGCGGCCATCCCCGACCTGTTGAGGCGGCGCACGACGCCGTCGTGCGGCGGATCACCGAGGAACTCGGGCACCGGCCTCACGGCCTTCGACTGGTGCTGGACTCGTTCGCCTACCGCGCGGTCGACGCCAGTGGAGTCGTCGAGAACGAGTTGTGCCCGGTCTGGGTCGGCAGGTTCGACCCTGAGCTGCTCGCGCCGAACCCGGATGAGGTCATGGACGCCGCGTGGGTGCCCTGGCGCACCTTCGTGACGGCGACTGCCGAGGCCCCGCGGCTTTTCAGTCCGTGGGTCGTCCTGCAGGTGCCGATGCTGGAGGCCGCGCTGAAGGACGTCTGATCCCGGGGAGCCTCAGTTCTTGTCGGACCCGTCGTCGATCAGGTCCGAGCCATCACCGGGCGGGCGGACGAACAGGTGATCGACGCCGAGGCGACCGCTGCCGTGGGCAAGGAACAGCAGGCCGAGCACGCCGAGGACGGCGTTGTACTCCCACCCTCCGTCGTTGAGGTACAGCCCGTTGTCCCAGCGCACGACGAACACGATCACACCGTTCATCGCCGCCATGCCAAGGCCGATCAGGCGAGTGCCCAAGCCGAAGGCCAGCAGCGTGCCGCCGATCAGCTCGAACGCGATGGTGACGACCACGATGCCGAACCCGATGGGCAGTCCCGCCCCTTGGACGATGGTGATCTGCGAGTCGATTCCGGCGACCTGCCAGCGGTGCCAGCCGTGCGCGATCAGCACGAGCGCTGCGACGAGGCGCGCCACGAGCAGCGCGATGTCCTGGACCACCCGAAGGAATGCCTTCACCGTCTACCCCCTCAGGGGGTCGTCATCCCCTTCGATCAGCTGATCCGACACGTGCGTGCCGAGTCGTTCGAGGGCCAACCTACCCACCATTTGCTGGTTGGTGACGACCAACTGCGATCTTCCGTTCGAAAGGAAGGTCATCGCCCAGCTGAGAAGCGTGGTCACGCGCTGCTTGAACCCGGCAATGTAGAACAGGTGGAGGAACAGCCAGGCCACCCACGCGAGGAACCCCGTCAACCGCATCTTGCCGACCATGGCGACGGCCTTGAACTTCGCGATGGTCGCCATCGAGCCCTTGTCTTTATAGACGAACGGGCCCGGTGCGGCCGTGTGCTCGATCCGCGAACGAATGGTCGCCGCGACGTGGCGTGCACCCTGGATGGCGCCCTGCGCGACCCCGGGGACGCCGGGCACGAACGCCATGTCGCCGACGACGAACACCTCGGGGTGGCCGGGCACCGTCAGGGTGTCCGGCTCGACGACGAGGCGGCCGGCGCGGTCGAGATCGGCGGCGGTCTGATCGGCCAGCAGCTTGCCCAACTCGCTGCCCTGCACGCCTGCCGCCCACACCTTGCACGATGACGGGATGAACTCGTGCGTCCCGTCCTTGAGCTTGATCGTGACGCCCTCCTTGTTGAGGTCCGTGACGATGGCGTTCAGCTTCACCTCGACGCCCATCTTCTCCAGGGCTTGCTGTGTCGCGGCGCCGAGTTCCGGTCCGAAAGGCGGCAGTACCTGGGGGGCGCCGTCGATCAGGACCACGCGCGCGGTTGCCGGGTCGAACGTGCGGAACTCGTTGCGGAGCGTTGAGCTCGCCAGTTCGCGGATCTGTCCGGCCATTTCGACGCCGGTCGGCCCGGCGCCGACGACGACGAACGTGAGCCGACGCCGTCGGCCCTCCTCGTCGGGGGTGAACTCGGCGACCTCGAAGGCCTTCAGGATGCGGGCACGCAGCTCCAGCGCGTCGTCGATCGACTTCATGCCCGGCGCGAACCTCGCGAAGTGGTCGTTGCCGAAGTACGACTGCCCGGCGCCCGCGGCGACGATCAGCGTGTCGTAGGACGTCTCCCGGTACTGGTTGTGGAAAGACCACTTGACCACGCGGTTCTTGACGTCGATGTCGTCGACGAGGCCAAGTAGCACCTGGGCGTTCTGCTGGTTGCGCAAAATCTCGCGGGTGGGAGGGGCGATCTCGCCCTCCGACAGCACACCGGTTGCCACCTGGTACAAGAGCGGCTGGAACAGGTGATGGGTGGTCTTCGCGATCAGCGTGACCTCGACGTCCGTGCGGCGCAGGGCCTTGGCGGCGAAGAGGCCGCCGAAGCCGGACCCGATGATGACGACGCGGTGCTTTGCCATGCTGTGCTCCAGGTTTCGTGCTCGGTGCTTCCTGAGGCAACCCTAACCTCCGGCGGCCTATTCCCCGTATCTTCCGTCCACCGGAAGCGTCGACCGCACGACACCTACCGACAACACCACGAGGAGCGGGCTCCTCGGTAGTCTTCTCCCGACAGACAGAGAGGTGCGCGCGTGAGTGAGCATCGGCCGTGGTGGTGGGTGGTCGCCGGGCTCGGCGGCGTTCTGCTGGTGCTGTTCGGCCTCAACCTCGACCTGACCGGGCTTTTCGAGCGGCCCGCTTCCTGGTGGGTCGTACTGTTCACGCTGCCGGGCTACGCCCTCTTGCTCTTCGCGTGGGGGAGGCTCGGCCCAGGCTGGCGCCGCCCGCGGCTGACGGCCGCGATCTGGGGGATTCCGCTGCTCCTGGCCCTGCCGATGCACTCCCGCGACGCCTACGCCTACGCCGCCGCCGGCCGCCACGTCGCCCAGGGGATAGATCCGTACCGCGTGCCGCTCGGTGAGGCGGGCCAGCCCGGGCTGCTCGTCGGTGAGCACTGGGCTGACACGACCTCGGTCTATCCGTCGCTGCAGCTCGACGTCTTCGGGCTGGTCTCGCGGCTCACCGGCGGCGACCTCTTCTGGACGACGGTGGCCCTGCGCCTGCCCAGCGTGCTCGCGTTGGCGATCCTCGCCGCCGTGCTGCCCGTGCTTGCCGGCAGGCTAGGTATCGACCCGCGGTGGGCGTTGTGGGCGGGCTGGCTGAACCCCGTGCTGCTCGTCCAGTGGATCGGCGGCGCCCACAACGACGCGCTGATGGTGGCGCTGGCGATGGCGGCGCTGCTTGCGGCCACCGACGTCGGCTGGCGGGGGTGGCGCGGGCTGGTCGTCGGCGGCGTGCTGCTCGGGCTCGCGATGGGGTTCAAGCAGTCCGCGGCGCTGTTCGGCCTTGGACTCGTCGCGGTCGCCTGGGCTGCGCGAGCGGGAGAGGCCACCCGGTTGGAGGCGCCGTGGCGTGGGTGGCCCCGCCTCGCCGCGACCGCGGTCGTCCCCGGAGCGATCACCGTCGCGGCCTTTCTCGCCTCCTCGCTCAGTTGGGGCCTCGGCTGGCGCAACCCGACGGCGGGCAGCCCCGCCGAGGCGGTCAGCCTCGCGCCGTTGTCCTGGGCGGCAACGGGCCTGCGCGTCGCCGGCGTCCCGGGGGAGACCGTGAACGTCGTCGTCACCGGCGTTTCTGCGCTCCTGATCCTCGTCGGTGTCGTGTGGGTGTGGGTCCGGTTCGGGCCCCGGGGCGACGCCGTCGGACACCCCCTTCCCTTCCTGGCTGCGGTGCTCGCCATCGCTTGCGTCGCAGGCCCCGCGCTTCAGCCCTGGTATGCGACCTGGCTCGTCCCTGTCGTCGTCCTGTGCCCGCTCACCCCTCGTCAGCGCGGCGCCTGGGCGGGGGGTGTCGCCGCCGTCGCGCTCCTCCCCGCGCTGCAGGACGTCCTCCCGCCCCCGCTCGCGCTGCTCGCCGTCGCCGTGCTTGTCCTTCCGGCCGTCCTCCGGCGTACGCGCTAAAGACCGGGGTGTGATGTCCGGACCGTGGACGGGACCTAAGGTCGGGGACATGTCGACTGAATCCTGGTCCCGTGGCGAATGGGCCATCCAGGCGTCGGGGCTTACCAAGCGCTACGGCGGCCGGCCGGTCCTGCGGAGCCTCGAACTCAACGTGCCCCGCGGCGGCGTCCACGGCCTGCTCGGCCCCAACGGCTCCGGCAAGACCACCACCATCCGCATCCTGCTGGGTCTGGTGCGCGCGAACCACGGCCGCGCGCACATCCTGGGCCACGACGTCCCGAAGGACCTGCCCGCGGTCATCGGCCAGGTAGGCGCCATCGTCGAGTCGCCGAAGTTCGCGCCCCGGATGACCGGCAGGCACAACCTCGATGTCCTCGCCGACTCCATCGGCGTCCCTCGCCGTCGCGTCACCGAGGTGCTGCTCGAGGTCGGCCTTGCCGCTGACGCGGACCGTCGCTTCGCCACCTATTCGCTCGGGATGAAGCAGCGCCTCGCCATCGCCGCCACCCTGCTCAAGAGCCCAGAGGTGCTCATCTTCGACGAGCCCACCAACGGCCTCGACCCCGTCGGCATCCACGACATCCGCTCCACCATGCGCGCCCTCGCTGACAGCGGCCGGACAGTGCTCGTTTCGTCGCACATCCTGAGCGAGATCGAGCAGATCGCTGACTCGATGTCGATCATCGCGCAGGGTCGCACCGTCGCCGAGGGAGACATGCAAGGCTTTCTGCGGCGCGGCGAGCCCCACGTGCGCGTCGGCATCGACCGGCCGACCGCGGCGGCAGACGTGCTCCGCATGGCGGGCTGGCGGGTCGAGCCGGGCGACGGCACGCTGCGGGTGCTGAGCCGGGGAACCGCGGAGGTCGACGCGGCTGCCGTCGCCCGCGTCCTCGGCCTCGCCGGCCTCTGGCCGCACGAACTGACCACCGAACGTCAGAGCCTCGAGCGGGTCTTCTTGGAGCTGACCGCCGGAGGCGACTTGAACTCGACGCAGGGGAGGGCGGGCTGATGCTGGGCAACCTGTTGCGCGCGGAGTTCTCGCGCCTCCTCTACCGCCGCCGCGCCACCTACAGCATCGTGCTGATGCTGGCGGTTGGTCTGCTCGCGCCGACCCAGTGGATGCCGGAGATCGGCCCCCTGAGCGCGGAGGACCATGCGTTTGCGCGGGAACAGTACGTGGCCTGCCTCGAATGGGAGGACATTCCCGGCGCCTGCGTATACGAGGACTTCCTGCGCTCCCCGTGGGGGTTCCCGGACGTCGTGTCGTCGCTCGCGTCGAGCGTCCTGCTCTTCGCGTTCATCGTGTTCCTGATCGTTGTCACCTACGTGGGATCCGACTTCGCCTCTGGAGCGCTCGGCACGCAGCTCACGTTCACGCCGCGCCGGTGGGCCGTCGTGTTGTCGCGCACGCTCGCCGCGGGCGTGTTGGGCGCGGTGCTGATGGCTGTCGGCCTCCTTGCCGCAACCGTCGAGTCCGTCGTCTGGTACATGGCGATGTTCGGGTTCAACGCGGCGACGCCGGCGGTCGGGCTGCTCGGAGTCATCGGCGCCTCGATCACCTACGGGGCGCTGCTCGGCGCCATCGGCGCGTTGCTTGTCTTCCTCCTGAACGGCACCGTGCTCGCCATCGCCGCCGGCCTGCTTGCGGTCACCGCGACCGGGTGGGGTGCCATGATCATGGGCGACGGCTCGGCGAACCTCTGGTACTACTTCGGGCCGGTCTGGCAGGGCCTCACGTTGGTCCAACCGGAGCTGGTGAGTGGGGATGTCTCTGCGGTCCTGCCGGTCCAGCGACTGACCGGACTCGCCTACCACCTCGTGGTCATCGCGGTGCTCGCCGCGCTCGCCGTCCCCCTGTTCGAGCGCCGCGACGTCAAGGGGTGACCATCCCACCCCGGTAGGATTCGGCGCATGCGTTACGTCTCGACCCGCTCGACCACGCCCGGCAAGGGATTCAGCGACATCCTGCTCGAAGGACTCGCCGCCGACGGCGGGCTGTTCCTCCCTGAGACGTACCCCCAGGTGTCGACCAAGACGCTCGACGCGTGGCGCACGCTGCTCGCCAAGGGAGGCTACGCCGCGCTCGCGTTCGAGGTCGTCCGGCTGTTCGTCGACGACATCCCCGACGACGACCTCCGCGGCATCGTCGACCGCGCCTACGCGCCCGAGAAGTTCCTGGATCCCGCGATCGTTCCGGTGACCCGCCTCTCTGATGGGTTGTTCCTTGCGCACCTCAGCAACGGGCCGTCGGCGGCGTTCAAGGACATGGCCATGCAGCTGCTCGGCGAGCTGTTCGCCTACGAACTGGCGCGGCGTGGTGAGACCATCACCATCGTCGGCGCGACGTCGGGCGACACGGGGTCGTCGGCGGAGTACGCGCTGCGGGGCAAGCCCGGGGTGCGGGTGTTGATGCTTTCGCCGCGCGGGCGGATGAGCCCGTTCCAGCAGGCGCAGATGTTCTCCATCGACGACCCGGCCATCGTGAACCTCGCCGTCGATGGCGTGTTCGACGACTGCCAGGACCTTGTCAAGGAGCTCAACGCGGACGCGGACTTCAAGGCCCGGCACCGCATCGGCGCCGTGAACTCGATCAACTGGGCGCGGCTGATGGCCCAGGTCGTCTACTACTTCGCCGCCTGGTTGCAGATCTCCGACGGCGGCCCGGTCAGCTTCGCCGTGCCGTCTGGCAACTTCGGCAACATCGCCGCCGGGCACATCGCCCGCCAGATGGGTCTGCCGATCCACCGCCTGATCCTTGCCACCAATGAGAACAACGTGCTGGAGGAGTTCTTCCGCACCGGTGTCTACCGCGTGCGGGGCGCCGCGGAGACGCTCGCGACCAGCTCCCCGTCGATGGACATCTCGAAGGCGTCCAACTTCGAGCGCTTCGTCTTCGACCTGCTGGGCCGCGACGCCGCCCGCGTCGTGGAGCTTTTCGGCCGCGACCTTCCCTCCGACGGTGCCTTCGACCTCGGCTCGACGATAGAGTTCCGCACGCAGATCCTCCGGTACGGATTCCTCGCCGGCACCTCGACCCACGCGGATCGCCTCGCGGAGATCCGGCGCGTCTACGAGGCCGACGGCGTCGTCATCGACCCGCACACCGCCGACGGGGTGCATGTGGCCAGGGGGAGCGAGGTCGAAGGCCCCATCGTGGTGCTGGAGACGGCGTTGCCGGTGAAGTTCGCGGAGTCGATCGTGGAGGCCATCGGCATCACGCCGCCGCGCCCTGAGCGGTTCGTCGGCATCGAGGAACTGCCGCGCCACGTCGTCGACATCCCGAACTCGGCCGACGCCATCCGGGCGGTCATCGAGGACGCGCATGGCTGATGAGTACCCCGACGCCGGCCTCCGTGTGACGGCGGCCCAGCGCGACCGCGCCGCCGCTGAGCTGCGGGAGGCTGCCGCGGACGAGCGCCTGAGCTTCGACGAGCTGGAGGCGCGGCTGCCGGTGGCGCTGGGGGCGAAGACCCGCGGAGACCTGGTATCCGTCTTGAAGGACCTCGTGCCCGCGGCCGACATGGGCGCGGTCGTCGGTGCCGAGTCGCCGATGGGTCACGGCGTCGGCTTCGACTGGGAGGACCCGTGGGTCATCCAGACCCACTGGGACACGGTGCGCCAGATCGGCGAATGGAAGCTGCCGCCCTTCATTGAGCTCGTCTCCGGCGGCGGAACGATCGTGTTGAACGCCGTCCACGCCCGGGTGCTTGCTCCGATCATCGACATCGTCCTGACGGGGAGGGGTGGCATCCGGATCGTCGTCCCGGAGGGCTGGGGCGTCGACACCGAGGGTTTGAAGGTGGATCGTGGAGAGGTCCCGGGGCTGCACTCGAGCGTTCGCACGCGCCCCGAGCGCGGGCAGCCCCGCCTGATCCTTCGCGGCAACTTCTCCGGATGGGTCCAAGCCCGGCACCCGAACTGGTCGGACCGCAGGGCCCTGGCGAAGTGGGACCGCCTCGGTCGCCCTTCGCCCGTGTTGGCGCTTCCCGTAGGCTCGGAGCATGTCTGACGCGAACATGCCGGCGAATCGCATGAGGGCCGGAGATCGGGAGCGCGACGACGCGCTCGTAGCCCTGCAGCGTGCCTATGAGGCCGGTCGCCTTGAGCTGGACGAGATGCACGAGCGTCAGGAGTCGGCCTTGACGGCGAAGTTCGCCGACGAGCTCGCCCCGCTGCTCGCCGACCTCCCTGAGGGTCAGGAGCTGGCGACGACCTCGCCCGCGCCGGTCGCACCTACGCACAAGGCGCTCCCCGCCGTCGTGCCTGCCGACGCCGGGTTCAGCCTTACGGTGATGTCCGGCAAGGACGTCGTCGTCGAGTCCGGCACCCAGACGCTCACCGACTTCGCCTGGTGGGGCGGCAACAACTACGACGTCACCCGCGCCATGGGGCCGGGCCGTGTCGTCACCCTCAACCTCCACGCGGTCATGGCGGGCAGCGATATCTTCGTGCCGGCAGGGGTGCGCGTTATCGACCAATCGATGGCCATCATGGCGGGCAACGAGATCAAGCCGGAGGCCCAGGGCGACGGTTCCAACGGCACGCTCATCATCAAGGGCTTCCTGTGGTGGGCGGGCAACGAGATCAAGCGCGCGCCGGACGCGCCCTGATCAAGTTTGCATCTGCGAACACGTCGTGATAGTTTGCAGGTGCAATCTCTCGAGGAGGAGCGCATGTCTGTCTCGCGTCGAACGAAGTGTTTTCGGTTGATGGTCGCCGCGACGGTGGCTGCCACTGGATGGGTCGGGGTCTCGGTCGAGGCTCACGCCGATCCGACCAGTGACCAGGCGACGACGCCGACGATGATCATTCTGGACGCGTCGGGGTCGATGAAGAACGACGACGCGCCCGGCCCTCGCATCGACGCGGCGAAGGATGCGGTTCGCGAACTGGTGTCTGGGCTGCCTGCGGGGGCACAGGTGGGTCTGATGGTCTACGGCACTGGCACGGGAAGCGCCAAGGCCGACAAGGCCGCCGGCTGCAAGGACGTCAAGACGTTCGTTCCTGTGGGGCCGATCGACAAGACGTCGTTCCTGGCCACGGTGGACGGGATCGAGGCATCCGGCTATACGCCGATCGGCGCCGTGCTGCGCGAGGCTGCGAACCAGCTCCCTCAGGAGGGCCCGCGGTCGATCGTGCTGGTCAGCGACGGACAGGACACGTGCTCTCCTCCGCCGCCGTGCGAGGTGGCCAAGGAGATCGCGGCCGACGGCCTCGAGCTCACCGTTCACACCGTCGGCTTCAAGGTGGACAAGGACGCGCGCAAGGACCTGAAATGCATCGCAGAGTCCACCGGCGGCTCGTACGCGGACGCGAAGGACGCCAGGCAGCTGGACAAGGCGCTGCGGCAGAAGGTGGAGATCGCGATCCGGGGCTACGACGCCATGGGCACGCCGGTCAGGGGAGGCGCGTCCCGCACCGCAGCCGACCTTCCCCTGCTCGAGCCCGGCCAGTACGTCGAGACGTTTCCTGCTACGTCGTCGTCGCCGAACACCGCGGAGCGGTACTACCGCATCCAGCCCGCCGAGGGCTGGACGCCGCACATCACCGTCACGGGGCGTGGTTCCCCCGAACTCCGTGAAGGACACCTCGGGTACTCTCAGCCGGCTCGCGCTCGCGACAGTCACGCCCGATGGCGAGAGGTGCGCGTATGACGGCGACGCGAAGATCTGGGCGGCCGACGTCAACCAGCCGGTGGTCGCCTCGGTGGTCTCGAAGTGCGAGGGTGACGCGACCATCGTCAAGGTGTCCCGTGAGGACCAGGTCCTCTACGCCGCTGCGATGACGGTGGAGATCATCGTGCGCTTCCAGCCGCCGACGGACACCTCGAACGTCCCGGAGCCTGAGAAGAGGGGGGTCCCGAAGCCACCGCAGATCGGCCCGGCTCCCGTCGCCATCGCCGGTGGCACCTCGTTCAACTCCGCGGTGGAGATCGAGTCCGGAAAGACGTACGCCGCCACCGCAGCGAAAGGTGAGTACACCTACTTCAAGATCCCCATGACCTGGGGCCAGCAGCTCGCTTACCGGTTCCGGCCGACGGCGGCGCCGGTCACGGAGTCCATCCACGGAGGGCGACTCGGCGTCTGGCTGCATGACCCCATGCGGATCAACCGTGGCTACGAGGCGGAGATCTGGCGTGACCCGAACAAGAGCGAGAATGCCGACGTGACGGGCGGAACGGAGGAGGTCCTCCGGGCGACGTCGCGGAAGGCGAACCTGGACGGCTTCTACTACCTGGCGGTCAACTTCTGGACACTCGGCCAGGAACTCGGCGACTACCAGGAGTACGCCTTCGTCGTCGAGACGTCGGGCGAGATCGAGAAGGGCCCCGTCTACCTGACGGGCGCGACGCCGTCGGTCTCGGCGACGCCCGAGTCCGCCCCGACCCCCGAGCCGACACCCCTGGAGCCGTCCCCGACCTCCGAACCCGCGCCCCCGTCGGGCGGCGACGGCGGAGGCTCGGTCTGGCCGACGGTCGGCATCGCGGCGGCCGCGGCCGCGGCTGGTGCCGGGGCCGTGTTTCTGCTCCGCCGCCGTGGGGGCGCTTCCTGAGTTCACGCGTCCGGTGGTTGGCGCGCCGCTACGCTGACGCTGGCAAGGAAGGAGCTCCCGTGAGCGAAGAGCACGAGCCGCACGCCGATACCATCCCGATTCCGGCACCGGGTGTCCTGGAGGCCCATCCGGCGGTCGCCGACGCGGTCGAAAGGGAGATCAACTTCGACGAGGCGTTCTACCCGGCGCGACCCCGGGCCTTGCGGCCGCGGGCCAGGCGGAGGCTTGCGCCGAGCGGGTCGCTCGTGCCGCCCTTCGAGCCCGTCGCCACGAACCGCGCCTATGTCGAGTGGCTCGAGAATCACGCGATGCTCGGCGACGCGAAGACGCTCAGCCGCCAGCTCTCGGGCCGCCCCGAGATGTGGAGCCAGGCCTACGCCAGCCCGCATCCCCGCCGTGCCGTCGACACGGCCTCGGTGTGGTTCACGGCCTACCCGCTGTCGCAGATCACCGCCGACGGGGAGTCATTCCTCAAGGCCCTGGGGTCGGAGGCGTTGTGGGCGGCGTTCGCGAGGATCGGCATCCGCGCGGTCCACACGGGGCCGGTCAAGCTGGCAGGCGGCATCTCGGGCTGGCGGCACACCCCGTCGATCGACGGCCACTTCGACCGGATCTCCATGACCATCGACCCGCTGTTCGGGACCGAGGATGAATGCCGTGCCATGCAGGCGACGGCGGCCTCGCATGGGGCGACGATCATCGACGACCTCGTCCCCGCACACACCGGAAAGGGCGCGGACTTCCGCCTCGCCGAGATGAACCACGGCGACTACCCGGGCATTTACCACATGATCGACATCCCGAGGGAGGCGTGGCATCTGCTACCCGACGTGCCCCCGGGGCGCGACTCGGTGAACCTGGACGCGGAGGCTGAGCGGCGGCTGAAGGACGCTGGGTTCATCATCGGCGAGCTGCAGCGCGTCATCTTCTACGAGCCCGGCGTCAAGGAGACGAACTGGTCGGCGACGGCGGCGGTTGTCGACACCCTCGGCGAGCCGCACCGGTGGGTGTACCTGCACTACTTCAAGGACGGGCAGCCGTCGATCAACTGGCTCGACCCCACGTTCGCCGGGATGCGGCTGGTGATGGGCGACGCCCTGCACGCGCTGACCGACCTCGGCGCGGGCGGCCTGAGGCTCGACGCCAACGGCTTCCTCGGCGTCGAGCGGGCCAGCGAGGACGACGAGGGCCCGGCCTGGTCCGAAGGTCATCCGTTGTCGGTGGCCGCGAACCAGCTGATCGGGTCGATGGTGCGCAAGGTCGGCGGGTTCACCTTCCAGGAGCTGAACCTGTCGATGGACGCGATCCGCGCGACGTCGGCCGCGGGCCCCGACCTCTCCTACGACTTCGTCACCCGCCCCGCCTACCAGCACGCGCTGCTGATGGCCGACACCGGGTTCTTGCGGTTGACGCTGCGCGAGGGGCTTTCGATCGGCATCGACCAGGCCTCGCTCGTGCACGCGCTGCAGAACCACGACGAGCTCACCTACGAGCTGGTGCACTTCGCAACGGTGCACCGTTCCGACACCTATCTTCTCGGCGGCGTCGAGTACCTTGGCGCGGAGCTGGCCGAGAAGATCCAGGACGACCTGCGCCGTCGGATGGCCGGCCCGGCCGCGCCGTACAACGCGATCTTCACCACCAACGGCATCGCGTCGACGACGGCCTCGGTGATCACCGCGGCGCTCGGCATCGTCGACCTCGCGGCCATCACCGACGACGACGTGCGCCGCATCCGCGACGCCCACCTCCTGCTGGCCTCGTACAACGCGCTCCAGCCCGGCGTTTTCGCGCTGTCCGGATGGGACCTTGTCGGCGCCCTGCCCGTCGATCGCGATGACGTCGCCGACCTCATCGCCACCGGGGATACCCGGTGGATCGAGCGCGGCGCGTTCGACCTGATGGGTGCCAACCCGGAGGCGGCGCGCTCGGCGTCGGGCCTCCCGCGGGCGCGGACGCTGTACGGTCCGCTGGGCGCGCAGCTGGACGACCCGGAGTCGTTCGCGAGCCGTCTGGCGTCGATGCTCCATCTCCGCGAGGCGCACGGCATCGCGACGGGCGCGCTGCTGGACGTGCCGGAGCCCGACGACGCGGCGATCCTCGTGCTGGTCAACCGGCTTGCGGTCGGCGCCGTGCAGGTGAGCGTCTTCAACTTCGCCGAGCGCGAGGCGTCGACGGCCATTCGATCCGAGGAGTTGATCGTCGGCGCGACCGTCGTAGACCTCGGCACGTCCGACGAGGTCGGCGTCGTCGAGGCCGACGGTGGCCGGGGCGGGCGCCTCGACGTCGTCCTTGCCCCATTCGGCGTGAAGGCGCTGATCCTCACTTACTGACCGGATGTGGGTCTTCGCCGAGGGGAATAGACGCGGTGGACGCAAGGTTGAGTCTGATGTACTCAATCTTGAACTTGAGTGTGGCGGGCTCATGTGCTTAACTTGAGCCAGCCCCGCTCAAGGGAAAACCTAGACATCCATCCGCAGGAGGAAAACTCATGGCTCGTGCAGTAGGCATTGACCTCGGCACCACCAACTCGGTCGTCGCCGTCCTCGAGGGCGGCGAGCCCACCGTCATCCCCAACGCCGAGGGCGCGCGCACCACGCCGTCCGTCGTCGCGTTCACCCCTTCCGGCGAGGTCCTCGTCGGCGAGGTCGCCAAGCGTCAGGCGGTCACCAACGTCGACCGCACCATCCGTTCCGTCAAGCGCCACATGGGCACTGACTGGAAGGTCACCGTCGACGGCAAGGACTACCGTCCCCAGCAGATCTCCGCGTTCGTGCTGCAGAAGCTGAAGCGCGACGCCGAGGCGTACCTCGGTGAGGCGGTCACCAACGCCGTCATCACCGTTCCCGCGTACTTCTCCGACGCCGAGCGCCAGGCCACCAAGGAGGCCGGCGAGATCGCGGGCCTCACGGTTGACCGCATTATCAACGAGCCCACGGCTGCTGCGCTGGCCTACGGCCTCGACAAGTCCGAGCAGGAGCAGACCGTTCTCGTGTTCGACCTCGGCGGCGGCACGTTCGACGTCTCGCTGCTCGACATCGCCGACGGCGTGTTCGAGGTCAAGGCCACAAAGGGCGACAACCGCCTCGGCGGCGACGACTGGGACCACGTGGTCGTCGAGTGGCTGGCCACGCAGTTCAAGAACAAGCACGGCGTCGACCTGCTCAAAGACAAGATGGCCCGCCAGCGTCTCCAGGAGGCCGCCGAGCGCGCGAAGATCGAGCTGAGCTCCGCCTCGGAGACCTCGATCAACCTGCCTTACATTACCGCCTCCGCCGAGGGGCCGCTGCACCTCGACGAGAAGCTGACCCGCTCCGAGTTCCAGCGCATGACCCAGCACCTGCTCGACCGCTGCCGCGCCCCGTTCAACGCGGTCATCTCCGACGCCAAGACCTCGGTCAACAAGATCGATACGGTCCTGCTCGTCGGCGGCTCGACCCGCATGCCCGCCGTCGCGGAGCTCGTCAAGGAGCTGACCGGCGGCAAGGAGCCCAACAAGGGCGTCAACCCCGACGAGGTCGTCGCCCTCGGCGCCTCGCTCCAGGCCGGCGTGCTCAAGGGCGAGGTCAAGGACGTGCTGCTCCTCGACGTCACCCCCCTCAGCCTCGGCATCGAGACCAAGGGCGGCGTGATGACCAAGATCATCGAGCGCAACACCACCATCCCGACCAAGCGCTCCGAGGTGTTCACCACGGCCGAGGACAACCAGCCCTCCGTGATGATCCAGGTGTACCAGGGCGAGCGCGAATTCGCTCGCGACAACAAGTCGCTCGGCAACTTCGAGCTGACCGGCATCCTGCCCGCGCCCCGCTCCGTCCCGCAGATCGAGGTGACCTTCGACATCGACGCCAACGGCATCGTGCACGTCGCCGCGAAGGACCTCGCCACCGGCAAGGAGCAGTCGATGACCGTGACCGGCGGCTCCGCCCTCGGCAAGGAGGACATCGACAAGATGGTCAAGGACGCCGAGGCGCACGCCGAGGAGGACCGCAAGCGCCGCGAGGCCGTCGACATGCGCAACGAGGGCGACGCGCTGGTGTTCCGCACCGAGAAGCTGCTCGCCGAGCACGCCGATACCATCGGCGAGGACGTCAAGGCCCCGGTCGTCGAGGCGACCGAGGCCCTGAAGGAGGCCCTGAAGGGCGAGGACAACGACGTGGTCAAGGCCGCCATCGACGACCTCAACACCAAGGCCGCCTCCATGGGCCAGGCGATCTACGCCGCGGCCCAGGCCAAGGCGCAGGAGTCGGCTCCGGCCGAGGACGCCGAGGCTGCCGGTGACGACGACGTCGTCGAGGCGGAGATCGTCGACGAGGAGAAGGACGACAAGTGACCGATTCGCAGTTCGATCAGAACGGCGAGGCTCTGGGCGAGGGTGCCACCGCGGCACCCTCGCCCGAGGGCGTTTCGCCCGAGGTGACGGCCGAGGAGGTCGCCGTCGTCGACCGAGAGGCGGAGTTGGAGGCGCTGGTCGCCGAGCGCACCTCCGACCTGCAGCGCCTGCAGGCCGAGTACGTCAACTACAAGAAGCGCGTGGACCGCGACCGCGACCTGGCCCGCCAGGCCGGTATCGAGCGGGTGCTCAGCGACTTCCTGCCCGTTCTCGACTCGATCGCGCTGGCGAAGCAGCACGACGACGTCGCCGGCGGGTTCAAGCTGGTGGCCGACGAACTCGAGAAGGTGACGGCCCGGCATGGGTTGGTCGCGTTCGGTGAGGTCGGCGACGCGTTCGACCCGGTGCGCCACGAGGCGCTGATGGCGGTCCCGATGGATCAGCCCGTCGAGGTCGTCACGGTTTCGCAGGTCATGCAGCAGGGCTATGAGCTGGGTGGCCGCGTGATCCGCCCCGCGCGCGTCGCGGTGGCGAACCCCTGAGCCGGGGCCGCTGGTTGAGCCGACGCGCGAGCGCTAGCGAGCCGTCGTGTCGAAACCAAGAAACGGGATTGAGGAGATGAGCGAGAAGTGAGTCAGAAGGACTGGGTCGAGAAGGACTACTACAAGGTTCTCGGCGTCTCCAAGAACGCGTCCGCAGACGAGATCAAGAAGGCGTTCCGCAAGATCGCCCGGGATAACCACCCGGATCAGAACCCTGACGACAAGTTGGCCGAGGCGCGCTTCAAGGAGGCGTCCGAGGCCAACGCGGTGCTGAGCGACCCCGACAAGCGCAAGGAGTACGACGAGACCCGGAGCCTTTTCGGCGGAGGGTTCCCGTTCGGCCGTCCCGGCCAGCGACCAGGCGCGCAGCCGGGCGGGTTCGAGGACCTGTTCCGCAGCGGCGCCCAGGGTGGCGGCGCGGGACAGAACCTCGGCGACATCTTCGGCGGACTGTTCAACAGCGGCGCGACGCGTCGAGCATCGGGTCGCGGGCCTCGTCGGGGAGCCAACATCGAGGGCGAGGCGAGCATCTCGTTCGAGCAGGCCGTCGAGGGAACGACGATCACGCTGCGCACGGTCTCCGACCAGCCGTGCGCGGCCTGCCGGGGGACCGGCGCGAAGGCGGGAACGCTGCCGCGTGTCTGCCCCACCTGTGAGGGTTCGGGTATGCGTTCGACGCAGTCCGGAGGCGTGTTCCAGCTCAGCGAGCCATGCGAGGACTGCCTCGGTCGCGGCCTCATCGTCGACGACCCCTGCCCCGACTGCGGCGGCTCGGGTCGCGGCAAGTCGACGAAGACGATGCAGGTCCGTATCCCGGCGGGCGTCGAGGACGGGCAGCGCATCCGGCTGAAGGGCAAGGGCGCGCCCGGCGAGAACGGCGGCGAGCCTGGAGACCTGTACGTCACCGTGCACGTGGCCGCGCACAAGCTGTTCGGCCGCAGCGGGTCCAACCTCACGCTCGAGGTCCCCGTCACGTTCGCCGAGGCGTCGCTGGGAGCGGAGATCGAGATACCGACGCTGCAGGGCGCCAGGGTCCGGCTGCGGATCCCCGCGGGCACCCCGAACGGGCGCACCATGCGCGTCCGCGGCAAGGGTGCGAAGAAGAAGGACGGCTCTTCCGGGGACCTCCTGGTCACCATCAAGGTCGCCGTGCCGGACTCGCTGAGCGACGAGGCGAAGGCCGCGCTCAAGGAGTACGCCGAGAAGGCGCCGCAGGCCAACCCTCGCGACGCGCTCTTCGGCGGGTGACGGCGGCGCGATGAGCCAGCACCTCCAGCCGTTCGACCCCGACGCCGCGGTTTTCCCGGTGTCGGTGGCGGCGTCGCTCGCGGACATGCACGCGCAGACCCTGCGCGGCTACGACCGGCTCGGCCTCGTGGTGCCTCAGCGCGCCCGGGGCCGGGGCCGTCGGTACTCCCTGCGCGACGTCGCCAAGCTGCGCCACGTGCAGCAGCTGAGCCAGGTCGAGGGCATCAACCTGGAGGGCATCCGCCGCATCCTCGCGCTCGAGGCGGATGTCGACGCGCTGCACGACCAGATCGAGCGCCTCACCGAGACGCTGCGCCGCGTCCAGTCCGACGACGCGGCCCGGCGAATCTTCACAGCGGAGTCCGGCGGTGCCGTCCACCATGGCCGGTTCCGCCCCGTCTCACCGCTCGCCCTGCCGCCCGCGTCGGGGCGTTAGTGGCCCGTCGCGCCTAAATGCGCGGGTACGCGGCGCCATGCGGGCGATTGACGTCGTTGTCGTCGGTCGACGTAGTGCGCCGCTATGACTCCCTCCTCCGCCTTGTCACTCATCCCGCCTGACGCCGCGTCCTGATCCGCACCTTCAGGCGCGACGGGCCACTAGGATCATGCTCGTCTACAGAAAGGCGAGCACATGGGTACGCGCAAGGGGACGAAACTGTCCATCGTCGGGGCGGGTGCCGTCGGCACGTCTCTCGCCTATGCGGCACTGATCAACGGCCTGGCCTCGGAGGTCGCGCTACAGGACATCAACGAGAAGAAGGTCCGCGCGGAGGCGCTCGACCTCGCCCACGGCGCCGCGTTCATGCCGCCGGCGCGGATCAGCGGGTCGTCCGACGTCGCCGTCACGCAGGGCTCCGATATCGTCGTGATCACCGCCGGCGCGAAGCAGCAGCCCGGGGAGACCCGCATGGATCTGGCGGGCAAGACCGTCGACCTGATGAAGAAGATCGTCCCCGGCATCGTCGAGCAGTCACCCGACGCCGTCCTGCTGCTCGTCACCAACCCCGTCGACGTCATCACGCAGGCCGCGCTGAAGATCTCCGGGCTGCCCTCCGGGCGGGTCATCGGCTCCGGCACCGTGCTCGACTCCTCCCGCCTGCGGTGGCTGATCGCCAGCGAGTGCGAGGTGGCCATCAGCAGCGTTCACGCCGTCATCTGCGGTGAGCACGGCGACTCCGAGGTGCCCATGTGGAGCACCGCCTCCATCGGCGGGGTGCCGCTGCTGGAGTGGGAGGAGCAGACGGGCAAGCTCGGCCGCGGGCGCCGCGACGTCATCACCCGGCAGACGATCGACGCGGCCTACGAGGTCATCGAGGGCAAGGGCGCCACCAACTACGCCATCGGAGTGGCCGGCAGCCGCATCCTCGAGGCGATCCTGCGCGACGAGCACGCCGTCCTCCCCGTCGCCTCCCGGCTGGACGGCTGGCACGGCATCTCGGACGTGTGCATGTCGGTCCCGAGCGTCGTCGGCCGTCACGGTGTGCTGCGCACGCTCGAGCCGTCGGTCAACGCGATGGAGTTGCGAGGCTTGCAGGCGAGCGCCGCGCACATTCGCGAGGTCGCCGCCGGCCTCGGGTTCTAGGCCGCTCCCTCTCCCCGGCCTGAGGAGCGACAGACCACTAGTCGACCCTCCAGGAGGAGCCGAAGCAGGCGAACACGCCAGCCTCCTGCCGATCCTCGGTGGCGCGGGCGAGCGCCGTGGCGGCGTCGGCCCCTCGGGCCAGCTCCTCGTGGTAGCGCGCCATCACGGCGGCTGACGTACGGTCGCCGACGGGGGAGACCGGCGCGACGACGCAGCCCACCCCCGAGGCGAGCAGCGTTGCGGTCAGCCCCAGTGGCTGATCGCCGGGGCGGTGAGACGCGCGGCCCACCTCGCATGCGGACAGCACCACATGGCTCGCGCGCATCTCCACGCCCTCGAGTTCGTGGGCGACCACCGTTCCCTCATCGAGTCGCAGACTGGAGAACAGCGGGCTGTCACTGCGGTGCCGCCCGTGCGCGGCGACGTGCACCAGGTCCGACGACGCGAGCGCGCCCGCGAGCGTCCCCGGACGGTCGCCGCGCCAGAGTGCCAGCACGCCGTCGACCTCGGCCGCGGCCGACGGCAGATCCGGCCCGCCCAACGCCGCGACCCGTGGACGGGTCACGGTGACGGCGCCCGTGGCCCAACTCGAGGCAGTGGGGGCGACGGTGACCGGCCGGCCGCGCAGGGCGGGGAGCGCCAGCCACGGGACGCTGGTGAGGATCCGCGAGGGTGTGATCACGAGCGGGCGGGTGCTCGCCAGGGGCGCACCGACGGCGTCGGACAACGCCTGCAGGCGCGCGGCGAGAGAGGCGTCTACCACCGCCGACAACGGATGCGACGGCGAAAGGTGCGCCCGCGCGGCGAGATCGGAGTGCACCGCGGAGACCAACGACTCGAGCTGATCGATCTCGCCGAGCCGGACGAGGTGGCCGCGGTGGCCGTCGGTGACCGCCGCCCAGAACTCGCCGCCTCGGGGCACCACGACGGCGAGCCGCGCCCCGGCCTCGCGCACGGCGCGCCGAAGCTGCGCGGCGGGCAGCGTGACCGCCATCGGGGGAAGCCGGGACTCCGCGGTCCAGCTGAGCGTGCGGAGTTCCTGTTCCGCGTCCGCGAGCTGCGCGAGCGTCTCGGTCGTCGGGGTCTCGGCCCGGAGGCGGCGGAGCCGGCTAGCGGCGTCGGCCAAGCGTGGGTCGGGGAGCGGGTGCACTCTCGGCACGGGCCGCGTGGCGGCCCGCCAGCGCTCGGTGGCGTCGATGAGGCCGCTGACGGAGTCTCCCGCAAGCCCGATGTCCAGCAGCGCCGCCGCTTCGCCGTGCAGCGCCACGGCGGCGCGAAGGTCGAGGCTCGCGACCCCGAGCTGCGCTCGGAGAAGAGTGGCGTGCGCGGCGCGGAGTCGCCGGCGAGCCGCGGTGCGGTCGCCCCGCGCGGAGGCATCCGCGGCGAGGGCGACGAGGCCGGCGAGGCGACGCGAGGTCACCGGGGACTGCGCGAGGCCACGCGCGGCGCGGGTGACCACCGCGCGCCGTGGGTCGTCGGGAGACAGCGTGGCAAGCGCGATGGCCGCGGCCTCGGGGGCGACCCAGCGGTCGCCGACCTCCGAGGCTTCGCGCCACAGCGCGAGCGCGCCGTGCGCCGTCGGCCGGGCAAGGACGGCGATCAGGCGACTCCGCCGACGCAGCGCCGGCTCCCCCCGCGCCGCGAACCGGCGCGCCGCGGCCCGTGCCCGCGTCACCGCCTCGTCCGGGAGACCGAGCAGCAGCGCAGCCCGCGCCAGTTCGTGGTCAAGCTCGGCCCGCGTCTGACACGAGCCCCGCGGGGGGATGATGCCCCGCAGCAGTGCCCTCGCCTCGGGAATCAGGCCGGCCTCCAGCATCACCCGGGCGCGATCGAGACGGGCGACGGTGCGGTCGAAAGGAACGTCGATCTCGTCGGCCCGCGCCGTCGCCGCGAGCGCGGCCGGAAGGTCGCCGCGGAGGAACTCGAGCCAGCCGAGGTTGTGCCGCGCCATCGACTCCAGCGGGGCCGCACCGACGGCTGCGGCCAACTCCGCGGCGGCGGCGAGGTCCGCGGTCGCGTCGTCGAGGTGCCGCAGCTCGGACGCGAGCGTCCCGCGGTTGATCAGCGTGCGCATCCGATCCTCTTCGGTGAGCGCGGCGGTGTCGACGGCGGTCAACGTGCGCCAGGCGGCCTCGAGCTCGCCCGCGCGGGCGCGCATCGTGCCGGCCTGCGCGGCTGCCGCGGCGGCCAACTCTGCGAACCCCTCTCGCCGGGCGGCCGCCTGCGCGTCGGCCGACGCGGCCAGCGCCGCGTCGAGGCCCTCCCGTTCGAACGCCACCCAGGCGGCGGAGATGGACAACCGCACACGGAGTCTTTCCTCGCCAGGTCCGCACAAAGCGACCGCGCGCCGGAGCAGCGCGTCGGCGTCGGCGATGCGCTGCTCCTCAAGCGCGGTGCGCGCCTGCGCGTGGAGCTCCTGGGCGGGACGCACCACTAGACCTCGATCGTGGGGGTGACCACCACCCTCGCCCCAGGCTGCGGCGTCCGGATCCGGAATCGGATGGCGCCGTGCCCGATGGTCGGCCACGTGAGTCTTCCCGTCGCGTCCGACGTCGCCGCCAGTGACTCGCCGCCAGCCATCAGGTCCACCTCTACGCCGCCGCCCGTGACCCAGCCATCGACGCGGACGCCGTCGTCGACGCTGCTCATCGTGACCATGAGGGAGAGCGAGGAGGCGGTGAACGTGATCGAGTCGACAGCGGTGTCGGCCCGGGCAGGCTCTAGCGCCCCGGCCGTGAGGACCGCGAGTTCCGCCTCCATCAGTTCGAGCGAGATCGCGAGGCTGAGCCGTTCGATCAGGCCGGGCGGGATGGGGTCGTATTGGTCCTGGGCGGCGGCGAGCGCCGTGAGGAGGGCCTTGTCCTCCGCAGTCAGCGGGCGGTCGGCGTCGTAGGCGGTCATGACGGGCTCCAGCGGGGATCGTTGCTGAGGGAGGTGCGAAGAGTGGCGAGGCAGCGGCCTCGCGTGGGTCCGATCGAGCCGACCGGCATGCCGAGCGCCGCGGAGATGGCGGCGTAGTCGGGTTTGGCGGCGAAGGCCACCACCCGCAGCAGCGCCTGACAGCGCGGGTTCAGCGTCTTGACGTGCTGCCAGAGGATCTGGGCGGTGTCGGCCTCCTCGGCCGCAGCCTCCGGACCTGCCGTCATCGACGGCGGGTCGTCGGGCAGTTCGTCGTGGGCGGGTCGGCCCGCCGCGCGCCAGGCGTCGCGTCGCACCGTCGTCAGGAGCCAGCCGAACACCGCCTGCGGGTCACGGACGCCGTCGGCATGCTGCACGAGGCGCACCCACGCGCCCTGCACGACGTCCTCCGCTTGACTTGCGCTGAGCCCGGACGAGCGGGCGGCGGCCCAGAGCGGCTTTGTCAGCAGGGAGACGAGGTCGGCCATGCGGCCCGTGTCACCGTCGAGATAGTCGCGGAACGCGTCCGCGGCGTCGGCGGCGAGCGAGCCGGTACCTGTGTGGGCGGTCATGGCGTCCACCCCACTTCGGCGCTGACGGCCCGCCAGGCACGCTCGACGGCGGACGTCTGGTCGACCTCGGCCAGCGTGGGGTCGTCCGCCAGCCGTGCGGCGATCTGGCCGGCGAGCACCGGGCCTGCGAACGAGGTGCCCGACCAGGTGCCGAACCCGCCGCTGAAGTTGTCGGGGTCGATCGTCGCGCGGGTGCGGCCCTTCGCGGTCCCGGCCAGGCCTGTCGCCGGGTCGAACGTCCGCCGTGCCCGGGGCTCGAGTTCGCCGTCGATGTCGGTGGGAAGGGTGCTGACGAGCGCCGCCCCCGGCCGCCAGCAACCGACCCAGTCGCCGTCGTTGGAGAAGTAAGCGACGGTGCCGTCGGGGTTCAGCGCCCCGACGCTCACCAGGGGCACGCGGCCGACATCGAACGCCTCCGTCTGGCCCGAGAATGCCGCAGGGTACAGCTTGTCGGTCGTCGACTGGTTGCCCGCCGACGCGACGACGGCGACGCCCAGCCTGCCGAACTCCTGGAGCACGTTGCGCAGCGGGGCGTCCTCGAGCTGGTCCTTCGGGTCCTCGTGGTAGTAGCCGAGGGAGAGGCTGATGACGTCGATCAGGTCCGCTTCGTCGCCGCTGCCGGCGAGAATGTCGAGCTGGCGCTCGAGCAGCTTGGTGAGAACGGGGATGAGGGCTCCCTCGGGAACGGTGCCCGCGTCGTCGAGCATGTGGACGACCTGAATGCGAGCCTCCGGGCAGGTCTGGCGGATGAGCCCCGCGATGAACGTGGCGTGCCCACGGTAGGGCGCGACCGACCCGTCGAGCGGGTTGCCGGGCTCGCTGGGCGTTGTCTGGGGCAGGTCGCCACCGATGCCGAGCGTGAGGCCCTGCGCGGACACCTTCTCGGTGATGCGGTTCTCGTCCGCGAACCAGGGGTGCGGGCCGAGTCCGGAGTCGGGAACGACGACCAGTGGGGCGCGCTTCAGCTCGCGCGCCCGGCACGCGGGGTCGTCGAGGACGACGGCGACAGGCGTGCGTCCGCCCGAGCCCGGGTGCTGGTACTCGCCCGCGGGCTGGACCGGTAGCGGCACGTAGTAGGGAAGCGGAACGTAGTACGGGAGGGGCACGTAGTACGGCAGCGGGACGTAGTACGGCATCGACTCGTAGCCGGCCACGGACATCACGTGGTCGAGTTGGAGTTGGCGCGCGACGCGCAGCCGTTTGAGGTGCTCAAGGCGATCCAGGCGGCGGATCAGTTGAGGTTGGGTGAGCCGCCGGCGGGCGGCGAGCAGGATCGGCCAGGCGTCGACCGGCGTGTTGGCAGGCGAGACGAGTTCGACGCTCGTGACCCAGATGCGGTCGAGGACCTCGATGTCGCGTCCCTCGCGCGCCCGCTCGACCCCGGGGGTCTCGTGGATGCGCACCTCGAGGCCGAGCTCCTCCGCGACGTCGGTCAGCGCCTTCAGCGGGATGTCGCGGCTGAGGCCGGGGAGTCCGCGGACGAGGACGCGGTCGTTCAGGTAGGGCGTCGGGCGCGGGGCGCGGCCGTCCGGGAGCCGTTCAGCGGTCTGCGGGTCGAGCACGCGAAGTGTGGACATGGGGTTCCTTCCGATCACGGCGTCCGTTCAGGAACCGCTCGTCAGCGCTTCCTTCACCCCTCAGGAGCGCCGCCGCGCGCTCCTGATACATCGGATTTTTCCACTCGGCCGTTCGATGCGGAACCCCTCGTCGGCCGCGCTTTCGGCGAACGTCGAATCAGAGTTCGTCGTCGCGGGGGAAGTCGACGCCGAGGACGCCGTCGATCTCGCTCAGTTGGGTCATGACATCGCGCAGCGGCGGGCCGGATCTGAACCGCATCTCGGCGCGCACGACCTTGAGTCCTTCCAGCTTCGCTTGGCGGGTGTTGATCAGCGTTGTCTCGCAGCCGAGCGCCGTCGCCTCGTGGAGGAGGTCGCGGAGGACGCCCCTGCCGTCCTCATACGTCACGACCACTGTCGATCGTGCCCCAGCCTGGGGGATGAGGCGTGCGAGCGGCGCGATCGCCATCACAGCGACGAAGTGCAGCACGGTCGCCGCCGCGGCGAGGGGCAGCAGACCTGCGCCACAGGCCATGCCGATGGCGGCGGCCAGCCAGATCGACGCGGCCGTGGTGAGTCCGCGCACGACGTCGCGGTTGACGAAGATCACGCCCGCGCCGAGGAAGCCGACGCCGGAGACGATCTGGGCGGCGATGCGCGACGGATCGCGGGTGACCTCGTACTCGGCGAGGTAGACGAACCCCTCGACGGAGATGAGGGTGAAGACGCACGCCCCGAGGCCGACGAGCGCGTGGGTGCGGAATCCGGCGGCCTTGTGCCGGAACTGCCGCTCCAGCCCGATGAGTGAGCACAACACGAACGCGATCCCCACCAGCAGCAGCTGCAGCGGGACGACGCCCCAGTCGAAGATCATGTCCGCTCCTCACCGCTGTGTAGCCTGGTTCCCGGCACTGTAGACCGGCCAGTACCGGGTCCGGGTGACCGGCTCGCCGTGTCTCTGAGCCTTCGACCCGCGTTCGCGACGATGGCGAGCGCCCTGCGCTCCGCGGACAGCGGTCGGGCGAATGTGCCAATCCCGGGACCAGTTACTACTCTTTGCTCATGCCTGAGAACGCCCAGCCGACCCTGGCCGACGAATCGCCGAACACGGACACCCGCAACTACGGCCCCACCAGCACGCCGAAGCATCCCCTGGCCACCGCGCCGGTCGGGATGCCCGCGCACTCGGTAGACGGGTTCGTTCGCGAGTTCCTGCACGAGCTCAACACCAACCAGGGCGTCACCCTCTCCCGCTCTACCGTCAACGACCAGTACCTCGCCCTCGCCAGCACCGTCAAGAACTACTTGATGGCGCGCTGGCTTGAGACGGGTCGCAAGACCCGCGAGGCACAGGTCAAGACCGTGGGCTACCTCTCCGCCGAGTACCTTCTCGGCCGCCAGCTGGGCAACGCCCTCTTGGCCACCGACCTCAACGACATCGCGGCCCGCGGCCTCGAGCTCTGCGGCCTCGACCTCGCGACCCTGCGTGCGCAGGAGGTCGAGCCCGGCCTCGGCAACGGCGGCCTCGGCCGTCTCGCCGCGTGCTTCATCGACTCACTCGCCACCATGGACGTGCCGTGCATCGGCTACGGCATCCGCTACGAGTACGGCATCTTCCGCCAGACCTTCGTCGACGGCCGCCAGGTCGAGCAGCCCGACACGTGGCTGCAGCTCGGCGCCCCATGGGAGTTCCCGCACCCCGAGGCGTCGGTCCAGGTGAACTTCGCCGGCCACACCGAGCGCTACGAGGGCGAGGACGGCCGCGAGCGGACCCGCTGGGTCCCGGGCTGGAACGTCCTCGGCGTGCCCTACAACTACATGGTCCCCGGCTACCTGAACGGCCGCGTGAACACGCTGCGCCTGTGGTCGGCCACCGCCTCGAAGGCGTTCGACCTGCAGATCTTCAACTCCGGCGACTACGCCCAGGCCGTTCGCGCGCAGACCTTCGCGGAGAACATCTCCAAGGTCCTCTACCCGGAGGACTCGACGCCGCAGGGCAAGGAGCTGCGCCTGCAGCAGCAGTACTTCTTCGTGGCCTGCTCGCTGCGCGACTTCATCGACAACGAGCTCGAAGAGGGCTTCGACCTGCACAACCTCGCCGAGCGGATCCATTTCCAGCTGAACGACACGCACCCCGTCATCGCGGTGCCGGAGCTGATGCGCATCCTGATCGATGAGAACGACTTCGAGTGGGAGGAGGCGTGGGAGGTCACCCGCAACTGCTTCGCCTACACCTGTCACACCCTGCTGCCGGAGGCGCTGGAGGTGTGGTCGACGGAGCTGCTCGGCCGCCTGCTGCCGCGCCACCTGGAGATCATCTACCGCATCAACGACGACTTCCTGGCCGAGGTGCGCGAGGCGTTCCCCGGTGACGAGGTCCGCGCCCGCCGCATGTCGATGATCGCCGAGCACCCGGAGCGCGGCGTCCGGATGGCGTTCCTCGCCACCGTCGCCGGCACGAAGGTCAACGGCGTCGCCGCTCTGCACTCGCAGCTGCTGGCCGACAAGGTCCTTCCGGACTTCTCGGAGATGTGGCCCGCCAAGTTCACCAACGTCACCAACGGCGTGACGCCCCGGCGCTTCGTCCGCATGGCGAACCCGAAGCTGTCGGAGCTCGTCAACGACGCCATCGGCACCGGCTGGGTGACTGACCTCGAACGCCTCAAGGAGCTCGAGCCCTACGCCGACGACCCGGACTTCCGCGAGCAGTTCCGCGCCGCGAAGGCCTGGAACAAGGTCCGCCTGACGAATGTGCTCCGCGCTCGCGACGGCATCGACCTGCCGGAGGGCCACCTGCTCGACGTCATGGTCAAGCGCCTGCACGAGTACAAGCGCCAGTCGCTGAAGCTGCTGCACATCGTCTCGCTATACGAGTCGGTGCTGTCGGGCCGCGTGGCGGCGTCGGATCTGACGCCCCGCACCGTCGTGTTCGGTGCGAAGGCCGCCCCCGGCTACAAGATGGCGAAGGACACCATTCACCTGATCAACAAGGTGGCGCAGAGGATCAACGGCGACGCCGTGCTTGAGGGCCGTCTCAAGGTCGCGTTCCCGGCGAACTACAACGTGACCCTCGCGGAGAAGCTGATCCCCGCCGCCGATCTCAGCGAGCAGATCTCGCTGGCTGGCATGGAGGCCTCCGGCACCGGCAACATGAAGTTCGCCCTCAACGGCGCGCTGACGATCGGCACGGACGACGGCGCCAACGTCGAGATCCGTCAGTTGGTCGGTGACAAGCACTTCTTCCTGTTCGGCATGGACGAGCCCGCGGTCGCAGAGCTCGGCGCAAAGGGCTACAACCCGGAGTCGTTCTACATGGCCAACCCCGCGCTGAAGGCGACGATCGACCTGATCCTGTCGGGCCACTTCTCCGAGGGCGACCCGCACCTGTTCGACTCGGTGATCTACAACCTGCTGAACCAGGACCGGTTCATGGCGCTCGCGGACTTCGAGTCCTACGTCGCCGCGCAGGAGAAGGTCGAGGAGCGCTACGCGGACCAGGACCTCTGGACCCGTTCGGCCATCCTGAACGTCGCCCGCACGGGCTTCTTCAGCTCGGACCGCTCGATGCGCGACTACCTGCAGCGCATCTGGCACACCGCGCCGATGCTCTGACCGATCCCGAACCGACTGTCGTGTGAGGGGGTGCCACCGTCCAAGGTGGCACCCCTCCCGTATTCCGGTCCTGCTACTGGGATGCCTAGGCGCACGGAGTCTGTGCCGACCGCTCGATTTTCACGGGCACTCGTTGCCCAGGTGCCTGTCGTGCTACCCTCACGTTGAGGTCGCTCAATTTGACTGAATTCAAGATAGACGGTGGTGTCTAGCGATGGAGGCAAAGTGGCTGCGAGTATCAGGCGGTGGCAGGCGTTGTTCGCCGCTGTCGCGTTGGGTCTGTCAGTGTTCGTCGTGACGGATGCTGTCGCGGAAACGGGGCCAGATGAGTTGGAGAAACTCGCGCAAGAAGCTGCCCCAGCCCATGCAGATGGTGACTATGGGCGCTCTAGTTCACTAGAGGAGGAGGAGCGGTTGCGAGCGGCGGCCCTCCCCGAGGCGGTGTCGCCAGGGTTCTACCTCGAGGGCGACGAAATCGTGGTGCGCATCTACTCGGATGTCGAGGCTCCCGCCGTTGAGTCGAGGACTGTTCCGAGCAGGTTCACCAGGGCCTCCCTTGAGGCACTGAAGACCTCCGTGGCTGGCCTGGCTGGCGCGGAGGGTGTCTACTTCGGGCTGTGGTACGACGCTGAGCGCGATCTGGTCCAAGTCAGTGGCAACCTGTCCGAGGATGCGTTGCCGGAGGAGCCCCTTCGATTGGGCGAACTCCGTCTGGAGACCACCGAAGGAGGTGGGCGGCTCTCGCGCTCGAGCGACACCTCTCCCCATTGGGGTGGTGCCAAGATTGTGAAAAGCACTGGAGGCGGGCCCTGTTCGACGGGTTTCGCGGTGAAGAACTCGGCAGGCACGAAATTTATGCTGACGGCAGCCCACTGTGGCGCGCTGAACACGGTGTGGAAGTCCGGCAGCTATACCGTCGGAAAGATTGTGAAAAGGGCCCCTTACCCCACCTTTGACCTGGCTCTGATTGGCGAAAAGAGTTACGGTACCTACATCTACATGGGTGGATCAACCGGATCCGGGACGGCCACGGGTGCCGCCGCCAATCCGGCTCTCTACACCAAGTACTGCACGAGTGGTAGCTCCTCTTACGAGAACTGCGACATGGACACACTCTCGCTCACCGGCGTGCTCTGCGCCCCTGACGGATGTACGAGTGGACTCGCCGTACTGGTCGGAATCAGTCCCGTTCGCCCTGGCGACTCGGGAGGCCCCTTGGTGCTGAAGGGCGCAAGCAAGGTGTATCCGCGTGGAATCGTCATTGCCGGAAGCGGACTGACGACCTACGCGGAGCGGTGGGGACCCATACAGTCCTACTTCTCAGTGTCAAGCGTGACGTCGTGACCCGGCGTACTCGCGCGTTGGTAGGTATCGGCCTCTCGCTGATGTTCATTCCTCTGGGCTGTTCCAGCGACTCGTCGGCGTTAACGCTCGACACGAGTGAGACCGCGAGCCTTCGTCTGGCGGGCCTCATCGTGGATCCTCTTCACGGCGAGGTGAAGGATGGGCACGCCTGCTTCTGGGTGTCCGGTACCGAGGGTTGGTCCACATCGCTGATCTGGCCGCCGGGAACAGTGGCGAAGGACAACCCGCTGCGGGTTGAGGACGGCCACGGAAACGTGCTCGCCACAGTCGGTGACACCATCGAAGGCTGGGGAGGCAACTCCACCGACGGTGAGGGCTGCCACGAGGGGAGCGAGCGCTTCTACCTCAGGGCTATCGAGCCTCCCTCCTGACCGCGGTCCTGCGCCGCAGCGAGGCTGCCCGGTGGTCGAAGTCTCTGACTTGGCTCGGCCTCGTGGGCGCGCCCTCCGCCCATAGGTGGAGCCCGCTATCGTAAGACCTGCCGGGGTGCCCCAGAAGGGGCTGAGATCACACCCGCAGAACCTGATCTAGGTAGTGCTAGCGATAGGGAGCCAGATGAGCCACGTGTCCCAGGTCCTCGATGCCGTGCGTCGCACGACGCCGCTCGTCCACTGCATGACCAACACCGTCGTGCCGGAGATCACCGCCAACGTGCTGCTGGCCGTCGGCGCCGCGCCCGCGATGATCGACCTGCCCGAGGAGGCCGAGATCTTCGCGGGCATCGCGTCCGCGGTGCTGATTAACGTCGGCAACGGCTCGGCGCAGCAGCATGCGGGCATGCGGCGCGCGGCGCCCGCCGCGTCCGCGGCGGGGCGGCCGTGGGTGCTCGACCCGGTCGCCGTCGGCGGGCTGCCTGTCCGGACGGCGCTGGCGCGCGAGCTGCTGGCCCATCGGCCTGCGGCGGTGCGGGCGAACGCCTCCGAGATCCTCGGCCTTGTCGGCGACGGAGCGGGCGGCCGCGGCGTCGACGCCACCGACGAGGTCGACGCCGCCGTGGGCGCGGCACGCCACCTGAACGAGACCTGCGGCGCCGTCGTCGCGATCTCCGGACCGGTCGATGTGGTCGTCTCCGCAGACCGGCTCACCCGAATCACGGGCGGCGACGCGCTCATGCCGCTGGTCATCGGCACCGGCTGTGCGCTCGGCGCGACGACGGCCGCGTGCCTGGCCGCGGCCCGTGGCCTCGGCCTCTCCGAGCACGACGCCGTCGTGGCCGCACATGCGCTGTTCGGCGCTGCCGGGCTTGTCGCGGCACGTTCTGCGGCCGGTCCCGGCAGCTTCCGGACGGCGTGGCTCGACGCGCTGTACGCACTGGCGCCCTCCGAGGTCGTCGATCTCGTCGCGATCGACGAGGCATGACGACCGCCGCGCCTGGCGTGGCCGAGGCGATCGACTGGCGGCTGTACTTCGTCACCGACACGACCCTCAGCGGCGGCCCGGACCGCGTGCCGTGGGTCGTCGAACAGGCGGTGCTCGGAGGTGCGGGCGTCATTCAGGTGCGGGACAAGGAGCTCCCCGACGACGAGTTCCTCGCGCTCACCCGCGCCGTCGTCGCAGCCAACGAGCGCGCCTTCGCGGCCGACGGACGGAGCGCGAGCATCGTCGTCAACGACCGGCTGGACGTCGCGGCGGAGCTCGGGCTGCACCTGCACCTCGGTCAGTCCGACGGCGACATCCGCGAGGCGCGCCGCCGCCTAGGTGCGGGGGTGACGATCGGTCTGTCGGTGGCGGCCCCCGCCCACCTGGAGGCCGAGCTGGCCGACCCGACGGCGGACGTCGTCGGGCTCTCGCCCATCTGGGCGACGCCGACCAAGACCGACACCGACCCCGCGCTCGGCCCCGACGGCGCCCGCGCGCTGGTGCGCCAGGCCGCGGGGCGGGTGAAGACCGTCGCCATCGGCGGCGTCAACGCGCGGAACGCGCGCGCGGTGATCGAGACCGGGGTCGACGGCATCTGCGTCGTCTCTGCGATCGCCGCAGCTCCCGACCCCCGCGCCGCAGCCCAGGAACTGCTGGCGCTCTGGAGGAACCCGTGACCCCGAAGATCGCGCTCAGCATCGCCGGCTCCGACCCGAGCGGGGGAGCAGGCATCCAGGCGGACCTCAAGACGTTCAGCGCGCTCGGCGCCTACGGCTGTGCGGCGCTGGCCGGGCTGACGGTGCAGAACACGCAGGGCGTGCGCGCGGCCATCCCCGTCGATCCGCGGTTCGTCCGCGACCAGATCGTCGCGGTCATCGAGGATCTTCCCATCGCCGCGACCAAGCTCGGGATGCTGTCCAACGCCGAGGTCGCGGGCGCCGTCGCTGACCTGATCGAGGAGCGCCGCGACGACTTCGGAGTGATCGTCCTCGACCCCGTGATGGTCGCCACCTCCGGCGACCGGCTGCTGTCCGACGACGCCGTCGAGACCGTGCGCGCGCGCCTGATGCCCCTTGCCGACGTCGTCACGCCTAACCTTCCCGAGGCCGCCGTCCTGCTCGGCGAGGCCCCGGCGCAGACCGTCGGGGAGCTCGGCGAGCAGGCGTCGGCGCTGGTGACCGCGGGGGCCCGCGCGGCGCTGGTCAAGGGCGGTCACATGGCGGGCGACGAACTGACCGACGCGTTCGCCGACTCCCAGGGCCTGATGCTGCTTCGCGGACCCCGGGTGGACACCCGAAACACGCACGGCACCGGATGCACGCTCAGTTCGGCGATCGCGGCGTCCGCAGCCCTGCTCGGTGACACCCGCGTGTCCGGCGTCTCGCTTGCGGCCGTCGAGCGCGCCCGGGGGTATCTGCTGTGCGCGATCGTCGCCGGCGCCGACTGGCGGCTCAGCCGCACCCCCGACACCGGCCACGGCCCGGTGAACCACCTCATCGAGGGGGCCCGCGTCAACCCCTTGGCGTTCTAGCCCACGACTCGCCGGATCCTGCTCGATCCGGCACCAGCGACCGCGTTGTGCGCCAAAACTCCATGGGGCTCCGACAGATCGAAAGGAAACAGATGTTCAGCGAAGAAGCATGGGACGCGACGGCGGGGATTCGCGCGCGGATCGACTGCCTCCCGCTCCTCGTAGAGCTGGCCGACGGGACCCTCGCCCCCGCGCGGTTCGTCGAGTACCTCGTTCAGGATGACTTCTATCTGCGCGGATACGCCCGAGCGCTCGCGATGCTCGCCTCCCGCGCCCCCTCGCTGGAGGCTGCGGGCTTCTGGGCCGCCAGCGCGGGAGGCGCGGTCGCGGCGGAGCGGGAGATGCACGGCTCCCTGCTCGGTGACCCGGTCCTCGCCGCGATGCCCCGTTCCGGACAGCCGTCGCCGACGACGCGCGCTTACTCGGCCATGCTGCAGGCCGCTACCGCCTATGAGCCCTATGCCGTCGGGGTCGCCGCGGTGCTGCCGTGTTTCTGGGTGTACGCGGAGGTCGGCCGCGCGCTGGCCGCGACGGCGCAGGGGATCGCCGACCACCCCTACGGCTCATGGGTTGCTGCCTACGACGACCCGGCGTTCCAAGAGGCGACCCGCACCGCGATCCGGCTGATGGACGAGGCGGCAGAGGCAGCCGACGCCGCGACGCGTGCCGCGATGCTCGAGGCCTTCGTCGAGGCCACCTGGTACGAGGAACAGTTCTGGGCCCGTTCCTACGAGCTTCAGCGCTGGGACGTGAGTGTCGGCTGAGGAATATTCCGCTTGCCCCTGGGATTGAGTGAGATAGACTCAACTTTGAATTCAACCGAGGAGACACTCACTTCATGAACACGGAAAGGCTCACCACCAAGTCTCGCGACGCCGTCACCGCGGCGGTCCGCCAGGCCCTGACCAACGGAAACCCGAACGCGGAGCCGGTGCACCTGCTGCACGGGCTCCTGCTCACGCCCGACAACACCGTCGGCGCGCTGCTGGAGGCGGTCGGGGCCGATCCCGCGGCCATCGATGCCGCCGCCGTCGCCGCCATCAAGAAGCTGCCCGCCACCAGCGGCAGCTCCGTCAGTCAGCCCGGGATCAGCGGGCCGCTGGCGCGCGTCCTCGCGCAGGCTGAGACCCTTGCCGACGCCTTGGGCGACAGCTTCGTCGCGACGGAGCACCTGCTGATCGCGCTCGCCACGGTCCCGTCGGACGCGCTGACCCTGTTGACCAAGCAGGGCGTCGATGCTGATGCGCTGAAGGAGGCCTTCGAGGCGTCCCGCGGCGGCAAGCGCGTGACGTCGGCCGAGTCCGAGGGCGGCGAGTCCGTCCTCGACAAGTACTCGCTCGACCTCACCGAACGCGCCCGCGAGGGCAAGCTCGACCCTGTTATCGGCCGCGACTCCGAGATCCGTCGCGTCGTCCAGGTGTTGGCCCGGCGCACGAAGAACAACCCTGTGTTGATCGGCGAGCCGGGCGTCGGCAAGACCGCCGTCGTCGAGGGCCTCGCGCAGCGCCTCGTCGCGGGCGACGTGCCCGACTCGCTGAAGAACCGCCGCCTCGTCTCGCTCGACCTGGCCTCCATGCTCGCCGGCGCGAAGTACCGCGGCGAGTTCGAGGAGCGCCTCAAGGCCGTCCTGAACGAGATCAAGGAGGCCGAGGGGCAGATCATCACGTTCATCGACGAGTTGCACACCGTCGTCGGCGCGGGCGCGTCCGGCGAGGGCGCGATGGACGCCGGGAACATGTTGAAGCCGATGCTCGCCCGCGGCGAGCTCCGGATGATCGGCGCGACGACGCTCGACGAGTTCCGCGAGCGGATCGAGAAGGACCCCGCGCTGGAGCGCCGCTTCCAGCAGGTGTTCGTCGGCGAGCCGTCCGTGGAGGACACCGTCGCGATCCTGCGCGGCCTCCGCGAGCGCTACGAGGCGCACCACAAGGTGCGGATCACCGACTCCGCGCTCGTCGCCGCCGCCAGCCTCTCCGACCGGTACATCACCTCGCGGCAGCTGCCCGACAAGGCCATCGACCTCGTCGACGAGGCCGCGTCCCGGCTGCGGATGGAGATCGACTCCTCGCCGGAGGAGATCGATATGCTGCGCCGCGACGTCGACCGCATGACCATGCAGAAGTTCGCCCTCGAGAAGGAGGACGACGACGCCTCGCGCGAGCGCCTCGCCGCGCTCACCAGCGAGCTGGCCGACGCCGAGGAGGAGCTGCGCGGCCTCGAGGCGCGCTGGGCGGCGGAGAAGTCCGGGCTGAACCGGGTCGGCGACCTCAAGGAGCGGATCGACCAGCTGCGCGTCGAGGCCGAGCGCCTGTACCGCGAGGGCAGGCTCGAGGAGGCGTCGCGGATCAGCTACGGCGAGATCCCCGCCGTCGAGCGCGAGCTCGCTGAGGCCGAGGAGAGCGACAAGACGACGTCGATGGTCTCGGAGGAGGTTTCTGCCGGCGACATCGCCGAGGTCGTGGCCTCCTGGACGGGCATCCCCGTCGGCAGGCTGCTGCAGGGCGAGTCCGAGAAGCTGCTCCAGATGGAGGAGCGGATCGGCGCGCGACTGATCGGCCAGCGGGCGGCCGTCAAGGCCGTGTCCGACGCGGTGCGCCGCAGCCGCGCGGGCATCTCCGACCCGAACCGCCCCACCGGATCGTTCCTGTTCCTCGGCCCCACCGGCGTCGGCAAGACCGAGCTGGCCAAGGCGCTCGCCGACTTCCTGTTCGACGACGAGACCGCGCTCGTGCGCATCGACATGAGCGAGTACTCCGAGAAGCACTCCGTGGCCCGCCTCGTCGGCGCGCCCCCCGGCTACGTCGGCTACGAGGAGGGGGGCCAGCTCACCGAGGCCGTGCGCCGTCGGCCCTACTCCGTGATCCTGCTCGACGAGGTGGAGAAGGCCCACCCGGACCTGTTCAACATCCTGCTGCAGGTGCTCGACGACGGTCGCCTGACCGACGGTCAGGGACGCACGGTCGACTTCCGCAACACGCTGCTGATCCTGACCTCGAACCTCGGCTCGCAGTTCATGGCCGACCCGCTGCTCTCGCCGGAGAACAAGCGCGAGTCGGTGATGGGTGTCGTCAGGCAGGCTTTCCGGCCGGAGTTCCTGAACCGGCTCGACGACGTGGTGCTGTTTGATGCGCTGTCGGCGGAGGACCTGGCGCGGATCGTCGAGATCCAGCTGGAGCGGCTCAACCGTCGCCTTGCGGGTCGGCGGATCACTGTCGAGGTGTCCGAGGCCGCGCGGTTGTGGTTGGGCGAGGTCGGCTTCGACCCGATCTACGGCGCCCGTCCGCTCCGCCGGCTGGTGCAGAGCACGCTGGAGGACCAGCTAGCCCGAGGCCTGCTCTCCGGCGAGATCCACGACGGCCAGACGGTGCGGTTCGACAAGGTGGGCGACGGCGTCGCGATCGTCTGACCCACTCCCTGAGCTGGTATCGGGCTGCGTCGAAAGGTGAAGCCCGTCACGGAGTACCCTGGTGCGCATGGCTGGCGACAACATGCGTATCGGGGACTCGGAACGCGACGAGGCCGTCTCCATGCTGCAGGAGCACCACGCCGAAGGCCGTCTTTCCACCGAGGAGTTCGACGAGCGCATGGGCAAGGCCCTCGAGGCGCGCACTGGCAGCGACCTCGTTGGGCTCTTCACGGACCTGCCAGCGCCCCGCCCCGGTCTTACTCGGACGTCGGCACCGCAGCCAGAGCCTGTTGTCGCGCCCTGGGCAGGTGCGCCGCAGGTGCCTGCGACCTGGGGTGCCGACGACGACCAGATCCAGCACCGCCCCATGGCCCGGCCGTGGTTCGCGCAATGGTGGATCATCCTTCCTTTCGTCCTCATGGGGACCCGCGGCATCTGGTGGATCATCCCAATGGTGGCGCTGTGGATCTGGGTGATCTGGCCGGCGATCGAGCAGAACAAGCGGCGCCAGCAGGTGGCCGCCGCCCCGATGCGCCCACTGACGCTCGAGGAGCGGGACCAGGTGATCTTCGCGCTGAACACGGCGGGCGACGTCGCGGCCATCAAGCGCTACCGCGAACTCACCGGCGCCGACCTGTACACCGCCACCATGACCGTCAAGGCCATGCAGCGCGAGTTGGGTCGATAAACCTCGCTCCTTGAGCCCGACGCGAGGCACCAACCGAGCGCTGTGCCGACAGGTCGAAAGGTCAGGCGGGCCGCAACTCCAGCAGGCGCCCGCCCGAACCGTCCTCGAGCAGCCAGATCGCGCCGTCCGGCGCCTCCGCGACCGCGCGGATGCGCTCGCCCATCGGCCAGTCCTCCGCCAGTTCGGCGTCCTCGCCGTCGAGGTCGACCCTGATCAGGGCCTCGCCGGAGAGCGCGCCGAGGAACGCGTCGCCGGTCCATGCGGGGAACAGGTCTCCGGTATAGATCAAGAGGGAGCCGGGTGAGACGCTCGGGTTCCACCAGACCTTGGGCGCCGCGAACCCGTCGCCGGGGTCGTGGTCCGGGATCTCGCCGCCGCCGTAGTGCGAGCCGTTCGACGCGACCGGCCAGCCGTAGTTCGCGCCGGGCTCGATGAGGTTCAGCTCGTCGCCGCCTTGGGGGCCCATCTCGGAGGCCCACAGTCTGCCGTCGGCGTCGAACGCGAGACCGAGAACGTTGCGGTGGCCAACCGACCAGAACTGCTGCGCGACGGGGGAGTCCTCACCCTGGAAGGGGTTGCCCTCGGCGGGCTGGCCGTCGAGGGTGAGGCGCAGGATCTTGCCCAGGTTGCCGTCCATCTCCTGCGCCGGGTCCATCTTCTGACGGTCGCCGGAGCTGACGAAGAGGTAGTCGCCCTGGATGGCGAGGCGATGAGAGAAGTGTCCGGTGCCGCCCACCTTCGGGGTCTGTTCCCAGATCACATCGAGGTCCGCGAGGCGGGCGGCAGCGACGTCGAGGGTGCCCGTTCCGACGACGGCACCGGAGGTTCCGCCGCCGCCCTCGACCCAGCTGAGGTACACCCGCCCGTCCTCCTCGAACGTAGGCCCGGGGATGATGTCGCCGAGACCGCCCTGGCCGGCGACGACGACGTCAGGCGCGCCGCCGACCTCGCGGACGCCGTCGGGCCCGCGGAGCCAGATGTCGCCCTGGCGGCCGGTGATGACCAACTGGTCGGTTCCGGGAAGGAAGGCCATCGCCCAGGGCTCGTCGAAGGTCTCGTGCTCGGTGATGTCGAGCTCATGCGTCTCGGGGATCGGGCTGGTGGTCTCCGTCGGTGCGGGTTCCGCGGAGGGCGACGGCGAGGCCGTCGGCGCGCTCGGTGACGGAGCCGGGGACGCGGGGCCGGATGGCGCCGGCAGCGGCGTGGAGGTGCACCCCGCCACAGCCAGGAGGGGAAGGCAGCAGGCAAGGGCGAGGCACCCCGTCAGGGCCGTGCGGGGGAGCAGCGCCAGTCGTCTCATGCACCGACGGTACCCGGCGGTTCCGCATCTGTGTCCGCAGACTGCCGGTTCAGGGTTGGGAGGCGCCGAGCGCGAGCCAGCGGTCGCTGCGGGCGCGGAGGCCGAGCGTGAGCGCGCGGGCCCCCATGAAGACGACCGTGAAGGACACCCACAACCAGGTCATTCCGGGTCGGCCGGCGGGGACGAGCAGCGCGCCGAGTGCGACAGGGGCGTAGACCGCGACGGTGAGGGCGCCGGCCTTTGCGAGGTAGGCGCCGTCGCCCGCGCCGATGAGCACGCCGTCGAGGAGGTAGACGTAGCCGGCGAGCGGCAGCGTCGCCGACACGATGAACAGCAGCCAGGAAACCAGGGCGCGCACCTCGTCGTCCGGGGCGAAGAAGGACGCAATGGGAGCGTGGAGCGCCACGACGGCGAGCCCGATCAGCAGGCCGCCGCCGACGGACCAGCGCGTCATGAGGCGGGTCGATTCGCGTGCCTCGCGCGCGTCCGCGGCCCCGAGCGCGGTGCCGATGATGGTCTGTCCGGCGATCGCGAGCGCGTCGAGTGCGTAGGCCATCAGGCCCCAGACCTGCATGACGACGTGGTGTGCGGCCAGCCCGGCCGCGCCCTGCGCCGTCGCGACGAAAGTCGTGACCAGGAGCGCGAGCCGCAGGGTAACGGTGCGCAGCAGAAGGGGGACGCCGACGGCGAGGCTACCCATCATCTCGTGCCAGCGCGGCCGGAGGCGCGCCGAGCGGCGTCGCGCCCGCCGGGCGACGAGCGCAGCGGCGGTCACGCCGAGGGCCGTCTCGGCGAGCGCCGTCCCCAGGCCGGCGCCGCCGATGCCCAACCCGAGCCCCAGCACGAGGGCGACGTTCAGCACCAGGTTGAGCGCCGCCGCGCCGATGGAAAGAACGAGGGGTGTACGAGCGTCGGCCAGGCCGCGGAAGGTGCCCGTCGCAGCCAACATCACGAGCATTCCGGGGAGCCCGGGGAGCGACCAGCGCAGGTACGCGACTGCCTGCGCGTGCACCTCGCCGGCCCCACCGAGCGCTGAGACCAGCGCGGGTGCCGCGAGCCACGCCGTCGCCCCCGCGACGACGCCGATCAGGCCCGCCAGCCACATCGCCTGGACGCCCAACTCGATGCCGCGGACGGTCTCGCCCGCGCCGATCCGCCGCGCGACGACCGCCGTCGACCCATAGGCGAGGAAGATCATCAGCCCCGTGACGGTGGTGAGCAGGCTGCTGCCGAGCCCGAGTCCCGCGAGCGGGACGGTGCCGAGCAGGCCGACGATCCACGTGTCGGCCAGCATCATCAACGGCTGCGCGACGAGCGCCGCGAACGCGGGGATGGCGAGGGAAAGGATGCGGCGGGTGAGGGTCATGGCGCGACCACCCTAGCCGTCCGCGGGGCAGCTCCTAGCGCCGTCGGCGTCGGGGCTTCGGCGCGGACGCGCCGCGTCGGACGGGCGCCCGGGCGGAGGCGCCGCCGCTCTCGGCCTGAGGGGTCGGGTGCGCGGCGGCGGTGCGAGAGCTGTTGACGGTGCGGCCGCGGACGACGCCGATGAAGTCCTCGATGGACGGGTGCTCGTTGTCTTGCCGCCAGGCGAGACCCACCGGCGAGGGGGCGGCATCCGCGATGGGCCGGTAGACCAGGTCGCGACGGTTGTGCATGCGCGCGATCGACATCGGCACCCGCAGCACGGCGACCTCGGCGACGGCGGCGTCGATGCTCACCTGCCCGTGGTCGTCGAGGACGTTCTCGTCGGCGAGGTCCGCAAGCGTGATCTCGGCGAACGCCGCGATCGGGTGCTCCTTCGCCGCCCACGCGACGACGACCTCGTCGTACAGCGGAATTAGGTGCAGTCCCGCTGTGTCGATCGGTCGTCGGACGAAGCACATGTCGACGTCTCCGACGACCAGCGCCCGGCGCTGGTCCGCTTCGGCGACCTCGACGACGCCGAGCGGCGTCGGGAACCGCTCGTCCCAGACCCTCCGCCACTTGGTGAGCGTCACGCCCGGCACGAAACCGATCCGCAGTGGGGCCGCCGTGCTGATCATGGGGCAGAGCCTAGTCCCGCTGGCCGAGCCAGGTACCGCTGGTTGAGCGTCGCCGCTGGTTGAGGTACCCACTGCTGGTTGAGGCAAGCACCGCTGGTTGAGCCGGGCCGCGAGGTACGAGCGCCCGTGTCGAAACCAATGAGCTGGCGCATGTCCATGCACGATCCACGGCTCATTGACTTCGACACGACGGTTCGCTAGCGCTCACGCGTCGGTTCAACCAGCGGGACCAGCTCAACCAGGGGTGCTCCGGCCCAACCAGGGGTGCTCCGGCCCAACCAGCGGGGGATAGGCTCTCCTCCATGAGCCAGACGATGAAGCCGCAGACGGCGGCGGGGAAGCTGGGCATCTACCTGCCCGCGGCGCCCGAGGAGTTCCGCACGCAGCCGATCACCCGGGCAGAGCTGGATGCGCTGCGCGCGGACCCGCCGCAGTGGCTCGTCGACCTCCGCAAGAACGGGCCGTTCCCGCGCGAGGTGATGGCGCAGAAGCTCGGCGTCTCGCGCTCGGGCCTCGCCCGCGGCGGCATCACGGAGGCCCTCGATGCCGAGCAGATCGGCGTCCTGCTCGCCGACCCGCCGGACTGGCTGATCCGCGAGCGCGAGTCGCTGCGAAACGTCCTCGCCGAGCGCGCCCGGCTCCAGCAAAACTAGCCGTATCCGAGACCGTGGCGGACAGATGAACGACCGCGTCGTAGCGGACCGCGACGTGACCGGCGCGTTCTGGGTGCGCTTCGGGCCGACCCAGCAGTCGTTCGTCGATCCCGACCGCCCCGACTTCCTGCTCTTCGAGTACGTCCAGCACGTCGCGATGCTGCTCGACCACACGCTGCTCGACGCCCCTGCCGGCCGGCGGCTGCGCGTCGTCCACATCGGCGGGGCGGGCATGACACTGCCGCGGTGGATCGCGTGGCGCCGCCCGGGGACAGCGCAGGTGGTGTGCGAGCCCGACGTCGCGTTGACCGAGGAGGTGCGGCGGAAGGTGCCGCTGCCACCGCGCTCCGGGATCAAGGTTCGTGATGTCGACGGCCGCGCCGGACTGCGGGCCATGCCCGACGGGTGGGCGGACGCGGTGATCGTCGACGCGTTCGACGGCGCCCAGGTGCCCGGCGAGCTGGCGACGGCAGAGGCGCTCGACGACCTGCGGAGGGTCTCGCGCGAGGAGGCCGTCGTCGTCTTCAACGTCACCGACCGCGCCCCCTTCGCCTGGGCCAAGCGGCTCGCCGGCGGCCTGGTCGACCGCTGGCCGCACCTGATGGTCGGCATGGAACCGGTCGTCCACAAGGGGAAACGCTTCGGTAACGTGCTGCTCAGCGCCTCGGACGCCCGCCCCGACGTGCGCGGCGTCGAACGCGAGTCGCGAGGCCTCCCCGTTGGCTACCGTTGGCTGACCGCCCGCGATGCCCGTGCCTGGCCCGGGGGCGCGGAGCCCTTCGCCGACGGCGCGGCCGAGCCCTCGCCCGGCCCCGCAGGTCGCGGCTGGTGACCTAGAGCACCTTCTCGGCGAACGCCCGCGCGAACTCGCCGGGCTGCTGGAAGATGGGGCGGTGGCCGGAGACGTCCAGCTCGATCCACTCCTTGGACGGCGCCCGCAGCGCATCGAACCACTCGCGCGCGGGCTCGGCCCGGCCGGGGGCCTCGTTCCGGCCCTGGATCAGGACGACGGGCACGTCGAGGGCTGCGGCGTCGCGGCGGAGGTCGATGTCCTGGAGCTGCGGGTACAGCACCGCGAACGTGTCCAGGAACGCCGCGAGATTGTGGACGCGTTCCAGCGGCGTGTACTCCTGCGCGAACAGGTGCTCTGAGAAGCCCCCCTGGCCCTCGGCGCCCCGCGAGTGGTCATACGGGTACACCTTGTGCTCGTGCGCGAGCGCGTCCTCGTAGGAGAAGAGGTCCGCGTACGGCGGGGGACCGTTGCGGACGAGGTCCCGCTCCAGGTCGTCGCGGCCGGTGGCGCGCGCCCAGGCCAGGGTGTCGTCGTAGAACCGCCGGTCGGTCTCCGGGATGCTCACCATCTGGCCGGTGCCGACGAATGCGTGGTAGAGGTCCGGGCGTTCCTTTGCAGCCAGCACCCCGAGCAGCGTTCCCCACGACTGCCCGACGAGGTAGACCTTCTCCACCCCGAAGCGCGAGCGCAGGTACTCGGTGACCGCGATGGTGTCGGCGACGGCGCCTTCCAGCGTCAGCGTGGAGACCGGGTCCAGCTCGGCGTACGACTTTCCGGCTCCGCGCTGATCCCACGTCGCAACGATGGCGTGCTGCTCGAGCGAGACGTCGGCCGTCATCGCGCCCATCTCGCTACCGCCGGGGCCGCCCGCGAGGAACAGCACGACCGGCGCCGAGGTGGACCGGCCGCGGATGAGCAGCGCGAGCTCGTGGCCGTTCGCGGGGACGGTTGTCAGTTCCGCGATGCTGCCTGGGAGCTCGTGTCCGTCGGCGCCGACGATCGGGGCGGTGCGCGCCGGCGCCATGATGACCGCGCACACGAAAAGCAGCACGGCAAGCCCGCCCGCTCCGACGATCCGGCCCGCCCATGCTGCGGCGTCCCGACGGCGGGCGGCCGCGCCGAGCGACACCAGCCCGAACAGAGCCCCGAGCGCGAGCGGGAGCAGGGTGAAAACGCCGTGGACGCCGCGCCCGGTGACCAGCATGACGAGCCCATAGGTCGACTGCTTCGGCCAGATCGCGTACGCGCCCAAGGTCGCCCAGCGCGCGGCCTCGAACGCGACGGCGAAGAGGAGCGGGGTGAGAGGGACGGCCAGGCGCGACTTCGATAGCCAGCCGGCCGCAAGGCCGATGGACGCGCTGAGGCTCGCCGTCACGATGGCCTCGACGGCTGTGAACGGGCCGCGGGGGAGCAGCACGCCTTGGATCACGCCCCACCCGACGGCGAGGGCTGCGGCGAGCGCGGACATCGGGATGGCGACGGCGGCGCTGCGGGATGGGGCTTCGATGGCGGGCATTTCTCCTCCTGGGTCTTCTCCCTCCAGGCTCCTCCGCGCCAGCGGCGGCGTCGTCGGGCCGGCGGCGGAACCGCGGATCCATCCCCAGACGGATGTGAGGGCGCCCCCGTCGTCCTACCCTGGGAGGATGAGGCGCAGGGAAGCGACGTGGGCGTCGCCGTGGCTAGCGGATTCGCTGGTCGCGGTCGCCCTCGCCGCGGTTGCGCTGGGGCTCGCGGTCAGCGCGCCGCACGGGCCTGCGGGTCGGCCGGCCGACGGCGCCACGTACGCGCTGATCGCGCTCGGCGCCCTGCCCTACGCGGTGCGGTCCCGCTGGCCGCTCGCCGCGTTGGTCGTCGCGGCCGCCCCGCTCGCCGTCCTCATCGTCCGCGGCGACTCCTCGTCGGCGCTGGGCGCCGGCGCCTTCCTGCTCGCCTACTCTGTCGCCTCGCTTGCGCCGCGGCGGCACCTGTGGGCAGCCGTCGGCGTCGTCGCGATCCTGCTGATGGTGCTTCGAGGGCTCGTGCCCGCCTATATGACGGTGCCGCAGCTGATCAACAACGCGTTCCTGTTCACGGGCGCGTTCGTGCTGGGCGATTGGGCGCGGCGACGCCGCGAACAGCTCTCCTGGGCCGAACAGCGGTCGGCGATGATCGAGCGCGAACAGGCCCAGCTGGCTGCGCAGGCGGTGATGGAGGAGCGACTGCGCATCGCGCGCGACCTGCATGACATCACGGCGCACTCGCTGGGCGTGATCGCCGTGCAGGCGGGTGTCGCGGCGCACGTCATGCGGTCCGCGCCGGACGAGGCGGAGGCGACGATGCGGTCGATCGCGGGGACCAGCCGCGAGGCGCTCGGGGAGATCCGCGGCCTCGTCAGCGCGCTGCGCACCAGCTCCGACGACGACTATGCACCCACCCCTCGGCTCGCCGATCTCGAGCGCCTGGCCGACGAGGCGAGCGCCGCGGGCCAGGACGTCGACTGGCGGCTGGGGCCCGTTCCCGAGGACGCGATCCCCGCCACCACGCAGGCTGCTGCTTACCGGATCGTCCAGCAGGCGCTCAGCAACGCGCGCGAGCACGCGTCGAGCCGTCCAGTCGTCGTCGAGCTGGCGACGAAGGACGGCGAGCTGATCCTCACCGTCGCCAACCCGTTGGGCGCAGCCCCGCCGCGTGGGGAGAAGGGCCACGGGATTCTGGGGATGCGGGAGCGCGCCGAGCTCGCCGGTGGCAGGCTGGAGGCGGGCGCCGCCGACGCGACCTACCGCGTCGCCGCGCGCTTCCCGATGCGGAGGCCGTCATGATCAGGGTCGCCATCGCCGACGACCAGGCGCTCGTCCGCGGCGCCTTCGCGCTCCTGCTGCGCTCCGATCCCCGCGTCGAGCTCGTGGGGGAGGCCGCCGACGGTGTCGAAGCCGTCGCCCTCGCCCGCCGCGAGCAGCCCGACGTCATGCTCATGGACGTGCGCATGCCGAGGCTCGACGGCGTCGAGGCTACGCGCCGCATCGTCGGCCTGCCCGGCAACCGCACCCGCGTGCTGATACTGACCACCTTCGACCTCGACGAGTACGTCTTCGGCGCACTGCGCGCCGGGGCCGCAGGATTTCTGGTGAAGGACGTCGAACCCGAGGGCCTGCTGCGCGCCATCGAGGTGGTCGCGGCGGGTGAGTCGCTGCTGGCACCGCGGGCGACGACGCGGCTGATCGAGGAGTACCTCGCCCGCGGGCACGCGCACCAGGGTCCGCCGCCGCCCGGCCTCGTCGACCTCACGGCGCGCGAGCGCGAGGTGCTCGCCGCCGTCGGCCGCGGCAGAACGAACGCGGAGATCGCCCGGGAGCTCTTCATCACCTACGCCACGGCGAAGAGCCACGTCAGCCACCTGCTGACCAAGTGCGACGCCCGCGACCGCACCCAGCTGGTCATCCTCGCGCACGAGTTCGGGCTGCTGGGTTGAACGGCGGCCTCGGGCTGTCGGCGGCGGCTGCAAGAATGGGGGCATGAAGGCGAAGCGGGAGGACCGACGACGCGTCTCGCCGTTACTCGTGTTCGCCGCGGTTCTACTCGCCGGCGTGCTCATCGCGGGTGGGGCGCTGGCGTGGTACGTCTGGGGAACCACCGCGATCGCCATCCGGGTCGCCGAGCGCGAGGCGACAGAGCTTCGCGCGGCCTGGGCGGCCTCCCCACCCCCAGTCGCGCCGTCTGAGCCTCCAGCCATCGACCCGCCCGGGCTCGGCCATGCCGCGTGGGTGCTGCGGATCCCTGCGATCGACGGCGAGTGGCCTGTCATCGCCGGGGTCGACGGCGACGAGCTCGCCCGCGGCGTCGGCTGGTATCCCGGCAGCGCGCTGCCCGGGCAGGTCGGCAACTTCGCCGTCGCCGGGCACCGGATCTCGCACGGCGAGCCGTTCCGGCGGCTGCTTGAGTTGAAGGTCGGCGACGAGGTGATCGTCGAGACGGGCGCTGCCACCTTCACCTACACACTGGTCTCCGCCCCCGGCGACCTCACCGTCCAGGCCGACGACTCCTGGGTACTCGACCCCGTCCCCGGCCACCCGGACGAGGTGCCCACCCAGGCCCTCCTCACCCTGACCACCGCAGAAGACCTCGTAACCACGCCGGACCGCGCCGTCGGCTTCGGCACCCTGACAAAGACGGAGACTCCATGACCGACCGCACCGCTTCCACTGAACGGATCGACCGCGCCGCCCTCATCGAACAGATCAAGAACCTCGCCGTCGTGCATGGCAAGGTGACGCTCGCCTCCGGCCGTGAGGCCGACTACTACGTCGATATGCGCCGCGTGACGCTCGACGGCGTGGCGTCCCCGCTTGTCGGGCGCGTGATGAACGAGCTCATCGCAGACCTCGACTTCGACGCCGTCGGCGGACTGACGCTCGGCGCGGACCCCGTCGCCACCGCGATGCTGCACGCGCGCGCCGCGGAGGGCGGCCGTCTCGACGTCTTTGTCGTGCGCAAGGAGGCGAAGGCCCACGGCATGCAGCGAAAGATCGAGGGCACGGAGGTCGCGGGCCGGCGCGTGCTCGTGGTGGAGGACACCTCGACGACGGGCGGGTCGGCCTTGACCGCCGTGGACGCCGTCCGCGAGGCGGGCGGCGAGGTCGTGGCCGTCGCCGTCGTCGTCGACCGGGCAACGGGAGCCGCCGAGCGCGTCCGGGAGGCGGGCCTCGAGTACCGCTACGCCGTCGGGATCGACGACCTGGGGCTCTGACCTCCTGCCCCTCTGGGGAGGGGTCCGGTACCGTGAATGCAGATCGTTAGGAGAAACCGACCATGACCTACGTCCTCATCGTGCTCGTGCTCGTCGTGTTGGGCGTCCTCGCCTGGGGCGTGGGCGCGTACAACGGGTTCGTCCGCAGCCGCAACGTCATCCAGGAGTCGTGGCGCCAGATCGACGTCGAACTCAACCGCCGCTATGACCTCATCCCCAACCTTGTTGAGACGGTGCGCGGCTACGCGGCGCACGAGCGCAACACGCTCGAGGAGATCACGGCGCTGCGAAACCAGGCCCGCGCCCTCGCGGGCCAGGCCGGCGGGCAGCCGAGCGAGCAGCGGGCCGCCGTCGAGTCCGAGCTGACGCAGGCCGTGCACAACCTGCTCGTCTCGGTCGAGGCGTATCCGGATCTGAAGTCGAACACGAACTTCCTCGAGCTGCAGCGCGAACTGACCGACACGGAGGACCGCATCGCCGCCGCCCGCCGGTTCTATAACGCGAACGTGCGCGACTACAACACCCGGGTCGAGTCGGTGCCGAGCAACATCATCGCCGGCTACGCGAAGTTCGAGAAGGCCACCTACTTCGAGGTCAACGACCCCGCGGTTCGCCAGGCCCCCGGAGTGAACTTCGGCGAGATCTCGCAGCGCCCGGCGGCGCAGCCGCCACAGGTCGGCCAAGGCCTCGGGCAAGAGCCCCCGGTCCAGGCGCCGCAGATCCAGCAGCACCAGCAGCCGTTCGAGCAGGAGCGCTAACACCGGTCCTGTGGGGCGGAGCTGGGGCTAAGGCTCGGCGGCGTCCCAGGCATTGCACGACGGCCCGACCCCGCTCTGGGGTCGGGCCGTCGTCGTCGATGCCTGCCGTGCTCCGTGATGCCTGCTGTCCGTATCGCGACGCCTGCTGTACTCCGCGACGCCTGCCTCCCGACGAAGAAGCCTGGGCTGCACCGTCCCGCCTGCCCTTGAAGGCCCTCAAAGGCAGGCGTCGCGACGTAGCGCAGGCGGCATCGGTGGGAGGCAGGCGTTGCGGATCGGGAGGCAGGCGGCGCGCGTCTGCTGAGGGCGAACGAATGACGCAGTAGTTGAAGACTCAATCAATTTGGTCTAGGGTGGGACTCACAAGCCAAGAAAGGACCTCCACAATGAGCCTCGCCGATCTCAAGGGCACCTTCGTCCTCGATCCCACCCACACCACCTTCTCCTTCGTGACCCGCCACGCGATGGTCACCAAGGTCCGCGGCTCGTTCGAGCAGTTCGAGGGCTCGGCGGAGGTCGACGGTGCGAACCCGGCCGCCAGCTCGCTGAACGTCTCGATCTCCACCGCGTCGGTCAACACCCGCAACGCCGACCGCGACGCGCACCTCCGCTCCGCCGACTTCTTCGATGCCGACCAGTTCCCCTACATCACGTTCGTGGGCACCGGCTTCGCCATCCAGGGCGACGTTGTCGAGGTGACCGGCGACCTCACCATCAAGGACGTGACGAACTCCGTCACCTTCCCGCTCGAGTACCAGGGCTCCGCCAAGGATCCGTTCGGCAACACCCGCGTCGGCTTCGAGGGCTCCATCCAGGTGCTCCGCTCCGACTTCGGCCTCACCTGGAACGCCGCGCTCGAGACCGGCGGGTTCCTCGTCTCCGACAAGGTCACCCTCGAGCTCGAGATTTCCGCGATCCAGACCGCGTGACCCCGTCCCGCTGACGGAAAAGTGCGGCGAGATGAACCTTCCGCCCCTTCTTGGGGGAGGATGTGGCATCTCGCCGCACTTTTCCGTCAGATCCTCCAGTAGCCTCGGCCCGTGACTGACGAGCCCCACGACCCGACCGCCCTGGCGGTGGGCGTGGGGCCGCACGCGTTTCCGTGGCCTGACGATGAGCGGCTCGACCCCGAGCTGCTGCGTGACGGTGACCGGCGCAACGTCGTCGATCAGTACCGGTACTGGCGGTTGGACGCCATCGTCGCCGACCTGGACCGCACCCGTTCTCGCCTCCACGTCGCCATCCAGAACTGGGAGCACGACTTCAACATCGGCTCGATGGTGCGCACCGCGAACGCCTTCAACGTGGCCGCAGTCCACATCGTCGGGCGCCGGCGGTGGAACCGCCGCGGGGCGATGGTCACCGACCGCTATCTCCACGTCCACCACCACGACGACGAGGCCGCGCTCTTCTCGTGGTTGGCGGAGCGGGGAGTCACTCCCGTCGGCGTCGACAACCTTCCCGGCTCCGTCCCGCTCGAAAGCGCGACGCTGCCCGCCGACTGCTGCCTGATCTTCGGCTCGGAGGGACCCGGGTTGACCGACGACATGGTTGCCGGTTGCGAGGGGCTCGTCGCCATCACGCAGCACGGCTCGACGCGCTCCATGAACGCCGGCGCCGCCGCGGCCATCGCGATGTACCACTGGCAGCTTCTACACGGGCCGACTCAGTAGAGTTGCGGCCATGCCAGATCGCTTCTCGGCGGGCCTCACCCCGCTGCCGACCGCAGCCCGCGTCACCCGTCAACGCGGCGCGCTGCGCTGGCGGATCGGATCGACGATCATCTCTGCGCTGATCCTGACGGCCGTCATCTATTTCCTCGGCCGCGATTGGCCGCAGGCGTGGACGTACACGTTCATCGGGCTGTGGGTGGCGTCGTCAGTCTTCTGGCTGACGGTCTCCATCGTCGGCCTTTACCGCGCCAAGCGCGACCTGGCGCGTATCCAGGAGGGCGTCGCGTTCCACTTCGACATCGCGGGGGTCGAGTTCGTCAACCCCGCCGCCGGGCGGGTCCTCTGGGAGGATGTCACGGCGCTGCGGCTCGTCGGCCGCAGCGGCGGCGCAGGCCCAGCCGTTGCGGTGTTCGCGCAGGGGAAGGAACTGGCGCGCGTCCCGCTGAGCTTCCTCGACGCGAGCCCGGCGGTCATCGACTCCGCCGCGCGGGCCTACTCGCTCGGACGGGCGCATCTCGACGTCGCGGCGCTGGACAGCGTCCTATAGGAAGCAGTGATCAGTGCTTCCTTAGGGACCCGGTCGAGCGGCCGGGAGGGGCTGTGACAAACCAGACATTTGCCCGTCTGATCTCGGAGGTGCGTGGTGGAATGTGCCCATGCGCATCGTGATCGCTCCCGACAAGTTCAAGGGTTCCCTGGAGGCCGGTGAGGTAGTCACGGGGCTTTCGCGTGCTCTTGCCGATGGCGGGCTGGACGCGGAGATCGTCGGGGTGCCGATGGCCGACGGCGGGGAAGGCACGGTGGATGCCGCGCTGAGCGCCGGGTACCGTCCGGTCCGGGTGTCTGTTCATGGCCCGCTGGGCGGCGTGGTCGAGGCGACGATCGCGGTGGACGCGGCCTCCGCGACTGCCGTGATCGAGATGGCCGCCGCGTCCGGCCTCGGCACGCTTCCGAGGAACGCAGAAGGCCAGCCGGCCTTCGATGCGCTCCGGGCCTCGAGCCGTGGAACGGGGGAGTTGATCGCCGGCGCGCTCGACCTGGGCTGTCGGCGGATCGTCCTCGGCGTGGGGGGCAGTGCGAATACCGATGGCGGCGCGGGGATGCTCGCCGCCTTGGGGGCGCGCCTCCTGGATGCTGCCGGGAATGCGGTCCCGGACGGCGGTGGCGGCCTGGGAGAGCTCGGCTCCGTCGACCTCGGCGGGCTGGATTCCCGCCTGGCCGACGTCGAGTTGATCCTTGCCGCGGACGTCACGAACCCGCTCCTCGGGCCGCGGGGCACCGCTGCCGTCTTTGCACCCCAGAAGGGGGCGGATCCCAGGGAGGTCACGCTCTTGGAGGCGAACCTCGGGCGGCTCGTCGAGGCACTGGCGGCCGCGCGGGGCGAGTCGGCGCGGCGCGTCGCCGACGAGCCGGGGGCCGGGGCGGCCGGTGGCGTCGGCTACGCAACTCTCCTCGTGGGCGGCGTGCAGCGCGCGGGCGCGCGCGTCGTGATGGAGCTGGTCGGGCTCGACCGCGCCGTGCGCGGGGCCGATGTCGTCATCACGGGGGAGGGCAGCCTTGACGGTCAGAGCCTGGGAGGCAAGACACCCGTGGGGGTCGCCGTGCGGGCCCGGGAGCTGGGAGTGCCGGTGGTTCTGGCGGTGTGTGGACGCGCGGCGCTGAGCGCCGCAGAGCGGGATTCGGTGCCCTTTGACCGCATCTGGGCCCTCACGGACATCGAGCCAGATCCCGCCAGCTGCATGCGCAACGCGGCGGCGCTGCTCGCCCGAGTAGGCAGGGAGATCGTGGACTACTTGGACCCCGGCCTCCCAACGGACAGTCCTCTCGCGATAGGGTGACCCCGTTGGCGAAACCGTCAGGTTACACACGAGAAAAGGGGCTTCCATGCCAGTTGCAACTCCTGAGGTCTATGCGGAGATGATCGATCGGGCCAAGGCGGGCAAGTTTGCCTACCCGGCCATCAACGTCTCGTCGTCGCAGACCCTGAACGCTGCCCTCCAGGGCTTCACCGAGGCCGGCTCCGACGGCATCCTCCAGGTCTCGACCGGTGGCGCCGAGTACTTCTCGGGCCCGACGATCAAGGACAAGGTCACCGGTGCAGCCGCCTTCGCCGTGTACGCCCAGGAGGTCGCGAAGAACTACCCGATCACCGTCGCGTTGCACACCGACCACTGCCCGAAGGACAAGCTGGACAGCTTCGTCCGGCCGCTGCTCGCGATCTCCGAGGAGCGCGTCGCCCGCGGCGAACTGCCCCTGTTCCAGTCGCACATGTGGGACGGCTCCGCGGTGCCGATGGAGGAGAACCTCCAGATCGCCGACGAGCTCCTTGCCCGCACGTCGAAGGCGCGCATCATCCTCGAGATCGAGGTCGGCGTCGTCGGCGGCGAAGAGGACGGCGTGAAGGCGGAGATCAACGACAAGCTGTACACCACCATCGAGGACGGCCTCCGCACCGTCGAGGTCCTCGGCCTGGGTGAGAAGGGCCGCTACATCACGGCGCTCACCTTCGGCAACGTGCACGGCGTGTACAAGCCGGGCGCCGTAAAGCTGCGTCCCGAGGTGCTCAAGGAGATCCAAGACGCCGTCGGCGCCAAGTACGGCAAGGAATCGCCGTTCGACCTGGTGTTCCACGGTGGCTCCGGCTCCACCGCGCAGGAGATCTCCGACGCTGTCGACTACGGTGTCATCAAGATGAACATCGACACGGACACGCAGTACGCCTTCACCCGCCCCGTCGTGGACCACATGTTCCGCAACTACGACGGCGTGCTGAAGATCGACGGCGAGGTCGGCAACAAGAAGGCCTACGACCCGCGTGCATGGGGCAAGGCCGCCGAGTCCGGCATGGCCGCCCGCATCCGCGAGGCCTGCGAGCAGCTCCGCTCCGCCGGCACCTCGATCGGCAACTAGGGAAGCACTGATCAATCGGGCACCGGCTGCGGCGCACCAGGCGGGCGATCTGAACTCTCAACATCTTCGGCGTTATGTCCAATAGCACCCTCAGATCTTGAGAGCCCAGCTCATCCCGCCTGGCACGTCCTCGCTCGGCACCCCATTGATCAGTACTTCCTAGCGCTCGACACGACGAACCGGGCAGGAGCTGCACGCTCCTGCCCGGTTCTTTGTCGCCTACCGGCTCTGCCGTCGGGTCACTTCTTCCACATGGTCGGCTTGACCGGCGTCACCTTCAGCGAAACGATCTCGCCCTTCCCTCCTGTGGCGAAGCCGTCGATTCGGGTGGCGCCCTTGTCGGGGAACACCTGATCGGTCATGGTGCCCAGGCCGTCGGCGGTGAACAGCTCGACCGACGCGCGGTCGAGGTAGACGGTGAAGGCGACGGTGCTCGTCTTCGTGGCCTTGTGCCCGCGCTTGTGCGTGGACTTCTTGCCCGGCTTCGTGACCTTCTTCGTCACCGGCAGTTCCTGCACGGACGCGAAGTTCGCGGCGAAGTCGGTGGTGCCCGAGTTGGTGCGGTCGATGAAAAGGCGACCACTCGTGGCGTCGTACCCGATCAGCGTCCCGTGCTCACGGTTGCCATACACGCGCAGGCCGAGGGTGTCGGCGCTGCCGGGCCGCAGCACGACGTCGAGCTTGACGACGTCGCCGCTCAGGCCCAGCGGGGTGGTGCCGGACCGCAGGGTCTTCCCCTTCACCGACCGTGCCTTGCGCTTGTCCAGCCGCGTGTCGAGCTGCCCGATGACGGACTGCTGCAGGCGCGGGCCCTTCGGCGTGGAGACGAGCTTCACGGTGCGGGGCAGCGTCATCGAGCTGCGCCAGGTCGAGGTGGGGATGTCCTGGGCGTAGTCCCAGTTGTTCATCCAGCCCTGCATGACGCGGCCCTTCACGCCGCCGACGTTGCTGTAGCTCACGGTCGCGTAGTAGTCGCGGCCCCAGTCCAGCCAGTCGTAGGCCTCGAGGCGGCTGCGCGCCTCCTGGTCGCCGAACATGATGTGGTCGACGAGGATGTGACCCCAGCCTGCGCGGTTGTTGTCGACGATCTGAAGCTCCGCCTTCTTGCCCCGGAGGTCCGACACGTCCCACGAGGCCCAGTTGAGGGTCTCGCTGTTGTTGCCGGTCGCGCTGCGCACGACCTCGCCGTCGACGACGAGGTTGATCGCCGTCGCGCCCGAGCGCACCTGCGCAGGCTCGTCGGCCTGGACGACGTGGTCCAGCGTGAGGTGGCCCCATCCGCCGGTGGCCTGGTCGTTGATGCGGAGCTGGGCGGACTTGCCCTTCAGGTCCGCGACGTCCCACGCCTGCCAGTTCAGGGCGCCGTCGTTCTGGCCGGTCGCGGTCCGCACGACCTGCCCGTCGACGACCAGTTGCGCCGCGAGCGACCCGTCGGTGCGCTTGCCGCCACCGACGAGCATCGACACGTAGTCCTTGTCGATGGTGAACGACGGCGAGGTGAGGGTGCCGACGTTGTCGTCGCCCTTCGGGCCGCCCTCCCAGGTGTTGATCCGCCATTCGCCCTTGTAGTAGTCGCCGCCGGCGTTGGAGGGATTGCGATCGGCGGTGAAGTCGCCGCTGACGGTCCAGCCCTGGCCGGTGATGGGTTGGCCCTGCTCGAAGTCGAAAAGCACCTCGGCGCCCGCGGGGGCCTCGTTGCCGAGCTGTGCCCCCTCAACCCACGGGTGGCGGCCGCCGCCGACGAGGAAGTTGATGTGCGGGGAGCTGATGGTGAACTCGTCGGACGTCATGGTGCCGATGGGCCAGTCGTGGTCGAGGAAGCCGTTGACGAGCCCGTTGCCCTCGAACCCGCTGACGGGGCTCTGATCCGGGAGCGTGCCCTGCGCGGGCGCATCGCCCCAGGGACCGTTCTTCCAGTTGCCGGGCTCATTGGCGACGGTCCACTTGTCGTAGCCGCCCTCGAAGTCGTCGAAGACGGTGCCCTGCGGAAGCGCGTGCGACGTCACCGTCGACTCGCTGGTGAACGTCGTGCCGTCGAAGTTTCCGACGAAGTACTGGCCGCCTGAGCCTCCTCCTACCGCGCCGGGGTTGAGGTTGACGACCATGACCCACTTGGTCTTCCTCGGGTTTCCGTCGACAGCGAGTTCGAACAGATCCGGGCACTCCCAGATGCCGGCGGTGGAGTTGGCAGGACCGAAGTCGGAGAGGTGCGTCCAGTCCTTGAGGTTGTTCGACTTGTAGATGACGACCTTGTGCTCAGTGGCCTCGACGGCGACCATCACCCAGTAGGAGCCCTTCTTTCCCTCGTACCAGAACACCTTCGGGTCGCGGAAGTTCGCGGACGAGCGGTCGAGGACCGGGTTGTAGGCGTACTTGGTCCACGTCTTGCCGTTGTCGAGGCTGTAGGCGAGCGACTGCGCCTGCCTGCCCGCCAGCGTCGGGTGCTGATCCGTGTACGCGGAGGTATAGACCGCCACGAGGGGAGCGGGCCCCTTGCGGCTCTTCTTGAAGCCGGCGCTGTTGTGCGTGTCGATCACGATCGAGCCGGAGAAGATGTCCTCGATCGAGCGGCCGTCGTCGTTCAGCGTCTGCGGGATGGCGATCGGCTGCTCCTTCCACGTGAGCAGGTCGGTGCTGGTGGCGTGTCCCCAGCTCATGTTGCCCCATGTCGTTCCGTAGGGGTTGTGCTGGTAGAACAGGTGGTAGGTCCCGTCGACATAGACCATGCCGTTGGGGTCGTTCATCCAGTTCTTCTTCGGGGTGAAGTGGTAGAGCGGGCGGTACTGCTGATCGGCCGGATTGACCGGGCCGGCCGCGGTCGGCGAGGCGATCGCCGAAGCGGCGAGGCCGCCGATGATGAGCGCGGCCGTGGCGGTTCGCCAGGCGCGGCGGGGACGTAGCATGTGTTACTCCTTCTCCGATCACCGACGGTGGTGGGATGACGCCGGTGTCGGAGCCGACGCTAAGTGGGGCCCCAAAGCCGGTCAAGGACCTAACCTGTGTAACCAACCAAGGTAGATCGTTGAATTTTCTATCACATTGGGAATGATCTGAGAGCCCCGCTCGTTGGAGTCGATGTGAGAGCTTTCGGTTTCCTGTCCTTCGGGCATTACTCGCCAGCACCTGGGTCGCGGACGCGCACGGCCGGCGAGATGCTGAAACAGACCATTGAGATCGCCGAGGGGGCCGACGAGCTCGGCGTCAACGGCGCCTACGTGCGTGTGCACCACTTCGCCCGCCAGGCCGCGTCGCCCATTCCGCTGCTGACGGCGATGGCGGCGCGGACGAAGCGGATCGAGGTCGGCACCGGCGTCATCGACCTGCGCTACGAGAACCCGCTGTACCTGGCGGAGGAGGCGGCGTCGCTCGACCTCATCGCCGACGGCCGCGTGGCGCTCGGCGTGAGCCGGGGATCGCCGGAGACCGCGATGCGCGGGTACGAGGCGTTCGGTTACACCGGGTCCGCCGACCCTCGCGGCGCTGACATCGCGCGCGACCACTTCGCGCGGTTCTGGGCGGCGGTCAACGGCGAGAAGGTCGTCGATGCCGATCCCCGGATGGCTCCTCCCGGCAGGCTTGCCATCGAGCCGCGCTCCGCGACGCTGCCCGAACACATCTGGTGGGGCAGCGGGTCCCGCGACTCCGCCGTCTGGGCGGGACGGATGGGCCTCAACATGATGAGCTCGACGCTGCTGACGGAGGCGACGGGTCAGCCGTTTCACGAGCTGCAGGCCGAGCAGATCCGGCTGTTCCGCGACGCCTGGCGGGAGGCGGGTCACCCGCGCGCCCCGCGCGTATCCGTATCCCGCAGCGTCTTCCCGATCGTCCATGAGCTGGACGCCGCGTACTTCGGCAACGGGGGGCGTGGCGACCGCGACCAGATCGGCATCATCGACGACATGCGTTCGACCTTCGGCAAGACCTATGCCGACACGCCTGACCGGCTCGTCGAGCAACTCCTCGCCGATGATGCCGTCATGGCCGCGGACACGCTCATGCTGACGATCCCCAACCAGCTCGGCCCGGAGTACAACCTCCACGTGCTGGAGTCGTTCGCGACGCACGTGGCCCCCGCCCTCGGCTGGAAGCCGAACGGGGAGGGCCCCGTTCAGGGTGACCCCGCCTAGGTTGTGCGAATGAGCGAAGTCCGGTTAGGCGGTTACCTGATCTGCGGCAATGCCGATGAGTCCGAGCTCGTGGACAAGCATCTGCCCGTGCACGCTGAACTCACCCGCGCTGAGTCGGGGTTCATGTCGTTCGAGGTGACCCCGACGACGGATTCGACCTCTGTGGCGATCAGTCTCGCTCCGGCGATGTGGCGCGGATGTCGTTCCCGGAGGGGCGGTGAAGACGGAACTCCGCAGTGCCCAACACCGAGGCCACGTGGTCGGCTACCCGGGATGAGCTATCCCTGACGCCCGTCGAACGCGAAGGAAGGGCTCGTCCAGCTCTGGTAGTTGCCGTCGCCGTCGGCCTTGAGTGCCGTCATACGCAGGACGTACCTGCCCGGGGCGGCGAGCACAAACGCGCCTCTCCGGTCCGGGACCTTTCCGTCCCAGGAGAACAGGTTGAACAGCGGTGAGCGGCCGACGTAGTCGAGGCGCTTGACCTCGACCTTCCTCCGTTCGTCAGGCTTTCCGTTCACCACCGGGATCAGTTCGAAGGTGAGCCGGCGCAGGGGGTAGGCCAGGTGCGTTGCGATCGTCGCGGGGTCCTTGCCGCCGCGGAACACCTTCGCAGGGGCGACGTTGTACACGTCCATGTTCGGGTCGACGCAGTCGGAGCCGCGCCACTTCCCGCAGATCAACCCGACGAGTGCCGGCATCCCGACACCGACGCTCGGGAACACGTTCAGCTTGCCGTAGTCGCCGGCCATGCCCGCAAACGGCACCCGCAACGTCGCACCCTCCGCGGAGGTCAGGACCACATAGCCCGAGTAGACGGCGCCCTGCAGGGCCTCGCGGTCCGGCTGGATCGTCACGGTCACCTTGGCAGAGCCGCGCGCCGGGACCCGGACTCGCGTCGTCGAGAAGGCGACCCTGCTGTTGTACCGCACGGCGACGAGCTCGTTCTGCCAGTCTCCGGGGTCCGTGGAGACCGCGTCCTGCTTCGACAACGTCCAGGTGGCGGCGCGCGACGAGGTGTTGCTGATGGTCAGGGTCCTGCGGAACGCGCCGTCGGCCGACTCGCCGGCCGACAGCTTGCTCGGCGTGACGAGGGTTGTGCTCTGGATCGCTCGGTCGACCTGGATCAGGCCCGCGCCCTGCCGGTGCGCGGCGTCGAGGATGCCTTCAGAGGGCTTCTCGCGGAACTTCGCGGGGACGGCGGTGTTCTGCAGCCGGGTCCGTACGTCGTCTGGGCGCAGCCTTGGGTTGGCCTGCAGCATCAATGCGGCGGCGCCCGCCACGTGGGGTGTGGCCATGGAGGTGCCGGAGACCACTTCGTAGCCGTCGCCGCGCTCGACGGGCAGCAGGGAGTTGATCGATCCGCCCGGCGCGCCGAGGTCCGGTTTCAGCGCCAGGTTCGCCGCGAGGCCCCACGAGGAGAACGCCGACACGAGCCGCGAGCTGTCGAACGACGCCACGGCGATGGCCTTATCGGACGCTGCGGGGGAGCCCAACGTCTGCGTGTAGAGGTCGCCGTCGTTGCCCGCTGCGTTCACCACGACGATCCCCCTCTCCCACAGGCGGTCCGAGGCGACCGACGTCGGATAGGTCGGCCAGGACTGGAAGCCTGCACTGATGCTCATGTTGATCACGTTCATGCCGTCGCGCTGGGCGCGCTCCAGCGCCGCGAGGATGACGTCGGTGTCGGTCGAGCCGCTGCAGCCGAGCACGCGGTAGGCGCCGATGGTGACCTGAGGGGCAACGCCCTTGATCTTTCCGTTGGCGCCGAGGATGCCCGCGACGTTCGTGCCGTGCCCCGAGCAGTCGTCGGGAGACCTGTCGGGCTTGAGGGTCGGGTTATAGGTGGGCGACATCGGATCGGCGTTGTAGGCATCGCCGACGAAGTCATAGCCGTACCGCACGCGGGCGGTAGGGAAGGGCGTCTTCCCGTTCCTGCCGGAGCCGCCGAGGTCGGGATGGTCGTAGTCGACGCCGGAGTCGATGATGCCGACCTTTATCCCCTTACCGCTGAGCCGGAGCTTGCCCTGCGCGACGTCCACGCCCGTGAGTTTCAACGCCTGCGCCGCGGCCGGCTTGCTCGCCTGGCGCTTCGGCGCCGCGACGGCGACGACCGGGTAGACGGCCTTGACGCCCGGGAGACTTGTCAGGCTGCGGGCGGTCTCGGTGTCGGCGGAGACCGTCACCCCGTTGAACAGCGTCGTGAACGTGCGCTGGACACTCGCCTTCTTCCCGCTCTTCCTCAGGGTGTTGGCAAACCCCTGATGTGTCTTGTCCACGGTCGCCTTCTTGCCGCCGGCTGCCGTCGGCTGCCCGTTGAACTCGACGAACCACTTGCCGTTGCCGAGGTTCTGGTAGTCCCCCGCCTTCCGCGCCGTGCTGGGTGTCGTTCCGTAGCGCCCGAGCCCTTTGTCCTTGGGTCCCGCCGACGCGAGTCCTGGGCTGAAGGTGAGCGCGAGTGCCGTCGCGATGACAGCCCCTCGCCAGAGCGTCTTTCCCTTTGCCATCCTTGGCCTTCCTGTCATGGATCCCCCCCACGGTGCCAGGGCCAACTTATGGCATGAAAGTCGAAACCATGTAGCCGGATGGCCTTATTGACCGCGTCAAGGGCCAAGTCAGACCGCGTTTCGTGGGACATAGCCGCCCCCGCCGACCCCTACCTCTGGGGGTTACCGGCGAGGCAGGAGTCGGCGGGGGCGAATGGGTCGGGAGTGGGGTCGGTTAGCGCCCAGGCTGTTCAGCCGTCGTGCCGATCCTGTCCTTGTTCGACGGCCGACCGGCGTCGGGTCGGGGGTCGAAGCGGAACGCCGGGGTCGTCCAAGCCTGGGTGTTCCTGTCACCGTCGGCCTTCAGCGCCGTCATCCGGAGCGCGTAGGTGCCCGCGGGTGCGTCCACCCGAGCGCCCTTCTTGCCGGGGACCTTGCCGTCCCAGGAGAACAGGCTCAGCTCCGGCGAGCGACCCACGTAGTCGAGGCGCATGACCTCGCGACCCCGGCGCTCATCCAGCTTGCCCGCGGGCGTGACCGGGATGAGGTGGAAGGTGAGCCGGCGCACAGGGTACGCGACGTGCGTGACGATCGTCGCGGGGTCCTCGCCGCCGTGGAAGACCTTCGACGGGTCGGGCTCCTGTACCGTGACGTCGGGGTCAACGCACTCGCCCTCGAACCACTTCCCGCAGGTCACCTCGACGAGCGCGGGAACGCCGATGCCGAGGTCGGGGAAGACGTCGAGGTTGCCGTAGTCGCCCGCCATGCCGGCGAACGGCACGCTCAGCGTCGTCCCCTCGTTCGACGTCAGGACGACGTAGCCCGAGTACACGGTTCCCTCCGGGGCGGCGCGGTCCGGGGCGATCGATACGGTGACCCTTGCGGTGCCGCGCGCGGGCACCCGCACCTTGTTCCGCGAGAAGGCCACCCGTGTGTCATAGAGCGCGGGGAGGAACTCGTTCTGCCAGGCCCCGGGCTCCGTCGAGACGGCGTCCTCCTTCGACAGCGTCCAAGTGACGGTGCGCTTCGAGGTGTTCCTGATGGTCAGGGTCTTGCGGAAGCGGCCGTCGGCGGACTCACCCGCCGACAGCTTGGCCGGAGTGACGAGCGTCGTGCTCAGGATCGCCTGGTCGATCTGGATCAGCCCGGCGCCCTGGCGGTGCGTGGCGTCGAGGATCCCGAGGTCCGGCAGCTCGCGCAGGTTGGCGGGCATTGCGGTGTTCTGCAGCCGGGTCAACACCTCGTTCGGCCGCATCGATGGCCTCGCCTGCAGCATCAGCGCGACGGCGCCCGCAACATGCGGCGCGGCCATGGAGGTGCCCGAGTTCACCACGTACCCGTTGCCCATCTCGACGGGCTCCAGCGAGTAGATCGATCCGCCCGGTGCGCCCAGGTCTGGCTTCAGCGTCAGGTCGGCCGCAAGGCCCCACGAGGAGAAGTCCGACACCAAGCCGGCGGATGGGTTCGGGCGGTCGATCCCGTTGCCGGTGACGGTCGCGGTGAGCGGTCCGGAGGAGAGGGCTGCGACGACGGCCTGGCCGTCCTCCTGCGAGACGGTCACCACGGGAATGGTGATCGGGGTCTCACCCTCGACCGTCGCGCTGACGAAGCCCGGCGCGTTGTTGTAGATCACGAGCGCGCTCGCGCCCGCATTTTGGGCGTTGACCGCCTTTATGTGGAACGCGCAGGTGCCGCGCGAGACGATGGCGACGGCCCCCGTCGCGTCACCGCCGGCCTCGCAGCCCAGCGGGTCGGTCAGTCCCGTGACCGGTAGCCCGCGGATCGCGGTGGTGGCCGCGGGCGATCCCGTGGCCGGCTGATATCCCGCCGAGATCGGGGTGCCGTAGACGGGCGCGAAGGTCATCTCGGAGAGGCGCACCTGGCTGTTGTCGAACGACGCCACGGCGATCGCCTTGTCGGAGCTGGCGGGGGAGCCGAGCGACTGCGTGAAGTAGTCGCCCTCGTTGCCCGCGGAGTTCACCACGACGATGCCGTGCCGCCACAGGCGGTCGGAGGCTACCGATGTCGGATAGCTCGGCCACGACTGGAAGCCGGCGCCGAGGCTCATGTTCACGACATCCATGCCGTCGCGCTTCGCCCGCTCGAGGGCGGTGAGGATGATGTCGGTGTCGGTTGAGCCGTCGCAGCCGAAGACGCGGTAGGCGCCGAAAGTGACCTTCGGTGCCACGCCCTTGATGGTGCCGTTGGCGCCCACGATGCCGGCGACGTGCGTGCCGTGGCCCTGGCAGTCGTCCGGGTACTTGTCCGGCTTCGGGACCGGGTTGAAGGCGGGCGAGGTCGGGTCGGCGTTGTAGGCGTCGCCGACGAAGTCGTAGCCGTACCGCACGCGCTTGGTGGGGAACTTCGTCTTCCCGTTCTTGCCGGAGCCGCCGAGGTCGGGATGGTCGTAGTCGATGCCCGAGTCGATGATGCCGACCTTCACGCCCCTGCCGCTCAGGCGCAGCTTGCTCTGCGCGATGTCCGCGCCCGTCAGCTCGATCGCGTGCGTGATGTCCGGAGTGCTCGTCTGGCCGCGAGGCACCTGCACGGGGAACACCGGATAGATCGCCTTCACGCCCGGGAGTTCCGTGAGCGCCTGGGCTGTCTCGCTGTCGGCGTCGACGGTGACCCCGTTGAACAGCGTCGTGAAGCTGCGCTGAACGCGTGCCTTCTTACCGCTCTTCCTCAGGTTGTCGGCGAAGCCGCGGTGCGCCTTGTCGACGGTTGCCCGGCTTCCACCGTCCGCAGTGGGCTGTCCGTCGAACTCGACGAACCATTTGCTGCTGCTGATGTGCTGGTAGCTGCCCGAGCGGCCGGGCGGCTGGCCGTAGCTGCCCAGGTCCTTGTCTTCGGGGCCGGCCGTCGCCAGTCCCGGGCTGAGTGTCAGGGCGAACGCCGTCGCTACCGCGGTGGCGTGCCATAGTCGTGTCGAAACTGCCATCGTTGGCCCTTTCATTGTTGTTCCCCCGGCCACCCACAACCTATGCCGATGGGTGGCGGTGGCGGAACCCCCGAAAGTTGACCCGGTGTAGAGGGTGCCCCGTCGCCGGGGTGGCGCCGGCTGCAGCTCGGAGGAGGCGCCGTCGCCGGCCCTGGCTCGGCCGAGATTACGATTGTGTAACGAATCCCCCTGGTGCAGCGATCTCTGCTAGCGTTAACAAGGAGTCGCTGCTAGCGTTAACATCGCGTCGGGTCGGAGGCCCGATCGAGGCGACACGGTACGAAGGAGTGCGGGTGACGAAGCTGCTTGAGCTGAAGAACGTGAGCAAGACGTTCCCAGGCGTTAAGGCGCTGCAGGGGGTGAACCTCGACCTGAATCCAGGCGAGGTGCTCGGCCTTTGTGGCGAGAACGGGGCCGGGAAGTCGACCCTGATGAAGATCCTGACCGGCATCTACACGCCGGATCCGGGCGCGGAGATCTGGCTGAAGGGCGAACAGGTCGTGGTCCGCGACGTGAACCACGCCCGGTCGCTGGGTCTCAGCATCATTCATCAGGAACTGAACATGGTTCAGGACCTGACGGTGGCGCAGAACCTCTACATCGGGCGCCCCGGCAGCCACAAGGGAGGCTGGATCGACGACAGGGCGCTGAACCGCCAGGCGGAGGAGCTCTTCTCCCGGCTCGGCATGAGGATCAACCCGAGGGCCAGGATCGGGGACCTCTCGGTCGCCGTCCAGCAGATGATCGAGATCGCCCGGGCGCTGTCCTACGACTCCCGGATCCTCGTCATGGACGAGCCGACCGCCGCCTTGACGGTGGCCGAGACCGAGGCGCTGTTCGGCATGATCCGCGACTTCATCACCCCCGAGACGGGACTGATCTACATCTCGCACCGCATGCCGGAGATCGAGGAGATCACCAACCGAGTCACGGTGATCCGCGACGGCCAGTACGTGGGCAGCGTGAACACGCCCGAGGTGGAGATGCGCGAGATCATCTCGATGATGGTCGGCCGCGAGGTCTCCGCGGAGGCGCGGCCGCGCAACAAGCCGCTCTCCGACGAGGTCGTGCTCAAGGTGAGCGGACTCAACAGCAAGAACCTGCTGCGCAACGTCAGCTTCGAGGTCCGCAAGGGTGAGATCCTGGGCTTCGCCGGGCTGATGGGTGCGGGGCGCACTGAGGTGGCCCGCGCCATCTTCGGGGCGGACCCGCGCACCAGCGGGGACATCGAGATCCACGGTCGGCAGGTCCAGATCAGGACCGCAGCCGACGGCGTGCGCTGCGGCATCGGGTACCTCTCGGAGGACCGCAAGCACTTCGGGCTGCTGCTGGACCAGGACATCAAGGCCAACACGGCGATGGCGGCGATGAAGGACTTCAGCGTCGGCGGCTACATCCTCGACTCCAAGATCCGCGAGGTCGGGATCGAGTACGCGAAGAAGCTCCGGGTGAAGACCCCGTCGGTCAACCAGCTGATCGGCAAGCTGTCAGGCGGCAACCAGCAGAAGGTCGTCATCGCCAAGTGGCTGGTGCGCGACTGCGACATCCTCATCTTCGACGAGCCGACGCGCGGCATCGACGTCGGAGCCAAGGAGGAGATCTATGCGCTGCTCGAGCAGCTGAGCGCCGAGGGCAAGGCGATCATCATGATCTCCTCCGAACTGCCCGAGGTGCTGCGCATGTCCCACCGGATCGCGGTAATGGCGCAGGGACACATCACAGGCTTCCTCGACAACGCGGAGGCCACCCAGGAAAACATCATGGAACTCGCCACCGTCGGCAGGGCCCAACTGACAGGAGAAGTCGCGTGACCACCACCAACAACCAGCAGCCGGCAAAGGACGCCGGAACGCCGGGCCCGCTGATGGGGTTCCTGAAGTCGTCGCTCCAGCAGGTCTTCGTGTTCGCGGCGCTGCTGCTGATCTACGTCTTCTTCCTGTTCGCTGCGCCGAACTTCGCGCAGTTCTCGATCGTGATCGACATCGTCCAGCAGTCGGCCTACATCGGCGTGATGGCGCTGGGCGCCACGTTGGTCATCGCCACCGGCGGCATCGACCTGTCGTCCGGCACCGGCATGACCCTGGTGGCCGTGATGGCGGGCGTGTTCCTGTCCGGAGACTGGCTCAACATGCCGCTCGGCGGCGGCCTCCTGCTGATTCTCGCCGTCGGCGCCGTCGTCGGCCTGATCAACGGCCTCAACATCGCGTTCCTCGGCCTGCCGCCGTTCATCGCCACGTTGGCGATGATGATGGTCGCGCGCGGACTCGCGCTGATCATCTCCGGCAAGGCGTCGATCTCCATCAAGAACCCCGGCTACGGCTGGATCGCCAACGGGCAGGTCATCCCCGGGGTGCCGAACGCGGTGCTCGTGTTCATCCTGCTCGCGATCATCGCCTCGCTGATCCTGAACAAGACCCTGCTCGGCCGCTATGCCCTCGCGATCGGCTCGAACGAAGAGGCGACCCGCCTGTCCGGCGTCAACATCAAGATCTGGAAGATGCTCGTCTACGTGGTGGCGGGCGTGTTCATCGCGCTCGGCGCCATCCTCTACTCGGCCCGCTTCGGCTTCGTGCAGCCGGCCGAGGGCCTCGGCTTCGAGCTGAACGTGATCGCGGCGGTCGTCATCGGCGGCACCTCGCTCGCGGGCGGAAGGGCCAACATCCTCGGCACCGTCGTCGGCGCACTGATCATGGAGACCCTGAAGAAGGGGCTCCTCATGATGAGCATCGCGCAGGAATGGCAGTTCGTCGTGACCGGCATCGTCGTGGTCATCGCGGTGTTCGTCGACAACGTCCGGCGCAAGCGGGCCGCGGCCATCTAGCCGCCGCCCCGTGAGCCTCCTGCCGAGACACAACTGAATACGAAACTCGGGGGCGACCGCTCCCACAAACCGCCAGGCGATGCAGTCTGGCCACAGAAAGGTATGACATGCGTCTACTGCGTTCCGCTCTCGTCGCGTCGTCGGTCTTGGCCCTCGGCCTGACCGCTTGCGGCACCTCGACCTCGGGCACGACCACGGATCCGACCCAGCCGGCCAAGACCACCCCGGCACCGGGCGCGACGGATACCGCGACCACGCCCGCCACCGGCGACATCCCCAAGGGCAACGGCGAGCTCATCTACCTCGTCTCCAAGGGCTTCCAGCACCGCTTCTGGCAGGCCGTGAACGAGGGCGCCGAGCAGGCGGGAACCGAGTACGGCTACAAGGTCCAGTTCGTCGGTCCGGACGACGAGACCAAGGTCACCCAGCAGCTCGACCAGCTGGGGGCGGCCCTCGACGCCAAGCCGATCGCCATCGGCCTCGCCGCCCTCGACACCGGCGCGGCGCAGCCGGTGCTCGACAAGATCCAGGCGGCGAACATCCCGCTGGTGGCCTTCGACTCGGGCGTCGACTCCGACCTGCCCGTGGCCACGGTCCAGACCGACAACCAGGCCGCCGCCGAGGAGGCAGCCAAGCACATGATCGAGCTGCTGGGCGGCACCGGCACCCTCGGCGTCATCTGCCACGACCAGACCTCGCAGACCGGCAAGCAGCGCTGCAACGGATTCGTCGACTACGTCAAGGCCAACGCCACCGGCATCAAGCTTCTAGAGCCCCAGGTCGCGGGCGAAGTCGGCCTCGCGGCGAACACCGCCAAGGCGATGATCCAGGCCAACCCCGACATCACCGGCATTTATGGCACCAACGAGGCAGCCGCCACCGGTGCCGTCCAGGGCGTCACCGAGTCCGGCGCGAAGGACATCAAGGTGGTCGGCTTCGACTCCGGAAAGACCCAGCTTGAGGCGATCCGCGACGGCCGGATGGCCGGCGCCATCACCCAGGCCCCGGTCAAGATGGGCTATGAGACCGTCGTCGCCGCGATCAAGGCGGTCAACGGCATCGAGCAGCCGAAGGTCATCGACTCCGGCTTCGCCTGGTACGACGCCAGCAACATCGACGATCCGGAGATCGCCGCCAACCTCTACGAGTGAGCCTCACTCTCTCTGGGAGGCACTGATCATCATGTCCTGGACGCAGCGCACCGGCTCATCCCGCTCGGCGCCTCCTCGTCGAGGACGGCATTGATCAGTGCTTCCGTAACCCCGCAGCGGCACCGTCCCTTCCGGGGGCGGTGCCGCTGCACATATCGCCCCTAACCAGAAGCAATCGAAGTCGAAGAAGGTGTTCTTCTCCATGTCCAACTACCCCAAGATCGGGATCCGGCCCATCATCGATGGGCGGCGGCGCGGCGTCCGCGAGAGCCTCGAAGACCAGACCATGAACATGGCCCTGCGCGTCAAGGAACTCTACGAGTCCGAGCTGCGCTACACGGACGGCAGCCCCGTGCAGGTCGTCATCGCTGACTCCACCATTGGCCGCGCCCCCGAGGCCCAGGCCGCGGCGGCCAAGTTCAAGCGCGAGAACGTCGGGCTGACGCTCAGCGTCACCCCGTGCTGGTGCTACGGCTCCGAGACCATCGACATGGACCGCACCATGCCGCACGCGATCTGGGGCTTCAACGGCTCCGAGCGCCCCGGCGCGGTCTACCTCGCGGCGGCGCTCGCGGGGCACGCCCAGCTCGGCATCCCCGCCTTCGGCATCTACGGCGAGGAGGTGCAGGACGCCGACGACGACTCCATCCCCGATGCCGTGCGCCAGCGCCTGCTGGAGTACGCGACCGCGGGCCTCGCCGTCGCGCAGATGAAGGGACAGTCCTACCTGTCCATCGGCGGCGTGTCCATGGGCATCGCCGGCTGCGTGGTCAAGGAGGAGTTCTGGAACTACTACCTCGGCATGCGCAACGAGTACATCGACATGGTTGAGATCGAGCGCCGCATCAAGCTCGGCATCTACGACCCCGAGGACTACGAGAAGGCCTACGCGTGGGTGCGCCAGAATCTCGTCCAGGGCGAGGACTTCAACGACGAGGCCTTCCAGCGCCCCGCCGAGGAGCACGAGGAGTGGTGGCCGTACGTCACCAAGATGGTCCTCATCGGCCGCGACCTCATGGAGGGCAACCCCAAGCTCGCCGAACTGGGCTTCGAGGAGGAGGCCGCCGGGCACGGCGCGCTCATCTCCGGCTTCCAGGGGCAGCGCCAGTGGACGGACTACCTGCCCAACGGCGACCTGATGGAGACCCTGCTCAACACGTCCTTCGACTGGAACGGCAAGCGCCGCCCCAGCCTCATGGCGACTGAGAACGACAACCTCAACGGCGCGTCCATGGTGTTCAACTACCTACTGACCAACCGGGCGCAGATCTTCTCCGACGTCCGCACCTACTGGAGCGCCGACGCCATCGAGCGCGTCACCGGGTACCGCCCGGAGGGCCGCGCGGCCGACGGCATCATCGACCTGCGAAACTCCGGCGCCACGACGCTGGACGGCACGTTCGGGGCCTTGGACGCCGACGGCAACCCCACCATCAAGCCCTGGTGGGACGTCACCGAGGCCGACATCCAGGCGATGGTCGAGGAGACCACGTTCCACCCGGCCAACACCGGCTACTTCCGCGGCGGCGGCTTCTCCACCCACTTCCGCTCGGCAGGCGACGTGCCCGTCACCATGACGCGCATCAACTGGGTCGACGGCCTGGGACCGGTCCTGCAGCTGGCCGAGGGGTACACCGTCGAGCTGCCCGACGAGGTGGCGAAGACGATCGAGCTGCGCACCGATCCCGGCTGGCCGACCACGTGGTTCGTCCCGACCCTGACCGGCGAGGGCGCCTTCTCCTCGGTGTATGACGTGATGAACGCGTGGGGCTCCAACCACGGCGCCATCACCTACGGGCACATCGGCCACCAGCTGATCACGCTGGCGTCGATGCTCCGGATCCCGGTGAACATGCACAACGTGTCGAGGGACCGGATCTTCCGGCCCAAGAACTGGCTCGGCTTCGGCACCGCTGATCTCGAGGGCGCCGACTACCGCGCCTGCCAGACCTTCGGCCCGCTGTACGCCTGATCAATCCCGACCTCGGAGCCGGGAGGCGTACACAAATCTGCCTATACGTGGCCAGCTGTGCGTAGTGCACACGGCTGCGGCTGTGCGCAGATTTGTGTACGCCGACCGGCCCGGAAGACCTGATTTCCAAGGAGCAAGAGTGTCTGTTACCGCCCTGGCAGTAGATCTCGGATCGTCTTCCGGCCGCATCGTCGCCGGCACCTTTGCCGACGGTCGCGTCGTGGAGACCGAGGTGCGCCGCTTCCCACACCAGGCGCGGATGGTCGACGGGTACCTCGCCTGGGACCTGGACCTCATCTGGTCCGAGGTCACGGCGGGGCTCCGCGACGCCGTCGCCCGTTTCCCCGACGCCGTCTCCGTGTCCGTCGACACCTGGGGCGTCGACCATGTGCTCCTCGACGCCGACGGCAACCGCGTCGCCCCAGGCCGCGCCTATCGTGACCTCCGCACGGCGCGCACGCACGACGCGTTCCGTGCCCGGCTGGGCGACGACGCCGCCTGGGCCGCGACGGGTATCGCCCCGGCCACCATCAACACGGCGAACCAGCTTTTCGCGCTTCTCTCCGAGGAGCCCGACCTCGCCGCCGCGACGGCGCAGGTTCTCATGCTCCCGGACTATTTCACCTTCCTGCTTTCGGGTGTCCGTGGCTGGTCGCGGTCCCATACGTCGTCGTCTGGCCTGTGCCGGCCGGGTGCCCGGGAGTTCTCCGACGAGGTGCTGGGCGCTCTCGGGATTCCCCGGTCGTGGTTCGGCGAGGTCACTCCCGAGCACAACGTCGTCGGCCCCTGCATCGTGGAGGGCCTCGATCAGCTGACGGTCGTGCGCGCCGGCGCCCACGACACCGCCTGCGCCGTCCACGCCCTGCAGCGCGACGACAGCCGGGAGTCCTATTTCCTGAGCTGCGGCTCCTGGTCCGTGCTCGGCGTGCTGCGCGACGAGCCGCTGCTGAGCGAGGCGGCTCACCGGATGGGCCTCACGAACGAGGCCCGCGGCGATGCAGGTCTGCGCCCGCTGTTCAACATCACCGGGCTGTGGATCCTGCAGGAGTGCCAGCGCGACTGGGAGTCGGCAGGCAACGTGCACGATATCGTCGAGCTCATCCGCCTGGCCGAGGCCGCGCCGTCGCTGGGTGTGCTGATCGATCCGGACGAGCCGCAGTTCGCCGAGACCGGCGGCATGGTCGCTCGGGTCACCGCCGCGTTGGCGACCCAGGGTGTCGACGCCGCCTCCCTCAGCGAGGGCGACATCGTCCGCGTCGTGCTCGAGTCGTTCGCGGCCCGGTATGCCCGCGGCGTCGCCGACCTCGCGGCCCTCACCGGCAGCGCGCCGACCCAGCTGAACCTCGTCGGCGGCGGCTCCCGCAACGCGCTGCTCTGTCAGCTGACGGCCGACGCGCTCGGCGTCCCCGTCATCGCGGGACCGGTCGAGGCGTCGGCGCTGGGGTCGATCCTCGCGCAGCTGGAGATCATGGGTCATCTCGATGAGCAGGATCGGGGCGACGTCATTGCCGCCACCGCCCGCACCGTTCTCTACGGACCGGGGGAGTGAGCACCGCGTGAACGCCGCTCGGCGGGCGAACCTCCGCGACATCGCGGAGGCGTCCGGCGTCTCCATCCAGACCGTTTCGCGCGTCGTGCGTGGGCTCGACGTCGTCGCAGAGCCCACCCGCTCCCGCGTCATGGAGGCCGTCGCGCGCCTGGGCTACCGGCCCAACCTCGCCGCCCGTTCGCTGTCGGCCCACCGCACCGGGCAGGTGCACGTGATCGTCACGACGCCGCTGTATCACGGACACGCCACGACCTTCGTGTCCATCTGTCAGGAGCTGGACAAGCTCCAGTTCCACGCCATCACCACGGTGCCGCCCGTCGGTTCGGTGCGTGACCTCGACCCCGACGGCCTCGTCCCTGTCAGCGCCGACGGCGCCATCGTGATCGGCGGCCGGATGGTGCCCGCGCCGTGGGTGAAGGGCCTCGCCGCGCGCGTCCCCATGGTGATGGTTGGGCGCCTGCACGAGCTGCCCGAATCGGTACCCGGCGTCGCCGTCGACCACCGTGCCGGCGCCGTGGAGGCGGTGCGGCACCTCGTTGCGCGGGGGGCGCGACGGATAGCGCACGTCGCAGGGCCCCTGCACTGGGTCGACGCGCACCTGCGCCTGGCCGGCTATCGGGAGGTCTGCGCGGAGGCGGGGATCGAGCCGCTCGTCCTGGAGGCAGACTCCTGGGACGCGCGCGCCGCGCTGTCCCTCGCGAAGGACCTTCCCGCCGACGTCGACGCCGTCTTCGCCTCCAACGACCAGCTGGCGCTCGGCTGCATGACAGCCCTCCAGCAGCGCGGCCTGCGCGTTCCCGAGGACGTCAAGGTCGTCGGCTTCGACGACATCTCCGGCGCCGACGCATTCCTCCCGGCGCTCACCACCGTACGACAGGACTTCACGCGGGTCGGCGAGCTCGCCGTCGCGTCGCTGAGCCAGATCCTGGCGGGGGAGCCCGCCAGGCTCTCAACTCTCACCCCCAGCCTTGTCGTGAGGGCCTCGACATGAGCCCCCGACGGGACGGTCACCTCCCCCGATCGGGTAGTCGACTGTCCCCGAACCGCAGAGAACAAAGAAAGGAACCCGCATGCTCCACGGACCCATGCTCCACCCCGAACTGATCGGTGCGCTCGGCCGCGCCGGCCACAGCAGCAAGATCCTGATCGGCGACGGGAACTACCCGGCGATGAACGGCGTGAATCCCGCCGCCGAGCGGATTTACCTGAACCTGGCCCCCGGCCTTTTGACGGTGAGCCAGATCCTCGCCGTGATCAAGGAGACCATCCCGATCGAGGAGGTCTCGCTCATGGTCCCGGCCGACGACGCCGTCGGCATCGAGCGCCCGGACAGCATCCCGGCGCACGACGAGTACCGCGCCACCATGGAGGGCACACCGTTCGCTGAGATCAAGCGCTGGGACTTCTACGAGGTGGCGAAGTCGAGCGACGTGACGGTCTTCATCCAGTCGGCCGACCAGCGCCTGTACGCGAACGTGCTCCTCACGGTGGGCGTTCGCACGAACTGACCTCGCGTGCCGGTAGCTTGTGTCGCTGACTCCCTGCCACCGACCAAGAGACCGAGGCCGTCGTGACCAGCTACGACAACTACGTCCGCTACACCCAACTCGGTTCCGTGGCGGCGACGCCCACCGGCATCGTCGGTGACCTGCACGGTGAGCGGTTCCGAGTCGACGTCCTGCGCGCCGACATCGTGCGGTTCAAGGTCAGCCGGGGCGGTGTGTTCGACGAGGCGCCGACGCACGCCGTCTCGGCAGACCTCACCGATGTGCGCGCCGCGTTTGCCGTCGAGGAGTCCGACGGCGAGCTGCGCGTCGTGACCGAGGCGCTGACCGTTCACGTCGGCCTCGACCCGTTCCGCGTCGGCGTGCGGCGCGCGGACGGCAGCGCGGTGCTCGAAACAGCGCCGCTGCACGACGGCGGGTTCGCCGCCTACGCCACGTTGAACGACGCGTTCACGTTCGCGCGCCGTCGGACCCCCACCGACTCGTTCTTCGGGCTGGGGGAGAAGACCGGCAGCGGAAACCGGAGCGGCCGCGACTTCACGCTCTGGAACACCGACGTCCTCAACCCGACGGCGTCAGGCGAGTTCACCGCGGGGCGCGCGGCCGACGACCCCCGCGCACGCAACACCAGCGCAGAGTTCGACCCGTACTACATGTCGATCCCGTTCTTCTATCACCGCGACGGCGTCACCGGTGCCATGAGCGGGTCGTTCGTCGACAATGGCTACCGCGCCACGTATGACTTCGCGCCCGGCCACCAGTACCGCGTGCACTTCGCCGGCGGCCAGTACACCGAGTACGTCTTCGCGGGGCCGACGATGAGCGACATCCTCGAGGCGTACACCTGGCTCACCGGACGGATGGAGCTGCCCCCGCTGTGGGCGCTGGGCTATCACCAGTGCCGCTGGCATCGCTACACGCAGGAGGACTTCGAGGTGTTGGCGGACCGCCTGCGGGCCGACGAGGTGCCCTGCGACGGCCTCTGGCTCGACATCGAGTACATGGATGGCTACCGCGTCTTCACCTGGAACCGCGAGGTCTTCCCGGACCCGGAGGGGATGATCGCCCGGCTCACGGAGAGGGGATATCGCCTGACCAGCATCATCGATCCCGGCGTGAAGGCGGAGCCCGGCTACTGGGTCTTCGACCAGGCGAGGGAGCGCGACGTGCTGTGCCGCACCGAGGGCGGCGACACCTACATCGGCCAGGTCTGGCCGGGGAACACCGCGTTCCCCGACTTCGCCACCGAGGAGGCTCGCGCCTGGTGGGGCGAGCTCAACGCGGCGCATGTCGCGTCGGGCATGGCGGGCATTTGGAACGACATGAACGAGCCGGCCACCGGCGACATCTCGCCGTTGTCGATGCGGTTCGACAAGGGCCGCGCCTCGCACGAGCGGTACCACAACCAGTACGCCTTGCTGATGGCGATGGGCACCGTGCAGGGGTTGCTCAAGGCGCGTCCCGACGAGCGCACCTTCGTGCTCTCGCGCGCGGGTTCGCCGGGCATCCAGCGCTACGCCGCGAACTGGATGGGCGACAATATCTCGAACTGGGAGCACCTCGGCCTCAGTCTCCCGAATGGCCGCCGGCGTGGGCGTGTCCGGCCAAGCGTTCGTCGGTGCCGACATCGGCGGTTTCGGCGAGTCGACCACCTCCGAGCTGTTCGCCCGCTGGATGCAGTACGGCGCGCTGACGCCGTTCTGCCGCAACCACTCCGTGATCTTCCAGCGCGATCAGTACCCCTGGTCGTTCGGTCCCGCGGTGCTCGACATCGCCCGGAGCGCCGTCGAGCTGCGCTACCGCCTGCTGCCCTACATCTACACCGCCTTCGTCGAGGCTGCGGAGACCGGAGCCCCGGTCCAGCGGCCGCCGGTATTCGAGGACCAGTACGACGGCGTGGTCGTCGACATCGACGACGAGTACCTGTTCGGCCCGAACCTGCTCGTCGCGCCTGTCCTGGAGGAGGGCGCCGTCGCGCGCTCGGTCTACCTGCCGCGTGGCCACTGGTACGATTGGCACACCGACGACGTTCTGGACGGCTACCGCTTCGTCTCCGCCGACGCCCCGCTCTACCGCATCCCCCTCTACGCCCGCGCCGGCGCCGTGATCCCGATGTGGCCGTCGGCGCCGCTCACCACCGCCGGTTATCGCCCGGAGGAGATCGAGCTGCACGTCTTCCCTCCGGTCGTCGACGGCAAGTACACCTCGGAGCTTCAGGAGGACGACGGCCACTCGCGCGCGGCCACGACCGGCGCACGGCTGCGCACCCGCCTCGTCGTGACCAGGGCAGGCGAGGACGTGACGCTCCGCGCGGAGACGACAGGCGACGGCTTCGAGGGCTTCGCCCGCCAGCGCTTCACGGTGGTCGTCCACGGCGAGAACACTCGCGTGCTGACGGTGGACGACGCCGGCGCAGGCTTCGAGCTGGACCTGTCGACCTCCTGAGAAGGTTCTTTGGTCGGTGAGTCGTTGGCGACCCGCGTGCGTGGCCATGCGGGTAAGCAGCGACCGGTTGCAACCGGGTCTGGATCGCCGAGGACGTGATCGATGCGTTCGCCGATCGCGTGGGTCGCCGAGGCTGAATCGGTCGGGTACCCGCGGTCGTAGAGGTCAGATCCGTCAACGGCCTGTGTCTACTAAGAGTTGGTGATTCCACCAGAGGTGGTGGAATCACCAACTCTTAAGACGGACTATGCCTTGTGCTTGCAGCTCGGACGCGGTGGCGGAGGGCGAAGACCAGCGCCCAATCCTGGTCGTTGGCGAACGGGTCGTCGCTCGCTGCGGGCTCGCCGTTGACCGTGCGCGGGAAGACGTGGGCGCAGGTCGCGCGACCGTCGTCGTGGATCAGGGAGAGCACGGCGCGCAGCGACGCCTCCGCGCGAGCCACGTAGGTTTCGTCGCCGGTGGCGGCTGCGAACAGCGCGAAGGCGTTGCCGCTCAGCCCGCTCCAGTAGTGCGGGAACGTGTCGCCGTAGAGCCGGCGCTTGCCGAACCAGAACCCGTCCCAGTGCCGGATGGCCACCTCGTGCAGGCGATAGTCGGGCTGGATGCCCTGGAACTGCTCGAGGGCGGGCAGTTGCGCGCGGGCCGCTGCCAGGAGGTCCGGATCCGCGCTGAGGAGGTGGGCCTGGAGCAGAATGTCGACGGCGGGGGCGACGATCGACTGCTCGTAGCGCACCTCGTGCGGCGGGTAGGCCGAACCGGTGGCGGCGATCCGGCGGGCATGGTCGAGGAAGAGGGCCTCTGCTTTGTCGCGGTCCGCGGCTCGCCCGGCCCGGGAGAGGGCCCCGCAGAGGTCGAGGATGGGGAGCTCGATCGGGTAGAACCGCGCGCCGCCGTCGTCGTAGAACCGCAGGATCACGCGCAGGGCCGTATCGAGGTCGGCGTCGACCCCGGTCAGCCGGTGGAGCGCGAGGAAGAACGTGGCGGCCCAGGGGCTGTTGTAGAGGCGGCGGACGCTGCCGTCGCGACCGGCGTCGTCGAACACCTCGCCGGTATCGGTGTCGACGAACTCGCGGCGGACGAATCCAGCGAAGCGGGCGAGACTCGCGGTCAGCTCTGTGACGATGTCGTCGCCGGGCGTCGCAACGGCGCCGCCCTGGATCGCGGCCAGGTACCCGGCCAGGAGGACGCCCATGCCGATGCGCTCGCGCCCGGCGTTGTAGTCGCCGAGGTGGTTGTAGTAGACGCGATCGGTCTCGTTGTCGTAGATCAGGTAGGCGCCGTCCAGCGTGGGCAGCGGGCCCGTGTACTGCTGCCGTCGGGCGATGAAGAGGACCCGGTTCAGGAGCAGCTCCACCAGCGTGGCCTTGACCAGGATCCTGGTCCGGACGGTCTGTTCGTCGGCCGTGACCGTGATGGTGTGCGCGCCGAGGGCGGGAGCGGGGAGCTCGTACCGGAACGAGCCGTCGGGCTGGCGCTGCAGCGGCGTGCCGTCGGCGGTGACCCTGCGCGCAGCGAACGACGGCCGCACCACGAGCGCCGCTGACTCGCCCGCGAAGAGCACATGCCGGTCCCAGGCGGCGGAGACGAAGCGGGTGTGGGTTCCGGCCTGGGCGAGGAAGTCTTCCGGTCCCGCGCACGGGAAGATCGCCCAGGCGATCGTCGTCGCCTCGCCGGGCGCGAGGACAAGGAAAGAGGGGTGCAGGATGAGGCAGCCGCGGTCGTTGCTCGAGAGGCTCAGGTCGCGCTCGATCGAGTAGGAGTCCAGCGACCCCTCGGTGAGGACGAGGCCCAGATGCGGGGCCGCGCCGCCCATCCGACGCGCGAACACGTAGCTGGAGGTGCCGCCGCAGAACACATGGGCGTGACAACGGAGCTTCTGCTGGTCGACGGTCAGGTCGTAGCGGTCCTCGAGAGGCAGGGTGATACCGAGGTCGCCCTCGGACGAGAAGTACGGCTTCGTGCCCTCGTTCCTGATGGTCACCGTTGTGCGCACGACATCGCCCTCGCGAGTGTTCTCGGAGGTCGTGACCAGGCCCGAGGTGACCGAGGCGCCGCTGCGCGGGTCGGCCATTCTGACCTCGGCGTAGGGGAAGTCCGGCCGAAGCCAGTTCATGGAGTGTTCGTCGCCGGAGAAGACGAGCTGCATCGTGATGTCGATTCTGCGGCCGGGATGCGCGGGTCAGTCGAAGGGGCCGAAAGCGCCAGATGGGGGTGTCCGGCGAACCGGACACCCCCACTTTTGCTTTTTGTCAGCCCTCGAGCAGTGCGAGGCGCTCAGGATCGTTGGCGAAGACTTCCTTGATGTTGGCCTTCGTCACGACCACCGGGTCGAGCTGGAAGATCGGCACGTCGATCTGGCCATTGTTGGCCGTGTCGTCGCCGGCGGGAAGGGCCTCGCCCTTCTGCGCGGTCTGGATCAGCTCGATCGTCTTGGTCACCAGCTTGTCGGTGGGCTTTGCGACGGTCGAGTACTGCTTGCCTTCCCAGATCCACTTCACCGACTCGTTCTCGGCGTCGAGGCCGGTCACGACGGGCTGGTCCTGGCCGGCCTGCTGGGCAGAGGTCAGGATGGCTCGGGCGATGCCGTCGTTGGGCGAAAGCACACCGTCGATCTTCTTGTCAGCGTAGAAGCCCGACAGCAGCGAGTCCATGCGGGACTGAGCCTTGGCGTTGTCCCAGTCGGGGGTCGCGGCCTGGGTGAACTCCTTCTGGCCGGACTGGATCACGAGCGTGCCGTCGTCGATCTTCGGCTGCAGGACCTTCATGGCGCCCTCGAAGAACAGCGGGGCGTTCGGGTCGGCGGGGCCGCCGGCGAACAGCTCGATGTTGTACGGGCCGTCACCCTTCAGTTCCTTGAGGCCGTCGAGGAGCGACTGGCCCTGCAGCTCACCGGTGCGGACCGAACCGAACTGCACCACGCCGTCGATGGCCTTGGTGTTCTCGATCAGGCGGTCGTAGCCGAGGATGAGGATGCCGGCGTCCTTGGCGTTCTGGAGGACCGGGCCGAGCTGCTTGCCGTCGACGGGGCCGACGACGATCGCCTTTGCGCCGTTCTGGATCATCGACTCGATCTGCTGCTGCTGCTGCGGGACCTTGTTGTCGGCTGCCTGGACCAGGGGCTTGAAGCCGGCCTTGCTCAGCTGATCCTTGAACATGACCTCGGCCTCCTTCCAGTTCTGGGTGCCGAGCCAGGGGAGCGCGACGCCGATGGTCGCGTCCGCGGCGAAGCCAGCCGCGGGAGCGCCGCTTCCGGTGCCGCCGGGCTGGGGGGCGGGCTCGGTGCCGCGGCCGCCACCGCAGGCCGACAGGCTGAGCGCCGCGACGATCGCCGCGACGGCTGCTGTCTTGAACTTCATGGGGTTTCCTTTCCTATGCGCCTGCCGGACGGTCCTGCAGACGGCGGGCCCGTGGCCCGAGGTGGTCGTTGGGATGGGTTACTGGGAGACGGTCACGGCGGGCTTCGCCGCGGCCGGCTTGCGCTTGAATATCGATGAGCCGCCCTGCTTCTTGTTGGCGACGTCGATCGCGACGGCGGCCAGCAGCACGAGGCCCTTGATGACCTGGGTCTGATCGGCGCCGACGCCCATCAGGATCAGGCCGGAGTTGAGGACGGCCATGACAAGGCCGCCGATCATGGAGCCGACGACGGTGCCGATGCCGCCGGACACGGCCGCGCCGCCGATGAACACCGAGGCGATCGCGTCGAGTTCCCACATCGTGCCGTCGTTGGGGCCTGCGGCGCCCGTTCGGCCGATGAAGAGGATGCCGGCCAGCGCGGCGAGGAACGACATGTTCGCCATCACCAGGAAGTAGACCTTGCTGACGTTGACGCCGGACAGCGCCGCGGCCTGCCGGTTGCCGCCGACGGCGTAGATGTGACGGCCGAAGCGGGTGCGCTGGGTGATCACGGTGTAGATGATGACCAGCGCGACGAGGATCAGGCCGGGAACCGGGAACGAGGTTCCGGGGCGGCCGCTGCCGAACAGCCAGGTCACGTAGCCGATGACCACGAGGAACAGGATCACGCGGGTCAGCGTGACCCACATCGGCAGCTCGTGGCCGCGACCGATGATCGCCTTGCGGCGGCGGATCTCACTCCACACGAACCAGGCACCGCCGACGATGCCGAGCAGCAGCGTCGAGTTGTTCAGGCCGAGGTCCGGGCCCCATTCGGGCAGGTAGCCGGCGCCGAAGAACGCGAACTCGCTGGGCGCGGGGACGGAGATCGACTTCGACACCCAGATCGTGAGGCCGCGGAAGACCATCATGCCGGCCAGCGTCGTGATGAAGCCGGGAATGCCCATCTTCGCCAGCCAGAAGCCGTGCCAGGCACCGATCAGCGTGCCGACGAGCATGCCGAGCAGCAGGCCGACCCACCACGGAAGGCCCCACTGGCTGGTCGAGATGGCAACGGTCATGCCGACGAAGGCGGCCACGGAGCCCACCGAGAGGTCGATGTGCCCGATGACGATCACCATCACCATGCCGATGGCCAGCACGAGCACGTATGCGTTGCCGGCAAGCAGCGCCTGGGCGTTCGACGGCGTGAGCATCTTGCCGTCGGAGAGCACGTTGAAGATGATGGCCAGCAGCACGAGCGCCAGCACCATGGTGTATTGCTGGAGATTTCCTCCGAACACCTGCTTCAGATACTTCATGAAAGTCCTTGTCCCGTCGTCAGGAGAGCGATGCCGGGTCCGCCGGCGCGGTGGAGGTGGTTGTCATGCGCCGCATCAGGCTTTCCTGATCGGCGTCCGCGGCGGCGAGCTCGCCCGTGATCTCGCCCTCGCGGATGGTGTAGATGCGGTCGCTGATGCCGAGCAGCTCCGGCAGCTCGGAGGAGATGACGATGACGGCCTTGCCCTCGTCGGCCATCGCATGGATGAGCTTGTAGATCTCGTACTTGGCGCCGACGTCGATGCCACGGGTGGGCTCGTCGAGGATCAAGACCTCGGGGGTCGTGAACATCCACTTGGCGAGCACGACCTTCTGCTGGTTGCCGCCGGACAGCGTGGCCACGCCGGCGTCGACGCTGGACGTCTTGATCCGCAGGTCCTTGCGGTACTGCTCGGCTATCTCGCTCTCCTCGTCCATCTGCAGGAGGCCGTTCTTGACGATCTTCCGCAGGTTGGCGGAGACGATCGTCGTCTTGATGTCGTCCAGCAGGTTCAGGCCGAGCACCTTGCGGTCCTCCGTGACGTAGGCGAGGCCCGCCTGGATGGCCTGTTCGACCGTCTTGGGGGCGACCTCTTTGCCGTCGATGAACATGTGACCCGAGCGCCAGATGCCGAAGCTGCGGCCGAAGATCGAGCGCGCCAGTTCGGTGCGGCCGGCGCCCATCAGCCCCGCGAACCCGACCACTTCGCCGCGGCGGACGTGGAACGAGGCGTTCTTGGTGATGAATCGGCCCGGGATCGTTGCGCTCTCGACGTTCCAGTCCCTGACCTCGAGCAGCACCTCGCCGATGTGCGGTGTGTGCTCCGGGTAGCGGTTCTCGAGCGAGCGACCGACCATCGCCTTGATGATGCGGTCCTCGTCAACTTCGCCGGCGACGACGTCGTAGGTGTCGACGGTCTTGCCGTCGCGGATGACGGTGACGGCGTCGGAGACGGCCGCGATCTCGTTGAGCTTGTGCGAGATCATGATGCAGGTGATGCCGCGGGCCTTCAGGCCGAGCATCAGCTGGAGCAGGTTCGCCGAGTCGTCCTCGTTGAGGGCCGCGGTGGGCTCGTCGAGGATGAGCAGCTTCACGTTCTTTGACAGCGCCTTCGCGATCTCGACCAGCTGCTGCTGGCCGACGCCGAGGGTCTTGACGGGCGTGTCCGGGTCAACCTCGAGGCCGACGCGCGCGAGCAGGTCCATGGCCTGCAGGCGGGCCGCATCCCAGTCGATCAGGGCACCCTTCATCACCTCGGAGCCCAGGAAGATGTTCTCCGTGACGGAGAGCTCCGGGATCAGCGCCAACTCCTGGTGGATGATGACGATGCCCTTCTCCTCCGAGTCCTTGATCTTGGAGAACTGGGCCTCCTGCGCCTCGAAGATGATTTTTCCTCCGTAGCTGCCGTGTACCCAGACGCCGGACAGCACCTTCATCAGGGTCGACTTCCCGGCCCCGTTCTCGCCACAGATGGCGTGGATGTCACCCTTGCGGACGCGCATGGTGACATCATCGAGCGCCCTGACTCCAGGGAACTCCTTGACGATGTGAGACATCTCCAGCAGGACGTGCATATACCCCGTGTCTCCTTCGACTCTGGACCGCTCGTCACCGAGCGGTCGTTGGCATCAACTGCTGAAGGCAACCGTAGGAATCGAGCGGCTTGGCGTCAACTAGTAAACTCAAAAGTTACCAAATCGAGACCTAAGGCCTCGTGTGCCGTCGTTAGGCGGGGTGTTGAGTTCTCGTAGTGAACCCAAGGCTCAGGCGGCGATGGTAGCGTGAAGGGGTGGTAGAAGCCCCTGCGGCGCGGGGCTCGCAGTCCTCGCTGCGGGAAGCCAACAGCGCCAGCATCGTCGAGGCCGTGCGGATCTATGGGCAGATCACGCAGGTCGAGCTTGCTGCGGCAACTGGGCTCTCTCCGGCCACGGTCTCGAACCTCGTCAAGAGCCTGCAGTCGGCCGGCATCGTGGAGACGTCGGCGACCGTGCGGTCCGGCCGCCGCGCCCAGGCCGTGTCGCTCGCCCGCTCCTCGGACCTCGGCGTGGGCGTGCACATCGGGCACCGCACGGTGGAGGTGCTCCTCGCCGACGCCTCGTGGAGCGTCACCGCCACGCAGCGCCTTCCCCTCCCGGCCGATCATCGCTTCGACACCACGCTCGACCGAGTGGCCCTCCTGGTTGCGGAACTGACGGAGCGCGTTGGCGCCACGCCCAGTGACATCGGCACCGTCGGCCTCGCGATCCCCGGCTCCGCGCTCGCCGGGTGGGAGCAGGTCGACGTCGCCGACATCCTCTCGCGACGGCTGCAGCGCCCGATCTCCCTGGTGTCCGAGACGGATGCCGTCGGGATCGCCGAGACCCGCTTCGGCGCGCTGCGGGGCGTCGGATCGGCGATGGTCATCCGCGCCTCTCACACCACGGAAGCCAGCGTCCTGTTGCACGGCCGCCCCCTCCCCGCAGGCGGGGGCTTCGGGCACGTGCGGGTTGATCCGACCGGCCTGATCTGCTGGTGCGGAGCCCGCGGCTGCCTCAACACGGTGGTCTCCCTCGACGCGCTGACCGACTTGTTGCGCGTCTCGCACGGTCCGCTCAGCCTGCGCGCCCTGGTGCAGCGGGCCAAGGACGGCGACGCGGGCTGTCGCCAGGCCGTCGCGCACGCGGCCGACGTCATCGGCGCGGCCGCGGCAGACGCCGCCATGCTGTTCGCACCCGAGCGCATCTGCTTCACCGGTGAACTGGTCAGCACCGGCGACGTCTTCCTTGGCCCCGTGAGGGCGGCTTTCCGCGCCAGGCCACTGCTGGCCGACGTCGGCTCCCTCGCCGTGGTGGCCGACTGTGCCGACGCCGAGGCCCGCGGGGCGCTCGCCCTGGCGACCGATGACGCTGGCCCGGGGGCGGAAGGAGCCTTCTGATGGATACCCCTACGGGATCGCCGCACGCGCACAACCCCGCCGCGCTGCTGAGCGTGCACGGCGTCAGCAAGCACTTCGGTGGGGTGCAGGCCCTCGTCGACGTCGACCTCACCGTGCATGCCGGGGAGGTCGTCGCGCTCGTCGGAGACAACGCGGCGGGAAAGTCGACGCTGGCTCGGATGATCTCCGGCATCTACCAGCCCGACGGCGGCGTCATCGCGATCGACGGGACGCCCGTCCAGATCCCGAGCGCGCAGGCGGCCTTCGCACTCGGTATCGCCACCGTCTTCCAGGAGTTCGCCCTGGTCGAGGAGCTCGACATCACCGCCAACATCTTCCTGGGGCGGGAGTTGGAGGTCGGCGGCCTCCTCGACCAGCCGCGGATGGACGAGCTCGCCCGGCGCTACCTCGGGCGGCTGAACACCCGCATCCCGGACCTGCGCGTGAAGCTGAGGAGCCTCTCCGCCGGCCAGCGGCAGTGCGTCGCCATTGCGCGCACCCTTGTGGCCGAGCCCCGGCTCGTCGTCCTGGACGAACCGACGGCGTCGCTGTCGGTCGCTCAGACCGCGGAGGTGCTGAGTTACATCGAGGACCTGCGCGACCGCGGCCTCGGCGTCATCTTCATCAGCCACAACCTCACCGACGTGCGCGCCGTCGCCGACCGCGTCGAGGTGCTGCGCCACGGCCGCAACAACGGCACGTTCGGCGCGGCGACGGCGACCTTCGACGAGATCATCGCTGCCATCACCGGTGCCAGGATGCTGCCGCGGCTGGTCTAGGGAAGCACTGATCAATCGGGCACCGGCTGCGGCGCACCAGATCGGGCGATCTGAACTCTCGATATCTTCGGTGTTATGTCCAATAGCACCCTCAGATCTTGAGAGCCCAGCTCATCCCGCCTGGCACGTCCTCACTCGGCACCCCATTGATCAGTACTTCCCTAGCGTTCCTGCATCCTCGGCCTCAACACAGATCTCTCTATAGGTCCGGCCAGGCCGATATACGGGCTGGCTCGGCGTATACAGAGATTTGTGTCGGGGAGGGGCGTCAACCGAGCGCGGGTGCGACCGCGTTGAGAGGGTGAGGAGGAAGCATGACCGAGCATCCCGCGGCCTCGGCGACACTGTCGCTGGAGGAGGAACGCGACTTCGACCGGTTCGTCGCCGCAAGGGGCGGCCGGCTGTGGCGCGCCGCGTGGCTGCTCACCGGCGACAGGCACAAGGCGGAGGACCTGGTCCAGACCGCGTTGGCGAAGTCGTTCTCGCGCTACGTGGCGCTGGGCGACGACGAGTCGTTCGAGGCCTATGTGCGCACCGTGATCTACCGCACCTACGTCAGCTGGTGGCGCCGCCGCTGGAACGGTGAGGTTCCCACGGAAACCCCGGTCGAACCGGGCGGTGGGCTCCGGCAGGCGGACGGCGCGGAACGCGTCGACCTGGTCCGGGCGCTCGCCGAGCTGCCGAAGATGCAGCGCGCGGTCCTGGTGCTGCGGTTCTTCGAGGACCGCTCCGTCGCCGAGACCGCCGCGCTGCTCGGCATCGCCGAGGGCACGGTCAAGACACACACCTCCCGCGGCTGCGCGACCCTGCGCGGCTCAACTCACCTGACTGAGAAGGCGCACCATGACTGACATCCACAACCTGCTGCACGACAACACGCCCGACGAGCCCTCGACCGAGGGGTGGGCGGAAAAGGTCCGCGGCCACCGTCGGCGCGGCAGGACACTGACCGGCGTCGCGGCGGGTGTGCTCGCCGTCGGCTTGGCCATCCCGGTTGGCGTCTCGCTGATGAACCGGCCCACGCAGGTGACGCGGCCCGCCGACGCGGTGTCACCCGCCCCGGCACGCCCGACGCTGCCCGACCGTGACGCAGCGGAGGTGTGCGCGGAGACGCGCGAGTTGATGACCATCGCGATCGCGGCCACCACGTACGCACACCCGGGCGCGCCTGTGCTCAAGGAGGGTGCCGTGCGGGCCTGGCTCTGCGGCGACGATCAGGCGGACACGACCTTTGGCACCCGCGGCCCGCTCGACCCCCTCACGGCCGATGTCGACAAGGCCGTCTCCTGGTTCCTGAACGCCACCCCCGCGGACTCGGACCAGGCGTGCACCATGGAGTATCGGATGACGTACACGGTCGCTTTCGAGTACGCCGACGGATCCATCACGCCCGTCCAGGGTGAGTTGCACGGCTGCCGCACGACCACCGACGGTTCGAAGTACGCCAATGGCGGCGAGGAGTTCCTCGACCTGCTGACCGACCTGTGGACCGCCAACCGCGCCGCCGACCTCTCGGCCGACGCCACGCTGTGCTCCACGCAGGCATCGATCCTGCCCGCGAAGCCGGAGAACGCCGTATCCGCCGCGGTGTGCTTCATCGGCAACAGCGGAACGCTGGGCACCGCCCAACTGGGCGACGTTGCGCCCCTTGCCGCCTCCATCGGCGCGAACACCGTCGTGTCGGACGGGATGAACCTGGACTTCGGCGTGGAGACTATCATGCTCGACCTCGCCGACAAGGCCGGCGACATGATCCAGTTGCAGCGTCTCGCCGACGGCAGCTACGTGTTCTACGCCGACAGCCAGGCCAAGGTCTGGACGCCGACGGCCGACGAGTCCGCCCTCCTCGACGCGGCGATCGCCAGCGCGAAGGGCTGACCGGCAGGCCGTGGCGACCGTCACAGCAGCAGGCGGAGGCCCTCTGGGAGAAGCGGGGGGACCTCGCGGGCGATGATCCCCGCGAGGTCCGCCTCGCGCTCGCGCGTCATCCGCGTCGCGAGTGCGGTGATCGACAGTGCGCCCACGGGCGTCGAGCCTCGCAAGACGACGGTGCCGAGGCAGGCGACGTCGGGCTCGTTCTCCCCATGCTCGACGGCGTAGCCGAGCGTGCGCGCAGCCTGCACCGAGTCGTGCAGCCGGTCGGCGCTGACGGGGCGAGACTCGGGGACGCTGCGCAGGTAGCTGGGCAGGAGCCGGTCGGGGACGCCGCGCGCCGCGAGCAGGGCGCGGCCCATCGCCGTCGACGCCACGGGCATGCGCTGCCCGACGGCGGACCAGACGCGGATGGCGCGCTCCGGCTCGACCTTGTCGAGGTAGAGGACGTGGTCGCCCGCGAGGACCCCGAAGTGCACGAGCTCATTTGTGGCGTGCGCGAGCGCGACGAGCGCCGGGTGCATCGCGGTGGCGAGGTTCCGCGGGCCGTAGCTGCGCTCGGTGAGCTCGAACGCCATGGTGCCGAGGCGGTAGCTGCCCTGCTCGCCGTCTTGTTCCGCGAATCCCCGAAGCCGCATGGTGGAGAGCGCCCGGTACGCCGTCGACTTGTTGACGCCCGTGGCCTCGGCGAGTTCGGCGAGGGTCGCGCCGTCGGGGCCCGCGTCGGCCAGTGTGAGGAGGAGTTGCAGGGCGCGGTCGACCGACTCGACGCGCGGCGGCTCGGTCATGGGCGCTCCCTTCAACAGGTCATTGTGTCACCTTCGCTTGCGGCCGTGAGGCGCGTGTGGCAAGCTGAATCCAGCATATTGAAACACAGCGTTTCATACAATGAAATCTTGAGACCTGGCCAAAGGGGGCCTCATGCAACTGGGTGACAACCGGATCGTCCCGGTGGTGGTGATCGAGCGGGCCGACCGTGCCGCAGGGCTCGGCGAGGCCCTGGTGGCGGGCGGCATTCCTGTCGCTGAAGTGACGCTCCGGACCGCGGCGGGGATCGATGCGATCGCGGCCATGGCGGAGAACTCCGACCTCCTGATGGGGGCGGGAACGGTGCTGACTGCCGACCAGGTCGACCGCGCGGTCGATGCCGGGGCCAGGTTCATCGTCAGTCCGGGCCTGAACCCGCGGGTCGTCGAGCGGGCGCTCGCGCGCGGCGTCGATGTCGTGCCGGGCACGGTCACGCCGTCGGAGATCATGGCCGCCCTCGAACTGGGTCTGACGACGCTCAAGTTCTTCTCCGCGGATGTCTACGGCGGGGTGAAGGCCCTCAAGGCCCTCGGCGCGCCGTTCGGCGGTGTGCGCTTCATACCGACGGGCGGCGTCTCGGCCGCCAACATCGCGGAGTACCTCGCGCTGCCGAACGTCGCCGCAGTCGGCGGCTCGTGGATGGTGCCGTCGGCCGCCATCGACGCGGGGGACTTCGACACTGTTCGCCACCTGTGCGCGTCCGCGGTGGCCGCCATGAACGCGGAGTTCTGACATGGCGCTCGATCTTCGTAACCCCGAGGACTGCCGCTACCAGGCCGTCGGTCTCGGCGAGGTCATGCTGCGCCTCGACCCGGGCGACTTCCGTGTCCGCACCGCCCGCTCGTTCACCGCGTGGGAAGGGGGCGGCGAGTACAACGTCGTGCGCGGCCTCTCCCGGGTCTTCGGGCTGGATACGGCGGTGTTGACGTCGTTCGTCGACGACGAGGTTGGCCGCCTGATCGAGGGCTTCATTCTCGCCGGGGGCGTCGACAACCGGTGGATCCACTGGGCGAAGAGCGACGGCGTGGGGCGCAACGCCTCCAACGGGCTGAACTTCACCGAGCGCGGCTTCGGTGTCCGCGGCGCGAGGGGCGTCTCGTACCGCGGGCAGACGGCCGTCTCGCAGCTGCGCCCGGAGGATCTCGACCTCGACGAGCTGTTCGGCCGCCAGGGCGTGCGCTGGCTGCACACCGGCGGCATCTTCGCGGCGCTGTCGGAGCAGAGCGCGGCGACGGCCCTCGCGGTGATGAAGGCCGCGAAGAGGCACGGCACGTGCATCTCCTACGACCTCAACTACCGCCCCAGCCTGTGGAGTGCGATCGGCGGCCAGGCCCGCGCGCAGGAGGTCAACCGCGAGCTCGCCCACCTCGTCGACGTCATGATCGGCAACGAGGAGGATTTCACAGCCGCGCTCGGCTTCGAGGTCGAGGGCGTCGACGAGAACCTCACCACCCTGCCGATCGAGGGCTTCCGCGCCATGATCAACCGCGTCGCGGAGGCCTATCCGAACTTCGCGGCGATCGGCACGACGCTGCGTACGGTTCGATCGGCGTCGAATAACGACTGGGGTGCCGTCGCCTGGTCCCCGGATACGGGCTTGGTGCAGGCGACGCATCGTGAGGGCCTCGAGATCCTGGACAGGGTCGGCGGCGGCGATTCGTTCGCATCCGGCCTGATCTACGGCCTGCTCACCGGCCGGGGACTGCAGGCCGCCGTCGAGCTGGGCGCCGCGCACGGCGCGCTGGCCATGACGACCCCAGGCGACACGTCGATGGTCACCGGCGCCGAGGTCGCGAAGCTGGCCGCCGGCGGTGGCGCCCGTGTCGACCGATAGCCTCCGACTGACTCTCAAGGAGAAAGCATGATTCTCGACTCGTTCCGGCTCGACGGGAAGGTCGCGCTCGTGACGGGCACCTCTCGCGGCCTCGGCCAGGCCGCCGCGCTCGCGCTGGCCGAGGCCGGCGCCGACCTTGCGCTGCTCGACCGTTCTGTTCCGACGGAGACCGTCGCGCTGCTCGAGGGCCTCGGCCGCGCGCCGCTCGCCCAGCAGCTCGACTTCGCCACGGCGACGCCGGAGGAGTTGGAGGCTGCGGTCCAGGCCGCTGTCGACCGCTTCGGACGGATCGACATCCTGGTCAACAACGCAGGCACCATCCGCCGCGCGCCGCTGCTCGAGCATCCGGCCGAGGACTGGGACGAGGTTCTCGCCGTCAACCTCGACTCGGTGTTCCACCTCTCGCGCGCCGCCGCCCAGCGGTTCGTAGGCCAGCGGAGCGGAAAGATCATCAACGTCGCGTCGATGCTTTCCTTCCAGGGCGGCATCCTGGTGCCGGGATACACGGCGAGCAAGCACGCCATCGCCGGCCTCACGAAGTCGTTCGCGGCCGAGCTCGCCGCTCAGGGTGTGAACACGAACGCGATCGCGCCCGGGTACATGGCCACCGACAACACCGCGGCGATCCGCGCCGATGTCGAGCGGGAGAAGGCCATCCTCGGCCGCATCCCCGCCGGGCGCTGGGGCACGAGCGCCGACCTGCAGGGAGCGTTCGTGTTCCTCGCGTCCTCGGCGTCGGACTACGTCAACGGCGCGATCATCCCGGTCGACGGCGGCTGGCTCGTCCGCTGACCGACGTCGCCGTCGCGACGGGCGACTGAGTTATCCACAGGTTAGCGGTGGGTTTGTGCTCGTCCTGCGGCTCCGGTGTGATGGGCGGCATGAGCGAAGGGGAGAGGTACCATGAGCGTCATGACGACCGAGGCGCCGAGCTTCCTGCCATACGGGCGGGAGTTGACGCGCGCGGATCTTGAGGGTGTGCCCGATGACGGGCACCGATACGAACTCGTTGACGGGGCGCTCATCGTGACCCCCGCGCCTCGCGTCCGCCACCAGGACGTCTCGGGCAACCTCTATGTCGCCCTTCGGGACGCGGCGCCGAGTGGACTTCTGGTGCTCTACGCGCCGGTTGACGTCGTGCTCGCCGAGGACACGGTGATCCAGCCCGACCTACTTGTGGCGCCGAAGGAGGCGTTTACGGAGGTGGACCTTCCGACCGCCCCGCTACTGGCTGTCGAGGTGCTGTCTCCGTCCACGCGCGGGGTGGATCTGCTGCTGAAGAAGGACCGTCTCCAGCGTGCCGGGTGCGCGCACTACTGGGTCATCGATCCGGATGTCCCGTCGATCATCGCGTGGAGTCTCGTGGACGGGGCCTATCGAGAGGTTGCTCGCGCCTCGGGTTCGGAGTCGTTCGAGGTGGCGGAGCCGTTCGCGGTGCGCTTCGCGCCGGCGTCGCTCGTGGGCTGAGGGACGGCAGCTTCTTCGTTCGGTAGGAGGGCTACTCCTCGGCCGGGCCCAGGTCCGGACGCGGAACGAATCGTGCAACGGTCTCGGCGGTGCCCTCCAGCTCCAGGAAGACGACGACGTTCGCTCCAGCCCGCGTGGCGGGGCCGGGCACGTACAGCGTTCGCTGCGGGCCGTTCGACCAGTAGCGCCCGAGGAAGAAGCCGTTCACGAACGCGTATCCCTTCGCCCAGCCGTCGGTGCTGAGGAACAGGTCCGACGGCGCGTCGAGTGCGAACTCGCCGCGCAGCGCGACCGGCCCGGGGGCGGGCGACGTCGCCTGCTCGCCGTCTGCCTCGTCGCCGGTCAGCGCGGCGCCGATCGCGGCGACATCGATGGGCGTGGCCGTCCATCCGGTCAACGGCACCCCGCCGACGCGCGGCTGGCCGATAAGGCCCTTCGCCTCGCCGATCCGCGGGCCATAGTTCACGCGCCCGAGGTCCTCGACGAGGATCGAGATCGCGCAGCCGCGGGGGATCGCGAGTGACCGCTCGTGCCGCATCCGCGACATCCGTCCGACGCGCACGGCGTCGACCTCGACCCAGGCCAGGTCGCGCACCGCGTCGTCGACGGTGAGGAGCGCTGTCGACTCCTCGCCGAAGGCGGCCGCAGGGAGCTCGGCGGTGTACTCGATGAGCGCGCCGACGTGGCCCAGGTCCTCGAAGGTCGGGGGAGTCTCTCCCTCCACGGTTGGCGCAGGCAGAGCCAAGCGCCAGTCGCCGAGAACGGAGAGCGGGGCGGCCACCTCGGGGCGGGCGATGGCGGGAGCGGGCGGCTCGTCTGCCACCGGAGCATATCTGGCGATGACGTCGCGGAACGCGAAGTACTTCGCCGTCGGGTCGCCGGCCTCGTCGAGTGGGGCGTCGTAGTCGTAGGACGTGGCCAACGGCAGGTACCGGCCCTTGTGGTTCGCGCCGTTCGTCAGGCCGAAGTTCGTGCCGCCGTGGACCATGTAGATGTTGACCGAGGCCCCCGTCGCGAGCAGCGCATCGAGCTCCGCGGCGGAGTCGGAGGCCGATGTCGTGTGGTGCGTGTTGCCCCACCAGTCGAACCAGCCGCACCAGAACTCCGAGCACATCAGCGGACCCGTGGGCTGATGCTCGCGCAGCGTCGCGAGGCGTTCCACGGCGCGCGACCCGAACGAGCCTGTGAGATGCAGTCCCCGAAGGCTGCCGTCGCGCAGCATCTGCGGCTGCGGTTGATCTACCGTCGTCAACGGCACCGTGATGCCCGCGTCCTTCGTGACGCGGACGAGTTCTGCGAGGTACTCCTTGTCTGCGCCGTAGGCCCCGTACTCGTTCTCGATCTGGACGAGGACGACGTTGCCGCCGAGGTCGATCTGGCGCGGACCGATGATCTCGTAGACGCGACGAAGATACGCCTCGACCTCGGCCAGGTATGTCGGCTCCGAGCGGCGTAGGCCGATGCCGGGCATGGCGGTCAGCCAGGCCGGAAGCCCCCCGTTGTGCCATTCGGCGCAGATGTAGGGTCCGGGACGGACGATGGCGTGCATGCCGGCCTCAGCGACGAGATCGAGGAAGCGGCCCAGGTCGGTCGTGCCCGACGCGGACCACTCGCCCCTTCGCGGCTCGTGAGCATTCCAGGCGACATAGGTCTCGATGGTGTTCAGGCCCATCCGACGGGCCTTGGCGATGCGGTCCGCCCAGTCGCCAGGGTGAGTCCGGAAGTAGTGCAGCGCCCCGGATAGGATGCGGTGCGGCCGACCGTCCAGGAGGAAGTCGTGGTCACCGATGGCGAAGCGTGACATGCGCGCGAGACCTCTCGTGAGGGGTTGAGCGATCGCGATGTTTACGCAATCATTGTGGGTGACTCTAGCGCACGGCGGCGCGGGAGGACAGGTTTCCTGCCCGTCTCGGAGGGCGAAGGTGAGATGACAGATACAGCGGCAGGCCGCGGCGGCATCGCGCACCGCGGCGCCACCCAACGCCAGGTCGCCGAGCGTGCCGGCGTGTCCGCCCAGACCGTCTCGCGGGTGGCCAACGACGCGAGCAACGTCGAACCAGCCACCCGGGACCGGGTGCTCGCGGCCATGCGTGAGCTGGGCTACCGGCGCAACCGCATAGGTCTCGCGCTGCGCTCGGGCGAGTACCGCAGCATCGGCGTCGGCATGTTCACGCTGGCCACCTACGGCAACGTGCGGACGTGGGAGGCGATCGCGCTGGCGGCGAACGAGGTCGGCTACTCGGTGATCCTCGTCCCCGTCGACGGGTCGAATCCCTCGGGGCTCGCCGCCGCGCTCGAGCGGCTCGGTGAGCAGCCCGTCGACGGCATCCTCCTCCTGTTCGAGCGGCGAACGCTTGCCCGCAGCGAGGTGGAGTTGCCCGCAGGGTTGCCGGTGGTGCTCATCGACTCGGTCGGCGACGCCATCATCGACACCAACCAGGCTATGGGCGCGTGTCAGGCCACCGAGCACCTCCTCGGCCTCGGGCATCCGACGGTGCACCACGTCGCCGGCCCCGTCGACTCGTACGCGGCCGTCCGCCGCGAAGAGGCGTGGCGCTCGTGCCTATGGGAGCGGGGCATCGCGGCGCCTCCGGTGCGGCGCGGCGATTGGTCCTCCGGGTCCGGCTATCGGGCGGGCCTTGAACTGCTGAGCAACGGCGGTGCCTCCGCGATCTTCGCGGCCAACGATGAGATGGCCCTCGGGGTGCTTCGGGCGCTGCACGAGAACGGCGTGGACGTGCCGGGTGAGACCAGCGTCGTCGGCTTCGACGACATGGCTGACGCCGCGTCGTTCTGGCCGCCGCTCACTACCGTCCGCCAAGACTTCGCCGCCGTCGGCCGCGCCGCGGTGCAACAACTTCTGGATCGCATCGCCGGCGTCCGGCTGTCCGAGCCGGTGCCGCCGGTCCCGACGGAGCTCGTGGTTCGCGCGAGCACGGCGCTCTATAGGGGGAGGTAGGCCGCAGGGGGGACGTGACAAGGGGCGCTGGATATGCTTTCCTTGTATCGATACATATTGCCGCGCGGTGCTGACTCTCGGGAACCGCACCGCGGGTAGGGGACAAAGGAGCACCCGTGACCGCCATTCGCACAGACGCCCATCGTCATACCCTCGACCGCCGCATTTACGGCCAGTTCGCCGAACACCTGGGCCGCGGCATCTACGAGGGACTCTGGGTCGGCGTCGACTCGGGCATCCCCAACCGCAACGGCCTACGCATCGACGCCATCGACGCGCTGCGTGCGATCAAGGTCCCCGTCGTCCGCTGGCCGGGTGGCTGCTTCGCTGACGAGTACCACTGGCTGAAGGGCGTCGGCGAGCGGCGTGAGGGCATGGTGAACACGCACTGGGGCGGCGTCGTCGACCCCAACGAGTTCGGAACGCACGAGTTCTTCGAGCTGCTGGACCAGCTGGGCGCGGAGGCCTACATCAACGGCAATGTCGGCTCAGGAACCGTCGCCGAGATGCGGGACTGGGTCGAGTACATGACCCTGAGCTCGGGCACGATCATGGCCGACCTCCGCAAGAAGCACGGCCGGGAGGAGCCGTGGACCGTGCCGTTCTTCGGGGTCGGAAACGAGTCCTGGGGCTGCGGCGGCAACATGGACGCGGACTACTATGCGGCGCTCTACCGCCAGTTCCAGACCTACGTGCGCAACTACGGCGACAACGAGATCGTCAAGATCGCCTGCGGCGCCAACTGAACCGGCCTGGGTTCGTCGGAGGGTGTTGTTAGGCGGCGACGGGGTTGTCGTGGCCTCGGGTTAGAGCATAGTGGTTGTCTTCGTACTCGACCGGTGGGATGTCTCCGATCGAGGAGTGGAGACGTTCGTGGTTGTACCAGTGGACCCAGGAAGCGGTGGCTTGCTCGACTTGTCTCCAGGACGTCCAGACGTCTTGTTCGTGGTCGATGACTTCGGTCTTGAACAGCCCGATGGTGGATTCCATGAGCGCGTTGTCGAGGGCGTCACCCACACTCCCGATGGAGCCGGTGATCCCGGCCTCGTGGAGGGCTTCGGTGAACGCCAGCGAGGTGTACTGGGCGAGTTCAACCGGTCGATGCAACACCGGGTTGTTGAAGCGAGCGTAGCTGCTCTTCGAATACCTCGGCGGGTGTCTTCCAGTCCAGGCTCTTGCGTGGCCGGTTGTTGAGCGCGAGAGCGACCGCTTCTAGCTCCTCGGCGGACCATCGCGAGAGGTCGGTGCCTTTCGGGAAGTACTGACGCAGCAGTCCGTTGGTGTTCTCATTCGTCGGCCGCTGCCAGGGCGAGTGGGGATCAGCGAAGAACACCTTTGTGCCGGTCTCGAGCGCGAACTGGGCGTGCGCGGAGAGCTCCTTGCCGCGGTCCCAGGTGAGCGTCTTGCGGAGCTGTTCGGGAAGCTTTGTCATCGACGCGATCAGCGCGGCGTTCATCGCGATCGCCCCGTAGCCGCTCAGCGCGGGGCCGTTCTTCACCGGCGGGATCTCACCGTAGCCTTCAAGCCGCGGCAGATGCACCAGCAGGGTCGAGCGGCTTTTGCGCTCGACGATCGTGCCGATCGCGGACCGGCCCGTGCCGATGATCAGATCGCCCTCCCAATGCCCGGGGACGGCGCGGTCTGCGGCCTCCGCAGGGCGTTCGGAGAACACGACATCCTCGGTGACATGCCCGTGCGGGCGGTTCTGTGATCGAGATCGTGGGCGTCGTAGCGCGCGGCCGGTTCGCAGGCAGGTGACCAGCTCGCGTTTGAGCGCACCACGGCCCTGGATGAACAGCGACTGGTAGATCGCCTCATGGCTGATGCGCATGGATTCATCATCAGGGAAATCAACCTTCAGCCGGTGCGAGATCTGCTCCGGACTCCATGCAGTCGCCCACCGCCGATCCTGCCGATGCGGCTTGTTCAGCCCCTTCCATGCCGGCGGTTCCGGCCCGACGACGATGCTGCCGTCCGGTCTGCGGACGTTGCCAGCAAGGCGCTCCTGGACGTACTCACGCAACCGGTCGTTGGTCGCGAGCCTTGCCGTCTTCGGTCGCTTCGCTGCCTGCTGCGCCTTCCACTGCGCCACCAACGCCCGATACTCCAGTGTCCCGCTGCGCGTGGCCGCGTTGCGGCGCAGCTCTCGGGAGATCGTCCCCGGATCGCGGCCGATCCTCCGCGCGATCTCACGCACCCCGACCTGCTTAGCGCGCAGCAGCGCGATCTCCTCACGCTCTTCGAAGGACAAATAGCGGCCGGTCGGATCGGCCAGTGAGATCGGTGGCATGCCGCCAGCGTGGCGAAACCACCGGGACCCCACCGGGGTCGACACGCCGACCTCGGCCGCAGCGTCCTCGCTGGACATTCCCGTGGCGATCAGCCGCCAGAACGCACGCTGCACCGCGCGTGAGGGCTCCGGCCTGCCCGGTGAACGCATCGGCGGACGCAACGCCCGATCCGCCCGCCATTGCCGACGCCGACCGGACAGCCCCTGCTCCGCCATGGCCGTCTTCTTCTGCTCCCTTGTCGCCACAACCCACCTCCGTCATCGAGGTGTTGCGACGACCGCTTGATTCCGCCCTGGGAGCCGGCGTCGGAGTGGTGGAGCAGCCCGTCGCCGGTGAACTCCATGCTGGTGCGTCGGCGGGTGAACAGGGCTTGTTCGAGCGCTGAGAGCACGAGCGGGGTGGTCTTCGTGGTGGTGACGCGCCAGCCGAGGATCCGGCGGGAGTACACGTCGGTGATGAAGCTGATGTAGCAGAACCCCGCGATCGTCCACACGTAGGTGAAGTCCGCGACCCACCACAGGTCAGGCCGCGACGGCCATGCCCAGCGCCGTCGAACGTGGTCCGGGTGTCGGGGCGCTCGGGGATCGCGTCGTGTGGTGACCGTGCGGTGTTTCCCGCGCCGGACACCGTCGATCCCGACGAGTTTCATCAACCGTTCGACCTGGTCACGACCAATTTCGATGCCGGCCCGCAACGCGGTCTTCCAGAGCTTCCGGCGCCCGTACAGGCGCCGGTTCTTGACCCACAGCGTGAACAGCGCGTTCGCCGCGTACGCGTCGTCGAGTTCTTGCTCGGTGGGTTCGAACCCGCGAGCGGCGTGGGCGTAGTACGTCGACGGGGCGATCCCGATACCGTGCTCGTTCAGCACGGTCAGGATCGGCTCGACCCCGAACTTGTCCGCGTAGGTGCGGGTGTAGTCGATCACTGTCCGAGTCGGCGGTCGAGCTCCGCTGCCGCGAAAAACGCCGAGGCGGTCTTCAGGATCTCGTTCGCCCGGCGGAGCTGGGCGATCTCGCGGCGGAGCCGCACGACCTCGGCATCAACCGACTCACCCCCGGCAGCAGCGGGGGTGACGCCCTCGCCTCGGTCACGGCGGATCCAGTTCCGCAGCGTTGACGGGTTGATCCCGAGGAGCTCGCCGACCTCCTCACGGGCCTTGCTCTGTGACACCCCACCCTCAGCGAGCCGGTCGGTATACATCCGAACCGCCCGCGCCTGGGTCTCCGTGTCGTACTTCTTCGTTGCTGGCATGATCCCTTCCCTTCGTGTGTTAGATCATGCCCTCCGACAACCCCAGGCCGGTTCAGCATCGAGGGAGTCGACTACATCATCACCGATGACGGCCTGCTCGACCGCCCCGAGGGCTGGGACCCGTCGAAGGATGGCCTGGACTCCAACTTCTGGGCCGGCCGCATGGACGAGTTCGAGCCGCGTCGCACCACCGACCACCCGGACATCGACAAGATCTACGAAGACCTCATCAGCCGGGCGAAGCAGTACCCGTATGAGACGCTGATCATCGACAAGGACCCGATCGAGTCCGACCTCGCCGCCATGGCGGCCGTGCTCTCGGAGTACGTCCCGCAGCTCCAGTACGGCAAGTTCGACGATCCGGCCGCGGCCGTCGCCGAGATGCGCGAGAAGCTGAAGGCAGCCGGCTACGAGACGGTGCGCGAGAACATCCAGGGCCAGGTCGACGCCTGGGCCACCGAGCGCGGCCTGAAGTAGTCCTCCCCTAGAGAGGGGCTGTGCGGGCCGTCCGAGCGCCGACCCGCACAGCCCCTCACTTACCTTTTCCTTCCACGATCAGGAGTAGAGCGTGCGCAACCTGTTCACCGCGGACTCCCCGCTGATGCGGTTCCTTGGCCGCTTCGCCGACTTCATGCTCCTCAATCTCCTCTTCGTCTTCACCTCGATCCCGCTCGTCACCCTCGGCGCGTCGGTCACCGCGCTGAACGCCACGGCCATCAAGCAGGTCAAGGGCGACGACGAGTCGCTGATCGCCGACTACTTCGACGCCTTCAAGCAGAACTTCCGCCAGTCGACGGCGATCGGCCTGATCGCCGGGGGTCTGCTCCTCGTGCTGGCCGCCTGGTACGTCGTGATCGACAACCTGAACATCAACGAGCTGCTTCGGGTTGGGCTATGGATCGCCTTCTCCTTCGTGACCTTCCGGGTGGCGCTGATGCTGCTCTGGGTCTTCCCCTACCACGCGGTGTTCGACGACAACATCCGCACGGTCTTCCGCAACGCCCGCCTGATGTCGCTGCGGCACCTCCCGTGGTCGCTGATGATGGCCGTCGTCCTGGGGCTGCCCGTCGTCGTCACGGTCTTCTATCCGCAGTTCGTCGGCTACGGCCTGCTCTGGCTGCTGGTCGGCTTCGCGGCACTCGCGTACGCCAACGCCACCTTCTTCGTCCGCATCTTCGCGGCCTACGCCCACGACTTCTAGGAAACGCATGCGCTCCTTCCCTGTCCCCGCCTGGTCCTTCCTGCTCGCCGACGAGCCGGACGCGTGGAGGAAGAACTTCGACGACGCGGGCTGGCGCCCCGTCGTCGTGCCGCACGACTGGAGCGTCGAACAGCCCTTCTCGTCCGCGTGCTCCAGCGGCACGGGCTACCTTCCCGGCGGCGTCGGCTGGTACCGGGCGCACGTCGACCTCGGCGGCCTCGGCCTCACCGAGGGGCACCGCGTGCGGTTGCGCTTCCGCGGTGCTTACAAGAACGCCGACGTATGGGCCAACGGCTACCACCTCGGCTCACGGCCGTCGGGCCATGCCGAGTTCTCGTTCGATCTCACCGAGATCCTGTCCTACAGCCCCGACGACGACCTCGTCGTCAGCGTCCGCGTCGAGCGCACCGACCTCGCCGACTCGCGCTGGTTCAACGGCACCGGCGTCACCCGTCCCGTTGAGCTCGAGGTGCACGACGCCGTGGGCCTCGCCGAGTACGGCACCACCTTCGTCACCCTCGGCGCGGAGGCGTCGACGGCGACCGTGCGGATCGCCCAGGTGGTGGAGAACCACCTCGCGGAGCCCGCCGTCGTCACGCTCCGGCAGGAGCTGCGCGCGCTCACGGGCGACGCGGTGCACGCATACGCGCGCACCGTCGAAGTCCCGGCCGGCGGCTCGCTGGAGGTCGTCTTCGATGAGGACATCGCCTCACCCCGACTGTGGTCCGATGACCGCCCCAACCTCTACCGACTGGTGACAACGCTGACTCACCCCGGTGGCGAGAGCGAGTACCGGGAGACCGTCGGCATCCGAAGGTTCGCATTCGATCCCGACAAGGGATTCTCCGTCAATGGCGAGCCACGAACCTTCAAGGGCGTGTGCCTGCACGAGGACGCAGGCTGCCTCGGCGTCGCCGTCCCGGCCGAGGTGTGGCTGCGGCGGCTGCTGACGCTGAAGGAGATCGGCTGCAACGCCGTCCGGATGGCCCACAACCCGCACGGCCCGGACCTGTACGCGCTGTGCGACCGGCTCGGCCTCTTCGTGATCGACGAGGCCTTCGACGAATGGGAGAACCCGAAGAACAAGTGGTGGCAGGGCCACAACGTGTACCCGCCGAAGCACGAGGGCTACGCCAAGCACTTCCCGGCCTGGCACGAGCGCGACCTCGCCAACATGGTGCAGGCGCACAAGAACCACCCGTCGGTCGTCGCATGGAGCATCGGCAACGAGATCGACTACCCGAACGACCCGTACGTGCATCCGCTGTTCGCGGAGATGACCGGCAACAACGATGCCAACAAGCCGGCGGCCGAGCGCATCTACGACCCTGACCGCCCGGACATCCGGCGGCTGACAACCATCGCCAACCGGCTGATCGACATCGTGAAGGCGACCGACGGCACCCGGCCCGTCACGCTCGCCGCGGCCTTCCCCGAGCTCTCCAGCCTCACCGGGCTGCTCGACCGGCTGGACCTCATCGGCTACAACTACAAGCAACACCTGTACGAGGAGCATCACGCGCGGTTCCCCGATCAGCCGCTGCTGGGCAGCGAGAACGGGCATGGTTACCGAGAGTGGCGCGCCGTCATCGACAACGACTACATCTCGGGTCAGTTCCTCTGGACGGGCATCGACTACCTCGGTGAGGCGCACGGCTGGCCGATCCACGGCTCTGGCGCTGGACTGCTCACCCTTGCCGGGTTTGTGAAGCCGCGCGGGCAACTGCGCCGCAGCTGGTGGTCCGACGAGCCGTTCGTCCACCTCGTGACGCGCCCGTCCAGCGACTCGGACTGGACCTTCTGGCAGCCCGGGTCGTCCCGTTCCTGGGAGCCGGACGAGCCCGTCGAAGTGCTGTGCTTCACCAACGGGGAGGAGGTGAGCCTGACCACGGGCGGCGTGGAGGTGCTGATGTCGGTCGACGAAGAGGAAGGACTCTGGCGGGGAACCGTCACTCCCGGGGCCGACCCTTTGCTTGCGCAGGCCCGCCGCGGCGACGTCGTCGTCTGGGACCGCCTGGAGCGCCGCGGCCCCGCCGTGGAGCTGACCGCCGGGGTGTGGGCGCCGACCTGGCCGGACGCTGGGCCGGGCGATGCGGCGCCCTGGCCCGACCTGGCGGCGCCGCAGGGGGAGCGCGTCCTCCAAGTCGAGGTGACGCTGCGCGACGCCGACGGGAACCCCGCAGCGGACGACCTGCTGGTGACCGCCGTCGTCGAGAACGGCACGCTGCTCGGCCTGGAGAACGGAGACCTCGCCGACAACACGCCCTACGGCTCGTCGTCGCGCCGCACGCTGGACGCCCGCCTCGTGGTCTTCGTTCGCGGGGACGACTCGACGACGCTGCACCTGGCCGCCGATGGCCTCGCCACGCTTACGCTGTAGGAGTCCGTTGTCCCGCGCAAGGATTTACCAGTAACTGCCCCCAACTGGCACGATCGTGCCAGTTGGGCCGGGTTCTTGGCGTTTCCGTGCGGGCCCGATCTCGAAGGAGGGCGTACACCTATGGTCACGATGCAGGATGTCGCCCGGCACGCCGGCGTGTCCGTGATGACGGTCTCCAACGTCGTCAACGAGCACCCGCACGTGCGCAAGGCCACGCGGGAGAAGGTCGTCGCATCCATCGCGGAGCTCGGATACCGGGTCAATACCACCGCGAGGAGCCTCCGCCAGGGCCGCACCGGGGTCATCGGGCTCGCGATTCCCGAGATCGACCGCCCGTACTTCGGGTTGCTCTCCACCCTGCTGATCGAGCGCGCGCGAGAACACGACTACGAGATCGTCATCGAGCAGACGGGGTCGCGCCGCGAGGGCGAGATGGACGCCATCCAGCACTCTCGGCTCCGCAGCTACGACGGCCTGCTGCTCCACGCGGCCCAGCTGGCGCAGGACGACGCCGCGCTCCTGCGCGGCGACTACCCGATCGTCGTCCTCGGCGAGCGCGCCCACTCCGCCCCGGTCGACCACGTGGTCATGGCCAACGAGGCAGGGGGAGCGCTCGCGGCCCGGCACCTCATCGAGCGCGGCTGTCGACGGCTCGCCATGGTCGGTGGCCGGCCGTGGTCCCCGGGCGACGTCGACGTCGCGACCATCCGGACGAAGGGGTTCGTCGAGGCGATCGAGTCGGCAGGCCTCCCATTCGAGCCGGAACAGGTGGTCCGAACTCGCTACGGCCTTGAGGAGAGCCGCGACGCGGTGCGGGGCCTGCTCCGCGACGTGCCGGACGTCGACGGGGTCTTCTGCGCCACCGACTGGGTCGCCTTCGGAGTGCTCCGCGGGCTGGCCGACGCGGGCAAGAGCGTCCCCGGCGACGTGCGCATCGTCGGCTTCGACGACGTCCCGCAGGCGGAGTTCACCACGCCTTCGCTGACGTCCATCGCGCCCGACCATGAGGCGATGGCCGACGCCGCGGTCCGACTGCTCGTCGGCCGCATCTCGGGGGAGCGTGCCCGCGACGACTACCAGGAGGTCGTGGGGCAGGTCACGCTGCGCGTGCGCGAGTCCTCAGGCGCCGACCTTCGGGTGGTCCCGCCAGCCTGAGGTTAGCGGCACGCGGGGCGGGATCGTCGTCCGAGACCCGATCTCGACGAAGCGGTGTCCCCGGGCCGAGGTCAGGACGCCGGTCATGATCTCGAGCGCGTGCAGGGCAAGGTCGCCGCTCGCCCGGTGGGTGCCGGTGCGCATGTAGTCGATCAAACCGATCCCGCGTGAGCCGTCGGCATAGCCCGCGGCGGGCGGGAGCGTGCGCCAGTCGTCGTCGCCGAGCTGGATGAGCCGCACCTCGCCGCCGAACGTGTTCGGGTCCGGGACGACGAGCGACCCCACCTCGCCGTGGATCTCGATGTTGTTCGCGTCCGTGCGCACGGCGTCGAAGCTCACGGTGATCGTCGAGAGGACGCCGTTGGCGTGCGTCAGGATGCCCGTCACGTGGGTCTCCGTCTCGACCGGGATGGTCTCGCCGGCGCGCGGGCCGCTGCCGATGACCCGCTCGTCGCGGGTGCGGCTCGCCGATCCGACGACGCCCGCGACGGGTCCGAGGATCTGGAGGAGGGCCGAGATGTAGTACGGCCCCATGTCGAGCAGCGGACCGCCGCCGTCCAGGTAGTAGAAGTCCGGATTCGGGTGCCAGAGCTCGTGGCCCGGGGCCACCCACGTGGCGATTGCGGAAACCGGCCGTCCGATGAGCCCATCTTCGACCGCGGCGCGCGCGGTCTGCGTCCCCGTGCCGAGGACCGTGTCGGGCGCGCAGCCGACGGCGACGCCGGCGGTCTGGGCAGCGGCCACGATGGCCCTCGCCTCGTCGAGGGTCGCGGCCAGCGGCTTCTCGCCGTAGACACCCTTGCCGCGCGCAATGGCTGCGAGCGCGACCTCGGCGTGCGCTGCCGGAACGGTGAGGTTCAGCACGGTGTCGACGTCGGCGTCGGACAAGAGCTCGTCCACCCCCAAGGCGCGGGCGCCAGGGACCGTGGCGGCGACGGCCTCGGCGCGCGCCCGGTCGAGGTCGGCGACGGCGACCACCCGCACGTCGTCGCGCCCGACGAGCGTGTCCAGGTACGCGCCGGAGATGACCCCGGCGCCGACGATGCCTATGCCGTGCGGGCGGCCCACAGCATTCCCCTCTCGATGACGGTGCGGACGGATGCGTCCCGGAGGACGTCGACGCTGTGCCCGGGAGTCGCGACGAACACGCGGCCGGCGCCCCACAGGCGCGTCCAGACCGCTGGGGAGGTGATGGGCCGGTGCCACGGGTGATAGGGCTGCACGGGGTGCGTCGTTGTCGCGAGCACGTCGATGAGGTCGTCGTGCAGCACCCAGTACTGCTCCGTCGTGAGCTCGAAGTCGCTGAGACCCGCGGTGATCTCGTGGCCGCGGCCGAGTTCGGTGAGTTCCACGCGGTACGTCAGGTAGTTGTCCGTCTCATCGCCACGGCGCTCCGCGGGCGGCCTGCCGGGATGCGTCGCGAACTGGCCGCCGACCAGCTGCAGGTAGTCCGAGTTGTTGCGGTAGGAGTCGGCGATGCCGCCGTGCCAGCCGGCGAGGCCGATGCCGTTCTCGACGGCGGCGCGGAGACCGTGGAGCGCCTCGGGGGAGATCTCGGACATGGTCACCGACTGCACGACGAGGTCTGTCGCGGCCATCGCGTCGGCGTCGGCGTAGACCTCGTTCGACTCCTCGACGCGCACCGTGAACCCGTTGCTCTGCAGGAAGGGGATGAACAGCTCGGTCGCCTCGACGGGGTGGTGTCCCACCCAGCCCCCTCGGACGACGAGCGCGCTGCGGGTGGTCATGGCATCTCCACTGCCGTCATACGACTGTCGTCTGCCGCGCTGGCTTCGATGGCGGCAAGGACCCGCTGCACGTCCCGCGCGTCCGCGAACGACGGCGATGCATCGCCGCGCTCGTCGCCCGCGATGGCCCGCACGAAGTCGACGACCTCGTGCGTGAAGCCATGCTCGTAGCCCAGCCCGTGGCCGACGGGCCACCAGGCCGACACGTAGGGGTGGTCGGGCCCTGTCGCCTGGATGCGGCGGAAGCCGGTCGTGGCGGCGTCGTCTCGCGCGTCGTAGTACTCGAGTTCGTTCATGCGCTCGAAGTCGAACGCGATCGAGCCGAGCTCGCCGTTGATCTCGATGCGGTTGGCGTTCTTACGCCCTGTCGCCATGCGGGTCGCCTCGAAGACGCCGAGGGCACCGCCTTCGAACGACGCGGTGAAGGCGACGGCGTCGTCGACGGTGACGGGGAGCCGCTCGGCGTCGGGTTCAGCCTGACCGCCGAGCCCGACCTGCTCGCGCAGCACCGGGCGGGAGTCGACGAAGCGTCGGGTCACGGCAGAGACGGCGGTGATCGGCGAGGAGATCAGCCACTGCGCCGTGTCGATGCTGTGCGCGCCGATGTCGCCGAGGGCGCCGGAGCCCGCGCGCTCCTTCGACATGCGCCAGGTCCACGGCGCGTCGGCGTCACTCAGCCAGTCCTGCAGGTACTGTGCGCGCACGTGCCGGATCGTGCCGAGGAGGCCGTCGCCGATCATGCGCCTCGCGAGGGAGAGCGCGGGTGTGCGGCGGTAGCTGAAGCCGCACATGGCGACGAGGCCGGGGGCCGCGCCCGCTGCGGCGGCCATCGTCTCCGCCTCCTCGAGCGAGTTGGCCAGCGGCTTCTCGCACAGGACGTGCTTCCCGGCGGATAGCGCCGCGAGCGCGATCTCGGCGTGCGTGTCGCCGGGGGAGCTGATGTCGACGACGTGGATGTCGGGGTCCGCCACCACGGCGCGCCAGTCGGTCGAGGCGGCCTCCCATCCGAGCGTCTCCGCGGCTGCGGCGGTGCGGGCGGGGTCGGTGCCGACGATCACCGCGGCGCGCGGGCGCAGCGGCAGGTCGAAGAAGCGCGGCGCGGTGTGCCACGCCTGGCTATGGGCCCGGCCCATGAAGCCGGTGCCGATGAGGGCGACGTTCAACTCGTGCGTGGGAGACATCTTCGTTCCTTGGGGTGAGGTGGTCGAGATGGAGTCTGCCAGGGCGTTGGCAGGAATTACCACTAACTCGGCCCAACGGGCATGACTGTGCCAGTTCGATGCAGTTCTTGGTAGTTCCTTCAGTGCAGGGCGAGCGTCAGTGAGATCCAGGAGTCGGGTGGGGTGTTGAGGTAACGCCGCGCGACAAATCATGTATCGTTACAAGATACGATGCCGGGACCTCCTTTTGCACAACTACGTGCGAGCGGCCCAGGTCGCGAGGTTGGCGATGAGGGAGTGGTGCCCCTCAGAGTCGTACGAGCGGGCGTCGTGGCCGAGGAGGTCCCCGGCGTTGACGACGAGCAGGCCCACGCCGGCGAGGCGGGTCATCGCGCCATCGACGTCCTCGTCGATCTCGACGGCGAAGCCGGCCCCGCGCAGGGTCTCGGCGAGGAGAGGGCTGGTCTCGGGGAACGGGTGCCAGGGGTCGGCATAGCGTCCAGAGCCGCTGGCGATCACTGCGCGCATTGGTTTCACCTATCCGAGCAGAGCCAGCGGAACCACCGCTACGCCGTCCTGGCGTCGATAGGCCTGCTGACCTGTGCTGATGACGACCTTGTCGACAAGCCGATCTCCCAGTCGGTGTTGGAGGAAGTGTAGGTGGCGCACGTCTCGGTCGCCGATGACCGCCGCGAGCTTCACCTCGAAGGCGAGGATGCGGCCGTCGTAGCGCTCCAGCAGCAGGTCGACCTCCTGCTCTCCGCCGCGTGTCCGGAAGTGGTGGGTCGTCGCTTCGGCCGCCTGACCAGCTGCTCGTACCGTGAGTGTCGACAACGACTCGAAGAGCTGACCGAAGAACTCGGCATTCCCCGAGCCGGGCGATGTCAGCGAGCTCGGTGTGACGTCGAGCACCTGGGCGGCGAGTGCCGGATCCACGAGTTGGTGCTTTGGTGCCGCGGTGAGCCGTGAGAAGTGCGACCCCGTGGGCGCCCACGCCGTCACAGGGTCGAGGATCCAGAGGGACTCAAGCGCTTCGCGATAGCGCTGTGTCGTCGCCTTTGCGGGTTTGTCGTGCTCTCCCGGCGTAGCCGCATTGACGATCGAATCGTAGGACGCGGTGGTCGATGAGGCCGCCGCGTAGGCGCGCAACCAACGAAGCAGCGACTCGGAGGAACGCACGACGAGATTGTTGTCCGGCAGTTCTCGTTCGAGGAGGTTGGTGACGTAGCCCTGCAGGGTGGCTCGCTGCCGCCGCCCGTCCATCTGGTTGATCCGGGGGAAACCAGATGCGCAGACTTGCTCGGCGTAGTCGGCGAGCGTGAACTCCGTGCTGCCCTGGATCTCTGCGGACCCTTCGAAGAGGTCGGCGATCGATACCGTCGGTGATGTCATGGCCCGTTCTGAGAGTGCCATCGGGCGCATGCGTACCGACATGATGCGCCCGGCCCCCGTATGTATTGCCGTCCCGCGAGGTACTACGGCGCTACCGGTGAGGAGGAACTCCTGATCGGTGTGGTCATCGACCAGCCGTCGAATCGCGTCCCACAGGGGAGGGTGGATCTGCCATTCGTCTATACACATCCGACGGTGGGATGTCAGCTGCATCCTGGCGTCGGCCTGGACCAGCTGAAGTGTGGCCTGATCGTCGAGCCGGAGAATGGCATCGCTGCGCCGGACCGCTGTCTCTGTTTTCCCGATCCCTCGGGCGCCCTCGATGCTGATCGCGGTGCCGGGTCCGATCAACGCGTCAAGCTCGACGTCCAGATACCGCGGAAGATAGCCCGCAGCGCGGTGCGCTCCACTTAGCATGCGTTGATACTAGTCCATCTGCCGGACTGAAACTAGTCTATCTGCCGGATAAAAACTAGCCCATCTGCCGGGCCAAAACTAGCCTATTTGCCGGACTGGAACTAGGGCTGCCTCTCAGCGGAGCAGGCGGACGGTGGCGACGCCGGGGGTTGGGAGGCCGTCAGCGGCGGAGAACTCGACGTCGACCGTGTCCCCGGTGTGGGCGTGCAGGGCCTCGGTGACGTCGTACTCTCCGGTGAGCCACTCGCCCGCCGAGTCGAATGTCTCCTCGCCGACGACGTGACCCGCGACGGTGACGACGACGCGGCCCGGGCCGGCGGTGACGTAGCTCACAGCCAGCCGGCACCAGGGGTTCTCTTCACGGCGGAGCCGCACGCCCATGGACGCGCGGGTGGAGCGCCAGCGGCGGTCGCCGGTGAGGCCGACCTCGGTGGCGGTGCCGCGGAAGCCGTGGTCGGACTCGGGCTGCTGTTCGCCGAGCGCCACCTTGTCGATCGTGCGGGCGTCCAGCGAGACGCCCTCGTCCTGGGTGACCAACCCGGCGCGCCGGGCGGCGACCTCGCCGTCGGCCACGGGCCAGTAGACGGTGTAGCGCGCGTCGTGCAGGTGCGCGAACGGCTCAAGGTCGATGGTCGCGCCCGGCGGATCCAGCGCGGGGACGCGGTAGGTCAGCCGGCCGGTCTCCACGATGTCGGTGGCCCCGTCCGCGACGATCGGAAGGTCGCCGAAGCCCATCAGCGCGCCCTGGGCGATGTGACCCATCCTGCTGTCGTCGGCCATCAGGCCGGCGAGGTGATCCGTGCCAGCGCGGGCAGCGAGCACGATCGGGCCCGCGAGGTAGGCCTGCCACGGGGACCCGTTGGGCAGGCGCTCCGCGCGCGGCGTGAGGGGAACCCGGAAAGAGACGACGTCGCCGGGGGTCCATTCGCGGTCGAGGAGCAGCGCGCCAGGCGTCCCCTCGCCGACGACCGACTCCCCGTTGATCACGACGTCGACCAGCGCGCCCCAGCCGGGAACGCGCAGCCGCAGCGGGAACCGGTGGGGCGCGTCCAGCAGCAGTGTGAGGCGCACGACGTCGTCGAACGGAAAGCCCGTCTCCAGCCGCACTCTGCCGCCGAACTCGGGCGCGTTCAGCTCGGCGGGCACGAACAGGTTGACCGCCAGCGCATCGTCCTCGATGCCGAAGACGAACTCGCCGTGCTTGGCCTGCACCTCCATGCCGGTACCGACGCAGCACCAGAAGCCGAGGTCGCGCGCGGAGTAGTTGCGGTAGTGCCGCGGACGCATGCTAGTGAAGTAGACGAACCCGCCGCGCTCGGGGTGCTGCGAGGCCAGCACATGGTTGAAGAGGGCGCGCTCGGCGAAGTCGAGGTGCTCCGGGCGAAGCTCCGCCTCGGCGAGCGCCCGCGTCAGCTTCAGCATGTTGTACGTGTTGCAGGACTCGGGGCCCTCGCGGTCCTCGATCACGGGCGTGAAGTCGCCCGCGTCGTGGAAGTGCTCGCGGACGCTGTTGCCGCCGAACGCGACGGTGCGGCGCTCGACGACCGTGCGCCAGAAGAAGTCGGCCGCGCCGCGGAGGGCCTCGTCATCGGCGACGGCCGCGGTGGTGGCGTAGCCGACGGCCTTCGGGATCTGCGTGTTGGCGTGCAGCCCGGTCAGGGCGTCGCGGCGGTCGAGGAGCGGGTCGAGGATCGCGCGGTGCGAGAACCGGCGCGCCATCGCCGCGCAGTCCTCGCACCCGGTGAGCGCCGCGAGCTGTGCGAACGCGTCGTTCATGCCGCCGAACTCCGTGTCCAGCATGGCCTCGAACGTCTCGTCGTCGAGGTCGGCGGCGATCTCCAGCCACCAGTCGGCGAGCCGGACGATGACGGCGAGCGCCGCGTTGCTGCCGGCGATGACGTGCGCGTCGATCAGGCCCTGGAAGGTTTTGTGCAGGTTGTACCACGGCACCCAGTGCGCGCTGGAGCCTAGCCTCCGCGCGGCCTCGACACCGCCGGCGAGCGACGCGAAGAGCGCGGCCCCGCCGGGGACGCCGCCGACGTAGCCGGTGCCCAGCGCGTCCTGCGCCCGGGCCAGCTCGGCGACCATCGCGTCGAGGCGAGCCTTCGGCGCCGACTCCGCGGTCGCGGCCCAGAGCAGGGCCAGTGCGGAGAGGTAGTGGCCCGCGGTGTGACCGTCGAGGCCCGAGTCCTCCCAGTTGCCGTAGCTCGCGGCCTTGGCGGGCAGGCCGGCCTCGCGGAGAAACGGGGCCAGCAAGCGGTCGGGGTGCAGGCCCATGACGTAGTCGAGGTCGATGCGAATGGCGTCCGCGAACGGGCCGGGCAGCAGGCGGATGCGGTCGAGGGGGAAGAACTTCATCGGTTTCCTGTGATGGTGGACACGGCTGAGCCTGACCCTACTATGATCATGTATCGATACAAGAATACGCGCGTATCGCGCCCCGAGCACAAGACCTACGTCGCGCACCGGCTCCCCGTTGGCCGCCGCATCACGGAAGATGAGGAAACCGCACCATGACCCTGAAGCCCGCACTCACCCCGCCCATGGGCTGGAACAGTTGGGACTGCTACGGCACCACCATCACCGAGGATGAGGTCCTTGCCAACGCACGATTCATGGCCGAGCACCTTGCGCCCTTGGGCTGGGACACGATCGTGATCGACGCCGACTGGTCCGATCCCGGCGCCCGCTCACACGGCTACAACCAAGAAGCCGAGCTGCGGATCGACGAGTTCGGTCGGCTCGTGCCGGACCCGATCCGCTTCCCCAGCGCGGCCGACGGCGCGGGCTTCGCCCCGCTCGCCGCCGAGATCCACGCGCTGGGTCTCCGTTTCGGCATCCACATCATGCGCGGCATCCCGCGCCGCGCCGTGTCGGCCAACACCCCGATCCTGGGCAGCGACGCGCGCGCTGCCGACGTCGCCGACCCCGTGAATCGCTGCGAGTGGAACCCGCACTACGTCGGTCTCGACCACACGAGACCGGGTGCGCAGGCCTACTACGACTCCCTCGCCGCGCTCTACGCGGAGTGGGGCGTCGACTTCGTCAAGGCCGACGACCTTCTCTGGCCGTACCAGCGCCCGGATATCGAGTCGTTCTCGGGTGCCCTGCGCCGGTCCCCGCACGACTTCCAGCTCAGCCTGTCGCCCGGCCGCGACATGTCGCTCGCGCGGCTTGACCACCTGCGCGAGAACGCGACCATGTGGCGCATCTGCGACGACGTGTGGGATCGCTGGCAGGACGTCGTCGATAACTTCGCGCGGTTCGCACGCTGGGCGCCGTATGCGAGCGAGAAAGGCTGGCCCGACGGTGACATGCTGCCGCTGGGCAGGATCGGCATCCGCGCCGAGCGTGGCGAGCCGCGCCAGGACGGGTTCACCCGCGCAGAACGCGTCTCGCTGATGACGCTGTGGGTGATCGCGCGCTCGCCGCTGATGATCGGCGGCGACCTGCCAACAGCCGACCCGGCGACCGTCGCGCTGCTCGCCAACACCGACGCAATGAAAGTGCTTCGATCATCGTCGAACAATCGCGAACTGGCGCGGGAGGGCGCCTTCGTGTTCTGGGGCGCCGACGGTGACGACGGCGTCCGCTACGCCGCTGTCTTCCACCTCGGCGACGCGCCGGTCGACATCGCCCTCGACGCGCAGGCGCTCGGGCTGCCGCCGTCGGGAGGCGAGGTCCGCGAGCTATGGACGGGCGCCGTCGTCCCGCTGGAGCCTGTGACGGTGCAGAGCGATGCCGCCCGCGGCGTCGCGCCCGGCAGCGCGGCCCTGCGTCTTTCCCTTGACACCCACGGCGCCGTGCTCCTCCGCTTCACCCCCACCATCTGAAAGGATCGACCCATGAAGTACCTCTCTCAACGATCCGTCCCGCTGCCCGCGTCCAACGTCGTCCTCGGCCTCATGCGCATCCAGGGGCTCAGCGACGAGGCGCTCCGCACGCTCATCCGAACCGCCCGCGACGCCGGCATCAACACCTTCGACCACGCCGACATCTACGGTGATCCGCGGCACGCCTGCGAGCAGCGCTTCGGCGACGCGGGCGCCGTCCCCGCCTCGGAGCGCGACCAGGTCGTGATCCAGTCGAAGGCCGGCATCCGTCCCGGCTTCTTCGACTTCTCGAAGGACCACATCCTCGCGACGGTCGACGAGTCGCTGGCCGCCTTGAACACCGACTACCTCGACGTCCTCCTCCTGCACCGCCCCGACACCCTCGTCGAGCCCGACGAGGTGGCTGCGGCGTTCGACGAGCTGGAGGCGGCGGGCAAGGTCCGCGCGTTCGGCGTGTCGAACCACACCCCGGGGCAGATCGAGCTGCTGAAGCAGTCGGTCCGTCAGCCGCTGGGCATCAACCAGGTCCAGCTGAGCGTTACGCACGCGCCGCTGATCGCCCACGGGGTGGCGATGAACATGGCCGGCGAGACGCAGGCGGCCAGCCTCGACAATGGCCTGCTCGACTACTCCCGCCTGAACAAGATCACGCTCCAGGCGTGGTCACCGTTCCAGGCCGGGTACTTCAACGGCATCTTCCTGGGTGACCGCGAGAACTACCCCGAGCTGAACGACGTCATCGACGAGCTGGCCGCGGCCTACGACGTGACGCCGACCGGCATCGCGGTGGCCTGGATCACCCGTCACCCTGCGGACATGCAGGTGGTGCTCGGCACGACGAACCCGCAGCGCGTCGTTGACTCCGCCGCCGGCTCGGAGATCCCGCTCACCCGCGAGGAGTGGTACCGGATCTTCCGCGCCGCGGGCCACCGCCTGCCCTGAGCGGACACAGATCTCTCCATACGCGAGGCCAGGCCGGATATGGGCCTGGCCTCGCACATACAGAGATGTGTGTCGGCGAATCAGTCCCTCAAGAAGGGATGTCGACCGCAGCTGTGGTCTCGCGGACGTTCAGGGTGGGGCTCACCACGACGCGCTGCGCCGGAGCGCCCGGGTCGGCGAGGCGTCGGATCAGCAACTCGACGGCGGCCTCGCCGACGGCGGCGCGCGGCGGGCTGACCGCCGTCAGGGCCGGGTTGTACAGCTGGGCGACCTCGTCGTCATAGGCGATCACCGACAGGTCGCCCGGCACCGAAAGGCCTCTGGCAAGGGCATATTCGACCACGGTTATCGCCTCGGGGTCCGAGTGGACCAGCAGGGCGGTGGTGCCCGAGGCGATGACGGTGTCGATGATCGCGGTCACGACGTCGGAGAACTCGGCGGAGCGGTGGTCGGGGATGAAGCGCTCGAAGTGCTCGGTCCGGTCCAGGCCGAGCTCCTCGCATGCCCGCTCCCAGCCCGCGGCGATCTTCCGCGACGTCGGCGACAGACGCGAAACGACCAAGCCCACCCGGCGGTGCCCGAGGCTCGCCAGGTGGTGCGCGGCCAGCAGGCCGCCGAGCGCGTGATCGGTGGTGGCCGACTCCATCGGCTGCTTCGTGTCGGGCCGCACGACGTCGCGTTCCACGAGTACGACGGGAAGGTCCTGCGCGCTCAGCCACTTGGCGACGTCGGCCGCGTACGGGCTGTCGACGCTCGGCGCGAACACGAGGCCTTCGACCTGCTCGGTGTGGACGAGGCGCTCCAGGACGGGTCGCTCGTCGATCAGCTCGTAGGAGGACCCGCGCAGCAGCAGCCGCATGCCGTGGCGCTCCGCCGCGGCCTCCATGCCGCGGATGACGCCCGGCCAGTAGTAGTCGAGGGACGGCACAAGTACCGCCAAAGACGGCGCCCCGTCTCGGGTCTTGGGCCTCGTGGTCGGTGCAGAGGCGAGTGCCCGGCCCGCGACCGGGACGGCGCCGCCGTGAACGCGCTCGAGAAGGCCCTCCTCCTCGAACTGTGCGAGGTCGCGGCGCAGCGTGACGGGGCTGACGCCGAGGTCGGCGGAGAGGTCGGAGATGCGGACCAGCCCGTCGCGCTCCAGCGCGGAAAGGATGTGTGCGCGCCGCCCGGCGGGAAGGGCGCCCCGGGAGACGCTCACGGCCCGACCTGCCGCACGACGACCTCGCACGCCTCGCGCCCTGTCACGTCGAGCTCGATCCGAGCCAGTTGGGAACCCCACACGCTGCTGAGCATAGGGTCGTCCAGCGGCCGGAGCGAAACATGTGCCTTGATCTCCCCGGACCATTCCATCCGGACGGGAGGAGCGCCGTCGAGGGGGGCGACCGTCGCCCCTCCCTCGTAAAGAGTCACCGCGCCCGCTGCCAGGAAGTAGGAGACCGTGCGCGGTTCCGGCCGGTCGCCGGCCCGGGGATCCAGGCGCCACGCGTCCCGGACGGTGACGACGCCGTCGGTCAGCCGCGCGGTTCGCCGCCAGCTGTGGAGGCCCCGAACGTCGTAGGCCTCGTGCAGATCGAGCGCCAGGCCGTCCGGCAGCACTTCTACGGTGGACGCGCGGCGCTCCCTGCCAACGGCCTGCGCGGTGCCGCGGACCAGCGGGACGTTGTGCCACGCGCTCTGCGTCATCCACAGACGGTACCGGTTCGGGCCGAAGGTCTCGGCGGTGTAGGTCGGGCGGCCCGCGTCGACGAGCACGGGCACGCCGTCGCTGGCGACGACGACCTCGCCGACGTCGTTGTGGTTGTGGTGTTCGTCGTTGTGCCCGCCCTTGACGGCGAGCGTCAGTCCCGCGGCGCTCCCCGCGCTCGGGCGGACGAGGCGTACCTGGATCGACTCCAGCCACACGTCCGCCGGCAGCGGGGGAGGCGCGGGCTCGACGCCGACCCAGGCGGGATCGGTTGCCGCGAGCAGGAGACGCCCGAGCTCCGACCACTCGTTGGCGACAGGCTCGCCGGGCCGACGGCGCGAGGCCGCGAAGGCGGCAGCCTCGTCGTCGCCGACCCTCCGCGCCGCACGGTGCAGCGCGGCCCAGGCAACCTCGGCGCTGTCGCGTGCCTGGCCGTCGGCGAGGTTCAGGACCCAGCCGTCGCCCAGCTGCATGCGGTGCGGGAAGCCGACGGTCGCCCGGAGCGCGGGTGAGGTGGCGAGCGGGTCGAGGGCGCCGTCGGTGGCGTGGCGCAGGATCTCCGCGGCCTCCAGCGCGCGACAGGCACCGTTCCACCAGTAGTGGTAACCCTCGTCGACCGCGCCATCCGGCGGCAGCGCCGCGAGGTAAAGGCCAAGCCCGTAGCCGGCAAGGTCCACGACCCGGTCCCGGAAGGGGGCGTCGCCCTCGCCGTCGAGGAAACGCAGCGCCCCGACGAGCACGTTGCCGTGAATCCAGGGGTTCCAGTTGTGGACGTCGCTGCCTTCGCCGATCCAGTGCCAGTCGCGGCGTCCGACGAACGGATCGAACACGCGGCGACGGGTCTCGCGCCGGACGCGGGCGCGGAGACCGGGGTAGGCCTCGTCGAGCTGAGCGCCCAGCAGGTGGTCGGTCCACGCGAGCTGCGCGACGACGTCCCCGGCGCCGAGGTCGAGGTACGGGTCGTCGGGGTCCGGCAACACGTGGGCGCGCTTGGCGAAGGTGTCGTCGTGCGCGGGCCAGCACCACGAGCTCTGCTCGCACAGCTGCAGGACGCCGTCGGCGACGGCGTCGACGTAGCGGTGCTCAAGGGTGGCGGCCGCGGCGACGGTGGCGTGGGCCAGCCGCCGCTGCCGGCCGAAGACGAGCGCCTCGTGTGCGGCACGGTCGCCGTCGCGGTGTACCCGCGCTGCCGTGCTGGCCAACGGCAGCGGCCACGGCGCATCCAGGTCCGCCGTTGCGCGGTCGACGCGGTCGCGCAGCGTCGGCTGGTCGGCGGAGCCGGACCCGAGAGTCCAGACCGAGCGGTCGCCGGCGGGAGGGAGGGGGAGCGCTGTCATGCCGCTATCCTATCCTAAACGATCAATAACGATCATTACAGTTCAGTAACAAAGGTTGCGCGTCGTAAAACGATCGTTTATGGTCGTCCTATCGCACTCCAACAGTGAGGATGCAATGGAGCTCGCACACGACGCCTACGGGCGTGATTGGTGGACACGGTTAGCCGACGATCTGCTGGCCGCGCTGCGCCCGTACGCCTCTGCCAACAACGCGCGGATCACTCCGCCGGGGGCCGAAGGCGGGTACGGCCGCGACGTTGACGGCCTCGAGGGCTTCGCGCGCAGCCTGATGATCGCCGGCTTCCGCATCGCGGGAGAGCGCGGCGAGGGCGTGGATGACCTGATCGAGTTCTATGCCTCGGGCATCGCCGCGGGCGTCGACCCCGCCGCCCCGGACCGGTGGGTGCGCCCGAGCGAGCATGCGCAAGCGAAGGTGGAGTCGGCGTCGATCGCGCTCGTGCTCGACCTCACCCGCCCCTGGATCTGGGACCGCTTCTCGGACACCACGAAGCAGCAGGTGATCGGCTACCTCGGCGAGCTCGTCGGCGACGACACCTTCCCCCGCAACAACTGGCTGTGGTTCCGGATCGTCGTCGAGACGTTCCTCCGCTCGGTCGGCGGGCCCTGGTCCGCCGACGACATCGCGGCCGACCTCGCGCTCCACGAGTCCTTCCTCCGCCCGGACGGCTGGATCGCGGACGGCGATTCGCAGGCCTTCGATCAGTACACCGGCTGGGCGCTGCATCTGTACCCGGCGCTCTGGCCGCGCATGTCGGGAGCTGCGGAACTGATGGGCGACCGCGCGCCGGCCGACACCGCGCGCCTCGACCGTTTCCTCCTCGACGCGCGTCAGCTGATCGGCTCCGACGGCTCCCCTCTCATCCAGGGCCGCAGCCTCATTTACCGCTTCGCCGCCGCCGCCCCGTTCTGGGCGGGCGTGCTCTCCGAGGTCCCAGCGACGTCGCTCGGCGCCCTGCGCGTCGCCGCGGGCCGGATCGTCGAGCACTTCGTCGACCGCGGTGCCCCCAACGTGGCCGGCCTGCTCGACATGGGCTGGCACCACGAGTGGCGCCAACTCGCGCAGTCCTACTCGGGACCTGGCTCGCCGTACTGGGCCGCGAAGGGCCTCATCGGCGTCATGCTTCCCGCCGATCACCCGGTGTGGACGGCCCCCGCCGAGCCGCTCCCCATCGACGAGGGTGACATCCTGGCTGCCATCGCCGCGCCCGGCTGGGTCGCGCACGGCACTTCCGCGGACGGGATCGTCCGCGTCGTGAACCACGGCACCGACCATGCGATGCCGGGAACTCTGGTCGGCGATTCACCGCTCTACGCGCGCATCGGCTACTCGACAGCCACCAGTCCGCTCCTCGACGACGACGCCTGGGTTCGCCCGCTTGAGCAGTCCGTCGCGGTGGTCGACGTCGTGGGGCGCGCCACGCATCGCGCCGCGCTCAGGCTCCTCGGCGCCCGCGTCGAGGGCGAGGTCGGCGTCGCGGGATCGACGTCGACGGCGCACTGGATCACGCCTGGGCCCGAGCGGGTCAACCACGGCTCGGGCCTTGAGGGGGAGACGGAGCCCGCGGGCGCGCTCACGGTGTGGTCGCTCGTCCGTGGTCCCTGGGAACTGCGGCTGGCCTCCCTCGACGACCTGCCCGAGGGCCTCGACCCCGAGACCCTCAGGCTCAGGTTCGGTGGCTGGCCGCTGGCCGCCGACGCCCGGGACGCCATCGCGGGCGAGAACCCCCTCTCCACCCGCGGCCTGACCAGTCGACTGACCGCCGTCGTCGGCCGCGCGGAGACCACGTCTTACACCCACCACGAGGCCAGCCCCCTGGGCGCGGTCTCCGTCACCCCCACCCTCACCTTCGGCGTCCGCGCCGGCGAATGGGTCGGAGCAGTCGTCGAACTGTCCGGCCGCCCCGTCGGAGACGACGAGTCGACGGTGACCCTCACCGAGGACGGCGACGTCCTCATCGCGGAGGTGACCTGGCCCGATGGCCAGGCCACCACCACTCACCTCATTGGGACCCGAGGCGCGACGGACGCGCCGGAGGCGGATCGCGACCTCATCTAGGGGTCCGGAAAAGGAGATGCAGACCATGAACCGTGTGATCAAGGGAGCAGTGGGTCTCGCCGTCGGCGCCACCATACTGCTCACTGCCTGCGGTAACGGAGCCACCCCGCCCGCGGGCGGGCAGAACACCGGCGGCACCGAGAAGCCCGCCGGCGACGTCACGCTCACGATGTCGGGCTGGAGCCTCGCGACCACGCCAGAGTTCCAGGTGTTGGCCGACGGCTTCGCCGAGGCGTTCCCTGGCATGAAGGTGGAACTCAAGGAGTACGACGCGGGCGAGTACAACACGCTGCTCACCGCCGACCTGGCCGCGAAGGCAGGCCCGGACATCATCACGCAGAAGGAGGTCAAGTTCACGCCCGTGTTCGTGCAGGGCCAGCAGCTGATGGACGTGTCCGACGTCGCGCTTCCCGACGGCATCGGCGGTGCCGCCTCCTACAACGTCGACGGCGTGCAGTACGCGACCCCTTACCGCCAGGACAGCTGGGTCATCTACTACAACAAGGACCTGTTCAAGGCCGCGGGTGTCGAGGAGCCCAACGGCACCTGACCTGGGACGACTATGCCGCCACCGCAAAGAAGGTGACCGACAACCTCCGCGCGGCGGGCAACGACAAGGCCTACGGCGCCTACCAGCACGGCTGGCAGTCGGTCGTGCAGGGCTTCGCGAACGGGCAGACGCCGGGCGCCGACATCCTCGCCGGAAAGTTCGACCAGTTCAAGCCGTACTACGAGCGCGCGCTGAAGCTGCAGGACGAGGGCGCGCAGATCGACTTCAACACGCGCCAAGCGAACCAGCTCACCTACCAGGGCGAGTTCGGCACACAGAAGGCCGCCATGATGCCCATGGGCACCTGGTACGTCGCCACCCTGATCGCGCAGCAGGCGTCCGGCGAGGCTGAGAAGTTCGACTGGGGGTTTGCTCCGGCGCCGCAGTTCGACGCCTCCACCACGGGCCTGGACAAGACCCCGGTGACGTTCGGCGACCCGACCGGTCTCGGGATCAACGCCAACATCGCACCCGAGAAGGTCGACGCGGCCAAGAAGTTCCTGACCTACGCGGCCAGCGAGGAGGCCGCGAAGGCTCTCGCGGGCATCGGCATCACGCCCGCGCTGATCAACGACGCCGTCGTCGACGTCTACTTCTCCGCCGACGGCGCCCCGCAGGACGACCTGTCGAAGTTCGCATGGTCGACCCACGAGGTCAAGCCGGAGAACCCGGCCAGCGCCAACACCGCAGCGATCCAGACCATCCTTGGTGACCTGCACACCGCGGTGATGTCCGAGTCGTCCTCCATCGACGCCGAGATCGCCACGGCGGTCGACCGGGTCAAGAACGAGGTCGGGATCGGCTGATCGCGTGAGTTCCGGGCGGGGCGCCCTCGACGAGGGTGCCCCGCCTCCGGAGGAAGCATTGATCAGTGCTTCCCTAGCCCACGACCAGCCGCCTACAAACGAGAGGAGAGCCGATGACCAGCGCAGTGCAGTCGACCGCGGTCGCGCCGCCGTCGCGACGACATCGCCCCGGCGCGAAGCTCAAGCGCCGCAACACGATGATCGCCTGGACGTTCATCCTGCCCAACTTCACCGGTTTCGCCGTCCTGACGCTGATCCCGGTCCTGACGCTGTTCTACATCGCCTTCACCAACTGGAACGCCTTCGGCGTCGCCGACTGGGTGGGTCTCGCCAACTTCCAGCGTCTGCTCAAGGACAACAGCTTCCGCATCGCGGTGACGAACACGTTCGCCTATGCGCTGATGTACATCCCGCTGACGCTGGTCGTCTCCCTCGGGCTCGCGATGCTGCTGAACACCAAGCTGCGGGGCGTGGCGTTCTTCCGCACCGCGGCGTTCTTCCCCTACATCACATCCATCGTCGCCATCGCGATGGTGTGGAACATCCTGTTCAGCCCCGAGTACGGCCCGATCAACCAGATGCTCCGCCTGATCGGTCTGGACAACCCTCCTGGCTGGCTGACGTCGACGACCTGGGCGCTGCCCGCCGTCGCGCTGATCAGCATGTGGCGCGACGCCGGCTACTACATGATCCTGTTCCTCGCGGGCCTCCAGACCATCCCGCGCGAGCTGTACGAGGCCGCGCAGATGGACGGCGCAAACGCCGTCCAGCGGTTCTGGAACGTCACGCTGCCGGGGCTGCGCCCGACAACGTTCTTCGTCACGGTGATGATGACGATCGGTTCGTTCAAGATCCTCGACCTGATCCTCGTCCTGACGAAGGGCGGACCCGGCCAGGCGACGCTGGTGATCTCTCAGTTCATCTTCCGCGAAGGCTTCGAGCGCAACAGCTTTGGCTACGCCTCGGCCGCCGCGATCGTGCTGTTCCTGATCTGCATCACCGTCACCGTCGTCCAGTTCCTCGTGAACAAGAGGAGGGAGGCCTGATGTCCGCCGCACTCACCCGCACGCTCCGCCTCCCGGCGCGAGGCGTTGGTCGCAATCCCGTGCTCTACCGCGCCGGCCGTGTCCTGCTGTACCTCGCGCTGATCGGGTTCTCGTTCTGGCTGCTGCTGCCGTTCTTCTGGCTGGTGATCAGCTCGCTGAAGATGCCCAACGACGTCTTCAGCATCCCGATCAAGTGGTGGCCGGACCCGCTCACCTGGAACAACTACGCCGACATCTGGGCGAAGACCGACATGGTGACCTGGATCCGCAACACCATGCTGCTGGCCACCGTCGTCACCTTCCTGCAGGTGTTCACCGGTTCGTTCGCTGCCTACGGCTTCGCCAAGATGCGCTTCCCCGGCCGCGACGTGCTGTTCCTCGCCTATGTCGGCACCATCGCGGTGCCGTGGCAGTCGTACATGATCCCGCAGTTCATCATGATGTCGCGGATGAACCTCTCGAACACCTTGTGGTCGATCATCCTGCTGCAGGCGTTCGGCGCCTTCGGCGTGTTCCTCATGAAGCAGTTCTACGAGTCGATTCCCGAGGAGCTGTCAGAGTCCGCTCGGCTCGACGGCCTCTCCGAGTACGGGATCTGGCGCAGGATCATCCTGCCGCTGTCGACCCCGGCTATCGCGACGCTCGCGCTGCTGACGTTCGTCAACACCTGGAACGACTACATGGGTCCGCTCATCTACCTGCGCGACCGCAGCCTCTGGACCATCCAGATCGGCCTGCGGAACATGGTGAGCAACCTGCTCGATGCCAACTTCTCCCTCATGTTCGCGGGCCTCACCATCTCGGTGATCCCCATCGCGATCATCTTCCTCCTCGGCCAGCGCTACTTCGTCGAGGGCATCGCGACAACGGGAATGAAGGGCTGATCGTGGCGAGGTTCACCCACGACAACTACGCGCTGGTCTTCGGCGTCGCCTACCTGGGGCTGATGACCAACGCGCTGCTCGTGCTGTCGTGCCTGCCGATCGTGGTGCTGCTGCTGGCCACCGACCCGGCCGACACGTGGCTGCTGCTTGCCGTCGTCTCCCCGCTGGGGGCGCCGGCGTTGACAGCGGCATTCACCGTCTTCCGCCGGTACTCCGACGACGGCAGCGTCGACGTGTTCCGCGGTTTCTGGCGCGCCTGGTGGGCGACCGCCCGCCGCGCGCTGCCGCTGGGCCTCGTCGGCGGCGCGGTGCTCGTCGTCGCGGTGCTGGACATCCGGGTCCTGGCGACGACGGAGTATGCGGCCCTCGCCGTGCCGCCGTTGGCCGTCCTCGCGCTGCTGGTGGTCGCGCTCGTGCCGATCGCGCTGGCCGCGATCGCCGAGGCCCCCGCGACGAGGCTCCGCGAGGTCGTCGTCATCGCAGCGGTGCTCGGTCTCCGTCGCTGGTACCTGACCGTGGTGTCGCTCGTCGTCGTCTCCAGCCTCGCCGCGTTCTTCGTGGTGAAGCCGGCCCTGGCGCTGGGTCTCGCCGCCGCGCCGCTCCTGTATGCGGTCTGGGCCAACGCCCGCTACACCCTGAAACCTGCCATCGTCGACGGCGCGCCCTCCGCCGTCGGCGCCGAATGAAAGCGACTGCTCCCATGACGAACGCGACCACCGGCCACGCACCGGCTGATCTCCTTGTCCCCGACGCGGTGGACGCCGCGCTGCGGACGCTGCGCCGCAACATCGCCGCCTTCGGCGCCGTCTATCCCGACGACACGACGGCCGAGGGCAGATACCTGCCGCGCAGCCCCCGCGGCGGCCTCGCCGAGGGCGGCAACTCCGGGTGGACGACGGGTTTCTGGCCCGGGATGCTCTGGCTCGCCTGGGAGCTCAGCGAGGACGACACCTTCCTCACGGCCGCGAGGGAGCACGCCGTCGACTTCGATCGCCGCGTCCGAGCTGACGAGGACCTCGACCACCACGATCTCGGGTTCCTCTACACGCTCGCCTGCGTGAGCGCCTGGCGGCTCACCGGCGACGAGGCCGCCCGCGCCGCCGCGCTGGCGGCGGCCGACCGGCTGATGCGCCGGTTCCTGGAGCCTGCGGGGATCGTCCAGGCCTGGGGCGATCTCAGCGATCCTGCGCAGCGCGGACGCACGATCATCGATAGCTTGATGAACATGCCGTTGCTGACGTGGGCCCATGAGCAGACGGGTGAGGAGCGCTTCGCCGAAGCCGTCCGCAGGCACTCCGAGCAGCTGCGCCGCCACATCCTGCGCGACGACGACTCCACCTTCCACACGTTCTACTGGGACGCGGAGACGGGCGAGCCGCTGCGCGGCGGCACAGAACAGGGCGCTGCCGACGGATCCTGCTGGGCCCGCGGTCAAGCCTGGGGGATCTATGGCTTCGCGCTGAACCACCGCGCGGTCGGTGATCCCGCGCTGCTGGAGGCGTCCCGGCGCTGCGCCGACTACTTCCTCGCACACCTGCCCGCCGACGGCGTCGCTCACTGGGACCTCGTCTTCGGCGAGGGCAGTGGCGCGGAGCGCGACTCGTCCGCGGCGGCCATCGCCGTCTGCGGCCTCGCGGAGCTGGCCGCCCAGCTCGACGACGACGCCGCCGCAACCCGGTATCGCGAGGCCGCAGACCGGATCCTCGCGTCGCTGATCGCCGGCTACGCCCCGGGCGACGGCACCTCCGACGCGTTGCTGCTGCACGGTGTCTACGACCTGCCGAAGGGCAACGGCGTCGACGAGGGCAACCTATGGGGCGACTACTTCTACCTCGAGGCGCTCACGCGCGCCACGAAGCCCGACTGGGCGCCGTACTGGTGACACCCGCTGGTTGAGCCGGAGGCCGACCACATGGCGACTGCCGCCGAACCGCTGGTTGAGCCGCCGCACGAGGCGCAGCCGAGTCGGCGTGTCGAAACCAATAACCCGACAAAAACAACCAAGGAGAAACAATGGAACAGCGTTACGCCGTGAACCCCTACCAGGTCCCGGGCATGGACACTTCCGAGCTGCGGGACCGGTTCCTGGTGGCCGACCTCTTCGCGCCCGGCGAGGTGAGGGCGGTGTACACGCATCACGACCGGATCGTGCTCGGCGGCGCCACCCCCGTCGGCGCCCCGCTGCCGCTGCCGACGTTCCCGGAGATCCGCGCCGAGTACTTCCTCGAGCGGCGCGAGGTCGGCATCATCTCGATCGGCGAGACCGGAACGGTCACCGCTGACGGCGAGAGCTACGAGCTGCCGAAGGGCGCCTGCCTCTACCTCGGCCGCGGCGTCCGCGACGTCGTGTTCGACGGCGAGGGCGCGCAGTTCTACCTGTTCTCCGCCCCTGCCCATACCGCGTATCCGACGGCGCTCGTCCTCCCCGGCCAAGGCACGGTCCGAGAGCTGGGCGACCAGGTGACGTCGAATCGCCGCTCGCTGAACCAGTACATCCACGAGAACGGCGTCAAGAGCTGCCAGATCGTGATGGGCGTCACGCAGCTACATGAGGGCTCGATGTGGAACACCATGCCTGCCCACACGCACGACCGCCGCACCGAGTGCTACCTGTACTTCGACGTCCCCGCCGACGCGCGCGTCGTGCACCTGATGGGCGAACCCAGCGAGACAAGGCACCTCGTCGTCGCCGACCGCGAGGCAGTCATCTCCCCGAGCTGGTCGGTCCACTCGGGCGTCGGCACCGCCGCCTACTCGTTCGTCTGGGCCATGGCCGGCGAGAATCAGGCCTTCGACGACATGGACGGGTTCCCGATCAGCGAGATGCGCTGAGCCCCTGAGGCTGCCATCCGCCGGTCAACTGCGCTCGGAACATCCTCACGAACTCGCCGTCGCCTGCCACGAGGTCGTCGAAACTTCCCACCTCGACGATGTGACCGTCCCGAAACACGTAGATGGCGTCCATTTTTCGCAGGGTCCATGCTCGGTGGGACACGACGATCGTCAGGCGTTCGGCGCGCTGCCGGTAGAGCTCGTCGAAGATCTCCTCCTCTGCCACGGCGTCGATCGCGGACGTGGGCTCGTCAAGCACCCAGATCGCAGGCGCCCTGAGATGGATCCTCGCCAGAGCCAGGCGCTGCCACTGCCCTCCAGAGAGGCCGACCCCTCCCCACTGCTGGCCGAGCTGCGTGTCGAGGCCATCGGGCATGCCCCGCACGAATGCGCCGAACTGGGCGGCTTCGAGCGCCTGCCACACCCGATCGTCGGACACGCTCGCGTCCGGCGTACCCAGCAAGACAGCCTCTCGGACGGTGAACTCGTAGCGGCCGAACTCTTGAGACAGGAGGCCGAACAGCGAGAGCCTTGCTTGGGGCGCTAGCGTCGCGAGGTCGACGCCATCCACGGCGACGCCGCCGGTTCGCGTCGGAACTACGCCCAAGATCGCGTTGACCAAGGTTGTCTTCCCCGCACCGTTCATACCCACAAACGCGATCATCTGTCCGTGAGCTACCTTTAGGCTGGCCCCGCTCACTGCCGCGGACTCCGCGCCTTCGTAGACGACGGTCACGTCCTCGACCTCAAGGATCCCCACCGAATGAACGATGGCCTGCGGAGTCGCTTCGGGAACTGAAGCAAGGAACTCGCGATAGCGGGTGATCATCGGCGCGGTCTGCACCAGACGAGCCAACGCATCCCCGGCGGCGGCAGTGGCCTGGACGCCGGAGAGAACGGCCACCACGCCAACGGCGACGCCGCCAGCGCCTGACCCTGCGCGAACGAGAAAGGCGAGGGCGCCACACAGTAGTAGCGAGGTCGTTGCCGCGCCCAGGACATTTCCTCGAAGCAGTCTCGCCATCATCGAGTTCTTCAGTTTGTTGCGCCGACGCTGATGCTCGGTGACCATGCCCACCAGACGCTCCCCGCTCCCGAGCGTTGCCAGCTCGGTACCGGTCCGCTGCGAAACCGATTGTTCGGAGCCGTAGCCAACATGCCGATTCTCGGCGCCGATGGAGGCCCAGCCAGCGTCGAGCACCCGTGCGGCCCAGGAGGCAACCATGAGCAGTGGTACCACTGCGAGCACCACCAGGATGCCGGCGATGGCGTCGATATGCATCACGGCCGCGCACACACCAATCGCTGCCAGGATGCTGCGAAGCCCGGTCACGACGGCAAAGCTATGCCCAGCCACTTGGTCCAGTGAGTCGCGACAGGCTTGGAGCTCGGCGTTCGTCTCCTCCGTAGCGAGGCGATCCGGAGTGAGGCGACAGACCGCCTTCAGCATCGTCCGCTGTTCCTGGAGGTAGACCTCGCTGGTGATGCGCTCTGTGACGAAACCACCGAGATCTCCAGCGACCTGTGCAACGCCGACAGTGACACCGAGCGCGATCAGCGCAACTGCGACATTCTCACCGCTGTCGAGCGCAGTAGTGACCCACTGAAGTAACAGAATCTGTGCGGCAGGGAGCGCAGACAGCGCGAGATTCAGCCCCAGGGTCAAAGCGAACGACCATGGTGCGGCCCGCCAGGCACGTACAAGCCCATACCACGCGCCTTCCAAACACGTTCCGGATCGGCTGGTCGCGCTGGTTGGGCATCTACGGCTCCTTTAGGGACGGGCTTCGACTACACTAGCCGCGCCCACGCGGGGCGCCGGGTCTGGATGTCCGGTCGGTGTGCGAACTGTGACGCACCGGCTTCGGGGACGCCGGCGACGAAGAAGGTCGGTTGCCTGAGCTGGCGCTACTTGGCGGACCGAACGGATCCGACGCTACTTGGCCGTTCTTGGAGGGATTCCTCCCAACGGGGCCGGTTAGCGTCGGATCGGTCCGCTGTCCCGGGTATCCCGGGGTCAAGTGCTCCGGGACTCGCCGAGTCGGCTCAACTAGGGCTGGGGGAATCTGAGTCAGACCTCTACGTAGGCTGCTGCGTGGCCCGGCAGCCAGCCGGGGGCTCCGGGCACCTGCGAGATGACGCGCCGGCCGCTCAGCGCGCCGATGTCGATCGGATGGCTGCGGTGGTTGATGACGACCGCGCGGTCGCCGAACCGCGCCACCTCCAGGCCCCGAGACGGAGGTAGCACCGCCAGCGGGGAGGACCCGATGAGCGCCTCGACCGGCGTGCGGCGCAGCAGCACCAACGGGTGCTGTTCGCGCTTGCCGTACTGCGGCGGGACGATCGGCATGTGCTGGCGGCAGTACGCGTACCCGTACTCGAACCCGAACGAGTAGACGGTGCCGGCACCGCGCCGCGTCTCCGCCAGGGCGGGCAGCCCAGAGCCCAGGTAGCTGCCCAGCGCGGTGGCCGCGGGGTAGGCGACGATCGACCAGCCGTGGGGGATGAGCTCGTCCTCCCAGGCGATGCAGTCGAACTCGTGGGGTTGCTCGACGATGCCCAACGCCCGGGCGGGGCCGCAGCCGGGGCCGTGGAACACCGTGCCGCCGCCGTCGACGAACGCGGCGACGGCGGACTCGAGCGCCGCGTTGTCGCCGACGTCATACAGGGGGTTGGCGGGGATCACGAGGGTCGCGTAATCGGCGAGCGCCCCGGCCGCGACCTGGTCCGGATGCAGGATGTCGACGTGCCAGCCGAGATCGGTGAACTGCCGGTACCAGCCGAGCAGATCCATCCGGTGCCTGCCGCCCTCGTCGAGCTCCAGGGGCTCGTACAGGTTGGTCTCCGCGGGGAACAGCAGCGCGACCTCGCGGGCCCGGGGCTCCGTCAGGAGCGGGATGACCTGGGCGGCCCACGCGTTGCCGTCGCGCACCGACTGCTTGACGCCGTCGTCCATCCGGTAGAGGACGCCGCCGTCGTCGAGGCCGCTGTAGCCGTACGCGTGGTACCCGTTCGCCCCGCCGGCGACGAGCGTCGCGACGGCCTCCGCAGGAGTCACGATGTCGTAGATGCCCTGGTTGACATGCCTCCCGAGGTAGACGCCCGCGCTGAACCGGGATCCGCCGTTGGCCGCGCGCATGATCGCGGCGTCGACGCTCACCACCATCGCGTCCGGGCGGCTTTCCGCGTTCAGCGGCGCGGTGATGAACCAGGCGTTGTCGACGTGCGGCGCGATCCGGTAGACGTCGAGCGCGCGCTGCCCGGTCTGCCACTCCGGCCGCCCCGGGGGAGTGAAGAAGTAGCCCCATTGGTGGAGGATCGGCTCGGCGGAGACGCCCAGCCGGCGCCAGTGCGGCGCCATGTCCGCGAAGTAGTTGACGAGAACGTCGGCGAGGTAGGCCTGGTTGTCGACCCAACGTCGGAAGTCCGGGGTCCGGGCGGCGATGTCCGCGGCCGTCGGCAGCGCACAGTCGAGCCAGCCGACCTCCTCGGGCCGGAGCCAGTACTGGCTGGGCTGGAGATCGTCGAACGAGCTGGCCTCGACGCCGTAGGCATCGGCGAGCCGGGTGACGTCGCCGGCGTACCGGTTGCTGAGCCAGTTCAGGTAGTGGCGCCGGCCGTCATCATCGAAGCTGGGCTTCGCGATCGGGTCGAACATGGTCTGCATCAGCACCCTGCCGTCGGCGCTGCGGCGCATGCCCGCGCCGTAGAGGTCGAGCAGCCCGGTGACGTGCGCGACCATGGACTCCTGCGCGCGCGACGACCAGTACTTGTAGGTGCCCATCGGGGTCCCGTCCGGCCGGATCGTCTCCTCACCCCGCACCGGAGGCACGTCGCGAATGGTGGGGTAGAGGTTGTCGCCGGAGAGGTAGAGCGCCAGGCAGGTGTAGTCCATCCCGCGCGCCGCGGCCTCCGCCATCATCAGCTCCTGCATGCCGACGTACCCGCTGGCGGGCTCGCCGCGGTAGCGCGCGAAGAAGTCCTCCCACGGCTTGGAGTCGAGGTTGATCGTCGTGAATCCGAGGTTGGCCACCTCGGCGAGACCGTGCCGCATGGCCTCCGCGTCGCTGTGGAACGGCTCGAAGAAGTTGCCGAACCACAGCTGCAGGCGGGGGTTCTCGGGGGAGGTCATGGTGGCCTTTCGGTCGGAAACAGCACAGGTCTACCAAAGTCGTCGGACATTTTCATCAAGTGCGCAACAAGGGGGACAACCTTTGAGGGGGCCCGCAGCGTCGTAGGGTCAGGAGGTGGACATGGGCGGGCTCGAGGCCTTCCTCGCCGAGCGCGGCGGGGTGCTGCTGCGCGCCGCCCGCGTGCTGACCGGCGATCCCGGCCACGCCGAGGACCTCCTCCAGACGGCGCTCTCGAAAACGTTGGGCGCCTACGCCACCCTCTCCACCGAGCAACAGTTCGAGGCCTACCTCCGCACGACGATGTACCGCACGTACGTGTCGTGGTGGCGACGGCGCAGCTGGCGGTCGGAGGTGCCGAGCGAGGTCGTCCCGGAGCGACGGCACGACGAGCCGGGCCCGGAGCAGCGCGTCGACGTGCTGCGCGCGCTCGCGGGCCTGCCCAGGATGCAGCGCGCCGTCGTGACGATGCGCTACCTGGACGACCAGCCCATCGCCGAGGTGGCCCGCGCGCTCGGGATTAGCGAGGGCGCCGTCAAGAAGTACGCCCACCGAGGGTGCGCCGCCCTGCGCGGGTCCGCGCACCTGACCCAGGAGGTCGAACCATGACCGACGATCCCGAGATCTCCCGCGCGCTGCACGACGCAGCGTCCATCCCCGAAGTGCCGACCGGCCTGCTGGCGGGCGCCCATCGACGGCGCACGGCCCGGCGCCGCGCCGCCCTGCGCGCGGGCGGAGTCTTCGCGATTGTCGCGGCCGCTGCTGTCATCGTCCCCGTCCTTCCCCTCGGCGGGAGCATGCCCACGGGAGCGCTCGATAGCGGGTCCGCGGCAGGTGGGAAGAGTGAGTCCCAGGACGAAGGGGTGTCCGGCGGCGGAGCCCCGGCCGCGCCGCTTCCGAACCCGCAGTTCGCGCACACCGAGGGCATGGCGGAGGCCGCGACCGCCAGCGAGGCGCTCGCCTGGTCCGGTATCCATTCGAGCGTCGGGCCCAACCGGATCCTGTCGCCGAGCTCGCTGTCGTTGTCCCTGGCCGTGGCCGCGGAGGGTGCAGGCGGAGCCTCGCTGGCGAGCGCGAACGCCGCGCTCGGCCTGGAGGGTGAGACGCGGTCCCTTGCGTATGGCGCGCTGCGTCAGTCGTTGGAGGAGTACGAGGCGTCGCCAGGGTCCGTCGACCTGGATGAGCCGCCCGCGACCCCAGCTGTTCATCAGGCGAACCGCCTCGTCACCCTCGGTGTGCCGCTGGAACCGAGCTTCCTCGCCGCCCTCGACCGCTACTTCGCGGTGCCTGTGGAGGACGTCGAGCGGTCCGTAGCGCAGGCGAATCTCGACGCGTGGGTGCGTGAGGAGACCGGTGGGCTGATCGAGCGCTCCGGCGTGAAGGTCCAAGACGACACGGTTGCGGTGATCCAGGACGCGCTCCTCTTCGCGGCCGCCTGGAGGACGCCGCTGGAGGACGAGGACAGCGTCCGGTTCGACGGGCCCGACGGTGATGAGCGGATCCCGGGGGTGAGTGGTGAGGTCGAGGCGCGGATGGCGGAGGGCGCGCGCTGGACTGCCGTCCGGCTCCCGTACGACGACACGCTTGCGGCCGACGTCATCCTCCCCCGCGAGGGGGTCGCGCCTCTCGACCTCACCGCGGAAGACCTCGCCGAGGCGAGGGCGGCGCTGGACGCCGCGGAACCGACGAAGGTGTGGGTGCGCATGCCCACGTTCGACCTGGCCGTGAAGACGGACCTGCTGGAGGCGCTGCCCCAGGTGGACCTCTCCGACCTCAGCGGCATGGGCGCCGGTCTCACCGTCGACCAGTGGGTGCAGCAGGCGCGGCTCCGCGTGACGGCCAGGGGAACCGTCGGCGCGGCGGTAACGGAGATCGTGGTCGGGGAGTCAGCGCAGTCGCGCGACCGGGAGTTCGTCGTCGACCGACCCTACGTCTTACGCGTGCTCGACACCCGCACGGGCTGGCCGCTGTTCCTCGCCGCCATCTCGGACCCCAAGGAGCAGCCGTGATCCGTTCGAAGAGACTGATTCCGGTCGCGCTGGCCTTGACCGTGGCGTCGATGTTCGCGTGCTCGTCGGGGGCGGCGTCGGAAGAGGTGACCGGCGCGGGTGCCGTGCTCTCCCTCCCGTTCGACAGCACGCCGGGCGTGAAGGACGCCGCTGCGGCGAGCGAGGCGCTGGCCTGGGAGGTCATCGGCGGCATGGACTCCGCGAACCGGGTGACGTCGCCGAGTTCGATGGCGATGAGCCTCGCCATGGTGGGGGAGGGTGCCGTCGGGCCGTCCGCGGCGAGCATCGACGAGACCCTCGGCCTCGCCGGCGACGAGCGGTCGATGGCGTTCGGTGCGCTGCGGCAGTCACTCGCGGGCTACGCGGGGCTGCCGAAGAAGGTCGATGCGAAGAACCCGCCCGACACCCCGGTCGTCCACCAGGCCAGCCGCGTGCTGGTGATCGGCGAGCCGATCCACCAGCCGTTCCTCGACCGGCTGAAGAAGTACTACGACGCGCCCGCGGCGCAGGCGGAACGCGAGGGCGCCCAGGGCGACCTCAACGCCTGGGTGCGCAAGAACACGGCCGGGCTGATCGACAAGTCGGGGATCAAGGTGACGTCGGACACCCGCGCGGTGGTCCAGGACGCGGTGCTGTTCGCGGCGGCATGGGAGCAGGAGTTCAGCTACGAGCCGAGGCTCCCGTTCCACACGCCCGACGGCGACAAGGACGCGAGCTTCGTGTCGGGAACCCCGGAGGCGCGCTGGGCCGACGGCGATCGGTGGAAGGCCGTGCGCCTCTCCTACGACGGCGTGCTCGCCGCCGACGTGATCCTCCCGAACGAGGGCGTGACACCGAGCCAGCTGACCGCCAAGGACCTGGCGGACGCCACGGAGGAGTTGGGCGCGTCGGCGCCGGATGCGGGCACCGTCGTCATGCCGTCGTTCGACGTCGCGGCGAAGATCGACCTGCTCGAGGGCCTCCCGGAGCTGGATCTCGACCACCTGGACGGGATCCTTCCGGAGGGCTACCTCGAGCAATGGGTCCAGCAGGTGCGGCTCCAGGTGAGCGCCAAGGGCACGGTCGGGGTCGCGGTCACCGAGGCCGGCGCCGCCGGGGGCGCCGCGCCCACAGAGCCCTTCGTCGTCGACCGCCCGTACGTGTTCCGCGTCCTCGACACGCGCACGGGCTGGCCGCTGTTCCTCGCCGTCATCGCTGATCCCACCGCTGACTGAGCGCCGAGCTGATCCCCGTCAGCGCTCGACGGTCTCCCGGATCCAGACCGTCATATCCGATTGGCCGCGGTTGCCCCAGGTCGCGTAGGGGACCGCGCGGAGTTCGGCGGTGTTGGTGGCCGGAGGTTCGGAACAGTACAGCGCGCCGTCGTCCCACTGCTCGACGCGTCCGTGGGCCTGTAGCACGACCATGTCGGCGTCGTCGCTCCGCGACGCGGTGATCTCCGCGCTCCTGGGGAGGGTGAGCGTGGCCACAGGCGCCGTGTGGTCGACGCCCTCGAGGCAGTAGACGATCGGGCCGAGCTCAAGGGCCACCTTGCCGAGATTCTCGGCGACGCGGAGGTTCGACCATGTCCGGCGCGGCGACAAGCAGAGGTCGAGGGTGACCGTGTCGCCGGCGTGCCACTCGCGATCGATGCGTAGGTAGCCGTCAACCGGGGACGCGGTGAAGGGCACGCCGTTGATGCGCGCGGTGTGGGCTGCCCAGGATGGGATACGGAGGGCCAACGCGAAGGCCTCGCCGTCGTTCTCCGGGATCACCGAAATCTCCACCACGCCGTCGCGAGGGTAGCTGGTCTCCTGACGGATCGTGGCGCCCGCGCCGTCGAAGTCGAACCGCGCGGTGCTGCTCGCGTACAGGTTCACGACGGCCTCGCGCTTGCCCTGCGCGTAGAGGTAGCGGCCCAGCTCACTGATCAGGCGTGCGAGGTTCGGCGGGCAACAGGCGCAGCCGAACCATTCGTGGCGGTGGACGTCGCCGTCGCTGGCGAGCGGGTTGCCGTAGAAGTAGTGCGTGCCGTCGGCGGACGCGCCGGACAGCACGCCGTTGTAGAGCGCGCGCTCCAAGACGTCGACGAACTGACCTTCGCCGGTGAGGTTCCCCATTCGCTGCGCCCACTGGACGAGGCCGATGGCCGCGCATGTCTCCGCGTAGCCGCGGAGGTTCGGCAGCTCGTACGGGGCGGCGAACCCCTCGATGGACGGATCGGCTCCGAGACCTCCTGTGATGTAGAGCTTGGTGTCGGCCATGTCCCGCCACAGTCGCCGGGCGGCCGCGAGGAGGTCGCCGTCGTCGTACTCGGCGGCGAGATCCGTAACCGCGCTCAGGTGGTACATGGCGCGCACGGAGTGCCCGACGATGGCGTCCTGTTCCCGGATGGGGAGGTGGCTCTGGTTGTACTCGCGGAAGCGCTGTGGTTCGCGCTCGCGCTGCGGGAAGGCGCACTCGAAGTAGCCAGGGGTCCCGCGCCGCTCGGCCTCGCGCTCGTAGTAGAAGGGCTGCGTGCCGCGATCGTCGATCATCTTCTTTGAGAGGTCGAGGTAGCGACGGTCACCGGTGACCCGATAGAGCTTGACGAGCGCCAGCTCGATCTCCTGGTGGCCGTCGTAGCCGCCCTCGCACTGCCCGCCGGGACCGAAGACCTGAACGAGGAGGTCGGCGTACCGTCGCACGATCGTCAGCAGGGTCTCCTTGCCGGTGGCTTGGTAGTGGGCCACTCCGGCCTCGATCAGGTGACCGGCACAGTACAGCTCGTGGGCGTCGCGGAGGTCGGTGAAGCGCGCGTCGGGCCGCACGAGCGTGAAGTAGACGTTCAGGTACCCATCGGGCTGCTGCGCACCCGCGAGCAGGTCGATGACCCGGTCCACGGCGGCGTCCAGCTCGGCGTCCTCGCCCTGCGCGAGACAGTAGCTGGCCGCTTCGAGCCACTTGGCGACATCGCTCTCCCAGAAGATATGGGGCTCGTTGGGGTCGCCGGGGCGCCAGTTCAGCGAGAGCGCGCCGAACTGTCCCGTGCGGTGCAGCATCTCTTCCTGATGCCACAGCGTCTTGGTGTGGATCTGCTCCTGTCGTGGCGACCAGAAGGAGTCGTGGATCTGGACGTCGGTCAGGGCGAGTGGACGACGGGGGTACCCGCCGGCGGATGTGGGATGCACAGGTCTCCTAAGGGGTTGGTTGGAGTGAGCGGACGGGACCGCTGAGGGATCTCAGGATCGTCGCGCGGCTGAACTGGATGTGCGCCCCGACGAGCAACGGGAGCGTCACGGGGAGGAGCACGCCGACGGCGGTGAGCGTGATCCCGAGTCCGAATACCGCCGCCGCGGCTGTGGGACGACCGACGGCCAGCACGACGGCGTCGCCGAGGGACGCCGGCCCGCCGTGCTCACCGGCGATGATCGCGAGGTAGGAAGGAAGGACGACAGCGCCAAGGAGGAGGAGAAGGCCGACCGCGAGCACCGGTGCGATCACCCACCCCGGCACGGCAGCCCTGCCTGCCCAGTGGAGGCCGACGGCAAGGTCGGAAAGGCCGATGACGAACGCGCCGAGTACCACGAGCTGGGGACCGACGGCTCGCTTCAGAGCAGAGCGAAAGGCGCGGAGGAACCGCGTGGGCACTGAGCCGCTCCCTTCGCCGCCCAGCGTGGCCGAGCCCGCCGTGAGGGCCGCCAGTGCTGTCACGAGTGGCAGGCTGGCGATGAGGACGAGAAGGCCGACGACGGCGCAGTCGGCTACGCGCTCCAGGAACCGACGCAGCGGCGTGCCATTCATCTCCGGTCACCCCTTCACGCCGGTCAGGGCGATGCCTTCCATGATCTGGCGCTGGGCGAAGAAGAACAGCACGAGCAACGGCGTGATCACCATGACGGATGCGGCCATGAGCAGCCCCCACTGCGAGTTGTACAGGCCGCGGAACGCCGCGAGGCCCAGGCTGAGGGTCGCCTTGTCGGGGTCGGAGAGGTAGATCAGCGGGTTCAGCAGATCGTTCCACGCGGCGATGATGGTGAAGACGGCGACGAGAGTGAGCGGACCCTTGTTGAGCGGCAGGATGACGCGCCAGTAGACGGTCCACGGGCTTCCGCCGTCGATGTAGACCGCGTTGTCGAGGTCGTTGGGGATCGTGAGGAAGAACTGACGCAGCATGAAGATGTTGAACGCCCCGCCAGCGGCGAAGAATGCGGGAATGGTCAGAGGCACGTAGGTGTCGACGAACCCGAGCTTCTGCCACGCGATGAACGTCGGGATGAGCGTCACCGCATAGGGCAGCATCATTCCCGTCATCAGGAGCCCGAAGAACAGGTTCCGACCGCGCCACTGCAACCGCGAGAACGCGAATGCTGCCGCCGAGCAGCTGAGCAGGGTTCCCGGCACGACCATGACGATGATGTTGAGGGTGTTGAGGAGGTAGCGGCCGAACGGCGCCGCGGCGAGCGCGTCCGGGTAGTTCGACCACACCACCGGGTCGGGGATCCACTTCGGCGGCGAGGTGAAGATCTGGACCTGATCCATCAGCGAGCTGCGGATGAGCCACAGGAATGGCCCGAGAGCGAACACGGCACCGCCGATGAGGAGGATCAGCACGACGGCTTGGGCGAGCCTGCCCGATGCCTTGATCGACCGGTTGCTGCGCGAAGCCCTTGGCTCGGGTGGAGCAGCTGTCATCGCTTTCCTCCCTCATAGAAGACCCACTGCCTCGACGTGCGGAACAGGAGGACGGTGACGACGAGGATGATCAGGAACAGGATCCAGGCCAGCGCGCTCGCGTAGCCGAGCTGGCCCTCGCCGAAGGCCTTGGAGTACAGGTAGAACACATAGACGAGGGTGGCGTTGTTGGGTCCGCCCTGCGTCATGACGTAGGCCGCGTCGAAGATCTGGACCGCCGCGATCATGCCGGTGATGAGGTTGAACAGGATCACCGGGCTGATGGAGGGCAGCGTGATGTGCCACATTCTGCGGAGCGGGCTGGCGCCGTCGCATTCGGCCGCCTCGTAGAGCTCCCGCGAGACGCCCTGGAGCCCGGCGAGGAAGACGAGCGTCATGTTGCCGAATCCCCAGATCGCCATGAGCGCGACGGAGGGGATGGCGGTCTCCTCGCCGTAGACCCAGAGCGACGGCGGAAGCCCGAACAGCTTGAGCACCTCGTTCAGTAGCCCCGAGTCGGGGTTGAAGAGCCAGAGCCACAGCACGGCGCTCGCGACGGGAGGGACGAGGACGGGGAGGTAGTAGATCGTCCTGAACGTGCTCCTGCCGCGCTTGGCCTTGTTCAGCAGCGACGCTGTGAGGAACGCCACGATGAGGCCACCGGGCACGGCCAGAATGGCGTAGTAGCCGGTGACGCTGAGCGACTTCCAGAACAGCGAGTCCTGGGCGATGGCGGTGTAGTTGCCGAGACCGACGAACTGGGGCGACTGTCCGATCGTCCAGCTCGTCGTACCGATGACGCCGGAGGCGATCATCGGGCTGAGGGTGAACACGAGGAAGCCGACGACCGCCGGCAACGCGAAGATCCACCCCCATCGCCCTTGGCTGCGCTGAAGCCCGTTCCGCGGGCGCGTGCGTCTCATCGGCTCAGCTGGCGATGTCGCGGTAGGAACCCTGCATCTGCTTGTTGACCTCCTCGGCCAGCTTCTTCACGGCTGCAGGGATGTCGGTCTTCTTGGTGAACAGCGCGCCCAGCCCGTTGTTCAGCGTCGTGGAGATGGTGCTGGTGAAGTTCTTGATCTTGTACGACGGGTACGGCACCGGATTGTCCAGGGTCGAGGCGATCACGGATGAGCGGTAGTTCGAAGGATGCACATCATCGTTCACCCAGGCCGCGATGCCGGCCTCGTCCGTGTGGTACTTCTCCTGGAGCGGCATCCACAGGCCCGAGGCGAAGAGCGGCACCTTCGACGGATCCGCCATCTTCAGGAGGAGCTCGAGGCCGGCATCGACGTGCGGGCTTCCGCTGAACACCGCGCTGGCCCCGCCGATGATCGTGGTCACCGGGCGCTCGAACTTCGGCAGCACGGCCGAGTTGTAGTTCAGGTTCGGGGTCTGCGAGAGGTCGAGCAGCGCCCATTGCCCGTCGACGGCCATGGCGACGCGCTTGCTGGCCAGCAGTAGCCCGGTGGATGCGCCGAAGGTGCTGGCCTGCGCCGGTGTGGGGGAGACGCGGTGGGTGAAGATGAGGTCGGAGATGTTCTGCAGCACCTCGATCGCCTCGGGCGTGTCGATGTTGGTCTTCGTGCCCTCCTCGTCGAACAGGTCGATGCCGTTGCTCTTGAACAGTGCGACGAGGCTGGGAAGCGACGTCGGGGCTGCGACGCCGTAGACGCGGACCTTCTGCGCGTTGAACCCGCTGTCCGACGGGTGGCGGCCCTCGTCGTCGACGGTCATCTTGTCGGCCGCCTCGGCCAAGGCGTCGAACTTCCACGCCTCTCCGGGGGACGCCGGTGGCGTGACCCCTGCCGCAGAGGTGACGTCCTCGTCGAACCACATCACCATTACTTCCACGGCGCTCTGGCTGACCGCGCCGTCGTCGGACCAGTGATGCACCGTGCCGGGGATGAACTCGTCGAAGCCTGGCCGGCCCGCGATGCTGACGATCTTTCCTTGCTCACCGAGGCGCATGGCCATGCTCTCGGTGAGGTAGCCGGCGTCCGGGGGTGTGTTCGCGGCGAGCAGCGTGTTGAGCTTGGTCTCGTAGTTGTCCGGGATGCTCTGGGGCTTGGGGTTCAGCCCGGCCTCCTTGGCGAAGTCGTTGACCACGCGCGAGACGGCCTCCTTTTCGCCGCCCGTGCCCCAGAACGTGAAGACGAAGTCCTTGCTCGCCGGGGCACCGGAGCCCTGTGGAGCCGAATTGCTGCTGGTGAAGTTGGAGCAGCCGGCGCCCGCGAGCGCGACCGCTGTGAGCCCTCCTGCGGAGAGACCGAAGAACTGACGACGTGAGGTGGAGATGGCCATGTGAGTACTTCCTTGTAGGTATGGCTGGTCGAAACCGGTGTGGAAACCGGTTTCGACCCCGGTTTCTGTAGCGTAGGCCGCAGGCGTTGGTGTGTTAATGCCTGCGGGAGGGGTCGTGATGGGCATCGCAGATCGAGCGGAGATGGTGACTCTTGCGGACGTGGCCGAACGCGCAGGCGTCTCCAAGTCCACAGCGTCCAAGGCGCTGACCGGTCGCTACGGGGTCAGCCCTGCTACGCGCGACCGCGTGACCCGGGTGGCGGAGGAACTCCGTTTCGTGCCGAACCTGTTGGCGCGCGGCCTGGGCGGCGGCCGCACCCACACGGTCGGGATCGTGACGCCGGACATCGACGGCAGGTTCGCGCCCCAGATCATGGCGGGCGTCGAAGACGCCCTGGGGGCTGATCGCTCGTCGGTGATCATGTGCAACTCCCGCGGACGCGAGGACTGGGAGGTCCACCACATCCGCGAGCTGCTGCAGCGATCCGTCGACGGCTTGATCATGGTCGGCAACCGGCCGGAACCCCGCGCCCCCATCGCCGTCGACTCCCCGGTGCCGGTGGTCTATGCCTTCGCCCCGTCGACCGAGGAGAACGACACGTCGGTCGTCTGCGACAACGTGGAGGCGGGACGTATGGCCGTGCGTCACCTCGTCGCCCTGGGCAAGCGCAGGATCGTGCACTTCGGAGGCCCCGACGACGAGGATGCGGCGCGAGACCGACGGCGCGGTGTCGAGGAGGGACTGAAGGAGGCCAACCTCGCGCCGGTTCCCTGCGGGATATCGGGCACGTGGAGCGAGCAGTGGGGGTGGGATGCCGCAGCCCGCCTCCTCGATGAAGGCGTTGCGTTCGACGGCGTCGTCGGCGGGGATGACCAGGTGGCGAGGGGGGCGCTGGACCAGCTCCTCTCGCGGGGTCGCAAGGTGCCGCAGGAGGTGGAGGTGATCGGATTCGACAACTGGATGGTCATCAGCCAGTACTCCCGCAACCCGTTCTCCAGCGTCGACCTCGACCTGTACGAGGTGGGACGCGTGGCCGCGAACGCGCTTCTGGAGCTCGACGGCCCAGCCCCGGGAGTCCGACGCGTGGCGGGCAAGGTCGTCGTTCGCCCCGAACGAGGCTGAACCGTCATCCTTTCTCGAGGTGATGACGACGGTCATGCTTCCTCCTCGCGAGGGGTGACGGTCGGCACATTGAGGGCCTCGTATGCGGCCCGGCGGGTTTGGATGGCGTGCAGGCGCGCCAGGTCGAACTTGGGGTGCCGGGTGAAGTCGAAGACGCCGTTCTCCTCCTGGAAGGTGTCGGTGAGCTGCGTGTAGCAGTATCCGAACATCCTCGGATCGTCGAGGAGCGCGTCGGTCAGCCCCGCGAATCGGGCGAACCATTCCTCTACGGAGCGGACGCGCTCCCCGTACCCCCATGAGCCGACCCGGTCCGGGTCCTGGGGCTCTTCGGCGACCGCCGCGTTCCACCAGATGCCGCCGTACTCCGAGACGAAGTAGGGCTGCCCGCGCCAGGGCACGGATATGGCGCTGCCGTTGTGGTCATTGACCCACGGGCGGCCGTCAGCGAGGCCGCCTACCTGTTCCGCGAACCGACGCGGGTCCTGCTCGTAGTTGTGCGAGTCGTAGATGTCAGCGCCGTCGACGCGGTGGGAGTATCCGGACGCGTCCAGCACGGGTCGGGTCGGGTCCGCCGCGCGGGTGGCGAGGTACATGCCGCGCGTGACGTCGTCCAGTTGGGTGATCCGGTCCGTGATCGGCTGGTAGGTCTCGTTGAGAGGGCACCACCCGACGATGGACGGATGGTTGCGGTCCCGGACGACGGCTTCGACCCACTGAGTGATGAAGGAGGCGCTCGGTTGCTGATGGTCCTCCAGGCTGCGCGTCGACTCCGCGGCACCCCAGTCGCCGAACTCGCCCCACACCAGGTAGCCGAGCCGGTCGGCGTGGAAGTGGAACCGTTCCTCGAACACCTTCTGGTGCAGCCGTGCGCCGTTGAAACCTGCCTGCAGCGAAAGCGTGATGTCGTCGATCAACGCCTGGTCGCTGGGCGCGGTCATCAACGACTCGGGCCAGTAGCCCTGATCGAGGACGAGCCGCTGGAAGACCCGCTGGCCGTTGATGAGCACGGCATCGCCGACCACCGTCACGGTGCGGAGGCCCGCGTAGGAGGCGACCGCGTCGACCACGTGATCCCCGTCGATCAGCTCGATGCGCAGGTCGTACAGATGCGGATCCCCCGGGAACCACGGGCGCACGCGATCCGTGGGGATCGGTAGCCTCACGGAGGGTTGCTGCGCAGCATCGGCCGAGACGTGTCGGCAGACCACCTCGCCGTGTGCGTCGGATACGGCGACCCGCAGCGTCAGCTCCGGGCGGGTGCGGCGCAGCGTCGCTGTGACGTCGAAGGCGGGATCGTCGAGGTGCGGAACGATGTGGACGGACTCGACGGCGTCGTGCGGCACCGCCTCCATCCACACGGTCTGCCAGATCCCGGTCGTCCTCGTGTAGAAGCACTCGTAGTTGCCGTACCGGGGAGACTGTTTGCCCCGGGCTTGTGGTCCGTGGAAGGGGTCCCTGGCCCGGACGACGACCACCGCACGAGAGCCGGGCGCTACGTTCGCGGTGATGTCGGCGCTGAAGCCGGTGAACCGCCGCGGTGACGGGCGACCTCGGCCCCGTCGACCCAGACGGTGGCGTCGTGGTCCACCGCGCCGAAGTGCAGCAGCACCCTGTGCCCGCTCCAGGTCTCGGGAACGGCGAACTCGCGGCGGTACCAGACCGCCGCCATGACGTCGACATGTCCGACCCCGGACAGGACGCTCTCGGGGGCGAACGGCACGAGGATCGTGTCCGTCAAGTCACGGTCTAGGAGGCCGCGCTCCAGGCCGGTGTCCGAGGGGTCCTGCTCGAACTGCCAGGTGCCGTTGAGGTTCAGCCAGGTTGTGCGAACGAACTGCGGCCGCGGGTGCTCAGCCCTCGGGACGGGGGCGACGTCAGTTGTCATCGTGGGTCTTCCTCTCATTCAGATCGTGGGGAGCCAGACGCGCATCGGCCCGACCGAGCGGTTCGCCCACATGAAGTACGGGATGGCGACGGCGCGCAGCGGCTCGCCGTCAGGTCCGCTGCGCGCCGTGCCCAGCACGGCGGGAACCCCGCCGAGAATGTCTCGCCACTCCACCGCCATGTGTAGGTCGACGAGCTGGAAGTCCTCGACCTCAAGGCCCGACGGCTGGTCCATCTGCTCGACCGCGTAGACGAGCGGTCCGCGCTCGATGGCGACGGCACCGCGTGTGGAGTCGACCTGGGGATGGCCGCGCACGACGCGGGGTGCGGTCGGCAGCACGAGCGCGATCCGATCGCCCGCGCTCCAGGTCCGCAAGATCCTCGCGTAGTCGCCTGCCGGCGCTTCGACCGGGTCGCCGTTCACGGTCAGTGTCGCGCCGGCCGCCCAGGAGGGGATACGTAGTGCGAGCTCTCGCGGGTCCTCGGGTGCGCCGGTGACCTGGATGTCGACGTCGAGGCCCCAGGGGTAGGTCGTCGTCATGGCGAGGCTCACGTCGCCCGCGGAGACCTCCGCCGAGGCGAACTGGTGGATCTGGACGCCGCGCTCGGACGACGTCGCGATGAGGTCGTGCAGGGTGGCGATGGTGCGCATCAGGTTGGTCGGGCAGCAGGAGGTGCCGAACCATGGCTGTCGCCCGTTGGCGGGCATACGGCCGTCATACACGAGCGCGTCGCGGTGCACCTGCAGCGCGTTGACGTAGAAGTACTTGTCGCCGTCGAGCGAGACGCCGGAGAGCACCGCGTTGTACAGCTGCCGCTCGATCAGGTCCGCGTACTTGGCATCGCCCGTAGCGAGCAGCAGCCGCCAGCTCCACTGGATCGAGGCGACGGCCGCACAGGTCTCGCCGTAGCCGCGATCGTTGGGCAGCTCGTACGGATCTCCGAAGGCCTCGCCCTCCCACCGGGAACCAAGGGATCCATTGACGTACATCTTGGCGCCGACCATGTTGTCCCACTGGGTGCGCAGGGCATCGAGCAGTTCCTGGTCGCCCGTCTCGATCGCGACATCCGTGGCGCCCGCGGCGAAGTAGACCGCCCGGACCGCGTGGCCCTCGGGATAGACCGTCTCCCGGACAGGGATGCGGTCGCTGAAGTACACCGAGGTCCAGCCCTGCCATGTCGGGTCTGTCAGCGTGCCGTGGCCGCGATGCTCCACGAAGTAGGAGGCGAGATCGAGGTAGCGCTGCGCTCCCGTCACCCGGTACAACTCGACGAGGGCCATCTCCACCAGCGGGTGGCCGCACAACTCCGCTCGCTTGTTGAAGCCAAAGGTCTCCGCAAGATGGTCGGCGGCGCGGCAGGCCACGTCCAGCAGGACCGTCCGTCCCGAGGCGCGATACTGCGCGACCGCTGCCTGGATCAGGGTCGCCATGTTGAAGATCTCGTGGTCGTAGGAGATCCACTCGTATCGCCCTCGCTTGCCCGCCGCCTGGTTGAAGGTGCTGAGGTAGCCGTCGTCCGCCTGCGCACGCCGCGCCAGGTCGCTGTAGTCGTCGAGCCACCGGCCCATGACCTCGTCCGCGTCGAGACCCTCGTGCCAGGCAACGGCCTCAAGCCATTTGAAGACCTCGCCGTCCTCCCACATGGGGCCGTGGTAGGCCTCACCAACCCTACGGGCGGCAGCGTTCTCGAGGTTGGCCCATGCCTGTTGCTCCGAGAGGTGGACATGTCCGTGAGGGATCGACGTTTTCCGGTTTCCGTCTTGAAGTTCCGCTAGGAAGCCGTCCGTGATCCGCGCCGCGCCGTGGCGGAGCGGCCGCAGCGTTGTCGGGACAAGCGGCTGCACTGGCCCTGATCCCCGACTACGGAGGCACTATCCGTGCGGTGGTGAGCCCGCGGGCGGTGCGGGGGTAGTGGCGTCGGGATCGACTGCTGTCACGCCGGAACTCCTTTGCTCGGAAACCTAAAAGAGATACTGAGGCTTATTCACGGGTTGGTTAGGAAGTAGAGCCCGAGGACCGCGGTGATTGTTGTGGCGATGGTGTTGAGGGGGCGTCGGTAGTCGGTATGGTATGGAGGATGCGCCAGTTTTTGAGGTGGGAGATGGCTTGTTCGACGGGCCAGCGGAGTTGGTTCACGGTCTTGTTGTATTCCTTGTCGTTTTCGGTGAGTTCTCGGCCGATGGGTTTCTTTACTGGTGTGGTCATGCCGCGTCCGATGTAGCCCTTGTCGGCGATGAACTGGGTCGGGTCGTGGCCGTCGAGGAGACCGTGGGTGTCGAGGGCTATGACGTCGTGTGTCGAGCCAGGCAGTGGGTCGGAGACCCACAAGATCCGGCCCTCCAGGCTGGTGGCGACCTGGACGTTGACGCCGGTGGTGTGGTGTTTGCCCGAGTACAGCTCTGAGGTGTCGGTCCAGGACCAGCAGGGCAGCAGGGATCCGTCGATCAGGTAGGCGATGCCGGTGGACAGGTCCTCGGCGGTAGGGATCAGGTCGGCCAGGGCGTGGGCCAGGACCGGGGTGACGGTGGTGATGGCTCGGCTGATGGTGGGCTGGGAGAGGTCGTGATCGTCGGCGATGTCGGCTTGGGTGCGGTTGCGGCGCAGGTACTTCAGGGTGATCTTCACCGATGCAGCGAGTCCGAGGATTGGTGGCACGGCGTGTTTCAGGTCTGTGGTGTTGAGGATGGTCATCAGTTCGGTGAAGAGCGATCGGGTCAGTCCTGTGCTATTCTTCATGCGGAGCGGCTCGTTCTGGAGTATTCAGTGTGCAAACTAAATTCTCTCAGATAGCGGGTCGTTCCTTTGTTAGACGCGCGGTTCTATACGAAGTTACTCATCCCGCCAGAATAAGCCTCACTAAGAGGCTATTTTCTGTTTCCGCAAGGAGTTTCCGTATATCCTTTTGCTGTTTTCTGACAATCTAGGCGCAGGCTCACGACGCGTGGGCCGCAGCCCCATGCCGAGGAGTGATGTCGTGGTGGAAGGACGCAAGACGATTCGGGATGTTGCCGCGCGCGCCGGGGTGTCCCCAGGGAGCGTGTCGAAGGCGCTGAACGGAACGGGGCAGCTGCGCGCTGAGACGCGCTCGCGGATCATCGCAGATGCTCAGGAACTCAACTTCCAGCTCGGGGCCCATCCTCGGGGGACGGCCGCGTCGCCCAAGCGCAGCTACACCGTCGGGCTGATCACCACCGACAGCTTCGCGCGCTTCAGCGTGCCCATCCTGCTGGGCGTGGAGGATGCGCTGGGCGCGGGACAGATCTCGGTGTTCCTCTGTGACAGCCGAGACGATCCGATCCGGGAGCGGCACTACGTCGAGACGCTGCAGCGCCGCCGGGTCGACGGTTTCATCGTCACAGGACGCAGCTCGAACCGTCGCTCTCCACTTCCCGTGGATCCGTCGTTCCCTGTTGTCTACGCATTGTCCCCCTCGTCGGATCCGAGGGACTGTTCCGTCGTGGTCGACGACGTGGCGATCGGGCGCATCGCCGGGGAGCACTTCATCCGGATGGGGCGCACGAAGGTCGCGCATGTGACGGGGCCCGAGCGGTTCGATGCCGCACGCGAGCGCGCGGAAGGCCTGGCCGCGGCACTGACGACCGGCGGGTTGGAGCTCGTTGATCAGGTCTACTACGGAAACTGGAGCGAGGCGTGGGGGAGGCAGGCAACTCAGATGGTGCTGCGAGCCAACCCGGACGTCGACGCGATCTACTGCGGATCGGACCTCATCGCCCGTGGCGTCGGCGATGCGCTGCGAGACCTCGGCAAGGACGTCCCGAGCGACGTGGCGCTGATCGGCACCGACAACTGGAATCCGATCGCCGTAGGCGCGCGGCCCGCCCTGACGACCATCGACCCCGACTTGCATCACATCGGCCGAATAGCGGCCGACTGCCTCCTCGACGCGATCGACGGCCGACCGCATTCGGGGGTCATGCGGATCGCGGGGCAGCTCGTCGTGCGCGGATCCACGAACTGAGGCAGTCCTTCGGAAGCGTCGGGTCAGCGGCCTCGGCGGTAACCCTTCGAGAAGTCGGCGGCGCTGCGCGTGGTCGTCGAAGCCGCGCCGGAGCGGGAGCGCGACGGCGCCTGCCCCCGGGTGGACGACGGGTTCTTGGTCGCGCCCTGGCCCGACTGGCCGTTGCGCTGGCGGGGACGTGCGGTGCCCCGGCCCGAAGGGCGGGAGGCGGGACGGCCCGAACCGGCGGCGGTCTGGGCCTTCGGCTTGCCAGGCCCCTGTGGCTGCTTCGGGGTGACGCCCGCCAGCTTCGCTGCCTCCGACGAGGAGAGGAACGTGCGCTCGCCAGGGGCGATGCTGGTGAGGACCGGCGCGCCGGGGGCGGCGTTCGTGAACGTCGGGCGAATCTTGGCCTGGCGCAGCACGGATTGTACGTCCGCGCGTTGTGACGGCAGCTCCAGCGTCACGACGGTGCCCTCCGCGCCGGCGCGCGCGGTGCGGCCCGAGCGATGCAGGTACGCCTTGTGCTCGACCGGCGGGTCCGCGTGCACGACGAGCGCGACGTCGTCGACGTGGATGCCGCGCGCGGCGATGTCGGTGGCCACCAGGGTGCGAACGCGGCCCGAATGGAACGTGTCGAGGTTCCGGGTGCGCGCGTTCTGGCTGAGGTTGCCGTGCAGGTCGACGGCGGGAATGCCCAAGCTGATCAGCTGCTTCACCAGCTTCTTCGCCCCGTGCTTCGTGCGGGTGAACATGATGGTGTTGCCCGGCGCGGCGGCCAGTTCCGCCAGCACCTGGGTGCGGTCGTCGCCGGCGATGCGCAGCACGTGGTGCGACATGGTGCCGACGGGGGAGAGCGCCGAGTCGGCCTCGTGCGTGACCGGATCGGTCAGGAACTGCTTCACCAGCGTCGAGACGCCGGCATCGAGCGTGGCGGAGAACAGCATCCGCTGGCCGCGCTTCGGCGTCGCCTGCAGGATGCGGCGGACGCTGGGAAGGAAGCCCATGTCGGCCATGTGGTCGGCCTCATCGATGACGGTGATCTCGACGGCGCTGAGGTCGGCGAGGTGCTGTTCCATGAGGTCGAGCAGGCGCCCGGGGCATGCGATGAGGATGTCGACGCCCCTCGCGAGCGCTGCCGCCTGCGGGTTCTGGCCGACACCGCCGAACACGACGGTGGAGGTCAGCTTCGCGGGTCCGGCCAGCGTGGAGAGCGACTCGTGGATCTGCGAGGCCAACTCGCGGGTGGGGGCGAGGATGAGGGCGCGCGGCCGCTTGGCCTGCCGCCGCGATGTGCTCTGGCCCAGCCGCGTCACGAGCGGGAGGAGGAAGGCGAAGGTCTTGCCCGAACCGGTGCGTCCGCGGCCGAGGACGTCGCGTCCGGCCAGCGAGTCGGGAAGGGTGGCAGCCTGGATGGGAGTTGGGGTGGTGATGCCCCGCTGCTCAAGCGCGGCGACGAGGGTCGCGGGCACGCCGAGGCGGGCGAAATCGTTGGTCAAAGAAAATCCTGTCAAGAGACGAACTCCCTTACTCTACTCCGCCGCCGCCGATTCCTCGCTTTCCGCATCTCCACACCCGTCCCAGCCCCCGCGCTCCTTCCCGCTCCACCTCCCGAAATCGGCCACTGGCCGATTTCCCGAGAGAGCTCGCGGGAGGAGGTAGTCCGTTGAGGGGCGCGCGAGGGCGAGAGGCGCATGCAAGGATGGCCGTCGTGCTCACGGCCCGCTACGCGGTGGTCCAGTCGTCATACTGGAGCGCCTTCTGCCTCATCGTCAACTTCGCCAGCGTCTACCTGCTCGCGCACGGGCTGAGCAACGCGCAGATCGGCGTGCTGCTGGCCGTCGCAGGCGCCGTGGCGACGGTGGTGCAGCCCATCGTCGCGGGTATCGTCGACCGGTCGCGCGTGCCGCTGAGGTTGTGGCTCGTGCTGGGTGGCATCGTCGTCGCGGCCCTGGCCGCCGCGCTCCTGCCGCAGGGCGAAGGGTTCCTGACCGCCGTCACCTACGGCCTCCTCGTGGCGCTCGTCCAGGTGGTCCAGCCGCTCGTGAACTCGCTGGGCATGGCGGCCGTCGCCCAGGGATTCCGCGTGAACTTCGGGGTGGCGCGCGCCTGCGGTTCGGTCACGTTCGCCCTCCTCTCCGTGGGTGCCGGCGCCCTCATCGCCGCGAGGTCGGCCAAGGCCGTCGCGCTGCTGCTGATCGTCGCCGCCGCCGTGTTCGTCGCGGGATCCGCGACGTTCATCCTCCGCCACCCCGCGGCTCCGGCCACCGACTATGCCGCCTCTTCGGTGTCAAGGAAGCGCGCTGCTGCTGAGGCCGCCGGGGAACCGGCCGTCGGCCATCGGGACCCGGCGCGACTGAGCGATCCCCCGGCGCTCGACCGCCGCGCCTGGAAGCTCTTCTCCCTGCTGCTCGTCGGCATCATGCTCGGGATGACGAGCCACACCCTAGTCAACGCCTTCCTCTTCCAGATCGTCGACTTCCACGGCGGTGACGCCGGGGCCATGGGCCTGGCCGCGATGGTCGCGGCCATGGTCGAGCTGCCCACCATGGTGTTCTTCGAGCGCCTCATCTCCCGCTGGACGCCGGGCACGCTGCTCATCGTCGGCGGCATCGGGTTCGCGGTGAAGAACCTCGCCGCCTACCTCGCGCCCAACCTGGCCGTCCTCTACCTGTCCCAGGTCTTGCAGTTCGCCGGGTTCGGGCTCGTCATCCCCGCGACGGTGTACTACGTCAACCGGCTGTTCCCGGCCGCGCTGCGCGTCCGCGGCCAGGCGTACATAACGATGACGTTCTCCGCGGGCAGCGTCGTCGGCGCCTTGATCGGAGGCGTCGTGCTCGACGCCGCAGGCGTCCCCATGCTGCTCCTCGTCGGCACCGTGGCCGCGACGGTGGGCGCGGTCTTCGTCTGGTTCGGCGCCGACCGCCGCTAGCTCCGCCAGATCCCACCTATCTCTGCTTTCGAAAGCGCCTTGAAGCGTGTTATCGTAAGTCTAACGAAAGCTCTTCGATGGGTTAACGAAGGCGGTGACAGGACCATGACGGTCGAACGCACGGAGCGGGAGAGCGAGATCATGGCGCGTCTCAGCGACGACGGCACGCTCATGGTCTCCGCGCTCGCGTCGGACTTCGGAGTCTCCGAGGTCACCATCCGCGGCGACCTCCGCGCGCTCGAACAGCAGGGAATGCTGGTGCGCACGCGAGGCGGCGCGAGGCCCGCGACACTCAAGACCATCCTGCAGCGCGAGAAGCTGAACGTTGAAGCGAAGGCGCGTATCGCACAGGCCGCGGCGGCGATGGTCCGCGACGACGACAACGTCATGGTTGAGGCCGGCACCACAACGGCGATGATCGTGAAGTACCTCTCCGGGCGTAGCGGCGTCCAGCTCGTCACCAACAACGCACTCGCCTTCGCCAACGCCCGCGCGCTGCCGATGCTGACCGTCATCCTCACGGGCGGGGTGTTCCGACGCGAGTCTGAGTCGTTCGTCGGCCCGACGGCGGAACGCGCTATCGCGTCGTTCAACACCCGGATCGCGTTCCTCGGCACCGACGGGTTCTCCCCCGAGCGCGGTCTCACCACCCGCTTCGTCGAGGGTGGGCAGGTCGCCGCGCAGATGCGCGACCGCGCGGAGGAGACGTGGCTCGTCGTCGATTCATCGAAGTACGGCCAGGCCGGTTTTGTCAGTTTTCTGCCGCTGAGCGGAGTCACAGGGGTCCTCACCGACTCCGGGCTCTCGCAGGAGGCAGCCGAAGCAATCCAAGAGCACACGCAGCTGCGCATCGTCTAGCGCGCGCTCCGTTGTGCACACCTAGGGAAAGAGGAACAGGGAGTATGGCAACAGTCGTAGTCATGCCGCAGTTAGGCAACTCCGTGGAGTCGTGCCTCATCGTCTCGTGGCAGGCAAAGGTCGGCGACGAGATCGCCGAGAACGCCATCGTCTGCGAGGTCGAGACAGACAAGGCCACCATGGAGGTCCCGACCAGCGCCGGCGGCACCGTGCTCGCGCTGCTGTGGGACGAGGGCGACGACGTCCCCGTCAAGGAGCCGCTGCTCGTCGTCGGCGCCGCGGGCGAGGACCCGAAGGCCGCGCTCGACGCTGCCGGCTGGAAGGGCAAGGACGGCGAGCCGGCCCCTGCTGTGGCAGAGGCCGCTGCGGAGCAGGCCGCGCCCGAGGCCCCGGCCGCCGAGCGCGCCGCTGCCACCGGCGCCTCCAGCCCGCGTGCCCGCGGGCTCGCCACCGCCAACTCCCTCGACATCGCCGAGGTCGCGGAGGGATCCGGCCCCGGCGGCCGCGTGATCGAGCGCGACGTCAAGGCCGCCCTCGCCGACGCCACCCGCGGCGCGGCCCGTGCCGGCGCGCATGGATCGGGCGCGCAGGGCACCGGCCTCGGTGGCCGCGTGACCACCACCGACCTGACGACCCCCGCCGCGGTCCCGGCTGCTGTCGCCGCTCCCGTTGCTCCGGTCGCTCGCGGCGAGTTCCCCGGGGCGAGCACCACCGCGCCGCTCAAGGGCATCCGCAAGACCATCGCGGACCGCATGATGTACTCGCTGGCCAGCTCGGCGCAGCTGACCTACACCACGACGGCGAACGCCGCGGGACTGCTCGCCCTCCGTAAGCGGCTGAAGAACGCGCCCGCGGAGCTCGGCCTGAACGCCGTCACCATCGGCGACCTCGTCGGCTTCGCCGCCGTCAAGACGGCGGCCAAGCACACCAGCCACAACGCTCACCTGGCCGACGGCGTGCTCACAACCTTCGAACAGGTTCACATGGGCTTCGCGTGCGACACCCCCCGCGGCCTCCTGGTACCGACAGTGCGGCACGCCTCCGAGATGGGCCTGCGCGAGTTCTCCGCGACGTCGAAGGAGTTGGCCCAGCAGGCCATCGTCGGCAACATCAACCCGGACCTGCTCTCCGGCGCGACGTTCACCGTCTCCAACCTCGGCGGCCTCGGCATCGAGTCCTTCACCCCGCTGCTGAACGTGCCGCAGGTGGCCATCCTCGGCGTCGACGCCATCTTCCCGCGCGCGAAGGTCAACGCCGACGGCTCGTTCGGCGTCGAGCAGCGGATCGGCTTCTCGCTGACCGCCGACCACCGCGTGATCGACGGCGCGGACGCCGCCCGCTTCCTGGCCGACCTCGTGCGCTACGTCGAGAACATCGACGTGACGGTGCTGGGGTGACGGGCGTGGCTGAGTTCGACGTCATCGTCCTGGGTGGCGGCCCCGGTGGCTACATCGCCGCCGAGCGCCTCGGACACGCCAAGAAGAGGGTCCTCCTCGTCGAGGCCGACTCCCTGGGCGGCACCTGCCTGAACGTCGGGTGCATCCCCACGAAGGCCCTGCTCAACGCGGCGAAGACCTATGAGCACGCGCTGCACGGCTCCCGGCTGGGCGTCACCGCCACGGGACTCACGGTCGACTGGTCGGCTATGCAGAAATGGAAGGACAAGACGGTCGCAGCCCTCGTCGGCGGCGTCGGCGCGGCCGAGAAGAAGGCCGGCGTCACCGTCGTCCCGGGCTACGGCACCTTCGACGGTCCGGGCCACGTCTCGGTGAACGGCACGACCTATGCCGCGGACCACGTCATCCTCGCCACCGGCTCGGTGCCCGTCATGCCGCCGATCCCCGGCGCGAAGGACAACCCACGGGTCGTCGATTCGACCGGCATGCTGTCGATCCCCGAGGTGCCGAAGCGGCTCGCCGTCATCGGAGGCGGCGTGATCGGGCTGGAGTTCGCCAGCCTTTTCGCGATGCTCGGCTCCGAGGTCACCGTTGTCGAGATGCTGCCCGAGGTGGCACCGTTCATGGACGCCGAGCTCGCCGCGCAGCTCCGGAAGGGCCTCGACGGCGTCACCGTGCATCTCGAGTGCCGCGTGACCCAGATCGACGGCGGCACCGTGCACTACGAGACGAAGGATGGCGCGAGCGCGACCATCGAGGCCGAGGCCGTGCTGATGGCTGTCGGGCGCCGCCCCGCCGTGCAGGACTGGCAGGCCACCGGGCTCGAGTATTCGGGCAAGGGGGTCGTCGTCGACGATCGCATGCGCACCAACCTGCCGAACGTGTGGGCCGTCGGCGACGTCACGGGCCGGTCCCTGCTGGCGCACGCCGCCTACCGCATGGGCGAGATCGCCGTCGCGAACATCCTCGACCCCGAGGCGCACCGCCGCGGCGAGGTCATGCGCTGGAACGCCGTCCCGTGGGCCATCTACACCAACCCCGAGGCGGCCGGGATCGGCTACACCGAGGCGGCGGCCAAGGCCGCAGGGCTGAACGCGACCTCGGTCACCGTCCCCGGCTACATGTCCGGCCGCTTCGTCGCCGAGCAGGGCCTGGGCGCTCCCGGCTCCGCGAAGCTCGTCTACGACGCCGACACGCTGCGCGTGCTCGGCATCCACGTCCTCGGCGCGTACGCGTCCGAGATGATCTGGGGCGCCTCCGTCGTCCTCGAAACCGAACTCAGCGTGACGGATCTTCGCCAGATCGTGTTCCCGCACCCCACCGTCAGCGAACTCATCCGAGAGGCGGCCTGGGCCGCCAAGGCCTGAGCCCAGAAGGAGAACGAAAACTCATGCCACGCAACCTCATCGTCGACCCGAGCAACGTGCGTTCGCGGTCCGTCATCACCGCGCCCGAGGTCCCGGTCAACGCCTACGAGGCGAACTTCGAGGCCGAACTCGACGCCTACGGCAAGGATGGCCTCGTCGACATCCTGCACGACATGATCGCCGTGCGTCAGTTCGAGACGATGCTGAACTCGATCAAGACAACGGGTGCCTGGAACGGTGTCGAGTACAACCACCGCGGCCCCGCGCACCTGTCGATCGGGCAGGAGTCAGCCGTCGTCGGCCAGGCCTCGCAGCTCGATCCCTCGGACTTCCTCTTCGGCTCGCACCGCAGCCACGGTGAGATCCTCGCCAAGTGCTACTCCGCCGCCCGCAAGCTGGACCCGGCCGAGCTCGAGAACATCATGAAGACGTTCCTCGACGGCGAGACCCTCGGGTTCGCCGAGCAGGTCGGCCACGACTCGCTGCTCGACCTCGCCGAGAACTTCATCCTCTACGGCACCGTCGCGGAGACCTTCGCCCGCAAGGCCGGCTTCAACCGGGGCCTCGGCGGCTCGATGCACGCCTTCTTCGCGCCCTTCGGCTCGATGCCGAACAACGCCATCGTGGGCGGCTCCGCCGACATCGCAACCGGCTCGGCGCTGTTCAAGCTGATCAACCGCCAGGACGGCATCGTGATCGCCAACATCGGCGACGCGTCCATGGGCTGTGGGCCGGTGTGGGAGGCCATGATGATGGCCGCCATGGATCAGTACCGCAACCTGTGGAACGACGGCGTGAACGGCAACCCGCCGATCTGGTTCAACTTCTTCAACAACTTCTACGGCATGGGCGGCCAGACCTCCGGCGAGACCATGGGCTACGACATCCTCGCCCGCGTCGGCCTCGGCGTGAACCCCGAAGGCATGCACGCCGAGCGCGTCGACGGCCTGAACCCGCTTGCCGTCGCCGATGCCGTGCGTCGCAAGCGCGAGATCCTCACCGAGGGCCGCGGTCCGGTGCTGACCGACACCATCACCTACCGCTTCTCCGGTCACTCGCCGTCGGATGCGTCGTCGTACCGTTCGCGCGACGAGGTCGAGCTGTGGGAGCAGCACGACGGCCTCAAGAACTACGCCGCATACCTGGTCGAGAACGGGGTGCTCAGCCAGGGCGAGGTCGACGACATCCAGGCGAAGTTCGACGAGCGTCTCACCAAGATCATCGCGATCGCCACGAAGGACGAGGAGTCCTCGCCGCGCGTCGGCATGGACTTCATCGAGTCGGTGACCTACTCCAACGGGAGCGTCGAGGCCCTCCTCGACGTCGAGCCCGAGCTCAAGCAGCCGCTGGAGGACAACGCCCGCGTCAAGTCGCTGAAGGCCAAGGCCCGTTACGGCTTCGACGCGAGCGGCAAGGCCGTCTCCAAGGCGAAGGCCTACTCCTACCGCGACGCCATCTTCGAGGCCGTCGCGCACCGCTTCGCGACCGACCCGACGCTGGCCGCATGGGGCGAGGAGAACCGCGACTGGGGCGGCGCGTTCGCCGTCTACCGCGGGCTTACCGAGCTGCTGCCGTACCACCGCCTGTTCAACTCGCCCATCTCCGAGGCCGCCATCATCGGTGCCGGCGTCGGCTACGCCCTCTCCGGCGGTCGTGCGATCGTCGAGCTGATGTACTGCGACTTCCTCGGCCGTGCAGGCGACGAGATCTTCAACCAGGCGGCCAAGTGGCAGGCCATGTCCGCAGGCCTGCTGCAGATGCCGCTCGTCATGCGCATCTCCGTCGGCTCGAAGTACGGCGCGCAGCACTCGCAGGACTGGTCTGCGCTCGTCGGCCACATGCCCGGCCTCAAGGTCTACTACCCGGCCACCCCGTACGACGCGAAGGGCATGATGAACCTCGCGCTGCGCGGCACCGACCCGGTGGTCTACTTCGAGTCGCAGCTCCTCTACGACGTGGCCGAGCAGTTCGAGACCGACGGCGTGCCGGAGGGCTACTACGAGGTCCCCGAGGGCGAGCCGGTCGTCCGCCGCGAGGGCACCGACCTCACCATCGCGGTGATCGGCCCCATGCTCTACCGCGCCATCGAGGCCGCCGACCTGCTGCAGGAGAAGTACGGCATCTCCGCCGAGGTCATCGACCTGCGCTTCATCGCGCCGCTCAACCTCGACCCGGTCGTGGAGTCGGTCAAGAAGACCGGTCGCCTGGTGCTGACCTCCGACGCCGTAGACCGCGGCTCGTTCCTGCACACCATCGCCTCGCAGGTCCAGACCCTGGCCTTCGACTACCTCGACGCCCCGGTCACCGTTGTCGGCTCGCGCAACGCGATCACCCCGGCGGCCGAGCTCGAGAAGATCTTCTTCCCGCAGCCCGAGTGGCTGCTGGACGCGATCCACGAGCGCGTGCTCCCGCTGCCGGGCCACGTGCCGAGCTCGAACCAGACCGACGCGGAGCTGGCCCGCCGCTCGCGCCTGGGCCTGTAGTCCACCGCTGGTTGAGCCGCCGCGTGAGCGCTAGTGAACCGGCGTGTCGAAACCAATGAACCCGACCACCGTGCACGAATCTCTCTATACGGGAGTCCAGCCCTATATGGGGCGTGGCCCCGGACATAGAGAGGTTTGTGCACGGCACCCGGGAGTTTCAGAGGAAGAGAAGCGATGAAGCAAAGAATCAACGACGCGACGGCGACACCCGCCGAGCGGCTGGACGCGCTGCGGGAGTACCTGCAGAGCGCGCCCGCGTTCCCGGACTTCGTGCCGGAGTCCAACAACCACGTGCACACCATCTACAGCTTCAGCCCGTACGCTCCGGCGGGGGCGGCGCTGCGCGCCCGCGAGGCGGGGCTGATGGTCGTCGGCTCGGTCGATCACGACTCCGCCGCGGGCGCCGCCGAGATGGCCGAGGCCGCGCGCCTGCTCGGCATGGGCGCGGTCACCGGCTTCGAGTGCCGCGTCTACCTCTACAGCGAGGAGGAGATCGCCGAGGGGCGCGCGCCGCTGAACGACAGGAAGCTGAACAACCCGGACACGGCGGGCATCGCGTACATGACGGTGCAGGGCATCCCCGCGAGCCGCCGCGACGAGGTCACCGAGTTTCTCGTGCCGATCCGCGAGGCGCGCCTGGCGCGCACCGGGCAGATGGTGGAGCGGGCCAACGAGATCCTCGGCCGACTCGGCGCGCCGCTGATCGACCTCGACGCCGACCTCGTCGCCCGTTCGCAGTTCCGTAACGGCGGCGAGGTGACCGAGCGCCACCTGCTGTCGGCCATGGCCGCCAAGCTGATCGATCGGTTCGGCCGCGGCCAGGCGCTGGTCGACGGGCTGTCCGGGCTCGGCCTCAGTCTGTCGGGCAAGGTGGCGGATCAGCTGGCCGACGAAGCCAACCCGCACCTCAACTTCGACCTGCTGGGCGTCCTCAAGGCCGAGTTCCTCGACCAGATCTACATCGTCCCGGACCGCGTGGAGTGCCCGACGATGGCCGAGGTGATCGCCTTCGCCACGTCGATCGGAGCTATCCCGTGCTACGCCTACCTGGGCGACGTCACGGCGTCGCCGACTGGGGACAAGAAGGCGGAGAAGTTCGAGGATGACTTCCTCGACGTGCTGTTCGACGAGCTCGATCGTCTGGGTATGCCGGCCATCACCTACATGCCGCCGCGCAACACGGCCGAGCAGATGGCCCGGATCGCAACGCTGGCCGCCGAGCACGGGCTGCTCGAGGTGTCCGGCGTGGACATCAACACGCCGCGCCAGGTGTTCAACTGCCCGGAGCTGCAGCGCCCCGAGCTGGGCCACCTGAACGAGGCGACATGGGCGATGGTTGCGCACGAGTTGCTCGCGGAGGTCGACCCCGACCTCGGCCTGTTCGCGCCCGGCTCCTCGCTCGCGGGGGCCTCCTTGACCGACCGCATCGCCCGATACTCGGCTGCCGGCCGCGCCGTCGTCGCGGGCGGGACCACCGTCGAAGAGGCCGCAAGGGAGATCTCATGAGCATCGTGCAGATCGCGCCCCTTGTCAGGGGTGCCTACCTCGATCGCCTGGGCATCCCGGTGGCCGTGACCCGCGTGGCTGGTGAGGACGAGGTGGGCTACAAGCTCGACGTCGTCCCCGTCCCTTACGACCTCCCGGACGGCTCGGGTTGGGCCGTCAGCTGGGTCGAGGCGGGCACCGTCGACGATCTTCCGGCGGCTCTTGCCGCGGCCGAGCTCCCTAGCCAGATCGGCGTCGTCGTCGGCGAGGAGAAATACGCGTTCAGCGTGGGCACCGTCGGGGCGCCGACCCCGCTCCCGCACGGCAAGGACGCCGCGGCCTCCGCGGCGGACGCCCGTGCGGGCGTCGTGCGGGGGAAGGTCGCCATCGTCACCGGCGGCGCGCAGGGCTTCGGTGCCGAGATCGTCAAGGGTCTCGTCGCCTCGGGTGCTTTCGTGTACATCGCGGACCTGAACGGCGACGGCGCGGCTGCGCTCGCCGCGGAGCTGGGCCCGACGACGTTCCCGATCACCGTCAACGTCGCGGACGAGGCTTCCGTGGCGGCGATGGCCGAGCAGATCGCGGCCATCACCGGCGGCCTCGACCTCGTCGTCTCGAACGCGGGCGTCGTCCGCGCCGGGGGAGTGCTGGAACAGGATCTGTCCGCGTTCCAGCTGACCACCGACATCAACTACACGGCGTTCTTCCTGATCGTGAAGCACCTGGGCGGCCTGCTGGCCGCGCAGCACCGCACAGCTCCGGCCTGGCTGGCCGACATCGTGCAGATCAACTCGAAGTCCGGCCTCGTCGGCTCGAACCGCAACGGCGCCTACGCAGGATCGAAGTTCGGAGGGATCGGCCTGGTGCAGAGCTTCGCGCTGGAGATGGTCGACCACGGCGTCAAGGTCAACGCGATCTGCCCGGGCAACTTCTATGACGGCCCGCTGTGGTCGGACCCGGACCGCGGTCTTTTCGTGCAGTATCTCCGCTCCGGGAAGGTTCCCGGAGCGGAGACCGTCGACGACGTGCGTGAGTTCTACGAGGCGAAGGTGCCGCTACGCCGGGGCACGTACGGCGCCGACGTCATGCGTGCGCTGTACTACCTGGTCGAGCAGGAGTACGAGACTGGCCAGGCGGTCCCCGTGACCGGCGGCCAGGTGATGCTCAGCAGCTGATCTCGCGGCCCGCCAGCGGCTCGACGGCGAGCTGACACGCGGCGACGGTCAGCACCGTCGCCGCCGCGTAGGGGACAAGCACCGGCAGCAGCGCGTGGGCAGCTGCCAGCCTGGTGTCGGCGGGGACCAGCGCCACCCCGACGGCGACAGGGCCGGTAACCAACAGGAGCCACATGGCGACGCCGCGCAGGTGCGCCACGGCGTCGCGGCGCCAGGAGGGGAGCCGGCCCGTCCTTCCCTGCGCCGCGCGGTACCCGCTGAACGCGCCGTCGAGCAGAGCGATGACGGCGACGGTCCACAGCGCCGCGCTCACCGGCGTACCCCAACCAGCGGGCGGAAGGCGTGCAGCAGGCTCTGGCCGTCGCGGCACGCGAGCTCGAACGATGGTGCGGCCATGGCTCCGGTGTGCAGCAGGAAGCGCGCAGGGTGCGCTCGTCGCATGGAGAGATTGCCGTCGTGCCGCGAGATCGGCTCGCGCATCCGACTCCGGTGGAACACCCGCGACCCGAGGTTCGTCAGCCAGCCGGGTTCCGGGTCGTAGTGCAGGAAGCCGACCACGTCCGGCGTCTCGTGCCGGGCAAGGAACGGCCCGACGTCGTCGCGGCGCAGGTGGTGCAGGAACCCTGTGGAGATCACCACGGTAGGGGTGCCGTCGGTGGCGACGACGAGCGCGTCGGCCACGCGAAAGGTCACGTCGCAGCCGTCCAGGGCCGCGAGCTCCTGACCCATGTCGATGAGCTCTGCGTCGAGGTCGGTGGCGATCAGTTCCACGCCGGGCAGGGCCCTGGCACGGGCGAGGCTGCGCAGGACATAGCCGGCTCCGCAGCCGACGTCGATGACGCGGGTGAACCGGCGCCGTGAGGAGATGATCCGGAGTTCCTCAGCCACCCGACGCGGCAGTTGCAGTTCCTCTCCGAGGCGCTGGATCTCCGCGTGGATCCTTCTCAACAACCGCCGGCGTTGAGCCTCGTCGAGCACGCCGTCGACGGCCGGGAGCGCCTCGACCAGGCGGGCCGCGCTTTCCTGTCCAGACGCGCGCAGCCGCGCAGCTGCCTCCGCCTGTATCACGTGCGGGTGCGCGATCAGGTCGGTTATCTCGAGCGGCTCCACGCGGGCCATGTTGGCAGGTGCACGACCGCGGTACAAGGAGGTTCGCTCACCCTTCGCCGAATTCACATCCGGCAGGCTCTCGTTCGATTGCTTGGCTCCGTGGGGCCATCCCGTGCGGAAGAATCGAACATATTGGCGCGGGTGGTGGCGCGAGGCTCCCGTCGGCCCTCTCTTCGATGGCCCGTCCTGGGCGGCGAGGCGCCTCAAACGGGACTGACAAGGGATGGAGAGCGTTCCCGCGGTCTGTGCGAACAATTTTGAAGATTCCTCTTGAACTCTCGCGGAACCGGGCGTAGCCTACTTCCTAACCTGTTGGTCGCACCTTAGGAGGTAACTTGGATAACAACGTAGTCACCAATCACACCGCCAACGATAGGGTCGGCGAAACGATCGTTTTGAGGTAATAGCTTCACCACGATAACTAGCCGGTTACTAAACTTCAGCGCGAGTACGTCATGCGTGGAGTTACAGGTTAAGCGGCGCGGCTATTGGATGGTCGAAGAATCTAGGAAGATCCAGTTCGACGACGAGTAGCCAGGCACCTATCGCATACGTGGACGGGCCGCCCCGACGGGGCGGCCCGTCTCCCTGTTCCGCGCCTGTCCTGCGGTGCCCGGAACGCCCGCGTCACGCGGCGGAAACCCGGTCGGGAGACAGGCACACGCTTCCCATACGCGGAAACCGGGGGTCCCCTCACGGGGCGAAGTTGCCCATGGTTTGATTGACCTCATGACAGCTCGGAAGATCGGCGTCACCGAGGTAGTGCTCCGTGACGCGCATCAAAGCCTGATGGCAACGCGTATGGCCATGGAGGACATGGTTGCCGCGTGTGACGACATCGACAAGGCCGGATACTGGTCCGTTGAGTGCTGGGGCGGCGCCACGTTCGACTCCTGCATCCGCTTCCTCAATGAGGACCCCTGGAAGAGGCTTCGCACCTTCCGTGAACTGATGCCCAACTCGCGTCTGCAGATGCTGCTCCGCGGACAGAACCTCCTCGGCTACCGCCACTACGAGGACATGGTCGTCGAGAAGTTCGTGGAGAAGTCCGCGGAAAACGGCATGGACGTCTACCGCGTGTTCGACGCTCTGAACGACCCCCGCAACATGGCCCGTGCCATGGCCGCGGTCAAGGCCGTCGGCAAGCACGCGCAGGGCACCATCTGCTACACGGTCTCGCCGGTCCACACCGTCGATGGCTACATCAAGCTCGCGGGCCAGCTCCTCGACATGGGCGCGGAGTCGATCGCGCTGAAGGACATGGCCGCGCTGCTGCAGCCGCAGCCGGCCTACGACATCGTCAGGGGCATCAAGGAGACCTACGGCGACGTGCAGATCAACGTGCACTGTCACTCCACCACCGGCGTGACCCTCGTCTCGTTGATGAAGGCCATCGAGGCCGGCGCGGACGTCGTGGACACCGCCATCTCGTCGATGTCGCTCGGCCCGGGCCACAATCCCACCGAGTCGCTCGTCGCGATGCTGGAGGGCACCGAGTACACCACGGGCCTCGACATGGAGCGCCTGCTGCGCATCCGCGACCACTTCGCCGAGGTGCGGCCGAAGTACAAGGAGTTCGAGTCGGCCACCCTCGTCGACACCGACATCTTCTCGTCGCAGATTCCCGGCGGCATGCTCTCCAACATGGAGTCCCAGCTGAAGGCGCAGGGCGCAGGGGACCGCATCCGCGAGGTGATGGAGGAGGTGCCGCGGGTCAAGGCCGACGCCGGTCACCCGCCTCTCGTCACCCCGTCGTCGCAGATCGTCGGCACGCAGGCCGTTTTCAACGTCCTGATGGGCCGTTACAAGGTGATGACCGGCGAGTTCGCCGACCTCATGCTCGGCTACTACGGCGAATGCCTCGGTGAGCGCAATGAGGAGGTCGTCGAGCTGGCGAAGGCCCAGGCCAAGAAGGAGCCCATCACGGAGCGCCCTGCCGACCTGCTGCAGCCCGAGTGGGACCAGCTGGCCGAGTCGGCCGCGCTGCTCGAGGGCTTCGACGGCTCTGAGGAGGATGTGCTCACGAACGCGATGTTCCCGGGCGTCGCGCCCAAGTTCTTCGCCTCGCGTGCCGAGGGTCCGAAGAATGTCGGCAAGACCCCCGCCCAGCTGGCGGCTGAGGCCGCGAAGGCCGCAGGCAATCTGCCCGGCATCCAAGTCCCCGTCAACTACAACGTGACCATCGGCGGCAAGGCGCACAGCGTCACCGTCGAGCCCGTCTAAGGAGAACCCAGTGGCTCACCAGTACACGATGGAAGAGCGCCTCGAGCAGCTCGCCGAGCGTCGCGCGAAGGTCGAATGCGGCGGCGGCGAGGCAAAGCTCGAGAAGCAGCACACCCAGGGCAAGCTGACTGCCCGCGAGCGCGTGGCAGCGCTCCTCGATGACGGCTCGTTCCAGGAGACCGGCGCGTTCCGCCGCAACCGCACCACGACCTTCGGGATGGACAAGGCCGACATGCCGGCCGACGGCGTGATCACCGGCTCCGGCCTGGTGTTCGGTCGTCCGGTGCACATCGCCAGCCAGGACTTCACGGTCATGGGTGGCTCGGCGGGCGAGGCCCACTCGATCAAGGTCACCGAGGCGCTGAAGGCCTCCCTGATGACCGGCACGCCGTTCGTCTTCATCAACGACTCGGGCGGTGCCCGCGTCCAGGAGGGCATCGACTCGCTGTCCGGCTACGGCAAGGTGTTCTACGCCAACGTCCTCCTGTCGGGCGCGGTGCCGCAGATCTCGATCATCTCCGGCCCCTGTGCCGGTGGCGCGGCTTACTCGCCAGCGCTGACCGACTTCATCATCCAGACCCGCAAGGCCCACATGTTCATCACGGGCCCGGGCGTGATCAAGCAGGTCACGGGCGAGGAGGTCACCCAGGATGATCTCGGTGGCGCGGACGCGCACATGGGTCGCTCCGGCGTCGTGCACTTCGTGGCCGACGACGACGAGCAGGCCATCCTGATCGCGCAGAAGCTGCTGAGCTTCCTACCGCAGAACAACACGGAGGATGCCCCGGTCGTCGATCCCGACGATGTGGTGGAGTCCAACCCGAAGCTGCGTGAGATCATCCCGGTCGAGTCGAACAAGGGCTACGACGTCCGCGAGGTCATCCACGAGATCGTCGACCATGCCGACTTCCTTGAGGTCCAGGCCGGTTGGGCGCGCAACATCGTCGTCGGCTTCGGCCGCGTCGTGGGACGCACCGTCGGCATCATCGCGAACCAGCCGAGCGTCATGTCCGGTGTGCTCGACATCGACTCCTCGGACAAGGCGAGCAAGTTCGTCCGCTTCTGCAACGCGTTCAACATCCCGATCGTGAACCTGGTCGACGTCCCCGGCTTCCTTCCCGGCGTCGCGCAGGAGCACAACGGCATCATCCGCCACGGCGCGAAGATGCTCTACGCGTACTCGGCGGCGACGGTTCCGAAGATCACCGTCGTGCTCCGCAAGGCCTACGGCGGCGCCTACCTGGCGATGTGCTCGAAGGACCTGGGCGCCGACAAGGTGTTCGCGTGGCCGACGGCGGAGATCGCCGTCATGGGCGCCGAGGGCGCGGCGAACGTGGTGTTCCGCCGGGAGATCATGGCCGCTGAGGACCAGGACGCGAAGCGCGCCGAACTGGTGGAGGAGTACCGCGAGACGTTCTCGACGCCGTACATGGCGGCCAGCCGTGGACTCGTCGACGACATCATCGACCCCGCCGACACCCGGCACGAGATCGCCATGGCGCTGGAGTTGCTGGCAAGCAAGCGCGAGCTGCGTCCCGCCAAGAAGCACGGCCTCGGGCCGGCCTGATCGGAGGCGGACATGGAAGACACCACGCTCAAGGAGTTGCGCGACGCCGTCGTGGCGCTCACCGAGAAGGTCTCGAGTCTCGAGGCAAAGGTCGCCAAGCTGGAGGCCCAGCAGGCGGTCCCTGAGGAGGATCTGGTTGCGATCGGCGCCGCGCTTGCGGCGTACTTCGGATACAAGCCGAAGATCCGCGCCATCAGGTTCGGCCAACAGAACCGCTGGGGCGCCGCCACCCGCGGCCGCGTCCATGACCGCTCCGTCCCGCACGTACGCTAAGGAAAAGCATGAAGCTCAAGGTGACCGTCAATCAGACGGAGTATGAAATCGACGTCGAGGTGGAGCAGGAGGAGCGTCCGCAACTGGGTCCGATCGTCATCGGCGTCAACGGGGGTTCGAACCAGATCCCCACGAAGGCGTCCGTGTCGGCCGTCAGCAGCAACGCCGTCGTGGCGCCGCTGGCCGGCTCCGTCGCCCGGATCCTCGTGGCCGACGGCGACGAGATCGAGGCCGGGCAGGTCCTGCTCGTGCTCGAGGCCATGAAGATGGAGACCGAGATCACCGCCCCCGCGGCGGGTAAGGTCGTCGCCGTCCTTGTCTCGCCCGGCGACGCCGTCCAGGGCGGACAGGCATTGATCGAGCTCTGACCAACGCACGGGGCCTGGTCTGGGGATGAGACCCGGACCAGGCCCTTTCCTGTGTGGTTTCTGTGAACGCGGGCGGGGTGCGGCAGAATGCGCCCCATGCCGACACTCAACCGCGCCCGTGTGGCCCGCGCGTGGGCCGTTCACGTGCTCACCATGACGGGTGTCGTATGGGCGTGTCTCGCCGCCCTTGCGCTGCACGAGGGGCAGGTCGCGTGGATGTGGCTGTGGCTGGGGATCGCGCTCCTCGTCGACGGCATCGACGGGACCCTCGCCCGCAAGGCCGAGGTCAAGGTCTACGCCCCGCACTTCGACGGCGCGGTGCTCGACAACATCGTCGACTACCTGACCTGGACGTTCATCCCCGCGCTCTTCATGTACCTCCATCTGCCGTTGGGGCCGCCCTGGCTCGCCGCGACGATGCTCGTCCTTGTGTGCGTGTCGTCGGTGTTCTGCTACTGCAACACCGGACTGAAGACCGACGACTACTACTTCATGGGCTTTCCGGCCGCCTGGAACATCGTCGCGGTGGTGCTGTGGCTGACCGCAACCGGCGCGGCGTTCAACGTGACGGTCGTCGTCGCGCTCGCTGTCCTCACCATCGCGCCGCTCACCTTCGTTCACCCGTTCCGGGTGAAGCGGCTGATGGGCTACAACGTGGCGGCGACGCTCTGTTGGACGGTGACGACGGCGATGCTGATCGTCCAACGACCCGACGCCGACCCGCTGGTCCAGGCTGTGTGGTGGGGGAGCGGCGGCTGGCTGATGCTCGTCAGCGTCATCCGCACGGTCGCCGAGTTGCGTCGGCGGAGTAGCGGCGCTCGAGCCCGCGTTCCTGCCTGAACTTGCGGATCTCGATCCACAGCCCGCACACGATCATCGCGGCGATCACCACGAGCACGTGCGGGGGGTAGTGCGTGCCGTGGGTCCAGAAGTAGACGTACGGCGCGACGAACGTGGCGATCGCGGTCGCCGCACCCGCAAGCCGGAGGCCCCGGGTGGCGCCGGTCACCATGGCGATCAGTCCCCACGTGTACGGAATGGCGGTCAGCACGTCGATCAGCCAGAGCACCGCGATGCTGCCATGGAACTGCTCGACGAACACCAAAGGCAGCGCCCGCAGCGCCGAGTAGATGAACACAACGAGGTACACGTAGAGCTGCGGGTTGCGGATGAGCCGGGAGAGTGGGGAGCGACGCCACGTCGGCACGTTCAGCTCCGTCAGCCGGGTGACGATGTCGGGTGGGAAGCCTGTGATGTTGGCGCCTCGGAAGGCAGCGGCCTGCTCGGGGTTGGTGTCGAGGACCCGGCGGGCCGCTCCCGACGGGGTGAGCCCATAGGCGCGGCGGCCGTCCGCGGCGTGCGGACCGAGCGGCGAGAGCGCGCCCGGAAGGGCGGCGTGGAGCGTGTGGAGGGTGTCTTCGTCGGCGACCGCTATCACCCAGAGCAGGCAGCCGCCGGTCAGCGATGCACGTGCGGCGCGAGCGAGGTCTTCCGGGTCGAGGAGCAGATCAGGAGTGACCTCACGAACCTCCCGCGGCCCCAGGGCCGCGAGCCGTTGGGAGTGTGCCGTCCGTCGGACGAGGACGGGATCGAGGGGCAGGTCCTCTATGGCCGTGCCGCTGAAGACGGCGTGCGGCCGGGTGAGGAACGCGTCCCGCAGCGCGGTCAGGCCGTCCCGTCGGTTCACGCGCAGGTCCGGGGGTGGGTCACAGCAGGTTCGAAAGGAGCCGGGCCGCGGAGTTGCGGAAGCGGCGCGCCCACCCCCAGCTGTGGACATCGTCGAGGGTAAGGGGGACACACTCCTTGAGGTCCTCCTCGAAGATCTCCTCGGAGCGGCGGGCGGCATCCTCGTCGTAGATCCACACCATGAGCTCCTTGTGGAGGCGCAGGCTGCGGATGTCGAGGTTGAGCGTGCCGATGCTCGTGGCCTTGCCGTCGACGGTGAGCGACTTCGCGTGGAAGAACCCCTTGTTCCAGCGGTAGATGTTGACGCCCGCCTTCAACAGCTTCTCGAAGTAGGTCTCTGCCGCGTACCACGGGAGGTTCTTGTCCAGCCAACCGGTCAGCATCAGGTCCACCCGCACCCCGCCGGCGGCGGCGTTGGTGATGGCCTGGAGCATCTCCGGATCGGGAACGAAGTAGGGGGACTGGATGAGAACCCGGTCCTTCGCGCCGGTGATCGCCACCTCGTGCGCCCGGGCGACGGTCAACCAGGGGTCGTCGAAGCCGTGGTGCACGGTCTGGACGATGATGTCGCCGGACGGCAACGACGGGTCAGGATAGTAGCGCTCGTGGAAAAGGTCCTCTCCGTCGACCTCTAGCCACCGCACGTCGAACAGTTTCTCCAGGTCGGCGACGCCCGGGCCGGTCATGCGCAGGCCGGTGTCGCGCCAGGCGGGGAATCGCTTCCCGCCATCGATGTACTCCTGAGCGACGTTGAACCCGCCGGTGTGGCCGATCTCGGCATCGACGACGGTGATCTTACGGTGGTTGCGGTAGTTGACCTTCGAGATGCCGGTCATGTCGAACTTGACGATCGCGCCGGCGTCGCGCAGCCGCTTCGTCGTCCGACGGCTGAAGGGAGCGGAGCCGAACCAGTCGTTGAGGACTCGGACCTCGACGCCCGCGTTCAGCCGCTCGACGAGGACGTCGGTGATGCGGTCGGTGAGGACGTCGTCCTTCCAGATGAAGTAGCTGATGTGGATGAACCGCTGGGCGCCCTTGAGGTCGGCGATCAGCACGTCGAAGTACTCGTCGCCGTGTTCGTAGATGTCCAAGGTGCGCACGGTCATCGGCGGCGTCTCGGCGAGGTTCCTGATCAGGTTGGCGTTGTGCAGGGTCCAGCTCTCAGGGTGCCGCGCCTCGAGCTGGGGAAGGGCTTGGTCGTGGCGTTCGTAGTAGGGCTCCATGAAGCGCCGCGCGGTCGCCCGGGTGTGCTGCACCTTCTTGGACCGTTGCGCGATGACGGGCCAGTTGCGGCCGAAGAAGAAGTAGAGCACGAGGCCGGCGCCGGGGAGGGCGATCAGCACAAGTAGCCAGCCGAGCGCCGCCGTCGGGTCCCTGTCCTCGGCGACGATGAGCACGGCAACGGCCAGCCAGTACACGACGAGGATGATGTCGATCGTCAGCCACAGGTCCGAGATCATCGTTGGCTCCCTCCGGTCGGCGTGCTGGTGTCGGCAGATTATCAGCCCACGGGGCGGTCGCGAGGTCACCGATCTTCGGAGGGATCGGGGGATCTCCCTCGCCCCGGATCCGCCGATCCGCGCTCCTGCGAGGTCTGGCCGAACGCGCTCCACTCACCCCGGCACCGCGGGTGAAGGCGGATCGGGTGCCGCGGTAGCCAGGACCGCCCTCGGGCACTTAGCAGACATCTTGCCCAATCTTGTCTGACAAGCGCCGTTGACCTCTTGAGGCTCCTGGCAGAAGCTTGCTGAAGAGCATCGATGCTTCGCGTTTCAGACAGCCGACTGGAGGAGAACATGTCCGACAAGCTGAGTCACGACGGTCTTGTCGTGCGGCTCGCCGCGCGTCTCCGGGAGGGTGGGACGAAGGCGGGTGCCCTGCTGCCCAGCGAGTCGGCCTTGATGGCCGAGCTCGGCATCGGGCGGCAGCAGCTTCGGGAGGCCCTCGGGGTGCTCGAGGCGTTCGGGGCGATCAGCTCGCGCCAGGGCGCCCGGCGTCGCTGGGTGGGGACCGATCTCGGGTCGCTCGTCGCCACCAGCGCGGAGCTGACGGGGGCGCCTCGGACGACGGTTGCGGAGCTGCTCGTCGTCCGTCAGGCGTTGGAGACGTCCCTGCTCGCCAAGGTGATGCCGCTGCACACCCCGGCCAGCAGAGCGGAGATCCGCGAGATCGCTCACGAGATGGAGGATAGGGCGGCGCAGGGCCGCTCGTTCGCCGAGCTGGATCAGCAGTTCCACCTCAGCCTGTTCGCGCCCCTGCGCAACTCGACCCTCGAGGGCATCCTCGGCGCCTTCTGGACGTTGCTCGAGGTCGTCGAAGGGCCCGGACCCGACGTCGCCATCGATCCGGAGGTGGCGGCCATGCACACGGCCATCATCGATGCGATCGAGGCCGGCGACTTCAATCACGCTCGCTACGAGCTGGACACGCATTTCTACGGAGTTCGACGACGGGTCGTGCCGAGTCGGCTTCGGAACAAGAACCGGCAGGCATCGAACTAGTCGATCCCTGCACCACATCACACAACTCATCTCACAAGGAGACCTCATGAAGCGACGGAGCTTTATCGGCGGCGCGCTCGGCGTCACGGCTGGCCTAACCCTGGCAGCCTGCGGCGGAGAACAGGGCGGCGCCCCCGGTGGCGGCAGCGGCGGAGGGACGACGGAGGTCGTCTACTGGCTCTGGCAGGACGACGCTACGGACCCCACCTGGACCAACCTTGCCAAGGGCTTCAACGAGTGAACCACCCCGGGTTTAGTGGAGAGTTGTGTGTTCTTCGGCGGCGGTCGCCGCGGAAGGGTTCTGAGCAGCATCGTAGGCGTGCTCGTATGCGGCGGGTGCGAGGTAGTCGCACCAGGTGTGTGGCCGGGCCGTGTTGTACCAGTCGACCCATCGGAGAACTTCCAACTCGACGTGCTCAAGAGTGCGCCACGGCCCTCGACGCCGGATCAGCTCGGTCTTGAAGACACGGTTCAACGCCTCGGCGGCGGCGTTGTCGTAGGAATCGCCCTTGGACCCGACCGAGGCGACGATTCCGAGTTCCTCCAACCGTTCGGTGTAGCGGATCGCTCGATACTGGACGCCGCGGTCGGCGTGGTGGACCAGACCCGACAGCACCCGCCCGTCGCGCTGCCGCTGCCAGATGGCCTGCTCGAGGGCGTCCAGGGCCAGGTCGGTGTGCAGTGATCCGGAGACCCGCCAGCCGACGATCCTGCGGGAGAACAGGTCCATCACGAACGCCACGTAGACGAACCCGGCCCATGTTGGCACGTAGGTGATGTCAGCGACCCACCGGTTGTCCGGCGCCGGGGACGTGAAGTCGCGGTTGAGTTGGTCTGCCGGATGGGCGTCCTTGGCCGGTAGGGTCGTGCGGGGCCGCTTGTGATCACCGGCGACCGCTCCGGTCAGACCCAACGCCCTCATACGGCGGGCCACGGTGCACCGGGCCACCGGTGGATAGTGGACCCCGGTGGTCCGGCCGTGCTCGTCTCGGACCTCCTGCCGGTTGAGGACCTTCCACATCTTCATCACCCCGTAGACCTGGTAGTTCGCCTGGTAGGTCGCTTGGATGCGCTCATCCAGCGCCGCGTCGGCCAGCGCCCGCTGCGACGGTGAGCGCTTCTTGGCCGCGTAGTAGGTGCTCGGGGCGATCTGGGCGCCGGCTTGTGTGAGCACGGCGCAGATCGGCTCGACCCCGAAGCGGTCCTTGTGCTGATCGATGTAGTTGATCAACGTGGAGAGGGGCGGTCGAGCTCCGCCGCGAAGAAAGCCGAGGCCGACCTCAGTATCGCGTTCGCTCGACGGAGCTCCCGGTTCTCCTTCTCCAGCTGCACGAGCCGAGCATGCGGATCGGTCTCCACCGCCGACGACCCGACCCCCAGCCCGGGGGCCTGCAGCCAGTTCCGCAGCGTCGATCCCGGGATCCCAGCTGCTCGCCCACCTGGTTGCAGGCGCGCTTGACCGGCATCCCCGGGTTCTCCCTGATCGTCTCGTTGACCGTGCGGACCGCACGCTCACGCAACTCGTCGTTGTACTTCCTTGGTGCAGGCATGACTCCACTCTCCTGAAGCGGTCAAGACCCTCCACCAAACCCGGGGCGGTTCACGCTGGTGCTACCGGTTCGATCGGCACGACAATCAGCCTCCAGACCGATTGCTTCAAGGCCGTGCGTGCGCTCGTCCGAGCCGGGGACCTTCCCCTAGCCCAGGCGTTCCAGCGCAGGATCAACGACGTGATCGAGGAGCTTGTCGCCGTGAGCGTCTTCCCGGCGGCCAAATGGGTCGAGTCACGGCTCACCGGCATTGATCTCGGCCCCTGTCGGGCGCCGTTTGCCGAGCTCAATGCGGAGGGGCAGCGAAGGCTGGACGCCCTCGTCGAAAGGATCGACGACGACGTCGCCGCGGCGCGCGCGGTGCTCGGGTAGGAGGGCACGGGTAGGCTCTTGGCGTCCGCACTGCACGCTCTGAGGAGGCCGCGTGACCGACGACTCGACCCAGCCGCAACCCGAGCGGCCCGACGCGTTCGTGGAGCCCGAACAGGGTCTCGACGAGTCGACGCTCGAGGCCCTTCCCGCTCCCGACCCGGACGAGCCCGTCGACAGGGCCGACGTGATCGGCGCCGGCGCGCGGTCTCTGGCCGCGTGGTGCGGCCGGTTCCTGCTGTTCGCCGCCGCCGTCGTCGTCGTCGGCCTGGTGACGGGGAAGCTGTGGGGAGCGATCCTCCCCATCGTGCTCGCCCTGCTCATCACGTCGGTGCTGTGGCCGGTGGTCGCCTGGCTCAAACGCAGGGGCGTGCCGTACGCGCTCGGCGCGGCGATCGGGCTGCTCGGCGGCATCGCCGTTGTCGTCGGCCTGGTCAGCGCCATCGCACCCAGCGTTGTCAAGCAGTGGCCCCAGCTATGGTCGCAAGCCCAGGAGGGCATCCAACAGCTCAAGGTCTGGGCCGCGGGGCCACCGCTGAACATCAGCGACGACAAGCTCTACGAGTGGGTCGACCAGGGACTCAACTACCTGCAGACCCACAGCGGCAACCTGCTCGGCCAAGCGCTCAGCTTCGGCGGGAGCATCGGCTCCGGCGCGGTCACCGGCCTGCTGACTCTCGTCCTCACCTTCTTCTTCCTGAAGGACGGCCACCAGTTCCTCGGCTTCACCCGCAAGATGGTCGGCCGCCGCGCCGGCTTCCACGCCGGCGAACTGCTGACCAGACTGTGGCAGACGCTCTCCGGCTACATCAGCACGCAGGCCATCGTCAGCTTCGTCGACGCCGTGTTCATCGGCCTCGGCCTCGCGCTGCTCGGGGTGCCCCTCGCGCTGCCCATCACGGTGCTGACGTTCCTCGGCGGCTTCATTCCGATCGTCGGTGCCGTGACGGTGGGTACGATCGCGGTTCTGATCGGACTCGTCTCCAACGGGTTGACCACGGCGCTGCTCGTGCTGGGCCTCATCCTCCTCGTCCAGCAGCTCGAGGGCAACATCTTGCAGCCGCTGCTGCAGTCGCGCGTCATGCAGCTGCACCCCGTCGTCGTCCTCCTCGCGGTCATGCTCGGCGGCTCCTGGGCGGGCATCGTCGGCGCGTTCCTCGCCGTGCCCGTCGCCGCGTCGCTCGCCGTCATCCTGCGCTATCTCGGCGACCTGATCGACCTGCGCACCGGCGAGCGCGCGCCCACCGAGATCGCCTGGGCGACCGACGACGGCCACCAGGTGGCCACCGAGTCGATGGCCTCCGCGGCGCTCTTCCGTGCGCTGGCCCGCAACCGCACCAAGGACAAGGTGCATGTCGTCGACGAAACCGAGGCGGAGCACGCCACCTGGCGCGACCGGCTCCGCGGCCGCACCCACAAGCAGCCGTAAGAGGGACAGCGAAAGACCCCGGCCAACTGGCCGGGGTCTTTGTGCATCGTGGGGCAGGGGGCTACTTCTTCTTGCCCTGGTTCTTCACGGCCTCGATGGCCGCTGCTGCAGCGTCGGGATCGAGGTAGCGGCCGCCCGGCGTCACCGGCGTGAAGTCCTCGTCCAGCTCGTAGTACAGCGGGATGCCCGTGGGGATGTTCAGGCCGGCGATGTCGGCGTCGGAGATGCCGTCGAGGTGCTTGACCAGCGCGCGCAGCGAGTTGCCGTGTGCCGTGATCAGCACCGTCTTGCCCTCGGCTAGATCCGGGACGATGTGCGCCTCCCAGTACGGCAGCATGCGCGCGACGACGTCCTTCAGGCACTCCGTACGGGGACGCGCGTCCTCGGGGATGTCCGCGTAGCGCGGGTCGTACCACTGGCTGTACTCATCGTCGATGTCGATCGGCGGCGGCGGGGTGTCGTAGCTGCGGCGCCACAGCATGAACTGCTCCTCGCCGTACTGCTCAAGCGTCTGGGCCTTGTTCTTGCCCTGCAGCGCGCCGTAGTGGCGCTCGTTCAGGCGCCAATGGCGGCGCACCGGAATCCAGTGCCGGTCGCACCCGTCCAGGGCCAGGTAGGCGGTGTGGATGGCGCGGCGCTGCAGCGAGGTGTGCAGCACATCCGGGAGCAGATTCTCGGCCTTAAGGAGCTCTGCGCCCCGCTTGGCCTCCTCGATGCCCTTCTCGTTGATGTCGACATCAACCCAGCCAGTGAACAGGTTCTTGGCATTCCACTCGCTCTCGCCGTGGCGGAGGAGGATCAACTTCGCGGTCATGAGAGCACCCTACAGCGCTAGCTGATCACGCCGAAGGTATACCCGGCCTTCTTGTACGCCTTGATCATCGCGGGGGTGGACTTGGCGGTCAGGCTCTTGTCGGGGGTGTCGTGGCCAAGAACGACGGCGACGTGGTAGCCGGCGCGGATGGGCATCGTCGCGTTGGCCACCAGCTGGTCGATGGTGGAGGGGCGACGGCTCTTTGGGGCGCTGTCGGCGGTGTCGGCGTTCCAGTCGACCCAGGCGACGCCATGCTTCGCCAACGCCTTGTCCGCGGGCTTCATGTTGTTCCAGGACATGTGGCCGCCGGGGTAGCGCCAGCCCTCGGTGTTGAAGTCGTCGCCGAGGATCTCGCGCACCTTCGCCAGCGTCTTGAGATACTCCTCCTCGATCCGCTTGGCGTTCGCCGAGCGTCCCGGGTACAGGTGCGAGTAGTCGTGCGACCAGCTGTGCAGGTTGATCGAGTGGCCCTCCGCGATCTCGCGTTGCAGCAGCTCGGGGGCATCGTTCAACATGGAGCCGACGACATAGAACGTGGCGTGCACGCCCGCGTCCTTCAGTGCATCGAGGATGATCGGCGTCGTCTGGTGGTTGGGGCCGTCGTCGAAGGTCAGGAAGACGATCTTCTTTTTCTTCGGCGGCGCGTCCTTGCCCTGCAGCCAGCGCTGCACCTGCTTCGCCGAATAGACGTACTCGGCGGCGGCGCCGATGTGGTTCTTGCCCGGGATCAGCACGTCGGGGTTCACCGGGGGCTCGGGCGACGTGGTCGTCTCCGGTGCCGACGGGGTGGTCGCGGGAGAAGAGGGGGTCTCGGAGACCGACGGGGTGGACGTCGGCGACGCGGGGGCCGCGGTCGTCGGGGGAGTGGCGGTGGTCGTCGCGGACGTGGGGGTCTTCGAACCGGTGCCGGGCATCGCCAGGCCCGCAGGCGCGCAGCCGGCGGCTGCGAGCGCGGCCACCGACAACGTGACGAAGCTTCGGCGGGTGAACGGCTTCATATGGAATCGACCCCTTACGAGATGGAGGGCGCCGTACGGCGCCCTCCCAGCACTCTACCCCCGGCCCCGGCAGGCTCGCCGAGCGGGAACGGCGCGTCCCGGTGTCAGGCGTTCGGCCAGTCCTCGCCCTCGGGCACCTCGCCGGTGATGATGTAGATCACGCGCCGCCCGACGGCGACGGCATGGTCTGCGAAGCGCTCGAAGTAGCGGCCGAGTAGCGCGACGTCGACAGCACCCTCGATTGTGATGTCGGAGTCCTTGCGGAGCATCCGGGTGAACTGCTCCCGGCGGAGCTCATCCATCCGGGAGTCGATGTCTGCGAGGCGGTGGGCCTCCTTGGCGTCGCGGTCCTTCAGCGAGATGCGGGCCAGGTCGATGATCTCCGTGGCGATCAAGGCCATCTCGCGGAAGCTCGGCTCGAACTCCTCGGGCACGGCGTGGGCCGGATAGCGCAGCCGCGCGATCTTCGCCACGTGCGCAGCGAGGTCGCCCATGCGGGCCAGTTCGAACACCACCCGGATGGCGGAGACGATCGTGCGAAGCTCACCGGCGACGGGCGCCTGCAGCGCGAGGAGGGAGAGGCACTTGTACTCCATCTCCTCGTGGATCCGGTCCAGCTCGCCGTCGTTGGTGACGACGGCCTCCGCGCGAGCCAGGTCGGCGGTCAGCAGCGACTCGGAGCCCTCCTTGATCGCGGTCTCGACGAGTTCGGCCATGTGGACGAGACTGTCGATGATCGCATCCAACTCCTCGTGGTAGCTAGTGCGCATATGCGGGTAACCCTCCTTGGGTTCTGGGTCGCGAAAGAGTCTAGTTGCTCACTTGTCTCCCCCGAGGCTAGGCCCGGTTGGGGACGCGGCCGTTGCCCCCTCATGAACCGTCGGTGAACGCCCGGTGAAGTCTTCGCGAAGCGGGTGGAGGGGTGCCGACGGACAACCCCGCGGCATCCGACGGGTGCCTATGATGGCGGCATGCATCCAGCCGTCGCCGGCCTCATCGGGGCCGGCATTGCCCTTCTCGGCTGCCTGTTCGCGTATCTCATCCACCGCGGCCGCGAGGGTCTGCGTCAGATCGAGACGCAGCGGGCGGAGGCGCGTGTCTCCGCCGAGCTGCGGCAGGTTCTGGAACTCATGCAGACGGGCGCGCTGCTCGTCGGGCCCCATGACGAGATCCTCGTCGTCAACGAACCAGGGGAGACGATGGGCCTCGTCAGGGGCACAAGGGTCGGCTTCACGGAGCTGCTCGACGTCGTTCGCGCGGTGCGGACGTCGGGCATCGCCTATGACGGCGCCGTGATCCGCGAGCGCCAACCGGGCATGGACGCGTTGGAGCTGACCGTGCGCGTCTCCGCCATGGACGACGAGGACGTGCTGGTCTTCGCGGTCGACGAGTCCGCCGCGAAGCGCGTGGAAGCGGTGCGGCGCGACTTCGTCGCCAACATCTCGCACGAGCTGAAGACCCCCATCGGCGCGATCAGCGTGCTGTCCGAGGCCGTCGAGGCGGCCAAGGACGACCCCGAGGCGGTAGAACGGTTCGCCGGACGCCTGCAGCGCGAGACCGCGCGGCTCGCGGAGCTGACCAACCAGATCATCGACCTCAGCCGCCTCCAGACCGAGAACCCGATGCTGGCGCACGAGATCGTGGAGTTGTCCGAGGTGATCGATGAGGCCGTCTCCCGTTCGCGGGAGCGCGCGGCCCAGCGCGAGGTCAGCGTGATCATCGCCCGCGCGGCCGACGCCCGGGTCCTCGGAGACCGCTGGCAACTCGCCGACGCCGTCGCCAACCTCGTGCAGAACGCCATCAGCTACTCCGGAGAGCGCGCCCGCGTGACGATCAGCCTCACCGTCGAGGGTGAGCACGCCGAGGTGAAGGTGTCCGACAACGGCATCGGCATCAGGCCGGAGGATCAGGACCGCATCTTCGAGCGGTTCTTCCGCGTCGACTACGGCCGCTCGCGCGAGAGCGGCGGCACGGGCCTCGGCCTTTCCATCGTGCGGCACATCGCCGTCTCGCACGGCGGGGAGATCCGGGTGTGGTCACGCCCGGGCCAGGGATCGACCTTTACGCTCAGCCTGCCCGCCTACCTGGGCGCCCATGACGATCTGGAAGACGAGGAGTGACGTGGCACGGATTCTGATCATCGAGGACGAGGAGTCCTACCGCGACGCGACGGGGTTCATGCTCCGCAAGGAGGGCTTCGAGGTGCTCGAGGCCGCCGACGGGGCCCAGGGCCTCGCGCTCTTCGACAAGCACGGCGCAGACCTCGTGCTGCTGGACGTGATGATGCCCGGCATGCCCGGCACCGAGGTGTGCAGGCAGCTACGGGCGCGCGGCAACGTCGGGATCGTCATGGTCACCGCACGCGACTCGGAGATCGACAAGGTCGTCGGTCTTGAGCTGGGTGCCGACGACTATGTCACCAAGCCGTTCAGTCACCGCGAGCTCGTCGCCCGCATTCGGGCGGTGCTACGCAGGGGCCAGGACCAGGCGCTGCTTCCCGAGGTCGTCGAGGTGTCCGGCGTGCGCCTCGACGTCGAGCGTCACGAGGTTCAGGTCGACGGCCGGGAGGTGCGGCTCGCGCTGCGCGAGTTCGAACTCCTGGAGTTGCTGCTGCGCAACGCGGGGCGCGTGATGACAAGAGGCCAGCTGATCGATCGGATCTGGGGGTCCAACTACGTCGGCGACACCAAGACGCTGGATGTCCACGTGAAGCGCCTGCGGGCGAAGATCGAGGATGACCCGGCCCAACCGCGTCGGCTCGTCACCGTGCGCGGCCTGGGCTACAAGTTCGAGGGCTAGCGAAGCTAGGGGTTGTTGCGAAAGGGAGGGTTGCCTCCTGCGCAGCGCCCGGGCGCGACGTCTGCGTCGTTGCACTCGCCGCCAGAAGCGCCAAGCCCGCGAGCCTCAGGCCCAGACGCTGTTCCAGGCCTCGGCGAAGTCCGGGTGATCCGATGCGTACACGGGCACCTGGAGGCTTGCGGTCTGACCGTCGGCGAACCCGACGGTGACGCCGGCCAGTCGCCCGAGGATCAGGTCGGGGTCGGTGAACTTGGTGCGTGAGCCGTCGAGCGTGATGGTCTGACCCCTGGGGATCTGCTCGGAGAAGTCGACGACCTGCTCCGCGCCGAATGAGCCGTCCGCAGCCTGCGCGGTGATCCCGATCGCGGTGACTTCGTTTGCCGCGTCACGGGAGGTGATGCCGCCCACGAGGATGGCTTCGCCACCCATGTCGGAGATGACGACGAAGTTGCGCAGCTTGATGGCGCCGTCAGCGGCGTCGGTCTGTGTTCCTGCCGCCGGGGGAGCCTCCGGCTCCCAGCGTCCGCCCGTGCATGCGCTGAGGGAGACCGCGAGCGCAGCGGTCGCGACGATGGCCGCGGCGCGGCGCATGGGCTTGCTCATGTGTCCTCCGAGGGCATGTCGGTCAAGTGTGGACATACTAACCACTTGCGCGCCCTCGTGCGAGGCGTTCTGCAGGGGCGGACCGCGGCGGGTCGGGGACAGGCCGGAGCGCGGGGCGTCTCCCCCACTGAGCACGCCTGGGCCCCAGCTGGCCCACCTGCTAGAATTGATTCTTGGAAAGGGGTCAATGAGTATGACTTTTTCGATCGGTGAGACGGTTGTTTACCCCAATCATGGGACGGCTGTCATCGAGGACATCGAAAACCGGACCATCAAGGGTGAGGACAAGCTCTTCCTCGTATTGCGCGTAATCGGCCAAAACGACTTGGTGATCAAGGTGCCCGCCTGCAACCTGGATCTGGTGGGTGTACGTGACGTGGTCGACGCGGACGGGCTGGAGCGCGTGTTCGCGGTGCTGCGCGCCGAGCACACGGAGGAGCCGGCCAACTGGTCGCGCCGCTTCAAGGCGAACATGGAGAAGCTCCACTCCGGCAACGTGATCAAGGTGTCCGAGGTCGTCCGCGACCTGTGGCGCCGCGACCGCGACAAGGGCCTCTCGGCCGGCGAGAAGCGAATGCTGGCCAAGGCGCGCGCCATTCTGGTCGCCGAATTGGCGCTCGCCGAAAAGGTCGAGGAGGACAAGGCGGAGATCATGCTCGACGAGGTGCTCGCCTCCTGAGGCGCACATCGGGCTGAGGCCCTCGCCGAACAACACGATCAAAGGTGGCCGCTCTCTGTAGAGAGCGGCCACTTTTTTTGTTGCCGTCTGGGCGGCGCGGGCTTCGTGACGTGTGCCCACGTCATCGACGTCACCCCTGGGAATCGGGCCGCCGTCTGTGTGTGACGAAGCGACCACGCTGACGCCCATCAGCACATACGTGCATATGTGAAGCAATTCCTTGCTTCACGGTCGGTCCGTGTGTCACGATCTGCCTATCAGCAATAACGTACGCATGTAAGCAATTATGTGCGAATCGTGGAGATGAGGGCAGTATGAGTAGACGACATGTGGTCCAGCCACCCTTCTTGATCGTGAACCCCAAGGCCTACCTGGGCAGTGAGGAAACCCTTGCGTTGGCGCGGCTCACGGATGAGCTCGCCGCGTCGTTCGGCGTCGACGTGATCTTCACGGCCCAGCACGTCGATCTGAGGTCAGTCGCCGACGCCACAACCCACCTGACCGTGACGGCGCAGCACATGGACCCCATCGGCAAGGGGCGGGGAATGGGGCACATCCTGCCCGATTCCCTGCGCGATGCCGGTGCGGCGGCCGTCGTGCTGAACCACGCAGAACACCCGCTGACCCTCGCGGTGCTCGACGCCACGATGGAACGCGCGCGCGAGGTGGGTCTCGCGACCATCGTCTGCGCGGATTCCGACGCACAATGCAAGGCGATCGCGGGTATGGGGCCTGACGTCATGATCTGCGAGCCGACCGCGAATATCGGCACTGGACGCATGGACGCTGGCGACTACATCGAGCGGACCACGCGCATCGTCAAAGAGGTTGACCCGTCGATCCTCGTCATCCAGGCGGCAGGCGTCTCCACCGGCGAGGACGTGGCGCGCGTGCTCGCGCAGGGCGCGGACGGCTCAGGTGGCACCAGCGGCATCGTCGCCCATCCCGACTGGCGCATCATCCTCACCGAGATGTTCACCGCGATCTCGAACCACAAGAACCAAGCCTGAAAGGACACGAGCCATGCTTATCGGATTGGGCGAAGCCCTCGACTACGCCGAAAAAAACGACGTCGGCCTCGCCGCCGTGAACACCCCCTTCTTCGAGGCGCTACTCGCCACCATCGACGTCGGCGAGCGCACCGGTGTGCCGATTATCCTGCAGTTCGCGCAGGTCCACGAGGGCATCGTCAGCATCGAGGACATGGGGCCGGCCATGGTAGCGCTGGCTGAGCGCTCGTCAGCGCCGTTCGTGCTGCATGTCGATCACGGCGACGACATCGACTACATCAAGAAGGGCCTCGACATCGGGTTCAACTCCTGCATGATCGACGGCTCCCATCGCAACTACGAGGACAACGTGCGGGTGACCCGCGAGGTTGTCGAACTGGCCAATGAGTTCGGCATCGGCGTCGAGGGTGAGATCGGGATGATGACCGGCAACGAGAATGGTGATCCCTCCCAGGGTGTGGCCGACGAGTCGCTCTACACCGACCCTGACGTTGCGCGTGACTTTGTGGCCGCGACGGGAGTCACCTGCCTGGCTGCGTCCTTTGGCACCGTGCACGGCGTCTACCGGCAGAAGCCTCAGCTGCGCTATGACCTGATTGCGAAGCTGCGCGCCACCACGGGCGTACCGATCGTGATGCACGGCGGCTCCGGGCTCACCGACGAGGAGTACCGGGAGAGCGTGCGCAACGGCGTGCGCAAGATCAACTACTACACCTACGCCGCGAAGGCGGCCTACGACGCGGTGCTGCCGCTGATCGATGACGAGAACGTGATTCTGTTCTCCAACCTGGCCGCCGCAGCACGCAAGGGCGTCGAAGCCGACGTCGAGCGCTTCGTCGACATCCTCGCCGGGCGCAAGTAGTTAGGAACCAGAGGAACCATGACCGTATTCCACGCCACGCTTTCGCTCACCTCGCACGGCGGCACCCCGAGCTTCATCGACGTCACTGACGAGGTTCGTCAGGCGGTGACCGACAGTGGGATTAGCAACGGCATCTGCGCCGTGATGTCCCCGCACACGACCTGCTCCGTCTACTACGACGAGTGGGCCCACGATCTGCTGCCCGATGGCACGGACTTCCTCCAGCACGACCTCGACACCGCGCTGGGCAAGATCGTCCCCGAGCAGCGCGAGTTCCCCCCCGCCCACGGCTACCACTACCCCGGCGAGGAACACTTCCTCGCGGTGGAAAGCTGGCCGTCCGCGAGGGAATATCTGCCTGGCGGTGACCGCAGCCAGCTACTCAATGCCGATGCTCACCTGAAGGCGAACCTGATGGGGAGCAGCCAAGTTTTCCCGGTCGTAGACGGCTCCCTGGCCTTCGGCATCACGGGCTACATCTTTTTCGTCGACTGGGATCGCGCGCGTGAGCGCACGCGCAAGTGCCAGGTCACCGTCATCGGGGAGTAAATCCTCCACTCCCGCGCTGGAAACCGCAGCCGTCGGATCTTCGGGGAAGCCCCCTGCCGACGAGCGGTCCGACGAGTGCACGACTCGGCTAGAGGAAGGAGTCCTGGTCGTTTGAGCCGGGCGACGAATACCAGTTTTCCATCACACCCAACCAAGACATAGGAGTCCCCATGGGAGATCACCCCGTGATGCGCGCCATCACCTGGTTCGCCGAACACTTCATCGGACTGTTCAACGAGGCGGCAGCCTCGTTCACCGGCCTGGTAACCGGCATCGTGCCCCTGCTCATGGTCATGCTGACGGCAATGTACGCCGTGACCACCTGGATCGGCGAAGAGCGGGTTACCCGCGCCGTGAAGTGGGCGGGCCGATGGGCCCTCACCCGATACACGATCATGCCGTTCCTTGCCATGCTGCTGCTGACGAATCCGATGGCCTACACCTTCGGCCGTTTCCTGCCGGAGCGTTACAAGCCTGCCTTTTACGACGCCGCGGTGTCCTTCTGCCACCCGATCACGGCGCTCTTCCCGCACGCCAACGCGGGCGAGATCTTCGTCTGGGCCGGCGTCTCTGCTGGCGTCATGACCGCCGCCCCCGAGAAGTACGCCACGTTGGCGATCCTCTACTTCCTCACCGGTCTCGTCGTCATCCTCATCCGCGGCATCGCGACGCAGTGGATGACGGGATATCTCATCAAGAGAGGCGGTCACCGAGACACCTTCAAGCGATACGACGAGGCGTATGCCGCTGGCCGCATTCAGGGGGTTGCAGAATGAGTTACGAGACGATTCAGGTAGTGAAAGGCTCCGGCGGCTGGGGCGACGGCCTCGTACTGACCCCCACCGCCGAGAAGAACGTGATCCTCTCGGTCACGGGCGGCGGCATCCATCCCGTCGCGCAGAAGATGGCGGACCTCTGCGGTGGTGAGGCTATCGACGGCTTCAACAATCACGTCGAGGACGCGCAGGTACTTGCCGTTGTCATCAACTGCGGCGGGACCGCGCGGATCGGCGTGTACCCGAAGAAGCGCATACCCACCGTGGATGTCTTCCCGGGATCGCCGACCGGTCCGCTGGCCCAGTTCATCACGGCAGACATCTTCGTCTCCGATGTCGGCGTGAAGCAGATCACTCTCGCGAGCGCTGACGATGCACGTGCGGTGGCGCCCTCGGCATCCGCGCAGGCTGCCGTCGGCGGGACGGCGGCAGCCACGTCCACAGAGGCGCGTCCGAAGACGGTGAGCCAGGCTCAGGCCGAGAGGGGCGGCTTCATGTCGCTCGTGGTCCGCTTCGGCAACTTCATCGGTTACGTGATCAACACCCTGCTGTCCTCTGGACGCCAAGCGCTGCAGATCATCATGCAGACCGTGCTGCCGTTCATGGCCTATGTCGCCTTGCTGATCGGCATCGTGAACTTCACCGGCGTCTCGAAGGTGCTGGCCAACTGGGTGGCGCCCCTCGCAGGCAACCCGCTCGGGCTTCTCCTTCTCGGCTTCATCGTGGCCATCCCGCTGCTGTCCCCGATCCTCGGACCAGGCGCCGCGATCGCCCAGGTCGTCGGCGTCCTGATGGGTACCCAAATCGGGGCCGGCGTGTTGCCCGTTCAGTATGCGCTCCCAACGCTGTTCGCCATCGACGGCCAGGTGGGTGCTGACTTCATCCCCGTGGGCCTTTCGTTGGGCGAGGCAAAGCCGGAGACGGTTTCGGTCGGCGTGTCCGCCGTCCTGTTCACCCGCATGGTGACGTCGCCACTGGCTGTCGCCATCGCCTACTTGGTGTCGTTCCTGTTGGTCTAGCCCACCACCCTCCCAGACATCTTTGAGAAAGGAAATACTCATGCCGACCACTCTCTGGAGTACACAAGTCACCCTCGTCGGGTCCGGTGCCGGCGACATGATCGATGCCGGCGTCCTCATCCTCTTCGGGCAGCCAGTCCCAGAGGCCCTCGCCGAGTTCAGCGTCGTTCACGAGGGCGCCACCCCCCTGGCGCGGCCTCTGCAGGCGGGCGATACGTTTCACTTCGCCGGCACTGACTACACCGTCGATCAGGTGGGCGATCGGGCATGCGAGAACCTGGTCACGCTAGGCCACGTCGTTCTCTATGCGAACCAGCCCGAGGAAGCCCTCCTGCCCGGCGCCATCAAGGTGAGTGGCCCTGGCTATCTTGCACCGCAGGTGGGGAGCGTCATCTCGTTCAGCGGGGCCTGACATGCCGGACTGGAAGTTCCCCGCGATCCTGATCAGCGTCATGCTGGTCGGAATCGCCCTCACTTACCTGCAGCAGCGCGCCTACGCGCGCGAACTCAATCGGCTTCTGAGCGTTCACAGCGGTGAGCACCTGATGCTCGTCTCCGGCCGGGGCCGCACGTGGCGCGGAGGGGCGATCGTGATCCTGGTGGTTCACCGTCTAACCGCCCACATCGTCACGGCGTCGAGACTGTCAGGTCTGACGGTGTTCGCCCGCTTCCGTCCGGTGCCGGCGCTGCTCGGCCCAGCTGAGGGCGCCGTCGACCGGATCAAGGGAAGGCCGACCAAGGCCGCCGTCGCCATGGCGCTGGAACAGGTCAAGCCCGGCGGACCCGCCGGCCTGCCCTCGAACACCTTCCGCGCGCCGCTGACACGCCGCCGCGCGCAATCTCCTGCCAACTCCTCCACACACAAGAAAGAAGAGAGAAAATGGGCTACACCAAGGGTCTCCTAGAGCGCCAGCAGAAGTTGGGACGTCCGGTCCAGGTCGGCGTCGTCGGCGCCGGGCAGATGGGGTCCGGCCTCGTCGCCTCGATCCAGAAGGCGCCCGGCCTCAGCGTCGTCGCCGTCGCCGACATCCTCATCGACAAGGCCGAGTCCGCGCTGCGTAACGCGGGCCGCGACGACGTCGTCGTGGTGGACCGCGATCTCGAAGCGGCGACGGAAGCGATCCTCTCCGGCCAAGCCGCGGTGATCAGCAACGGGCTGCAGATGCCCGATCTCCCCGTCGACATCGTCGTCGAGGTCTCCGGGATCCCGGAGATCGCGGCGCAGATCGCTTACACCTGCATCACCCGCAGCAAGGATGTGGCTCTGATGACGGTGGAGGCCGACATCACCGTCGGTGTGCTGCTGAGCAGCATGGCCAACGCGGGCTCCTCCGTGTATACGATCATGCGTGGGGATGAGCCGGTCGAGTGCCTAAAGCTTGTCGAGTACGCCCAGGACCTTGGCTTGACCGTCATTTGCGCGGGCAAGGGCAAGAACAACGTCAACATCATCCATTCCGTTCCGGCCGACAATGAGGCCGAGGCCGTGCGGAAGAAGATGAGCCCGCGGATGCTCACCGAGTTCACCGACGGCACCAAGACGCAGTTGGAGATGGCAGCGCTGTCCAACGCGACGAACCTGCCCGTCGAGGTGGAGGGTATGCACGGCCAGGAGATCATGCTGGCCGACCTGGCAACCCAGCTGATTCCGGAGGCCGACGGCGGCATTCTGTCTTTCGAGAAGGGCGCAGTCGTCGAGTATGTGACCGGCGACGTCGCCCCCGGGGTCTTCGCGATCGTCAAGTCGGAGTCGGACGTGGTGACACATGAGCTTGACTACCTGAAGCTCGGCAAGGGACCGTACTACGTGCTTTTCCGGCCGTGGCACATCGCATCGATCGAGGCACATCTGTCGATCGGCGAAGCGGTCCTGAACCGCAACGCGGACTTCCAGTCGCGCTACGCCTGCACTGAGGTCGTCGGGCGGGCGAAGTCCGACCTTGCGGCTGACACCGTCCTGGAAGGGCTCGGCGGTAACCACTTCTACGGCTGGGCCATCCCGGCGGAGCGGGCCCGCGAGATCGGCGGCGTGCCGATCGGCCTGCTGCAGAACAGCCGGCTGAAGGCGCCTAAGGCGCAGGACGAGTTCATCACCTACGACGACCTCGAGATCGATGAGACCCGGCCCCTGGTAGCGATGCGTCGGCTTCAGGATTCCCTGGTGGCGCGCGGGATCATCGGGGGGTAGCCGACCCTGACATCCGACGGTGCAGTCCGGCGCGGACTGCACCGTCGGTTGGATCAACTCCGTCGGCTTCTGCCACACTGGACGCGGATTCCAGTGACGTGTGGCCGAGGAGGACGCGAATGCCCGCGAAGCGCGATCAGCAACTGCTTATCGACGCCGCGCGCATGTACTACATCGAGGGGCTCGACCAGGGACAAGTGGGTCGTCGCCTCGGACTCTCCCGCTCGGGGGTATCCCGGGTTCTGGCCACCGCCCGGGAGCGTGGCGTCGTTCAGGTGCGGATCGTCGGCGATGAGCACGTCTCCCGGAACCGAGAGCTGGAGAGCGCGCTGATCCGAGGTTTCGGGCTACGTGAGGCGCTCGTCGCCGAGACAGCTTCTGAAAGCGCGGGTCTTCGAGCTGTGGGCCAGCTGGCCAGCCAGGTTTTCACCCGCCGCAGTGCAACTGCCTCGCGGATCGGCCTCAGTTGGGGATTCACCGTTGGTCAGCTCGTCGAGGCCGTTCCTCAGGTCACATTGCGGTCGGCCACGAGGTTCACTCCGCTCGTCGGTGGCATGCCGCTCCTCGATACCGGACCATCCGGAAACTCGTACATTCAGACGTTGGCGGAGAAGTGCGGCGTGGTGGCGGAACGGTTCGACGCGCCTGCGGTGGTCGAGTCATCCGCGACGTATCACGCCATGATGTCCGAATCCACGGTGAGGGGCGCGCTGGAAAGAGCGCGGGCCTGCGACCTGGCTTTCGTCGGCATCGGATCGTTCGGTGTGTATACGAGCAAGCAAGCCGTTGACGGGATGCGCCTGAGCGAGCAGGAATGGGAGGCGGTTCTCCGGCAAGGTCCTGTGGGAGACCTCGCTGGACGGCTCTTCGATATTGAGGGGCGTCCCCTGGGTGCACCGGCGTCAGAGCGGGTTATCGGAGCAACCATTGAGGAGATCCGCGAGATGCCCGTCGCGGTCGGTCTGGCCGCGGGAAAGGAGAAGGCTCCAGGCGTGCTGGGTGGGCTCCGGACGCAAGCCTTCGACATCGTCGTGTTGGACGAGTCACTGGCCGCCGCCGTTCTCGCCTTGGCCGACGCCCGCCGCTGATACGCCGTCGCGAAGGCGTCCCCAGGCATCCTGGGCGTAGCGCGCTGGCATACTTGGCGCCATGTCAGAGCCCGTCGTTGCCGTTGTCGTCGCCGCTGGTCTGGGACGGCGGTACGGAGGCACCAAGCCGAAACCAACTCTGCGAATCCTCGGCCGTGCCGTGATCGGTCTTGCGGTAGAAGGCCTTGCGGCAGGCGGCTGCACCCATGCCGTGGTGGTGGTCAATGGGAAGCTGTCCGGGCTGTACCGGGCCCTGCTGAAGAGTTCCCCGATTCCCATCATCACCACCTCCGGCGGCGACACTCGCCAGCAGTCCGTGCAACGCGGGTTAGAGGTGATCCGGGGCAGCGAAGATCTGTCCCGGGCCAAGATCGTCCTTGTGCACGACGCTGTGCGTCCCCTCATGCCCGCCTACGTGATCCAAGGCGTGATCTCAGCCGTGCGTGACGGTGCCGTTGCCGTGGCTCCTGCGCTGCCCGTGGCCGACAGCGTCCGCGAGATCGGCGAGGATGGCCAGGTGAACCACGCGGTCGACCGCTCCCGGTTGCGTGCCATCCAGACTCCTCAGGGCTTCGACCTGCAGGTGCTGCTCGCCAGCCACGACCGCATGGCTGAAAGCGGGATGGAGTTCACCGACGACGTAACCTGCTGCGAGCGTAATGGGCACCCCGTGACGCTTGTCCCCGGATCGAAGATGGGGATCAAGATCACGGAGCCGGCCGATCTCTCGATGGCTCGCGCATTGTGGCTCACACGGGCGAGCCTCGGTCATCATTCTGGACGCAGGATCCTACAACGACGGGGAAAGACCGGGACCTCATGAGAGTGGGGATCGGGAGCGACGTGCACCGGTTGGAGCCGGGCGTGCCGATGTGGGTGGCCGGGCTGCACTTCCCCGACGAGCCCGCGGGGCTTGCCGGGCACTCTGACGGCGATGTCGCGTGCCACGCCGCGTGCGACGCGCTGCTGAGCGCGGCGGGACTCGGCGACCTCGGCTCGAACTACGGCACGGCCGAGCCCGAGTGGGCAGGCGCCAGCGGCGTCGCCTTCCTCGCAGAGACCGCGCGCCGGGTGCGCGCGGCGGGATTCGAGATCGGCAACGTGTCCGTGCAGGTGATCGGGAACCGCCCGAAGCTGTCCCCGCGCAGGGCCGAGGCAGAGGCCACGATGACCGCGGCCTTGGAGGCCCCGGTCACCGTGAGCGCGACGACGAGCGACGGCCTGGGTCTGACCGGCCGCGGCGAGGGCGTCGCGGCCATCGCCGTCGCCGCCCTCGCCGTGCAGGGAGCCTGAGCTACAGCTCCAGGCCGGGGTACAGAGGGTGCGCGCCGACGAGCGCGGACGCGCCGTCGAGGGTCGACTGGCGCACGTCGTCGGAGAGGTCGTATTTCGCCTTGCTGGGGGCACCCGCCGCGGTGGTGGTGGGCTTGGTGCTGCGGAGCACGCCTGCGATGAGGTCGGCGACGGCGTCCATGTCGGAGGTCGTGAACCCGCGCGACGTCAGCGCCGGGGTGCCGACGCGGACGCCGGAGGTGTACCAGGCGCCGTTCGGATCGTTCGGCACGGAGTTGCGGTTGGTAACGATGCCCGACTCCAGCAGCGCGGCCTCGGCCTGGCGGCCGGTCAGCCCGAAGTTGTTGACGTCCAGCAGGACGATGTGGTTGTCGGTGCCGCCGGTGACCAGGTTCACGCCGCGGCTCAGCAGCCCCTCGGCCAGCGCCTTCGCATTGTCGGCGACCGCCTGCGCATAGGTGCGGAACTCCGCGGTGCGGGCCTCCGCCAGCGCGACGGCCTTCGCCGCCATCACATGCGACAGCGGGCCGCCGAGCACCAGCGGGCAGCCGCGGTCGACCGACGGTGCGAACTCCTCGGTGGCCAGCACCATGCCGCCACGCGGGCCGCGCAGGGACTTGTGCGTCGTCGTCGTCACCACGTGCGCGAAGGGGACCGGGTCCTCTTCGCCGGTGAACACCTTGCCGGCCACGAGGCCAGCGAAGTGGGCCATGTCGACCATGAGGACGGCGCCCACCTCGTCGGCGATCTCGCGCATCTTCGCGAAGTTCACGCGGCGCGGGTAGGCCGAGTAGCCGGCGACGAGGATCAGCGGCTTGAACTCCCGCGCCTGCGCGAGGACGGCGTCGTAGTCGAGGAGCTGCGTCTCCGGGTCGGTGCCGTAGTGGCGCTGGTGGAACATCTTGCCGGAGACGTTCGGGCGGAAGCCGTGCGTGAGGTGGCCGCCGGCGTCGAGCGACATGCCGAGCAGGCGCTGGTCGCCGAAGCGGCGGCGGAGCGTCTCCCAGTCGGCCTCGGAGAGCTCCGCGACGCCCTTCGCGCCGTACTCGGCCAGCGCGGGCTGCTCGATGCGGTTGGCGAGGATGGCCCAGTAGGCGGTGAGGTTTGCGTCGATGCCGGAGTGCGGCTGGACGTAGGCGTACTCGGCGCCGAACAACTCGCGCGCATGCTCCGCGGCGACGGCCTCGACCGTGTCGACGTTCTGGCAGCCCGCGTAGAAGCGGTGACCGACGGTGCCCTCGGCGTACTTGTCGCTCAGCCAGGTGCCCATCGTGGCGAGCACGGGAAGGCTGGCGTAGTTCTCCGAGGCGATCAGCTTCAGCGAGTTGCGCTGGTCGGTGAGCTCCTGGCGCGTCGCCTGGGCGATGCGGGGCTCGACGGCCTCGACGGCGCTGAGGATGGTCTGGTAGGCGGCACTGAGGGCAGAGGCGTCGGTCACGTCACTCCTATATCTGTGGGATTCGGCACCAGTCTAGAGAATCGTCACCTGGCGACAGAATCGTCGAGCGTGCCGATCACCCGGCCGCCGACGATCACATCGGCGCCGCGCTCACCGGTGCCGGGCGGGAGCAGCCGGTCGTGCGAGAGCACGAACGTCGCCGTCGTCCCGTTCGGCACCCGCGTGAACGCCACGAGTTCGAGGAGCCGGGGGAGCGCGTCGCCGCCGCGTCGCCGGACGAACACAGGCACCACGGTGTCGCCAGGCCCATCGGGGACCGCGACCGCGACGCGCGCGACTTCGCCGTGGTGCTCCATCGTTGCGACCCAGCCGTCGGCCGTCGCGCCGTGGCCGAAGGACAGGAGTACGGGCTCAGGTGCGTCCCGGTAGACGCGCGCCGCCGACCAGCGGTCGTTGTAGCGCACCGGCGTCGCCATCGGGGTGCTCGGCAGGGTGAAGGGGAGCCGTCCTGCGGGAATGGCCTCGCCGAGAAGCGCGTCGACCACCGTCGCCGGCCCGTAGGGTCCGGCGTAGCCGGCCCAGATCGCGGAGTCGGAGGAGGCGAGCACGCCGCTGAGGACGTGCGGCCGCCCGGCGACGATCACCGAGACGACGTGGGCCGAGGTCGCGTCCCTGACCCGGGCCATCATTTCGTCCTGGCGTCCGGGGAGGCTCACGTCGGCGAGGTCGACGCCCTCGCCGCAGTCGGCCGCAGTGCCGAGCGCAGCGCCGTTGACGTCGAACTCATCCGCATACGAGCGGCGGCTGGTGCCGCCCAGGACCGCGACCACCACGTCGGCGGCAGCGAGAACAGCGTCGGCGTCGTCGTCCGTGGGAGAGATGGCGCGCACGACGCCGGGCAGCCGCGCCTGCAGCTCGCCGAGCACGGTGCGGTGCGCGCCGGGGCGGAGGGGGGCGACGTAGTCACCGAGGAAGCAGTCGAGGTCATCAGCGCCTCCGCCGATGACGGCGACCCGGGCCGACGGCACCAGCAGCCTCGCCGCGGGCAGGGAGCCGGAGAGCGGCACGAGCGCCTGGGCCGCGAGGCGGCGCGACAACTCCGCGGTCGCGGCGAAGGAGGCGCCCAGGTCACCGCGCGCCTCGATCCGCTCCCGGTCGTCGACGTCCTGTTCCGGCATTCGGGGAAGGAGCCCGAGCCTGTCCTTGAGCGTGAGGACCCGGCGCGCCGCGGTTGTCACCGCGTCGAAGACCTGCTCCGAACGCTCGGCGGACCCGACGAGCGTGGTGAACCCCTCATCCCAGAGCGAGAGGTCGACGCCGGCGAGCAGAGCGGCTCGGCCGGCGGCGGGAATCGAGCCCGCGAGGGGCCGCAGCTGATCGACGGCCACGCCGTCGGCCATGACGATGCCGGCGAAGCCGCGCTCCTCCCGAAGCCAGGTGGTGAGCAGCCAGGAGTTGGCGCAACAGGGGACGCCGTCGATGTCGTTGTAGGCCGCCATGACCCCGACGGCACCCGCCTCGACGCCGGCGGCGGCCGCGGGGAGATGAATCTCGTGCAGGTCGCGCGGCCCGATCACCGCCGACTGCCCGTTGCGGCCGCCGACCGCCTCGCCCTGCGCGGCCAGATGCTTGAGGACCACCCCGACGCCGCCCTGGCCGAGTCGTTCATCGTCTCGCCCTTGCATGCCGCGGACGGCGGCGCGGACCAGCTCGGCGGCCAGCAGCGGGTCCTCGCCGAAGCACTCCTCGCTGCGTCCCCAGCTGGGGTGGCGGAGAATGTCGAGGCCGGAGACCAGCGCGACGTCGACCCCGCTGGCCGCGAGCTCCGCGGCGACGGCGGCGCAGGCCTCCTCGAAGAGGTCGGGGTCCCAGGTGGCGCCGACGGCCAGGTTCTGCGGGAGGATGGTGCCGCCGAGGGCCTGGTGCCCATGCGGCGCCTCCTCGACGACGAGCGCCCCGATCGACTCGGGGCTCGCGTCGCGGACCGCCTCCTGCACCAGCGCGATCACTTCGCGCCGGTCGTCGGGCGTCACACCGTTGGCCCACGACCTGCCGGACCAGGCATCGGCGCGGAGCAGACCGTAGATCGCTCCCAGCCCGGACCAGCGCTCGATCTCGCGCAGCCCCTCCTCGGTCAGTCGCCACCCGCGCGGCCCGCGCTCGACGGCGCGCCAGCCCAGCAGGCGCTGATTCAGCTGCCCGACCCGTTGGGTGAGGTCGAGCCCGGCGAGCACCGACTCGACCCGTGCCGTCCGTTCCACGTTCATGCCGTCGCGACGCTTAGGACGAGGCCGTCAGGAGGCGCGCTGCTGGGCGACCTCGTACAGCGCCACGGCGGCTGCGACGGAGGCGTTCAGCGACTCGACGGCGCTGGCGATCGGGATGGAGACCAGCGCGTCGCAGTGCTCGCGCACCAGCCGCGCGAGGCCCTCGTCCTCCGAGCCGACGACGATCACCAACGGCCCGGTGATGCCCGGTGCCGCGGAGATGGGAAGCTCACCCTCGCCGGCGAGACCGACGACGGCGAAGCCCATCTTCGACGCCTGCACCAGCGTGCGGTTGAGGTTGGTCGCCATCGCGACGGGCAGGCGCGCGGCAGCTCCCGCCGACGTCTTCCACGCGGCCGCGGTCATCGACGCCGAGCGGCGAGCCGGGATGACGACGCCCGTGGCCCCGAATGCCGCGGCGGAGCGCACGATCGCGCCCAGGTTGCGCGGGTCCGTGATGCCGTCGAGGGCGACGACGATGCCGTCGGTTGTCGCGGCGTCGGCGAGGACGTCATCGGCGTCGGCGTACTCGTAGGCCGGCAGCTGCAGGGCGACGCCCTGGTGGACGAGCCCGCCAGTGACGCGGTCGAGTTCGGCGCGGGTGACCTGCAACATGGGCAGGCTGTGCTCTGCCGTGAACTTCAGGATGTCGCGGAGGCGGTCGTCGCGCTCCGCGCCCTCGGCGACGTAGGCCTGCTTGACCGGCAGGCCCGCCGTCAGGGCCTCGAAGACGGGGTTGCGGCCGACGACCCAGTCGGCGCCTGCCGCGGACCGATGCTGCTTCTTCGGCTGCGCCCCCTGGCGGCGCTGCGCGGCCTGCTTCTGCTTGTACGCCTTGTGGTAGACGCGGTCCTCGGCCTTCGGCGTCGGCCCGCGGCCCTCAAGGGACTTGCGGATGCGTCCGCCGGAGCCCGCGGCCTTGTTCTTGCCCTTGCTTGTCGCGCCGCGGCGCGAGGAGTTGCCTGCCATGTGTGTGCCTACTTCTCCAGGCTCCAGGTGGGCCCGGCGGGGGTGTCGGTGATCTTGAGGCCGAGGTCGGCCAGGGTGTCGCGGATGGTGTCGGCCGCCGCCCAGTCCTTGGCGGCGCGGGCCGCGGCTCGCTGTTCCAGGAGGGCGCCGACCAGGCCGTCCACCACTGGGCGGAGGTCGTCGTCGGATGAGGAGCTGGCCCATTCCGGGGCGGTGGGGTTGATGCCGAACACGTCGAGCATTGTGGTCACGGCGACGTAGGCGTGGGCGAGCGCCTCGTTGTCGTCGCTTGCGAGGGCCTGGTTGCCTGCCCGCACCGCATCGAAGAGCGCGGCGACGGCTGCTGGGGTGGCCAGGTCGTCGTCCATCGCAGCCGCGAACGCCTCGTAGGCCGGGTGCCGCGGGGGAGGGGCGTAGGCGAACCAGCCCCATTCGCTGACTTTCTCCGTGGCGCGGCGGACGAAGGAGTCGATCCGCTCGATCGCCTTCTCGGCCTCGGCGAGCGAGCCGCGGGTGTCGTCGTCCTCGGGGGAGAACTCGATGGTCGAGCGGTAGTGCGGGGCCAGCAGGAAGAAGCGGACGGCGCGCGGGTCGTAGCGTTTCGTCACCTCGGAGACCAGCGCGGTGTTGCCCAGCGACTTGCTCATCTTCTCGCCGGCCATGGTCACCCACGCGTTGTGCATCCAGTAGCGGGCGAAGTCCTTGCCCGCCGCCGCGGACTGGGCCAGTTCGTTCTCGTGGTGCGGGAAGCGCAAGTCGATGCCGCCGCCGTGGATGTCGAACGTGTCGCCGAGGTACTTGCCCGCCATCGCCGAGCACTCCAGGTGCCAGCCGGGGCGCCCCCGTCCCCAGGGAGACGGCCAGGACGCCGTCGCCGGCTCGCTGGGCTTGTGGCCTTTCCAGAGGGCGAAGTCTCGGGGGTCGCGCTTGCCGCGGGGGTCGGCGTCGGCGGCGGGCTCCATCTCATCGACCTTCATGCCGCTGAGTTCGCCGTAGCGGGGCCAGGACCGGACGTCGAAGTAGACATCACCGGAGCCGTCGGGGGCGACGTAGGCGTGCCCGCGCTCGATCAGGGCTTCCGTCAGTTCCAGCATCTCCGGCACGTGGCCGGTGGCGCGGGGCTCGTAAGTGGGTGGCTTGCAGCCGAGCGACGCGTACGCCTCGTGGAGTTCGCGCTCGAACTTGTAGGCGTGCGCGAACCACTCGACCCCCTCCTCGGCCGACTTGGCGAGGATCTTGTCGTCGATGTCGGTGACGTTGGCGACGACGGTGACGTCGTAGCCCTTGTGCTCAAGCCAGCGGCGCAGGACGTCGAAGACGACCTCCTTGCGGATATGACCGAGGTGCGGTGACGCCTGCACGGTGAGCCCGCAGTGGTAGATGGACACCTTGCCGTCGACGAGCGGGACGAACTCGCGCACGGCGCGAGCGGCGGTGTCATACAGGTTCAGGGTCACAGCAGGGCAGTTTACCGTGGCGGTCGCCCCAGTCGTCGTGTCGTCCTCCCGCCATCCTGGTTCTTCGCTTCCCGGGAGGACAGAGCGGGGATACTTGAACGATGACGCCCAGCCAGGAACGTGTGCGCAGGTACTGGGATGGCCACGCCGCGCGGTTCGACGCGATGATCGCGCCCATGGAGCGCCGGTTTCTGGCCGCCAGCCGGGAGTGGGCCGCCGGACGTGCCCGAGGGAGGGTGCTCGAGGTGGCCGTCGGGACCGGGCTCAACCTGCCCTACTACGGGCCGGATGCCCGGCTCACCGCCGTCGAGTTCAGCGACGGGATGCTCCGTGGTGCGCGGGCTCGCGCCGCGCGGCTCACCGCCGTCGACTTCGCGCTCGCCGACGGTGAGCGGCTGCCTTTCGCGGATGCACGCTTCGACGCGGTCGTGTGCACCTACTCGCTCTGCGGATTCCGCGACCCGCGCCGCGCCGTCGAGGAGATGCTCCGGGTCCTGCGCCCGGGAGGCGACCTGCTCCTCGTCGACCACATCGGCTCGTCCAACCCGTTCCTCCGAGTCGGCCAGTTGCTGCTGGAGGCTGCGACCTACCCGCTGCAGGGCGAGCGGTTCACCCGCCGCCCGCGTCGGATCGTCGAGGCCCTCGGCGTGCCGATTGTCGCGACGCAGCGCCTGCACCACGGCATCATCGAGCGGGTCCACGCCCGCCGGTAAGCTGAGGTTCAGGCCGACCAAGCGGCCCAGAGTTCGGCGTAGTGGCCGCGAGCAGCGACGAGGTCGTCGTGGGTTCCCAACTCGACGATTCGGCCGCCCGACATGACCGCGATCACGTCGCAGGCGCGCGCCTGCGTCAGGCGGTGCGCGACGACGATCGCCGTCCGGGCCGCCGTCACTGCCTCCGCCGAGCGCTCCAAGGCGCGGGCACCCGCGCTGCCGGCTTCGGCGGTCGCCTCGTCGAGCACGACGACTGGCGGCGCAACGAGCACGATCCGAGCCAGCGCGAGCTGCTGCGCCTGATCGACGGTGAGCGGGTGCCCGCCGGTGCCTACCCGGGTGCCGAGACCCTCCGGCAGCGCCGAGACCCAGTCGAGGGCGCCGACCGCGCGCAGCGCCGCTGCGAGGTCGTCGTCCGTCGCTTCTGACCGGGCCAGGCGGAGGTCGTCGGCGAGCGTGCCCGCGAACGTGTGCACCTCCTGGGTCACGACGGCCACGCGACGCCGCACGGACCGCGGATCGAGGTCATCGACGGCGTCCGCGCCCAGCAGGATCTGCCCGGCAGCTGCGGGGAAGACGCCGCCGATCAACGCAGCCAGTGTCGTCTTTCCGGCCCCGCTCTCCCCGACGACGGCAAGGCTGCTGCCGGGGGGAACCGCGACCGAGACATCGTGCAGCACCGTCGGACCGTCCGGGTAGTGGTGGCTGAGGCGATCGACGACGACCCCGAGCGGCGGCGAGAAGGGACGGTCCGACGGCGTAGGCAGCGGCAGATCCGCCACCCCGACAAGGCGCGTGAGCGCGGCGGCCGCGCGCAGGACGTTCGCGAAGCTCATGAAGAGGACACCCAGCGGACCGAACAGCCGGTGGAAGAGCAGCGCGGCGGCGGTGACGGCGCCAACCGTGACGATGTCGGCGCGGACGAGGAAGAAGCCCGCGGTCAGGATCGCGGTGAAACCGACCGCCTCGGCGTAGTTCATCAGGTTGTCGAACGTCAGGCTCGCGCGAAGGGCCGTCAGGCGCTTGCGGTTGGTGTCGAGGGAGGCCTCCTCCACGATGCCGACCCGCCGGGGCACCATCGCGTAGGCGCGGACAGTGGCCGCGCCGTCGAGCGTCGTGAGGATCTCCTGAGTCCGGACGGCGGCCGACTGACGTTCGGCTGCGAACCGCGGCGCCAGCACCGGCAGCACGAACCGGATGCCGATCCAGTGGACGGGGAAGACGGCGGCGAACGCGCACGCAAGGCGCCAGTCGAGGGTCAGCAGCCCGACGGCCGTGACCGCCACCGTGATCAGGGCCATGACCACGCGCGCCATCAACGAGATCGAGGAGTTGATCTGCTCGACGTCCTCCGTCACCCGGGACGTGACATCGCCGCTGCCGGCCGCCTCAAGGACGTGGGGGTCGAGTTGGAGCGCGTGTTCGAGGACGTCCTCGCGGAGCCCCGCCGCGACGGTGACGCCCAGCTGCTCGGTGAAACGGCGGGCGAAGCCCAAAAGCACGCCCGCGGCGAGCGCCGCTCCGACGAGCCCGGCCGTCAGCGCGAGCACCGTTCCCCGCGCCGTCGGCCCGCCCGTGGTGACAGCGTCGATGATGCGGCCGAGCAGCAGCGGCGCCGCCACGGCCGCCGTGCTCGCGGCGACGTTGAGCAGCAGCGTCAGGGCAAGGATGCCCGGGTGTCGCGCGATGGCCTGCCAAAGCACGGCGGCGGATCGGCGCGCGGTGGCGGTGGGCAGGATCCGGCGGCTCATCGGAGCACCAACTCCGCGTACGCGGGGTCGGCGACGAGGCCCGCGTGGGTGGAGGTGACGCAGCGGCCCTCGGGCCCGAGGAGGACGACGCGGTCGCAGCTGGCCAGTAGGGGAGGGCTGGTCGTGATCACGACGGTGAGGCGGCCGGGACGCGCGCGGTAGCGACGGATGCCCTCGGCCATGCGCGACTCGGTGACGGCATCGACGGCGGTCGTCGGATCACGCAGGACGAGGATCGGGGCGTCGGCCAGCAGCGCACGGGCCATCGCGATGCGCTGCCGTTGCCCGCCCGACAGGTTGAGCCCGTGATCGGTGAGCGGGTGCTCCAAGTCCGGGTGGGCGCCCGCGAGGTCGTTCAGCGCGACGGCGGACAACGCCTCGTTCAGGACCTCGTCGTCGGCGCCGTCGCCAACAAGTAAAGCCTCCCGCAGCGTCGCCCCGAACAGGTGGACGGCGTGCGGCTCGACGAGCAGTCGCCCCGACACGCGCACGCTCCCAGCCTCCGCGGCCCCCGTGCCGTCGATCAGCGCCGTCAGCGACCCCGCAGCCGCCGCGCCGGACGGGACGACGCCGACGACCTCGCCGTCGCCTAACGTGAGCGAAAGCCCCGCGATGCCGGGTGCATGGACGTCCTCGAGCGCCAGAGTCGGACGCCCATTCGTCGACTCGTGTTCCGGGACGTCGCCCTCCAGTGACAGCAGCTCGGCGACGCGGGCGGCGCTCGCCCGGCTCGCGGCGAGCTCCGGGATCAGGTGGCTGATGGTGTTGACGGGATCGCTCACGAACATCGCCAACCCGACGACGGTGACCAGCTCGCCGATCGTCAGCTGGCCGTCGAGCGCCATCAGGCCGACGACGCCGCCCACCACCGCGAGCAGGATGCCGATGCTGAACGAGGTCGCGCCTGCGAACTGCGCGGTGGCGGTGATGGCGGAGACGTGGGCGTCGCGCGAGCGGCGGCTGGCGGCCTTGTAGCGGCGAGTCGCCTCGGGGACGCCACCGAAGCCGCGCAGCGGGCGCATCCCGGCGAGCAGGTCGGCGGCCATGCCGGCGGCGAGACCGACGGTCTGCTGCTGATGCGCGGTGCGCCGCTCCAGGCGCGGCCCGAGCCGGGAGAGGCCAAGCATCAGCAGCGGAACACCGATCAGGATGCCGAGGCAGAGCACCCAGTCGATCCGGAACAGGAAGAACGCGGTCCAGCCGAGGCCGATCGTCGCGCCGACCATCCACCCGACGACCTCGATGATCTCGGTGGTGGCGAGCGCGTCGGACGTCGCGATGGACAACTGCTCGCCGGTCTGCCGGTTGCCCGGTCGGGGCCGGCGGCCGAGGATGCGGGTGATCATCTCGAGGCGGAGCCGGTGGGACTCCTCGAGGATCGCCTGCGTGGCCATCCAGTGCCCGCCGCGCGCACTGAAGGTGAGCGCCGTGAAGAGCAGCATGATGCCGACGGCGGACAGCCACATGGCCCCGCCGTCGCCGGTGCGCACGGCGCGGTCGATCACAAGCCCGAAGGCGACAGGAACGAGCGCCTCGCACGTTTGGTGTCCGACCATGCCGAGTGTCGCAAGGACGGTTCGCAGCCGCTGCCGGCGGTAGACGTCGGCGATCACCGCACCGGGGGTCAACACGCAGAGCACCCTATCGCCCGAGGTGGTTCAATCGAGGCATGAGTATCGACATCCAGATCTGGTCCGACATCGCCTGCCCGTGGTGTTTCATCGGCAAGCGGCGGTTCGAGCGGGCTCTCGCGGCGTTTCCGCAGCGCGACCAGGTGCGCGTGACCTGGCGCAGCTATCAGCTCGACCCCACGCTTCCCGCGCACTACGACGGCAGCGAGGTCGACTACCTCGTCGCCTCGAAGGGCATGCCGCGTGCGTCGGTCGAACAGATGATCGGGCATGTGGCCGAGCAGGCGCGCGGAGAGGGCCTCGACTACGACTTCGGAGCGCTCACGGTGGCGAACTCTCGGCGTGCCCACCGCCTCCTGCAGGCCGCCAAGCGCGCGGACGTGGCCGACGGTGGGAGCCGCACGGACGCGCTGGAGGAGGCGCTGTTCTCTGCCCACTTCGAGAAGGGCCGCGACATCGGCAATGCGGAGACCCTCGTCGGCCTGGGCGTGGATGCAGGCCTGACCGACGACGCCGCGCGCGCCGCCCTCGACTCCGAGGAGCTGGACGCCGCCGTCGATGCCGACATCCGCGAGGCCGCGGCCATCGGCGTGCGGGGAGTGCCGTTCTTCGTCGTGCAGAACACCTACGGCGTCTCCGGCGCTCAGCCTCCGGAGGTGTTCACGCAGGTCCTGGAGACGGTCCTCGGGGAGCAGAAGCCCCAGCTGATCGACGTCGGCGACTCCGGGGAGGCCTGCGGCCCGGAGGGGTGCTGACAAAGGGGCTATGCCCGTGCGTCGGGGCGGTGCCATGATGGGGCATGTCCGCGCATGGCGCGCCAGTGGCGCCTTCTCTCGGTGAACTCAGGACGGCAACGCCGGTCCTACCCAGCCTTGCGCTCGGGCTGGTGACACTTGTCGTCGGGTGCTACACCGTGCTCGGGGAGCTGGACCGGCTGATCGGCAGCGTGCCTGCGGGGGGCTACGCCGCGAGCCTCACGGCCGCCAACACCGCCCCGAGCGAACGCGTCTACACCCTCCTGAAGGAGCTCCACGGCAGCGCCAACGGCTTCGTCGTCGCGTTCGTGCTCGTCGACTGCGGGTTGGCCATCACGTACGGCTATCTCCTCCACCGCGCCCTTACCGAGGTGCGGCGGCGCCGCGTGATCCCCGCCGACGCGCCCCTCGGCCTGCTCACGACCCCGCGGCCCCGGCTGGCGCTGATCGCCGCCGGCGCCGACGTCGTCGAGAACCTGCTGCTGCTCGGGCTCGTGGTGGGAGGCCTCCCGCTCGACGTCTTCGCGATGGGGGCGACGGCGGTGAAGTGGCTGAGTCTGGTGGGCGTCCTCGTTCCGCTGCTCTTCGCCGCGTTCGGGACGGCGCGCGGACGCAAGGTGGGCGCGGACCTGCTCCGGGCGCTCGGCGTGCACCGGTTCTCGCTGCTCGCGGTGCTGCCGGTCACGCTCCTGGCGCTGGTGCCCGGCCCCGGCATCCTCGACCAACTCCCGGACATCCAGCGCGCCTGGCTCGACGCCGCCGATGGCAGGTCCGGCCCGCTGCACGGCGTCATCGCGATCCTTGCCTTGGGCGCGGTGACCGTGGGCGTCTTCCTGCTGGGCCGGCTCGAGACCGACGACCTCTACCGACGGCGCGCCATGGCTCGACGCGGCGAGGAGCAGCGCCCGCAGGCGTTGCTGTGGCAGTGGCTGTTCGGCCCGGTCCTCGTCGGCGTCCTTGCGATGCTGTCCGCGCTGTCCGGCGGAAGCATCCGCTGGGGCGTCGCGGCGATCTTCGCAGGCATCCCGCTGACGCTCATGGCCTCATCCTGGTGGCTGCGGCGTCGAGGAGGGCTGGTCCAGCCGCGCCCGCGCGAGCCCAAGGCGCCGGTCCGGCTGGTGTGGGCGGTCGGGGACATCCTGGCGCTCGCCGGCGTCGTCGCCGCCTCGCTCGGGTTGCTGCGGTCCTTCACCGTCCTGGCGGCCGTGCCGGAGGCGGGCGCCAACCCCGCCGTGGTGTGGCCAGCCATACTGCTCGGGCCGGGGGCCGCGGTCAGCCTGTGGTGGGTCGGCATTCCTGCCCTCACGTTCCTGTGCGGCCGCTGGCCGAGCGTCCGTGCCTTGGTGCGGCCGGGTGCAGGCTGGGGGATGCGCAACCTGAGCGGTGACTCCGACCATTCGGCGCGCCTCCGCGCCATCCGAGGCGGCGCCTGGGCGGGCATCGTCGGCAGCACCGTGCTCCTCGTCTTGATCGGGGCCGGTCCGCGCCAGGCCGCGGACATCTTCGGCGTCCTCGGCGTCGTGATGATCTCGCTGGGGCTCCTGATGCTGCTCGTCGGTACGACGGTCGCGGTTCACGTCACCTACGCCCCGCCGGAGCTGTTCTGGACGAAGGCGCTGCGGCTCCGCGAGGTTCCGGTGGTCGGGCTGCTGCTAGTGGTGTTGCTGGCCGCCACGATGCAGGCCAGCTCCCACGAGGTCCACGGCGCCCGCGCGCTCCCGGAGCCGGCGACCGTCGGCGACACCCCGCAGACGGTTGTGGGACAGTGGCGGCAGCGGATCGACGACACGGGATGTCGGGTCAACGCCGGCTCCGCCCGAAACCCCACCTGGGTACGTCCGATGGTGTTCGTGGCCGCCGAGGGAGGCGGCATTCGCGCCGCCTATTGGACGGCGGCCGTCCTGTCCCAGCTGGGCTCGACCTGCGCCGTCGACGCCGTCGTCCTCGCCTCGGGCGTCAGCGGCGGCTCGGTCGGGCTCGCCGTCCTGCGGGTCACCGCGGCGGGTGATGCTGCTGACGCAGTGTGGGGGATCGGCGACGCCGCGGCCCTCGGCCAGGCGGTCGACGGCATGCTTGTGCGCGATCTCGCCTACTCCGTGACCGGCGTTCCTGGCGTCATCGGCGGCGAGTGGCTGGACCGCGCGGGCCTCATGGAGACGGCCTGGGAGGCGCGGACGCCCGGCCTCGCCGCCAACTTCTACACGCCGGCGACCGGGGCGCTGAAGGCCCCGCTCGTGCTCAACGTCACCGACGCCAACACCGGCTGCCGCGTGCTCGCCACCCACCTCGTCCTCGACCGCCCGCGCCTCGAACGATGCCGGGAGAACGCCGCACCGTTGGCGAACAGCCGTGACCTGCGCGACTACCTCGCCGACGCCGCGCGCCCCGCGAACGACGACGACCGGTGCCTCGACGGCGTCCGCCTCTCCACCGCGGCCATGTTCTCGGCGCGCTTCCCTTACGTCACGCCGTCGGGCGTCGTCGGTCCCTGCCGGCAGGCCGCAGCCACGCAACTGATCGACGGCGGATACGCCGAGGGCAGCGGCCTCGGCTCGCTGGTCGACCTGGCCCCGCGCCTCCTCGCCGTCGCCCCGAACGACGATGTCCCCGTCCTGCCGATCGTCGTCTACCTCGACAATGGACGCGGCAGCGACCTCGCCCCGCCTCCTCCTGGGACGCTGCCGGAGCTCCTCGTCCCGCCGCTCGGGCTGCAGAACTCGCGCGGCAGCCAGCAGTCGCCGACGGCGTGGCTGCAGCGGGCGAAGGAGCTGTCGGTCGGCCGGACAACACGCCCCCCACGGGTCTTCGTCGTCGCCCAGGACAGCGTCCCCGGCGTGCAAGCGCCGCTGGGGTGGGTGCTGTCGTCGGCGAGCAGGTCGGACATGGACCGGTCGATCAGGATCGCGGTGGAGCGCGCGGCTCAGCATGGGCCCGACCTCGGCGACGAGGAACTCCAGCAGGCAGAGCAGGAGCAGCGGCAGGGCTACCCCGGGCTGGCGGAGCTGATTCGGCTGTTCACCACCAGCGAGTGACCGCCGGGCTCATCCCTTCTTCTTGGCAGCCTTCGCACGCAGCGCATTGATGTCGAACGTCTCCATGACCTCGATGTCGGGGTCGTTGGCGCCGTCCTCCCAGGGGTCGTACGGCTCGTCGTCGTCATCTTCGTCCACGAAGCCCTTCGACGGGTCGTACTTGTCACGCAGCTCGCCGCCGATGGTGGCGAGGTCGCCCAGCAACTCGTCCGGCAGTGTGGTGAGGATCTCGTTGATGTAGGCCGTCGCCGCGTCCTCCGTCGACACCTCGCGGTTCTCGCGCTGAGAGGCGTACCAGCGGTGCTCGAGCACCTCGTGGAAGATCTGGGCGGCGTCGCGCTTGCTGCGCAGATGCGCGGGGACGCGGCCGACGGCGGGCTCGAACACCTCGGCCAGCCACTTGTGCGCCGCGACCGACTCCGGCAGGTGTGGCCCGGCCTTCGCTCGGAAGGTGTCCATGTCGTTCAGCATGCGCCGGGCCTGGTGCTCCTCGGCGTCGAGGCCGGTCAGCCGCATGAGGCGGCGGGTGTGGTGGCCGGCGTCGACGACCTTCGGGCGCATCCGGATGGTGCGGCCGTCGGGCGAGGCGTCGATGTCGATCTCCGCCACGTCGAAACCCAGGGCGTTCAGGCGCCGTACGCGCCCCTCAAGCCGGTACAGCTCCGACTCGTCGAACTCCTCGACGCCGGTCAGCTCGGCCCACAACTGGTGGTAGCGCTCCTCGATGGTGCCGACGAGCCACGCCGGGTCGAGGGACGGATCGAGGATGCCGCCGGCCTCCAGATCGAGGAACTCGCCGAAGAGGTTGGTGCGGGCGATCTGCAGGTCGTGGGCGCGCTGGCCGTCGGTCAGCTGCTCGTGGATCTCGCCGGTCTCGGCGTCGACCAGGTACGCGGCGAACTCGCCGGCGTCGCGGCGGAACAGGATGTTGGAGAGCGAGACGTCGCCCCAATAGAAGCCGCTCAGGTGCAGCCGGACGAACAGCACGACCATGGCGTCGAGCAGGCGGCCCACCGTCTCGTGCTTGACGCCCGGGTAGAACAGCGAGCGGTACGGCAGCGAGAAGGGGAGATGCTTGGTGAGGAGGACGGGGTCGAGCGGGTCGCCGTCGATGTTGACGCGCCCCAGCACGACGCCCACGGGCTCGACCGAAGGGATGCCCAGGTGCCGCAGCTCGGTGAGCAGCCGGTACTCCTGGACCGCGACCTCCTCAAGGATCTCCTTCGCGGCGAGGATCTCGTCGCCCACCTGCAGGAACCGCACGACATGGCGGGAGATGCCTCGCGGCAGCGCGACCAGGTATTGCGTCGGCCACTGGTCGAGCGGCGCCGCCCACGGCAGCCGGATGAGATCGGCATCGGGCTTGGCGGCAAGGAATCTGGGCACGCGTCAAGCTTAGTGGTCTCCGCAGCATGCAAGAAGGGGCGAGGATAGGGGCATGAGTGCGCGCCCGAACATCGTCTTCCTCCTCTCCGACGACCACGCCGCCCAGGCGATCGGCTGTTACGGCTCGAAGGTCAACGAGACACCCGGGATCGACCGGATCGCTGCGGCGGGGGTCAGGTTCGACACCGCGCTGGTGGAGAACGCCCTATGCACGCCGAGCAGGGCCGCGTTCCTGACCGGCACCTACGGGCACGTCAGCGCGGTGACCACGCTGTCGACCTATCTGACCGACGACCAGCCGACCTTCATCAAGGAGCTGCGCGCCGCGGGCTACCGCACGGCCATCTTCGGCAAATGGCACCTGGGACACGGCGAGGGCTACGACCCGGCGGGATTCGACCACTGGGAGGTGCTGCCGGACCAGGGTGACTACTTCGACCCTACGTTCCTGACTCCTGACGGTCCGGTGCGGCGCGAGGGCTACGTCACCGACATCATCACCGAGCGCTCGCTTGCCTGGATGGCCGAGCAGGGCGACGAGCCGTACTGCATCCTGATCTGGCACAAGGCCCCGCACCGGCCGTGGGAGCCCCATCCGCGGTACGCCGACGCGTTCACCGACCCGATCCCGCTGCCAGAGACCTTCTTCGACGACTACGACGGCCGCGGCACCCCCGCCCACTTCGCCGCGATGCGCGTGGCGGACCACCTCACCGACACCGACCTCAAGCAGGACCCGCCCACCGAGCTGGCCTACCGCGACCTCGCCGTCTGGAAGTACCAGCGCTACCTGCAGGACTACCTGCGCTGCGTGGCGGCGCTCGACGACGGCGTCGCCGAGGTCGTCGCCGCGCTCGAGGAGCGGGGCCAGTGGGACGAAACGGTCACCATCTACGCGTCTGACCAGGGCTTCTACCTGGGCGAGCACGGCTGGTTCGACAAGCGGTTCATGTACGAGGAGTCGCTGCGGATGCCGCTGGTGCTGAGCTATCCGGCCAGGATCGGGGCCGGGCAGGAGATCAGTAGCATGGTTGCCAACGTCGACATCGGGCAGACGATCCTCGACCTCGCCGGGGTTGCGGCGCCGGGCCGGATGCAGGGCCACAGCCTCCTGCCCCTGATGACGGAGGGCCCGACGGCGGCGGTGCGCGACGCGCACTACTACCGCTACTACGAACACGACGACAACGCCCATCACGTCTGGGCGCATTACGGCATCCGCACCGAGCGATACAAGCTCATCTACTACTACGCCGACGGCATGGGCCTGCCCAACACGTCAGGGACCACGTATCCGCCGGAGTGGGAGCTTTTCGACCTCGAGAAGGACCCGCAGGAGTTGCGCAGCGTCCACCTCGACCCCGCTTACGCCGACATCCGCGCGGCCCTGACGCGGCGCTTGGAGGAACTCCAGCGCGAGCTGGGCGACACGCCCTACCGCAGGGGAGTCGGCTCCTAGACCACGGCGCGGTCGAGGGCCTCGGCGATGACGGCGACCAGGTCGTCGGCAGCCTCCACGCCCACGCTCATCCGGATCAGCGCGTCGCTGATCCCGGCCTCGGCTCGGGCCTCGGGCGTCATGCCCGCGTGCGTCATGGTCGCGGGCACGCACACCAGCGACTCGATGCCGCCGAGCGACTCCGCAAGGTGGAAGATCTGCAACCCGTCGAGGAAGGCCTCGACGGCGGGAGTCCCGCCTCGCAGCTCGAAGCTCAGGAGCGAGCCCATGCCGGACTGCTGCTGGGCCGCGAGCTCGTGGCCCGGATGGTCCGGCAGGCCGGGGTAGTACACCCGCGCGACGGCGGGGTGGTCCCGCAGCACGGGAACGAGGGCCTCGGCGTTCTCCGCGTGCACCCGCAGCCGCGCGTCGAGGGAGCGAAGGCCGCGCAGCGTGAGGTAGGCGTCGAACGGGCTGCCGGTCAGCCCCAGCACGTTGGCCCACGTCCGCATCTGCTCGTGCAGCGCCTCCGTCGCGGCGATGACGGCGCCGCCGACGATGTCCGAGTGCCCGTTCAGGAACTTGGTCGTCGAGTGGAGCACCAGGTCCGCGCCGAACGTGAGCGGGCGCTGCAGCAGCGGAGAGAGGAACGTGTTGTCGACGGCGACGAGGGCGCCGACGGCGTGCGCCGCCTCAGCCGTCGCGCGGATGTCGGTGATGCGCAGCAGGGGGTTCGACGGCGTCTCTACCAGCACCAGGTCCGGGCGCCGATCGATGGCGGCCGCGAAGGCCTCGGCGTCGTTGAAGTCCACGAAGTCGACGGCGAACCGTCCCTGCTCGGCGAGGAAGACGAGCAGCCGCCACGTGCCGCCGTAACAGTCGTGCTGGGCGAGCACTCGTCCGCCGACAGGGACGAGGGACTCGAGGACGAGCGTGAACGCGGCGAGTCCTGTCGTGAGCACCGTCGCGCCGGCGCCGCCCTCCAGGGTGGCGAGCGCATCGTTCAACTGGTCCCGGGTCGGGTTGCCGGACCGTGAGTAGTCGTAGGCGCGCGGCGATGACGGCCCCTCGAACGTGTAGTTGGTGCTGAGGTAGATCGGCGGCACAACGGCCCCGAAAGCCGGGTCCGTCCCTAGTCCCGTTCGCATACCCGTCGTCCAACGTCCCAGCTCAGCCACCGGATCAACGTAGCCCACCGGGCCGTCCGCCGTCGCCCCTGTTCGCGGCGGGCGGGACACACGAAGGCCCCGCGGCGAACCGCGGGGCCCTCAAGGCGTTCGGGGATGCGTCAGCTGAGGCGCAGGCCGGACTTGGTGCTGAACACGTGCAGGTTGACCGGGTCGGCCACCAGGCGCACGACCTCGCCGCGGTGCGGCGCGGTGCGGGCCGGGACGCGGGCGATGATCTGCTGCGCGGTGAGCTTCGCATCGTCGGAGAGGCCGGCGAGCGTGCCGTACAGGTACGAGTCAGCGCCGAGCTCCTCAAGCACCGAGACGTCGATGCCGATGCCGGTGCCGTCGGCCGAGACCTTGAACGCCTCGGGACGGATGCCGACGGTGAGGGTGGTGTCGTCGGTGGCCTTTGCGAGGACCTCACGGGGAACGCGAACGACGTAGTCGCCGACCTGGACGCCGTCCTCGGTGCGCTTGCCCTCGAGCAGGTTCATGGCGGGCGAGCCGATGAAGCCGGCGACGAACAGGTTGACCGGGTTGTCGTACAGCGCCAGCGGGCTGTCGCACTGCTGCAGGATGCCGTCCTTCATGACCGCGACGCGGTCACCCATCGTCATGGCCTCGACCTGGTCGTGCGTGACGTAGACGGTGGTGACGCCGAGACGCTGCTGCAGAGCTGCGATCTGGGTGCGGGTCGCGACGCGCATCTTGGCGTCGAGGTTCGACAGCGGCTCGTCCATGAGGAACACCTGGGGGGAGCGGACGATCGCGCGGCCCATGGCGACGCGCTGGCGCTGGCCACCGGAGAGGGCCTTCGGCTTGCGGGCGAGGAAGTCCTCGAGGCCCAACATCTTGGCCGCCTCCTGGACACGCGCCTGGCGCTCGGCCTTCGGAACGTTGGCCATCTTGAGGGCGAAGCCCATGTTGTCCGCGACGGTCATATGCGGGTAGAGGGCGTAGTTCTGGAAGACCATCGCGATGTCGCGATCCTTCGGGGGCAGGTCGGTGACCTCACGGTCGCCGATCCAGATGCCACCGGCGTTGACCTCTTCGAGGCCGGCGAGCATACGCAGCGAGGTCGACTTGCCACAGCCGGAGGGGCCGACGAGAACCATGAACTCGCCGTCCTCGATCTCGAGGTTCAGCTTGTCGACGGCTGCGCGATCCGAGCCGGGGTAGACGCGAGTGGTGTCGCGAAAGCTAACGGTGGCCATGCCACACTTCCTTTCCACGGGCAGGTACGTGCCCGACGATCCGTAGTGGATAGGAACCCTGTGTTTAGGTGTCCTGCGCGGCACTCTACACCGGGCATGCCGGGTCCAGGCAATGGGTATGAAGATGAGATTGAGGCCGTCAGCGCGACGGGACGACGGACTCCGATCGGTCACGTACCATTCAGCCGTGAGCGAGCAGCGCGAGATCCCGAGCCCGGGCGACGAAGAGCCGACCTCGGAGGAGGAAGAGGCCTGGTGGCAGGCCGAGGGCATGCCCTGGAAGAAGGAGCCGCAGCGCGCCGACTACGTGTGCCTCACCTGGTTCGGCGTCATCGCCGTCTTCAGCCTCATCCTTCTGCCGACGAGGGCGTGGCTGCTCGCCGTCGCTCCCGACTGGCTGGCGATGATCACCGGTGGTCGCACGTCGGTGGCCGCGAGCGGCGCCATCGCCTCGACGGGGGCGATGCCGCACTGGCCGATCGTGCTCGTCGTCGCATCGGTCCTCAGCCTCAAGTTCGACTGGGTCTACTGGTGGGCGGGTCGTCTGTGGGGCCGGGGCATGATCGAGATATGGGCGGGCCAGTCGAAGCGCGCCGCCCGCAACTATGCGCGTGCAGAGCGGTGGGCGGAGAAGCTCGGCCCCATCGGCTTTCTCATCGCCTACGTCCCCATGCCGCTACCGCTGATGCAGGTCGTCTTCGTGCTGGCCGGCGCGTCCGGCATGACGCTCCGGCGCTTCCTAATCTACGACTACATCGCCTCGACGATCTGGCTGATCGGCTTCTTCCTTGCCGGCTGGTGGCTCGGCGACGGCGCGGTCCAGGTCCTCGACTGGTACGCGAAGATCGCCGGCTACGTCGCGATCGGGCTGATCGTCGTCATCTTGGTGACGACCACGATGCGGGCCCGGCGCAAGGCGGCGGAGTCAGCCGAGAAGAAGAAGTAGCGTCAGCGCTCGCACACGGCGAAGTAAGCGTCAGCGCTCACACACGGCGACGAGGAAGTCGGAGTCGGCGGTGAACGGGCGCAGGTCCCATGTCGACAGCGCGAGGCCGAGGGTGAGCCCGGCGGCCTCGACGTCGGCCAGGAACTCGCTGAACTCGTAGCCTCGGCCCGCCCCGAAACCGATGATCGCGCGGCCGTTCGGCGCCAGGTGCGCGGCGAACCGGCGCAGCACCTCGACCCGGGTCGACGGCGCGAGGAACCCCATCACGTTGCCCGCGCAGACGATGACATCGAAGTCCGCCTCGACGCCGCGCGCGGGGAGATCGAGCTCGGCGAGGTCGCCGACCAGGAACGTCGGCCCGGGGTGGTCCTCCTCTGCGGCCGCGATCAGGACGGGGTCAACGTCGACTCCCACGACGGCGTGCCCGCGCTCGTGCAGGTACCCGCACAGGCGACCGGGGCCGCAGCCCGCGTCGAGGATCCGCGCATTGCGCCCGACCATGGCGTCGACGGTGCGCGCCTCGCCGTACAGGTCGTGCCCGTTGGCCTCCATCATTTTGAAACGCTGGATGTAACGGTGCGAATGCTCGGGGTCGGCCGCGATGATGCGGGACCACTTGCTTGGCTCAGGAGTCATGGGGCAATTCTGGACCACCCGCGTCGGAGCCGGCCACTCGTCGCTCGCCGAGGGGTCGATGGAGCCTCCTGAGGGAGTCGAACCCTCGACCACTCGCTTACAAGGCGAGCGCTCTGGCCGCTGAGCTAAGGAGGCGCGGCCTGCCCATTGTGCCCGATGGCGGGTGCATTGCCCTATTTCGTGGCCGGGGGTCAGGCGCCGGATGCGGCGACGAACAGTTGACCGTTGCCTTTCACGGAGATCTGCTCGTCGGCCGGGACGAAGACGGACTCGCCGACGCCGAGGTGGACGTCGCCGTCGTCGCCGGTGAGGGCGAATGAGCCGGAGGCGACCAGCGCGATGCGCCCCGAGTCGGGCCGCGGCATCATCTGAGAGCGGCCGTCCACGGGGGAGATCAGCCAGAGCTCGAACTCAGGGAACGACGTGGGGTACACGTAGGTGCCGTCCGCGCCCTCGGCCACGAGGACGTCGGGGGTCATGGGTTGGAAGGCGACGACCTGGAGGAGACCGTCGACGTCGATGTGCTTCTTGGTGAGGCCGCCGCGCACGACGTTGTCCGAGTTCGCCATCGCCTCGACGGCCGTACCCCGTAGGTAGGCGTGCATGACGCCTGCCTCCAGGGCGATGGCCTCGCCGGGCTGCAGCGTGAAGCGGTTCATGAGCAGCGCGGCGATGATGCCCGGGTCACCGGGGAAGTGCTCGTCCAACTCGACGGCGGTGCGGGCGAACTGGCCCAGCTCGCCCGGCGCGTCGAGGTTGGCGACGGCGGCGGCGAGCAGGACGTCGACGAGGTGGCGCCGCTCGTCCTGGTGGTCGAGCGTGAGGACGTCGAGGAAGACCTCCTGCAGCGCGGGATAGGGGCAGCGGTCGCGCAGGGGGCCGATGATCGAGGCGAGGTCGTCGCCGATGCCGAGTCCCTCGAAGAGGGCCGCGGTGAGCTGCGGGTCGCGGAAGCCGATCAGGCCCTCGAAGGGGGTGAGGGCGACGATGGTCTCGGGCTTGGGCCAGTCGTCCTTGTACGAGCGTCGCGGATCGTCGGGCGCGAGGCCCAACAGCGACTCGCGGGCGTAGCCGGCCTCGGCCTGCTCGCGGGAGGGGTGGGCCTGGAGGCTGAGCGGCGAGCCCGCGGAGAGGAGCTTGAGGAGGAACGGCAGCTGCGCGCCGTACGCGGACTCCGTCGCGACGCCGAGCACCTCCGGATGTTCGCGGACCAGGAGTTCGAGCGTCGAGCCGTCGGCGAGGGTGGCCGGGCCGTTGGGGTGCGTGCCCAGCCAGTACTCCGCCCAGGGTCGGCCGTCGGGCTCGCGGCGAAGCAGTTCTGGGAGGTCCGTCCTGCTTCCCCAGGCAAAGTGTTGGACGTGCCCGTTGAGTCGGCGCATGGCGAGTCGATTGTTCCTAGTTCTCGGGGGAGCTGTGCCCTCAGACTCTACCTTGTGGCCGGAAGGGCGCCGAGATCGCGTGAGCCGATGGTGCCGACGGCGTGGACCTTCGAATGACAGCGGTGTGATTCGGGCGTAGACTGCCCGACATGTCGGAGGCCCTTTCCCTGCACGGCTCGGTCGAGTTGACCGAGCGTGACGCCGCCATCCTCGACTTCGAGGACAGCTGGTTCACGTCGTCGGTGCCCAAGGAACAGGCCATCATGGAGCGCTTCTCGATCTCCTCGGCGCGCTACTACCAGCAGTTGAACGCGCTGATCGACGACCCGTCGGCGCTCGCGTACAAGCCGCTGCTCGTCAAGCGCCTGCGCCGGATGCGCGGCCAGCGCCAGGCGGCGCGGTCCGCCCGTCGCCTCCACGGCTGAGCAGCGTGTTGATCCCCTCGCGCACGGTTCGCCGTGGGCGTTCCCGGTAGCCGCCGTCGCGTAACCCCGCCTGCCGTTCGAAGTGGTTGGCCGACGCGCGGTCACCCGTGCGCAGGATCGACCAGCCCGCCGCCGCGAAGTAGAGCGGCAGGAAAGGGAGCCCGAGGCAGTAGGCCCACTGCCAAGCGTGCGCGTCCTCGTGGGGGAGAAGGTTCGGGGTCCGTTCCTCGGCCTGCTCCAGGGATTGGCGGAACACGAGCACGACGCTGCCTACCGTCATCGCCCCGGCAGTGGTGACCGGGAGGTGAACGTTGTCGGCGACGATGAGCCCGGCGCGCCGGCGCAGCCGTCCCCGCCCGGCAAGGCTCAGCGCGATCCCCAGCGGCGTCGACAGGTTCGCGACGTTGCCGGCATTGCGGAGGATGAGCGACACGTCCATCGGGGGTCTCCTTTGCACTCGCTTGGGGAGAGTGCTAATAATGGGTGTTAGCACTCTCCGCTGGGGAGTGCTACCGAATCGCAGGTGAGGCAGTTGCCGTCCGTCGCGGGCACCCGTGGTTCACCCCAGAAGAGTAAACGCACCGGGGCGCAGGCCCCAATGACGGGAGGACTCCCGAACTACCATGGCAAAGCTGATTGAGTTCAACGAGGACGCGCGCCGCGGCCTCGAGCGCGGCATGAACACCCTCGCCGACGCAGTGAAGGTGACGCTCGGCCCCAAGGGCCGCAACGTCGTCCTTGAGAAGAAGTGGGGCGCCCCCACCATCACCAACGACGGCGTGTCCATCGCCAAGGAGATCGAGCTCGAGGATCCCTACGAGCGCATCGGCGCCGAGCTCGTCAAGGAGGTCGCCAAGAAGACCGACGACGTCGCGGGCGACGGCACCACCACCGCCACCGTGCTGGCCCAGGCGATGGTCCGTGAGGGCCTGCGCAACGTGTCGGCCGGCGCGAACCCCATCGAGCTGAAGAAGGGCATCGAGGCCGCCGTCGCGGCCATCTCCGCCCAGCTCTCCGAGCTCGCGATCGACGTCGAGACCAAGGAGCAGATCGCTGCCACCGCGTCGATCTCCGCTGCTGACCCCACCGTCGGCGAGATCATCGCCGAGGCGATGGACAAGGTCGGCAAGGAAGGCGTCATCACCGTCGAGGAGTCGAACACCTTCGGCCTCGACCTCGAGCTCACCGAGGGCATGCGCTTCGACAAGGGCTACATCTCGCCCTACTTCGTCACCGACGCGGAGCGCATGGAGGCGACCCTCGACGATCCGTACGTCCTGATCGTCAACTCCAAGGTCTCCTCGCTGAAGGACCTCCTTCCCGTGCTGGAGAAGGTCATGCAGTCGAGCAAGCCGCTGCTTGTCATCGCGGAGGACATCGACGGCGAGGCCCTCGCCGGCCTGCTCGTCAACAAGATCCGCGGCACCTTCAAGTCGATCGCCGTCAAGGCGCCCGGTTTCGGCGACCGCCGCAAGGCCATGCTGACCGACATCGCCATCCTGACCGGCGGCGAGGTCATCTCGGAGGAGGTCGGCCTGTCGCTCGACGCCGTCACCCTCGACCTGCTCGGCCGCGCGCGTTCCGTCCTTGTCACCAAGGATGAGTGCACCATCATCGAGGGCGCCGGCGACTCCGCGCAGATCGAGGGCCGCGTGGCCCAGATCCGCCGCGAGATCGAGAACTCGGACTCCGAGTACGACCGCGAGAAGCTCCAGGAGCGCCTCGCGAAGCTGGCCGGCGGCGTCGCTGTCATCAAGGTCGGCGCGGCCACCGAGGTCGAGCTGAAGGAGCGCAAGCACCGCATCGAGGACGCCGTTCGCAACGCGAAGGCCGCCGTCGAGGAGGGCATCGTGCCTGGTGGTGGCGTCGCGCTGCTGCAGGCGTCGAAGGCCGCCGTCATCGAGGGCCTCTCGGGCGACGAGGCGATCGGCGCGCAGATCGTGCTGACCGCTTCCTCCGCCCCGCTGAAGCAGATCGCCGGCAACGCCGGCCTCGAGGGCGGCGTCGTTGCGGAGAAGGTCGGCAACCTGCCGGCAGGCGAGGGCCTGAACGCGGCCACTGGCGAGTACGTCAACATGGTCGAGGCGGGCATTATCGACCCGGCCAAGGTGACGCGTTCGGCGCTGCAGAACGCGGCCTCCATCGCGGCCCTTTTCCTCACCACCGAGGCCGTCATCGCGGACAAGCCCGAGAAGGCTGCCCCGATGCCCGGTGGCGACGACATGGGCGGCATGGGCGGCATGGGCGGCTTCTGAGCCACCCGCTTCCGAGCGAGCCAAGAGGGCGGTCCCGTTGCGGGGCCGCCCTCTTTCGCATCTGGGGCTGAAAACGTCAGCGCCGGAAAGTCAGCGGGGCTGAAAACGTCAGCGTTTGACCTCTTAACGGGTTATCTGGGCTGCAAAAGTCAGCATGCTGACGTTTTCAGCCCGGCTAACGCCAAACGCGGCCGGGGACTGACGTATTCGACCCCGCTGGCCGAAGCGAGTGACGAAATCAGCCCCGTTGGCTGCTCAGGAGCCGAGGCGGACCATGCGGTGCATCGCGACATCGCCCCAGCTGGGGCCGGTGGAGAAGGTGATCGGCTCGTCGACGAAGCCCCGGCGGCGGTAGAAGGACTGGGCGGCGGCGTTGCCGTCGATCAGCCAGAGATACAGCGGGGTACCGTCGTCGATGCCGGCGAGCAGCCGGGAACCCAGCCCCTGGCCGTGGAGGTCCGGGTGGAGGTACAGCCGGTCGAGGCAGCGGGCGGCGGGTGCCGGCACAAGGCCCATCTCGTGTTCCCAGTCGGCAGGGGCGTCGTGGATCGAGGCCACGCCGACGACGGCGTCGCCGTGCCGCGCGATCAACCGTCGGGCCGTCCCCGGGGTGGCGAACGACGCGGCCAGCTCCAGCACCCACGCGTCCCGGAAATCGCGCTGGGCGTCGGCGAAGTCCGGCCGGACGATGCCCGCATAGGTTCGGGCCTGCTGCTCCACGACGAAGTCGAACCAGGCGCCCGCGTCGTCGGGTTCGGGCGCGGAGATGGAGAGTGCGGTCATGCGCCTGTTCCTCCGGTCGGTCGTGTTCAAACGGCTCCGGGGCGCGAGACCCCGATGACCGACCACCCTAAGGCGAGGCCGGCGAGGACCGCGCAGAGGACCGGCGGGGTGCCCACCAGAAGGAGCGTCGCCATTGTGAAGGCGACGTCGAAGCCGGCTGTGGCACGCAGCAGGGCAGTGACCGGGACCGGGCCGACATCCGTCATGAGGACGCCTCCAGCGAAGTTCGGGGGAGGAGCGGCAGCCCAGCGCATCGCACCCGCCAGCCCTGAGGCGGCGACGGCCCATGCGAGCAGGGAGGTGCTGAGAAGGGACAGCCCTGACGCGACGAGCACAAGGCAGCAGACGACGGCCCACGTACCACTCGCGAGGGCCGCGCCGGTGGCAAGCGCCGATACCTGTGCCTCGCGCGCGAGGCCGAGGGCGCGGGAGAGACCGCGGGATCGCTGCACCGTGCGGAGGCTGGAGAGCATCAGTCCGAGGGCCGGCACGAGTACGACGCAGGCCGCTGCCAGGCCGAACGTCGGGTGCACCGGGATGAATGCCGTGGCGAAGACGGCGATGGCCACACCCCAGAGCAGGCGGGGAGATCGTCGCACGAGCCGACTGACCTCGTAGCCGGCCAGGGCGTGCCAGCCGGTCCGACGGGTGGTGAGTGCCCCGGTGGGCGCTGTGCCTCCGAGCTTCAAGGCCACGATGTCCAGGGCGAGGCCGGCATCGGCCCCTGAGGCCGCGCCCGCGAGACCCGTGCGGGTCTCCGAATGGTGCGCCAGGGAGAACCTCGACATGGTTCTGAGGCCGCTCTTGGCGTGCACCGCTGCTCGCCAAGCCAGGAGCGTCGCGCAGGCCGTCGCGGCGACGGCGACGAGCACCGGCGAGGTGGCGCCTGTCAGCGCGAGAGCCCCCAGTAGCGCCCAGGATGCCGCAACGGCGACGGACTTCCTCAGCCCATGCCATCCTCCGCCTTGTTGCGCCAGGACGGCGGCGAGGACGGCCAGCGCGGCGGTCGACGTGCAGACCGCGATCCACAGCGGTGATCCGCCCGCCACGGCCCACAGCAGGCAGCCGGAGAGGAGCCCCACCCCCAGGCCCACGACGATGAGTTTGGTGAGCCCGGGTGACAGAAGGTCTTCGCGGTCGAGCGGAGTGGAGAGGATCCAGGACGCGGTGGCAGTGGTCGCCGCCAGCGGACCGAGAAGAGAGGAGATCGCGCCCATGGCGAGGGAACTCATCGCCACCCAGGTGAATGGGAGCAGGCCTAGCGCGGTCCCACACACCGTCGAGGAGGCGCAGGTCAGCAGCGGAAGCCGAGTGTGAGCGGCGAGTGAGACGCCCATGGGGAGCAGGATGGCCGCCGCGAGGAGCAGGTAGTACCAGTCCGACCAACTCCGACGGGGCCGTCGTCGTCGATCGAGCAGCCACGCCTTGAGCTCGCTGACGGTCCACTCAGCGTGGGGCGCGGTCATCCGGTCGCCTGGGCGGACAAGACCACATCGGCGATGCGGGGCGCGTAGTAGAGACGGTTGTACTTCCGGTCACCTACCGAGCTCAGGATGCCGAGTGACTGCAGCGACTCGATGAGCTTCGCCGCGCCCTGAGGCTTCATACCCAGGGCTGTGGCCGCATCCGCTGTTGTGAAGACCAAGCGATCAACGGCGACATCGATGAGGTGCAACGCGTTGGCTGTACGGAGTCCTCCGACACGGATCTGCTCCTTGACCTCCCGCATCGCCTTGGTGAGGGAGAGCATCCGGTCGCGGGTCTGCACAGCAGATGCTGCGATGCCGTCCGCAAACAGGCCGATCCAGGTTGACCAGTCACCTTGGGCGGAGACGCCGAACAGCGCGTCGTAGTAGGCGGCGCGCCGCGCCTCGAACCAAGGCGAGACGGTGAGGCTTGGCTCGCTCAGTAGCCCGGCCCGATAGAGATGGACCACGATCAGGAGGCGGCCGAGGCGTCCGTTGCCGTCGTGGAAGGGGTGCAGCGACTCGAACTGATAGTGCGCCATCCCGGCGGCGACAACCGGGTCCAGGCCGGGGCCGGGAACGGCGTCGATCCACCGGAGGAGATCACGGAGTCGAGCCTCAAGATCGATGCCCGGCGGTGACGGGATATACCTTGCGCGTTGGACCGGCAACAGGGTCGCGGCAGCTTCAGGCCGGTGACCGACGACGACCTGAATGGGGCGGACCTGGCCGGAGTAGGGGCCCTCAGAGTCGGTACCCGCCATCAGTCCTGCTTGGAGTTCGGACAAGAGAGGGATGGTGAGAGGACGGCCCTCTGCAACGGCGCCAAACGCCGTGTTGGCGACATCGATGAAGTTGAGTACCTCGCGCATCGATGCGGACTGGGTTTCTGTGGCAGCTGCAGACAGGACCCGGGCCAGCGGCTCGTAGGTTCCTTCGAGGGCGGCTGTTGCCTGGGCCTCGACGCGCAGGTTCTGATGGCGGAACAGACGTGGGTTGGGGAGCTGCCGGGCCGTGGCATCGAGCGCGCCGAGCGCCGCGCGAGCGGCAGCCACGCTTCGGTAGGCGCGACCGCTGAGTTCCGGGTCCTCATCGCCCAGCGGATGAGGCACGAAGGCAGAGTGCGTCCATGGTGTGCCGTCGGGGGAGCTACCGGAGATCGGCACGAGCGATCCAGTCGCCGTGGTTTGGAACAGTTCGAGGTCCACAATGTAACTGTATGCGAGTTGTGGAGAGATTCGCTCACGGATTGATCCACAAGTTGGTATCTGTCTGCCCGTCCGGAGCGCCCGCGCGCGACAGCAGGTCTGGCGACATGTTCAAAAATCCGAGAAATTTGAACACGTCCCGGGAACGTGTTCACGGCTTGAACATGTCCCGAAAAGAGCCCTGGAAGGCTGGCAATCAGCGGGAGCCCGGCGGCAGAGGACGGTAGCCTGAGCGGGTCCGATGGCCGTGCGTCGGGCGGGTCGAGGCCAGGAGGTGCGATGGCTGGTGTGGCGGCGACGGCGCTGAAGGCCCGGCGCGCGGCGGAGGGGCCTCTGCGGTTGATGCGCGCGGAGCTGCTGCCAGTAGTCGTGGCGGTGCTGTCCACGCGGTTCTCGGCCGAGCGCGTGATCGGGTACGCCGAGTTCGTCGAGCGCGTGGCCGACGACCTGGACGAGTTGCGCGACACCGGCTTCACGCTCCCGCGGAGCGCGCAGGAATACGTGGGCGACTGGATCTCCAACGGCTACCTCGTGCGCAGGGCCAGTGGGGCGGCCCGCGAGGAGACGGTCGAGCTGTCGCGCTCGGCCGCCGACGTCGTGCGGTTCGTGGGCGAGGCCGAGGAGTCGCGTTCGTCGGTCACGTCATCGAGGCTCGCCAACGTCACGGGACTGCTCGATGCGCTCGCCCGGGAGTCCGACCCCGACGCCACCGCCCGCGTCGAGGGGCTACGGGCGGAGCGGGACCGGATCGACGAGGAGATCGCACGGATCGAGGCCGGCGAGTACCGACCCATGGACGACCTGCTCGCGCAGGAGCGTCTCACCGAGATCCTGCGCCTCGCGAGCGAGGTCCCGGGCGATTTCGCGAAGGTCGCCGACGACCTCGAGGGGCTGAACGGCCAGCTCAGGGAGCAGATCATCAACAACGACGGCTCGCGCGGCGGCGTGCTCGACGAGGTCTTCGCCGGCGTCGACCTGATCGAGAACAGCGACGCGGGACGCACCTTCAACGCTTTCCACGAACTCCTGCTCGACAGGGTCCTCGCGGACCGGTTCGACACGGCGGTCGACGCGATCCTTGAACGGGGCTTCGCCGTCGACCTCGCGGGCGGCGACGCCGTCTTCCTCAGGCGGTACCTCACGGTGCTGCAGCGCGAGAGTCACCAGGTGCGGCTCACGTTGACCGAGTTCTCCCGCAGCCTGCGCCGATTCGTCGCGACGCAGGAGTACCGCGAGCACAAGCGGCTCGCCGACGCGCTGACCCGTGCCGAGCAGGCCGCCCTCGGCGCGCTGAGAGACCACCCGCCCACGGCGCTGCTCGGCCGCGACCTCGACCTCACCTCCACGAGGATCTCCTCCGTCGGGTCCTGGACGCTGCACAACCCCGCCGACCTGCGCACCGTCGACGACGTCGTCGCGCACCCGAGCGACCCGCTCGACCTGGAGCTGCTGCGGCAGCAGGTCCGGCTTACCGAGATCGATTTTCCCGAGCTGCAGCGCCACATCGCCGACACCCTCGCGGAGGTGCCCGCGGCGACCGTCGCCGACGTACTCGACCGCAACCCGGCGTCGCAGGGGCTGGCCTCCATCGTCGGACTGCTCGTGCTCGCCGAGGAGAACGCCACCCGCGGCCCGGGGGAGGAGACATGGTCGTGGAGGTCTTCGCAGGGGGCGGCCAGAACTGTCAGTGCGCCCCGATATGTTTTCACGCAGCTTCCCTCGCACTGGAGAATCGAGAGCCACGGATGAGCATGCAGAGCGCGCCTCGGCGGGCGGACGACGATGCCGTCGACGAGTTCGACGACGTCGACGACGCCGCCGTCGAGGCGCCCGACGACCCCGGGGAACTCGACCCGGGGACTCGCAGGGTGCTGCTCAAGCTGATCAACGGGCCGTACGTGCGGGCGCAGGACCACGCCCTCTTGTGGGCGGCGCTCGAACGCCACGAGAAGGTGGTGCGGTCCCGCCTGGCAGACCTCTACCTTGAGCTCGTCGTCGACCGCGACGCCGGGGTCGCCTTCGTCCGCAACCTCGCGCTCGACGACGCGCCGAAGGTGGTGCGCCGCCACCCGCTGACGCTCCTGGACACCGTGCTCGTGCTGTTTCTCCGCCGCCTGCTCCTGGCGAACCAGGGCGCCGCCGCACGGGTTTTCGTCGGACGCGACGAGATCGAGGATCAGCTGCGCGGCTTCCTGCGGGGCGACACGACGGACAAGAAGTCCCAGGAGGACAAGATCACCCGCTCGATCGCCAAGATGACCGGCAACTCGATCCTGCTGAAGGCGGAGGCCGACGACCGGTGGGAGATCTCACCGGTGCTGCGCCTGGTCTTCGGGGCAGACGAGGTCGCCGCGGTCACCACCGACCTCGAGAGGATGGCCGCTCCGTGAATCAGCACCGACTCGCGCGCGTTCAGCTGATCAACTGGGGGACCTTTGAGGGTGCCTGGGCGTTCGACGTGCCGTGGAAGGGCATGCTGCTCACCGGGCCGTCGGGCGCGGGGAAGTCGTCCGTGCTCGACGCCATGGCCGCGATCCTCGTGGCGCCCGCGAAGGTGCGGTTCAACGCGGCGGCGCAAGGGACCGACACCCGGGATCACGACCGCAGCCTCGTCACCTACGTCCGCGGCGCGCACAAGCGCGAGGCCGACGAGGAGACCGGGGAGGTGGGCGCGGCGTTCCTGCGCAAGGGGCCGACGTGGAGCGGGATCGCGCTCACGTTCGTCGACGAGGCGCGCCGCGAGATCACGCTGCTGCGGTTGTTTCACATCAGCGGCAGCTCCACCAACCGGGACGACCTGCGCTCGCTGTACGCCATCGCGCCCGGGCGCCCCGACCTGCTCGAGGTGAAGGACTTCGTGGCCAACGGCCTGGAGTACCGGCGCATGAAGAACGCCTACCCGGGTTGGCATCTCTACCGCCATGAGGGGTATTCGGCCTTCTCGGAGCGGTTCCGCAAGCTGCTGGGCATCGGCTCGGAACAGGCGCAGGTGCTGCTGCACAAGACGCAGTCGGCCAAGAACCTCACCAACCTCGACGCGCTTTTCCGCGACTTCATGCTCGACGTGCCGGAGACCTTCGCGCTCGCGGAGACGACGATCGCGCAGTTCGGCGAGCTGCGCTCGGCACACGCGTCGGTCGTCGATGCGCGGCGGCAGGTGGAGGCACTGGCGCCGCTGCGTGCGCTGGACAGCGAGCTTCGCCTGTTGGAGGATCAGCGCCGCGAGGTGCGCGAGCAGCTGACCCACCTCGGCACCTGGGTGACGACTCGGCGGCGCGAGGAGTTGCGCACCGAGGCCGACCTGGCGGGCCCCCTGCGCGACCGCCTCGTGGCGGAGGTCGATGCGGCCGGCGGTGAGGCGCGGGACGCGGAGGCGGAGCGGCGACGAAGCCAGCAGGCTGTCGACGGGTCTGGCGGCGGCGACATCCAGACCCTGGAGGAGCTGCTCGACGTCCATGTCGCGAATCGCGACGCGGCGGCCAAGGCACGCGACAGGCTGCAGCTGGCGGCAGACGCGATCGGTGCGGCGCTCCCCGTGAGCCCGGAGGACGTCGCGGGCTTCGGGGAGCGGATTGCCGAGGCCCAGGCAGAGCTGGCGGCCCGCGCGGCCCGCTTCGGGCGGGCCCAAGGCGAGCTGCTGCAGCGCAAGGGTCGACTGGCCGACGCCCATCGTCGGCTCGCCGACGAGCTGGATGCGGTGCGTCGGCATCGGTCCAACCTCGATGCGCGGCTGCTCGGCGTGCGCGAGAACCTGGCCCAGCTGCTTCAGGTGCCGGTCTCCACCCTGCCCTTCGTCGGCGAACTGCTCCAGGTGCGCGCCGAGGAGGCCGGGTGGACGGGCGCCATCGAGCGCGTGCTCGGCGGCTTCGGCCGTACCCTCGTCGTCCCCGCGCGGCACTACCTGGCGGCGGCGGAATTCATCGACGGCGAGTACCTCGGCGCGCGGCTCGTCTACGAGCGCGTCGAGCCCGAGGAGCGTGCGGCACCACCGGTTGCCGCCGAAGGGCTGCTGCCTGGCAAGGTGGAACTCGCCGACGGGCCCTACACCGGCTGGCTGGCCGAGCGGCTGCATCGCCGCTACGGCTACGCGTGTGTCGCGAACGTCGGTGAGTTCGCCGCCCACGACCGCGCCGTCACCCGCAACGGCCAGGTCAAGCACTCGACCCAGCTGCACGAGAAAGACGACCGGCGCCGTGTCGACGACCGGTCGCGCTGGGTGCTGGGTTTCTCCACCGAGGCGAAGGAGGCGGAGCTCGAGCGCCTCCTCGCGGTCTCTCGCGAGGAACTGGAGGGGATCGAGGCTCGGCTGCGCACACTCGACGCCGAGGATGCCGAGCGCCGGGACCGCGAGCGGGCGCTGCGGGCGCTGGAAGGCTTCGCGTGGGAGCAGGTCGACCTTGCCGCGCACGACGCACGGATCGCTGCCGTCGAGACGCAGCTGGGGCAGCTGAGAGACACCCACCGTGACCTGCGGGCCTTGGAGGTTGCGCTCAGGCGGGCCGTGGAAAGGAAGGCGAAGGCCGACGATGCGCTGGAGAAGCTTCGCGTCGCTCTGCTGCGGCAGGAGGACCGGTTGACCACCCTCGCGAGGGAGATCGGGGCAGTCGAGCGCCAACTCGCCGACGCGGAGCCGGTCCCCGATCCGGTCCGGGAGGCCCTCGATGACAGGGCCGCCAGCCTCGCGGCCACGGCCACCGAGCTGGACGGCCGGCTGCGGGAACAACTGCACGGCGCCGACACCGGCCTCTCGGAAGCGATCGGCAAGGCCGACCGCAAGGCAACCCAGCGGATGGAGCACTATCGCGACACCTGGAGGGCCGCGGCCGCGGACTGGGACAGCAGCCGCGAGTTCCTGCCAGAGTTCCTGGACCGGCTCGACGACTTGGAGGGCGACCGGCTCCCGGAGTTCGAGGACCGCTTCTTCGACCTGCTCGACCGCCAGGCCCGCAACAACATCTCGACGCTCGCGCAGCAGATCCGCAACGCGCACCGCGAGATCCGCAGCCGCGTCGACGAGGTGAACCGCTCGCTGCTGATGACCCCGTTCGGCCGCGAGGGCAGGCTTCAGATCAAGGTGCTGCATCGTTCGCTGCCCGATGTCGACACCTTCTTGCGCACGCTGAACCAGATCACCGAGGGCTCGATGCTCGACGTCGGCGGCGCGGAGGATCGCCGCCAGGCGGAGGAGCGTTTCGGCCGGATGGAGGCGCTGCTCGACCGGCTCGGCTCGGCGGACTCCGCGGACAGATCCTGGCGCGACCGGTGTCTCGACACCCGGCAGCACGTCCAGTTCCAGGCGCGGGTGATCGACGATGACGGCGTGCAGGTCGACGTCTACACCGGGTCCGGCGGGCGTTCCGGCGGCGAGCGGCAGAAGCTGGTCACGTTCTGCCTCGCCGCGGCCCTGCGGTTCCAGCTCGCGCCCGAGGGGCAGGCTGCGCCGACCTACGCGCTTGTCGTCATCGACGAGGCCTTCGACAAGGCCGATCACACCTTCACCCAAGCCGGCCTCGAGGTGTTTCGTACCTTCGGCTTCCAGCTGCTGCTCGCTACTCCGATGAAGATGCTCCAAACCATCGACGACTACGTCGGCGGCGTCGTCATGGTCACTAACCAGCCGGGGCGAGGGTCGATGCTGCAGCAGCTGCACTACGACGTCGAGGCCCCGTCGGTGGGGAAGGAACCCGAGCAGGGCGTGCTGCTGTGAGGACGGTCGACGATTTCCGGTCCTATGCCGCACGGGCGTGGGCTCGGCGCTTCCCGGCATGGCTGGGAGCGTTGGCCGAGGACGTGCCGGCCGAGCCGTTGAGCTGGCCCTTGCATCCGCCCACCGAGCGGGAGGCGCTCGTCGCGCCCGACCGCGCCGCCGCGTGGGCGACGGCGTGGCGCCGGTTCGGGGAGAGCGAGGGCGTCGAGGTGAGGTGGGCGACGCGCTCCTGGCCGTCGCTCGGCCATCAGGTCCTTCCCGCGCGCGTGTCCTGCGCCCCGGCGGCCGTCGCGCGCATCGCCGGCCAGGCCGACGGCTGGGGCGTCTCGGAGGCGACGGTCGACACTCTGCGCCGCGGTTGGCCCGACGTCGCGTTCGGGGAGGCCGTGCAGAGCGCGGCCCGGGCGCTCGTGAAGATGACGATCGAGGACGTGCCGAAGCTGGCAAGGGTGCTGGGCTGGCTCGTCGCACATCCCGGCTCGGGCCTCTGGGAGCGCGAGCTGCCGGTGGCGGGCGTCGACACCAAGTGGTTCGAGCGGCACCGCGCGGTCGTCGAGCCGCTCGCCGCGGCGATCACCGGCGAGGCCACCGGACTGCGACGCCACGGCGTTGGCTTCCGGGTGAGGATTCTCGACCCAGGGTCGTGGAGCGGCGCCGCGGAGTTCACCGTCGGTCTGGACGAACTGGTGGCCCTGGCACTCACGCCGGCGTACGTCCTGGTCTGCGAGAACCTCACGTCGGTATCGACGCTGCCGGAGTTGTCAGCGACCGTGGCGGTGCACGGGATGGGCTTCGCAGCGCCGTCCCTGGCCGAGGTGGGGTGGATCCGCGACGCCGCCGTCGTGTACTGGGGCGACCTGGACACCTATGGGTTCCAGATCCTCGGCTCGGTGCGGGCGGCGCTCCCGCAGACCAGATCCGTGTTGATGGATGCCTCGACGCTGGAGGCGCATCGTGAGTTCGCGGTTCCGGAGCCGCGGCCCTATCGTGGGGAGATCGGCTACCTCACCGTCGCCGAGCTGGAGGCGCTGGCCCTCCTCCGCGCCGACGACCTCCGCCTAGAGCAGGAGCGCATCCCCCGCGCCGCGGCCGCCGGTGCGTTGGGTAGCGCCGTCGGCGTGGTTCCCTACGCGGCGGGTCAACCGAGACGATTGACCACTAACTCGGCCGAACTGGCACGATCCTGCCAATTCGGCCGAGCTATAGGCGATTCCTCTCGCTAGTCGTTGCGGCGCTCGACGACGGCGAGGACCTGGCGCTGCAGCGGCTGGGTCGCGGCCAACGCGCCGACGGTCAGGGCGATGCCCGCGGCGAGCACCGCGCCGAGGACCAGCGGGCCCGAGGTCGCCTCCGCGCCGACGGACTCGGCCGCCTGGGACATCGGAAGGGCCAGCGCGGCCCCGGCGAGGGTGCCCATCGCGAGCGCCACCACCAGCGGTCCGAGGGTCTCGAGCCAGGTGACGCGCGAGATGTAGCCGCGGGGCGCCCCCATCCTGTCCAGGGCGCGCGACTGCTCGGCCCGCTCGAGGACGGCGGACGCCTGCGTGATCAGGATGGAGGTCGCCGTCAGGACGAGGCCGACGGACAGGGCGATCACGGAGCCCTTGGTGAAGTCCCACAGCGTCGCCTCGAAGAAGCCCGCGCGGTCGCCGGCGTCGGCGTTGAGCGTGATCGGCATCATCGCGATGTAGCCGCCGATCAGGGTCAGCAGCATCAGCCCCGACACCCGCTGCCAGGTACCGCGAGGGTTGGCCTGCACGCGCCGGGCCGCCCAGACCAGCGACGGGGAGGGGGCCTGGGCGACGAGCCTGCTCGCCTGCTGCAGCAACCATGGGGCGACCAGGTTGATGCCCCAGACCACGACCAGGATCACCGTCCCCATGACGAGGAACGGCAGCAGCGAGCGCCCGGGCGGGAACACCGTGAGCGTCACGAAGGCCAGGGCGAGGACGACGACGAAGGCCGCGAGCCGCCAGGCCCGCAGCGCGGGTCGAGAGGCGCGTCGGGCGACCCCGAGCGGCGAGATCCGGACCTGGCGCAGCCCCCACCAGGACGCGGCGAGGCCGATCAGCACGGTGCTGCCTAGCACCGCGGCGAGCAGCCACCACGGCAGCCACATCTCGTGCGCCTCGACGGGGAGCGCGATGAGCGTGAGGGTGTGCCACAGCGGAAGGGTCGCCCAGTAGACGATGAACCCGACCGCGCTGCCCAGGGCCGCCTGGATGAGCGTGTCGATCAGCGACATCCGCGTGACCTCGCCCGACGACAGCCCGATCAGGCGCAGCGTCGCGAGCCTGCGCTCACGGCCGCGGGCACCCAATACCGCGGCGGACGCCGCCAGCGACACCATCGACGGCACCACCAGCGCGCAGGCGATGAGGGCGAGGACGAAGTAGAAGAGCAGCACGCTCTCGAAGGTGGGGTCGGCCTCGACCATCTCCGCCAGGACTCCCGTGGGGTGCTGCCAGCGGTTGAAGAACATCCAGGTGCCGCCCGCGACCGTCAGCGCGAGCGCCGAGCACACGACGTAGGCGAAGATCGACGCCAGGTACAGCAGGGATTCACCCTGCCTGCTGCGGAAGCGTGACCGGGTCAGTTGCAGGCTCAGCGTGGAGAGGCCCCTCGCGCCGCTCATCGCGCGACGCCGTCCGCGTGTGCCTCAGACCACCCGGCGGCGAGGATCCTGTCGGCGTGGACGAGCCCGTCACGGATCTCGATCAGGCGGGAGCACCAGCGCGCGACGTTCGGGTCGTGCGTCACGAGGACGAGGCTGGCTCCTTCCATGGCGGCGGTGGTGGTGAGCAACTGCATCACCTCGTGACCCGTCGCCTGGTCGAGGGCGCCGCTGGGCTCGTCGGCGAATACCACCTTCGGCCGCCCGACGAGCGCCCGCGCGATGGCGACGCGCTGAGCCTGTCCGCCGGACATGTCACCGGGGCGTCGGGTGCGCAGGTCGGGGATGCCGATCCGGCCGAGCACGCCGTCGGCCTCCTTCAGCGCGCGGCCACGGGGCGTCCCGGTAAGCATGAGCGGGAGGGCGACGTTCTCGCGGGCCGAAAGCTCGGGGATGAGCTGGTTGTCCTGGAAGACGAACCCGAACTGGTTGAGCCGTACATGCGAACGGTCCCTGTCGCTTAGCCGGGCGAGGGCCGCGCCGTCGAAAGCGACCTCGCCGTCGTCGGGGGTGAGCACGCCGGAGAGGCAGTGCAGGAGGGTCGACTTCCCGGACCCGGAGGGGCCCATGATCGCGACCGTCTCGCCGGCGCGGATATCGAGGGAGACGCCGGCAAGGGCACGGACCTGGCCGAACGATCGCGTGATGTCGCGGGTGGTGAGCAGAGGGTGTTGCTGATTCATGCTTCCATCTCACTCGGGTCGGGGCCGTGAGACCACAGCGCCCGCGATGGTCTTGGGGTAGTGCTGGCACTACCTTTCCACGCCGCCAGGGTGGGGCGGGTCATACTCCAGGCCCCATCCGATAGGTTCGTGGTCGTGTGGTTTCGACGTCGGCGCCGCGAGTCGAACGAGGACGCGGCGGCCAGGGAGATCGCCGAGCTGACCGCGTCTCGGCGGATCATCGTCGACGCCTACGAGGTGGAGCGGCGGCGGATCGAGCGGGACCTGCACGACGGCACGCAGCAGTACCTCGTGGCGGCGGCGATGAAGCTGGGCGAGGCGATGGGTTCCGAGTCGGTGAGCCGCGACCCGGAGGTGAGGGTGTTGCTCGCCGACGCCCGCGCCGCCCTCGCGCTCGGGCTCGACTCCCTGCGCGCCACCGTCCGGGGCATTCACCCCACGATCCTGGTCGAGCGCGGGTTGGCCGCGGCACTCGCCGATGTCGCGAACCGCTCGCCGCACGTGCGGATCGTCTGCCCCAATCCGCTGCCCGATCTCCCCGAGGGCGTGCTCGCCACCGGATACTTCTTCGCGACCGAAGCCATCGCCAACGCGGCGAAGCATGCGCCCGGGGCCGACGTCACCGTCTTGTTGACGGCGGATCAGTACTTGCGGGTCTCGGTGGTCGACGCCGGCCCCGGGGGAGCCCGCATCGTCTCCGGGCACGGGTTGTCGGGACTGCGCGAGCGGCTCGCGGCCTTCGGCGGCGAGCTGACGATCTCGAGCCCGCCGGGCGGTCCGACGCAGGTGGCGGCCTCGGTGCCGCTGCTGCTGCGGCGCGGCGAGACGGGGGTGACGGTGTGAAGAGGCTCGTCGTGGCCGACGACTCGGCGCTGCTGCGGGAGGGTCTCGTCGGCCTGCTGACCCGGCAGGGGTTCGAGGTCGTGGCGCAGGAGGCGCGGGCCGACGCCCTGCTCGCGCGGGTGCGGCAGCTTGCTGCCGATGGCGAGGCCCCGGACGCGGTCATCACCGACGTGCGGATGCCGCCGACGATGAGCAACGACGGGCTGCGCGCCGCGCGGGAGCTGAAGTCCGAGCTTCCGGGCTTGAGCGTGCTGGTGCTCAGCCAGTACGTCGCCCCGCTGTACGCCCAAGAACTGTTCGCGCTGCCCTCGGGGCCGGGCTCCGGCGGCTCCGGCTACCTGTTGAAGGACCGCGTCGCCGAGGTCGCCGACTTCGTCGCCTCGCTCCGGCTCGTCCTCTCCGGCGGCGTGGTAATCGATCCGGACGTGGCCCGCGCGATGATGCGCAGCAGCCGCAGCGGGTTGGGCGAACTAACCCAACGCGAACTCGAGGTGCTCGAGCTCATGGCGCGCGGGCTGTCCAACGCCCAGATCGCCGCTGAGCTGTTCCTCTCCGGCGCGGCCGTAGCGAAGCACGTGTCGAACATCTTCATGAAACTAGGTCTGGCGCCGGGGGAGGAGAATCGCCGCGTGCGCGCGATCCTCGCCTTCCTTGCCGAGGGGTGAGGAACCGTTCGACTACTCGTCGGCCGCGGCGACGAGGGTGTTGATCACCGCCGCGACGTGGTCGGCCGGGTCGAGGGTCACGTAGAAGGGGCCTTGTCCGGCGCGATCGACGCGGACGGCGTCGCCCGACGACGTGATCAATCCGATTGCGCCTTCGCTCCCGAGCTGCGCCCGCAGTCCGATGCCGCCGAACTCTCCCCAGTGGACGACGACGGCGTCGGCCCGTTCGATGCTGGAGAGCGGGACCGTGACCCAGGTGATCCCGAGTGAGCGGACCCGGACGCCGCCCGCGTCCACGAAAACCGTCGCCCCGAGGAACGCCCACATCAAGAGCCCGACGATGGCGCCGACGCCCAGCATCACTCCCGCCATCGTCCACTGCGTGTTGGCCGCGAATACCGCAGCCAGCACGATCAGGGGCAGCGTTGTCGCCCACCCGCCGATCCGCACGCCGCGGCTGGTGCGGGTGTGGCCGGTCCAGACCAGCCTGTTCGCGGAGGAGGTGCGGAGCCGCGGGACCGTCGTCGGCAGGCTGCCGCGGCGTCGCTGCGTGGTGACGACCGGGGAGACGCGGCGGACCAGGAGCGCCGCGAGCACTCCCACGGTGATGCCGGCGACGAACGCCCATGCCAGCGCTGCACCGACGGTGGCCTCGGCGGCCTCGCCGTCCACCTGGGCGGCGATGCTCGCCGCGCCGAGGACGCCGATGAAGGTCGCCGTGCCGATCGCGACCGGCGCCAGAGGGCGCAGCTGCCGCGTCGCGAGGCCAAGCCCGACGAGGAAGAGCACGGTGAGCCCTCCGCCGACCAGTGGCCAGACCCAGGCGGTCGCCAAAGGGGTGAACCCGTCAGCGACGCCGTCGGCTCCCCAATGCGAGGCGACGGGGTCTGGGAGGCGGTCGCCGAGCGCCGTGACGACGAGCCACGGCAGCGAAAGCACCGCGGCAGACCAGACAAGTGTGAGAACCAGGTACCAGCGGGGCATGTTGTGATCATGCCCGTTGGGGCGAGTTCGCGGTAATTCCTTGCCAGGCACCGCCCGGTAAGCGCTCCGCGGCAGGATGAGTCGGGCAAGATTGGGCCATGAGTGTGCTTGAGGTGATCGCCCTCCACGCGGCGGACGCGGAGCGGGCCGAGGCGGGCGGTGCCGACCGTGTCGAGTTGCTGGGCACGATGGACCACGACGGCCTCTCGCCCGAGCCGCGCGTGGTCGAGAAGACGCGGCGTGCGACGTCGATCCAGATCCGTCCCATGGTGCGGCTCCGCGAGGGCTTCGGCACCGACGGTGGAGAGGTGGTCCGGTTGAAGGGACTCATCGCCGCCTACCTCGACGCGGGCGCCGACGGTGTCGTCCTCGGCTACCTGAACGGCCTCAACCGCATCGACCTGGAGGTCATGCGCGAACTCATCGGCGAGGGCGACGTGCCGTGGACGTTCCACCGCGCCATCGACCACTGCCTCAACCTCGACCAGGCGTGGGCCGACGTTCGCAACCTACCCCGCGTATCGGCCGTGTTGACCGCGGGATCGGCCAGGGGCGTCGAGCAGGGCCTCGACGAACTCGTGCGTCGCGCGACCGCCGACCACGACGTCGCGCGGCTGATCATGGCGGGGGGTGGGCTCAGCCCGGAGCACGTCCCATGGCTGGTCCGCGCCGGCGTGCGGGCCTTCCACATCGGCTCCCCAGCCCGCCCGGGCCGCTCCTTCAAGGCGTACGTGGACCCCGAGCTCGTCGCAAGCTGGCGCGACCTGATCGACGACGAAGTCGCGCATGCCCGCCACGCGCGGTAGGCCCGAGAAACGCAGGACCGGCGCCCGTATTGTCGTGCGTGCGGGCGACGAGGTGCTGCTGCAGGGCGACACCGACCCTGGCATCCCGGGGTCGCGGTTCTGGCAGACGCCCGGCGGGGGCATCGACCCGGGAGAGTCGCCCCGCGATGCCGCCGTCCGCGAGGCCTACGAGGAGACCGGGCTGCGCGTCGACCCCGACGACCTGCTCGGCCCGGTCGCGCGCCGCGTCGTCACCCACGGCTATTCCGACCGGATCCTGATCCAGGAGGAGACCTTCTTCCTGCTCCGCACCGACCGGTTCGCTCCCTCCGCGGCGGCGCTGACGCCGCGGGAGATCGAGAGGCGGGTGGAGCAGGGCTGGTTCCCGCTCGACGCGCTGCCGGCGGACACGTGGCCTGCCGAGTTGCCGAGGATCGCTGCCTGGGATGGTGGGGCACCGCTCGACCTGGGCGAGGTCGAGGAGTCGACGGTCAGACTCTCTTCGCCGCCGCGATGAAGAAGATGAACGCGAACACCAACGAGATGAGGCCTGCGAGCAGGTTGTTGTCGCCCAACGTCTGGTTGAGCCACTGCCACAGCAGGAGCGCGCCGCCGCTGGAGATCGCGAGCGAGCCGGCCATGCCGCTCAGCGGGCGCGTCCGGAGACCGAGCACGCCAGCGGCGATCAGCAGGAACGGCGCGGCGAACCCCAGGAGGAAGCCCGCGAGGCTGAGCCCGCCCGCGACCTGCGCAAGGCGTCGCTGTGCCGGATCGACGGCCGGAGGGCGCGGCCCCTGGTAGGGGATAACTCCTCGCTGCGGCACGGGGGAGTTCCGGGGCGCCTGTGGCGGCGGATACCGGGTGAGGTCCTGCGGAGGCGGACCGGGCACCTGCGGAGGCGGGTAGTCCAGAGGGGTCCCCGACGGCGGCGCTTCCGGCGCCGTCGCGGTCGAGTAGCTGGCAAAGGGCTGACGCGGGTCGCGGGTCCCGTCCGCGCGGACAGGTGCCGTCAGAGACGCAGACGACACCTCGAAGGCTGCCCGAGGATCGCGCGTCGATGGTGCTGCCTCGCCCAGCGTGTCCAGCCCCGGCTGCTCCGCCCCGACCAGATCCCGCGGCGGCTCGACGGCCCCGGGGGTCTCCGCGCGATAGGGCTCGCCCTCGGGGAGGGGCGCGGCGGTCGGCGTCGCGAACCCGTCGGGCCGTTCCCGGGGCGCGTACGCCGCGCCGTCGCGCCAAGTAGCCATGGGCTCAATCGTAGTGAAACGCGCAACCCCACTGCTCTTGTCGGTGGCGAATTTCTGCGCGATGGCCCGGTTCGCCCTAGCCTGGGAGAGTCGCATTGCCTAAAGCCGAGTGAGGTACCAGCCCGCATGGAAGTTGTGATCTGCAAGAACGCCGAAGAGGCTGGCCGCGTCGCCGCCGACCGCGTCGTCGCACACCTGGAAGGGCTGGTGACACCCGTCGTCGGCTTCGCCACGGGCAGTTCGCCGTTGGCGCTCTACGCGGAGCTCGCCCAGCGGGTCGAGTCCGGCGATCTCGACCTCTCGCACGCCCTCGGCTTCGCCCTCGACGAGTACGTCGGCATCGACCCCGCGCACCCGGAGAGCTACGCGAACGTCATCAACCGCACCGTCACCGTGCCGCTGAAGATGGACCCGGAGCGCGTGCGCGTTCCTGACGGCGCGGCCGCCGACCCGCAGGCCGCCGCCGACGACTACGACGCCGCGATCGAGCTCGCGGGCGGCGTCGACGTGCAGATCCTCGGTATCGGCTCCAACGGGCACATCGGCTTCAACGAGCCCTTCTCCTCGTTCTCGTCGCGCACCCGCGTGAAGACGCTGACCGCGCAGACCCGCGAGGACAACGCCCGGTTCTTCGCGAGCATCGACGAAGTGCCCCGCTACTGCGTGACGCAGGGCCTGGGCACCATCATGGACGCGCGCGTCGCCGTCCTCGTCGCCACCGGTGAGAACAAGGCCGACGCCGTCGCTGCGATGGTCGAAGGCCCCGTCGCCGCGGTCTGCCCGGCCTCGATCCTGCAGTTCCACCCGCGCGCCATCATCGTCGTAGACGAGGCGGCCGCGACCAAGCTCGTCCACACCGAGTACTTCCGCTACCTGCAGCAGGACTGATCTCCACCGAATCCCCTCCCCCTGGCGTAGGAGGGGGTGAGGAGACACCTCCGACGGGATAGACTGCCATTTCCGAGCAACTTTCTAGTCAGGAGCGGGAACGACGTGCCTACCGGTCGAGTGCGGTTCTTCGACGCCGATAAGGGCTTTGGTTTCATCACCAAGGACGACGGCGGCGATGTCTACGTGCGTGCGAACGCGCTGCCCGCGGGCGTGACAGCGCTCAAGGCGGGGCAGCGCGTCGAGTTCGGCGTGATCGAGGGTCGCAGGGGCGAGCAGGCGCTCAGCCTGCAGGTGCTCGAGCAGCCGCCGTCGCTGTCGAAGGCGCAGCGGAAGAATCCCGAGCAGATGGCGGTCATCGTCGAGGACCTGATCAAGATGCTCGACCACATCGGCAACGACTACCGGCACCGCCGTCACCCCGACAGCCGCCATGCAGGCAAGGTCGCGCAGCTGCTGCGCCGCGTCGCCGACGAACTGGAGCTGTAGATGGCCAAGCCCAAGCTCGACGCCGTGACGGCGGGAGCCGTCGACCTCGCGCGCGCCGCCGCCGTCGAGACCGGAGGCGCGGACGCCGTCGGCGAGCACCAGGACGTCGTTGCGGAGGGCGATCGCGTCGTCACCCACACCTTCGAGTGCCTGCTGACCGGCTACGCGGACTGGCATTGGGCCGTCACGCTGGTGCGCGCCTCGCGAGCGAAGGAGCCCACCGTCAACGAGGTGGTGCTGCTGCCGACGGCGGGAGCGCTGCTCGCGCCGGAGTGGGTGCCGTGGGCGGACCGGATCGGTCCCGGCGACATCGCGCCCGGAATGCTCATGGCCACGCCGGACAACGACCCGCGGCTCGAGCCCGGGTTCGCCGCCACGGATCTTCCCGCCGACAGCGATGCGGGCGAATGGGTGCAGTTGCGCAGCACGGTCGCCGAGCTCGGCCTCGGCCGCGCCCGCGTGCTCAGCCACCACGGCCGCGACGAGACGGTCGAGCGCTGGCTCGCGGGCCCGCCCGGCCCGTCGGACGAAGGGTCCCGCGAGGCGCCCGGCCCGTGCTCGACCTGCGGCTACTTCGTCGCGCTGCGCGGCTCGCTCGGCACCCTCTTCGGCGCCTGCACCAACCAGTACTCCGCGTCCGACGGCAGGGTCGTCTCCCTCGATCACGGCTGTGGCGGCCACTCCGACATCGTCGCCGAACAGCGCCCGAAGGAACTGCCCGCTCCCGCCTTCGACACCCTCAGCATCGACGAGTCGCTCTTCAGCTGAGGTCTACCAGCGCCCCGATGATGCCCCGGAGAGGCCGCACCACTAGGGTGTTCCTACGTGGCAACGAATACCCCCTCGGCAGCTCAGCTGCCCACCGAGCCGGGAAATCTGACCGGCCTTGACCGCTTCTTCGAGATCACCCAGCGGCGGAGTTCCGTCGGCCAGGAGATCCGGGGCGGCCTCGTCACGTTCTTCGCGATGGCCTACATCATCGCGCTGAACCCACTCATCATCGGAACCGGCGCCGACAAGAACGGCAACCTGATCTCGGGCGCCGCGAAGTTCACCGACGCCGCGATGACCCAGGTCGACGGCGCGGCCGTCGGCGCGTCGATCGCGATGGTCGCCGCCGCGACAGCCTTGATCGCCGGCATCATGACCATCCTGATGGGCGTCGTCGGCCGGTTCCCGATGGCGATCGCCTCGGGCCTCGGCCTGAACGCGCTCGTCGCCTACACGCTCGCGCCGCAGATGACCTGGCCGCAGGCCATGGGCCTCGTGGTATGGGAGGGCATCATCATCACGATCCTCGTGCTGACCGGCTTCCGCACCGCCGTGTTCAAGGCCGTCCCGCCGCCGCTGCGCACCGCGATCTCGGTCGGCATCGGCCTCTTCATCGCCTTCGTCGGACTCGTCAACGCGGGCATCGTCCGCCCCGGCGGCGGCACCCCCGTCACGCTCGGCATCAACGGCCACATGATGGGCTGGCCGATCCTCGTCTTCCTCATCGGCATGACACTGCTGATCACCCTGCACGTACTGAAGGTCAAGGGCGCGATGCTGATCTCGATCATCGTCGGCACCGTGCTGGCGCTGGTCGTCGAGGCCGTCGGTCACATGGGCGGCCAGGTGCCCGACGGCTCCAACCCGACGGGGTGGGCGCTCAATGTCCCCGCCCTTTCGAGCTTCTCGCTGCCCGACCTCGGCCTGCTGGGTCGCGTCGACATGGTCGGCGCGTTCTTCCCGGACGGGACGTTCTCGGTGGCGCACGCGCTCGCGCTCATCGTCCTCGTGTTCTCGCTGCTGCTCGCCGACTTCTTCGACACCATGGGCACCATGGTCGCCGTGGGCTCCGAGGGCGGCCTGAACGACGCCGACGGCATGCCGCCGCGCACCACCGAGATCCTGCTCGTGGACTCGCTGGGCGCGGTCGCGGGTGGCCTCGGTTCGGTGTCGTCGACCACCAGCTACGTCGAGTCGACGGCGGGCGTCGGCGAGGGCGCGCGCACGGGCTTCGCGTCGGTGATCACCGGTGCCGCGTTCTTGGCCGCTATCTTCCTTGCGCCGCTGGTGAACCTTGTGCCGTTCGAGGCCGCCAGCCCCGTGCTGGTGTTCGTCGGCTTCCTGATGATCTCGCAGATCAACGAGATCGACTGGACGCGCCCCGAGATCGGCATCCCCGTCTTCCTGACGATCATCCTGATGCCGTTCACGTACTCGATCACCGTCGGCATCGGCGCGGGCTTCCTGGCCTACGTCTTCATCCGGCTGATCCGTCGCGAGGCCACCAAGATCCACCCGCTGATGTACGTCGTCGCCGCGATGTTCGTCATCTACTTCGCCCAGGGTGTGCTGCTGAACCTCATCGAAGGCTCATGAAAGTGACATTCGTCACGACCGTTTCGTGACAGTGCCCCCTGGTCGGCGCGGCAGTGGCCGCGAAGACTGGGGGGCATGAACGAGACACCCGGCATCCGCCTCACCTCCCTCACCAAGCGCTTCGGTGCGCTCACGGCCGTCGACGACATCGACCTGACCGTTCCCACCGGCCAGATCCTTGCGCTACTCGGGCCCAACGGAGCCGGCAAGTCGACGACCACCGAGATGATCCTCGGCATCACGCGCCCGGATGCGGGCGAGGTGCGCGTCTTCGGCCGGTCGCCGGTCGCGGCGACCCGCGCGGGCGACCTCGGCGCGATGCTGCAGAACGGCACACTGCTGTGGGACACGAAGGTCGGCCGGCTGTTGCGCGGCATGCGCGCGCTGCATAGCCACCCGTTGCCGCTCGACCGCGTCATCGAGCTCGCCGACGTCGGCGAGTTCCTCTCCACCAGCACGAGCAAGCTCTCCGGCGGCCAGGCGCAGCGGGTCCGCTTCGCGCTCGCCATCATGGCCGACCCGCGGCTGCTGATCCTGGACGAACCCACCGTCGGTCTCGACGCCCTGTCGCGCCGCCGCTTCTGGGACACCATGGCCGACTTCGCGGCCACCGGCCGCACTGTCGTGTTCGCCACGCACTACCTCGACGAGGCCGACGAGTTCGCCGACCGGATCGTCGTCCTGAACAAGGGATGCGTCATCGCCGACGGCACGGGGCGCGAGATCCGGCAGGTTGTCGGCGGGCGCATCGTGTCGTTCACGGGCCCCGAACGCGACTGGACCCGGCTGCCCGGCGTCCTGGCGGCCACGTCCGAGGACGGCCGCCACCAGCTCAGCTGCTCTGACTCCGACGCCACTCTCCGTGCGCTTTTCACCCTCGACGGCGCGGAGGTTCGCGACGTCGAGGTCACCTCGCCCAGCCTCGAGGACGCGTTCCTCGCCCTCACGGAAGCAGCATGACATGACCGCCATCGCAGCCTCCGGCACCGGCTTCTCCGGTGCCCGATTCGCGCGCTACTACGCCTTCAGCCTCGGCACCATCCTCCGCGACTGGTCCTTCCTCGTCTTCATCATCGCGATGCCGGTGACGATGTACCTGTTCTTCAGCGCCATCTATGGCGGGGAAGGCGACGACCCTGCGGGCTCCGTCATCGCCGCGGTGATGATGGTCACCATGGCTACCTACGGCGGGCTCGGCGCCGCGATGAACGCCGGCGCCAGCATCCAGTCCGAGCGGTCCTCAGGCTGGTTCCGGACGCTCATGCTCACGCCGTTGAACCCTGCCGAGTTCGTGGGCGCGAAGGTGCTGACCGCCGTCACCGTCGTGATGCCCGCGCTGCTCATGGTGTTCGCGGCAGGCATCGTGCGCGGCGTCCGGCTCGACCTTCCGGTCTGGGCGGCGACGTTCGGGCTCCTGCTCGCCGCGCTCCTGCCCATGGTGCTGCTCGGCCTGTCCATCGGGCTCGTGTTCAAGCCCCAGACGGCGTCGGCGGTGACGACGCTGACCATGCTGGCGCTGTCGATGGTCGGCGGGCTGTGGGTGCCGCTGGACCTGATGCCCGGCGCGATGCAGGCCGTCGGGCGGCTGACGCCGTCGTACTGGGCGGGGCAGATCGGCAGCTGGCCCCTCGTCGGCGGCGCCTTCCCGTGGCGCGGCGTCCAGGTGATCGCCGTCTGGTCGATCCTCCTGCTGATCCTCGGCGGCCTCAGCTACCGTCGGGCTGTGCGCACCTCGCGCCGATCGAACTGAGGGAGAGGGCGATGATCGACGACCGCGCGGCACCGGCGTTCGTGCCGGAGGCCTGCGAGCTGCCCGGGTGGCGTCGCGGCTTCGCCCAAGGCGCCGGCTACACGCTGCCGTCGCTCGCGTTCCTCTTCATCCCGATCTATTTCCTGCGCGACAGCCCGCACGTGTGGGTGGTCACGGCGCTCATGTTCGGCGTCGGGACGTTCATGCTGGGCACCAGCTGGGTGCTGCACCTCGGCGAGGCCCGCCGCTGGCTGTGGCTTGCGGGACTGATCGGGCTCATCGTGACGTTGGGGATCGTCACCGACGGCGAGGCCAAGTTCGCCTACTTCGCGCCATTCCCGGCCACCGCGGCCGCGCTGCTGATCCGCTGGCAGGAGGCTCGGTTGGTGATCGTGCTGATCTCGCTGGCCGCGGGCGGGTGGTCGCTCGCGCAGGGCGACATCTTCGGGATGGTGCTGGCCATCATGGCCGCCACCATCGGTTCCACCGTGGGTCTGACGCTGCAGGCCGAGCACGCGCGGCGCCGGGCGGAGGTGGCGGAGCAGCGCACGGCTGTGCTTGCCGTCGCGGCGGAGCGCGAACGCATCGGCCGCGACCTGCACGACATTCTCGGCCACTCTTTGACCACCGTCGCGATCAAGGCGGACCTGGCCGCCCGGTTGGTGGGCCGTGACGACGAGGCGGCGCGGGCGGAGATCACCTCGCTAGGCGCCGTCGCCCGCCAGGCCCTCGCCGACGTCCGTGCCACCGCCTCCGGCATGCGGCATGTGCGGCTCGCCTCCGAGATCGCCTCAGCCCGCTCCGTTCTGGTGGCCGCAGGCGTCGAGGCAAGGACCCCCGCGGCGGTGCCGGACCTCGACGACGACGCCTCCGAGGTGCTCGGCTATGCCGTCCGAGAGGCGGTCACCAACGTCGTCCGGCACGCGGCGGCGAGCACCTGCACCGTCGAGTGCGGACCGGGCTGGGTCCGGATCCGCGACGACGGCGCCGGCATCGCGCCCGGCGCCGCGGGGGAGGGCCTCGACGGCCTCCGCCGCCGCGTCGAGGAGGCGGGCGGAACGTTGAGCGTCGAGTCAGGAGAGGCCGGAACCGTGATTGAGGCGAGGATATGACAACCACGATCGTCATCGCGGAGGATCAGGCGCTGATCCGCGCGGCGCTGCGGGCAATGCTCGACCTCGAGGACGACCTCACCGTCATCGGCGAGGCGGGTACCTGCGCGGAGGCGATCGCCGTCGTCGGCGAGCAGCGGCCGGATGTGCTGCTGCTCGACGTCCAGATGCCCGACGGCGGGCTCGGCGTCGAGGACGGGCTTGAGGCCATCGTGCCGGTGGCCGAGGCGTCGCCGGGGACGCGGGTCATCGTCGTGACGACGTTCGGGCGCCCGGGGTATCTTCGTCGCGCCTTGGAGGCCGGCGCCGTCGGGTTCCTTGTCAAGGACACGCCCGCGGACCGGTTGGTCGAGGCGATCCGGCGGGCCGCGCGCGGGCTGCGCGTCGTCGACCCGGAACTGGCCGCAGCGTCGCTGTCGATCGGTCCCACGCCATTGTCAGCGAAGGAGGCGCTGGTGCTGGGCGCCTCCGCGGGCGGCGCGAGCACCGAGGAGATCGCCGCGGCGGTGTCGCTGTCGGAGGGCACGGTCCGCAACTACCTGAGCTCGGCCATCGGCAAGCTGGGCGCCCGCAACCGCGCCGAGGCCCTCCTCACGGCGACCGACAACGGCTGGGTGTGAGCAACAAGAGCAGCGAGGTTGATTCCGTCACGCGCAGAGGCCACGGAGGTTGAGTCCGTCACGCGCAGAGGCCACGGAGGTTGAGTCCGTCACCGTTCTCCGCTGCACGGGGTTAGCCAGGTTCCGGATGTCAGCATCCTGACGGATCCAGCCTGAGTAACCCCAAACCGCTGAGCAGCTGAACGTTTTCAGCCTCGCCAATCCCAGGGGCGACTGCATGTTTCAGCCTGGGCGACGGCGTGGCTGGCGCGCAGCTCCTGAGCCAGCCTTCAGCTGGAGTTATCCACAGGTCGCGCGATCGGGGTAGCGCTCGCGGCGAGCGCCGGGCACCATCGTCGGATGGACAGAGCTGCGTTTGCCGCGTGGATGGGCGCCGTCGGGGGCGTCGCCACGAGAACCGAGCTGATCGCCGTCGGTGTGAGTTCCGGGACGATCGCTAACCGTGTCCGGACCGGCGAGTGGCAGCGGCCGTTCCCCGCGGTGTTCCTGCTGTTTCCCGGTGTGCCGTCCTGGGAGCAGCGCCTGGCCTGCGTGCAGAAGTGGGTCGGGGGCCGCGGTGTGTTCTCCCACCAGACCGCCGCGTATCTTCACGGCCTCCGTAAGGACCCCCCCGAGGTCCTCGACATCACGGTTCCCCAGTCGGCCGGGCTGCGGTCCACCCCGCGGTGCACCATCCACCGACCCACTGTCCCGAGCACGCGGACCGGTACCCCGCAACGCACCTCACTTGAGCAGACCGTCGTCGACCTCGTCGATGACGCCGCGACCAACGGTGAAGTTCTCGACGTCCTGATCGCTGCCATCCAGACGCGGCTGAACCCCACCACCTTCGTCACCCAGCTCAGCACTTACCCGCGTGTGCGGAACCGCGAGTTAGCGCTCCGGCTGCTCGAGGTCACCGATGAGGGCGTCGAGTCCCACCTGGAGCTGGAGTACCGACGACGCGTCGAGCGCGCTCACGGCCTTCCTCGAGCGGTACGCCAGAAGTGGGAGAGGATCCGAGGGCGTTGGATCCGTTCGGACTGTTGGTATCCAGGGTTCCGTGTGCGCGTCGAGCTGGACGGTGAACTCGCTCATCCGGGGCGCGCCACGGACGCCGACGTGATGCGCGACAACGACGTTCTCGTCACCCGCGACGAGATCACGCTGCGCTATCGCTGGCCCCACGTGCACATCACGCCGTGCGACACCGCCGGGCAGGTCGGTGCCGCGCTCCGCCGCCGTGGCTGGCGGGGGCGGATGAAGCAATGCTCCCCGGGCTGCCGCGCCGTCGACATCGCGAACGGCCACGCCGGCTGAGCCACCGGACACACGCAACCCCTACTCGCGACGTTTCAGGTTGAGTCCGTCAGTGGCCGACCCCTAGCGAGGTTGGATCCGTCACCGATCCACGCCGCTGACGGTCAGCCAGGTCACGGACGTCAGCATCCTGACGGATCCAGCCTGGGCAACCCTGGACTGCCGGGCAATCGAACGGAATCGACCTGGCTAACGCTCAGGCCGCAGTTCGATCTCGACGGTGACCGGCCCGGTCGCGTCTGCGGGGACGGCCACGGCGTCGGGGTTGATGGGGACGCCATCGCGCCTGATCGACCAGATGGTCGCGCCGTGACCGCGGATGTCCACCGTGAGGAGAGCGTGGCGGTAGCGCAGGTTCCGGAGGGCGACCGGCCCGGTGCCGGGCGGCACGAGGGGCTGGATCGCGAGCCCGCAGGGAAGGAACCGGATGCCGATGAGGCCCTCGACGACGGCGCCGATGTAGGCGGTAGCCGACCACGTCTGGTCGCGCTGGGACTCCCACTCGGCCCCGGTCTGCCAGCCGCCGTGGGGCGCGCCGGTGACGGCGTCGTAGGTCTCGAAGAAGTCGAAGCCGCTGCCGGCGACGAGCGAGACGATGTCGCCCAGCGCCTGGCCGAACAGGGCCTCGTCGCGGGTGCGGGCCACCGCCTGGGCCCAGAAGCCCATCACCATGGGCCAGAGCAGGGCGTTGTGGCGGCCCGGTCGGTCGTCGCTGTAACCCTGGACGTGCGGCCACAGGTTGACGACGCCGCGCGGCTGCCGATGGGCGCCCGTGACGACGGCGGCGGCGCGCTCGTCGTCGGCCGCGAGCGCGGCAAACGCGAGCCCGAGGCCCTCCTGAGAGGCATCGACCCGTCCATCGGGGTAGTTGAGGAAGCGATAGCGCCCCAGCACCGGATCCCAGAAGGTGCGCTCGATGGCGGTCGCGAGCGCGTCCGCGTCGTCACTCAGGGCCCTACGCGCCGAAGGCGTCGACCGGAACCCGGGCCGCGGGGGCCCAGATCGGGCGCTGGGCCGCCCGAGGCGGTCGAGCTCGTCGGCCATGGCGAGCAGTTCGCGATGGGCACGGAGGTAGACGAGGTTCGTCGAGAGGCAGGCGATCCGGTGCGTCGCGGGATGGTCGAGCACGAACGAGTGGGTGGACGCGCGCGCGGCGTCGACGAGGTCGTCGGGGTAGCCGCTGATGCCGTCCTGCATGACGGCGGGGCCCTCGAAGAGTCCGCGCCGGGGATCGAACCGTCGCGCCCTGAGCCCGGCGAGCGAGCGGACACCGATGCCGAAAGCCGTCTCGAGGAAGTCCTCATCCCCGGTCACCAGGTAGGAGCGCCAGGCTCCGAGGACCCAGATGATCGAGTCCCACCACTGGTTGTCGCGCGCGATGATGGGCGCGCCGTCGTCGTCGTGGTCGCACACCATGGTGAGGGTGTCCCGCGCCACGTCGGGGCACAGCGGCGCCCCCGCCTGGAGCGCATTGATCGCGGCATCCCGCGTCCATGGCTCTGGGTAGCCGCCTCCCGCGCGGAGGTACAGCCGTGGCTCGTGAGCGCCCCGGCCCGGCACGACGTTGCAGTCGAGCACGGTGGCGACGGCAGCCTCGAACGCCCGCTCGAGGTCGGGTGTGTCGGCCGCGGACAGAGTAGGTCGGGTGTCGTCGTCGCCCATGGGTGTTTCCTCCGAGGTCCTGGTGCTGCCGGTCCAACCATGCCGTACTGCGAACCACGGCACCGCGCCCAACAGTATGTAAAATGGATGCATGACAGCTACTTTGATTCAGATTCGGGGGGTTGCGCCCGTCTCGCGTGATGTTCTCGCCTCGCGCGCAGCCCGTAACGGGCAGTCGCTGACCGCGTACCTCCGCGACCTGCTTGAGCGGGAGGCGGCCACGCCGCAGCTCGACGAGGTCTTCGGCCGTATCGACCGACGGTCCGAGGTTGCGTCCCTGTCGAGCGTCGACATCGTGCGGCGCGACCGTGAATGCTGAGGCGATTGTCGTCGATACCTCGGTGATCGTCGATGCGCTCGTGGGCGCGGACGGCAAGGAACTGCGGGCGCAACTCCTCAGTAAAGACATGCACGCGCCGTCGCTGATCGACTACGAGGTGATGAGCGCGCTGCGCGGGCTCGCCCTGGGCGGTCACGTGAGCGAACAGCGGGCCTGGGACGCCGTCGACGACTTCTTCGACCTCAGGATCCGGCGCGCGTCGCTCGGGCCGATGGCGCAAGAGGTTTGGCGGCTGCGTCATCGGGTCACAGCCTACGATGCCGCTTACGCGGCGCTGGCAGACATGCTGGGTGTGCCGTTGTGGACCCGCGACCGGCGGCTGGCGGAGGCCGTCCCCGGGGTGCACGTCCTGTAGTGGCGGGCTAATCCCGGATCGAGGGGTGACCGAACGTTTTCAGCCTGCGTAGCGCCAAAACCGGCGACAGCGAGGGTCGGTTGAGTGGCGCCGGTGGTGCTGGCCGTCCACGGAAGACCAGCACCCCGATCAGGAAGCGGTGAGCGCGACCGCAGCCTCGGCGGTGTTGGCGAGGAACGTGAACGACTCCTGGAAGTACAGCTGGACGGACTCGGCGTCGTGCGACAGGTAGCCGATCGACAGGTCCTGGCCAAGGTGCAGCTCGTAGTCGCCGCCGCGGGTGGTCAGCACGACGGCGCCCTCGATGGCAGGCGCCCAGATGATGTCCCCGTCGACGATGCGTGCGAGGTGTGCCATCAGCGGGAGGCCGTGGTTCGAGGTCTCGCTGATCAGCGTGTACAGCTCGGCGCCGAGGAGGACGGTGTAGGGGCCCTCGACGCCGGCGAGGCGCAGCTCGGAAACGGCCTGCGAGACGGCCTCCGGCACGTCGTCGACATCTGAGGGAACGGCGATCGGGAGGTTCGACGACGCGGGACGGATGCCGTCGATGGCGGCCGCGGCGTAGCCATCGAGGATGGCCCGGTCCTCGGCGAACGCGATGCGCTGCGCCGCGTCCTTCAGCGGATCCCAGTCGGCGTCCTTGCTGCCGCGCTCCACGCCGTCGATCTCCTCGCGCGAGAGGGTGAACGGCACGCGCAGCTGGACGACGGGCTTCGAACGGAAGACGTGCGACTCGACGCCGTGGTCCGGCTCGTCGATCTCGTGCAGCCGGCCGAGGCCGACGGCGGCGAAGTCGTTGCCGTGCGGGCCGGACACGTCGACGACCCGGCGCCCCGCGATGTTGCGCTGGAACGTGCGCTTCGCCTCTTCCTCGATGTCCGCCCACGCGGCGTCCGAGATGGGGGCCAGATTGCGATGCAGGTTGTTCATGAGGGGTTCCTTCCGAGTGCGCCGATGCCGAGCGAGCCGTCCGGCACGGCGGGAGTGGGTTCAGGGGCAGCGGGCTCGCCGACGAGGCTGGGGGAGGGCGGTTGGTCCTCCAGGAAGTCGACGGTGGGGCAGTAGAACATCGAGCCGGTGACGGCGGTCGAGAAGTCGAGGATGCGGTCGGTGTTGCCGGGCGGGAAGCCGATGAACATGTTCTCGAGCATGAGTTCGATGTCCTCCGGGTGTCCTGCGTAGCCGATGAAGTAGGTGCCGAACTCGTCGGTTCCCAGCTCGCCGAACGGCATGTTCGAGCGCAGGATCTCGCGCGCCCTTCCGTCGTCGGCCTCGGGCAGGTCGTTCAGCGCGATGTGCGAGTTGGCAGGTTTGACGTCGTCGGGCATCTCGATGTCTTCCATCTTCGTGCGGCCGATGACGCGTTCCTGCTCGCCGACGCTCAGCGCGTTCCACGCCGACATGTCGTGCAGGTACTTCTGCACGACGACGTAGCTGCCGCCCGCGAACGCGGGGTCCTCGCCGCCGACGAGCGCGGCCTCCGCGGCCTCGTCCTCCTCAGGGTTCTCGGTTCCGTCGACGAAGCCGAGGAGGTCGCGCTGCTCGAAGTAGCGGAAGCCGTGCGTCTCGTCGACGACGTCGGCAGCGCTACGCAGCCGGTCCATGATGACGCGGCCCAGCTCGAAGCAGGGCCCGGGGGTTGCCGCGCGGATGTGGAACAGCAGGTCGCCCGGGGTCGACGGCGCGGAGTGGCGTCCGCCGTCCAGCGGCATGAAGGGGTGCAGCCCGGCCGGCCGCGGCCCGGAGAACAGGCGCCCCCAAGCGTCCGAACCGACGCCGACGACGATCTCTAGCCGGTCGTTCGGGACCCGGAAGCCGACGGCGCGGCGCAGCGCGGGCACGTCGGCGAGCAGACCGCGGGTCACGTCCTCGCCGCCTTGCCGCACGGTGAGCACGAGAAACAGCGCCGCCGCGGGCAGCGGATGAAGGATGGCCTGGGGACGCGTCACGCTCCCCACCCTAGTCCGGCTTCCGGACGCCCGCAGGGCAACCGGCGGTCAGCGCTTGCGGACGACCACGACGGTGCCGTTATCCTGCCAAGAAACCAATGGTTGCGTGCGTTGACGGCAGGCGCCAACAGCCGTGCTATCGCGGATCACGCTCTCAAGGCACAATCGCGCCCTCAAGAACCAACTTTGGTACCGAGTCTGCGGCGCCGAACGCCGACCTGAAATGCGGCTGTGGCAGGTGTGGCGCCTTTGGGTCCCGAACGAATTACCTTGTCATGGTTGAGTTGATGGCTGAGGTAGTCCTCTGTGGGCACTGCTGGTGGGGCCTTGGGCCGGATTTCCTAGCTTGACCGGAGGAGGGAGTGTCAACAAGTTCGCTTCTGACGCGCTCAATGTTGAGCCCGAGGAAGGTAGAAATGTCCAAATCATTAACCAGTATCACCGCGAGGTTCGTCACGGTTGGCGTTGCTCTCGGGGTAACGCTAGGGCAAACGCCTGCTGTTTTTGCCGACGACGGCGGACATACACCTGCCGAAGTCGCCATGTTGGTTTCCGAGGCGGTCGCGGTGGCCGTGCCGACGACACCCAAGCGAGCGCCTAGCGTGTCCGCGGACGTCGACATCCCAACTGATCCGGACCTGGACGTGGAGGTGGGGCTCAGCGATGGTCCTGCGTTGGGGGTCTCCCTCCCCGAGGGGCTAGACCTCTCTCGGGGCGTCGCTACGGAGGATGGCACCGCATGGCTTGTTGTTCTTAACTTTGTTGATATCTCCGGGCCTGGGCAACTGCCTTGGGCTGGCCCAGTCTCAGTAGTTCCGGTCTTTGCTTGGCTTATTTGGATGTACGTCACCGATGCGCGTCACCGACGCGACTCGAAGTAGGGCAGTTGCCCGGAGAACGCCGACTCGGTAGGGGCCCACTTGCTAGGGCCTGCGGGCGGTCACCGAGAACGTCACCGGCATACGGTCGCGTTCCGGCCCGGGCCAGGCGAATCCGCCGTCGACCTGCTCCATGTGCGGACTGTACTGCCAGGGGAGGACGGTGCCCTCGTCGAGGCGCTCGATGCGGAGCCCTGCGCCGATGAGGGCATTGACCACCTCGGACAAGGCATGGGGCCACTCGTAGGTGCGGGTGTGGGCCACCGTGCCCTCGCCCAGGTAGGTGCCCTCGTCGTCCCAGACCTCCGCGGACCCGTCGCCGAAGTAGCGGCGAACGGTGCGTAGGTCCGGGGCGTTCTCGTCGAGGGCATACATGGCCTGGTGCCCGTCACGGATGTAGAACAGGCCGCCGGGACGGAGGATCGCCGCGATCTGCGCGGCCCACCGGTCGAGGTCGTTCAACCAGCAGATCGTGCCGATCGAGGTGTAGACGACGTCGAAGTCGGCCGTCGGGGCCGCGCCGCGGGCGAAGGCTTCCCGGACGGCCGCGGCGGCGTCGAGCACATCGGTCTCGACCCACGCGACGTCGACGCCGTACCGCTCGGCGAGGCGAGCGGCGGAGGCCAGCGCCGAAGGGGAGAAGTCGACGCCGGTGGTGCGCGCCCCGACGCGCGCGAACGAGATGGTGTCGGTGCCGATATGGCATTGGAGATGGCACAGGTCCAGCCCATCGACGGTGCCGTTCGGAAGGAACGGCGCCATCGCGGCGAGGTCGTCGGCGACCACGCGGGTCAGGTCCTCGTCGACGGTGCCGGCAGCGACGCCGTAGCCAACCTCGTGAATCGGGACCCGGTCCTCCCAGTTCGCGAGGTTGGCCGCACGCCCCTCCTCCCAGGAGACGTGTGCCGTCCGCTCGTGTGACTCGCTCATGCGTCGAGGATATCGCCGACGGTCACCGCGCTCCGACGCCAGCCCTACACCGCGTCGCCTGCCTTCCGTCGTGGCGCCAGCCCTCCATCGTGACGCCTGCGCTCCGTCGAAGGTGCCTGGCTTGCGCCGTGGCGCCAGCCGTGTAGGGCAGGCGTCACCGCGCAGCGCTGGCCACACCGTTCGACGGCAGGCGTCACGGCCGGGTCTCAGGCGTCGAGGCGGGTGTAGCCGTAGAGGTCGTCCATCGCGCCGTTGATCCAGAGCTCATCGCCGTCGGGGGTGACGACGCGGAGCGTGCGGTTGTAGGCCTCGTCCACCACCGTGGCGGCGAAGCCGGAGTCGGTGAGCCGCCGCGCCAGGTCGTCGAGGTCGCCCGTGCATTCCAGCGACAGGCCGATCGTCGGGGCGTCGCCGGCATGCAGCGCAGCTGAGCCGCCGCCATCGGCCTCGAACTCGATCCATCCGCCCGAGTCCGACGCGAGCCGGGCGCGCAGCCCGAGCGTCTCGAGGATCCGCCGCGGCTCGTCGAGATCGGCCTGGAACCAGATCGGCTGGACGGCGAGGGTTCCGGAGTTCGCGACCCGTGCGCCTGCCGAGGCGCTGATCGTCGCCCCGGATGCGGCGGTGATGGTGAGGAGCGGGCCGACGTCGTTGAGCATCGTGCTTTCTACCGTGAGCCCCGCGTCTCGGAGCCGCGCCTCGGTGGCGTCGAGATCGTCGACGAGGAAGTGGAGGTCGGCGGTGCCCACGCGGCCGCCGTCGGCGTAGTGAATCGCGAGGATGCCGCCGCCCTCGAACTCGGCCCAGTCTTCGCCAGGTGTGAACGGCGGGGTCAGGCCCAGGGCCCGGGCGAGGGCGCGCCATTGCCTCGTGTGGGAGGTGTAGTAAATGAGCTGGACGGTGATCATCGGTTCGCCTCCGTGGTCGTCAGGTAGTGGGTGAGCGCCTTCTCCACCAGGGCAGAGAGCGAGAGGTCCTCGTCGATCGCGCGGTGCTTGACCTCGCGGATCAGCGACGGGGGGAGATAGACGTTGAACTGCACCTTCGGCTGTGTCGCGCCGTCTGACGACTGCATGCTAGCAATATAGCATCTGTTTCTCACGGCGCCAGCGCTCCCTATCCGCGGCGCCTGCCCTCCACCGTGACGCCAGCCCTAGACCGTGACGCCAGCCCTACACGGTGACGCCTGGCATCCACCGTGACGCCTGGCTTCCAACGGCGATACCTGGCTTGCATCGTGGCGCCTGCCCTACACGGCTGGCGCTACGACGCAGGCCAGGCTTCTTGGTCAGGAGACAGGCGCCACGGTGTAACGCTGGCATCACGGGTCGGAACGCTGGCATCACGGTCGGAGGCAGGCGTCATGACTCGGACGGCTGGCGGCACGGGTCGGAAGGCTGGCGTCGCGGTCGGAGGAGGCGGGGGCTGGACCAGGAATCGGCGGGGAGGTGCGCGGCCAGTAGTGTGACGGCCATGTTCCACAAGGTATTGGTCGCCAACCGAGGCGAGATCGCCGTCCGGGCGTTTCGCGCCGCGGTCGAACTCGGGCTCCGCACCGTCGCCGTCTTTCCCTACGAGGACCGCAACGCCGACCATCGCGTGAAGGCGCACGAGTCCTACCTGATCGGCGAGGAGGGACACCCCGTCCGCGCCTACCTCGACATCAACGAGATCATCCGCGCGGCGAAGGAGTCCGGGGCAGATGCCGTCTATCCCGGCTACGGCTTCCTCTCCGAGAACCCCGACCTCGCCGCCGCCTGCGCGGCCAACGGCATCACCTTCATCGGCCCGTCCGCCGAAGTGCTCACCATGGCGGGCAATAAGGTCGCGGCCATCGAGCAGGCCCGCAAGGCAGGCGTCCCGACGCTGGCTTCCTGCCCGCCGTCGACCGACCCTGAGACGCTCATCGCCGCCGCGCACGAGATCGGCTTCCCGGTCTTCATCAAGGCCGTCGCCGGTGGCGGCGGGCGCGGCATGCGCCGCGTCGACGACCCCGCGGTCTTCGCCGACGAGCTCGGCGCGGCCATGCGCGAGGCCGAGGGCGCCTTCGGCGACCCGACGGTGTTCGTCGAGCAGGCCGTCGCCGCGCCGCGCCACATCGAGGTGCAGATCCTCGCCGACGGCACGGGCGACACCGTCCACCTGTTCGAGCGCGACTGCTCCATCCAGCGGCGCCACCAGAAGGTGATCGAGATCGCGCCCGCGCCGCGCATCTCCCAGGAGCTCCGCGACGCGCTCACCAGCGACGCCGTGAAGTTCGCGAAGGCCATCAACTACACCTGCGCGGGCACCGTCGAGTTCCTCGTCGAGACCGACGGCCCGCGCGCCGGCCGCCACGTGTTCATCGAGATGAACCCACGCATCCAGGTCGAGCACACGGTCACCGAGGAGATCACCGATGTCGACCTCGTGCAGGCCCAGATGCGCATCGCGCGCGGCGAGACGCTGGAGGAGATCGGGATCCGCCAGGACGAGCTGCAGATCCGCGGCGCGGCGCTGCAGTGCCGCATCACCACCGAGGACCCGCTCAACTCGTTCCGCCCCGACACCGGCCTCATCACCGCGTACCGCTCCGCCTCCGGCGCCGGCATTCGACTCGACGGCGGCACAACCGGCACCGGCGTCGAGATCAGCCCGCACTTCGACTCGCTGCTGGTGAAGCTCACAGCCCGCGGCCGCACGCTCGACGGCGCCCTCGCCCGCGCCCGTCGCGCGCTGGCGGAGTTCCGCGTGCGAGGCGTCGCCACCAATATCCCGTTCCTGCGCGCCGTGCTCGACGACCCGGACTTCGAGCGCGGGGCTGTGACCACGTCGTTCATCGACGAGCGACCCTACCTGCTCAGCGCCCGCACGCCGGCCGACCGCGCGACGAAGCTGCTGCGCCACCTCGCAGAGGTGACCGTCAACAAGCCCAACGGCGACGCCGTCACCACGCTGGGGCACTGGTTCAAGCTCCCGACGGCAGACCTCACGGTCCCCGCCCCGGACGGCCCGCGCCAGCGATTGGGCGAGGTCGGCCCGGCTGCGTTCGCGGCCGAGCTGCGCGCCGCGGTCCCCGTCGGCATCACCGACACCACCTACCGCGACGCGCACCAGTCGCTGCTCGCCACCCGTGTCCGCACCCGCGACCTGGTAGCCGTTGCCCCCGTCCAGGCGCGGCTCCTGCCGAACCTGCTCTCGGTCGAGTGCTGGGGCGGCGCCACCTACGACGTCGCCCTGCGATTCCTGGGCGAGGACCCGTGGGAGCGCCTCGCGAAGCTCCGCGAGGCCATGCCGAACCAGAACCTGCAGATGCTCCTGCGCGGCCGCAACACCGTCGGCTACACCCCGTACCCGAGGGAGGTCACCGACGCGTTCGTCGAGGAGGCCGCTGTGACGGGCGTCGACATCTTCCGCATCTTCGACGCGCTGAATGACGTGTCCCAGATGCGTCCCGCGATCGACGCCGTGCTTGCCACAGGAACGACGATCGCCGAGGTCGCGCTGTGCTACACCGCCGACCTGCTCGACCCCGCCGAGCCCACCTACACGCTCGACTACTACCTGCGCCTCGCGGAGCAGATCGTCGAAGCGGGCGCCCATGTCCTCGCGATCAAGGACATGGCCGGCCTGCTGCGCCCGGAGGCGGGGCGCCGCCTGGTGACCGCGCTGCGCGAGCGCTTCGACCTGCCCGTGCACCTGCACACGCACGACACCACCGGTGGCCAGCTGGCCACCCTGCTCGCGGCCATCGACGCGGGCGTGGACGCCGTCGACGTGGCCAACTCGGCGATGAGTTCGACGACGTCGCAGCCGCCGATGTCGGCGCTTGTCATGGCGCTGCAGCACACCCCGCGCCAGCCCGACCTCGACCCCCGCGCCGCGCTGGACCTCGAGCCGTACTGGGAGGCGGTCCGCCGCCTGTACGCGCCGTTCGAGTCGGGGTTGCCCGCGCCGACCGGTCGCGTCTACAGCCACGAGATTCCCGGCGGCCAGCTGTCGAACCTGCGCCAGCAGGCCATCGCGCTGGGACTCGGCGACAAGTTCGAGGCCATCGAGAACATGTACTCGGCGGCAGACAAGATCCTCGGCCGCCCGACGAAGGTAACGCCGTCGTCGAAGGTCGTCGGCGATCTCGCGCTGCATCTTGTCGCCGTTGGCGCGGACCCCGCGGAGTTCGAAGCCGACCCGCAGCGGTTCGACATCCCGGACTCGGTGATCGGCTTCCTGAACGGCGAGCTGGGCGAGCCCGCGGGCGGTTGGCCGGAGCCATTCCGCAGCAAGGCGCTGCAGGGCCGCAGGACACCCGTCCGCGACACGGAGGTGCCCGCAGCCGACCTCGCGCTCCTCGCCGAGGCCGGCCGCGCCCGCCAGGAGACCCTGAACCGGCTCCTGTTCCCCGGCCCGACGCGCGACTTCGAGCAGGCGCGCCTCGACTTCGGCGACGTCTCCGTGCTCCCGACGCTGCCGTACCTCTACGGCATGCAGCGCGGCGAGGAGTACGCCATCCCGCTGGAGAAGGGCGTGACCCTGCTGGCCGGCATCGAGGCGATCTCGGAGCCCGACAAGCGCGGCAAGCGCACCGTGATGTGCCTGCTCAACGGGCAGATGCGGCAGGTGCGCGTGCGCGACCTGTCGATCGCATCGGAAGTGGCCGCGGCGGAGAAGGCGGATCCGAACAACAAGGGCCACGTCGCGGCACCGTTCTCCGGCGCGGTGACCCCCACCGTCGAGGTGGGCGCGGAGGTCGCCGCCGGCGATCAGGTGGCCACCATCGAGGCCATGAAGATGGAGGCAGCGATCAACTCGCCGGTCGCTGGCGTCGTGAAGCGCGTGGTCCTCACGGGGGCCACCCCTGTCGAGGGCGGCGACCTGGTGCTCGTGATCGAGTAACTGCTATTCGGGAAGGCCGATGACGACGACGTCCAGGCGCTCGTCGGCCGCCACCCTGAGCACGTCGACGACCTTGGCGACCGCGTCGCGCGCCTCCGCTGTCAGGTCGGCGCGGGCTGCGGCCTCGGCAAGGGCCTCAAGGGCCTCGACGGCATGCACGTGCTTTGCATACCCCGCGACCTGGCCCGGAAGCGGCGGCAGCGGCATCCCGATGGGGCGGTCCCACAGGGAACGCAGCGCGTAGTCGCTGTTCAAGCCGGCGCGCGCGAGCTCCCACTCCGCGGCGTCCCAGCCGTCATGGCTCAACTCGACCGTCGCCGTTGCGGCGGACAGCTCGACCAACCATGCCGCCAGCAGCCGCCAGCTCGGACGCAGCCGGTCCGGCGCGACATAGGCGCCGGTGAGCAGCGCCTGCATGTCCTGCTGCGAGGGGACCGACGGATCGACCTCAGTAGGGCGGTGACGCCGGGTGAGCGGCCCGAGCCAACCGCGCGTGGTCGGCGCGGGCGTGCTGAAGGAATCCGCGGCCGCCGAGCGGAGCCGAGCCCCGAGCTCGGGCGGAGCGCGAAACACGTCGCGGACGTCGTCGATGGCGACCGCGCAGAACAAGGTCCGTTCCATGAACCAACGGTAGTCGCGTGATGCTTCGTTGGGGAGCTTGGGGACACGTTGCCGGTCCCCGCGTATCCTCGGGGACGTGAATCCTCGAACTCGCCGCCTGATCGTGACGGGGGTGCTCGTCGCCCTGATCGTTGTGGCCATCGTCGGCGCGCTGTGGGGGCAAGGGCAGTGAGCGGTTCGGGGTCGCGCAACGGGGCGCCAACTCCACGACACGCCACTAGGCTGGGAGCTCCATGAACACCTCACGATTCGGGCTCGCCGTGCTGGCCGCCGGCCTCGCCCTCGGGCTCGCTCCGCTCGCGGCCGTCGCCGACGACATCCTCCCGCCCGACGGTGTCGCCCCCGTCGTCGGCATGGCCCACGACGGCGAGGCCCTCTGGCTGGCCGGCGCTTCCGCGAACGACGGCATCGTCGTCAAGGCCGAAACCGGAGACGAGGTGCGGTTCAACGCCACGCCCCAGTCCGTGCAGGCCCTCGCCTGGAGCGAAGACAAGCTGTGGGTGGCCGACTTCGGCGACGCGGACGCCGCGCGCGACCACGTCGTCGCCTACCGCCTGACCTCGACCGAACCGGGACAGACCACGTACAACGCGTTCGACTTCCGTTACCAGGACGGCCCCCGCGACGCCAAGGCGTTCCTGATCTCCGGCCGTGGTCGCGTCTACGTCGTGACCTCCGGCGACAACCCGGGCATCTATCGGTCGTCGCTGAATCTGTCGCGCGAGTCGATGAACACGCTCGTGCGGGTCACCGCCGCGCCGGAGGGCGTCACCGACGGCGTGTTCCTCGCGGACGGCTCCACCATGGCCCTGCGCACCGCGAAGGGCATCGAGTACATCGATGCGTTCAGCTGGGACACCGTCGTCACCGACACCATCGACGGCGCGCCCGAGGGCGAGTCGATCGCACGCGGCGCGGCCGACGAGATCTTCGTCGGCGGAAACCCGGCCATCAGGACCACGGCGAAGCCACCCGCGGACACGACGACGACAGTGACGCCCTCGCCGGAGCCGGAGGCCTCGCCGTCGGAGTCGCCGAGCGGCAGCTCCTCGCCGACGTCGACGGCCACTGCACCCGCGGACGACGACGTCGCCGGAGGCGCCCAGCCCTCGCGGCGCGGCACGATCATCGCGCTGGCCCTTGCCGGCGTGCTGGCCCTCGCGGCGGGCGCCGTCGCGTTTTTCGTCCGCAAGTGAGAGAGTTGGCACATGGATCGGGAACTGCTGAAGGTCGGCGTCGTCGGCGTGGGCGCGCGATCGGGGATCGCGCGGATCTTCGAGCACGCCCAGAACGGCGGCGTGATCACCGCCGCGTATGAGCCGCACCCCGACGCGGAGCAGCGCATCATCGACCGGCTGGGCCGCGCCGACATCGTCGCGGCGGGGTCGCTGCGGGAGCTGGCCGAGTCTGGAGTCGACGTCGCGCTGGTCACCACCCCCGACGACACCCACGCCGCCGTCGCCTGCGAGCTGCTGGAGGCCGGCGTACCCGTCTACCTTGAGAAGCCGCTCGCGATCCACCTCGACGATGCGACGCGCGTCCTCACGACGGCATATGAGACCGGCACGAAGCTGTACGTCGGGCACAACATGCGGCACATGGGTGTGGTGCGCGGCATGCGTGACCTCATCCGGCAAGGACTGATCGGCGAGGTGAAGGCGATCTGGTGCCGCCACTTCGTCGGCAACGGCGGCGACTACTACTTCAAGGACTGGCACGCCGACCGCCAGCACGTGAACGGCCTGCTGTTGCAGAAGGCCGCGCATGACCTCGACGTGATGCACTGGCTCGCCGACTCGCACACCGTGCGGGTCACCGCGATGGGTGCCCTTTCGCTGTACGGGCGGGTCACCGACCGCCGCGACCGGACCGGCGAGCTGATGACTGACTGGTTCAGCTACGACAACTGGCCGCCGCTGTCGCAGACCGGTCTCAACCCCGTCGTCGACGTCGAGGACCTGTCGATGATGCTGATGCAGTTGGAGTCGGGCGTCCTTGCGTCATACGAGCAGTGCCACTACACGCCCGACTACTGGCGCAACTACACGGTGATCGGCACAGAGGGCCGGATCGAAAACTTCGGCGACGGCGAGGGCGGCGTCATCAAGCTGTGGAATCGGCGCCGAGACTACGACGCGCAAGGCGACGCCCAGTTCCCGATCGCGGGCGACGCCGGCGGCCACGGCGACGCGGATGTCCTCACCGTCGGCGAGTTCGTCCGCTTCGTCCGTGAGGGGGCGCCGACGGACACCTCACCACTCGGTGCGTGGCACGCCGTCGCTGCCGCGGTCCAGGCGACGGATTCGTTGCGCTCCGGCTCCGCCCCGCGCGACATCCCCACGCTGCCCGAGGACCTCGTCGCTTACTTCCGCAACAATCAGCAGCACACGGCGGGTTGATTCACCAACCAGCGGTGGTCAGGCGACCTTCTTCGTGTGCGCGGAGTGCTTGTACACCGTGGCGTAGCCGCTCTTGGAGCCCTTGACCCGCACCTTGATCTGGGCGCCCTTGTCGGCCTTCGTGACCGTGTAGGTCTTCGCCTTGGCGCCTGCGATCTTCGACGACCCGCGGTACCACTGGTAGGTGAGCTTCACGCCGCTCGGCTGCCAGGTGCCCGGCTTCGCGGTGAGCGTCGCGCCCACCTTCGCGGTGCCGGAGACGGTCGGCGTCGGCGTCCTCGTCAGCGACTTGTAGGTGGCGGTGAACACCTTGACGGTGTAGCTGACCTTCTTCGCGCCCTTGATACCGGTGATCGTGACCTTGTAGCTGTCGGTCTTGCCGGACTTCGGCTGGGTGAGCTTCGGTGTCTCCCACACCAGCGAAGGGTCGCCGGCACCCCAGCCTCGTGCGATGACCTTCGTCTTCAGGTTCTTGCCGTTCTTGGCCATCGTGACCTTGGCTTTGTCGAACTGGTCGTAGTTGTAGTTCCAGGTGTCCTCGTCGAACACCAGCGGCAGCGAGTACGACCAGCGCTTGCTCGTCGGCACGGTCTCCCACGGGAAGTAGCCCTTCGACGGCCATGCGGTCCCGCCTTTGGGCCGCGGGTTCGCGTTGTCGCTCTTGGCGTCGGAGTAGACGTACAGCGCGTTGGTGCGGCTGGTCGAGCCGGTGCCGAAGCGCGACGCCTCCGGGTTCAGGATCCACCGCCGGTGGCCGACCTCCTTGTTGTGGTCGCCGTAGTCGTCCATGTACAGCGAGATCGAGTGCGCACCGGCGCCGGCCGAGCTGCCCCAACTGATCGCGATGTTGGAGCGGGCCGCCGTGGCGCCGCCGTGCTTGCTGTAGCACTTCCAGCTGCTGGCCGGGTAGTGGCTCAGCGTCTCGTTCGCCCGCATGATGAGCGCCGTCTGCTGCGCCTTCGCCGACAGTTTCGTGTTCTCTTTGACGGGCTCGAGCCCGGCGAGCCGACGATAGAAGTTGACGGCCGTGAACGTCGCCTTCGTGGAGGCTGACGACTCGTTGCCCGCCGCGGCCCTCGGCTGCGTCGTCGGCTTGCCGTTCTTGCACTTGGCCACGCTGCCCGTCCATTTGGGCTTCACCTTCAGCGCGGGCACCAGCTGCGCGTTGTAGGCCTCTGCGACCTCCGTCTTCGAGGTGGTGTCGATGGGGTCGGCGTGCGCGACGGAGGTGCCGAGCCAGCCGGAGGCCAGGAGCACGAGCGCCGTCGCCCACGAAGTCATTGCGCGCTTCTGCATTCGTTGAGCCTAATCGGGGGCGGGTCGAATGAACAGGAACGACTATCCGTTTTAGGGGTGTGGCGTGAGCGGGGGCGACAGACCACTAGGTTTGGCCCATGTCAGCCGAGTCGTTGCACGTCGCCCACGCCGTCACACCGGACGGGGTGATAGACGACGCCGTTATCGCATTCGAGGACGGGAGGATCGTTTCGGTGCGCCCCGCCGACGGAGACGGTGACCCGTTGCCGCTGTGGGCCGTGCCGGGCTTCGTCGACACCCACTGCCACGGCGCCGACGGCGTGAGCTTCGGCGACCCGGATCGCGAGGCGAACCTGCGCGCGGCCCGGTACCACAGGACGCACGGCACGACGACGCTGTTCGCCAGCACCGTGACCGAGCCCATCGACAAGCTGGAGCGGCAACTCGCGGTGCTGCGCGGTCTCGTCGAGGAGGGGGAGCTCGCGGGCATCCACTTGGAGGGGCCGTTCCTCGCGCCCGAAAGAAAGGGTGCGCACGACCTCGCCCTGTTGCGCGATCCCGATCCGGAGTCGGTCGAGCGCCTGATCGCGGCGGGCGGTCCGGCGTTGAAGATGATCACGATGGCCGTCGAGCGCCGGCACGGCGAGGAAGCCACCCGTCGGTTCGTCGAGGCGGGCGTCCACGTCGCCTTCGGGCATTCGGACGCCGACGACGTCACCACCGCACTGTCGATCGAGTGGGGCGCCGATGTCGTCACGCACCTCTTCAACGCCATGCGTTCCATCCACCACCGCGAGCCCGGTCCCATCCCCGTCGTCCTTTCCGACGAGCGCGTGATGGTCGAGCTGATCTGCGACGGCATCCACCTCGCGCCGGTGATCGCGGGGATGTCGATCGACGCCGCAGGCCCCGGCCGGGTGGCCCTGGTCACCGACGCGATGGCCGCGACGGGCAAGGGCGACGGGCGTTACATCCTCGGCGAGCTGAAGGTCGATGTCGTGGACGGCACCGCGCGGCTGGTCACCGCCGACGGCTCTCCCGGCGCCATCGCCGGCTCGACCCTCACCATGGCGCGCGCGTTCCAGTTCGTGGTGCAGGACGTGGGCGTCTCGATCCCCGACGCCGCGCTCATGGCGGCGACGACGCCGGCCGCTTGGCACGGCCTGGCCGGCGTCGGCCGCCTCGCGCCCGGATTCCTCGCGGACGTGTGCCTCGTCGACGATGACGGCGCCCTCCACGGCGTCCTCCGCCACGGCGAGTGGGTAACCGCTGATCCGAAAATGACTTGATGGTGGGCAGGGTCGGTTGACGGGTCCCCGGGGTTCGGGGTCCGTCGGTTTCGGGTTTTGCTGGGTTACGCGATTTCGTTGATGGTCAGGACGAATCGTTGGGTTCACACCGCGAAGCGGCTCAAGAGCTGGTTAAGCGGGCGCCCAGGCCCTGTTCCAGTCGGCTGAGTTCGGGTGCTGCGCTGGTGAATCGCCCCGGGTGTGGTGGAGGGTCTGATTCCGCGAAAGGATGATGACTATGCCAGCACCGAGGAAGTATCCGCCGGAGTTGCGTGAGCGTGCGATGCGGCTTGTTGCCGAGGCCAGGAAAGAGGATCCGGAGTTGTCGCTGAACGCGGCGGTGGTTCGGATCGGGCAACGTGTCGGGGTCAACGCCGACACGCTGCGAGGCTGGTGCAGGCAGGCCGCGATCGACGCGGGCGAACGCCCCGGGACCACCACCAGCGACGCTCAACGCATCAAGGCGCTCGAAGCCGAAGTGCGCGAGCTGAAGCGCGCGAACGAGATTTTGTTGGCGGCGTCCTCGTTCTTCGCGCGGGAGCTCGGCCCGCGTTTGCCGTGGTAGTTCAGTTCATTGACGATCATCGTGACCGGTTCGGGGTCGAGCCGATCTGCCGCGTGCTGACCGAGCACGGGGTGAAGATCGCCCCGTCCGGCTACTACGCGTTCTAGAAGCGGCCGCCCTTGGCCAGATCGCTGCGTGCGCGGAACTGGTCGCCGAGATCGAGCGGGTGTTCTTCGGTCTGAAGCTCGGGCGCGGGATCAGTGGCGTCCGGAAGATCTGGCACCTCCTGCGCCGCGAGGGCTTCATGGTCGCCAGGTGCACGGTCGAACGGCTGATGCGTCAGCAGGGGCTGCGCGGGATCCGGCGCGGGAAGCAGGTCGTCACTACCCGACCCGACACGGGCGTGTCTCGTCCGCCGGATCACGTGCAACGCTGCTTCCGCGCGGACCGACCCAAACCAGCTCTGGGTCGTGGACTTCGAGTATGTGCCGACGTGGTCGGGGATGGCGTTCACCGCGTTCGTCACCGACGTCTACTCACGCAGGATCGTGGGCTGGCGGACGATGAACCGAATGCCCACCGATCTGCCGCTGGATGCCCTCGAGATGGCCCTGTGGATCCGCGACCGCGCCGGTGAAGACGTCACCGGCGTCATCCAACACTCCGACGCCGGAGCTCAATACACTGCTTTGCGCTACTCGGAGCGACTCGCGGACGTCGGCGCGATCGCCTCGATTGGAACCGTCGGTGACAGCTACGACAGCGCTCTCGCAGAGACCGTCGTGGGGCTCTACCAAACCGAGTGCGTCAAGATCGACGGCCCGTTCCGCACCGCCGACGAGCTCGAACTCGCCACGCTGTCCTGGGTCCACTGGTTCAACGAGAACCGGCTGCACTCCTCGATCGGATACCTCACACCCATCGAGCAGGAGACCAGTACCGTGAGAACACCCCCCCAGCAGCAACCGCAGCTGGGAGAACTCGCCCTCCACTAAACCCGGGGCGATTCACGTTTCGCTCGTGCAGGCGGGCATGCCGCAGTTGGTACAGAGACGGGCTGTCGCCTTCCCGGACTAGGATCATGGGGGAGACGAAAGGTGAAGAGGCATGAGCGGCGACCTGATCGATACCACTGAGATGTACCTGCGCACGGTGTACGAACTCCTTGAGGAGGGCGTGACGCCGCTGCGAGCGCGGATCGCGGAGCGGCTGCACCAATCCGGGCCGACCGTCTCGCAGACCGTCGCCCGTATGGAGCGCGACGGGTTGCTGGTCGTCGACACGGACCGCACCATCAAGCTGACCCGTGCGGGAGCACATCTCGCGCGCGACGTGATGCGCAAGCATCGGTTGGCGGAGTGCCTGCTGACCGAGGTGATCGGCCTCGAGTGGGACAAGGTGCACGATGAGGCGTGCCGCTGGGAGCACGTGATCTCGCTCGACGTCGAGAAGCGCCTGATCGAGATCCTCGACACCCCGACGGTGTCGCCGTACGGCAACCCGATCCCCGGGCTGAAGGATCTCGGCGTCGACATCGAGCACACGCCGTTCCGGCAGGGGGCCGCGCCGCTGGCCGAGGTCGCCACGGACGAGCCGCGCCGATTCACGCTGCGCAGGATGAGCGAGAACATCCAGGCCGACCCGGACTCCCTGCGCGCGCTAGATGAGTTGGGACTGCGTCCAGGCTCCGAGTTCGAAGCCGTCGGGGACAGGGGAGGTGTGCGTATCACCTTGGGCGAGAAGTCGCTCGACCTCGGCCATTTCGCGGCGGAGTTGCTCTTCGTCGACGCCGATGTCTGAGCAGACCCCCGTCACGCAGCCGGGGCGCGGCCCCGGCGCGATGGAGGCTGTGCTCTCCCGCTCCTTCGGCGGCGAGCACACCCCCTATGAGTGGCTGGCGCGCTCGGTGTCGTCGTCGGCGAAGACGGTGCTCGACCTTGCCTGCGGGGCAGGGGCCATGGTGGACCGGCTGGCCCGTCCGGGGCGGACCGTCATCGGGCTCGACCGTGCGATCGAGGAACTGGAGGAGGCTCGGCGCCGTGGTCGTGGTCCGCTCGTCCAGGCCCACGCTTCCTACCTGCCGTTCGCGGACAACTCGTTCGACGCCGTGGTCACGTCCCTGGGAATCGCGGTGGTCGCCGACCGCCCGCGCTTCCTCGCCGAGGCCGCCCGCGTGTTGCGGCCCGGGGGAGTGTTCGCCGCGCTCACGCCGTCGCTGCGGCCGACGAACGTCGACGACCTGAAGCTCATCAGCCGGCTTCTGGGAGCGCTGCGTGTCGCGCCGCATCTCCCGGGCATCACGGAGTTCAAGGCGAAGCCGGCGTTCACCGCCGTCGGCTTGACCAAGGCGGAGGACAAGCGCGCGAGGTACTACTACGAGGTGGCGAGCGAGGAAGACGCGCTGCGGCTGCTCGACGGCCTCCGCGCCCCGATCGACGCCGCCCGCGGCGCCGCGGCGATCGAGTACCTCCGCGGCCGCTTGGCCGACGGCCCGATCCGGGTGCCGCTGCCGATGAGGCGCCTGATCGCCATCAAGTAACGACCGCTGGGGAATACCCTCACGGGCATACTGGTTGTTCTCTGAGAACCGAGATACGAAAGGGGTTGCAGATGGCAACCACGGCACTGACTTCCGAGAACTTCACGAGCACCGTCGAGGACAACACCATCGTGTTGGTCGACTTCTGGGCCGACTGGTGCGGGCCGTGCAAGCGTTTCTCGCCCATCTACGAAGACGCGTCCACGCGTCACGAGGATGTCGTCTTCGCGAAGGTTGACACCGAGGACGCGCGCGATCTTGCCGGCGCGCTCGAGATCCAGTCCATCCCGACCATCATGGGCTTCAAGGATGGCAAGCTGGTGTTTCGCCAGTCCGGTCTCCTGAGCGGCAAGCAGCTCGACTCGCTGATCGAGCAGATCCAGGCACTCGACGTCGCCTGATTTTCGCACGGCGTTTTGCGCCTAATTCGCTGTCTGACAAGCGCTTCGGCATTCGGAGGCCCCGCGGTTCGCCGCGGGGCCTCCGTCGCTACGATGATTCGTAGTAGGCGAATTGAAAGGGGTAACGATGCCCTCCGAGCGCAAAGATATGACCGTTCTTCCGGACCTCAGTCAGGCGGAGGGGCGCGTGGGGCCGGTGCGGTCCCGCCGGCCCGTGTACCTGGACATGTTGCCGCCCTGCAACGCGGGATGCCCCGCCGGCGAGAACATCCAGGAATGGCTGCGGCTGATCAAGGCGGGCAACGCCGTCGCCGCCTGGCGTCAGCTGGTCAAGGACAACCCTTTCCCCGCGATCCACGGCCGCGTCTGCTACCACCCCTGCGAGACCGCCTGTAATCGCGGCGACCTCGACTCGGCCGTCTCCATCCACTCCGTCGAGCGCTACCTCGGCGACCTCGCGCTGACCAACAACTGGCAGTTCCCGAAGCCGCGCCGTCGCTCCGGGCGCCGCGTCATGGTCGTCGGCGCCGGACCGTCGGGCTTGTCGGCCGCCTACCACCTGACCCGCCTCGGCCACGAGGTCGAGGTCTTCGACGCCGGCGACCTGCCGGGAGGCATGATGCGCTACGGCATCCCCGAGTACCGACTCCCGCGCGACGTCCTCGACGGCGAGATCGCGCGCCTCGTCGAACTGGGCGTCGTGTTCCGGCAGAACACGCCCATCAAGGACCTTCTCGGCCAGCAGGCAGCGGGCAACTTCGACGCCGTGTTCGTGGCGGTCGGCGCGCATATCTCCAAGCGGGTCGACATCCCCAGCGCCGACGCCTCGCGCGTGGTCGACGCCGTCAGCTTCCTCCGCGACGTCGCCTCCGGTGAGCGCCCCGTCATCGGCCGCAAGGTCGCGATCTACGGCGGCGGCAACACCGCGATGGACGCTGCGCGCGTCGCCCGCCGCCTGGGCGCGGAGGAGTCCGTCGTCGTCTACCGCCGCACGGAGCAGCAGATGCCCGCGCACGAGGAGGAGAAGGAGGGCGCGGTCGCCGAGGGCGTGAAGATGAACTGGCTGCGCACCATCACCTCGATGGACGACGCCGACCTCACCGTCGAGATCATGGAGCTCGACGAGAACGGCAAGGCCGTCGGCACCGGGCGCTACGAGAAGCTCGCCGCCGACACCGTCATCCTCGCGCTCGGCCAGCGCGCCGACACGGACTTCCTGCACGCCATTCCCGGGATGAGCTTCCACGACGATGTCGTCGACGTCGACCCGAACACCCTCATGACCGCCGTCCCCGGCATCTTCGCCGGCGGCGACGCCGTGCCGTCGGACCGGACCGTGACCATCGGCGTCGGCCACGGCAAGAAGGCCGCGCATCGCATCGACGCGTGGCTGAACGTCGAGGAGTACGTGCCGCGGCCCAAGAACCCGATCGTCGGCCTCGACCAAATGAACGTCTGGTATTTCGGCGACCACGCGCGCCGCCAGCACGAAGAGACGCACATCGACAAGCGCATGGAGGACTTCGGAGAGATCGTCGCGGGTCTGAGCGACGCCGAGGCGGAGTTCGAGGCGCGGCGTTGCCTCAGCTGCGGGAACTGCTTCGAATGCGACGGCTGCTTCGGCGCCTGCCCGGAGGACGCGGTGATCAAGCTGGGAAAGGGCAACAGATACCGCTTCGACTACGAAAAATGCACCGGCTGCGCCACGTGCTACGAGCAGTGCCCCGTGCATGCCATCGAGATGATCCAGGAGGGCACCCGATGAGAAAGGTCATCGTCGACGGCAACGAGGCCGCGGCAGACGTCGCCTACCGCGTCAGCGAGCTGTGCTCCATCTACCCGATCACCCCCAGCTCGACCATGGCGGAGCTGGCCGACGAGTGGGCCGCGCACCGCAGGGCCAACGTCTGGGGCCAGGTGCCCACGGTCATCGAGATGCAGTCCGAGGGTGGCGCCGCCGGCGCCATGCACGGCGCGCTGCAGGGCGGTGCGCTGTCCACGACGTTCACCGCGTCGCAGGGCCTGCTGCTGATGATCCCGAACATGTACCGGATCGCCGGTGAGCTGACCTCGACCGTCTTCCACGTCGCCGCGCGGTCGCTGGCCACGCAGGGCCTCTCGATCTTCGGCGACCACCAGGACGTCATGGCCGTGCGCCAGACCGGCGTCTGCCTGCTGAGCTCCGCGTCGGTGCAGGAGGCCCACGACATGGCGGCCATCGCGCACCGCGCGACACTGGGCGCCCGGCTGCCGTTCGTCCACTTCTTCGACGGCTTCCGTACCTCGCACGAACTGAACACCCTTGTACCGCTGACCGACGACGAGCTGCGCGCATTCATCCCTCGCCAGCTGGTCCTCGAACACCGCAGCCGCGCGCTCAGCCCCGCGAACCCGTTCATCCGGGGCACGGCGCAGAACCCGGACACGTACTTCCAGTCGCGGGAGACGGCCAACCCGTACTACCAGTGGGCACCTGCCGTCGTCGCCGACACCATGGCCCGGTTCGCCGAGCTCACCGGCCGCCGCTATGAGCTGATCGAGTACACCGGACACCCCGAGGCCGAGCGCGTCGCGATCATCATGGGCTCGGGCATCGAGGCCGTCACCCCGGTCGTCGATCAGCTGGTCGCCGACGGCGAACGCGTCGGCGTGCTGCAGGTGCGCCTTTACCGCCCGTTCCCGGCCGAGGCGCTGCTGGCGGCGCTGCCGGAGACGGTGCAGCGCATCGCGGTCCTCGACCGGACCAAGGAGCCGGGGGCGGGCGGCGAGCCGCTGTTCCTCGACGTCACCAGCGCGCTGGCCGAGGCCGTCGGGGCGGGGCGCAGGGCGTCGTTGCCGATGGTGATCGGTGGGCGGTACGGCCTGTCGTCGAAGGAGTTCACGCCCGCAATGGCCAAGGCTGTTTTCGACGAGCTGGCCGCCGTCGCGCCCAAGCCGCGGTTCACCGTCGGCATCTACGACGACGTGACGCACCTCTCGCTCTCCTACGACGCGTCCTTGGACCTTGAGGATCCGGAGACGCTGCGCGCGGTGTTCTATGGGTTGGGGTCTGACGGCACCGTCGGCGCCAACAAGAACACCATCAAGATCCTCGGCGACTCCGATGACACGTTCGCGCAGGGCTACTTCGTCTACGACTCGAAGAAGTCCGGCTCGCGCACCGTGTCGCACCTGCGCTTCGGGCCGAACCCGATCCGCGCGCCGTACCTGGTCAACAAGGCCGGGTTCGTCGGGTGCCACCACTGGTCGATCCTTGAGCGTGCCGACGTCCTGGAGTTCGCCCGGCCGGGAACGACGCTGCTGCTCAACTCCGTGCACGGCGCCGACACCTGGCGGCACCTGCCGCGGCCGATGCAGGAGCGGATCATCGAGCTGGGCGTCGACGTCTACGCGATCGACGCAGGCAAGGTGGCGCGCGCCGCGGGGCTCGGCTCGCGCACGAACACCATCCTGCAGACCTGCTTCTTCGCGATCTCCGGCGTCCTCCCGCGGGATCTGGCGATCGAGAAGATCAAGAAGGCCATCACCAAGACCTACGCGCGCAAGTCGGCCGAGGTGGTGCGGAAGAACCATGAGGCCGTCGACCAGGCGCTGGCGGAGCTGCATCATATCGACGTGCCCGAGTCGGCCGAGTCTGGGCTGGGCCTGATCCCGCCGGTGCCGGCGGACGCGCCGTCGTTCGTGCGCGACGTCACGGCCATCATGTTGGAGGGTCGCGGCGACGACCTGCCCGTCTCGGCGCTGCCCGTGGACGGGACCTACCCGTCGGGCACCACCAAGTACGAGAAGCGCAACATCTCCGAGATCGTCGCCGAGTGGGATCCGGAGGCGTGCATCCAGTGCGGCAACTGCGTGTTCGTGTGCCCGCACGCGGTGCTGCGGTCGAAGACCTATCCCGAGGGCGCGATCACGGAGGCCCCCGACGGCTTCCTCAGCGCCCCGCTGAACGCGGCCGGCCTGCCATCGACGGCGTACACGCTGCAGGTGTACGTGGAGGACTGCACAGGATGCGGGCTCTGCGTCGAAGCGTGTCCGGTCAAGCCGATCGATCAGCCGTCGCGCCGGGCCATCAACCTGGTGCCCAAGCTGGACCGCGAGGCCGACAGGGAGGCGGTGGAGTTCTTCGAGGAGATCCCGCTGAACGACCGCACGTGGATCGACTACTCGACGGTGCGCGGCATCCAGCTGCTCGAGCCGCTGTTCGAGTTCTCCGGCGCCTGCTCCGGCTGCGGCGAGACGCCCTACCTGAAGCTGCTGACGCAGCTGTTCGGCGACCGCGTCACCGTGGCGAACGCGACCGGCTGCTCCTCGATCTACGGCGGCAATCTGCCGACGACCCCGTGGGCGAAGAACGCGGCGGGCCGCGGCCCTGCCTGGTCGAACTCGCTGTTCGAGGACAACGCGGAGTTCGGTCTCGGCATGCGGCTGGCGGCGGACCTGCACGAGGACCTGGCGCGGGCGCGGCTGGAAGAGCTGCGCGGCGAGATCGCCGACGACGCGCTCGTCGACGCGATCCTCGGATCGGACCAGAAGCAGGGCTCCGAGTTGGCGCTGCAGATGGCGCGGGTGGAGTCGTTGAAGGAGCGACTGGGCGAGCTGAGCGGCCCGACGATCGACGACCTGAAGAGCGTCGCCGACCACCTCACCCGGCGCTCGGTGTGGATCGTCGGCGGCGACGGCTGGGCCTACGACATCGGCAGCTCCGGACTCGACCACGTCCTGGCGAGCGGCCGCGACGTGAACATCCTGGTGCTGGACACCGAGGTGTACTCGAACACCGGCGGCCAGGCCTCGAAGTCGACGCCGCTAGGCGCCGTCGCGAAGTTCGCCTCCGGCGGCAAGATCAGCAACAAGAAGGACCTGGCCATGCAGGCCATGGCGTACGGCTCGGTGTACGTGGCGCGCGTCGCGATGGGCGCTGACCCGCAGCAGACGTTGACGGCCTTCCGCGAGGCTGAGGCGTACGACGGCCCGAGCCTGATCATCGCCTACAGCCACTGCATCGCGCACGGCATCGACATCCGGAAGGGTCTCGAGCAGCAGTACCGGGCCGTCAACTCCGGCCACTGGCCGCTGATGCGCTACAACCCGGTCATCCGCGACGCCGGCGGCAACCCGTTCCTGCTGGACTCGCCGCGCCCGAGGATGTCGCTGGAGAAGTACCGCTCGGCCGAGCTGCGGTACAAGGTGCTCAAGGCCGCGGACCCGGAGGAGGCAGAACGCTTGATCAAGCTGGCGCAGGACCAGGTCGACCGGCGCTGGGCGGAGTACGAGGAGCTGGCCACGCGCGGCGCCGACCGCTTCGCCGCCGACGCCCAGACCACCGGAACCTGGCGGGTATGAGGAGAGAAACGATGACCAATCTCAGCACCGACTACTTGGGACTGCGGCTGCGCAACCCCGTCGTCGCGTCGGCGGGGCCGCTGTCGCAGACGGTGGAGGGCATCCGGGCGTTGGCCGACGGCGGCGTCGGCGCCGTCGTCATGTACTCGCTGTTCGAGGAGCAGCTGCGGCGGGAGGCTGAGTCGGTTGCGGCGTTGGAGGAGCTGTACGACGACTCATTCGCGGAGGCGCTCAGCTACTTCCCGTCCGTCCCCGTCTCCGAGAAGGATGCGAGCCACGCGTACCTGCGCCTCGTCGAGGAGGGAGCGAAGGCGATCGACGTGCCGTTGATCGCCTCGCTGAACGGCGCGTCGGTCGGCGGATGGACGGCCTCGGCGCGGAGGCTAGCCGATGCGGGTGCGGCCGCCGTCGAGCTGAACATCTACTTCGTGCCTGGCGACATCACGGTGTCCGGACGCGAGGTCGAGGAGCGGCACCTGGAGATCCTGAGCGCGGTGAAGTCCGCCGTAGACATCCCGGTGGCGGTCAAGCTCAGCCCGTACTTCTCGTCGGTCGGGAACATGGCGTTGCAGCTCGACGCCGCGGGCGCCGACGGCCTGGTGCTGTTCAACCGGTTCCTGCAGCCGGACATCGACGTCGATCGTGTCGCGGTCGAGTCCGGCGTCTCGCTGTCGTCGCCGGTCGAGGGACGCCTGCCGCGGACGTGGATCGCGGTGCTGCAGGGCAAGCTGAAGGCTTCGTTGGCGGCGACGACCGGCGTCGACACCGCCGACGATGTGGTCAAGTACATCCTTGCCGGCGCCGACGTCGTGATGACGACCTCATCGCTGGTGCGCCGCGGGCCGGCCTACGCGCAGGTCCTCGTCGACGGTCTTTCGCAGTGGCTCCGCGCGAGGGATCTGACGCTGGACAAGGCCCGTGGCCTTCTCGCGGTCCCCGCCGACGCGGCCGCCGACGCCTACGAGCGTGCCGGCTACGTGTCGGCCTTGGAGAAGGCGAAGTCAACCTACGGCTCGCTCCGCTGACCGCGCACCCTCCGTGACGCCTGCCTTCCGTACCGCGATGCCTGCCCTCTGCCCGTGACGCCTGGCTAATATCGTGACGCCTGCCCTGTCACGCGTGAGAACGCAGGCGCCGTGATTTAGCGCAGGCGTCAGGGATGGAGGGCAGGCGTCACGGTCCTATTCGGGCGGCGGCGAAGGACCTGCGCTGAAGTTCGAGAGCACGCTGCACCAGTCGTGGCACCTCTCCGTAGCGCTCCAGCGCGGGCACGTCCCACCGTACGGGCCAGAAACCTGCCTGGCGGATGGCCTCCTCGCGGCGTTTCTCCTGCATGATCGCATCCTGTGGGCTTTGGCCGGGCTTGAGCAGGTCGCCGTACTTCCACTTGCCGTCCACCTCACCGATCAGTTGGTACGCGGGCCAACCGAAGTCGGTGCGTGCGACGAACACTCCGTTGGAGTCGTAGATCTCATACTGGGGCACGGGTTCGGGGAGACCGGCGCGAGCGATCTGGACCCGGCTTCGCGACTCCGCCGGCGACTCAGCTCGGCCATCGGCAAACTGCGTTGCCATGCGGGCCTTCGGGTTGCCGCGGAGCTTGCGATGGCGAGTGACTGCAGCGCGGAGAAGCTCCTTCGGAAGCCCGACGTGGAGTGCAGCGTCGCACACCGCGACGCCCCACTCGTACGGAAGCAGCCGCGCGAGGTCCGACGCTGTGCGGGCGAGGGTCGTGACCGGAATACCGTCGATGAACGTGACCTCGTCGTCGGCCAGGACGGTGTGGCGAACGCGCATTGCCTCGCTGCGGTCGCCGTGCCCGTTTGTTCGCCGCGTCATGAGGACGGAGACCGGAACGTCAGGGAGTGGCAATCCATGGAGGACGGCAGCCGACTGGTGGGTGAAAACGCTCGAGGTATCGACAAGCGGAAGCGTCGCCGTGATCAGTCGACGGTGTGCTTCGCGAGGGCTGAGTTCCTCGCTCGTGCAGTAGACGCCACGGCGAACGCGGTGCAGGAGGCCCGCTCGCAGCCGCGCCTCGATCTCTGCGGGAGTCAGGCCGTTGGCGATCAGCTGGGCTCGAGTGATGCCGGACTGAGGTGTGGTCATGGCTCAAGTGGACAACGCTTCTATCGGGTGGGTACCCCGCCATCGCGATCTGTGGATAGCTTTCGTGAGATCGTCGAAGTTGTCCACAGTCTGGTGCTCGAATCGCTCGACAATTCCCTCCCTGCTTCCTCCATCGGATCAGTTCGTGACGCCTGCCTAAGGCCGTGACACCTGCGATACGTCGTGACGCCTGCCTTATCTGACGTGACAAGGCAGGCGTCTTGACGCAAGGCAGGCGTCTTCGGTCGGGGGCAGGCGTCACGGTACGGAAGGCAGGCGTCACGGTGGAACGCTGGCGTCGCGGAGCGGAAGGCAGCCTCAGCGGTGCGACGGTGGTCAGGCGTCGACGTCGACCATCACCAGTTGCATGTGGCACGGGCTGGTGGCGCGGAGGGCGTGTACCTCGCCGGGGGCCATGTAGAGGATGTCGCCGGGAGTGAGGTGGTGGGTGGTGCCGCTGAGGTCGAAGTCCATGGTGCCGCTGAGCAACGTCACCACCACGGCCCGGGGGCTGCTGTGCTCAGTCAGGAGCTGGCCTTCGTCGAAGGCGAAGTCGACGACGCGGAGCAGCGGGTTGTTGACCAGCACGCGTGATGTCGTCGCCTCCTTGGTGATGGGCAGGTCGTGCAGCACGTTCAGGACGGCGACGTTCTGGGCGGTCTCGGTGGATGCCATGGGTTCTCCTTGTGTGGTGTGGTCAGGGCTTGCGGGCGACGAGTGCAATCGCCGCGAGGTGGTCGGAGTGGGCGCGGAACACGGAGCGCATCGCACGGATGCGTGTCCGGGCCTCGGGGAAGCGGGCGACGTTGAGGGCGAACCGGGCCGCGCCGAGGAGACCCTCGTCTGCCACCAGGCGGCTGGGCTCGAGCAGCCGCATGGGGTTCGTCGATGTCCATTCGACGACGAGGCCGGCGTCTTCCAGCAATGCGACCCAGCCGGGCCGGGTGAGCGGCCGGGCGCCGACCTTGATGCCCCTCGACAGTGTGCGCGAGACGGTGGTCGCCACGTCCTCGGGGCACTCGTCGGGCACCAGGCTGAGTTCGTGGACGGCGTACCGGCCACCGGGAGCGAGTAGCCGCGCGGCCTCCGCGACGATCGCCCGCTTGGTGTGTTCGGGCTGCATCGTGAGCATCGCCTCGCCCAGGACGAGGTCGGCTTTCGCGTCGGGGAGGCCGGTGTCGGCCGCCGAGGCCTCGATCAGTCGTGTGTTCGGACGGTCGGCCAGGACGGCGCGGAGCTGTGGAGCGGCCTCGGGGTTCGGATCCACGCCGCAGTACGACGCCGGGTTGGCGTTCAGCAGAAGCTCCGCCGTGCGCCCGACGCCGGGCCCGAACTCGACGATCCGGTCCGACGTCACGGGCGCGGCCGCCTTCACCAACCGCTTTGTCAGCTCGATGCCGCCTGGGCGCAGCACGCGCTTGCCGAGCTTGGCCAGCACCCAATGCCCCTGCAGTCGTTTCATCTCGTTCATCGCGCCCCTTCATATTTAATACAAACTTCTTGTGATTTTAGGACGTCGGGTCGGGGCGTGTGCAGCCGGGGTCCGCTAGCACCTGGTCGGGCCGCTATCCTGTCCTGGTTGGCCCTGTAGCTCAGGGGATAGAGCAACGGTTTCCTAAACCGTGTGTCGGAAGTTCGAATCTTCCCAGGGTCGCCACTCCGGGCACCGACGACGGCGCTCCCGCGAGAGAGCCGACGGATCGCAGTCGGTAGGGTCGAGGCATGCAGACTTCCGCGAGGGGCACCCTCGACGCGTGGCAGGCCGTCCTGGTGGGCGTCGCAGGCGCCGTCGTCGGGCTCCTGCCCTGGGCGGTCGGCGACATGCGGCTTCCACTGCAGAACCTCTGGCGCGACATCACCCCGGCCGAGCAGATGCCGTTGGCGCTGCTGCCGTTCAGCCAGTATGCGGTGGCCGAGTTGGTCGCGATGATCGGCATCGGCTCCGTGATCGCCGGACTCGCCGCCCGGCGCTGGGCGCCTCGGTTGGGGAGCGCAGGGGTCCGCTGGGTGCGCGTCGGCGTCGTTCGTCTGCAGGGCATCGCCCTCGCCCAGACGGTCGCTGTCGTGCTCGGCGGACTACGCCCCGGCCTGGCGTCCTTCGCCTACGTGGGCAGGCTGACCGCCATCGTCGCGCTCGCCGTCCTGCTCGGGCTTCTCGCGTACGCGTTGGTCGCCGGCGCGTCGCCCGCCGAGCTGCTCGACGCCTTCCTCCGCACGGCCCGACAGACGCTGACAGCAGAGGCGCTGCGCGGCGTGGCCGTCGCGGCGGGCGTCGCCGCCGTCGGACTCGCGGCTCGGGCGCTGGTTGGGAGGCGCGCGTGAGCTCGCTGACTCCCGCGGCCCTCGTGGCCGGCGCCGAGCGGCTGCGCGACGGCGCCGCGGCCTGGTTCGGCGTCCGTCTCGAACCGCTCTCCGCGGCGCACGTTCCCGGCCTGACGGCGGTCACACACGACGGTGAGTTGTGGCGGAACCGCCTGACGTCGGTGCCCGAGCCGGACCGTGTGGCCGGCTATGTAGCCGCTGCGCTGGCCGCCCAGGAGCGCGGCGAACGCGTCCCGTTCGCGGTCCTCGACGACGACACGGGCGAGGTGATCGGCTGCACCAGCTACGCCGAGATCCTGCCCGCCGTGCGGCGCCTGGAGATCGGCTACACCTGGTACGCGGGGCGCGCCCAGCGCACGCACGTCAACACGTCGGCGAAGCTGCTGCTGCTCGCGCACGCGTTCGACGTGCTCGGATACCGCACGGTCGGCTGGCGCACGGACAACCTCAACACCACCAGCCAGCGCGCCATCGAGCGGCTCGGTGCGCAGCGCGACGGCGTGATCCGCGGCCAGCAGCTGCGCCGCGACGGCACCGTCCGCGACACCGTTCTGTACTCCCTGACCGGCGACGAGTGGCCGCCCTGCCGCGACCGCCTGATCGGGCGCCTCGCCGAGCACTCCGCCGGCGAGCCGAGCTCGTCGGGCGGGGATTCTGGGACGCGGCCCGGGGGAGCGCGGCGCGTGCCAGAATCCGGGAACTGACTACGCCGAAGGAGCCACCGATGTCCGTTCTCGCCCCGCTTGTTGCAGCCCTCGCCGATGGCTCCGTCGAGGTGATCGATCTCACCAGCCCGCTCAGCCCCGACACCGTCATCCTCGAGCTCCCCGCGCCGTTCGCCAACACCAAGGGGCTCAGCTCCTCGCCGGTGTCGAACTTCGACGACGCGGGCCCGGCCTGGGCGTGGAACGACCTGTCGGTCGGCGAGCATGCCGGCACGCACCTCGACGCGCCCATCCACTGGATCACCGGCAAGGATGGCAACTCTGTCGACCGCATCGCGCCGTCGCGGCTCGTGGGGCCCGCCGTGGTGATCGACAAGACCGCGGAGGTCGCCGACGACCCCGACTTCGCCCTCGCGCCCGCGGACTTCGAGGCATGGATCGCCGAGAACGGCGACCTGCCTGACGGCTGCTGGGTGCTGTTCCGTACCGGCTGGTCCGCTCGATCCGGCAGCAAGGAGACCTTCCTCAACGCCGACGACGCCGGCCCGCACACCCCGGGAATCACGGCGGAGGGCGCGAAGTGGCTCGCCGACAACCGGCGCGTCGTCGGCTACGGCGTCGAGACCGTCGGCATCGACTCCGGACAGGCGGGCGGGTTCGAGCCGCCGTTCCCCGCGCACCACTTCCTGCTCGGCGCCGACACCTACGGCCTGACCTCCCTGCAGAACCTCGATCGGCTGCCGGTGACCGGGGCGACGATCGTCGTCGCGCCCCTGCCGATCGTCGGCGGCACCGGATCGCCCACGCGCGTCTTCGCGCTCGTCGAACGGTGAGCGGCGCGGCACCAGATCATGTCGCGCCGGAGGCGGGGGAGCGCGGCGCGCTGACCGTTGCCGAGGTCGTCGGCGCGACCCTGGCCGGGCTCGGCGTCGGGCACGCGTTCGGCGTCGTCGGCTCCGGCAACTTCGCGCTCGTCCGGGCGTTGCGCGCGCACGGCGTCCCCTACACCGCGGCCCGGCATGAGGGAGGCGCCGCGACGATGGCCGACGCCTACGCGCGTGTCTCCGGTGAGCTCGCGGTCGTCACCACGCACCAAGGCTGCGGCTTCACCAACGCGCTGACGGGCATCGCGGAGGCGGCCAAGTCGCGCACGCCGCTGATCGTGCTGACGGCCGACGCCCCACCGTCGGCGCGGTTCAACAACTTCCGCATCGACCAGGACGCCGCCGCCCGAGCCGTCGGTGCCGTCGCGGAGCGCGTCTACTCGGCGTCGACGGCGGCAGCGGACGCGGCGCGCGCCTGGACGGTCGCCGTCCGCGACCGGCGCACCGTCGTCCTGAGTGTGCCGATCGATTTGCTTGCCCTCGTTGTTGTCGGTTCTGTGGGGATGGTCTCTGACGCTTCGACGCGGTCACGGCCGACTTCGTCGGCGCGCCCGGCTCAACGACCGGAAACCAGCCCTGCTCAGCGGACCGTTCGGCCGTCCGCGGAGGCGGCACGTGCGCTGGCGGAGGTGCTCGCCGGCGCGGAGCGACCCGTGTTCATCGCCGGACGGGGGGCGCGTGACGCCGGGGTGCAGATCGTGCGACTCGCCGAGTGCTGTGGCGCGTTGCTGGCGACGTCCGCCGTCGTCAAGGGCCTTTTTCGAGAGGAAGAGGTAGACCTCGGTATCTCCGGCGGCTTCTCGACCCCGCTCGCGGCGGAACTCATCGCAGGCGCCGATGTCGTCGTTGGCTTCGGCTGCGCGCTGAACAACTGGACGACCCGCCACGGCCGGCTGATCGGCCCGGACGCGACGCTCATCCAGGTCGACACCGATCCGCTCGCCATCGGCGCGCACCGCCCCGTCGACCTCGGTGTCGTCGGCGACTGCACCCTCGCCGCCGACGACGTCGCCGCACTCCTGGAGCGGCAGGCGGTGGCCGATCTGCCCGGGGGAGGGGAGCCGGTTCGCGGCTATCGCACCCCGGACGTGCTGGCGCGGATCGCCGCGGAACGGCGCTGGAGAGACGTGCCGTTCGAGCCGTTGGACGAGCCCGGCCGCATCGACCCGCGCACGGTCACCATCGCGCTCGACGACGCCCTCCCCGCCGAGCGCCTCGTCGCCGTCGACAGCGGCAACTTCATGGGCTACCCGAGTCAGTTCCTGGACGTGCCCGACGCGGCGGGCTTCTGCTTCACCCAGGCGTTCCAGTCGATCGGGCTGGGGCTCGCGACGGCGATCGGCGCCGCCGCCGCGCGGCCGGACCGGGTCCCCGTGCTGGGAACGGGGGACGGCGGCTTCCACATGGCCATCGCCGATCTCGAGACCGCGGTGAGGCTCCGCCTCCCGCTCGTCGTCCTCGTCTACAACGACGCCAGCTACTCCGCGGAGGTCCACCACTTCGGCGAGCCGGATCCCGCGGTCGTCTTCCCGGACACGGACCTCGCGGCCATCGCGCGAGGCTTCGGCGCCGACGGCGTGACCGTCCGCGGCGTCGACGACCTGCCCGGAATGGTCGCCGCCGTCCGGGAGTGTGTCGCGCGCCCCCGCCAGGAGGTCCGCCCGCTGGTGATCGACGCGAAGATCGCCTCCGATGGCGGCAGCTGGTGGCTCGCGGAGGCTTTTCGCGCCCACTGACCTTGTGGTGATCGCGGAGGAGTTCACCTCCCTCCTAAGGACGAGGGCGTAGTCCGGCTCGACGAGCGGTGTGCCTGGCCCAGGGAGTGGTAGATGACCCCGGAGGATTATCCAATTTTCTTGGGAGTAACATCCCCGATGTGACTGATCTGAACCTCACCCCCACGTCCGCCTGCGGTTGCGGAGGGCACGACGAATCCCTTCCCGAACTCGACGCCCGCGTGATCCCGCACGCCATCCGGCACGCCGCCATCCACGGCGTCGTCGACACCCTGCAGCCCGGTGCAGCGTTCGTGCTCGTTGCCCCGCACGACCCGATTCCGCTGCTGCGCCAGATCACGGAGCGCAACGGCGAGTCCGTGACCGTCGACTACGTCCAGCGCGGTCCGGAGGCCTGGAAGCTCAAGGTCGCGCGCGTCGCGTGAACGAAACCGCCCGGCCGTGGCGGATCGCGCTCATCGCGCTGGCCGGAGTGTCGCTCATGGCCGGGCTCAACGCGGGACTGTTGCGCCTCGGGGTCTGGGCGCCCGTCGCATCTGACCGCATCGCCGACCTGCACGGGCCCGTCATGGTGCTCGGCTTCATGGGCACCCTCATCTCACTGGAGCGCGCGCAGGCGATGCGCAACTCACTCGCGTACGTCGTCCCGGCGCTGCTCGGCGGCGGCTCGCTCGCGTTGCTCGCGGGAGTCCCGACGGCGCTCGGTAAGCTCATCCTGCTCGACGGCGCCCTCGGCTTCGTCGTCCTCGCCCTCGCGCTGTGGCGTCGGGCGCCGCTCGCCTTGGTCGCGGCCCAGGCCCTTGCGGCGCTGCTGCTCGCGCTCGCCGCGGGGCTGTGGCTCGTCGTCGACGTCGCGACGATCATCCCGCTGTTGGCCGGCTTCGTCGTCGTCACCATCGCCTCGGAGCGCGCCGAGCTCGCGCAGCTCACCATGGGGCGGCGTGCCGTGCCGACGCTGCTCGCGCTCGGCGCCCTGCTCGCGGTGGCGGCGGCCCTCAGCCCCGCGGTTCCCGCCGTCGGGTATCGCCTCTTCGGCCTCGGCTGCGTGTGCGTTGCCCTCTGGCTCCTGCGCGACGATGTCGGCCGCCGAATGATCCGCACCTCCGGGCTGCGTCGGTTCAACGCCGCGGCGCTGCTGGCGGGCAACGTGTGGCTCGGCCTCGCCGGGTTGATCTGGATGATCGGCGGCCAACCGACCACCTCCGGCGCGTACGACGCCGCCATCCATGGCGTCTTCCTCGGGTTTGGCGTGTCCATGATCATGGCCCACGCGCCGATCATCTTTCCCGCCGTCCTCGGCCGCCCCCTTCCGTACCACCCCCTCATGTGGCTCCCGCTCGGCCTGCTTAACTTGGGCCTGATCGTCCGCGTCGTCGGCGACCTCGCCGGCCTCACCGTCGCCTACAAGACAGGAGGCACGCTCACCGTGCTCGCCGTCCTCGCCTTCGCCGTCACCGTGATCGGCGTCGTCACCACCGCCCGACGCGACAGGGTCGCGGCATGACGAGCATCGGGCAGGAGAACGACGGCGCCGCGGCGGCGAGCGGTCGACCGACGCAGGGCGGACGTCCCGGTCAGGGCGCGCGGCGGAAGAGGTCGCTCCGCGACTACATGGTGGTGCTGTGGTTCGTCGCGGCCATCGTCGTCTCGCTCGTCCACCGCTGGGTTCCCGAGTCAACCTGGCTGATGGTCCACCTCATCGCGCTGGGCGCGATCACGCACTCCATCATGGTGTGGAGCGCGCACTTCACCGCCGCGCTGCTGAAGAGCAGGGCCGACGACGACACTCGCCGCCGCGCCGACGTCAGGCTGGCAGCGCTCGCCGTCGGCTCTGTCCTCGTCTTCGTCGGCGTTCCGACCGCTCTGTGGGGACTCGTCGTCGCCGGCGCGACCTTGGTGTCGGCTGCTGTGCTGTGGCACGCCGCCGTGCTCGTTCGCGACCTCAAGCGGGCGCTGCCCGGGCGCTTCCGCATCTGCATCCGCTACTACATTTCCGCGGCCGTCACCGTGCCCGTCGGCGCGGGCTTCGGCGCCGCACTCGCCCTCGGCCTCGGTGACCGCTGGCACGCGAATCTGCTCGTCGCGCATACCATGACGATGCTGCTGGGCTGGGTGGGGCTGACGGTCGTCGGCACGCTCGTCACGTTCTGGCCCACGGTGCTGCGGACCCGCATGGACGACCGCGCCGAGCGCCTCGCTCGTCAAGCGCTCCCCATCCTGCTGATCTCGTTGGGCCTTGTCGTCGCGGGATCGCTGCTCGACATGCGCCCGGCCGCCGCGGCCGGCATCGGCTTCTACACCGTCGGGCTGATCTGGTTCGGCCGGTGCCTTGTCGCGCCGCTGCGCCAGCACCCGCCGCGCGAGTTCGCGGCCGCGTCCATCCTGGCTGGGGCGGTGTGGGCCAGTGTCGCGCTCGTGATGACCGCGGCGCACGTCGCGTTCTCCGACGACATCGCGCTGGCCACGGACTATCCCCTCCTCGCCAGCGTCTGGGTCGTCGGCTTCCTGCTGCAACTGCTCACCGGCGCGCTGTCGTACCTCCTGCCTTCCGTGCTGGGCGGCGGCCCGCGCGTCGTCCGTGCCGCCGCGCGCTACTTCGACCGCTGGGCCGCCGGGCGCCTCGTTGTCATCAATGGCGGCCTCGCGCTGTGGCTCCTACCCCTGCCGAGTTGGGCGAAGGTGACGGTGTCGACGGCGGTGCTCGTGGCGCTCGCGCTGTTCCTTCCGCTCATGATCCGCGGCATCCGCGCCTCCGTCGCGGAGCGCCGACGCGCGGCGGCGGGGGAGCCCGCGGGTCCTGTCGAGCGGCCCAACGCGCTCACCGGCAGTGGCGTCGTCGCGGGCGTCGCGGCCCTCGCCGTGGCGCTCTCGGTCGGGTTCGGCATCGACCCCGCCGCCGCGGGACTCGGGGGATCGACGCCGCCAGCGGCCGTCGCGCCGACGGGGGAGACGGTCCGCGTCGAGATCGAGGTGCATGACATGCGCTTCGTCCCCGCCAGCGTCGAGGTGAACCCCGGCGACCACGTCGTCCTCGTCCTCACCAACCACGACGAGCGGAACTACCACGACCTGCAGGTCGGCGGCCAGCGCACGCCTCGCCTGAAGACGGGCGAGACCGCCGAGCTCGACCTCGGTGTCGTCGGTGAGAGCATCCAAGGCTGGTGCACCGTCGCGGGGCACCGCCAGATGGGCATGGTGTTCGATGTCATCGTCGACGGCGAGGCCGCGCCCGCGCCTGCCCCGTCGACCGGAGGTCACGACCACGGCACCGTGACCGGGGACCCGGACGCGAAGCTCTCCCACATCGTTGATCCCGTGGCCCCCGCGCTCACGGACGACAAGGTCAAGCGCTACGAGTTCCGTGTCACTGAGGTGCCGCTCGAGGTGGCGCCCGGGGTCTGGCAGAAGCGGTGGACGTTCAACGGCCAAGGGGTGGGGCCGACGCTGCGCGGGCGTGTCGGCGATGTCTTCGAGATCACGCTGATCAACGACGGCACCATGGGGCACTCGATCGACTTCCACGCCGGCGCCGTCGCTCCCGACGCGCCGATGCGCACCATCGCGCCCGGCGAGACGCTGATCTATCGGTTCACGGCTGAGCGCGCGGGCGTGTGGATGTACCACTGCTCGACCATGCCGATGAGCGCCCACATCGCCGCGGGCATGCACGGCGCGGTGATCATCGAGCCGGAGGAGGGCCTCCCGAAGGTGGACCGCGAGTACGTGCTCGTGCAGTCCGAGGTCTACACCACCGACGCGCGCGCACCCGAGGACGCGGAAGAGGTGCCGACGGAGCGGATCGCCACCGACCCGCCGGACCGTGTGGTGTTCAACGGCGTGGCCAACCAGTACGACCAGCAGATGTTCGCGGCGCGGGTCGGCGAGAGGGTGCGGTTCTTCGTCCTCGACGCCGGCCCGAACCGGGCGTCGTCGTTCCACATCGTCGGTGGCCAGTTCGACACCGTGTACCGCGAGGGCGGCTATCTGCTGAAGGATCGCACCGATCCCTTCGGGACGAAGGGTGGGGGCGCCCAGGCCCTCGCGCTGCAGCCCGCGGAGGGCGGTTTCGTCGAGCTGACGTTCACCGAGCCCGGCCACTACTCGGCGGTGAGCCACGTGATGTCCGACGCCGAGCGCGGCGCCCACGGCGTCGTCCATGTCACCGTTCCTTGAGCCGCCGCACTTTTGCGGTGTCGGGCGCCGCGGACCAGGGGGCGACGCTGCGTGCCGAAGGGCGGACGGGTTTGCATCGCATATTTTGACACCCGTATGCTTTCGATATTAAGGGTTAGGCAAGCCTGGCCATATCGATATGCGAGCCCGCGGCCTGCGTCGCGGGCTGATTGTGGGAGTACCTATGCGTCTGAACGAGAAGAATCGTCAGCGAAGGAAGGATGCCGCGCTGCTGCTCGCCGTGGCCCTCGCCATCGGAACCGGATGGGGAGCGCTCACGGCATCTGCTGACGACGCCCTCCTCGACTCCATCACCCCGGTGACACTGACAGGGGCGTCCTACGGGCCGATCGACCCGCCCCAGTCGTACACCGTCAGCGCGCCCAATGCGATGGTCAAGGGCAAGCCCATCGTCATCACGGGCACCGGTTATCTCGCCACTGACAAGAAGACCGGCTCGGTTGCCAACTTCATGCTCGACGCGACCTTCTCGGGCGACCCGAACACGCTCTACACCACGCGTGCGGTCAGGAACCCGGTGAATGGCGAGGTCTTCGCGGATAAGCGCTCCCATGGGCTCGTGCAGGCCAAGGCCGACGGCACCTGGCGGATGGAGATCCCTTGGCCGAATGAGACCAACACCGTGGCCAACGGGGACCAGGCGCCGCGGAACGCGGCGTTCTTCGCAACTAACTGGAAGGCCGGCACCGTCCACACCGTGCGGATCCTGACGGGATCGATGCTCACCAACCCGCCGGACTACCAGCGCGGCATCAGCGTGAGCTTCACCGTCGTAGACAAGGCTGTCGGACCCATCGCGAAGGACCCGCAGATCGCTCTGAGCCGCACGACGGTGGAGCAGGGCGACCATGCATGGTTCGACCTCTCCAACCAGACCCCCGGCAGTACCGTGAAGACGGAGCTGATCGACGCTGCGAACAAGGCTGTCGCGAGCGCGACGTTCCAGATCGGCGCTGACGGCAGGATCGTCAACTCCGACGAATAGACCTACCAGCGTGTGACGGTGCCCCGGACCGCCGCGCCCGGGCAATACCGGGTGCGGGTCGTCTCCGGCAGCGTCGTGCGTGTGACCAGCCCCGCGTTCTCCGTCGCGGCGGCGACCACGCGCGTCTACAACCCGGGGGACCACGCGGGTGGCACCGAGGACCTGCTCGTGCAGCAGAGGGGATCGTGGACCTTCCGCGCCACGGCCTTCGCGCCCAACGGCACGCTGCGGGCCACGGCCGTGATCGGCGGCAAGACCGTCACTCTTGGCGGCATTGGCCAGGTTGGCGACGGGTGGAAGCTCGACGCCAAGGGCGACGTCGGCTTGACCGACTACGTGCGCCTCACGCTGCCCGCGGATGCCCCCATCGGACAGCTCAAGGTTGCCTTCACCGATGGCTCGAAGAGCGTTACGCGGACCCTCGCCGTCGAGGGCGCGGCCGTTGCCGCGTCGGTCCAGGTGGGCGCCACTGTCGAGATCGGCGGAACGATCCGGATCACCGGCAAGGGATTCGTCCACCCGACCCACGCCACCCAGGGCTCGCGGATCGCGGTGAAGATCGACGATGGCGCGTACTCTCGCCTCGACGACAAGGTCCACAGCAACCGGACCGTCTGGTACGTCATCGACGCGAAGAAGGACGGCACGTTCGAGGTGGACATGCCGCTCCCCGACGGCACGAAGAGCGGGCCCAACGGCTCGGACCCCGCCTTCGCGGCCGGGACGCACGCGCTGCGCTTCCTGACCGGTTCTCTGCTTGCCGGCGACACCTCGCGCACGGTGAAGTCGACGGACTTCACTGTCATGAAGAAGAACCTCACGTCTACGCCGACGCCGACGATCTCGGGTACCAAGAAGGTCGGCAAGACCCTCAAGGCGACCGTGAAGACGTGGCAGCCGACGAAGGTCACGGTCAAGTACCAGTGGCTGCGCGACGGCAAGGCCATCAGCAAGGCGACCACGTCGAGCTACAAGCTGACGAAGGCCGACGCGGGCAAGAAGGTCTCGGTCAAGGTCACCGGATCCAAGTCCGGGTACACGACGGTGTCGAAGACGTCGAAGACGGTCACCGTCGCGAAGGTCGTCTCGACGGTCAAGGTCACGGTTCCGAAGTCGGTGAAGAAGGGCACGCAGGCCACCATCAAGGTGACCGTTTCCGCGGCGACCTCGAAGCCCACCGGCAAGGTCACCGTCACGGTCAACGGCAAGAAGGTCGCCAAGACGGTCAAGGCGTCCGCGAAGGGCAAGGTGTCGATCAAGCTGCCGAAGATCAGCAAGGCGGGTTCGTACAAGGTCAAGGCCTCGTTCGCGCCGTCGGGCTCCACGGCCAAGTCGACCGCGAAGTCGACGACGGTCACCAAGACCCTCAAGGTCACCTAACTGATGAGAGTCGCCCCCCGCCCCCCGAAGGTGCCCCGCCCGGAGACAGCCCCGCTGGCCGAGGGCGGGGTTCCCCGCGCGTTGGCGCTGCGCCTCGACGTCGTCGGGGGCCCCACCACCGCGGCGGGCCGCGAGGTCCTCGCCGACTTCTGGGCCCACGCCGTCTCCCCGGTCCTCGCGCCCGACGAGGACGGCAGCGTCCTCGTCACCTTCCTCTGGCGCGATGCCGACGCCGACCGCGTGCTGCTCTTCGTCAACCGGCTGACCGACGAGCGTGACCTCAGCTCCAGTTGGATGCGACGGGTCGAGGGTACCGACGTCTGGCACCTCACTTATCGCATGGCGCCGGACTGGCGTGCCTCGTATGCGTTCCTTCCGCAGGCCGACAGCCTCGACGAGGCGGATCTGCCCGGCATCCGCCAGGCCCTCGACCATGGCCTCGCCGACCCGCTCAACCCGGAGACGTGCCGGAACCGCGGCGGAACCGTGATGTCGGTCGTCGCCCTGTCCGAGGCTCCCGCGCAGCCGTGGGCGGCGCGTCGCGAGGACGTCGCGGAGCGTGGCGACGTCACCTGCGCGGAGGGGCCTAACGGCCGCCGCGTCTGGACCTATGTGCCGCCCGGGGCGCCCGCGGACGAGCCGCTTCCCGTCGTGCTCCTGCTCGACGGCGAGGTCTGGGTCTCAAGTCTCGATCTGGCCACAACCATGGACAACCTCCTCGCCGACGGGGCCGTCCGCCCTGCGTACCTCGTGATGCTCGACTCGGGCGGCCCCGCGACGCGACGCGACGAGATGACCCGCCCGGACGAGGTCGCCGCGTTCGTCGCCCTCGAACTCCTGCCCTGGGCGCGCGCCCGCCGGCCGATCAGCGACCGCCGCGAGGACGTGCTCGTCTCCGGAGTGAGTCTCGGCGGGCTCGTCGCCCTGTGGACGGCGATCGCCCACGCGGACGTCGTGGGCGGCGCCATCGCGCACTCTCCCTCGCTCTGGGTCGATGATCTCTCCACCCTGCTCGACGGCGCGGACCTCGGCGGGACGCGGATCCATCAGGAGGTGGGCACCCGGGAGTGGGTGCTGCTCGCGCCCAACCGGGAGCTGGCGGGCCGCCTCGCCCGCGCCGGAGCCGACACCACTTTCGTCGAGTACAACGGCGGCCACGACTACGCGTGCTGGCGCGGCGGAGTGGCCGACGGACTGGCGAACCTGCTCGCACCACACGACAGCGGGCCCATCCCGCCGAAGGGAAGACCGTGACTACCTCTTGGCGAGTTCTCGCCTGCGCAACCCTCGCGCTCGCCCTGGCGGCCTGCGGCGGCGCGCCCGCCGCGCCCCCTGGCGGGCCGACGTCGACGCCTCCGCCCTCCGCGGGAGGAGCCGTCGCGAGCGGACTGCCGGGGATCGCCGACGGCACCCCCGTGCGCGTGATCGAGGACGTCGACCGCAAGCCGATCACGGTGCCCGCCGACCCGCAGCGGGTCGTGACGCTCTCGGAGCCCACGCTCGATGGCGCCCTCGCGCTCGGCGTGAAGCCCGTCGGTTCGGTCAACGGCCGCGGCCAGAGCACCATGCCCAACTACCTGATCGACCTCGCGGACGGCATCCCCACCGTCGGCACCGTCGCCCAGTTCAACTTCGAGGCGATCGCGCAGCTCAAGCCCGACCTGATTCTCACCTACGCGTCCGGCGGCAACAACCCCGAGTCCGTGGCCATCCTGGAGCAGATCGCGCCGGTGTACTTCGTCGGCTACGCCGGGGCCGACTGGCGCGCCACGTTCGCCAACGTCGCCAACTCCCTCAACAAGGCGGACGAAGGCGCGGCGCTCCTTGGGGATTTCGACGCCTATGCCGACGGCGTGAAGACCAAGCTGTACGCGGCGGGCTTCGAGGACAAGACGTTCTCCATCGTCCGCTGGCAGGGGTCCAACGCGTCGCTGATCCTGAAGGACCTGCCGCCGGGCATGGCGCTGGAGACCATCGGGCTGAAGCGCCCGCCCGCGCAGGACAAGGAGGGGCGCGGCCATTCCGAGCCCATCTCGCTGGAGAACCTGTCCGACGCGGACGCCGACTACATGTTCTTCGGCACCCTCGGCGGATCCAGCGTCGGCAACCCCGACGCAGGCGGCACCGCCGACGTCACCGGCGCCGAGAAGGCCTATGCGGAGGCCGAAGGCGTGCCCGGCTTCCGCGAGCTGAAGGCCTATCGCGACGACCACGTGATCCTGGTCGACGGATCGCTCTGGACCTCCACCGGAGGCCCCATCCTCATGCGCCGCATCATCGAGTTCGTAGAGAAGGAATTGTTGTGACCAGCCCGACCGTGCTGTCCCGCCCACTCCACGCCCTTGCCGGCATCGTGCTGGCCGCCGGCCTGCTCCTGCAGCCTGGCCTCGCCGCCGCGGACACCGATACCGGCGAGACGACGACCTACACGCACATCAGCGGCGTGACCGCCACCTATACCCCGAAGGCCGAGCCGGGGAAGCCGTTGCGGGTCACCGGCACCGGGTGGCTCGCCAAGCCCGATCGCACCGAGGAAGGGGAGAGGGGCTCAGTGATCGGCATCAAGCTGATCGACGACAAGATCGGCCAGCTGCAGCGGACCTCGCTCGTCGAGAACCCGCGCCTCAACCTGCCATCCAGAACAACACGGTGTGGGGTGCGGTGTGGGCCGACGACGAGGGCAACTTCGAGATCGAGCTCGACTGGCCGAGCGCGGGCAACGCCGTCGTCGACCCTGCCTGGAAGGCAGGTGACAGCTTCGACCTGCAGCTGCTCACAGGCACCCTCTACAGCGACCAGGCAGGCGTCGACCCCACTGAGCGCCCCGACGTGTCGCGCACCATGGCGCTGCGGATCACCGTCGCCGGCGATCCGCCGGAGCCGGAGCCGGAGCCGACCGATCCCGAGGAGCCCGCAGAGCCGGAGGAGCCCGTCGACCCGGCCCCGGACAACGAGTCGGTGAGCGTCACCACGTGCCTGTCCGCCTACGGCCCCCGCGAGAAGGACAGGAAGGTGAAGTACTGCTTCCGGGGGCCCGAGAAGATCGTCCACGGCAAGCCGATCGTACTCAAGGGGGTCAGCGGCTATCTGGCCACTGACGACAAGACCGGCTCCGTCGTGAACTTCTTCCTTGATGCAGAGACCTCCGGCGATCCGAACACGGTCTACTCGAAGCGAGACCTGACCAACCCCGCGACGGGTAAGAAGGTCACGGACAAGCGCAGCCACGCGGTGGTGCAGGCGCGTCCCGACGGCACGTGGACCGCAACCATCCCGTGGCCCACCACGAAGAACACGACGCTCACCAAGGCCGAGATCGACAAGCGGTTCGCGCCTGGCACGCTGCACTCGATCCGCATCTTGACGGGCTCGTTGCTCACAGAACCGGCGGACCGGCAGCGCGGCGCCTCGCTGTACTTCGCCGTCGTGAAGAGCCTGAGCGACGAGGTCGACGTGCCGAAGCCACCTGTCGAGGAGGAGCCCGACGTGCCGAAGGTGCCGTCCGGCGCCACATGCAAGGCCAAGCCGTCGGACTACGCGTTCGAGCTCGCCCCCGGCATGAAGACCCCCGCGGCCAACGTCGGCGGCACCATCCGCCTGCGCGGGACGAAGTGGTGCAACCTCGTGGGCGGCGGATCGCTGATTGCGATCAAGATCAACGCGGGCGGCTACCAGCACCTCCCGACGGCGACCGCCGCCCACTTCGACGCCAACCGCGGCCGCGAGGTCGGGGCGTCTCCGGCGACGATCAGTAAGACGAACAAGACCATCTGGTACGTCATCGAGGCCGACAAGCGCGGCTCGTTCGACGTCGAGATCCCCCTGCCGACACGGAAGAACTCCCAGCCCACCTTCGGCGAGTGGGCGTACACGCTGCAGCTGCTGACCCGCACCCTCAGCGCGGATCCGTACTACAAGGGCAAGCGGCCGGACCCCTCCCGAAGCGTCGTCACGCCCGAGTTCACCGTCGTCGCGGAGGGCAAGAAGCTGACGGGCGTCGCGCCCGGCAAAGCCGAAGGCCGCCCCGGACCCGCTCCACGCCACCGATGACCTGCCGGCTTCGAAGAAGCGCGGAGTGAAGGTCGCGCAGGGCAAGAAGGAGTGGGCCGTCACCATCCCCAAGGCCAAGAAGGGCGACTGGGTCTACCTCAACGTGTTCGACGGCGACTCCCCACGCTTCCCCTGGGGTCCGAAGTGGTTCAAGGTGGGCTCAGGCAAGAAGGTCACCGCGTCTGTCACGTCGCTGACGCTTCCTTCCGGAACGAACAAGTTGTCGGTTCAGGACAGGAACGGCAAGGTCCTCGGCTGGACGAAGGTCACGGTGGCCGCGCCCAAGAGCAACAGCACGCCCAAGCCCACCCCGCGCCCGGTGCGCTCCACGCCGACCACGACGAAGGTGGGCGCGACGAAGCCGACGGAGGCCGCCGTCGCCCCCGTCACCGCCTATGCGGACCTGAACGACGGCAATGCCGGAATGCTGCCGTCGAAGGCCGACAAGGGCACGCTCACTTTGAGCGTGCCGAAGGTGCAGGGCGGCGCGTGGGTCTCCCTCTTCCTGTACACCGAGGGCGGGAAGGTCGCGCCGGCGGACTGGGTCCAGGTGGGCTCGGACCACATCGTCACCGTGAAGTTCGGCACCCTGCCCAACGGCTCCCACAAGTTGGCGGTCGTCGACGCGAAGGGCGCGCTGGTCGGCTGGGTCGGCGTCGCCGGGCCCGCCCCGCTCGTCGATCCTGTCGCCGGCGTCGATCCCGCGGCACCCGAGGCACCGGTCGCGCAGCCCGTGGCCGCCGTCGCTGAGACGCCAGTGGCCGCCCCGCTCGCCGCCCCCGCCGATCCGACCTGGACGCTCGTCCTAATCGGCCTCGCCGTCCTGGTGCTCGCCGGGTCGGCCACCGGCGTCGTCCTGCTCCGCACCCCCGTGCGCCCCTGAGAAACCCACGAGGAACACCGATATGAACCGCATTTCCCCTGTTCTCCGCCTTGCGCGCGTGGCCGCGGCCGCGCTGCTCGCCCTAGGCCTCGCCGTCACCGTCCCGCTTGGGGCGACGGCGCTGCCGCCCGACGGTGCGGGCCCTGACACGCCCGGCACGAGCTCGTCGGTCTGGCCAAGCAAGGTCAAGTCGGGGGACCGGCTGAACTTCAAGGTCTCGGGCTACCCGGCAGGCGAGACCGTCTATATCAAGATCGACGACGGCCTTATGTGCTCCGACACGTCGCACGGCGCCTGCGTCTACCACACGCAGAAGCTCGACAAGAACGGCTCGGCGACCGGCTCGCTCGTGGTGCCGGACCTCGTGCCCGGCGAGCACTGGCTGCGCATGCTCGCCACCGGCGACGTGTTCGACAAGGAGACGGGCAAGAAGCTCGGCTACGAGGGCTACACGCGCCGCGGCGGCAACACGTTCACCGTCGAGGCTGGAGGGTCGTCGGGCAAGAGTGCCGGGGGCTCGAGCGCGGTCGAGGGGGGCGGCACCACCAAGTCGGACGGCAAGATCGAGGGTGGCTCCGTCGAGGTCGACCTCGGCGAGGAGAGCCCGGAGCCCACTCCGGCGGGGGAGGCCAGCCCGGCCGCCACCGAGTCCGCCGCCGTCGCGCCCCCCGCGCCGACGACGTCCGCACAGGCCGCGCCGGTCACGGCTCCTGCCGCACAGCCTGCCGCGGTGACGCAGTCGGGGGTCCCGGTCGTCGGGATCGCCGTCCTCGCCGGCGCCGTCCTCGTCGGCGGTGGCGCGCTCGCCTGGGCTCTCGCACGCCGCAACAAGCTGGTGAAGCAAGCCGCCGCCGGCCCGCAGGGATGACGGCGGGTGTCTCCGCCAAGCCTCCGGCGCTGCATCAGCCGCGGCTGACCCGGCCGGGAACGGTCCGCGTCGCCGCGCTCGTCGGGGCGCTCGGCCTGCTCGCCGCCGCGGTGCTGCTGTCGCTGTCGCTCGGCTCGAAGGACATCCCGGTGCTGCAGGCGTGGACGCTGCTCCTATCGCCCGACGGGTCCGCTGAGGCGACCGTGCTGCACGAGCTGCGCGTGCCGCGGACGGCGCTGGGGGTCGTCGTGGGCGCGGCGCTCGGCGTCGCTGGCGCACTCATGCAGTCGTTGACGCGCAACCCGCTGGCCGACCCCGGCATCCTCGGCGTCAACGCCGGCGCCTCCGTGGCCGTCGTCCTCGCCGTCGCGCTCACAGGCGTGAGCGGCATGGGATTCTACCTCTGGTTCGCGTTCGCGGGCGCCGCGCTGGCCTCGGTGGCCGTCTACCTGCTAGGCACTGCCCACCACCAGGCGGCGACCCCCACACGGCTCGTGCTGGCCGGCGTCGCCATCAGCGCTGCACTCCAGGCGCTCACGCAGACGATCATCCTCGCCGACCAGACGGCCTTCAACGAGTTTCGGTTCTGGGTGGCGGGCTCGCTGGAGGGCCGGCTTTTCCCGGTGCTGTGGAACGTCGCGCCGTTCATCGCACTCGGCCTCGTCGTCGCGCTGCTCCTCGCCCCCGCGCTTAACGCGCTGGCGCTCGGTACGGAGACAGGCAAGGCCCTGGGGGTCCGCGTACAGCGCACGCGCGTGGGCGCCATGGTGGCCATCACGCTGCTCTGCGGCGCCGCGACGGCCGCCGTCGGCCCCATCGGTTTCGTCGGCCTCGCCGTGCCATTCGCGGCGCGGCTGCTCGTGGGCTCGGACCAGCGCTGGGTCACGGTGTTCTGCGCCATCCTCGGCCCCGCATGGCTGCTGGGCGCCGACGTCCTGGCACGTCTCGTGCTGCGGCCGGAGGAGGCGCCCGTGGGTGTGATCGCGGCCCTGGTCGGCGCGCCGGTCTTCGTCGCCATCGTCCGACGGCGCAAGGTGGCGGCGCTGTGAGCGATCTGCAGTTGGCCCAGCGGAGCCTGTACCGGCGGCACGCCGTCGTGGCTCTCGGCCCTTTCAGCGTTCGGTTCGAGCGGCGGGCCGCCGTCGTCTACCTCGTCCTTGCCATCGCGGCCATCGTGGCGGCGGCCGTCGGCATCACGCTCGGCGACTATCCCGTGAGCCTCGGCCAGATCGTCGAGGGGCTGCGCGGCACGGCCGACGACAGGCTGGCCCAGTACTTCGTGCGCGAGGTGCGGCTGCCGCGCGCGGTCACGGCGCTGCTCGTGGGCGCGGCGCTCGGCATGTCAGGCGCGATCTTCCAGACCGTCTCCGGCAACCCGCTCGGCAGCCCCGACGTCATCGGCTTCACCACGGGCGCGGCGACGGGCGCGCTGGTGCAGATCATCGTGCTGGGCGGCGACACGTTCGCCGTCGCGATCGCCTCGGTTCTCGGCGGCCTCGTCACCGCGGCGGTCGTCTACGGGCTCGCGTGGCGCTCCGGGGTCGCGGGGTTCCGGTTGGTCCTCGTCGGGATCGGGATCGGTGCGGTGCTTGCCGCCGTCAACTCGCTGCTGGTCGTGAAGGCGCCGCTGGAGGCCGCGCAGACCGCGACGCAGTGGCTGGCCGGCTCCCTGAACAGCACGCTGTGGCCCGAGGCGTTGGCCGTCGGCGTGGCTCTCGTGGTGCTCACGCCGGTTGCCGTGGCGTGGTCTCGTCCGCTGGCACAGCTGCCCCTGGGCGACGCTGCGGCCACCGGGCTCGGCGTCCGGGTGGAGCGCTCGCGGCTGGTGCTCATCGTCGTCGGCGTCGCCCTGATGGGAGTCGCGACGGCGTCCACCGGCCCCGTCGCCTTCATCGCCCTCGCCGCGCCGCACCTCGTGCGCAAGCTCACCCGCACCCCTGGCGTTGCGCTGTTCGGCGCCGCGCTCATGGGCGCGGTCCTCGTCCTCGTCAGCGACCTGATCGCCCGCCGCCTGTTCGCTCCGACGGAGTTGGCGGTCGGCGTGATCACCGGGGCGCTCGGCGGTCTCTATCTCGTCTGGCTCCTCGCCGTGGAAAGGAAGCGGTTGTGATGCATTCACGGCTCAGCGGAAGGGGGCTGCGCGTCGCGTACCACCCCGAGCATCCGGTGCTCCGCGATGTCGACGTCGCCGTCCCCGAGGGCGAGCTGACGGTGATCGTCGGCCCCAACGCGTGCGGCAAGTCGACCCTGCTGAAGACGCTCGCCCGGATGTTGTCGGTGCAGGCCGGCGAGGTGCTGCTCGACGGGGAGCCCATCGGCAGGCTCGCGCCGAAGGCCGTGGCGCGGCGGCTGGGCCTGTTGCCGCAGTCGCCGACGGCGCCCGACGGCATCACCGTCTCCGATCTGGTCGCCCGCGGCCGGTATCCGCACCAGAACCTGCTACGGCAGTGGTCCTCGGAGGACGAGCGCGCGGTGCTCGATGCCCTCGCCGCCGCGAACGTCGTCGACCTGGCGAACCGCAGCGTCGACGAGCTCTCGGGCGGCCAGCGGCAGCGCGTCTGGGTCGCGATGGCGCTGGCGCAAGAGACGCCGCTGCTGCTGCTCGACGAGCCGACGACGTACCTGGACGTGGCGCACCAGATCGAGGTGCTGAACCTCACCCGCCGCCTGCACCGTGCGGGGCGCACCGTCGTCCTGGTGCTGCACGAGCTGCACCTCGCCTTCCGCTACGCCACGCACCTCATCGTGATGCGCGGCGGCGAGATCGTCGCCGAGGGCCGCCCCGACGACGTCGTTACCGCCGAGCTGATCGAGCGCGTCTACGACCTGCCCTGCCAGGTGATCCCCGACCCCGTCACAGGCCGCCCGCTGGTCCTCCCGCTCGACCTCGACGCGCGCTGATTGCGTTCGGTGGGAGCTTTTCGTTCAGATCTGAACGTAAAGCTCCCACCGAAGCTCCTCTAGGTGACCTTCAGGGTCTTGGTGACCGTGGCGGACTTGGCGGTCGACTTCGCCGTCGTGCCCGACGGGGTGAAGACCGTGCCGACCTTGTAGCTGCCCGCCTTCGCGATCTTCGGGAGCTTGACCGATACCTTGCCCTTCGCCGCCGCCGTCAGCTTGACGCTGACGGACTTCCCGTTCACGGTCACCTTGACCGTGCCGGTGGGGTTGGCGACAGGGGTGGTGACGGCGACCTTGACCGTGGCCTGCTTGTTCTTCGCCACCGACTTCGGGACGGTGACCTTCACCGTCGCCTTGACCTTCGCGACGGTGACGGCCTTCGAGGTCTTCGACACGCTCGGGTACCCGCTCTTCGAGCCGGTGACCTTGACCGTGATCTTCGTGCCTGCGTCGGCCTTTGCCAGCGTGTAGCTGGAGGTGGTGGCGCCCTTGATGGCCTTGCCGTCGCGCAGCCATTGATACATCAGGGTGACCTTCGACGGCTTCCACGCCTTGACGTTCGCCTTCAGGGTCTTCCCGACGGCGGCGGTCCCCGTGATCGTCGGCGTCGGGGTGCTTGTCAGCACCCGGAGCACCTTCAGTGTGTACTCCTTGCCCCAGCTCTGGTAGTCCGAGGAGCCTGCGACGCGGATGTAGCTGTCGCCCGCGGGGAGGTCGACGGTCATGCGGCGCGTCTTGCCAGGCGGCACATTCTCGAACTGAAGTGTTGCCTGGGAGCCACTCAGGACGCGGAGCTCGTAGGCGGTCGCATCCCCAGCCGTCGGTGCCGTCAGTTCGACGGCGACCTTCGCGGCCGACTCAAGGCTGACGGCGTAGTAGTCGTAGTCCCAGGAGCTGCCGGCGATGAGGCTTGACCCCTTGATGGCCTTGCCGAGGGGGAGCGTCGTGGCGAGGGTGGCGCTCCCGTTCGGTTCCTGCTCCGCGAGGCCCGCTGCGTGCGTGACCTTCAGCGTGTACACCTTGTTCCAGCTGTCCCAGTCGTCGGCAGCGCGCAGCATCAGGGAGTAGCGACCCTCCCGGAGGAAGATGGCCTGGGAGCGGAGCCAGGCGCCGTCGCGGTGGCTCGAGGTGACGGTGAACGACTGAACGGTCCCACCCTTGTCGTTGTAGAGGTACACGTAGTAGGCCGTCGACGATGTGAGCGTGGGGAACCTGAGGTCGAGCGTCACGCGGCCGGCCGCCGGGATGCTGATGCCGAAGTAGTCGTCGTCCCAACGGCTGTTCGATAGCGCCGAACCGGTGATGGTCTTGCCCAGCGGCAGCTCGGTGGCCAGTCTGATGGAGTCGTTGGGTTCGAGCTCCACGTCGCCTGGGGTGTGGGTCACGCGGAGGCCATACGGCTTTCCCCAGCTATCCCAGTCGCTGGAGCCGCGGAGGTTGAGGTAGAAGGTGCCCGGGGGGAGGAAGATCTCCCTGCCTCGGAGCCAGGAGCCGTCGCCGTCCCCGGAGGTGAGCGTGAACGACAACACAGTGCCGCCCTTGTCGTTGTAGAGGTACAGATTGTAGGCGGTCGACGACGTGGTCCTGGCGAATCGAAGGTCGATGGTGGTTCGGCCCGCGGCAGGGATGGTGATGGCGTAGTAGTCGTCGTCCCAGCGGCTGTTGGCCATCTCGGTGGTGCCCTGCATCGTGTCGCCGAGCGGCAGCGCGTTCGCGGTGCGGATGTCCCCGTTCGGTTCGGTTTCGGTACGTGTGGCTCCGGCGGCCGGGCTGAGAGTGGTGGCGACGAGGGCGAGCGCCGCCGCTGCGGCGACGATTCCTCGCGCGACGCGCGTTGTAACTGATCTGGACACGATCTGCCCCCCTGGCATCGTGGATGGTGCGATCTCGGGGGAGAGGCGGGCTCACGGACCGTCGATCTTTGGCAAACCGACGCTATCAAGGAGTTCTGCCCTGTGAACAGGGACACGGCAGGGACAATCCTGGGAAAAAGGCTGTGAGGCCGCCGGATGCGCAACCGGCGGCCTCACAGGTCTAGGAGGGATGGGGACTAGACCACCTTGAGGGTCTTGGTGACGATCTCGGACTTGGCCGTTGACTTGGCCGTCGAGCCCGAGGGGGCGAACGAGGTCTTCACGTTGTAGCTGCCCTTCTTCGAGATCTTCGGCAGCGTGATCGACACCTTGCCCTTGGCTGAGGTCTTGACGGTCTTGGCGACTTTCTTGCCGTTGACCGTGACGGTGACCTTTCCGGTGGGCTTGCTGACCGCCGAGGAGATGGTCACCTTGATGATGGCCTTCTTGTTCCTCTTGACCGACTTCGGGACGGTGACCTTGACGGTGGAGGTCACCTTGGCGATGGTGACGGTCTTGGACGTCTTGGTCGCCTTGGTGTGCTCGGCCTTCGTCCCGGTGACGGTGACGGAGATCTTGGTGCCGGCGTCGGACTTTGTGAGCTTGTAGGTCTTCTTGGTCGCCTTGCTGATCTTCTTCCCGTTGCGGAGCCACTGATAGGTGAACGTGACTCCGGAGGGCTTCCAGGCGCTCGGCTTGGCCGTGAGGGTCTTGCCGACCTTCTTGGTGCCCGTGGCGGTCACGGTGCCTGCCGTGACCTTCTTGACTACTGGAGCCGTGACGGTGAACGCGTCCGACTCAAGGGAGCGCGGGGTGTCGTCGGGCAGCAGCGATCCGGTCAGGAACCGCAGGGTGTGCGATCCCGTCGTGAGGGCGGGGCTCGACCCCTTTGCACCGCTGGTGGTGCCGTCCGGAAGGGGCATGTCGACCTCGAAGGTGCCGTCGGTCTTCGCGTCGATGACGTACCAGATGGTCGTGTTGGCGTGCACCTTGTTGCCCTCGAGGCGGGAGACGGCGCCGTCGTCGATCTTCACGGCGATCCGCGAGCCCTGCGTGGCGTTCGTCAGGTGCGTGAAACCCTCGCCGATGATCCGGATGGTGCCGCCGAGCGTGGCCGAGGCGGCCACCGTGACCGCCGGGGCCACCGGCTCGGGGGCGTCGTCGCGGACGTCGAGCGTCACGGCGATCCTCCCGATGGGCTGGTCGTTGATCACGCCCGTCGGCGGGAGCTGGCAGGAGAGGCCGACGTTGAAGCCGACGGTCACCGCCTCCGAGATGTCCGCAGGCAGCTTCACCGTTCCGCTTGCGGCACCGTTGCTCCCCACCGTCACGCACTTCAGGACCTGCTCGGCGACGACGACGGCGACCTTCTGCGGGGCGCCTCCGACGCCGATGTAGCCGGCCAGGTCGTACGTGATGGTGCCGCCCGGCCGTACGGCCGTCGTCCGGATGGTCGCGGTGGGCGGAGCTGTCACGGTGAAGGCGACGGTGGCCGCCTCGGCCCCAGTGGCCAGCCGGAGCGTGTGCGCGCCCACGGCGATGTCCGCCGGGATAGCGACGCGAGCAGAGTCCGGAAGGGCGCCCTCGGCATCAGTGGTGATCGAACTGGTGACCGGCGCGCCGTCGATTTCGACGGTGACCGGCTGCTCGGGCGCGAAGTCCGTTCCCTGGACGGTGACCTGCGCGCCGGGACGAAAGACCGTGCCGGCCTGGAAGGTGCCCGTGGGGCTGGTCAGGCCTGTGCTCGCGCTGGTGACGGCCACCTCGAACGGGACCTCGAAGGTGATCGGGTTCGTGATCCGGTCGCCCGTCGTGGTGAAGAAGGCTCCCGACAGGATCCGCAGCCAGTGCTTCCCGTTGCCGAGGGGGCCTGCGGCCGTCAAGCCCGTGGGTGCCGTGAGGGTGCCGGTGAACGTGCCGCTCTCATGGTGTGTGACGAACCAGTACTTGGCCTCGCTGGCGGGCGGTTGGGTGGGATTCCCGGGGAAGTGGGCGTCCGCGCCGCCGACGGTCCAGGCGGGCCCGTTGTCGAAGTCGTAGGGGCGCACCGCGACGAGCGGGTCACCGGTGCTGCCCTGGATCGGAGTAAAACCGGTGCCCGAGATCTGGATGGTCTCGCCGGGCTTGATCCTGGCCGAACTCAGCGTGATCGTGGCTCCGGAGACCCGGTCGGTGACGGTGACGGGTTCCGCAGCATGCGCAGGGGCGGCCCCGAGAACGAGGCCGCCCGCAACGAGGGTTGCGGCGAGCAGTGCCGCAACCCCCTTACGTAGTTGACGCAGTGAGCTCACTACTTGGTGACCTTCAGCTTGGCGGAGGTCGATGACTTCGCCACCTCGGCGCTACCGGCGTAGCTCACCTCGATGGTGTGGGTCTTTGCCGAGAGCTTCGGCAGCTTGACCTTGACGGTGCCCTTGTCGGATGCCTTCACCTTGACCGCGGCGATCTTCTTGGAGCCGTCCTTGATGGTGACCGTGCCGGTGGGGGCGTAGCCCTTAGGTGCGCCGCTCACGGTGAGCTTCACGGTGGCCGTCGCACGCTGTGAAGCCTTGATGGTCGACTTCGAGAGCTTGACCGACGTCTTCGACGAGGCCTTCGCGACCGTCACCTTCGCCTCGGCGGAGGAGCTGGACACGTCGGCGTTGCCTGCGTACGTGACCTTGATGGTGTGGGTCTTTGCCGAGAGCTTCGGCAGCTTGACCTTGACGGTGCCCTTGTCGGAGGCCTTCACGCTCGCGGTGCCGACCTTCTTGGAGCCGTCGTAGACGGTCACGGTGCCGGTCGGGGCGTAGCCCGACGGGGCGCCGGCCGCGGCGACCTTGACGGTCATGGTGGCCTGCTGCACGGCGGACGCCTTCGACACCGAGACGGCTGAGTTGGTCGACGCCTTGGTCACGGTGAAGCTCGAGCTGGCCTCGGAGCCGTCGACCCCCACGGTGCCGGAGGTCTTGGCGGCCAGCGTGTGCGAACCCGGCTTCAGGTCGCTCGGCAGGTCGACGGTCGCGGTGCCTGAGGCGTCGACAGTGACGGAGGCGAGGGCCTTGCCGTCCAGCGTCACGTCGACGGCGCCGGGGGCTGCGTCTCCGTCGACGGCCAGGGTGACGGTCGCGGTGTTCGCGGCGCCGAACGCGGCGCTCGCCTTGTCGGCCTTCACGGTGACCGCGGAAGAGGCGGGCGTCAGGTCGAGCGTGACGAGCTGGGCGTCGCCGTTGCCGTATCCGGCGGCGACGACCTGGTAGCCGTTGCCGATGGTGGTGATGCCCCACAGGTAGTCGTCGGTGCCGCCGAGGTCGACGACGTGGGAGGTGCCGGGCTGCCGTCCGGGAGTGTGATCGTCACCAGCGCGTTCGCGGTGCCGCTCGTGCCGCCGATGCCGACGACGCGGCCGTCGGGCAGGATCGCATGGTCGCGGTGACGGTCGCCGCTGTTGTTGCCGTCCTCGCCCACGTGGTAGGCGACGAGGCCCCTGTCGGCCCAGGTGGTGTTCAGGGTGCCGTTGGGCTTCAGCCCGAACAACAGCGCGTCGACGCTGTTGCCTGCGGCTGCGCCCTCCCGGCCGCCACGGTAGCCGTAGGCGCTGACGATGTAGTTGCCGTCGGCGCCCTTGTGCATGCCGTAGGCCTCGGCGAAGCCGCCCTTGCCGCCAGGGTAGGTGGTGGCGAGGCCGTCGTCACCCCACGAGGCGTCCGGCGTGCCGTCGGGCGTGAACTTCTGGATGAAGGGCTGGTTGTTCATGCCGACGTTCGCGTACGACGTGGTGAAGTACGAGCCGTCGTCCAGCAGGCCGCGGCGGAGGTTGTCGCTGAACGGGGTGGGGATGCTGGCCACGCCGCCGTCGCCGAACGAGGCATCGAGCTTCCCCGCTGCGGTCAGCTGCACGGCGGCGGCGTCGCGGCCGGTGCGGTCGGAGCCGGAGTCGGCGCCGATCGCGGCCGAGATGATCGACTTCTGGTTGGGTCGGACGAAGATGTCCCAGCCCGCCGCGTCCGTGACGAGCGCGCCGCCTGCGGGGTTCACGCCGTCGGACAACGAGATGCGCGTCCAGCCTCCGTTGGTGCCGTAGCTGCGGTCCAGCGTGCCGCTGGGGTGAACGCGTGCGACGAAGATGTCGGTGTCGATCGCGGTCGCGGCATCCGACTGGTCACCCTCGACTTCGCCCACGACGAGCAGGCGGCCGAGCTTGTCGACCGCGATGCCCTTGCCGGTCTCCTTGGCACCGGGGTTGGTTGTCACGACCTCGTTGAACTCGCTGACAAGGTCGAGCACCGCGCGACCGTCGACGCCGAAGCTGGTGTCGATCGCGCCGTCAGCGTTGCTCTTGGTGATCAACACCGCGCGGTTGGTGCTGTCGACGACCTGGTAGCCGACGTTGTAGGTGCCGCCGTCAGGTGCGCGAACGATGCCGTTGTAGGCGTCCGCGACGTCGGGTGCGCCATGGTTGATGGCGACTGGGGGAACCTCCGGGCCGGCGGCCAGGGCGCTGAGGGGCGAGGCCGTGAGTGCAAGGCAGCCGAAGGCGGCGACAGACGCCAGGCCCTTCGAACGCCGTGACGATCCGGGATACGTCATTTTCTCCTAGAGTGAGGTTAGGCTTGCCTAAATAAGACTCTGGGAAGACTAGGCAACGGGAGCACGTGAAGGCGATCCCCAAATTTAGGGACATTGCTGTTGCGTAATCTGGGGAGAGGTGCTTGGGGTCGAAAGATCCCGCATGCGACGGGCCGAGAGTGCCGTCCGGGTTTGGTCAGCACGCCCGCGTGGCTAATATCGGTCGGGAGCGCCGACGAAGGGAAGCGAAGTGTCTGAAGCTGGCCTCCAAGCCGCACGCCAGAAGATGATCGACGCCGGGGTGGCCGCCCCTGCGGTCGAGGTGTTCTCCCGGTTCTACGGGCTCCTCGAGACGGGGGAGACCGGAATCATCCGAGAGGACACCATCGAGCCGCTGCTCGATCCGCCGGCGTTGTGCGACGTCGACGTGTCGAACATGGAGGCGCGCGACGCCATCGGCAAGACGGTCATGATCAAGCTCAACGGCGGCCTCGGGACGTCCATGGGGCTCGACAAGGCGAAGTCCCTGCTCGATGTGCGGGAGGGAAAGAACTTTCTCGACCTCATCGTGCGGCAGGTTCTCGCTGCGCGCGACCGCTACGACGCGCGTCTCCCGCTGCTGCTGATGAACTCGTTCCGCACGGAGGCGGACACCCTCGCGCATCTGGCGCGGTACCCCGAGCTCCCCGTCGACGGCCTGCCGCTGAGCTTCATGCAGAACCAGGAGCCGAAGCTCCGTGCCGACGACCTCATGCCCGTCGAATGGCCCGACGATCCCACGCTGGAGTGGTGCCCGCCCGGCCACGGTGACCTGTACCCGGCGCTGGAGGGCTCCGGCGTGCTCGACAAGCTGCTCGCCCATGGCTTCCGCTACGCCTGTGTATCCAACGGCGACAACCTCGGCGCCGTGCCGAATGCGACGGTGGCAGGGTGGTTCGCCAAGTCCGGCGCACCGTATGCCGCCGAGGTGTGCCGCCGCACCGTCAACGACAAGAAGGGCGGGCACCTCGCCATCCGCAAGGCTGACCGCCAGCTGATCCTCCGTGACACCGCCCAGACCGCGCCCGAGGAGATGGTCTACTTCACCGACGAGCACCGGCACCCGTACTTCCACACCAACAACCTGTGGTTCGACCTCCTCCGGCTCCGTGAGCTGCTGACCGCGCGCAACTCAGTGCTCGGCCTTCCGCTCATCCGCAACGAGAAGACCGTCGACCCATCCGACCCGACATCGACGAAGGTGATCCAGGTCGAGTCCGCGATGGGTGCCGCCGTCGAGGTGTTCGAGGGCGCCACGGCGATCTGCGTCGGCCGCGACCGTTTCCTCCCGGTGAAGACCACCAACGAGCTGCTGCTGCTGCGCTCGGACGTGTACGAGCTGAACTCCGAGGGCAAGCTTGTTGCCCGGTCCGACAAGTGCCCCGAGGTGGACCTCGACCCGGCCTACTACAAGATGGTCGACGACTTCACCACGCGTATCCCGCACGCGCCGTCGCTGCGGCGTGCGAGGTCGCTCAAGGTGCGCGGCGACTGGACGTTCGGCGACGGCGTGGTCGTCGTCGGCGACACGGAGTTGGCCGACGGCGGAGAGCCGCAGACTGTTCCCGATGGCAGCCGGCTCGGCGAGTAGCCTCGCGCGCGCCGTCGCGCTGGCCGTGACGGGCGAGGAGCTCGACCTGCCGGGGGAGCTCCCGCTCGCGGAGGAGCTTGCCGTGCGGGGTTTCGATGGTGATCGGCTGCGAGAGATCCGGCGTGCCCGCCAAGAGGCGAGGCTGCCGTGGCCGCACGCGGTGCCGATCGACACGCGGCGGAGCCTGGGATTCGCGCGCTACGACGCCGCCCTTGCCGAGGCGCGCCAAGCCCTCGGCCTGACGGGCCTCGAACCTTCGAGGCCCGCCGAGCGGCGGCTGAACCATGACGAGGAGCGGCTCCTAGCGGACCGGCCCCCGCACTGGTGAGAGATCAGTTGTTCTTCGCGGCCAGCAGGTCGCGGATCTCGGTGAGGAGCTCCTCGGAGGAGGCGGCCGCGGGGACCTCGTCTTCCTTCTTCTCGAGCAGGCCCTTGAGCTTGTTGTACGGAGTGATGACGCCGAAGTAGATGACGGCGGCCATGATCACGAAAGCGATCAGTGCGGTGAGGAATGGGCCGACGCTGATGCCGCCGGGGTTCCATCCGGAGAAGTCCGGCGTGCCACCGAGCTTGCCGAGGATGTCCATGAACATCTTGGTGAAGGACTCGACGACGGTGCCGAAGGCCGCGCCGATGACGAACGCGACCGCCAGGTCGACGAGGTTGCCGCGCAGAAGGAATTCCTTGAAGCCCTGCAGCATATTGGGTGCCTACTTTCGTATGTCTTGGTGCCGTTGGACGAGACCCCCCGCCCGACCAACAGGAGACCTTAGTCCACGTTTCATCGATCTCCTCATCGGCCTAGTGGCGGCTCATTCGACCGTCGCGCCCAGGATCACGCTCAGCTGCCCGCCTTGACCCAGCAGTGCCACCAGCGCCGCCGACGATGCGGGCACGTCGACCAGGAGTGCGCCCTGGTCCGCGGAAGCTGCGACCCGCAGCGCGCCTGGATTTTCCGTCGCCGGAAACGCCACCACCCGCGCGTCGCCTGTGATGATTCGAGGCGACTCGCCGTGGGCGGAGACGAGCGAGATCAGGTCGCCAGGTCTGAGCAGTTCCCGCAGGGTGTCGTCGGCCACGACGATGGGCACGACTGCGCGGCCCTTCGCCGCCGTCGTCGCCCGCGCGAAGACGGCCGGCTGGAGCACGGTCCCGGCCCCGACCGGCACGGCGAGGGCTTGGCCGACGGCATCGTCGGAGGAGGAGAGGGCGCCGTCGGGAATGGCCCCGGGCGGCAGCCTGGTCAAGCGCACATCGGCGGCCGTGACCACCTCACCCGCGGCCACGGTGCGTACGAGGACGACGGCGGGCGCAGTTGGGGGAGGAGCCGTCAGCGACTCGGCGAGCAGCAGTACGGAGAGCGCGGCCAGCAGCGCGCCGACGGCGCGGCGGTGCCACGAGACGAACGAGGCGACGGCCCGGAGGCCTCCGGGAAGAGCAGAAGCGTTCATACTCTCGTTATGTCCAGCCGGACAGCAGAAATCCCGCCTGTCCACAGGCGGGATCTCAGGAATTTACGTTCAGGCCACCTTGTCGGCCTTCGCCGGGCTGCTGGAGCTGGCGTCGCTCTTGGCCGCGGGCGCCGTCGTCGCCGATTCCTTCTTCTTGGAGCCCGCGGAGCCGGAGCTGCGCGAATCGGTCTTGTAGAAACCGGAACCCTTGAACACGACGCCGACGGCGTTGAACACCTTCCGCAACTCGCCCGAGCATTCCGGGCATACGGTCAGCGACGGGTCGCTGAACTTCTGCACGACCTCGAGGTCGCCGCCGCAGCTCTTGCACTGGTACTGGTAGGTGGGCATGAACAACTTCCTAGCGATTCGGGAGACCGTCGCCCATGGTAAGTGACGGGGGAGCCCCCACCCAACCGCGTTCGCTGACGGCCCCGTCGACGGACACGTCGTGAGGGAGGGTCGGCACGGTGTCGATCACCTCGGCCGCCCGGGTGAGGGCGACGAGCGGCGTGCCGGGGCGGCGATGCGGCAGTGCCCGGTCGTACCAGCCGCCGCCCGTTCCCAAGCGCGTGAGGTCGCGCCCGACGGCCAGGCAGGGCACGAGCACGGCGTCCGCTTCGGCCAGCGCTGTCGCGGGGAGCACGGCCCCGGTTGGCTCCGGGATGCCGTACGCGCCGGCCCGCGTCGCGGCCCATCCCTCGAAGTCGGCCCACATCGGTGTCCGCCGGAGCACGGGGAGCAGGACGCGGGAACCGCGGGCCGCGAGGAGGTCGATGAGTTGCTGGGTGCCGGGCTCGCCCGGGCGAGCCGCGTACAGCGCGACCGTCGACGTCTGCCCTAGCCAGGTGGCCAACAGTCGGTTTCTGGCTGTGTCCTCCGCTGCCCAGCCATCGGGGGAGACGAGCGACCGGGCGGTCAGTATCGCGGCGCGCAGCTCCGCCTTCCGCCCGTCAACGCCCATTGGCCTATCGTATGGCGCATGGCTTGGTTCACCAGGAAACAAGAGGAGCCGATCGCACAGGAGACGGAGGCGGTCGTCGTCGATACGCCGATGCTTCCCGATCCTCCCGTCGTCGACGCCGCAGGCTTGCGCAGCGCCGCGGATCACACCGCGTATCTGCTGAGCGTCGTCGAGGCGCTGCCCGCCTTCGGCATGCCGCTGCTGGACGCCTGGAACCAGGTCATGACGGAGGACGTCGACTCGCTGGTCAATGTGCCGCCGGTGAGCACCGCGAAGGTCGCCGGGTATGCCGTGCGCGCGTTCGACCTGACCGACGACGAGGGCGCCCTCTCGACGGCGATGCGCCTCGTCGATGCGGGCGTCGAGCGACTGCCGGAGGGCGGTGCGGTCGTCGTCGCGCCCGGAGACGCGCTCCCGCCCGGTGCCAACACCGTCCTTCCCACCTCGTTTGCCACCGTCGTGGACGGTCGCCTCGACCTGATCGATCGTGTCGCGGACGGAGAGTACGTCCGTGCGGCCGGCGAGCACCTTCCTGTCGGCACTCGGCTGCTGAGCGAGGGGGATGTTCTCAGCGAGCGTGCGATCGGGCTGCTGGCGAGCGCCGGGATCGACCAGGTGCTGGTGCGCCCGCGGCCCCGCGTCGTCGTCCTCGGGTCGGGCGAGCGCTTGGCCGACCACGGCGGCGACCTCAAGCCGGGCGAGACCGTCGACGCCAACTCTTACCTGATCTCCGCCGCGGCGAAGGCTGCCGGCGCGACGGTGTTCCGCGTCACCGTGCACACCAACGACCCCGCGGCCATTCGTCAGACGCTCTCGGACCAGCTGATTCGCGCTGATCTGGTGATCTCCACGACCGGCGGCAAGCGTGAGGACTACGAGGCGGTTGCCGGCGTGCTCGCTGAGCTTGGCGTCGTCGACTCCGCCGACGTCGCGATGTCGCCCGGGCGCACCCACACGTTCGCGGTCGTCGGCGAGGACCGGGTGCCCGTGCTGATGCTGCCGGGAAATCCGGTGAGCGCGTACGTGACGTTCCAGGCGTTCGCGCGGCCGCTGATCCGGCGGCTGATGGGCGCGGGGACCGAGCCGCGGACCGTTCGGGCGATTGCGGGCTCCACCCTGCGGTCGACGAGGGGGCAGCTGCATCTGCTGCGCGGAGTGGTCCGCACGGAGGGCAGCATCCGCTACGTCGACCAGGTGACCATGCCCCACGCTCTCGGCGAGCTTGCCGCCGCCAATGCGCTGATCGTGCTCGACGAGCATGTCGAACTGGTCCGTGCCGGTGAGCAGGTGCCGGTTTGGCTCCTCGACGAGGAGTGAGTCGGCGGATTTCGTTTCCGGGGACGCGCGCCGTCGGCCTGTCGGGCTGCAAATTACACCGTTGTTGTTTACGGTAGGGGCGTGCTCGCCGGAATCCTCATCGCCATCGTCGTCGTTGCCGGTCTCGCCTTCGCTCTGCCGTGGGTGGCGTCCCAGCGCACCCCCGACGACGAGCTCGAGGGCGACCCCACCGAGCGCTTCTCGAACTCCATGCGGATCCTCCGCCACGACGTCCTCGAGTACGGCTCCGATCAGGAGAAGGCGAAGGTCTCCACGCCGCTGACCCGCCGCGCTGATCTCACCGAGCTCCGGCTCATCGCGCGTCAGGCCGCCAATCGTCGCCTTGTGGTGATGGGCACGCTGCTCGCGGCCGGGGTCACGCTCGTTGTCCTTTCGGTGCTCGGCATCACCCCGTGGTGGTCCGTTGCGATCCCGGGCGGGCTGCTCGTCGCGTTCGTCGCCGTCGCGCGGTTCTCCGTTGTCGCGATGCACCGCAGCCTCGACGCGCGCGCGGCCGCGCTGCAGGGGGGCTTCGACGACGCGGAGGACACCACTGTGATCACCCTGACCGACGGCGAGGCCACCGAGTCCGTCGAGATCTCCGTGGACCTCGCGATGCCGCCGACCATCGGCGCCCTGTGGGATCCCATCCCTGTCACGCCGTCGACCTACGTGTCGCAGCCGCTGCTGCCGCGCACGGTCCGCACGATCGACCTGTCGGCTCCGGTCGTCGCCTCGTCTCTCGTGGTGCCGACGGCGGACCACCCGTCGACGGAGGCCGAGGAGACGGGCGAGATCGCCGGCGTCCGGCCGGAGCAGTCGAACGTGCGCTCGTTCCGCCGCGCCGTCGGCGAGTAGCGGGAGCCGTCGCGCGACTGTGATGTGACCGTCCGTCGACGGCGTGGTAGAGTCTCACTCGCTGTTACGGCAACCTGGGGCTATGGCGCAGTTGGTAGCGCGTCTCGTTCGCAATGAGAAGGCCGGGGGTTCGAATCCCCCTAGCTCCACCCCACGCACAAGGCTCGAACCCTTGCCAACGTCAATGTTGGTAGCGGTTCGGGCCTTGTCGGCATCTGCGGCCCAGGTCAGCGCGTTGGCGTTGACCTGCGGGTCGAGCAGCATTTCGAAGGGCCGGTTGTGCTCGACGCGCAGCTCGTTGTCCTCGTCGATGAAGACTTTGGTGAAGAAGGCCTGGTTGCATAGCCGCCGGTTGGTGTCGTCGCAGCGGCTGTAGATGTCGGCGCAGTTCGCGAGGAGACCGAGCGCGTCGTCGAGGTGGGCGCGGGCGTCGGCGTAGTCGCCGTAGTGGGCGTCGATACGCTGGGTCACTTTGTCGAGTTCGGCGGTGATGCGGTCCTGCTCGCGCTTGAGGACGGTCAGCGGGATCGCGTCGGCGTAGTGGGCTTGCATGAGCCGGTCTTGTTCGCCTTCGAGCCGGTCGCGGTTCGCGGTGAGCCGGGTGAGTTCCTCGGTTTCGGAGGCCATGAGGTGGTCGAACTCGTGGTGCAGCATCCCGGCGAGAGCGTCCTGCTGGGCCGGGGTGATCTGGACGCGCGTGTAGTAGTCCTCGACGAGCTTCTCAACGTCTTCGATGAGCATGGCCTGGCGGGTGCAGTCGGTGCGCTTGGAGTGCCGACCCGAGCACACGAAGTAGCAGTAGACATTGCCGTGGCGGTTCTTCGCGTTGGAGACGATGAGCCGCGAGCCGCACTGTCCGCAATGGATCGTGCCTTTGAGGTAGTGGCCGTGCACCTGGGTCGCTTCGACGGCGCACTGGTGCGCGGTCAGCACCGACTGGACCTGGTACCAGACCTCGGCAGGGATCAGCGGCGGGTGGTTGCCCTTGTAGCGGGTGCCTCGATAGACCACGTCGCCCTTGTAGTACGGGTTTGTCAGGAGCCTGTGGACGGTGGACACGGCCAGTGGCTTGGCTGGGCGCGTCGGCGTCGGCAGGCTCCGCAGCCCCCGCGAGGTGAGCTCGTCGTGGAGTTGGCTGACGCTCCAGTCCCCGGAGGCGTACGCCTTGAACGCCCACTCGATCATCGGTGCCCGCTCGGGGTCGAGTTCGATCGTGCGCAGCTCACGTCCCAGCTCGTCGCGCGTGCGGACGTTGAGGTAGCCGATGGGTGCCTTCCCGTTGGTGCCACCGCCGATGGCCTTCTGGTTCATGCCCTTGGCGACCTCGGTGGCCAGGTTGCAGACGGCTTGGGCGGCTTCGCCGGGGTCCATCGTCTGCCAGCCGGGGATGTCGAGCAGACCGCGCGGCGAGGGGTAGTTCGAGCCGGTCGGCCCGCCGAAGAACGCTCGCGCCTGATAGGTGGGGTCCATGAGTTCGGCGACAGTGCCCCAACCCGACTGTGGGCGCATCTGGAACAGACCCAGGGAGTCGTGGTCGGAGCCGTTGCCGTCGTTGGGGTAGTTCGCGCTCTCGGGGTAGGTGCCGGTGTTCGACAGCATCCGCAGCGTGGACTCGGTGAGCGCGGCCATGAGCGCGATCTTGATCCCGGGCCGTCCCACGCCGTCGGTGCTGTTGCCGATGGCGATGATCGTGGCGGCGTGGGTGAGCTGCTGCCGGTTCAGCGTGAACGTCTCACCGTTCGCCGTCGTCACGGTGAGCGAGTCCGGCACGGGCCCAAGGTTGACCACGCCTGTGGTGGTGGCGCAGTTGGCGGCGGCGGGGTTCATCAGTGCCCCGATCCCGAGCAGGAGGACGGGCGGGGCGAGGAACATGAGCGCGAGGGCTGCGATGGCGGCTTTGCGGAACACGGCGGCACCTCAGCGGAGGGGGTTGTCGAGCTGGGACAGCCGCAGCAAGTGGCAGGTCGGGTACGTGGGTGCGCAGATCACGAACACGGTGAACGAGACGGGGTGCTCGGTGGTGACGGGTTGGCTGTTCCAGATGCCGGAGCGGTGGCGGGTGCCCTCGATCGTGACCGCGATCGTGCCGGGTGCGATCTGCCCGGGCTGCGCCTGCGCGACCGCGTCGGCCCACGCATCCGGGACGAACGAGGCGTCGATGACGAGGTACTGGGCCGTGGCGTACTGACGCAGCTCGATCCAGACATCCCGGTTCGGCAGGTAGGTCGAGATGTCGGAAGCGAGGCCCGCCTGCTCGTCCCCGGAGGGGTCACCGACGGCGAGGATCGCCGAGGTGTAGTCCAGCGGCCACAACTCCAGCGCCGTATCCCACGCGAACAAAGTCGTGGCGACACCTTCGGCGAACGTCACCGGATCGGCAGAGCGCGGCACAGATGGAACACGCGGCAACCGCGGTGTTGACGGCCCCGGCGACTGCGGCGTGGTCGCACTCGGCTGCGGTTCGGGGCGCGGATCGTCAGTGCTCGGGTTGCGGGGGCCGATGAGGAGTCCGTAGACACCGACCCCGGCCAGGAGCAGCAGGACGATGCCAGCAGCGATGAGGGCGACAAGTCGGCGACGGGCTCGGGTATCAGTGGGTGCAGGGCTCATGCTTGGCAGGTGCACACCCGCCACCGGCAGAGCGGCAAAGACCTCAGCTCAGAGTGCGCGCAGGATCGGCTTCGCTGCGTGGGCCTCGCGTGCGGTGCGGAGATCGTCGGCGAAGCGGGCGGTGGCTTCGGCGACGGTGAGGAAGTTCTCGTACTGGTCGTCGGTCAGCTCGACGGCGAGCACCGCGATGTCGTAGTGGGTCCACCAACTGGCGAGTTCGCCCCAGGTCTGGACGAACGCCCGCACCGGATACCGCACCGGCGGCGCGTCGTCGGGCACGAACGGCTTGGGTCGGGGCTTGGGCTTCTTGCCCTTCTTCATCGCGTTGGCCCGGGCGACGGCATCCTCCGCGAGGGCGTGCATCGTCGCCTCCCGCACCTCACGCGCAGCATCGGCGCTCTCGCGGATCGCCAGGTAGAGCGGATGCACCGGGTCACCTGCCTCGATCCGCTCCAACGCCGCCGCCGCTTCCGCGCGGAGCGACTCAGGCTGGGCGGGATTGGCAGCGATCTCTTCGATGTAGCCAACCTTCTCCAACGTCTTGTACGACACGCCGCCAGGGATCATCGCCGCCGCCTGTTCCCGAGCCTTCCCGGTAGGGCCGCTTGACGGTGGTGGAAATTTTCCACCACCGTCATTTCCTGGCTGGTTCTCGGCGCTGAACTGGGTGGCGGACTTCCGGCGGGCGGCGTCGTCTGCCATGACTTGCTTGATCTCGCGGTAGAGGCCTGCGGCTTCGAGCTGGTTGTAGGGCTTGTGGAGCATGTTGTCGTCCTGCTCGGCCAGGAGCTTCCCGAGCCGATCCGACAGCCCGCCGCGCACCCACACGCTGACGGTGCGCCACCCGAGCATCTTGATCGCCGCCAGACGGCGCGCCCCGCAGACGAGCACGCCGTCGATAGTGATCGTCAACGGGGCAACAGACCGTCGCGGTCGATGGACGCGGCGAGGGTTTCGATGTCGCCGAGGTCGGTGCGGTGGCGCTTGCCGACGATCAGGGAGTCGACGGCCCGGTCGAGCTGGATACCGGTCTGCGGGTCGGTCATCGTGGCTCACCGCCCTGGGCTCTGGGTGCGGCGAGCGCGAGGGCGAGGATCAGGTCGTCGTCGCGTAGCAGCAGTTCCAAGGTCTCGCCGAGCAGGAGCCGCAGCAGCACCCCACGGCCTGCACTGGTGGTCGCGTAGGCGGGGTGCGGGTTCCCGAGCAGCGCCCGCAAGAGGGCAGTCCAGGTGGGTCGGGGCAGGTCGAGAAGCGCGCGGGCGTGCCGATCCCTACGCAGCGCCTCGTAGGCGGACTGGCGGGTTCCGGCTTTGGTGAGTGCGCCGCAGACGTGCTCGACCGAGGCCCGCGCGGTGTCGGTCGGCCAGTCGAGCAGGCACAGCAGCGCGATCGCGTCCTCTGCCGCCGACGTGGCCGACATGCAGGCCTGCGCCGAACCCAACAGATCATGCGGATCGGCCTCAAGGTCGCTGGGCAGATCGTCGGAGACGTGGAAGGCGGGGTGGTAGTCGGACAGTGCGGTGTCGCGGTCGGAGAACCGTTCGGGGTCGTGGAACGCGGAGACGTGGGAGCGGCGTGCCTGATGCACCGAGCAGAGGAGGCCTTGGGCGCGTTCTTCGTAGATGCAGGTGATCCGCACGGCGTGGGTGATGATCGCCCACGGGTCGTCGGCTTCGAGGGTGGAGCGGTTCTGCATTGCGTCGAACGCCGCCGCGACCGCCTCCCAGGTATCGAGGCGGTGTTTGCGCGCCAGTGCCTTGTACTTCTCGGCGGCGAACTCCATCAGATCGCGCGCGACCGGATCATTGACCCAGGCATCCTCACCACCGTGGTGGAGCCGGTGCAGCAAGGCGCGCAGGCCCTCGCCGGTCGTGAAATCCTCCCGCGAGGACTCGGTGCTGGGGTTGGTGGTTGTGGTCATGGTGTCGGCACCTCCTGGCAGGTAGGTGCGCGCCCGCTCCCACGAACGCGCCCATCCTGCGGTGGTTGCCGTCTGGACCATGACCTGCCACCCTCATCCGATCCCGACCCCAGGCCGTGTCGGGGCCGACGTGGTGACTGTGTGCCGGCCGAACGCCGTGATCGGTGGCAGGCGACGTGCGCGGTCGCGCGCGGCCTGCATCCCGATCCGCAAGGGTGTGCGGGTGCGGCGGGCGAGTTCGGCTTGGAAGTCCAGGCCGCGCCCGGCGACGTTCGCCGAATGCCGGGCCATCAGATCGGTCGGTCGCACCCACTCCACACCCCGACCACGAACCACGACGGCGGCGTGCTGTTTCTCGGTGCGGGCAACCTGCGCCGCACGCACCGCCTCCGACGTGGTCGAGGCCTCGACGGCAGCGTCGGGGCCGTCGCGAGGGACCGAGAGTGCCTCGTCGGCCGGGGTCGGCACGACGTGCTGCGGATCATGGCGGGGGTCGGTGTGCTGCGGGCCGTCGGTGGTGTTCATGGGGTTGTCTCCTCCCGCTCGTCGGCGGACTCGGTGATGTCAGTGGGAAGGTGTGCGGGGGCGAACCAGCGGCCCACGGTCGAGGGATGCACGCCGAGCTCGCGGGCGATCCGCTTGTTCGACCACCCCGCCTCACGCAGCTCCCACCCCAACGCTCGGCGATCCGCCGGATCGAGGGAATCGACGTCGGTAGGCGCGGACGCCAGCTCAGGGACGGCAACGGATGCGGATGCTGCTTCCAGTTCGTCCCGCGCTGGCTCAGCTGAGGTCTCGGCGAGCACGGCGACCTCGTGTCGGTCCGGCGTCTCTGGTTCCGGTGCGGCACTTGGGGTGCGGGTGAGGATGACGGTGAGGTGGGTGATCGCGAGCAGCACGACCGGGGGTACGGCTGCGACGGAGGCGGCGAGGATGCTGGGTACGTCGGCGTCGGCGGCGACAACGGCGTGGATTGCGTTCGCGGTGACCGAGACGAGCGCGCCACCGGTCAGGAGTGCCCAGGGGTACCAGGCGGAGCGTTGCCCGGCGAGCGCGACGACGGCGACGGTCGCGACGACGATGATGCCGTCCACGATCAGCGGCCACGCCCACGCCTGCCCGGTCCCGATCCCCGAACGCGCGGCAAGATCGGCGAGTGAGGTGAACGACAGCCAGAACGCCCCAGCGGCGATGAACACCGTCCCCGCCACTGCCGTCCCCGCAGCCCACCGTCGCGGACTCGTCTCACGCATCACAGCCCCGCCCTCCCGACAGAGGCCACCGGCGATGTTGCGGAGCGGCTGCACCATCGACCCGTGCTCGGTGCCCGACCGGCAGAAGTCGATTCGGGCATCGTGGCGCGGTAGGCCGAACGTACGGTCGTGGCGATCTCCCGCTCGCTGAGTCCGGCCTGCGCAGCGGCTGGGCCGAGTGCATCGAGCGTGTCGGAGGGTGGGGTGCCGTTTTCGGCGAGGCGGCACGCGGCCCAGAACAGGCCCCGGTTCCGTTCGCCCTCACCGCGCCCAGCGACCCAAGAGGCGAGCCGTTCGGCATCCACTGTCGCGGTCGCGCCGTCGCTGTTTCGCGTCGCCGGAGTCGGTCGGGGGTTGAGAAAGTCGCGGAGCCGTGCGGCATCGACGGGTCCGACGGAGTGCGCAGCGAGGTCGGCGATCTCGTAGCGCCGCACGGTGCCATCGATGGTGCGGAGCGAGGGTGGGGCGATGATGTAGCCGCCGTCGCCCCGGAAATCGACACCGGCACCTGCGGCCTGCCACGACCGCTGCTCGGTGCCTGGGGCGGCTGGGAAGTAGGCGTGCGTGCCGCCGGTCGGGGTCTGCACCAGCAGACCCGCCCCATCCACCAGCCCCTCGGACGAGGCCCGATGCCAGGCAGCGCGGCCATCGACTGGGCCGTGCACATCGACCTCCACCACGACGACACCCGACGGTGCGCCGGTGGGGAGGCCAAGGTTGGCATCCGGGGTGCGCGACCACCATTTGGCGACTTGCGCGAGGTCGCTGGTCGCGTCGAGGAACCCTCGGCGGGTGAGCGGCCGCTTCCCATCCGGTTGGCACGGGAACACGGGTACTCCGGCCGTTGCGAGACTGCGCGCTGCCGCTGCGAGGTCCGGGGTGCGGTCTACGCGGATGAGTGCGGCGAGAACGTCGAAGGGGTCAGGCATCACAGCCCCCGTCCCGCCAACACCGGTGCAGCATGTGGCCGGTCAGGCTCAACCTGCCGAGCCGCCGCGCGGGTCGGCTTCTCCGTGGTTGGGGTGTCGCGTTCGAGCCCGGGAGGGGTACCGTCGCCGAGCTGCAGGGTGTCGAGCTGATCGAGGATCGCCAGCGCCGCCTTGCGCACCCGCTCGCCGGTGGCCTGCACGATCTGCGCGGGCTCCTTGTCATCGGCGTGGGCCGCCCAGGTCGAGACGTACGGGATCGTGTAGCCGTCAGTGGTCATGCCGTGCGCGGCACCGATCATCAGCGCCACCGACTCGGCTTCGACCTCGCGGATACCGCGGTGCTGCCGCACCTCCACGTCGTCGGGATCGTGCATCATCACATGCGCGAGCTCGTGCGCCAGCGTCTTCACCTGCGCCGCAGGCGACATGTTCTCCCGTACCGACACCGTCCGGGTTTCGTGGTCGGTCATGCCGTTCGCACCCATGATCGCCATCTCGTCCGGCACCGAGACGACCTCGAACCCGGCTGCTCGAATCTGCGCGGCGAGACCGTCCCAGAGCCCTGCGGGGGCTTCGCCCTCCAACAACACCGGCGCAGGCGTCGTGGGGAGGGATTCGCCGTCGGTCTGGGAGACATCCCAGACATAGGCCGGTCGGGCACCGACCATGCGGGAGCGCACCACCTCACCGGGCTTCGGCTTCTCCCGCGGCCCCAGCCGCCGCCACGAACCAGAATCCGACGGCGTAGAGGTGGCGAACCTGCCCGTGACCGGAGCGAAGATCATGTAGCCCGGCTGGCCCTTCATCACCTGACGCCCCAGCCCTTGCCACTGCCGATACCCCGCAACCAAGGTCGGGAATGGTTCGGGCACGCGGCCGGCCTCGAAACCGGCCTGGTGCTGCACCCAGATCAGCATCGTGTTGTTGAACGAGCGGGAGCGGAACCTGGCCGCGAACGCGAGGGCGTCGCGCCAGTCGTCGCCGGAGACGAGCTGCTCAACGGCGCTCGTCAGCTTCTCGTGCAGCTCGTCGAGCTTCGCTTCACGCGCCGCCCGCTGCTCGGGTGTCGATGCCATGACCGGGTCTCCTCTCGCGACCGCCACGACGCTCGTGGGCGCGGCGGTACACCTTTGAGGTAGGCACCCCCTCCCGCCACGGCGAGAGCGCACCTGCCGGGCCAGCCCTACTGGGCGGCCTGGCATAGCGGCGTGCCCCCGTGAGGAGCCGCGCGGGATGGGCGCGAGAGCCAGCATTGTTCGCCTCCTCTCTGGCGAGAGCGACCCACCCAAGCAGGCAATTGAGCATGCTCAAACGGGTCGGAGTTCCCATTGGAGCACGACCGTTGAGCATGCGCAAGCCTTGATTTGTGCATGCCCAACGAGTAGCGTTGAGCATGCACAACCGCCCTCCGGGGTGGACAACAGCGATGCCTTGCCCGCCACCAGGGAAAGGAGGTCAGCGGCCATGACCGAAGAAGAGAACCAGGCTGCGGCAGTCGATCTCGCCAACCGCTTGCGGCTCCTGATGGACGTTGCCGAGGCCGAGACCGGCGCAGAGCCGACCTACTCGCAGATCGCGGACTTCCTCAAAGAACGCGGCGTCAACCTGTCGCGATCGCGCTGGACGTACATGGTCAACGGCCACCGCCACGTCCAAGACCCCGCCGTCTTCGCGGGACTCGCCGCCTACTTCGATGTCGATACCGACTTCCTCACGGGAGCCGACGGCGCCACCACCCCGGAGAAGGTCACCGCGCAGCTCGACCTCGTTCGTTCCATGCGTGCGGCGAAAGTGAAGTCCTACGCCGCACGTACCCTCGGTGACATCTCACCGAAAGCACTCCACGCCATCACCAAGTTCCTGGATGAGGAAATGACACCCATGCCAGAGCACTGACAGGTATCGCGCAACGCGACGCCGATACCGGCCACGTGCTCTCCACCGAGAGGGGCGCACCGTGAATATCGAACAGACCGTATCGGCGGCCGTCGTGGACCTCCAGCTCGGCCACACCTTCACCCTCGACGACCTGATCCACGCCATCCAGGCCCGACGCGGGCGACCACTGAAGGTCTACGAACGCGACGACCTCGACACCAGCGACGGCATCTGCGCACTCTGGTTCGCCATCGAAGACGCCGACGTGATCCTCCTGGCCCGCACCGACTCGACGCTCCACCGCCAGCAGTTCGTGCTCCACGAGCTCGCACACCTCATCCTCGGCCACTGCGACGGAGAAGACTGCGCCGCCGTGGACATGCTGCTACCCGACATCCCACCAGACACCATCGCCCGGCTCCTCAGACGGCAAGACCTCGACTGCGAAACCGAGATCGCCGCCGAAACGCTCGCCGACCGCCTCGCCGCAGGCATCCGAGGACACGCCTTCGCCGAGTCCCGCTACTGGGAGGTCTTCGGATGACCCAGCTCCTCGTCGCGGCCCTGATGTGGGTACTCGTGGCGAGCCTGCTCATCATCCGCAGGAAACGCCCAGACCGCAGCGTCACCTACGCCGCTATCGCCATCGCGATCGCCATGACCTTGAACGTCGATGCTGTCTACGAGTCCGTCGATCCGCTCCTGGGCGGCACCAACATCGCCACCCTGATCGCCGACGCGGTGCTGATGATCGGGCTGTTCTTCCTCGGCCGCGCTGTCATGCACACCGGCGAACACCGCCCCCGCGTCGTGCGCGCGGCCCTGAGCCTCCCCATCCTGCTGCTGTCACTGGCCGCGATCATCGCCGCGTTCGCGTTCATCGACCGCAGCCCGACCACCACCAGGTTCATGATCGACCTCGGCGCACAGCCCGCGACGGCGATCTACTCGATCATCAACTTCACCTACTGCGGCATCGTGATCGCCGCAATGCTGATCCTCGCCGCCCGCCAGTACCGGGGCAACCACGGCATCCAGCGCCTCCCCGCCGCGCTCCTGACCCTCGGCTCGGCCTTCGGGGTGCTGCTCTGCCTCGCCGTCATCGTCATGGACATCGCCCACGTGACAGGTCAGCTCACCGTGCTGCGGGCAGTCCAGCCCACCTACTCGCCCTTGTCGCTGCTGACCTTCCTGTTCCTGTGCGCAGGCTTCACGGCACAACCCGCGATCCGGCGCGGCCGCCACTATGTGCGCCGTCGCCGCACGGTGGCGCTCTCCGCCGAGATTGAGCCGCTCTGGGAACGAGCGACCCGAGAACGGCCGGGCCTGAGCCATGTCGAACCACTCGCGGCCAGCGACGAGCCAGAAGCACGTCTCCATCGCAGGATCGTCGAAATCCGCGACGCCATCATTGACGGCCGCGTCGTCTTCACCATCACCCACGACGAGCGCGCGCTACTCCAAGCCGCCGAACAGCACCTCCTCGGCCATGCCCAGGCAGACACCACCCCGGCTGAACCGAGCGAGCTGATCGTGGGAGAACGCACTGCCGAGGGCAGTGGGGAGCGTGCCTCATGAAACGCGCCGTCACTCTTGGAGCTGGGCTCCTCGCGGGCGGAGCACTGGGTGCAGGGTGGGCCATCGCACGACGCTTCACCGCACTAGCCGGCCCTCGCATCTTCGACCTCACCATCCGCGACATCGAGCACGACGACGGGACTCAGCGGGTCGTTCTCGACCGTACCCCGCAGACCACCGCCGACGGCATCTACAGCCTCTGGATCGAACAGGGCGGCTGGGCACAACTTTCCGCAGAAGCAACCGATCGCGGCCCGGGCAGGATCGCCCGCACCGTCGTCGGCACCTCGCCGGGCCTGAAACTCGTGGCCGGTGACCGTGCCTCGTGGAGTGGCATCTACTACGCCACCCCGGCCGACGCTGGACTCAATGCACGTGACATCCGCATCACCACGCCAGCGGGTCCGTGCCCGGCCTGGCGCATTGACGGCGACCCCTCGACCTGGGCCATCCACATCCACGGACTCGGCAGCACCCGCGCCGGAACCCTCCGGGGCGTCCAAGTCGCCACCGAACTCGGCTACACGTCCCTTGTCGTCACCTACCGCAATACCACCGAAGGCCCCAGCGTCGGCGCCGGCCGATCGACCCTCGGCCGCACCGAGACCGCCGACGTAGACGAAGCCATCGGATACGCCGTCCGACGAGGCGCCCAACGGATCGTGCTCTTCGGCTGGTCGATGGGAGCCGCCATCGCCCTCCAACTCGCAAACCGACCCCGCCACCCCGGACTCATCACCGCACTCGTCCTCGAGTCGCCGGTCCTCGACTGGACCGAGACCATCAAGACCAACTGCACCCGCAGCGGACTCCCAGCCGCAGCAGGTCTCCTCGCCGTCCCGTGGCTCAGCGCCGGGCGGCTCGCGAGCATTGTCGGGCTGCGCGAGCCTGTCCCGGTCGGCCAGTTCGACTGGATCACTCGCGCCGCCGAGCTCACCACACCCACTCTCATCCTCCACGGCACGAGAGACAGCTCCGCACCGATCCGGCTCTCGCAAGCACTCCGAGACCTGCGCCCCGACCTCGTGACGCTGAAGACCTTCGACGCCGACCACACGCTCGCGTGGAACTCCGATCCCGAGCGGTGGCGCTCCGCAGTGACAGCCTGGCTCCGTGGACAGCTCACGCCCTGATCGCTTCGACTCGCGGCACCGGTCTCGTTCGGCCACGCCCGGACAAACCCAGCTCAAGCGGCACAACTCCCGATACGATGGAAGATGTTGGCCCGCCCGGGTCACGGAGTGCGAGGGAGGGCCAACGTGGCTGAGCCGTGGCTATCCGCAGACGACATCGCCGCCCACCTCGGGATCACCAAAGACACCGTCTACACCTGGATCGCCGAGAAAGCCATGCCCGCACACAAGGTCGGCCGCCTCTGGAAGTTCCAAGCCAGCGAAATCGACGACTGGGTACGCGCCGGTGCTGCCTCCAGCGACTCCCAAGCTCCCACGCCGCAGCCGAATGTCGGTGGTCGCTCGTACGCTCACCACAACGAGGAGAGGGAGGGGCAAGGATGACGCTGAGTGAGGCCCAGCGCTTGGTGAAGTCCAAGCAGCGTGTCGCGGACCACGGAGAGGTCTTCACTCCCGCGTGGATGGTCGAGGACATGCTTGATCTCGTCAAGCATGAGTCCGAGCGGATCGACTCTCGCGTTCTTGAGCCCGCCTGCGGCTCGGGCAACTTCCTCATTCCCGTCCTGTCTCGTAAGTTCGCGACGGTCCAGGCTCGCCACGGCAGGAGCGATTTCGAGAAGCGCCACTATGCGCTGCTGGCGCTCATGTGCGTCTACGGTATCGAGCTGCTCGAAGACAACGCAGAGGAGTGCCGAGAGAACTTGGCCGAGCTCTTCGATGCCTTCCTGGGGATCGACGCCACCGACGAGTGGGCCACTGCGGCACGCGTTGTCCTGGCTGTAAACATTGTCCGCGGCGACGCGCTCACGATGACGTTGCCAAGCGGCACCCCGATCACGTTCGCCGAATGGGGATACTTGGGGAAAGGTAAGTTTCAGCGCCGTGACTTCCGCTATGACGAACTCACCCAGCGTTCCGCGTGGGAGGCGGAGGGGTCGCTGTTTGCTGACTTGGGGGCCGATCTGTTCGCACCGCAGGCGACGTACCCCACGATGACCGTGAGTGATCTGGCCGGAAATGCGGGTGCTACATGAGCATCATGCAAGCCTCGTTTATCCTGCGCGGGCACAACCCAGATGTGTTGACCTGCATTGCGAACCTCTCCAACGACGAGGTGTTCACGCCGCCCGAGTTCGCTAATCAGATGCTCGACACCCTGGCGACAGCGTGGGCAGACGCCAACGACGGCGCGGACATCTGGGCTGATCCGACTGTGACCTTCCTCGACCCCTTCACCAAGTCGGGGGTGTTCCTCCGCGAGATCGTTCGCCGGCTCACTGATGGGCTGATCCTGGAGATTCCCGACTTGGCCGAGCGGGTCGATCACATCCTCACAAAGCAGGTCTTCGGGATAGGGATCACGCAGCTCACGGCACTGCTGGCACGCCGGAGCGTGTATTGCTCCAAGTTCGCCAACGGTCCGCACTCCATCGCCAAGTCCTTCACGACGGAGGACGGCAACATCTGGTTCGAGCGCACAGAACACACCTGGGGCGGAGGCAAGCGCGAGTTCCGTGCAGACCCGCTCACCAGCGACGAGGTCACGGTCTACACCAACCGCAAGTGCATCTACTGCGGGGCGGGGGAAGGCGACTACGCACGTGGCGACGACCTCGAAACCCACGCCTACGCCTTCATCCACACCGACGACATCAAAGCTCGCATTGCCGAGCTGTTCGGAGACAACATGCAGTTCGACGTCATCATCGGCAACCCGCCCTACCAGCTCAGCGATGGCGGCTATGGCACCTCGGCCGCACCGATCTATCAAATGTTCGTCGAGAAGGCACTGGGCCTCGACCCACGCTTCGCCGTCTTCGTAACTCCGTCCCGCTGGTTCGCCGGAGGCAAGGGCCTCGACGAGTACCGAAAGAAGATGCTCTCCGACCACCGCATGCACGACATCGTCGACTACCCGAAGCTCTACGAAGCCTTCCCGGGCGTGAAGATCAGGGGTGGGGTCTCATACTTCTTGTGGGATCGTGATTACGACGGTCCCTGCACGATCCAGACTATGTGGGACGGTCAGCCCGTTGGCGAGAACGCATCCCGATACCTCGACGCTTACGACGTACTTGTTCGCCGCAACGAGGCAGTTCCGATACTAGAAAAGGTGCGGGCGCTCGCCGAACCGACCCTGGACTCAAGGGTGTCCAGTCGTAAGCCATTCGGCCTGCCGACGAACTTCCATGGTCGGCCAAGCCCGACCGCGCTCAAGGCGCCGGTAGAGCTCTTCGGGTCACGCAAGGTGACTTGGGTCGAGCGCGGCGATATCGCCTTGAACGATTCGTGGATCGATGAGTGGAAGGTCCTCATGACTGCCGTGCAAGGCACCAGCGCCGCGATCGAGACGAAGTTCCTTTCTCGCCCGATCCTCGCGGGTCCGGGCACCGCGTGCAGCGAGACGTACCTTGTTGCCGGACGATTCACTTCGGAAGAGGAAGCTCGTCGCTATGCGGGGTACCTGCGCACCCGCTTTGTCCGGTTCCTTGTATCCCTTCGCAAGTCCACTCAGCACGCAACCAAGGACGTCTATGCCTTCGTCCCCGATGTGCCACTGGATCGAGAGTGGACGGATGGTCTGCTATACGAGCGCTATGGCTTGACGGAAGACGAGATAGCGTTCATCGAGTCCCAGGTGGCTCCTCACGACGATGCTCTGTTCGAGGATGACGGCACGGACGTAGACGATGAGTAAGGACATCGACAGCCTCCTGCCTGAGAGGCCGCCGACGCGCCTTCGCATCTATGCGTGGGCGCCGAACGACCCTCCAGTCGGGTATACGGGATTGCTGAAGGTCGGGCAGACGACGAAGGCGGATGTCAACGCGCGCATTCGTGAGTCTCAGGGGCAGATGCAGCAGGCCTACACGCTGCATATCGACGAACTCGCGGAGCGAAACGATGGGTCAATCTTTCGGGATTCCGAGGTGCGGCAGCGGCTGATCGAGAAGGGGTTCGAGAACCCGATCTTCGGTTCGGCTCGCGAGTGGATGCGCTGCACCCCCGCAGACGTGCTCACCGCGATCGCCGAGCTGCGTGAGGGCGTGAAGCTCAGTGGCACCCATCATGAGACGTTTCCGATGCGGCCGGAGCAGGCGAGTGCGGTTGATAAGGCTGAGGGGTACTTCGAGTCGATCTGGGCTGAGGACGCCAGAGCCGTCCCGAGGTTCTTGTGGAACGCAAAGATGCGGTTCGGCAAGACCTTCGCTTCTTACCAGCTCGCCAAGCGCCTAGGCGCGAAGCGTGTGCTCGTGGTGACGTTCAAGCCCGCCGTCGAGGATGCCTGGCAGACCGACTTGGAGTCGCACGCCGACTTCGACGGCTGGCAGTACCTATCATCCGCCACGGGCGGCAGCCCGGACGATGCCGACAAGACCCGCCCACTGGTGTACTTCGGCTCCTTCCAAGACTTGCTTGGGCGTGACCGCAAGACGGGGCTCATCAAGTCGAAGAACGAGTGGGTCCACACCACCAACTGGGACTTGGTGATCTTCGACGAGTACCACTTCGGCGCTTGGCGTGAGTCGGCCAAGGAGCTGTTCGAGGGTGAGGACGAGAGGGTCAAGCAGAAGGAGATCGCCGCCGAGTACAACGACGGCCTCATCGCCTTCGACGAGGAACTCGACGAGCTCGGCAACGACGAGGACGACTTCCTGCCGATCACGACTCGCGCGTACCTGTACCTGTCGGGCACGCCGTTCAAGGCGTTGGCAACCGGTGAGTTCATCGAGGAGCAAATCTTCAACTGGACCTACACCGACGAGCAGCGCGCCAAGGCCGAGTACGCCGCGGCGCACCCTGACGCTTGGAACCCGTACGGTGCGTTGCCGGAGATGCGGCTGTTCACCTACAGATGCCGGACGAGCTCATCGCGGTCGCGAATCAGGGCGAGTTCGATGAGTTCGACCTCAACGCCTTCTTCGAGGCCAAGGGCACCGGTGGCGACGCGGAGTTCGTTCACAAGGCCGATGTGCAGAAGTGGCTCGACATCATCCGTGGCGCGCACCTGCCGACCCAGGTCGACTCGATGCGGATGGGCACCCGCCCGCCGTTCCCGTACTCCGATGTGCGACTGCTGCCCTACCTGCAGCACTCGTTCTGGTTCCTGCCCAACGTCGCCGCGTGCGAGGCGATGGCGAACCTGCTCGCGGAGAAGCAGAACGTGTTCTGGCACGACTACAAGGTTCTTGTCGTCGCCGGGACCCGCGCCGGAATCGGCCTCGATGCGCTCCCTCCGGTGCGTGCGGCCATCGGGGACGGCCACGACACCAAGACGATCACGCTGTCGTGCGGCAAGCTCACCACGGGAGTCACGGTCAGGCAGTGGTCGTCGATCCTGATGCTGCGCAACCTGAACTCGCCCGAGACCTATTTCCAGGCGGCGTTCCGGGTCCAGTCGCCGTGGTCGATCAAGAACCCCGACGGCGACGACCCGAGCGCCGAGGCCGTCTTGAAGCCCGTGTGCTTTGTGTTCGACTTCGCGCCGACAAGGGCGCTTCGTCAGATCGCCGACTATGGGGCTGGACTCTCGCCCGAGACCCCGAACCCCGAACAGGCAGTCGAAGAACTGGTGAAGTTCCTGCCCGTCCTCGCCTACGACGGGTCGAACATGACCCAGGTGGACGCTGGCGGCATCCTCGACATCGCCATGTCGGGCACCTCCGCGACCCTCCTGGCCCGCAAGTGGGAGTCCGCAATCCTCGTCAACGTCGACAACGACACCCTGCGCAAGATCATGAACAACCCCGACGCCCTCAACGCCGTGATGAACATCGAAGGCTTCCGCGCGCTCGGCAATGACATCTTCGAGACAGTCGTCAACAAGAGCGACGCGGTGAAGAAGGCTAAGAAGGAGAAGGGCGAGGACGTCACCCCGGCTGAGAAGAAGGAATTAACGGCCGAGGAGAAAGAGTACAAGTCCAAGCGGAAGCAAATTCAGGACAAGCTCGTGAAGTTCGCTACCCGCATCCCCGCGTTCATGTATCTGACCGACTTCCGCGAGAACACCCTCCAAGACGTCATCACCAAGCTCGAGCCCGGCCTCTTCCGCACCGTCACTGGCCTGACCGTCGAAGACTTCCACCTCCTCGTGAACCTCGGCGTCTTCAACGCCACCCACATGAACCAGGCCGTCTTCGCGTTCCGCCGCTACGAAGACTCCTCCCTGTCCTACACCGGCATCGAGTCCCACAAGGGACTGCGCCGCTACGGCCTCTACGACACCGTCGTAGCCGTCGATGAGCGTGCTTGAGATGCATCGCTCAGCCGCTTGCTGGCATTTCCGTGATCGCCTGCCGTCCAGTCCCGCACTGGAGCAGAACGGTGCTCCGCCCCATGGGTGCCCCCGTAGCCTCCCTGGGCTGGCGCCGTCCTGAAGGAAGTCGCCGGGGTGCTGGCCGCCACGACTTGATCCATGTCAAGGCTGAAATTCACACGCATCAGTAGCGTGGGCAGCACACGTCGGGAAACTATCCCGGTCAACGCCCACGTTGGGCACGCAGAAAGGTACCGCCATGAGTAACACATCCGAAATCACTCACACGCTGCTGCGCGCGGAGGGCTTCTCGTGCCCGTCCTGCGTCACCAAGATCGAGAAGCAGGTCGGCCGCTTGGACGGCGTCGACAATGTGACGGTTCATTTCGCTTCCGGTCGTGTCGAGGTCGATCATGACGGGGCCAAGGTCTCGGTCGACGACTTGATTGCCGCAGTGGAGAAGGCTGGATACAAGTCCAAGGTCTCCACTTTCTGACGCGCACTTAATTGATACGAAAGGCAGCGAGGTCGTGAACGCGGTTCGCAAATGGAGGTACGGCAACTGGTTTGTGCCGGTCGTGTCGGGCGTCTTGATTCTGATCTCGTTCGGCATTGAGCACCTCTTCGGCAGCAGCCTGAACGTGACGGTGTCCCCGCAGTGGTGGGTGCATGCGGGTGAGCACGCACACGGGTCGGGTGACGTGTTCACGCTCGCCAATGCGTTCATGCTTGCCGCGGCGATTGTGGCGGGCTACGGCATTGTCGTCAAGGCGTTTCGTGCGCTGATGGTCAAGTTCATCAGCATTGATTTGCTGGTCTCGATTGCCGCCATCGGAGCGATCATCATCGGCAACTTCTGGGAAGCGGCCGCGGTCACGTTCTTGTTCGCGATCGGTCACGCTCTCGAAGCGGGCACGATGAACAAGACGCGTGCCGCCCTCGCTGCCCTTGTTTCGGTGGCCCCCGACCGTGCCGTGGTGCTCCGAAACGGTGACCAGGTGGAGATCCCCGCGGGGCAGGTGCGCATGGGTGAGATCGTGCTCGTCAAGAACGGTGCGAAAGTGCCCGTTGACGGGCAGGTCGTCTCGGGTACGGGCGCGATCGATGAGGCATCGATCACCGGCGAATCCATTCCGGTCGAGAAGGCCAAGTCTGATCACGTGTTCGCAGGCACCGTCTCGCGCGGCGGATTCCTGCAAGTCATGGCGACGGGCATCGGAGCGGACACGACCCTTGCACGCATCATCCACCGGGTGGAGGAGGCGCAGGATGCGAAAGCGAAGACGCAAGCATTCATCGACCGATTCTCGAAATGGTACACACCGGCTGTAATGGTCCTTGCCCTTGCTGCGGGACTCATCTCTGGCGACGTGGTGCTGGGCTTGACGCTGCTGGTGATCGGTTGCCCGGGAGCCCTGGTGATCTCGATCCCGGTGGCGATTGTCGCGGGGATCGGGCGTTCTGCCCGCAACGGGATTTTGATCAAGGGTGGCGAGTACCTGGAGACCTCCGCGAAGATCTCGGCCGTCGCTGTCGACAAGACCGGCACCCTCACCGAGGGCCGCCCCGTACTCACCGATATTGTCGTGCTCGATCCCGCACTGGAGCGTCGAGACGTGCTGCGCTGGGCGGCGGCAGCCGAGGCCGGTTCCGAGCATCCGCTCGCCCGCCCCATCCTTGACACGGCTCGTGCGGAAGGCGTTGCGCCGGTAGGCGTCCCGGGCACGGTCACCCCCGTGATCGGGAAGGGGATCGTTGCCGACGTTGACGGCGGGCGCGTGTTGATCGGCAATGCGGCGCTGCTTGAGCAGTACGGCATTGCCAACGATGCGGGTTCGGCAGCGGCGGCGAACGAGTTGGCGGCGGCGGGCAAGACGCCGATGATTGTCGCGGTGGACGACGCAGTCATCGGTGTGGTCGCTGTCGCGGATGCGATACGCGAAGACGCGCCTGAGATGATTCGGCGACTGCATGCCAGCGGCGTCAAAAAGGTGGTCATGCTCACCGGCGACACCCGCCTCGTTGCCGAAGCGATTGGACAGGCAACCGGTATCGACGAGATTCACGCATCGCTCTTACCCGAAGACAAACTCGATGCGGTGGCACGAATGCAGCGCGAAGGGTATGTCGTCGCCATGGTCGGCGACGGTGTGAACGACGCCCCTGCCCTGGCGACGGCCGATATCGGGGTCGCCATGGGGGCCGCCGGCTCCGCGGTAGCGGTAGAGACCGCAGATATCGCCCTGATGGGCGACAACCTCCTGAAGCTTCCAGAAGCGATCCGTCTTGCCAAGCGCACCGTGAGCGTGATGCGACAGAACATTGCCATCGCGCTCATCACCGTGATCCTGCTGCTGATCGGTGTCTTCGCCGGAGGCGTAACGATGTCGCTCGGGATGCTGGTGCACGAAGGGTCGGTGCTCATCGTGATCCTCAACGCCATGCGGCTGCTCCGCAACACACGCGGAGACACAGCCCTGCCGAAAGCTGAGCGCACGACCACCACTGCCGTCAGCGCAACATCGCTGTAGAACCCGCTAATCGAAATTCTCAGAAAGGTAGAAGAAAACATGAACGAACAACAACACACGGTCACCGGGAACGTGAAGCACTTCATCATCGATGATGTTGTCAAGGCAAACCCCGACTTCCGTAAAGTGCTCTGGACAGGAGAACACTCCCAACTGGTGGTGATGACGATCCCCGTGGGAGGCGAGATCGGTGACGAGGTGCACGACACCACCGATCAACTCTTGACATTCATCTCTGGCACCGGCCAGGCCGACCTTGATGGTCACACCCATGCCGTCGATGCCGGAGACCTGTGTGCAGTTCCCGCTGGTACCCGCCACAACTTCCGCAACACGGGTGACGAACCCCTCGTGCTCTACACGGTCTATTCACCGCCCGAACATTCGATCGACGCGGTGTATGCCACGAAGGAGCTGGCGGATGCTGCCGAAGCTTCGGGCGAGGACGCGCCTCCACAGGGCGCACACTGAAACCGACAGAGGCCATAGGAAGTGCACACAGCGATGTCGAAAGTACTCGTTTTCACCTCCTACGGTGGACCTGAGACCGAACAGATCATCGAGCGTCCGATGCCCACACCCGGCCCGGATCAGGTCGCGATCGAGGTGAAAGCGGCTGGAGTGAACCCCGCTGACTGGAAGACTCGCGAGGGGCGATTCGGGAAACATCACGCGCTGCCCAAAGAGATGGGGTTCGAGGCGTCAGGAATCGTCACGGCAGTCGGCGACGACGTCTCTGGCTTCTCTATCGGCGACGCAGTCTTGGGAGCTGTGGCAGAAGAGTTCGGAGGCATCGCTGAACACGCAGTGCTGGCGGCTGCACGCACGGTGCAGAAGCCCGAGATAGTTTCCTTTGCTGACGCTGCGGTACTTCCGGTGGCCGGTGCCACCGCATACGACCTCACCCACCAGATCGAATTGGAACCCGGCCAAACAATGCTGATCATCGGGTCAGGTGGTGGAGTCGGACTCATTGCCGCCCAGATTGGTCGCGTTCACAAGTTCACGGTCATCGGGGTCGGGAGTGCATCCAAGCAAGACCTCATCACATCGACCGGCGCAGCCTTCGTCCTTTCAGGCGAAGGTGCCGCCGACCGGGTGCGTGCAATCGCTTCAGATGGGGTGGATCTCATCCTTGACCTCGTTGGCGGTGAGGTTCTGCGCGAGTTCGCCACTCTCGTGAAGAATCCCAAGAATATTGTCAGTGCCGCCGATGCGGCAACCGCGACTGATCTTGGTGGAGCCGGGCTGGTCCGCACCGCTGAGAGCCTCGCGAAGATCACTGGCGTCGTCGAGTACGGACTCGTTGATCCGCACGTGGTGCAGCAGTTCGCGCTCGTGGACGCACGTACCGCGGTCGCCGTCGTCGAATCCGGGCACGCCACCGGGAAGGTCGTCGTGACCCCCTGATTCCACCGCATTGCCATACTGGATAAGAGACTGGAGGAGAAGGAAAGGAGCACCTTTGTCAACATCACTGCCCCCGCCATCAGCGATGAGCGAAGCAGCCGAACTGTGCGTGAGCCTGGTACCCCTGTTCCAGGGGTTGAGCTACGACGAGCAGCTGGAGGTGGCCCGCGTCGCACACCCCACCCAGCTCGACCGCTTACAGCAGGTCTATGGCGCGGGAAGTGACGTGTCACAACTGATGGTGGTGCACACCGGACGCGTCAAGATCTCTCGTACAAGCCCCGACGGCCACGAGCAGATTATCCGGGTTCTCGGCCCGGGAGACTTCATCGGCGAATCCGCGTTCCTCACCGGCACGAGACCCGATCATTCGGCAACGGCGCTCGAAGCCGCAGAGCTGTGCGTGTTCCGTCATGACGATCTCGGCAAGCTCGTCGAGAAGCACGCGAGCATCGGATTGCGGATGCTGCAGGGTGTGAGCAGGCGGCTCGGTGAAGCGGAAGCCCGATTGGCCGCGGTGATATCCGGGGATGTGAGTTCGCGCCTCGCCGACTACCTCCTCGCCCTCCCCGCACAACCCGGGACGGATCGCCTTTCCGTGGTTATGCTCCCGCTCGCCAAGAAGGACATCGCGTCGCTGCTGGATACGACCCCGGAGTCGCTGAGTCGCCAGCTGCGCGCTCTCAGCGACGCGGGAGTCATCCTCCAGGGGGCAGGAGGCCGCGTCACGATCCTCGATGTCGACGCGCTCACGTCACTCGCAGCCCATGTGTAACGGAAACAAGAACGAGAACAAGGCGGCACGGTGACACAGACACTTTCCCCGTTGGAAGCCCCCGCGAAGCCGGGGCTTCTGCGCGAGACGCTGCAGTTCTTGCGGAGCCGACCGCTCATGGTCTTCGTCGTAATCGGCCTGGCAACCGGGGTGACGCTCTGGGCCACAGGGCAGCAGACCGCGCTCGCGATCACGGCGTTCCTCGTCGTTGGTGTGGTCATCGTGACGACGGCAATCGGTATGGTCCGCGACCTGATGAGCGGGCACTGGGGGCTCGACGTGCTCGCCGTCGTCGCGATGGTGGCTACCCTCGCGGTGCAAGAGTATGTTGCAGGGCTCATCATTGCGTTGATGCTCACCGGCGGCGAAGCGCTCGAAGCGGTGGCGGCGCGGCGAGCGAGCCGTGAGCTCGACATGCTCTTGAACCGTGCCCCCGCCTTCGCTCAGCGGGTTGACCCGGTCACCGGTGACGTGCAACGCATTCCCGTCGATGAAGTGGCGGTCGGTGACGAGTTGCTCGTGCGTTCATCGGAGGTGCTACCCGTGGACGGAACGCTCCTCTCCGAGCATGCGAGCATCGACGAATCGTCGGTGACCGGTGAACCACTGCCCGTGAGTTACCAGGCCGGTGACTCGTTGTTGTCGGGAACGGTGAACGGCACCGAGAGTCTCACGATGCGCGCTGAGAAGGTCGCGAGCGAATCGAACTATGCGGGCATCGTGAAGCTCGTCGAAGCGGCCGTCGATTCACGGGCTCCGATGGTGCGGCTCGCTGACCGATACGCGGTGCCCTTCACGATTCTGGCGCTGCTGATCGCGGGTGTCGCCTGGTATGTCAGCGGTGATCCGGTGCGGTTTGCTGAGGTGCTCGTCGTCGCCACCCCCTGTCCGCTTCTGATCGCCACTCCGGTCGCGTTCATGGGTGGGATGAGTTCCGCCGCGAAGCTGAACGTCATCATCAAAGACGGCGGAGCGCTCGAAGTGCTCGCGCGTGTACGCTCGGCCGCATTCGACAAGACCGGCACCCTCACACAGGGCAAGGCCGACGTCGTCAACATTGTGCCGGCGGCGCGTTCTGCGAGAGAAACGCTCCAACTCGCGGCCGCCGCTGAACAGTTCTCGGTACACGTGTTCGCAGAACCGATCATCGCCGCGGCACGGGTTCAGAAGCGCGAACTGCCACAGGTTGCACATGCAGATGAAGTGGCAACGAACGGTGTGCATGCTGTGTTCTCTGACGGCACGCAGGTGCGGGTGGGGAAGCCTGCGTTCATCGAAGAAGTGACCGGGCACATCACTCGCCCCGCCCTGGCTGCGGGCGAGACCGCGGTGTACGTGGCCGTCGGTAACGAGCTTGCCGGGGTGATCGTGTTGTCAGACCCTCTCCGCCCGCAGGCTGCAGACACGGTGGCTCGCCTCCGAGCAGCCGGGGTCGAAGAGATCGCGATGGTGACCGGAGACGTTGCACCGACCGCAGAATCCATCGCGCACGAGGCAGGCATCACGACGGTGCATGCCGAGACGACGCCGCAGACCAAGGTGGAGCTCGTGCAGGCGATGCGGCCCCGCCCAGTACTCATGGTCGGTGACGGCATCAACGATGCTCCCGTGCTCGCTGCCGCCAATGTGGGGATCGCGATGGCTGGGCGCGGTGCCACCGTGGCCAGCGAATCCGCCTCAGCTGTGATCACCGCAGATGACATTTCACGCGTCGCGGATGTGATGTACGTCTCCCGTCGCACCGTCACGATCGCACTGCAATCGATCTGGCTGGGCATCATCATCTCGGTAGGGCTGATGCTTGTCGCAGCCTTCGGGTATCTCCCCGCAGTGGTGGGTGCCCTCCTACAGGAAGTCGTTGATCTTGTCGCGATCGTGTCTGCGTTACGAGCGCTCAGTATCCACCGGCGCGTGAAACGTGAACGCGGGTCTGGAACCCCACTCGGAGCGGAAGCGTTCGCCCAGCCCACGCGTCAATAAGTCGCATCGTCGGACCGTCGGAATACACCCGCTCCGCATAGTCGCAAGTCAGCTGAGCTTTCGTCTTCACTCGTGCGATCGGGTGTTCGCAACTCCAGTGCTCGCCGCCCTGCTCTGTCTGCCGGGGATGAGGCGCGCGGAGTTGAGGATGAACGTCGTCTCGCTCCCGACATGGATGAGGGCTGCCACGACCGGGCTGAGCAGCCCGAATGCGGCGAGTCCGATGCCGATGAGATCGACGGCGATCGTGCCGATGAAGTTGAACATCACGATCCGCCGTGCCCGCTTCGCGACGAACAGTGTGTGGGCGAGGTCGTTCAGGTCTGAGCTGATCAGCACGACGTCGGCGCTCTCGCGGGCGATGTCGGTGCCGGATCCCATGGCGATCCCGACGTGGGCGTGGGCAAGGGCGGGGGCATCGTTCACACCGTCACCGACCATGGCAAGCGTGTGTCCGGCTGCGCGTTCCGCGTCGATCGCGGCAAGCTTCTGCTCTGGCAACAGGCCGGCATGCACGTCATCAATGCCAAGTTCGGCGGCGATGGCCCGTGCGGTTGCTTCCTGATCTCCGGTGATGATGAGTGTGCGCAGCCCGCGGCGGTGCAGTTCTGCGACTGCAGCCTTCGCGGAGTCGCGGAGCGTGTCGGCCAAGAGGATCGTGCCCGCGTAGGTGCCGTCGATACTGACGTAGACGGCGGTGGCGATCCCTTGCTCCGGTGGTGTGTCGGGGGCATCAGTCACCAGTCGTCGGCTCCCCGCCGCGATGACTCTGCCTGCGACTGTTGCGGTCACGCCCAGGCCGGGCCGGTAGGTGAAGTCCTCGGCCGATTCCAGTGGCAGGGCCAGATGGTTGGCATGTGTGATGATCGCTTGCCCGAGCGGATGCTCCGAATAGGCTTCGGCCGCAGCCGCGAGGGTCAACAACTCGTCCTCGGTCACGCCCGTTGCCGTGTGGATCCCGGTAACGGCCGGAGCGCCCATAGTGAGGGTGCCCGTCTTGTCGAACGCGACAGTATCCACGGTCGAGAGCGCTTCGAGATGCGCGCCGTCTTTCACGAACGCCCCCGACCGGGCGATCCGGGCGATCGCGGCGAGCACCGCCAGCGGCGTGCCCGCAACGATGCCGCACGCCCCGGCCACCACGACCACCGCGATCGCAGAGGTGATATCGCGGGTTACGAGGTAGGTGATGACCGCGCCGCCGAGCGCGAGGTACACCAGCCAGGCGGCGAGTTTATCTGCGAGGCGCTGCACGGGCGGTTCAGACTCCTGCGCCTGTCGCACTGCTTCCACGATGCGCCCATATGACGATGCTGCGCCGACTCGCTCGGCGCGGATTTCGACGGCACCGATCTGGTTGATGGACCCCGCGAACACCTCGCTGCCGACCCCCACGTCCACGGGCAGCGACTCGCCGGTGATCCGCGACTGATCCACGGTCGTCTCGCCCATGACCACCACGCCATCAACCGGGATGCGTCCGCCCGGACCAACGACAACCACCTGCCCCGAGACGACGTTGGACAGCGGCACCGTCGCAATGTCTACGCCCTGCCGAACCTGCACGGTGTCGGGGAGGAACGTCATGAGGTCGGTCAGGGCGTCGCGCCCCCGATCCATGGTCAGGTCTTCGAGGATTTCGGCGGCGAGCACGAACGTGGTGATCAGCAGCGCCGTCACCCACTCACCGATCGCAGCGGCTGCGACGATGGCGATCAGCATGGACAGTTCCATGCTCATGCGCCGCGCACGCATGTCGTGCAGCGCTTCCATCAGGATCGGCCAGCATCCGACGATCAGCCCGATCATCGCGACGACGGGCACTTGCGGCCACGGCCAGGTTACGCCGAGCGCAACGGTGAGGGTGCAGGCTGCGACGAAAAGGGTGCGCGCCAGATCGCTACGGTCGATCCGTCGCCACAGGCTTGCCGCGCCAGCTGATGTCACCGCGTCCCGAGCACGAGCATCGGTGACACTCATTCTGCTGCGCCGTTTGTCGTGCCCTGCGAAGCGACTGGGCCACGGTGGTGCGGCGGTAACCTCTCGACAACGTGCTCGGCCTGGAACACCGCGTGCGTGACCAGTTGGCGGGCATGCTCATCGATCAGGCTGTAGAACACGCGGGTGCCCTCCTGCCGAGCTTGCACGACCTTGCCCCACCGCAGCTTCGCGAGATGCTGCGACACCGTGGTCGGTGACTTTCCGACCCGCTCCGCCAGCTCGCCCACCGGGAGTTCACTGTCGCGCAGCGCCAGAATGATGCGGATCCGCGTCGCATCCGACAGCAGTGAGAACACCTCGGCAGCTAAATCGACGTACTGGCTCTCCACCCCAAAGCTGCATACCTTATTATCTTCACGCATAAGAAGATAGTAAGGTACTTGCGGTACTTGTCGGTATACCACAGCGCTGTCAAACCATTGCTACAGCAGGCCCATGAGAATGCCGCCAGCGGCGCCGACGAGCACCACGACCCACGGGGGTAGTTTCCAAGAGATGAGGAGCACGAAGCAGATCACGGCGAGGGTGAATGGGCCGGGTCCGGTGATTGCTGTGGTGAATACGGGTGAGTAGAGGGCGGCGGCGAGGATTCCGACGACGGCGGCGTTTGCGCCGCGCATGACCGCTTGCGCCCATGCGCGGCGGCGGAAGGTGTTCCAGAACGGCAAGACTCCGAGCAGGAGCAAGAAGCCGGGCAGGAACACGGCGATCAGTGCAATCAGCGCGCCCCAGATCCCACCGGGACCGGTGTCAGAGATCGCGCCAAGGTATCCGGAGAAGGTGAACAACGGGCCGGGGACGGCTTGGGCTGCCCCGTATCCGGCGAGGAACTGAGCGTTCGTCACCCAGCCTGGGTCGACCACGCCGGCCTGCAGCAGCGGAAGCACGACGTGTCCGCCGCCGAACACGAGCGCGCCGGCCCGATAGACCGCGTCGAACAAAGCCACCCCGCCGATGCCTGTCGCTGAAGCGAGGGCTGGGCCGCCGACCAACAGGAGAAAGAACACGGCGAGACTGGTGATGCCGACAGCACGTCGCACGGGGAAGTGGAGCATGTCTGGCCGCTGTTCCTCGACAGCCATGCGGCAGAAGATCAGTCCGCCAATCGCGCCGATCAGGATCGCAACGATCTGACCCACCGACCCCACCAGCAGCATCGCGGTAGCGAGCGCGACCACAGCGATCCCGGCGCGAGGGCGATCGGGGGTAAGAGTTCGAGTCATTCCCCAGACGGCTTGGGCGACGATCGCGACCGCGACGATCTTCAATCCCGTGAGCAGTCCGTCACCGATCGGACCGGAAATCCACGCTGCCCCATAGGCGAATGCGACCATCAACACCGCGGACGGCAAGGTGAATCCTACGAACGCCGCAACCGCACCCCAACCGCCTGCGCGGAGCAGACCCACGCCGAAGCCAACCTGGCTAGACGCGGGGCCGGGCAGGAACTGTGACAGTGCGACCAGATCTGCATACTCGCGGTCGCCCATCCACTTGCGGCGTTCGACGAACTCGGTGCGGAAATAGCCGAGGTGCGCGACGGGCCCTCCGAACGAGGTGGTCCCGAGCTTCAGGAACACCCGGAACACTTCCCACACCGTGCTGCGAGCGGTGGCCGTCGAGGCCTGTGTCATGATTGCTCCTGTTCCCCACGGATGGTCTGGCGGACGGCCACACCTCGTTCAAGATAGATTATGGTCTATGGATTCGATGGTGGAGATACCTACGTTGGCGGTGCTTGCTGATCCCACCCGTGCCCGGATCGTCCAGCTGATCCGCGACGCCGAGGGTGAGCGGGCCATGGTGAGCCGCCTCGCCGAGCAGCTCGGGTTGCGGCAACCTACGGTCAGCCATCACATGGCGGCGCTGCGCGCTGAAGGTCTCGTGGTCCGCGAACCCGAGGGGCGCCGGGTCTGGTACTCGATCAACCCCGACAAAGCTGACCACGTCACCGCCCTCCTCGGCGCCCCCGCCATCGGCGGCGAGGAGCCGGATTGGGAGCGGGTCATAGACGACCTCGCCGCGCGCTACAAAGGCTCCTTCAATCGCGAGACAATCGCACGCTACCTGACCGACTCCCGCGACCTGCTAACAGCCCGCGGTGACGCGCCGCTACTGGCCTCACGCGCTGCGGCATTCACCGCATCCCGCCTCGACGACGTTCGCCGCACCGAGGTTCAGTCGGGGTGGCCGCCGTCGGTGCTGTTCGTGTGCGTCCAGAATGCAGGCCGCTCGCAGCTTGCCGCCGGCATCCTGCGCCAACTCGCCGGCGACACAGTCATCGTCCGCTCCGCCGGATCCGCGCCCGCGGCCGAGGTCCGCTCAGCGATCGTGACCGCGCTCGACGAGATTGGCGTCAGCATCGGCGGAGAGTTCCCCAAGCCCCTGACCGACGAGGCCGTGAAGGCTGCGGATGTCGTGGTCACGATGGGCTGCGGCGACGCCTGCCCGGTCTATCCCGGCCGCCGATACCTGGACTGGGACCTTGCCGACCCAGTCGGCAAGCCGCTGAGCGTCATTCGAAAGATCCGCGACGACATTGACCTGCGAGTCCGCGCGCTGCTCTCCGAACTGACCGGCGACCCACTTTCCTGATACATAGATAATGGTCTATGCTTTCTGGTGAAAGAAAGAGAGGCCGTGATGAGTGAGAAACCCACCGTCCTGTTCGTCTGCGTTCACAATGCCGGTAGGTCGCAGATGGCCGCAGGTTACTTGCAGCATCTTGCTGGCGATCGAGTCGAGGTGCTTTCGGCCGGGTCCGAACCGAAGGACCAAATCAATCCGGTCGCGGTCGACGTGATGGCTGAGGAGGGCATCGATATCGCCAGCAACGACCCGAAGCTCCTGACCGTCGACACGGTCCGCGAGTCGGACGTGGTGATCACGATGGGCTGCGGGGATGCATGCCCGATCTTCCCCGGGAAGCGCTATGAGGACTGGCAGCTCGACGACCCCGCGGGCCAGAGCATCGACGCGGTCCGGTCGATCCGGGACGAGATCCGCTCCCGCGTCGAGACGCTGATCGCCGAGCTCCTCCCCACCTGGCGGCCAGCATGAACGCGCCGCGCGGCCAGGACGGGCTACTCTCCCCAGACTCGGTGCTGCACCGTGCCGCCGAACGACTCGCACGGCAGTTCGGCGGGATGGTCAGCGAAGAGACCGCCGAAAGGGTCGTGTTCGAGTCCTACACCGGGCTGGCCCGCACCGCCGCGGTCAACACTCATCTGCCGACGGTGGCGGAAAAGTTCGCCCACGACCGGCTGGTCGCCCTCGCGCAATCGCGCGGGCTGATTGGCAAGCCGGTGCCGGAGATCCTCTACGTCTGCGTCCAGAACTCCGGCCGGTCGCAGATGGCCGCCGCCATCACGAGGCATCTCGCCGGCGATCGCGTCCACGTCCGCTCCGCCGGCTCGCAGCCTGCCGCGGGTGTGCTGCCGGGTGTTGTGGCTGTGCTTGAGGAAGCCGGGATTCACCTTGCCGACGAGTTCCCCAAGCCGCTCACCGATGACGTTGTCCGCGCCGCAGACGCGGTCGTGACGATGGGCTGCGGGGACGCCTGCCCGCTCTATCCGGGCAAGCGCTACCTCGACTGGGATCTGAACGACCCGTCCGACCTTGACTTGGACGGGCTCCGCGCGGTCCGCGACGAGATCCAGCAGCACGTCGAGCAGCTGCTCACTGAGCTCGCCCCTGGTCTCGCGGCACCCCGGTCGTGACCGGGGTCTGGCGGCGCGGCTTCGCAGAGTTTCTCGGCACGGGGCTGCTGGTCACCGTTGTGGTCGGTTCCGGAATCGCCGCGCAACGACTCTCCGCCGACACTGGCCTGCAGCTGCTGGAGAACTCGATCGCCACCGCGCTCGGCCTCGGCGTCCTGATCGTGTTGCTCGCTCCGGTCTCCGGCGCGCACTTCAACCCCGTCGTCTCCCTCGCGGACGCCCTCCTCGGCCGCCGCTCAGCCACCGGGCTCTCGGCGCGAGAGCTCGTCATCTACCTGCCGGCGCAAATCGCAGGCGGGATTGGCGGCGCGGTATTGGCGAACGCGATGTTCGCTACTCCGACCGCGATTTCCACCACTGATCGCGCCGCCCCTGCGACGATCCTCGCCGAGGTCGTCGCCACCGCGGGTCTTGTGCTCCTGATCATGGGCCTCATCCGCACCGGTCGGCCCGCACCAGTAATCGCGGCGGCGGTCGGCTCTTACATCGGCGCCGCGTACTGGTTCACCAGCTCCACCTCGTTCGCCAACCCTGCCGTCACCATTGGCCGAATCTTCACTGACACCTTCGCTGGCATCGCCCCCAACTCGGTGCTGCCGTTCCTCACCGCATAGCTCGCCGGCGCCGGCCTCGCGATCGTGCGTTCGGCCTCGGTAACAGCGGCATCGAACGAGTTGTCGAGATAGGTTGCGATGTGGGAGGCGCAGCGATACACCGGTGGGTGCTGTTCGCGCAGTGTGCGGAAGAAGGCGTCGAACGCGTCGTTGTACGCCTGGTTGCGAGTGACGCGCTTGATCACGAACTTCAGATGAGTGATGAACCGGACGCCCGCTGCCGACGAGCCGTCCACCGTGATGCCGAGGTCGTCGGCGACAATGCCGATAACGTCGCGGAGCGCTGCCGAGAGGGTGATCCCCTGCTCTGGCGCGCGCACGACGCCGGCGTTGACGAGGTGAAGGGTCACGAAGCCCGCCTCGTCGAGGGGGAGCTTGCGGCCGAGCTCACGATGAACGATCGACAGCACCTCGAGCGCGATCGCGAACTCCTGCGGATAGGCGGCCTTCGTCTCCCACAGCATCGAGTTGTAGATCGGTAGACCCTCCTCAAGCCGCGAGATCGCCTGGGCGATGTGGTCGGCAAGGCCCACCTCGGCCGCGGGGGTCAGCCGCGTCCCGTGCACCCGAGCGATGTGGTCGGCCGCGATCGATATGGCGCGGATGGCGGGGTAGGGAAGGTCCAGCAGCACGCGGAACGCCCCGCTCGGCACCAGTCCCGTCGGGTGGAACTCGCGCTCGACGCGGTCCTCGTTCACGGAGTCACCGCGGCTCGCCCGGAAGCCGACGCCCGCGCCCACGAGGATGACGTCCTCGCCGTCGCCGTCCACGGCATGAACGATGTTGTTGTTGAAGACCTTCGTGACAGTGCGCATCTCGTCCCCTCCGGTGCGCCGGCCGCTCGACCGGCGCACCGAGTCGGTGCGATCGAGCCTACTCGGACGCCGCTGGCGCGGTCGTGCGGACGTCGAGGAGGGCGGCGCCCTCACCGACCTCGCCGGAGCCGACCTCGACGACCTCCTGGCCCTGAAGCGCGTTGGTGACGACGACGGGCGTGATGAGCGGGTACCCCGCCGCGGAGATGCCCGCCGGATCGAACTCCAGCAGCACTTCGCCAGCGGTCACTCGCTGGTTCGGGTGGACGAGTGGCGTGAAGTGCGTGCCCTTGAGCCGCACGGTGTCGATGCCGACGTGCACGAGCAGTTCGACGCCGCTGTCGAGCCGCAGCCCGATTGCGTGGTGGCTGTCGGGCAGGGCGACGACGACGCCCGCGGCCGGAGCCACGACGCGGCTCCCGCTCGGCACGATGGCTACGCCAGGGCCGACTAGCCCGCCACCGAACACCGGGTCGCCGGTCTCGCTCAGCGGAACGACCTTGCCTGCGAGCGGGGCGGCGATGACGATGTCGCCCGGGGTGACCTCTGCGTCGGTCCCGCCGGTGAACCCGCCCACGGCGGCCTCGGTCGTCGGGGCCGCGGCCGGGACGGCGGCAGCGTCGTCGGAGGCCTTGTTCTCATAGCCGAAGACCCACACCAGCACGATGGCGACGACAAGCGACGTGACGATCCCGAGGATGCCGCCGATTACCGGGTCCATGATCGGCAAGCTGAGGAACGGTGAAGGGGAGAACCCGACCATGCTCTGGCCGAAGATGCCCATCACGGCGCCGGTGACGCCGGCGGTGGCCATCTGTATCCAGAGCACCTTGCGGTAGCGCAGCACGAAGCCGTAGACGGTCGGCTCGGTGATGCCGCCGATCGCGACCGACAGCGTTGCGGCCGCCGCGGTGTCGCGCGCCTCCTTCTTCCTGTCGCGCGCCGCACGGATCAGCACGGCGACGGCGATGCCCATGATCGCGTACTGGTAGCCCATGGCGGCGCCGAACATCACGGAGCTGCCCGTGGCGGCGAGGTCGGCGATGCCGATCGAGATCAGGGCCCAGTGGATGCCGAGCGCGACGAGGAAGACCCAGAGCGCGGGCACGATGACATAGAAGAGCCACGGGGCGGTGGCGCTCAGCCACGAGACGCCCGAGCCGATGCCGTTGCCCACAACGACCCCGACGGGGCCGAACACGAGCGCGGTGAGCGGCACGAGAAGCAGCACCTCGATCGTGGGGTTGAACACCTGCTGCAGCATCTTCGGCAGGACCTTCTTGAGCAGCCGGTCGAGCGCGGCGAGCGCGAGGGCCACCATCAGCGCGGGGAACATGGAGTTCGCGTAGGTGTACATGAACAGCGGCATGCCGAACGCCTGCAGCACGTCCCCGGTCTGGCCGATCGCGGTGAAGCTCGGATGCAGCAGTGCTGCGGCGATGATCGCCCCGGTGAACGGGTTGGTGCCCAGCTTGCTCGAGGCCGAGTACGCCACGAAGATCGGCAGGAAGTAGAAGATCGCGTTGCCCGACGCGTTGAGGATGAGTGCCGTGGGGCTCTCGGGGTTCAGGCCGCCGAACTGCGTGAGCAGCAGGGTGATGATCTGCACCATGGCCGCACCGGTGATGGCCGGGATGAGCGGTTGGAACGTGCCCCCGAGGAAGTCGAACACGACGTCGATCGGGCGACGCTTCTCCTTCGGCGCCTCGGCGGCCGCTCCGCCGCCCATCTGAGACCAGCCGGGCTGCTTGACGATCTCGGCGAGCACGTCGGCGACGTGGGTGCCGATGACGACCTGCAACTGGCCGCCGGCGTGGACGGCCTTCAGGACACCCGGCGTCGCATTGAGCGCGTCGAGGTCGACCTTGCTTGGGTCGGCCACGGAGAGGCGCAGCCGCGTGGCGCAGTTGCCGGCTCTCGTGACGTTGTCCGGGCCGCCGACCAGCTTGGCGACCTCTTGGGCGAGCGCGGTGTAATCGCTCACGTTCCAACTCCCTTTGGATGAGTGGAGCCGGGCGAGCCCGCATACGCGCAGGGACGCTCAGCTACCTGTGTGGCCAAGGTCTCGCCTGCGAAGCAGTAACAATCCTCGTGATCGGGCGTCCGACGGGCGCCTGCGGCAGATTATCGCGGATGCGCTGCCCGGCGGCAAGGGGGTGGTGGAATCCGAGAAGGCATCCGGCCAGATATAAGTAAGGTAAGCCTAAGTTCCTACTTGAGGGGTGTGCCCGTGACAGATAGTCGAACCGGATTCGTTCGCAAGAGTCTGATGCGCCTGAGCTGGCCCTTGCTTGTGGTGACGGTGCTCACCCTGCTTGCGGCGCTCGGCAATGTGATCGTGCTGAGCATCGCCTCGCCTGAGCTGAACGCGGCGGTCGCAACCGCGAACCAGATGCTCGGCATCGTCTACGACGTATCGGTGCTGTTCAGCATCGGGGCGCTGGTCGTCGTCGCGCAGCAGCTAGGAGCGGGCAAGGAGCGCGACGCGGCACGCAGCTCGCGCACGGCCCTTCGCGCGGGCAGCCTGCTCGGCGTCGGGCTCGCGCTGATCGTCGTGGTCTCAGGCCCGACGGTATTGCGTCTCGTCAACACGCCGGAGGAGCTCGTCGACGACGCCCTTGCCTACCTGTGGGTGATCGCACTGAGCCTCGTCTTCAACGCCTACATCGTGACTGCGACCGCCGTCCTCCGCGCCTATGGCCGCACGCCCGCGATCTTGGTGCTCGCGATCGTCGTGAACCTCGTGGACGTGATGCTGTTGGGCGTGTTCGTGCTCGTGCTGAACCTCGGCGTCGTCGGTGCCGCCTTGCCTTCCCTGCTGGTGCGCGGCATCGGCGTGCTGATCCTGATGTGGTTGCTGCGTAGCCGCACGGGGGTCACCCTGTTCCGCGGCGCGACGCCGAGGGACGGGTCCTCGCGCCGCACGCTCTGGGCGATGATGCGCCTGTCGATCCCGACCGTGTTCGAGAACGGCGCCTACAACCTGGCCATCGTCGCGACGCTCTCGCTCATCAACGTGCTCGGCGCGAACGCCATCAACGCCCGATCCTACGCGCTCACCCTCACGGCCCTGGTGACCGGCGTGATCCTCGCCCTGGCCCAGGGCAACGAGACCATCGTCGGGTGGAACGTCGGCGAGCGCGACGTGCGTCGGGCAAAGCTCACGACGCTGCGCACGGCAGGCTGGACCGCCGTGGCCTCGGCGATGCTCGCGGCCTTGCTCTGGTACTTCGCGGAGCCGACGTTGTCGGTCTTCGGCGCGCGCGAGGCCATCGTCGACATGGCGCGCGGCGCCCTCGCCGTGAGCGTCGTGCTGCTCCCCCTCTCGGCGGCGACGACCGTCATCTACGGCGCGCTGCGCTCGGCGGGCGACGTCGTCGTGCCGATGGCCTACTCGATCGCCGCGAGCGTCGCCGTGCTGCTTCCGCTCGCTTGGCTCCTCGTGTCGCAGCTCAGCCTGGGCCTGCCCGGCCTGTTCTGGGCGCTCGCGGGACACGAGGCCCTGCGCGCCGCCTTGATGATCGGGCGCTGGCTGCGCGGGTCGTGGATGCACCGCGCACCCGTGACCGTCGATGTCCCTCCTGACCCGGCGCACGCGCCCAAGGAAGTCGTCGCGGTGGAGTCTCGTTGAGCACGTTGGACGGTCCGCCGGTTCACCTGGCCGACGCGCTCGGCTCTCACGCCAAGGACCTTGCGCGCGCCGTCTGGGTGAGGCTGCCGGCCGCGTCGCGCAGTCCCCGTGACCGCGCTTTCGCCGCCTACCGGCGTCACGTGCGGCGCATCGTGCGAGGCGAAACGGCGTCCTTCCGGGTGATCGACACGCGCACCGTCGCCGCCTCGCCGCTCAGCAGGGTCGTCGAAATCGAGCTCCACACGCGCGCGGAGGTGGGCGTGGGCGACATGCTCTACGTCTGGTGGTGCAACGACCCCGCGCGCGTCGCGTCGCTCGCCCCCGCGCTGACCGACGCGGAGGTGGGCTACTGGACGACTCCGGTGCCGCATCGTCCTGCGCGGTACGCGCGCGCCACAGCCGCGCATGTTGCCGCGTCCGTGCTCGACCTGAGTGCGCTCGGCGTGGAGGACGTCGCTGCCCTGGACGCGGCCGAGCTGCTTGCCCTGCCGCGCATCACACCCCGCCTCTACACCGCGTCGGAGGCGCGACGCGACGGGGGCGGCCGGTGCATCGTGAAGGTGCAGGTCACGATGCGTCAGGACTGGCCGCGGCGCGCGGCCGCGTTCCTTCATCGCGTCGCGGCCGGTGACGAGGTCCGCGCCTGGGTGATGCCGCATCCGAACCGCGTCCATCGCGTCAGGCCGGGCGTGGCGGTGGTCACGGGCTCCGGCGCCGCCGGGGTGTTCGCGGCCCTTCGCGACGGGGCGGTGGGGATCGACCTCATCTGGGGTCTCGGCGACAAGCGGCTAGAACCTTGGGTGCTCGACGAGTTGCGCGGGTACGAGGTGTCGGGCGCGCTGGCCTCGCTGCGCCTCGTGAACTCGCCGATGCACGTGGGCGCCGCGCTGCGCGAGCTGGCCGACCTGGGTGAGCGCTCCGGGCGCGGCGACTGGCTGTACGTGAGCGGAAACGAGGCCGCCGGAGTGGACGCCCACGCTGCCGTGGCCGACCTGCTCGGCGACGAGGCGGTCGGCCAGGCCGCCGATTCCCTGCGCTACATCAACTCCTGAAGGCTGGGCCTGCGCCCCGCCGGGGGTTGTGCTCCAGGGCCGGGGAGAACAGGAGGATGCCCAGTGCGTACACCGGCACCAGCCAGAGCGCATAGCGAAGCGTGAAGACGTCGGCCAGCGCCCCGACGATGGGCGGCGTCACGAAGAAGCCGACACGCGCGAGCCAGCCCACCAACGTGATGCCGACGCCGTGGGCGACGCCTTCCATGTCGTCGGCGGCGCGAAAGGCGGCGGGGAACAACGTGGCGACACCGAGGCCGGCGCACGCGAAGCCGACCAGCGCCGTCGCCGGATGCGGCACGAGCAGCGCAAACGACATCCCGGCGGCGCTGAGGAGAGCGCCGTATTGAGCTGTGCGGCGGTCGCCGAGGCGGTCGACGACGGCGTCGCCGGTGAAGCGCCCGATCGTCTGCGCCCCCTGCAGGGCGACGAACGCGAGACCCGCCACGAACGGCGTCGAGTCGAAGGTCCGCGTCATGAAGAGGGCTCCCCAGGTGCCGCCCGCGTCCTCCGTAGCTCCTGCGAAGATGAGCACCGCTCCGAGGGCGAGGATCAGGAGCAGGCCTCGCCCGCTGTTGCCGGCCAGCAGCCGACGGCGGACGCCTCGGGCGCGGCTCGGGCCAGGGACGTCGGCCCCGGACGCGGGGGAGGCCGAGGCCACTTCTCGCTCGGTTGAGTCGTGCCCGGGCAGCATGAATCGGTAGGAGGCGACGGCGAGGGTGCCGAAGACCACGATGCCGAGGGCTCCTTGCAGCCACAGGGGTATCCCGACCTGTGCGGCCGAGGCGCCGAGGATGCCACCCGAAACGGCCCCGAGCGACCACCAGCCGTGGTAGCTGTTCATGATCGAGCGGCGGTACCGGCGCTCGACCCTCATGCCGTGCGCATTCATGGAGATGTCGGTGATGGCGTCCGCGGCACTGGCGAGGAACAGCGAGAGGGCGAGCCAGAGCCAGCTCCCCGCGGTGTAGATGAGGACGTGCGACGTGGAAGCGACCACCTGCATGGTGACGGCGGCGCGTCCTGAGCCCCAGCGTGCCATCAACGGCGCCGCCAGCAGGCCGGCGAGGAGACCGCCGACGGGTCCGAAGCCGACGGCCAGTCCGAACGCCGCGTTGCTCAGTCCGATCTGCTCCACCATCTCCGGGTAGCGGGGCAGGATCGCGCAGAACGATGCCCCGTTGAGGAAGAAGATCATCGAGACAGCCCAGCGCGCGCGGCGGGCGTCGGGAGGGATGGGGGAGGGCACGGTACCGGGGGTAGACACGAGTAACCATCTTATGACCATCGGCGGTCGTTCTGCACGGCCGTCGGACCATCCTTCAAATGTGCTATCAAGGAGCTTAAGTCACCCCAATGATGCGACGCAGTACCTGGCCAGATAGCGTTCATATGTCAGTACAAATAAGGAGATGAAATGATTCCTGACACCATGCGAGCTGCAGTGCTGCGTACGCCAGGTGGGGAGCTGGAGGTCGAGACCATCCGGACCCCTCGTCCCCGGGTCAACGAGGTCCTGCTCAAGGTCAGTGCCTGTGGCCTCTGCCACTCCGACCTGCACGTGATCGGCGGGCACATAGCCTTTCCCTCCCCCTGCGTGCTGGGCCACGAGGTCGCGGGAACGATCGTCGAGATCGGCACGGGAACCACGGTCCCTGGCCTTGAAGTGGGGATGCGCGCTGCCGCCGCGTTCCTGATGCCCTGCGGCCAGTGCCGCGCGTGCCGCGCCGGCCGTGACGACCTCTGCGCGCCATTCTTCGCGCTCAACCGGCTCAAGGGCGTCCTCTACGACGGTGAGACCCGCCTGGCCGACCTCGACGGCAATCCCATCTGGATGTACTCCATGGGCGGCCTCGCCGAGTACTGCGTCGTGCCAGCCACCTCGGTGGCCCCGGTTCCGGAGGGCCTCGACGTGGCCAACGCCGCGATCCTGGGCTGTGCAGCCATGACCGCCTACGGCGCCGTCCGTCGCGGCGCCGATCTCCGCTACGGCGAGACCGTAGCCGTGGTCGCGACAGGCGGCGTCGGCTCCATGATCATCGAGTTCGCGAGGACCATGGGCGCGCGTCAAGTGATCGCCATCGACGTCGACGACGCCAAGCTTGAGGCCGCGCAGGAACTCGGCGCAACCGACGTGATCAACAGCTCGCGGGAGGACGCCCGCGCGCGCGTCTTCGCACTGACCGACGGCGTCGGCGTCGACGTCTCGTTCGAGGCGCTCGGCCGGCCGCAGACCTGGACGACCGCGCTCGACGTGCTGGCCGACGGCGGACGGATGGTGCCGATCGGGCTGGGCTCTGGCGTCCAGAAGGCGGAGGTCGAGATCAACCGCACCGTTCGGCGTAGTCAGACAATCATCGGCTCGTACGGCGCCCGCACGCGCGTCGACCTGCCAGCGGTGATCGACATGGCCGCTACCGGCGCGATCAACGTGGACGACGTCGTGAACCAGACCTTTAGCCTCGACGACGTGAACAAGGGCTACGCGCGCCTCCGGGACGGCTCGATGAAGGGCCGTGGCGTCGTCGTCATGTCGCTCTGAAGGGCCCGACTGCTCAGGGGACGTTGAGCTCCTCGGTCTCCTCGTGGAGGTGACGCTTGGAGTCGTTCACGTAGGCGTAGTAGGCGCCGATCAGGAGGCCGCCGCCGACGAAGTTGCCCGCCAGCGCGATGCCGACGTTGCCGAGCGCAAGGCCGACATCGATGCCCTCTCGCAACCCGACCATCAGGAAGAGCACCGTGTTGGCAACGGAGTGCTCGAGACCCAGGAAGGCGAAGATGAAGACCGCGGAGAGCATGGCACACATCTTGGCGAAGTCGGCCTTCACGTAGCCGTTGTAGACCAGCAGCATCGCGACGTTGATCATGAAGTTGCAGAGGATGGCGCGCACGAAAAGGTCGCCCCATCCGGAGGGGCCTGCGGAGACGTAGGCGAGTTTCACCTCGGCGGAGTGCAGCATCTGTTCCATCACGGGACCGGTGGCCAGCGTCGAGAACTTCACGAACACCGCGAGGAGCAGGCCGCCGAGCGCATTGCCCAGGTAGCAGAGGCCCATGATGGTGAACCCGCGCCCCCAGGTGATCTCACGGTAGTAGCGCCCGATGGTCACGACCATCATGTTCGACGTCAACAGCTCTGACTTCGTGTAATAGATGAAGATCAGCGCCCAGCCGAACACGAGCGAGCCGGCGACCTTGCCCAGTCCGACGAGCGAGGTGTCGCCGGCGCTGATGCCCGCGAAGACCGAGACCGTCGTGAAGTAGGCCCCGTAGAACACGCCGATGAGGATGCCCGCCATCGCCGCGCGCTGCAGATAAGGGATGGTCGCCTTGCGCGACATGTCGTCCTTGACATGCAGCGCATCGAGCGTCGTCTCGATGAACTCCTTGCCCGGGAAGATGTGTCCCATGTCTTTGCCCATGGGGCTCCTGTCGTCGGAGGGCTGCCGGTGAGACCGGCTGTCGGCGTTGGTGAGGAGAACCCTACCTGCGCGAACACAGATCTCTCCATGCGGAGGGCCAGGTCTATATGGCCTGGCGCGCCACATGGAGAGATCTGTGTTCGGGTGACCCTGTCAGGGAGCGGGGACGAGGATGTCGGCGACCAGCTGGTCGAGGTCGGCGTCGGCCTGCAGGAACTGGCGCAGCGTCTTGCGGGTGGGGCCGAAGCTCTCGAACTCCTCTTCCGTCATGCCGTCGACCTCGTAGGCGCGGCGGAAGTCCTCGAGGCGGTTCAGCTGCTCGATGTAGTCCTCACGCACCGGCACGTCGATCTTCGGCTCGACGACGTAGTCGGAGCCCTGGATGATCTTCTGCCAGCCGAAGGGCGGGGAGACGACGACGTCGCCGCCGACGAGTTCCGACCACTGCATCACGTTGCGGAAGGCGGCGGAGAGGACGCGCGAGCGGTAGCCGCGCTCCTGGAACACCTGGTAGGCGCGCTTCATGCACGCGACGCCGGCCCATTCGAGCGCGGAAGGATCGATGAAGACCTTGTCGCGGGCGACGACGTGCTTCAGCCAGTCGTCGAGCCGGCCGCCCATGATGGTGACAACGGGGCCCATCTCGGAGACGTCGTGGCCTGCGGCCTCGCGGGCCTTCAGGCCCCGCTCGATGGCCTCGGCGGCCTGCACGGCCTGCGGCACGGAGAAGGAAACGGTGACGTTGATGGAGACGCCGCGGGAGGTGGCGTCCTCGATGGCCTCGAGGCCGGTCTTGGTCGCGGGGATCTTCACCACGATGTTCTTGGCGAGGTTGTGGAACTCCTCGGCCTGGTCGGCGAGCGCCTTGGCGTTGCGGAAGAAGCGGGGGTCGGTCTGTACCGAAAGGCGGCCGTTGCGGCCCTTGTGCTCGTCGAAGATCGGCTCGAGCAGCTGCGCGGCCTCGATCGACATGTCCTTGACGGCCTGCCAGCCGATATCGGCAAGGCCCCAGGTGGGGTTGGCGTCGGCGATGGCCTGGATCCGAGGCTTCCATACGTCGAGGTTCTTGGAGATCGTGGTGTACGCGATCACCGGGTTGCAGGTCGCGCCGACCCCGCCGAAGGAGATCGACTGCTTCAGCTCCGCGAGGTCGGACGAGTCGTTCCACAGCGCGGTTGGCGTGGTCTGCGCCGCGTCAAGCAGCGGGCCGGGGGTGTAGGTGATGTCAGCCATCGGGTGCTCCTGTATTTACATGGCGGCCGCAACGCCGCGATTCGTCACCCATTACACCCCACCTTGGGCTCACGTGTCAACCTAATGTTAGAACAAATGAGCGTCGGTTTTCGGCCGCTGAAGGCGGGTGGAGGCTGGCTCAGGACGTGAAGAGGGAGAACCGGAAGGAGTAGAGGCTGGGGCGGTAGACGTGCGTTCCCACCTCGACGACACGGCCCTCGGCGGTGCGTCCGACGCGGTGCATCGTCAGCAGCGGGGCGCCAGGGTGCTCCCCGAGGAGCTCGGCCTCCTCGGCGGTCGCGCCGCGGGCGCCGATCTGCTGGCTGGCGGCGGCGATGTCGACGCCGTGCTCGCGCAGGCAGTGATACAGGCCGTTGGCGCCCAGGTCCTGCCAGGACGGCGCGATGTCGAGCGGGATCAGGTTGGTGAGGACGGCGAGCGGGTGGTCGTCGGCATAGCGGAGGCGCTTGACGTCGAGGATGCCGTCGCCCGCCTTGATGTCGAGCTCGCTCGCCTCCTCGGCCGTCGCTTCGCGTACGCCGTAGCCCAGGACCTTCGTGGTGGGGGTGAAGCCGGCGAGCGCGAGGTCCTCGTTGAGGGACGAGAGCTTCATGGGACGGTGTACATGGGGCGGGGTGACGCGAGTGCCGACGCCGCGGCGTCGCGTCAGCAGGCCCTTGTTCGCCAGTTCCTGCAGCGCGCGGCGCGCGGTGGGGCGCGCGACGTCGAGACGCATGGCCATCGAGACCTCGTCCTCGATGAGGGCGCCCGCCGGCAGCTCACCGGAGAGGATCGCGGCCTCGATCGGCCGGGCGATCTGTTCATACAAGGGCGTGGAGGACTCCCTGTCCATGATGATCTCAGGTGTGTAGGTCTCGTCCATATCAACCTCCGTCCGCAGGGTCGGTATGTCTCACCATGCCGTGACCGTGCCTTGATCCCGGTGATCATACCGCGTATCGGTGCGCTATATTTGTCAGAACATAGTTTGACGGAACGGTCGGTTTCCGGCAGACTCGGGCGCAAAGAGGGAGGTCGTCGGGGTGGATGGCTCGAGGTCACGCGACGTGCTGGCTATTGGCCGGTGCGGCGTCGATCTCTACCCGATGCAGCCCGGCCGCCGCCTGGAGGACGTCGACACCTTCGCCAAGTTCCTCGGCGGCTCCGCGACCAACGTCGCCGTCGCGTGTGCCCGCTACGGCCGCGACGCCGCCGTGCTCACCGGGGTCGGCGACGATCCGTTCGGTCGCTTCGTTGTCACCGAGCTCGCCCGGTTGGGTGTCGACCCGTCGCTCGTGGTCACCAACCCCCACTTCAACACCCCGGTCACGTTCTGCGAGCTGTTCCCGCCGGACGACTTCCCGCTCTACTTCTACCGATGGCCCACCACCCCGGATCTCGAGGTCGGCCCGGAGCATCTGCCCGCGGACCTCGAGCGCTATCGCATCCTCTGGCTCACCGTCAGCGGCCTTTCCGCGGAGCCGTCGCGCGCCATGCACGAGCTGGCCCTCGCCCGGCATCGTGATGGTCTCGCCGTCCTCGACCTCGATTACCGGCCCCGGTTCTGGATCGACGAGGCGTCGGCCTCCGAGGCCGTGGCCCGTGTGCTCGGCAGCGTCGACGTGGCGATCGGGAACGTCGAGGAGTGCAGGATCGCCGTGGGGGAGAGTGACCCCGAGCGCGCCGCCGACGCCCTGCTCGAGCGTGGCGTGGAGATCGCGTTCGTGAAGCAGGGGCCGACGGGGACGCTGGTGAAGTCGCGGACCGAGCGCGCCTTCGTCCCGGCCTTCCCCGTTGAGGTCGTCAACGGACTCGGCGCAGGCGACGCGTTCGGTGGCGCCGTGTGTCATGGTGTCCTGAATGGCTGGGGCGTCGAGCAGATCGCGACCTTCGCGTCCGCAGCGGGCGCCATCGTCGCGTCGCGGCTGGAGTGCTCGACCGCGATGCCGCGTCAGGACGAGGTAGCAGAGCTGCTGGCCGCCGCGGGGCGGGGCTTCGAGATGGAGGGATAGATGAGCGACAACGACACCTATGTGATCCGGGCGGGATCGACGGCGCACGGCCAGTTCGAGACCGACGTCACCGCCGAGCGCGCGGGCTGGGAGTTCAGCGCGATCAAGGTGCTGGCGCTGCCGGCCGACGGCGCACAGGAGGTGAGCACCGGCGACAGCGAGCTGCTCGTGCTGCCGCTCTCCGGCGGCTGCGTCGTCGAGGTCGACGGCGCGTCGCACCGAATCTCCGGCCGTCCGGAGGTGTGGACGGCGATCACCGACTACCTCTACATCCCGCGCGACACCACCTTCACCGTCCGGAGTCAGCACGGCGGCCGCTTCGCGCTGCCCGCGTCGAAGGCGACGACAGACCTGCCCGTGCGCTACTGCCCGGCCTCCGAGGTGGTCACGACGCTGCGGGGAGCGGGCAACTGCTCGCGCCAGGTCAACAACTACGCGCTGGGTAACACGCTGGACACCTCCCACTTGCTCGCCTGCGAGGTGCTTACCCCCGGCGGCAACTGGTCCAGCTACCCGCCGCACAAGCACGACGAGCACAACGACGTCGAGCGCGTGTTGGAGGAGATCTACTACTACGAGGTGCGGCCGGCCGCGAACGGCACCACGGGCATGGCGATCCAGCGGATCTACCCTTCGCCCGGCAAGCCCATCGACGTGTGCGCCGAGGTCCACTCCCGCGACGTCGTGATCATGCCCCACGGCTATCACGGCCCCTCCATCGCCGCGCCCGGATACGACCTCTACTATCTGAACGTCATGGCAGGCCCGGCCGAGGATGCCACCTGGCTCATGACCGATGACCCCGAATACACCTGGCTGCGGGAGACCTGGAACACCCAAGAGGTCGATCCCCGCCTGCCCATGACCCCCCTCAACTAAGGAGTGAACATGTCGGAAACCGTACGCCTCACCGTCGGGCAGGCGACCATCCGCTTCCTCGTCAATCAATTCGTCGAGGCCGACGGCGAGTCCAAGCGCCTGATCGCCGGCGCGTTCGGCATCTTCGGGCACGGCAACGTCGCCGGCATCGGGCAGGCGCTGCTGCAGAACGAGATCGATCCCGAGCCGGACGGCGGCGCGATGCCCTACATCATGCCCCGCAACGAGCAGGGCATGGTCAACGCGGCGGCCGCGTTCGCGAAGGCGACCAACCGTCAGCAGACCTACATGTGCACCGCGTCGATCGGTCCCGGCTCGCTGAACATGGTGACCGGCGCCGCGCTGGCCACCACCAACCGGCTTCCCGTGCTGCTGTTCCCATCGGACCAGTTCGCGACCCGCCACCCGGATCCGGTGCTGCAGCAGATCGAGGATCCGTCGTCGCTGGCCGTCAGCGCCACGGACTGCTTCCGGCCGGTCTCCCGGTTCTTCGACCGGATCGAGCGCCCCGAGCAGCTGATCTCGTCCCTGATGAACGCGATGCGCGTGCTCACCGACCCGGTCGACACCGGCGCGGTCACCGTCGCGCTGCCGCAGGACGTGCAGGCAGAGGCCTATGACTTCCCCGTCGAGTTCTTCAAGCCGCGCACGTGGCGCATCCGCCGCCCCGCCCCGGAGCCCGTTGCGATCGAGCGCGCGGCCGAGATCATCCGCGGCGCCGAGCGTCCGCTGGTCGTCTCCGGTGGCGGCACCATCTACTCGCTGGCCTCAGAGGAGCTGCGCGCATTCGCGTCGGCCACCGGCATCCCGGTCTCCGATACGCAGGCAGGCAAGGGCGCGATCAACTTCGACCACCCGTGCGCCGTGGGCGGCGTGGGCTCGACGGGTGCCAAGTCGGCCAACGTGCTAGCCGAGGCCGCGGACGTCGTGATCGGCATCGGTACGCGTTACTCGGACTTCACCACCGCCTCGCACACCCAGTTCAAGAACCCGGACGTCACCTTCGTCAACATCAACGTCGGCGCGTTCGACGCGGCGAAGCACGCGGCCGAGATGGTGGTCGCGGATGCCCGGGAGGCGTTGGTCGCGCTGACCGCGGCCCTTGCCGGCTATCGCGTGCCCTCGACGTACTCGGAGCAGATCGCGGAGCTCCGCGAGGAGTGGGCCGCCGCGACGGAGGCCTGCTACACGACGCGGAACGAGCTGCCCGCCCAGACCGAGGTGTTCGGCTCGCTGAACCGCCTGATGGGTGACAACGACGTCGTGATCAACGCCGCCGGCTCGATGCCGGGCGACCTGCAGTGCCTGTGGCAGGCCAAGACGCCCGTGCAGTACCACCTGGAGTACGCGTTCTCGACGATGGGCTACGAGATCCCCGCCGCGCTGGGAGTCAAGCTCGCGCTGCCGGAGTCCGAGGTGGTCGCGATCGTCGGCGACGGCACCTACCAGATGCTGCCGATGGAGCTCGCGACCATCGTTCAGGAGGGCATCAAGGTCATCTTCGTGCTGCTGCAGAACTACGGCTTCGCGTCGATCGGCGCGCTGTCGGAGTCGCATGGCTCGCAGCGCTTCGGCACGCGTTACCGCAAGGGCGTCGCGCACAACGCCGACGGTTCCCTGCTGCCGGTCGACATCGCGGCCAACGCGGAGTCGTGGGGCCTCAGAGCGATTCGCGTCACGACCATCGACGAGTTCGAGGCCGCCTACGCCGAGGCGGTCGCCTCCGATGTCGCGGTGATGATCCACATCGAGACCAACCTGTACGGCCCCAACCCGCCCGGTTCCAGCTGGTGGGACGTGCCGATCTCCGAGGTGTCGCGGATCGAATCCACGCAGCAGGCGCGGGAGTGGTACGTCGGCATGAAGCAGCCGCAGCGCCAGTACCTGAACTGACGACGACGTCAGAGGGCGGGCACCCCGGTGGGGTGCCCGCCCTCTGTTGGGTCGGGGTGGTTATCGGCGCGCGGCGCGAACCTCGGACGCGACGCCGAGGCCGACGACGGTCAGGAAGAGGACGAAGAACCAGAGGGGGCTGGCGAGGGTCAGAGCGACCCCGAGGCCGAGGATCACCGCGGCGACGGCGAAGACGGTCGTGATGGTGCGCGCGTCAGAGGCGGTCGCGGTGCGGGTCTCGTTGACACGAGCTGCGGAGTGCTTAAGCATGTCCGCTCCTTTCGGTGCATGGTGCGGGCGGACACGATGTGTTGTCGTGCGCTCGCACGACTTTGTGTGTGTCTCCCCGTCTGGGGCGACTATCTCCCCGGTTGGGGTGATACCTCAACGCTAACTGGCTGCGGACAAAGAATCAAATCCCGACCGTCGGTCAGGTTTTGCTATAAGCGAACGACGCGTCCGGGTGTCGGGCCGGAGCCCCAAGGCCGACCCCGTGCTCTCCTTGCTGCGTTCGGAGTGGCTCATCCTGGCATCGGTGCGTGAACTGAGGGGCACGACGAAAGGGCGGGCACCCTGTGGGGTGCCCGCCCTTTGTGACGGTTGGGGATGGCTGTCAGCGGGTCGCGCGTACTTCGGCGCGGACCTCTGCGGTGGCGGAGGTGGCGACGCCGAGGGTGCCGGCGATCAGAGCGAGGCCGAGGCCGAAGAGCCAGATGTTGTTGGTGAGGGTCAGAGCGACCCCGAGACCGAGGATCACCGCTGCGACGGTGAAGATGGCCGTGATGGCGCGCGCACCAGAGGCGGCGCGGGTGGACGCGCCGGAGGCGGCGCGGGTGCGGGTCTCGTGAGTACGAGTTGCGGAGTGCTTGAACATGTCCGCTCTTTTCGGTGCATGGTGCAGGACACGGTCTGATGCCGTGCACTCCGCACGACTTCGTGGGTGTCGCCCTTCGGGCGACGTATGCCTCCCCGGTTGGGGTGACACCTCAACGCAAACCACCATTCACCCGAGAATCAAATCCCGACCGACGGTCAGATTTTGCCGTCAGTGAACCGTCCGGCCTGGGGCGTCGGGTCGGGGTGAACGGAGCTGCCTGAGGGGCTCGCCGGCGTGGCGGCGAGGCTGCCGAGCAGCTTCAGGCGATCCTCGGTAGGGCTGCCGGGTTCGGAAGTGTAGCCGAACATGAGCCAGTCGGGATTGCCCGGCAATTCCATGGCCTCATAAGTCAGCTCCAGGTCGCCGACGACCGGGTGGCGGATCCACTTGATGCCCGTGCGGTGATATCGCACGTTGTGAGCGGACCAGCGCCGCCGGAAGGCGTCGCTGCGGGTGACGAGCTCCCCGATCAGGTCGGTGAGCTGCCTGTCTCGCGGATGCTGCCCGGCGGACGTCCGGAGTGTCGCGACGAGGTCGTCGGCGCTGCGCTCCCAGTTCGGGAAGAAGAGCCGCGAGGCGGGGCTGAGGAACATGAACCGGGCGGTGTTGCCGCGGCCGGCGGGGTCGTCCAGCATCGGCTGGTAAAGCGCTCTGCCCAGCAGGTTCGCCGTGATGGGGTTCATTCGGCGGTCCCGCACCCAGACCGGGGCGCCGGTGACAGCGTCGACCAGCCGTTGCAGGCTGGGTCGCACCGTCTGTTCCGCACGCGGCCTGCGCCTCCCCGGCGGTTGCGGGTTGGCCGCGCGGGCGAGGTCGTGCAGGTGGTCGGCCTCGGCGTCGTCCAGGTGGAGCGCGCGGGCGAGCGCGTCGAGCACCTCGGGGGAGACCCCGCGCAGGTCGCCGCGCTCCATCCGCGCGTAGTAGTCCACGCTGATCGCGGCCAGCGTGGCCACCTCCTCGCGGCGCAGCCCGGGGACCCGACGGCGTCCCCCGCCGATGATCCCGGCCTGCTCCGGTGTGATCCTGTCGCGTCGGCTGCGGAGAAACGTCCCGACCTCGCCCCGTTGGTCCATGGTCTCAACCGTATTCCGGCCGACCCGCCCGTGGGGTGTACGGCTGCTACACGGCTGACGCCGCAACCAGTCGGCGGGACACTAGGCTCAGCTCTTGATCTTCGAGGTGGCCGACGACGTGCGCGAGGCGGTCGTGTAGCCGCTCTTCTTGCCGGTCGCCTTGACCTTGATGGTCTTCGTCGCGTCCGCCTTCGTCAGCTTGTAGCTGGACTTCGTCGCGCCCTTGATGGTCTTGCCGTTGCGGTACCAGGTGTAGCTGAACGTTGTGCCGGCGGTCCACGAGCCGCGGGTCACGGTGAGGGTCTTCCCGACCTTCCGAGTGCCCGCGATCTTCGGCTTCGTCGTCGTCAACGTGCCCGGCGCGATCGTCTTGGCCGCCGAGGTCGCCGTCGCGAACCGGTACCCGGACTTGGTGCCCGTCACGGTGACGGTGAGCTTCTTCTTCGCGTCGGCGCCGACGGCCGTGTAGCTGGACGCCGTCGCGCCTGCGATGGCCTTGCCGTCGCGCTTCCACTGGTAGGTGAAGCCGGTTCCCGTCGTCCAGGCGCCAGGCTGGGCCGCGACCTTGGAGCCGACCTTTGTCGTCCCGGTGATCGCAGGTGCGCCGGGCGAGACCGCCCTCGTGAAGCCGACGGCCATGGTGATCTGCGTGCTCTCCCAGGGCTTGAGCGCCAGCTGTGTGGCCTCGGCCTCGTTCGGGGTGCCGAAGTCGATCCGGGGGACCTCGACGGTGTGCTTCTCTCCCCGGAAGTACTCGCGGACCGTCGTCGCGCCCTCCTGCCACTCCGCCCACACGATGTAGGTGCCGACGGGGGCACCGTCGAACCTGTAGACACCGAAGGAGGCGTCGCCCGGGCATCCGACGAAGTCCGGGTCGTCCCAGCCGGCCTGGGCAGGCTGGAGGGAGTACTCCTTGCTGGTTGCCACGTTCCTGGCCGACATCTTGTAGATGGGGCGGTTGCGGCAGGACCCGAAGGAGGGCTGCAGCCGGGCCTGCTCCGTGAACGCGGTGGTGCCGAGAGACGTGTTGCCGGTGATCGCGATCGGCGTGTCGGTGCTGTACCCGCTCGCCGAGCCGCCGCCGGGCAGCCAGGCGTTGATCGTGACGTAGTAGTCGCCGCTCTCCAGGCCGGTGACCGACCATCTGCCCGTCGACTCGACGTAGGCGACGTCGGGGTGCTTCAGATCGAGGGAGCGGTTCTTCGCCGACGGCTTGCCGACCGGCCCGTAGACGGAGAGGTAGACGCCCGTGGTGTCGGTGCTCCCGGTCGTGAGGTCCAGTGCCTTGCGCACGGAGGCGGGAGCGCTGGCGGGGAAGGTGATGGTGCCGCTCAGCGCGTATGTCGTCGCGGCCTGCGCCGTCGGCGAGACGCCGAGGCCGAGCAGGCAGGCCAGGACCGCCGTGACGAGAGCTACGGCGCGCGTAGCCCCATGGGTCGCGAGTGGGGGACGGGGTGCCATGGGTTCTCCTTGGGGGTGGATGTGCCGGAGATTCTAGGCACGCCGGCGCCAGGCGCGTAGACGCCCAAGTGGGAGCGAAGAGCTCACGCGTACGGGGTGCTGGTCGAGCCGCGGACCTGTAGCTCGGCGGGCACCTGGTGGATCCGCTGGGGGAGCGTTGGGGTGGCCAGCCGCTCGATGAGGAAGCGGCCCGCCTGGGCCCCGACGGCGAAGCTTCCGTTGTCGACCGAGGTCAGGGAGATGTGCCGGATCTTCGCGACGAACGTGTTGTCGTAGCCGATCAGGGAAAGGTCCGTAGGCACGCTCAGACCGAGGTCGAACGCGGCCGACAGCGCCCCGATGGCCGTCATATCGTTGAAGGCGAGTAGCGCCGTCGGACGGACGGGTAGGGAGAGAAGCCGCCTGCTGACGGCGTACCCGACCTCCTCGCTGGTGCCGGCGGGCTCGTGGTAGGCGTCGGCGTCGAGGCCCGCGGCCTGCATCGCATCCTGGAAGCCGGCGCTCCGCAGCACGCCGATCTCGTCCGGTCCGCTGAGGTGCCCGATCCGGGTGTGGCCGAGTCCCAGCAGGTGCTCCGTCGCGGCACGGGCGCCTGCCCTGTCGTCGTCGACGACGATGTCCGTGCCAGGAACCTTCGGGTCACGGGTCCCCGCGAGCACGATCGGCAGTTGACCGGCCGCCTTCTGAACGGCCTCGTCATCGTGCATCGTGCCGACCAGGACGAGGCCGTCGACATTCTGGCCGAGCAGCTTCGTGATTGAGCTGACGCCGATCCGGTGGTCGGTGGCCCGGTCAGTGAGCAGGGGAGAAAGGCCCGAGCTGTGCAGCGTGGTGGCGAGACCCGCGAGGAGGTCGATGAACCACGGGTTGCTGAGATCGTTGACGATGACGCCGACGGTGTCGGAGCGTTGCCGCGAAAGCGCCCTGGCCCGGGAGTTGGGGCGGTAGCCCAGGTCCGCGATCGCCTGTTGGATGGCCTGGCGGCTCGCGTCGCTCACGCGCCCCTTTCCCTGGAGCACGGAGGATACGAGCGACTTGGAGACTCCCGCCCGCTCCGCGACGTCGCGGATGGTGGGCGCGCGCCCCGATAGCTCGCGCGGCGGGAGCGTCACTGGGCCCCGGCCGCGTAGAGCGCGGGCTTGTTCATCATGCGGGTCATCCCTCCGGATCAGGCGAGGCCGAGGCCGAAGGATGCCACGTACTCGCGCGCACCCTGGTCGGGACACACCCCGATCGTGAGCTTCGAGTAGCGGGGATCGGTGTTGCGTGCCTTGGAGATGTCCACGGCGAGTCCTTTCGAGCGCGACGGCGGGATCAGCCTACGTCAAATGCTGGAACGGTGCAGCATCGTCCAGCATCCACTCGACTCTGCCGGGATGTGTCCCGAGTCGGGTCAGGCCAGGGCGGCGAGGGCGGCGAAGGAGGCCTTCGCGTTCTCGACCGGGCCGCCGTCGGCCGGGGGCTCCTCGTCGAGCATGATGTCCTGCTCGAGCACCCAGTAGCCGTCGAAGCCGGCGTCGTCGAGCAGCGTGACGATCGCGGCGAAGTCGATGTCACCCTGGCCGATCGGCGTGAACATGCCCGCTTTGATGCCCTCGCTCCAGGTCAGCTCGCCCGGCAGCAGCTTGTCGGTCAGCGCCTTGTCGACGTCCTTTGCGTGGACGATGTCGACGCGGTCGGCGTACTTCCCGACAAGGTCGACGACGTCAGCGCCGCCGGCGGTCAGGTGACCCGTGTCGAGGCAGAGGCCGACGGTGGAGTTGTCGAGCACGCGCACGACCTCGTCGACGTTCTGCACCATGGTGCCCCAGTGCGGGTGCAGGCAGGCGGTGACGCCCTTGGCGGCGCAGACCTCGCGGATGCGGGTGAGGTTGTTGAAAAGCGTCGCCCAGCCCTGCTCGTCGAGGACGGGGCGGTCGTCGTAGCCCTCCTGGCCGGAGTCGGCCGCGAGCACGAGGAACTCGCCACCCGCGACCTCAAAGGCTTCGAGCTCCTGCTCGACCTGCGGGATGGGGTCGAACTCGGGGTCATGCATGACGGCGAGGAAGAACGCCCCGACCGGCTTCAACCCGAACTCGTTGACGACGGCGGCGCGCTCCTCGGCGTCGAGCGGCAGCCAGCCCTGCGGGCCGAATTCGGTGGCGGTCAGGCCGATCTCGCGCATCTCGGTCAGCACGCGCTCGGGCGTCATCTGGTAGCCCCAGTTGGGGACTTCGCACACGCCCCAGCTGATCGGGGCTCCGGCAATCTTCATGGTGTTTTCTCCTTTGGCGGAATCTGCTCGGAAAGCATATGCTGGACCGGTCCAGTGTAGTCCAATTGTCGCGGTCTCTTCAGCCCGAGGCCGCCGTTACGCAACATCCATGAAGGAGATCCCACGATGCAGCGTTTTGCCCTCCTCGGTGCCGGGTTCATCGGCTCGGTCCACGCCCGAAACCTCGCCGAGAACCCTTTGGTGGAGTTCGTGTCCGTCTATGACGCCGCCGCGGATCGAGCCGCCGCGATCGCGGGCCAGTACGGGGCGAAGGCCGCGTCGTCGGTGGACGAGGCGATCGACGGCGTCGATGCCGTGTTCATCGCCTCCTCCACCGACACTCACGCCGCCAACCTCAAGGCCGCCGTCGACGCCGGGGTCGCCGCGCTCTGCGAGAAGCCCATCGACCTCTCCCTCGAGCGCGCGCGCGAGGTTGTCGAGTACGCGAAGGGCGCAAAGGTGATGGTGAACTTCAACCGCCGCTTCGACCCTGATCACGCCGAGCTGAAGCGCATCGTCGACGAGGGCTCCGTGGGCGCCGTCGAGCTGATCCAGCTGACCAGCCGCGGACCCGTCGTCCCTCCCCTTGAGTACATCAAGGTCTCCGGTGGCCAGTTCCGTGACCAGACCGTGCACTTCTTCGACCTCGCCCGGTGGATCGCCGGCGCCGACCCGGTCGAGGTCTTCGCCACTGGGTCCGCGCTGGCCGAGCCTCGCCTCGCCGAATACGGCGACGTCGACACATCCGTCTGCGTGCTGAAGCTGCCCAACGGCGCCCTCATCCAGATCGATAACAACCGCCGAACCGGTTACGGCTACGACGAGCGTCTCGAGGTGCTCGGCTCGACCGGACTCGTCCAGTCGCAGGCGCACCGCACGCGCACCGTGACCCGTTACGGTGCGGGCCAGGTCATAGAGTCGGGCATGCCCGCAGGCTGGTTCGACCGCATGCAGCCCACCTACGCCCTCGCGCTGGATCACTTCGTTCAGCTGCTGGAGGCCGGCGCGCCGATCGAGCCGGCGCTGTCTGACGGCCTCAAGGCGCAGGCGATCGCCGAGGCGGCCACGCGCAGCCTGCACAGCGGCGTCAGCGAGAAGATCGAGTACTGAGATGCGGATCTCGCTCGTCGGGTCCGGGATCATCGGCGCCGCGCACGCCACTCGGCTCGACTCGATGCCCCGGGTCACCGAGTTGCTCCTCGCGGACTTCGTCGACGGCCGCGCCGCCGAGTTGGCCGCGAGGCTGACGAAGGCCCGCGCGGTCACCGTCGACGAGGCCTTCGATCCAGGGCTCGACGGCGTGGTCATCACCGCGAAGACGTCGCGGCACGCGGAGCTGCTGCACCGCGCGCTCGACGCCCGGCTGCCCGTGTTCTGTGAGAAGCCGATCGCACTCGACATCGAGACCACCCGCGCCGTCGTCGAGCACGCGGCCCGGGTGCCCGACGTGCCCGTGCAGATCGGGTTCCAGCGCCGCTTCGACGCGGGCTACACCCGCGCCAAGGCCGCCTACGAGGGAGGCGCGCTCGGGTTCGTGCACACGCTGCGCGCCACCACCTTCGACCACGAGCCGCCGTCTGCCGCCTACGTGCCGACGTCGGGCGGCCTCTTCAAGGACTGCGCCAGCCACGATTTCGATGCCATCCGATGGCTGACCGGCCGCGAGGCGGTCAGCCTCTACGCGGTGGGGTCGAACATGGGGGAGTCGTACTTCGGCGAGAACGGCGACGTCGATTCCGGCAGCGCGATCGTCACCTACGACGACGGGATGGTCGCCGTCGTCAGCGCCAGTCGCAACAACGGCGCGGGCCATGACGTCCGGCTCGAGCTGCACGGCTCCGAGGGTGGGCGGTTCGTCGGCCTGGACGACCGCGCCCCGCTGGTCACCGCCGAGGCGGTCCTTTCCTGGCAGCAGGCGGAGCCGTACCTGATCTACCACGAGCGGTTCGAGGACGCCTACGTCGCCGAGCTGGCGCACTTCCTGGACGTGATCGAGGGACGCTCGTCGACGGCGTGCACCCCGGCGGAGGCGCTGGAGGCGCTGTACCTCGCTGAGGCGTGCGTGCGGTCCGTCGCCACGGGCCGGCCCGTGCGGATCGCCGAGCTCAGGGCAGAGTAGGCGGCGGCGCCGTCGTCGCGCGGACGATGAGCGTCGGCGTCGAGGCGACGATGGCGGCCGGGGCATCGGGATCGGCCAGACGGCGCAACGCGGCCTCGGCGGCCAGTCGGCCCAACTCCTCGCCGTGGATGTCGACGGTGGTCAGCTGCATGCCGGGCGTGCGGCTAACGGGCGTGTTGTCGTAGCCGACGACGGAGATGTCGTCCGGGGTGCGCAGACCCCGCGCGGACATGGCGTCGATCACGCCCATCGCCGCCTGGTCGTTGTGCGCGAACACCGCTGTCGGGCGCCGGGCCGGCGGCAGCGCGAGGGCCGGCGCGATGTCGGCTGCCGCCTTGGTGCGGGAGTAGTGCGAGGCGACGACGTGCGGCTCAAGGCCCGCGGCGGCCATCGCCGCGAGGTAGCCACGCTGCCGGTCGAAGTAGCCGGAGGTTTGCGGGTTGGCGAGGAACGCGATCCTGCGGTGCCCGAGCGAGATCAGGTGCTCCGTCGCGGCGGTCGCCCCCGCGAGGTTGTCGGAGTGGACGCTGTCGACGCCGTCGATCTGGCGGGCGACGCTGACCAGCGGGACGTGCTCGTTGAAGGCGCGCACGGCGTCGTCCTCGAGCAGAAGCCCCGTGGCGATCACGACGTCCACGCGCGACTGCAGGAGGTTGTCCAGCGCCTCGGCGTCGCGCTGGCCGTCGATCGATCCGACGGCAAGCACCAGGTGCCGCTGGCGGGCGTCGGCGACGTCACGGATGCCGTCGAACATGTCGGCGTAGACGTCCTGGCGCAAGTCGAGCAGGAACACACCGAACGTGTCGCTCGCCTTGCTCGCCAACTGGGAGGCGACGCGGTTGACGCGGTAGCCGAGGCGGTCGGCGGCTGCCAGGATCCGCTCCCTCGTCTGCTCGTTGACGCCGGCCACGTTGCGAAAGGCCATGGAGACGAGGGCGCGCGAGACCCCGAGTTCGGTGGCGATGTCCTGCATCGTCACGGTCTTACTGGCCATCGGTCACCCCGCAATCACCCAGAAATGTAGCCGAAAGGCCCGGCCGGTCTCCTCGGCCGGGCCTCCCGGGGTCTCTCACACGAGGGTGCTGCGACCCTCGTCGGCGGCGCTGCGCACGATCGCGTCGCACACTTTCATGGTGTGGAGGCCGTCGGCGAACGTGGCGCACGCGGGCAGCGTCGACTCGCGGCCGAGGACCTGGTCCAGGAACGCGCGGGTCTGGTAGATGAACAGGTCGCCGTAGCCGAACGAGATGTTGCCGCCGGGCATCGGAACCGCGTCGTCGAACACGCGGGCGGTGCTCGGGGCGACGTAGACGACGCGGTCGCCCTGGGTGTTGCCCTTCGGCTGCTTGTCGCTGACGATGAACTCGGCGGGGCGGGCCCAGTCGAACACGGCGCGCGACTGCGTGCCGGTGACGGTGATGGCCAGGTCGTTCGGGGTGCCGTAGGCGACGCGGGACACGCGGAAGGTCGCGATGGCGCCGCTCTCGAACTTCGCGGTGAAGGCCACCGAGTCGTCGTTGGTGACGGCCTCGACCTCGTCGGACAGCTCCGCGTGGTCGTGTCCGATGACGTTGCCCATCGGCAGGTGGCGCTCGGGGATCGCGATCGACAGCTCGGCGCCGGCGACCGACACGATCGGGCCGCAGACGTACTCGGCCAGGTCGATGATGTGCGCGCCCAGGTCGATCAGCGCGCCGGTACCCAGCGGGCCGCGGAAGCGCCAGCTCATCGGGCCCTCGGGATCGGCCGCGTAGTCGGCGAGGTAGTGCGCCTCGACCATTGCGGGGGCGCCGAGCTCACCGGAGGCGAGCAGGTCGCGGATGGCCTCGATGCCGGGGTTGCGGCGGAACGAGTACGCGGTGGCGGCGACCGTCGTCGCCTTCTCTGCTGCCGCGACCATGGCCTCGGCGTCCTCGATCGAGGCGGCCAGCGGCTTCTCGCACAGCACGTGCTTGCCTGCGGCCAGCATGGCCTCGGCGACCTCACGGTGCAGCGAGTTGCCGACGACGATGCTCACGACGTCGATCGTCGGGTCCTCGGCGACCTCCTGCCAGGTGGCGACGGCCTTCTCGAAGCCGTAGCGGTCGGCTACCTCCTGCGCGAGGTCGAGGTTGATGTCGGCGATGGCGGCGAGGCGGATCTGGGGAAGGCCCGCGCCGTGGATGGTGTTGGCCTGGCGGTAGCCGTTGGCGTGGCTGCGGCCTGCCATGCCGGCGCCGATGACGGCGACGGAGAGCTGCTCGGTCATGGGGTGTGCTCCTTGGGAATGAGGGTGGGTGGGGTGGTCAGAGCAGGCCGAGGTTGTTCTCGGCGAGCACCTTGCGGGTCTCGATGGCGAGGGGGAGCGGGACATCCGGCGCGCAGGGGTAGAGGTCCTGCTCGACGATGACGTAGAGGTCCTTTTCGAGATCGGCAAGGGCGTCGATCACGGCGCCGACCTTCGGCTGGCCGCCGTCGGGCGTAACGCATACGCCCAGCGAGACGGCCTCGCCGAAGGACAGGTCCTCGGCGCGGACGCGCTGGACGACCTCGGGGTCCATCTGCTTGATGTGCACGATGCCGATCCGGTCCGGGTAGGTCTTGATGAGGTCGACGGTGTCGACCTCGCCGTACTCGAGGTGGCCGGTGTCGAGGCAGAACGACACGTACTCCGGATCGGTCTCGGAGAAGAAGCGATCGATCTGCTCGCGGGTCTCGATGTGCGAGTCGCCGTGCGGGTGCACGGCCATGGTCACTCCGTAGTCCTCCTTGAGGAGCTTGCCGAGCTTGTTGGCGTTGCGGGCGATGCGTGCCCACTCTTCGTCGGTGAGGTTGGGGTCCTCGGCCCAGCCGCCGGTCTGCAGGTCACGCAGCATGGGGGGGAGGTAGACGAGGAACTTCGCGCCCAGCGCCTTCAGTACTTCCGCGTTGGCGCGCATGTCCTTCTCGGTCTGGTCCCAGTCCTCGTCGCGGTGCAGCACGCCGAACTGGGTGCCCGCCACGACGGTGATTCCGCGCCGTGCGCACTCCGCGCGCAGCGTCTCGGGATCGGTGGGGAGGAAGCCGAACGGGCCGGTCTCGATGTACTCGTAGCCGGCCTCGGCCACCTCGTCGAGGAAGGTCTGCCAGCCGACCTGCTTGTCATCCTCGGGGAACCAGACGCCCCAGGAGTCGGGTGCGGTGCCGACCGCGAGCGTCGAGTAGCGGGGATCAGTGTTGCGTGCCTTGGCGGACATGGGCGCAGCTTTCTATGAGCGTGGTGGTGGGCGCGGGGTCGCGGTGCCGTGGAGTTGTGGGGAGCGTCGATCTTTGAACCGCTCTAGGTGGAGTCTAGAGCGGTTCAAATCGTGGGGTCAAGTCGGGGTCGAACATGCAACTGCCCCGGCACGCAAGGGCGCGTGCCGGGGCAGTCACTTGTCCGACGGGGAGACCCCACCCCACGGTGGGCCGCCAGCGACAAGGCTCCTATTCGAGCCCGAGGGTCTTCTTGATCTCGGGATCGTCCAGGTTGTCGGGGGTCACGAAGACCGAGTCAGTGTAGACCAGCTTCTCCGCGGGCTTCTCGCCCTTCGTGGCCGCGACAAGCATCTCGACCGTCTGGTACCCCATGTCATAGGGGTTCTGGGCCACGATGCCCGCGACCTTGCCCTCGCGCATCAGGGTGAGCACGTCGGGATCGGCGTCCATGCCGAACGCCTTCGCGTTGGAGCCGCGGGCGATGATCTCGTCGGCGATGGCGATGGTCGAGTAGTTGCCGGTGCCGACCATGGCGCCCAGGTCCGGGTGCGCCTGGAGGAGGGCCTGCGCCTTGTCGCGCGACTTGGCCGGGTCCGCCTCGCCGTCCTGGATGTCGACGACCTCGATGCCGGGGGCGTTGGCGGCGAGCCACTCGGTGAAGCCGTCGCGGCGCTCCGCGGCCGTGCCGAGAATGCCGTTGGTGATCAGCGCGACCTTGCCAGTGCCACCCAAGACCTTTGACATCTCCTCGGCGACGTGCGCGCCGATGCCCTTGTTGTTGGAGGAGATGGTCGCGATCGGAACGTCCGAGCCGGGCAGCGGGGTGTCGAAGATCACGAACGGGATGTCGGAGTGCTGCTCCAGGATCGTCGGTGCGCCGTCCTGGATGCCGTCCTGCGGCGCGATGCCGACGGCGTCCGGCTTGTTGTTGAGGGCGGTCTGCAGCATGTTGAGCTGGCGGTCGCCCTCGTTCGAGCTGTCCGGCGCGTTGTAGGTGACCTCGGCGCCGAGCGCCTCGCCCGCGGCGAGGGCGCCGGCCTTGATCAAGGCGAAGTGATCGTCGGTCGTCTTGCCGATCATCGAGATCTGGATCTTGCCGCTGCCGCCGCCGTCCGGTGTCCCGGCAGTGCCCGGCGTGCCTGCGTCTGGCTGGCAGGCGGCGAGGCCGATGAGCGAGACGACGGTCGCGACCGCTCCCGCGATGAGCTTCTTCATTCCGTTTGACTCCTTTGTCGTCAAGCTGGGGGATGAGCGGGCGTCGGTGGTTTCCCTGCTTGTTCACAACGCCCACTAGCGACGCTAACAAGAAGAGCTAGATCGTGCAAGGTAAATCTGAGAGGAAGTCTGCTTCGATGGCGACGGCGTACGGTCCCCGCGGCGCCGCCGAGGGGTGCCCGTGTAAGGTGATCCCTGTTGTCACTGCCGGGACAGGGCAGTAAAGAGCCCACCAGGAGAGTGTGGATGTCGGACCCCAGGAGACGGCGCCCGACGATGCTCGACGTCGCAGCCAAGGCCGGCGTCTCGCGTGCGTCCGTGTCGTTGGCCTTCCGCGGCGAGCCGGGCGTCGGCGACGAGACCCGTCAGCGCATCTTCGACGTCGCCACCGAGATCGGCTACGTGCGCGACGAGGGCGCGCGGGGCCTGCGGGCGGCCAACCCCACCAACGTCGGCGTCTGCTTCGACACTCGACAGCCCTTCCAGCTGGAGCTCGTCGACGGCCTCTACAGGGCGATGGCCGACTCGATGAGCCAACTCGTCCTCTCGGGCCGCTCGGAGGACCGCTCCGAGCGCGAGGCGATCGACAGCCTCGTGGCCTTCCGCAGCGGTGTCCTCGTCCTGATCTCCTCCCTGATGAGCGAGAGCAAGCTGGTCGAACTCGCTCAGCGCGTCCCAGTAATCTCGGTCGGCAGGCAGGTCCGGGCCTCCGAGATCCCGTGGGTCGCCTCGGACGACCTGGCAGGCATGACCGCTGCTGTCGGCCACCTCAAGGATCTCGGCCACCGGGACGTCATCTATCTCTCGTCGCCGACGGCACCGGCCGGCCGCGATAGGGAGCGCGCCTTCCGGAGCGCGGCCGCGACCCACGGGCTCGAGGACCAGGTGCGGATCATGCACGGCGGCATGACCGAGCACGCGGGCGCCGTCGTGGCAGAGGAACTCCTCGGCGCGGACCGGCTTCCGACCGCGATCATCGGGTTCAACGACCGCTGCGCGCTGGGCCTGCTCGAGGTCTTCCTGCGGCGCGGGATCAAGGTTCCCGACGACGTCTCCATCGTCGGCATCGACGACTCGGAGATCGCGTCGCGGACATCGGTCAGCATGACCTCGATCCGCCAGGACCCGGCCCGGTTGGCGCAGCTCGCGTTCGAGCGGGCACAGGACCTGCTGGACGGCGCCGTCGGCCGGTCCGTTCCGCGCGGGACCCTCGTGCCCACGTCGCTGACCATCCGCGAGACGACAGCCCCGGCCCGGTAACGGCAGCCGTATCTACCGTCGCCGGGCCGGGCCGTCGTCCCGAACCTCGGATCGGGTCTACGCCAGCGCCTCTTCAAGTACGCTGACCGCCTTGGTGAGGCCGGCTTCGGGCGAGTACGACTCGTCCTCGTGCTCGATGCTCAGCACGCCGTCGTAGCCGGCCTCGGCGAGCGCCGCCACGAAGTCGGACCAGAAGGCAGTTCCTCCTGGGTGTCCTTCGCCGAGCGTGACGTAGTTCCAGGAGCGCTCGGCGACGTGGTCGAAGAAGCTGGTTTCGAGCCGCGTGCGCACGGCGACGCTCTCCTCGATCTTCGTGTCCTTGGCATGCACGTGGTAGATCGCGTCGCCGAGCAGGCGGACCGACGCGATCGGGTCGGCGCCCATCCACATCAGATGGCTGGGGTCCATGTTCGCGCCGATGATGTCGCCGATCTCCGCGCGGAGGCGCAGGAGGGTCGGCGCGTTGTACGCGAGCTGGTCGCCGTGCATCTCGAGCGCGAGCCGCTCGATCCCGTGGTCGGCGGCGAAGGCGGCGAACTCGCGCCAGAAGGCGATGGCGGTCTCCCACTGCTTCTCGCGGTTTCCCACGTTTTCAGCCGGCCAGCACGTGACGATCCACGGCGCGACGAGGTCGGTCGGGTTCACCGGGGGGAGGCCGGACATCATGACGATCTTTGTGATGCCGAGGGCTTGTGCCAGCCGGACGGTCTTTCGCGCGTTCTCGGCCTGCTCCGGGCCGGTAGCCGGGTCGAGGACGTTGCCGCTGGCGTTCAGGGCGCCGAGGGCGAGACCGCGGTCGGCGAGCTTCTGCTGCAGCTCCGCCTGGAGCTCGGGGCTGTCGACGATGGCGTCGAGGTCGATGTGCGGGGCATTCGACCAGTTCCCGGTGGCGATCTCGACCTCGGTGAGGCCGAGCTCCTTGACCTTGTCGAGCACCTCGTCGAGCGTGAGGTGCGCGAGTGCGTCGGTGAGGAATCCGATGTGCATGGTGGGGTGTCCTTCGTGTCAGAGGTAGATCTCGGGGGCGATGAGGGGATCGACGGCGAGGAACCGGCCGTCGCCGGCCTCCATCGCTTCGACCATCCGGTTGGCGGCGCGGGTGGCCAGTAGCCCGTCCCAGGCGGAGGCGAGCCGGGCGTCGGGCGTCTCGTCGCGGATGACCGAGTCGATCCAGGCCTGGACCTCGACGTCGTACGCGGCGATGTAGCGCGGGATACTGTCCTTGGGGAGCTCGTAGCCGAGGGCGCGACCGGCGCGCCGCGTGACGGCGGTGGGGTTGGCCAGCGAGAGTGTGGCGCGCTCGAACACGACCTCGCATCCCACCTCGTAGCCGTAGCTCGCGGAGACGAACATCTCGAGGGTGGTCAGCACGTCGTCGGCGGTGCGGATGAGGAGCAGCTGGGGGTCGCGGCGCGTGGTGCGGCCGGAGGAGCGGGAGCCGAGCCAGGCAACCTCGGCGATGGGGTCCCCCAGGAGCCACGGGATGAAGTCGAACTCGTGCACCGCCGACCCTGTGATGGTGTGGTCGCTGCCGCCGGGGTAGGGGGCGACGTTGCGGTGCAGGCAGTGAGTGATCAGCGCGGGTCCGTGTTCCTGGCTCTCCACGGCCGCGCGGAGCTCGACGCAGCCCGGGTCGAAGCGGCGCATGAAGCCGACGGAGATCAGGCGGTGGCCCCCGGCGGCGACGTGTGCGATCTCCCGGTCGACCACCTGCCGGCACTCGGCCTCGGTCGGGGCCAGCGGCTTCTCGCACAGCACCGGGATGCCGCGGTCGAGGGCCGCGAGACACAGGGGGGCATGGGTGTCGTCGCCGGTGGCGATGATGATCGCGTCGACGGCGGGGTTGGAGATGGTCGCGTAGGGATCGTCCGAGACAACGACGTCGCCACCGCCGTGGGCGCGGGCAATCTCGGTGGCCAGGTCACCCGCGCGTTCGAGGTCCACGTCGACGATGGCGCCGACGCGTGCTCCTGCGATCTTGGTTGCGAGGCGGCGCACGTGGTCGCTGCCCATCATCCCCGCGCCGATAACGGCGACGTTTACGGTCATGGCTGTTCAGGTCCTGTCTGTGAACGGGCGAGGAGGCGGGCCGGGAACTCCGTTGTTCGGTGACACGCCGGACTCGGCCTCGATTGACTAGCAGATTATCAAGAACTAGTAGATCGTGCAAGGTTAGGTTTGACAGGTCGCCTTGCTCGCAGCCCGGTGTCAAGCAGGCCGCCGAGCTCGCGCATGTCTGAACAAGTGCGATACCTTTGTCGGTTTGGCGTCGTCCCGCCGGACCGTCACGGGTACGGTTTTCGTCGGGACCGAGATCTCGAGTCTCGATCTGGTAACGATCACGGGGTGTCGCTGGCTGGGTGGCTCCGTCGCTGGCATCCTGCTACTGGATCAGCTACGCATCGCAGCAATGTGCTACCAAAGTGACACCTTTGTCAGCCCGGAGCCTTGACAGTGAGGTGCAGGGTTTGCAAACATTGCGCAGCACGGTTGAGCCGAATGCGGGCCGGAATCGCCCGTAACTGAGGTAACGTCCGGGCACAACATGACCAGCAAGGAGGCTGAGGATGACAGCAGCACCAGGCTCAATCCACTCCGCATCCCCGCAAGGCAAGGGGGAGATCCTGCTCGAGGCCGACGGCGTCAGCAAGATATTCCCCGGCGTACGCGCCCTCAGCAACGTGGACTTCACGTTGCGCACGGGTGAGGTGCATGCGCTTGTCGGGGAGAACGGGGCGGGCAAGTCCACGCTCATGAAGATCATGTCTGGCATCTACCAACCAGACGAGGGTGAGATCCGGCTACGCGGGGAGAAGATCGTTCTCCCCAACCCGCTGTCGGCCCATCACGCAGGCATCAGCGTGATTCACCAGGAGTTCTTCCTGATGAACCACCTGACCGTCGCCCAGAACATGTTCATCGGGCGCGAGCCCAAGATGTTCGGCGGCCTGCTGAACGACGACAAGGCCCTCAACCGGCAGGCGGCGGAGCTGCTCGACCGGCTCGGCGTCAAGATCGACCCGAAGGTGCCCGTCGGGCAGCTGACCGTCGCGGCCCAGCAGATGGTCGAGATCGCGAAGGCTCTGTCCTTCAACTCGTCGGTCCTCATCATGGACGAGCCGACGGCCGCGCTGACGGAGACCGAGGTCGAGGCGCTCTTCCGGATCATCGACAACTTCGTCAACGATCAGACCGCCGTCGTCTACATCTCCCACCGCATGGAGGAGATCCGGCACCTGTCCACGCAGGTCACCGTGCTCCGCGACGGCGAACTCGTCACCTCCCGAGACGCGTCGACGCTCACCATCCCGGACATCATCCAGCTGATGGTCGGCCGCAAGATCGAGTCCAACGTTCGGCCCGAGCCGCGCGAACATACGGCCCCGGTGCTGGAGGTCAAGGGCCTCTCGACCGCGCCGCTGCTCCGCGACGTCAGCTTCACCCTGGAAAAGGGCGAGGTGCTCGGCTTCGCAGGGCTGATGGGCGCTGGCCGCACCGAGACGGCCCGCGCGCTGATCGGCGCTGATCCGAAGACCAGCGGCGAGGTGACGATCCACGGCAAGAAGGTCAACATCAACCACCCGCAGACCGCGGTGGCGGAGGGTATCGGCTACCTGTCCGAGGACCGCAAGCGCTACGGCCTCATCCTCGCGCAGGACGTCACCGCGAACACGGTGCTGGCCTCCATCCCGAAGTACACACAGACCTTCCTCCTGCAGGACGGCAAGATGAAGGTGACCGCGGAGAAGTGGGCGAAGACCCTGCGGACCAAGACGCCGTCGGTCGGCCAGCGGATCAAGAACCTCTCCGGCGGCAACCAGCAGAAGGTCGTCCTCGCCAAGTGGCTGGAGCGCGACTGCGACGTCCTGATCTTCGACGAGCCGACCCGAGGCATCGATGTCGGCGCCAAGCAGGAGATCTACGACCTTCTCGACAAGCTCACCGATGAGGGCAAGTCGATCATCATGATCTCTTCCGAGATGGAAGAGGTCCTCAGGATGTCCGACCGCATCGCCGTGATGTGCAACGGCCGGATCACCGGAATCCTGTCCAACGAAGAGGCCACGCAGGAAAAGATCATGGAGCTGGCCACCCAATTCATCCCCCTAGACGACGACAAGAACGAGGTTGCGTGATGACCCAGACAAGCACTGCCGCCCCCGCCTCTCGCGGCATCCCGGAGCGTTACCGGCAGTTCCTGCAGCAGGGCCTCGTCGTCCTCGTGCTGGTGCTGCTCGCCATCTTCTTCACCATGATGAAGCCGCAGTTCGCGAGCTGGGGCAACGTATCGTCCCTTCTGCTCGCGGCCGTCGTCACCGGCGTCCAGGCCCTCGGCCTCTCGTTCGTCATCGCGACCGGCGGCATCGACCTGACGCCCGGCCTCGGCATGGCGGCGACGTCGGTCTTCGGCGCCACGCTGATCGCCAAGGAGACCGGCGCGGGCATGCCGATGATCGTCGGCATCCTCGGGGCCCTCGCGGCCGGCGCCCTCCTCGGCCTGATCAACGGCTTCCTCGTCGCCTACGTGAAGATGCAGCCGATGATCGCGACACTGGCCATGATGATGGTCTGTTGGGGCGCGGCGCTCGTGCTCGCCGACGGCAGGACGATCTCGCTGCGCAGCGTCGAGGGATTCGACCAGATCGCCGTCGGGCAGCTGATCCCCGGCCTGCCGAACGGCGTCCTCATCCTCGCGATCCTGGCGGTCATCGCCGGCATCATGATGAACAAGACCCCCATCGGCCGCTACGCGCTCGCCATCGGCTCGAACGAAGAGGCCACCCGCATCTCGGGCGTCAACACCAACCGCTGGAAGGTCCTCGCCTACGTCATCTGTGGCCTGTTCACCGGCATCTCCGGCGTCCTCATGTCGTCGCGTCTTTCGGCTGCGCAGCCCACGCTCGGCCAGGGCTACGAGATGTACGCCATCGCCGCGGCCGTCATTGGCGGTACCTCGCTGCGCGGTGGCCGTGCGTCGATCTTCGGCGCGGTCATCGGCGCCGTGACCATCCAGACCATCTTCAACGGCCTGACCGTCATGGGCGTCCAGGACCAGTGGCAGAAGATCGTCCTCGGCGTCGTCGTCCTGCTGGCCGTCTACGTCGACATCCGCCGCCGCGGCGGCAAGGAGGAGTGACCGCAGTCGGTCACCCCTGATATATCCACCCTGTTTTTCTCACGACGAAAAGGAGACACAATCGTGAAGAAGAAGCTCATCGCAGGAGCGTGCAGCCTCCTGCTGGTTGCTAGCCTCACCGCCTGCAACAACAACGCCGCAACCCCGGATCCGGGCAACACCGGCGGCGGTGGCGGCGAGGGCGGCAGCAAGCGCATCATGCTGATCGCCAAGGCCAACTCTGCCGAGTACTGGATGAAGGTCAAGGAGGGCGCCATCGCGGCCGGCCAGGCCGAGGGGTTCGAGGTCAGCTTCAACGGCCCCGACACCGAGTCCGAGGGCGACAAGCAGCTGAACCAGCTCGAGACCGCCATCAACGAGAAGCCCGCGGGTATCGGCTTCGCTCCCCAGGACGGCGCGCAGGACGGCGCCCCGCGCCTGATGGACGCCGCCCAGGCCGCGAACATCCCCGTCGTCATCTTCGACACGCCGCTGGCCGGGTCTGATGTCCCGATCGCCACTGTCGCGTCGGACAACGCGGGCATGGGCGCGCAGGCCGCCGAGCAACTCGTCACCCTGACCGGAGGCACCGGCAAGGTCGCGATCATCGCTCACGGCGAGGTCGGCACCGCCGCGGCTCGTCGCGACGGCTTCAAGGACTACCTCGCTGCGAACGCCCCCGGCATGGAGATCGTCGACATCCAGAACGGCGAGTCGGATCCGGCGAAGTCGCGCGACAAGGCGCAGGGCATCCTGCAGGCGCACCCCGACCTGGTCGGCTTCTTCGGCACCGATGACGACTCGACCATCGCCATCGCCGATGAGGTTGCCGCCAAGGGCATGCCCACCAAGATCGTCGGCGTCGACTCCTCCCCGGATGTGCTGACGCTCCTCAAGGAGGGCAAGATCAATGGCGTGATCGTGCAGAACCCCTTCGGCATGGGCCAGAAGACGGTCGAGATCCTCATCGCGGCCACCAAGGGTGAGACCCCGACCGAGAAGAACGTCGTGTCGGAGTCCGTCTGGGTGACGCCCGAGAACATCGACTCGGAAGAGGTCCAGAAGGTCATCAACTGATCTGACGGAAACGACGGCGCCCCGCAGGCCTCAGGCCTGCGGGGCGCCGCCGTTTCGCGTTCAGTTGCCCCAGGTGAGGATTCCGTCGACGTGGGGGACGTCGTGCCAGCGGCCATCCGCGGCGGAGCGCATGGCCGCCTCGTCGACCTCGGCGGCGGCCCAGGCGTCAGCGGCCGAGGGGGCCAGTTGCCTACCGGTCAGAACCGACTCGATGAACTGCGCGGCCTCCACGACCTTGGCGTCGTCGAATCCCATGGAGGTGCCCGGGCTCGGCTGGAAGCGGGAGAAGGAAGGGAAGTTCGCGCCGGCCATCACCCGTGTGTAGCCGGGGAACTCGTTGTCGCGCCCGATGCACAGCTCGAGGTCGTTCAGGTGCTCGAAGTTCCACCGCAGCGATCCCTCGGATCCATAGACCTCGAGCACGTACTCGGCGCGGGGGCCGACGGCGACCCTGCTGGCCTCCAGGGTGGCGATGGCGCCGCCCTCGACGCGGGCGAGTGCGCTGACATAGTCCTCGTTCTCGACCTTTCCCATCTCGCCGGAGAGCTCGTAGCCCGAGTGTCCGAACCCGGCCTTCGCGGGGACCGGGCGCTCGGTGATGAAGGTTCCTGTGGTCGCGGTGACCGCCTCGATGCGGCCGACGACGTACTGCACCAGGTCGACGCCGTGGCTCATCAGATCGCCGACGACGCCGCTGCCGCCCGCCGCGCGGCCGTGTCGCCAGGTGAGCGGACCGTCGGGCGAGGCCGCGTAGTCGGCGATCAGCCAGCAGCGCACGTTGTGGATGCGGCCCAGGCGGCCGCCGCGGATCAGCTCGCGGGCCTTCTCGATGGCGGGGACATGGCGGTAGTTGAACCCGACGGAGGTGATCAGCCCCGCCTGCGCGGCTGCCGTGGCGATGTCGCGAGACTCGGCGGCGGTCACCCCCATCGGCTTCTCGATCCAGAACGGCTTACCCGCCGCGGCCGCCGCGAGGGCGATCTCGCGGTGCAGGAAGTTGGGGGAGCAGATGGACACGACGTCGATCTCCGGGTCGGAGAGGACCTCGTTGTAGTCGGCCACCGCACGCGCGAAGCCCATCTCCTCGACCGCGGCCGTGCGCGTCGCCTCCGCCGTGTCGCAGGCCGTGAGGAGGTTCGTGCGGACGCCCAGCTCGGGGAACCGCTCCTGGAGGCCGCGGTAGCTGCGGGCATGGAGGCGCCCCATCCAGCCGAGGCTGATGATTCCTACGCCGATGTCGCGCTGGGCCATCGTGGTTCCTCTCATGGTGCATGCGTCACTTGTGCTGGACGGTGTTGGACCGTTCCAGCCTAGTGGGGGCGCGGGTCCCGCGCAACACACCACTAGTCTGACCGCATGCCCGAACCTGGACCGCGTGTCGAGAGGCCGCCAACGATCCGCGACGTCGCACGCCACGCCGGCGTATCGAAGTCGCTCGTTTCCCTCGTGCTGCAGGGGAAGGGGCGCGTCGGGGAGGCAAGCCGGGCGGCGGTGCTGCAGGCGATCGATGAACTGGGGTACCGGCCCAACCGTCAGGCCCGCGCGCTTTCGCGGCTTCGGTCGGACACCGTCGGCGTGGTGGTGAGCGACCTCGGCAACCCGTGGTTCGTCGATCTGCTCGCGGGCCTCACGACGACGTTGCACGGTTCAGGGCTGTCCCCGCTGCTGGCGGACAGCCGGCTGGACCAGGGGGTCGGGGTCAGCTCGGTGGAGAAGCTGCTGGCCCAGAACGTCGACGGTCTCGTCATCGTCGGCACGAACACGGAGTGGGCGGCGCTGGAAGTGGCCTCGCGGGAGGTGCCCGTCGTGTTGGCAGGCACGCTCGAACCCGAGCTTCCCCACGTGGATGTCGTCGTCAACGACGATCTGCTCGGCTCGCGGGAGGCCACCGGTCACCTGCTGGGGCTCGGCCACCGCCGGATGGTGCACCTCAGCGGTCCGGGCAAGGTGGGCAGCCTCCGCGCCCAGGGGTTCCGTGACGCCATCGCTGAGGCCGGCCTCGACGCGGAAGGCCTCGTCGTCGCGGGAGGCAGCAGTGAGGAGAGCGGGTACGCCGCTGCCCGGCGGCTCCTGACCGGCGACGAGCGACCGTCAGCGATCTTCGCGTTCAACGACATGGTCGCGATCGGCGCGCTGTCGGCGGCCGACGACCTGGGCCTTTCCGTCCCCGGCGACCTGTCGATCGTCGGCTACGACAACACCTACCTTGCACACATCCGTCACATCTCGCTGACCTCGGTCAACAGCGGCAACTTCGCCGTGGGTGCCCAGGCCGGCCGATTCCTGATCGAGCGCCTGGCCGACCCCGCGCTCCCCGCCCGCACCCACCTCGGCGTCGCGACCCTCGAGATGCGCGGCTCATCCGGAGCTATTCGAAGCTGAGGGACGTCCGAGTCTCGTCCCGGGATCGGTGTTCCGGGTGGCTGTGATGGCTTCCTGGTCCCGCGCGTGCCAGCCCGGCTTTACGCCACGGGCTCGGCGCCCGTGTCTTCTTCGGCGTGCCAGGGGTTGGGTGTCTGGGCGGCGGGCCGGGTGTGTGGCCATGGGTCGACGTCGTCGTGTGGGCAGGGTGGTGCCTCTGAGGGTGGTCCGCTGCCGTACGGACTGGATGGTGCGCCGTTGTACAGGCTGGACGGTCCGTTGCCGTATGAACGGGGCGGTCCGGTGTCGTGGGGGTTGTCGTCGGGTTCGGTGAGGGTGATGTCGTTGAGGAGGAATCGTCGGTGTTGCCGCGGCCGTCGTGCGGGGTCGATGTGTCGGGGTGGGGTGAACCACGGCCTCCCTGTCTCTTTGTCGAGGAACACTCGCCATTGGGAATGTTCGGACTGTCTGGGGTCTGGTTCGACCAGGCGGTGGTGGTGGGGGCAGAGCAGGACTCCGTTCGACAACGCGGTTTGGCCGCCGTGGTGCCACGGGACGATGTGGTGTCCTTCGCAGACGGCGGCTGTGGTGTCGCAGTGAGGGAACGCGCAGCCCTGGTCACGGGCGATCAGGGCGAGGCGCAAGGCTTTGGTGAACAGCCGCTGGGAGCGTCCGATGTCGAGGATCTCTGACTTCGGGCCGAGGACGATGGGGATGATGTCGGCGTCGCAGGCAAGCCGGCGGGCTTCACCCGCAGAGATCGGCTGTCCGTCATCTAACACTGCGGCGGGTCCGAGACGGTCGGTCAACGTGGCCAGCGGGATGGTGATTTTCGCGGCGGGCCGGTCGAACCCGTGCGCGGGCACTTCACCGGTGCTGGCGGCGGTCTCGGCGAGCAGCACCAGCGCGTCCGCGCGGCGGGCGTCGGGGGTGGGCAGCTCATCGCCGCCGCGGTAGGACGACAGGGGCGGCATCAACGCCTCGAGTTGCGCAGTCAGTGTTGCCGCAGCAGCAACAGGAAGTCTCCCGGTGAGGGTGAGGGAGCCGTGCTGGTCGGGGCGCAGCTTGAAGAACCGTCCGGCGTGGGCGCGTCGTTCCTCTGCGGCGAGACGCTCGGCCTCGGTCTGCTCCGCACCGGTGGGGTCGATGATTTCGACCATGCGGGATGCCAGTGTCTGGAGCTCTTTGGGTCCGAGTGCATCGACGTACCCGAGGACGGTGGCTTGGGCGGTTTCGAGGTCCGTGCGGGTGAGGGTGTTCGGGAGTTTCTTCAGTCCGGCGACGATCGCTTCGGCTTGGGCGAGCGACACGACACCGTTCTCTAACGCTCGTGCGATGTGACCGAATCGTTCGGCCAGGTCCCAGGACAGTTTCAGCGTCGCGGTGGCCTGCGCTGTGGTCGTCCTGGTTGAGGTGCGGATGTGATCGGTGACGGTGTCGATGTTGCTGAGGCGGGCTTCGTGGATCAGGTGGAGGCGTAGGCCGGCGATCTGGGCTTGGGTCTCATCAAGCACGGTCAGGAGCTCTTCGAGTCGGTGCGCCTGGTCGCGGGAGGTGTGGGTGCGTGCGGTGTTCCAGGCGGCAGTGAGGAACTGCTGGCTGAGGTTCCGTAGGTTACCGTTCATGTGTTCTATTGTATCGGGTGTTTGTTCGGTTTGCTACCCGTTTTGAGAGATTTCAGGCGTGATTATTGATAACGATTAAATAACGGTAATTGCGCATCTTTCACGTTGCGCGCGTTTTGTGGACAACTTTTTCAGTCTCGGCTTTCCTGTGGATAACCGGTGGTGAAGAGTCGCGTTCGTTCGGTGAGGGTTGTGTGGGTAGATCACGCTCAAGTCAGCGGGGAGGAAGGCCCAGGCGAGGCCGAGGCAGTAGGAGGCCGCCCGCCCCACGGGACGGGCGGCCTCTCCGACCTCAGCCCAACTCGGACTCGATGCGTTCGCGCATCCTGACGTGGATGGCGTCGGCATCCTCCTCCCAGCCGAAGACGCACACGGAGACAGTGCCGTCGTAGCCGATCGAGCGGAGGTGGTCGAAGGCGGGACCCCACGGGACTTCGCCGTTGCCGATCTCGTTGTGCTGATGGATCCGGGCATCCACCCCTGGCGGGTTGATGATGTACCGGTTCCCGACGTTGGCGAGATGGTTGAACACGTCCGCCACGTGCAGGTGCCGCAGCCGGTCGCCTGCGTACTCCATCAGGCCGACGGCGTCGGTCCCGCCCTGCGACAGGTGGAACATGTGCGGGAAGCAGAACTGGTAGTTGAACCAGTCCTTGTTCACCCCGCGCACGATCTGTACCGCCCGGTCGTTGGTCTCGACGAAGTCGTACGGGTGGGCCTCGACGACGCACTCGAGGCCCCGCTTCTCGAAGTGCGGGATCAGCTCCTCGATCGACTTGTAGAACTGGCCCTCGCTGCGCACCGGTTGGTTCGGGTCGCCCGAGTACTCGGTGGCGATCAGGGGGACCTCGAGGTCCTCGGCGATCTCCAGCAGGCGCTTCCAGTTGCGCACCTGGTGTTCACGCTCCTGTTCGTCGGGCGACGCCCAGTTGAACACGGGGTTGAACGACCAGATCTTCACACCTGTGGCGGCCACGGCCTTCTTCACGCGGGCGATTTCCGCGCCGTCGACCTTGGGGTAGTGGTGCCACTCGTGGAAGTCCGCGCGAGGCGAGAGCTCGATGTACTGGTAGCCGAGGTCTGCGGCCTTCTGCAGTTCCTCTGCCACCGTGAGGTGAGGGTGGTACATCGAGGGGTCGAGCAGGATCTTCACCATGTTGTCTCCTTGAGAAGAATGTTGTTGTGCGTGCTCACCGGTCAGTCCGATCGACGGTGAGGAGATACTTGAGCGCGGTGCTGGAGGTCTTCATGAGGTCGAACGCCTTCAGCGCATCCTCAAGGGGGAGCACACCCGAGGTGAGCGGCTCGATGTCGACGGATCCCCTGGACAGCAGTTCCACGGCCTCGGACCATTCATTCCGGTAGATGAACGATCCGCGGACATCGATCTCCTTGAACAGGAGGTCCTCCGTGCGGAAGGTCGGCGTCTTCTTGGAGTAGCCGACAACGACGACGGTGCCGCCCGGGCGGATGAGCCTGAGTGCAGCCCCGAATCCGCCGGGTGCACCAGTGCACTCAATGACGACGTCGGGAGCACCTTCTTCGCGGAAAACGGAGTCGGGGTCCTCCTGGGTAGGGTCGATCACGCGGTGGGCGCCCATTGCAGACGCCGTGTGACGCCGCGCCTCGGAGTACTCCATGACGACGATCCTCGCTGCGTCTCGCGCGCGCAGAACGGCCGTGGCGAGGAGTCCAATAGGTCCGGCGCCGAGCACCAGCACGATGTCAGTGGGGCGAAGTGTGGCCCGGTTCACGGCACGGACCGCCACGGCCAATGGCTCCAGCCAGGCGCCCTGCTTTGTTGTCATGTCGCCCGGGAGCTTGACGAGCCGACGCGCGGAAACCGCGACGAGGCGAGCAAGCCCACCCGGCACTGCCTGTCCAACGCTGTAGCTCGCGAGGTTGAGGCAGAGGTTGCTCTCTCCAGCCAGGCATCGTGGACAGGTCTCGCACCAGACTCCGTTTGGGTTGACCGCAACTTTGTCTCCGATGCTCCAGCCAGTGACACCCGCGCCCAGCGCCGAGATGCGTCCCGCGAACTCGTGACCCATGATGGTTCCGTCTAGGTACCCGGGGGCGGAGACGTGAAGGTCGGAGCCGCAGATTCCGCAGAACTCCACCGCGACGAGTACCTCGCCTGTGCCCGCTGTCGGCTCGGGAACCTCAGCGATGACCGGTACGCCATTCTGAAAGACGACGGCCTGCATGCTAGTTGTTCTCCTCGAGGCCGCTGAGCCACTGCCGGGATTCCACGGGGGGCCGGACGGCGAGCAGCTCGGTCAGGAGAGCCTCGTCGATGGGCGTGCTGGCGGCGACGATCGCCTCCTCGATATGACGCTCTGATCCTGCGCCGATCATCGTCATGACGCAGCCTGACTGTTGGATCGAGTATTGGTTGGCGACGAATGCGAGGTCTGCGCCGTGGACCCGGCAGATCTGACTCATCCTCTCGGCGGCGCGTTTCGCCTCTGCTGACGCGCGGTGCGCGCTGTCGGCGCGAGCCCCGTTCGGCGTGAGGAGCCCCATGACTAGGGAGGCCGCGTTGATGAGCCCCACGCCGTGCTCGTCTGCCAGGGGGCCGAGGGTGGATGTGATCGAGTCGTCGAGCAAGGTGCCGTGGGCATAGGTGAGAACCACGTCCACCTCGGCTTCGCTTACCGCGCGCGACATGGTCTTCATCGGGTACCCGCTGATGCCGATTGCCCGGCACTTACCTTCTGATTTGAGTGCTCGGAGCGTATCCAGCGACTCGGCGAAGATCTCTTCCTGAGGAACAAACTCGATGTCATGCAGCATGAAGACGTCGACGTAATCGGTGTGCAGCAGGCCGAGGCTTCGCTCCAGGCTGGCGCGCAGCGCATTCGGACTGAAGTCGAAGTCGTCGTCGCCGTAGCGGCCGGCCTTCGTCGCAAGGTAGATGTCGTCGCGGTGGCCCGCCAATGCCTTGCCCAGGCGCCGCTCGGCCTCGCCATAGTAGGTGGACGTATCGATGTAGTTGATGCCCAGCTCCAACACCCTTTCGACGATCTCGGCTGCGCGCTTGTCGTCCATTTCGCCGTAGAAGCCTCCGATCGAGCCGGTTCCGAACCCAACTCGGCTGACTTCCATGCCAGTTCTGCCCAGTGGTTCCCTCGTCAGCGAGGGGAGCGTGCTGTCGGTCACGGACATGTCCTTTCTTGAGGAGCTGTGCGGGGAGACCCGGGGGCGGTGGAAACCGCGAGGCGGATCGCCGCCCCCGGGAGAGATGCTCGCTACTACCCCTGGCCGAGAGCCTGTTTCACTGCCGGATCGTCGAGATTGTCTCCCGTCGCCCACACCGAGGGGACCTCCATGAAGCCACTCGCGGGCATGTTCCCCTTGTGCGCCTCGGCGAGAACCTTGACAGTCTGGTAGCCGATGTCGAAGGCGTTCTGCGTGACGACCCCGTCGATGTCGCCGGACTTCAGCATCGTGATGAGGTCAGGGGAGGCGTCGATACCGACGACCTTGACGTCGAGCCCCTTGCTCGCGACCTCGTCGCCCGCGGCGATGGTGCCGTTGTCGGAGGTTCCGTAGAAGCCGGCGAGGTCAGGGTGTGCCTGGAGGATGGCTTGGGCCTTGTCCATCGACTTCGCGCGATCAGCTTCGCCGTTCTGAATGTCGACGATCTCGACGTCGGGCGCGTTGGCCTTGAGCCAGTCGACGAAGCTGTCCCGCCGGATCGCCGCGTCGCCGACGGTGCCGTTGGTGATGATCGCGATCTTGCCCTTCCCGCCGATGAGCGCGGAGAGGTTCTCGGCGGCCATCTGTCCCATCTTCTCGTTGTTGGAGGAGACCGTGGTGATCGGCACATCGGAGAATGCGATCGGTCCGGCGAAGGCGACGACATTGATGCCGTCCGCCTTGGCCTTGTCGAGGATGCGCGGCGCACCCTCCTCGGCTCCGTTCTGGGCGGCGAAGCCGATACCGGCGGGCTTGCTGTTGACGGCTGCCTCCAGCTGATTGAGCTGCTTCTCGCCCTCGTTTTCGGTGTCGGTGCCGACCCAGGCGACGTCGTATCCCAGGTCCGCGCCCGCCTTCTCGGCACCCTCGCGGGCGACGATCCAGAAGTCGCCGGCGATGGCCTTGGAGACGATCGTGATGCTGGGCTTCTCGGCGTTGCCGGTGCCGCCGGTGTTTCCGCCCGACGGGGTGCCGGCAGTGTTGCCGCAGGCAGTCAAAGCGGTGGCGAGGGCCAGGCCGCACAGGATGGTTCTGATCTTGGCGAATTTCATGATGGCGTCACTTCCTCGTGGCGGTCGGGTTGGTGGTCAGGTACTGGTTCCAAGCGTCCTTCAGGACGGAGGAGGCCACTTCGAGGCCCTCGATACGGCCGAGTTCGGTGTCCTCGTGCTCGATGTTCAGGCACATCTCGGGGTCGACGTCGTGGAGCGCGGCGATGAACTCCGCCCAGTAAGCGGTGTCGTGGCCCTTGCCGAGTGCGACGAAGTCCCATGACGAGTCTTTCGGCCACTCGTTTGCCCACTCGTCGCCGCCGAGGTTGGTTCGGGGCTCGTCGGGCGAGAGGCGGCGGAAGCCGTTGTCGAGGACGCCGTTGAGGCGCGCGTGCTCCGTGTTGATCCGGATGTCCTTCGCCGCGGCGTGGAAGACCAGCGGGCCGAGATCACGGACGACGGCGACGGGGTCGGCCTGCTGCCAGAACAGGTGCGAGGCGTCCAGTTCGACGCCGACGTTGGTCGCGCCGGTGAGATCGACGAGCTTCCGGACGTCCCGCGCGTTGAACACGACGTTTTGCGGGTGCAGCTCCAGGGCCACCTTCACCCCGTGGTCCTTGGCCAGCTGGTCGATCTCCGACCAGAACGTCGCCGCGATGTCCCACTGGTAGTCCAGCACGTCCAAGGCGGCAGAGTTCCAGGCGTTGACCACCCAGTTCGGGTAGGTGGCGCCGGGTTCGCCGCCCGGAAGACCGGACATCGTGACGACGCGGTTCTGCCCGAGGGCAGCGGCGGCGCGGATGGACCGACGAACGTCGTCGGCATGCTTGGCGCCGATCTCCGGGTTCGGATGCAACGGATTGCCGTTGCAGTTCAGGCCCGCGATGCCGACGCCGGTGCCGTCGAACTGAGCCAGGTACCTCCGGGCCGCGGCGGGATCCGCGACGATCTCGTCGATCTCCTGGATATGGGTCGGGGGGAGGAAGCCGCCCGAGTTGATCTCGATGCCCTCCAGGCCCAAGCCCGCGATCACCTTCAGGGCCTCGCCGAGGGGGCGGTCGTGCAGGACCGCGTTATAGACGCCGAGCCTCACAGCGTCACCTCCACTCCGTCGGCGGCGGCCGACTGGGCGACGGCGGCCAGGATCTCCATGTTGTGCACCCCTTCGTCGAAGGAGGCGTTGCGCGGCAGCGAGCGCGCCTCGTCGACACCCGCGACTTCCTCGAGGAACGCCCGCGCCTGGAACGTGAATCCCTCATTCTGGCCGAAGCCCACGCCGGAGACGTCCATGGGGAGCCCGCCCGCGAGGTAGGGGTGGTCGGAGCCGAGGTTCACGGTCCGGTAGCCGTTCTTGCCCGGTTCGTCGTCGTTCAGGAACAGCCGGATCTGCGACGGCGTGTCCTGGTGGAAGCTCGCGGCGCCGTTCTCGCAGAACACTTCGATGTCCAGGGCGTTCGGGTAGCCGGCGGCCACGCGCGACACCTCTAGCGTGCCGACGGCATCGGCGAACTGGGCGGTGTACGAGGCGTAGTCGTCATTGGTGACCGGCTCATAGGTGTCGGAGACCGCGGCGAGGCCGTGCCCGACGACGGCGCCCAGCGGCAGTGGGCGTTCCTTGATGGCGGTGGCGAAGGCCCCGCCCCGCACCGCGCGCATGTCGCCGCAGAGGAACTCCGACAGGTAGGTGAGGTGGCTGCCGACGTCGGCCAGCGCGCCCGAACCCATGGGCCCCTGATAGCGCCAGCTCATCGGGCCCTGCGGGTTGCACCCGTAGTCGCACCAGTAGCGCCCACTGAAGTGGAGGACCCTGCCGAGCGTGCCGTCGTCGATCCACTTCCTGATCGCGGCGAGGCCTGGCTGGCGACGGTAGGTGAGGCCGATCCGGGCGATGGTGCTGGCCGCGCGGGCTAGGCGCGCCATCTCGCGGGCGGAGTCGAGGGTGTCGCTCAACGGCTTCTCGCACAGGACGTGCTTGCCTGCCTCAAGCAGTCCCCTGACCACGTCGAGGTGGAGGCTGTTGGCGATGACGACGCTGACGACGTCGATGGACGGATCGGCGGCGATCTCCCGCCAATCGGTGACCGAGCGCTCGTAGCCGTAGCGCTTGGCCGTTGCTGCCCCGAGCTCCGCGTTGATGTCGCCGATAGCGACGTACCGCAGGTCGGGCAGTGTGGACTCGTAAAGGGTAGGGGCTACCCGATAGGCGGCGGCATGTGACTTGCCCGCCATTCCGGCGCCGATGACGGCGACACCGATGGTCAACTCATCCTCCTTGATGATGATCTTGTGAATACTTGGACCGCTCCAAGTAGGAATGAGTAGACCACATCTGAAATGTCCTGTCAATCGGTTCGGTCGGTCCCGGGCGCTATGGCACAATCGCCCTTGTCATGCCGAAGCAGCAGCCCTCGTCCTCGTCGCGGCCGACGATCTACGACGTCGCCCGGGAAGCCGGCGTGTCGAAATCGCTCGTTTCGCTCGTCCTCAACGACTCCCCGCTGGTCAGCGACCCCAAGCGGACCGCGGTGCGGGAGGCGATCTCGCGCCTGGGGTACCGGCCCAGTCGTGCCGCGGCGACGCTCGCGGCCCGGCGCACCCGAGTGGTCGGACTCGTCATCGACGACTTCCAGAACCCCTGGTTCGTCTCCCTGCTGCACGGCCTGCGGGAGATCGTCGGCCCCGAGGAGCTGCATGTCGCGGTGCGCGAGCACTATCAGGTCGGTGGCCGGACGGTGAACGCCGTAGAGGGCTTCCTGAACAGCCAGGTGGATGCGCTTCTGATCGCCGGCGAGCCGGGGCACGCGTTCGACGAACTGGGGGTCCCGACGGTGCTGCTGGGAACGCGCCTTCATGACGTCGCGGGCGCCGACCACGTCGTCAGCGACGAGGCCGCGGGCGTCCGGCTCGTCATGGGGCATCTCCGCGAGCGCGGGCATGAACGAATCGGCCACGTGACCGGGCTGGGCGGCTCGGCCCGAATGCGGCTGGGCGCCTATCTCGACGACGTGGCCGCGGCGGGGGAGGAGCCGCGTTACGCGGGCGAGGGGGTCGAGACCAACGAGGAGGGCGGTTACCAGGGTGCGCTTCAGTTGCTCGACCGGCATCCCGACGTCACCGCGGTCTTCGCGGCCAACGACACCATGGCGCTCGGCGCACGGGCGGCGTTACGCGAGCGCGGCCGCGAGGTGCCCGTCGACGTGGCGCTGGCCGGCTACGACGACTCGCTGCTCGCTCGATCGCGTTTCCTGGACCTGACCACCGTCGATGCGCGCGGGCTCGACGTCGGGAGGGCGTGCGGCGACGTGCTCCTCCGGCGCCTTGCGGATCCGGCCAGGGATGTCGAGACGGTGGTGATCCCGCCGCGCCTGATCGTGCGATCCTCCACGTCGGCCGACTCGCAGGCGTGAACGGGCATTTGTCCTATCAATCGGGCTTGTATCGCGTCCATCGCGGTGTTATTGTCTATACAAACGACCCGGTAGCGAAGCCGCAACAGGACAAGGAAGGCAAGGGCACATGACCCAGACCATCACGCATTGGATCGACGGAGCCCCGTACGAGGGCGAGCCGGCGGGCCGAATCCCCGTCGAGAACCCGGCAACGGGCAAGGTCGACGCCGAGCTGCTCGCCGCGAGCACGGCCGATCTCGACCACGCCGTCGCCGTGGCCCGTGCGGCCCAGAAGAATTGGGCGAAGGTTTCCCTGGCCAAGCGCACCGCGATCATGTTCAAGATGCGCGAACTCGTGCTGGCCAACCAGGACGCCCTTGCCAAGTCGATCGTCAACGAGCACGGCAAGGACTACGGCGACGCCCTTGGCGAGATCCAGCGCGGCCGCGAGACCCTCGACTTCGCCTGCGGCATCAACGCGGCGCTGAAGGGCGAGTACTCGTTCGACATCGCCACCGGCGTCGACATCCACACCATCCGCCAGCCGGTGGGCGTCGTCGCGGGCATCTGCCCGTTCAACTTCCCCATCATGGTCCCGATGTGGATGCACCCGGTCGCGCTCGCCACCGGCAACGCCTTCATCCTGAAGCCCGCCAGCCCCACGCCCACGGCGTCGCTGCTGATCGCCGACCTCTACAAGCAGGCCGGCCTCCCCGACGGCCTGTTCAATGTCCTCTCCGGCACCCGCCACATGGTCACCGACATGCTGGAACACCCCGGCATCGACGCCATCTCGTTCGTCGGCTCGACGCCGGTCGCCGAGATCGTGATGGAGAAGGGCACCGCTACAGGCAAGCGCGTTCAGGCCCTCGGCGGCGCGAATAACCACGCCATCGTCATGCCCGACGCCGACCTCGACTTCGCCGCCGGCCACATCTCCGCCGCCGCCTTCGGTGCCGCGGGTGAGCGCTGCATGGCGCTTCCGGTCGTCGTCGCCGTCGGCGGGATCGGCCCCGACCTGGCCGAGATGGTCAAGAAGCACGCGGACAAGATCCAGGTCGGCTACGGCCTGGACAAGGGCGTGAACATGGGCCCGGTCATCACCAAGAAGGACCAGCAGCGCATCACCGACTGGATCACAGAGGCCGAGGAGGCTGGCGCCACCGTCGTGCGCGACGGCCGTGGGCTCACCGTCGAGGGCTACGAGGACGGCTTCTGGGTCGGTCCCACGATCCTCGATGACGTCCCGCTCGAGTGCAAGGCCTACTGCGAGGAGGTCTTCGGCCCGGTGCTGACCATCGTGCACGCTGACACCTACGAGGAGGCCATCGACCTGGTGAACTCCGGCCCGTTCGGCAACGGCGCGGCGATCTTCACCAACGACGGCGGCACGGCCCGTCGCTTCCAACTGGACGTCGACGCCGGCATGGTCGGCGTGAACGTGCCGATCCCGACGCCGGTCGCCTACTACTCCTTCGGCGGATGGAAGAAGTCGCTGCTCGGCGACACCCACATCCACGGCCCGGAGGGTGTGAAGTTCTACACGCGCCTGAAGGCGATCACGTCCCGCTGGCCATCGGAGTCGGGCCTCTACGCCGCGACGATGTCCTTCCAGCGCGAGGAGTGATCCTCTAGCCTCGATCCTCCGGCGGGCCGCAGTTCACTGAACTGCGGCCCGCCGTCGTTCCTCAGGGGTTGTTGACCTGGTCGAAGCGTGCGCCCGCGGCCTTGCTGTCCAAGGCGCAGAGGATGGCCACGATGAACGACCCGATGTAGGGGATGAACGACAGCGCCACCAGTCCGCCGGAGTTGTTGGAGTCGTGCAGCCGGCGCACCGTCAGCGCGATTCCCGGCACGAGCGCGGCCAAGAGGTACAGGCCGCAGAGGACCATGATCAGCCCGGCGAGTGGCTCTGACGACGTGCTGATCACCGCCGCCAGGACGCCGGCGCCGATCAGGCCGCCGAAGTGGGCCAGCGCCACCCACCAGTACTCTGCCCTGCTCGCGCGGCCGCTGAAGATGAGACCACGCTTCCAGTACCTCGCGTATGACTCGACGAAGCTCGCCCCCTTCAGCGGCGCGTCGCGACCACTCGGATCGTCAATCAGCGGACGGCCGTACCAGGACGTCAGCGGCGCGAGATGCATGCCGGGATGGTGCGGATCGGCGCCGTATCCGGGCGCCTGGTAGTACTGCGCCGCCTGCTGCTGCGGGTTCGGCTGGTAGCCGTGGGTGAGCGGGGTTTCGTCGTAGTTCTGCGGGTCGAACGTCGGCGCGCCGAACTCGTACCTCGGCTCGGGTGCGTAGCTCACAGCCTGGTCGTCGGGCGCGGGCCGCGTGACCGGTTGCGGCGCCGGAGGAATGAACGTCGGTCCTGCTGCCGGAGCGTCCTCAGGGAGTTCGCGGTCGACGGCGGAGGGATCGTTGGTCATGCGTTCCATCATGCCAGGGCGTCAAGCAGTGGAATGTCACAGGCTCCGGAACTGGCGCATCTGGTAGGCCAGGGAGGGTCGGTCGGCGCTGCTCGCCTCCGTGACCGTGCCGAGGACCAGCGTGTGGTCGCCTCCCGGCTCGAACGTGAGGTGCTCGCAGCGCAGCCATGCGGCCACGCCGTCGAACCGCGGGAGGCCGTGGTCCTCCTGCCAGGCGAGCCCGGCGAAGCGGTCGGGCAGGTCGCGGCGGGCGAACCGTTGCGCGATCTCCGCCTGGTCGCCCGCGAGGATGTTCACCCCGATGCGGCCCGCCGCGCGCAACCGGTCGATCATGCCGCCGCGGTTGTCGAGTGCGAAAACCACCATGGGAGGCGCGATCGACAGCGACGCGAACGCGGAAACCGTCGTTCCCGACGGCGCGCCGTCCACCCAGGTCGTGATGACGGTCACCGGCGCGGAGACCCGCGCCATGGCCTCCCGGAATGACAGCTCAAGTTCGTCCACGGCGCCAACGGTAGCCGCTATGAGCGAGGGTTCCGGCAAGGGTTCATTGGCGCGGCGACTCAGCCAGGGGCTACTTGTCGTCGTCGGCGTAGATGCCGGGGGCGTCGTAGATCAGCGTGGCGCCGTCGGCCTCGGCCTTCATCTGCTGCGGGGCGATGAGCCGCGCCAGGTGGTAGACCCCGATGACGACGATGGTGCCCAGCGCGATGCCGCCCAACTGGAACTCGCCGAGGGGAACGGACACGTTGCCGACGCCGATGATGATGCCTGCGGCGGCGGGGATCAGGTTCAGCGGGTTGCCGAAGTCCACGTTGTTCTCCCGCCAGATCTTCGCGCCCAGCAGGCCGATCATGCCGTAGAGCACGACCGTGATGCCGCCAAGGACCGCCGACGGCGTCGCCGAGATCACCGCGCCGAACTTCGGCGAGAAGCCGAAGAGGATGGCCACGATGGCCGCGACCACGTAGGCCGCCGTCGAGTACACGCGGGACGCGGCCATGACGCCGATGTTCTCCGCGTACGTGGTGGTGGGGCCGGCGCCGACGGCGGTCGCGATCATCGAGCCCACGCCGTCGGCCGCGATGGCCTTGCCCATGAGCGGATCGAGATCCTCCTTCGTCATCTCCGCGACGGCCTTCACATGACCGGTGTTCTCGGCGATCAGCGCGATGACCACGGGCAGGGCGATGATGATCGCGCCGAGACTGAAGTGCGGCAGGTGCAGGCCGACGACGTTCGTGGTGGCGCCATGGGTCCAGGTGGCGAGGTCGCTGACCGGCGGGAGCCCGAACCAGTCCGCGTGTGCCACGCCCGACCAGTCGACGCGCGGCGTCTGGGCGCCGTCGGCGTTGGTCAGCGGGCCGGCGACCAGATCGGTGACCCAGCTGAGCGCGTAGCCGACGACGAGGGAGAGGAAGATGGCAATGCGGCCGAGGAAGCCGCGCAGGCCGATGGAGAGGGCGACGACGATCAGCATGACGACGAATGCCATCCACGGGTCGACGGGGAAGTAGACGGTGGCGACCACCGGCGCCAGGTTGAAGCCGATCAGCATCACGACGGCGCCTGTCACCACTGGCGGCAGGGCGCGGTGGATGATCCGGGCGCCGGCGAAATGGATGATCAGGCCGACCATGAACAGCGTCAGGCCGACGACGAACAGCGCGCCGGTGAGGTCGGCGGGGTTGCCGCCCGCGGCGTAGACAGCCGTCGACACGCCCACGAACGACGCCGACGAACCGAGATAGCTGGGCACGCGGTGCTTCACGACGAACAGGAAGATCAGCGTCGCGACGCCCGACATCATGACCGCGAGCTGCGCGTTCAGGCCCATCAGCAGCGGGAACACGAATGTGGCGCCGAACATCGCCACTACGTGCTGGGCCCCGAGCCCGATCGTGCGTCCCCAACTGAGCCGCTCGGTGGGCGCCACCACCGCGTTCGGCTCGAGGATCCCGTTGTTATGCAGCTTCCACATCGGACTTCCCTTCGTCGGCGGCACTCTACTTGTCCGCCCTCGGCTCTGACACACCGGACCGCCTTTTCGGGAGGGCCCGTGCGCATCGGCGTTGTCGGGCGCCGATAGGGTGGGGACATGGCGCACGACGTGCTGGTCCTCGGGGCCACGGTGGCCGGGCTCACCGTGGCTCGGCGGCTTGCCCAGCGCGGCTACGACGTGGTCGTCCTCGATCCCAACGGCGAGGCGGAGAGCGCCGCCATCGGGCACGGCGTGGCCGCCGTCGGGCACGCGTCGACCATCGCGAACATGGCCCACGCCTACGGCATGGAGGCCGCCCGCGAGCACGTCCGCCGCAACACGGCGGGCATCGGGGAGATCCGGGAGATCTCGCCTGGCCACAGCGAGCTCACGCTCCGCGACCTCTCCCTTCCTGGCGGCGATGAGAAGGAGTCGCGGCGCATCGTCGAGCTGTACCGCGGGGCCGGCCACGAGGCCGCGCTGCGCGTCTCGCCCGACGGCGTAGCCATCCATACCCCCGCTTACGCGATCGATCCGACGGCGCACGCGCAGGCGCTGCGGGCTGCCGCCGTCGCAGCTGGCGCCAACGTCCTGCACGGCGTGACGGTTGCGCACTTGACCCGTCGAGAGGGCCTCACGCGGGTGCACTTCCGCAACAACCTGGCCTGGGTCCACGACGTCGGCACCGTTGCAGGGGCCGCCGTCGTCGACACGCTCGGCGTCAGCCCGTGGGGCCGCGCCGCGCGCGTGGCCCCGGCCCAGTGGGTGCCGGTTGTCCGGTGCACACCGGCGCGGCCGCTGCGCGAGGTGACCTTGCGCGCGGGGTCGACCGCGTGGTTGACGCGACCCGTCGGCGACAGGGCGCTTGTCCTCGGGCAGAAGAGCCCGGGCGCGCGCATCGACCAGGCCACCGAAGAGCTGGCGGCCTGGTGCGAGGCGGAGTTGGGCGCCGTCGACGTCGAGCCGGGCCGCCTGGCCATCGATCCCAGCGACCACGGCCGTCCTGTCGTCGGCGCCTCGGCCATCCCCGGCGGCTTCTACGCACGCGGCAACGGCCGCGGCGAGCTGATGAACGGCACCGCCAGCGGCTGGTACCTGGCCGAGCTGATGGCAGACGGCCCGGACGCGACGCTCCCGGGGCTTAGCCGGCTGCGTGCCTTCGTGTCGCGGTCCGTGAAGCGCTAGATCCAGGCGTTCCCCAGCCACATCCGCCACATCCACTCCGTGCGGGTCAGGATGTCGGCGGTGAGGATCGGGTAGATGAACGCGAAGTTGAAGATCACGACGGCGACGACGATGCCGACGACCATGGAACGGAACCTGCGCAGCGGGTGATGCGCGGGGCCGAGCAGCTTGCCCAGCGCCATCGCGAGCACGATGCAGCTGAACGGGATGATCATGATCGTGTAGAAGAAGAAAAGCGGGCGGCCGGCGAAACGGAACCAGGGGAGCCAGGTGGAGGCGATGGCCAGCAGGGGGACGCCGAAGCGCCAGTCGCGCCCGACGAGCCACCACCACAGCGCGACGACGATCGCGGCGAGCGCCGCCCACCACAACAGCGGTGTGCCCATTGTGGTGATGACACGCAGGCACGTGCCTGCCGCCGCGGTGCAGCCGTCCTCACCGGGCTTGATGCCATTGACGGCCTCGATGCCGGTCGGGCGCAGCATCAGCAGCCAGCCTGCGGGATGTGCCTCGTACGGATGCGTCGCGTCGACCATCATCCCGTCGCCGACGTGGAAGTTGTACGCCTCCAGGTGGTACTTGAACAGGGCGCCGAGGTCTGGGCCGAAGCGGGTCACGAGAGGGTCGTCGCGGTGTGTGGTGCCGAAGTCGCGGTAGTAGCCGCCGTCGGTGGCCAGCCAGTTCCACCACGAGGCGAAGTACACGGGCACGGCGACGACCACCAGCTGCACGAAGGCGGCGGGGGCGTCGATGACCAGCGACCAGAACTGGCTCCTGCCGGCCCCTGCGAGCCGCCGGGCACCCAGGTCCCAGACGACGACGAGGATGCCGAACGTCGCGATCATGAAGACGCTGTTCCATTTCACGGCGCAGGCCGCGCCGAAGAGGAGGCCGGCGACGATCCGCCACGGCCGCCACAGCAGGAGCGGGCCGAAGCGGCCGTCGAGGTCCGGGAGCCCGCGCCGCTCGAGATGGTCGGCGAGCTTGCCCCGGAACCAGTCCCTGTCCGCGACCAGCGCCGCGACGGCCGCGACGGCGAACGTCGCCTGGAAGATGTCGAGGAGGGCGAGGCGGCTCATCACGAAGGCGAGCCCGTCGAACGTCAGGAGCAGCCCCGCGACGGCGCCGATCAGCGTCGAACGCGACAGCCGTCGGGCCAGCCGGATGGTGAAGAACACCAGCAGCGAGCCGAAGACCACGGCGGCGATGCGCCACCCGAAAGGCGTCATGCCGAAGAAATGCTCGCCGAGCCCGATCAGGATCTTCCCCAGCGGCGGATGCACCACGAACGACGGCGTGTCCAGCATGCCGGAAGTGTCGCCCTTGGCGAGGAGATCGTTGGCGCCCTCCGACCAGTTGTGCTCGTAGCCGGACTGCAGGATGGCCCACGCGTCCTTTGCGTAGTAGGTCTCGTCGAAGAGCACCTTGTTGGGGTAACCGACGTTGTAGAGGCGCAGCCCGAAGGCCATCAGGGTGATCGCGATGGTCACGATCCACCCCAAGGTCCGGTCGCGGAGGCGACCGTCCCGCAGGGCCTCCAAAGTGGTCAGCACAAGGCGCATTCTATGCAGAGCGCCGAAAGAACCCGCTGGTTGAGCCGGACCGCGATGAAGGAGCGTCCGTGTGATCGCGCTTCGCGCTGCTACGCCTTCCTTGCCCTCGGCCTTCGTCGGCGTCGAAACCAATGAACCCGCACCCGGACGCGCCGGATACGCTTCGGGCATGAACCTTCCCTCGGGGGGCGCCCTGATCCTCGCCGCGACGCCTATCGGCTCGTCCGACGACGCGAGCGCGAGCCTGCGCGAGGCCCTGACGTCCGCGGACCTGATCGCGGCCGAGGACACCCGGCGCTTCGTCACGCTGACCAAGCGGCTGGGGATCGAGCCGACAGGCAGGGTCGTCAGCTACTTCGAGGGCAACGAGGCTGCGCGCACCGGCGAACTGGTCGCCGCCGTCGCAGAGGGCCGCCGCGTTGTGCTGGTCACCGACGCAGGGATGCCCTCGGTCAGCGACCCCGGCTATCGGGTGGTGGTGGGCTGCGTCGAGGCCGGGCTGCGGGTGACCGCCGTGCCGGGTCCTTCCGCGGTGCTGACGGCGCTGGCGGTCTCGGGGCTGCCCGTCGACCGGTTCTGCTTCGAGGGGTTCCTGCCCCGGAAGGCGGGGGAGCGACGCCGGCGGCTCGCCAAGCTGGCTGCGGAGGAACGCACCATGGTGTTCTTCGAGGCCCCGCACCGCCTTGCAGAGTTCCTCGCCGACGCCGCGTCCGAACTGGGCCCGGACCGGCGCGGCGCGGTGTGCCGCGAGTTGACCAAGCCGTACGAGGAGGTGCGCAGGGGAGGGCTTTCCGAGCTCGCCGACTGGGCGGCCGACGGCGTGCGCGGGGAGGTGACGGTCGTCGTCGCCGGGGCCGAGGCCGTCGCGGTGTCGGCCGACGACGCGCTGGCGCTGGTTCGGCAGGCGATGGCCGGTGGTGCGAGACTGTCGGGCGCGGTCGCCGACGTGGCGATGGTCACGGGCGTGAACCGCAAGGAGCTGTACGCCGCCGCGCTGGCGGACAAGGAGAAGCAGCAGTGAGCGTGCTGGACGAGCTGGGCCTTCCGCCCCTGCCGGAGGCGCTGCCGCGCCCGGTGATCGACAACCACACCCATGTCTTCTCGACCCGCGACTACTCGCGGCTGGCGGTCGAGGACAACCTGAGATTGGCCGGCGAGGTCGGCGTAACGCGCGTGATCGACGTCGGCTGCGACGTGGAGAGCGCCCGGCTGGCGGTGCAGCTGGCCGCGGCGGACCCGCAGGTGCGCGCTGCCGTCGCGCTGCACCCCAACGACGCCGCACGCCGGTTCCTCGCCGGGGGACAGGCCGCGCTGGACGATGACCTGGCGGAGATCGAGGTGCTGGTCGACGACCCGGGTGTCGTCGCCGTCGGGGAGACCGGGCTTGACTACTTCCGCACGCGTGACCCCGAGGGTCGTCGGGCCCAGGAGCGCTCGTTCCGCACCCACATCCGCTGGGCGCACCGCAGCGGAAAGACGCTGATGATCCACGACCGCGACGCCCACGCCGACATCCTGCGCGTGGTCGACGGCGAGGGCGTGCCCGGCCGGATGGTCATGCACTGCTTCAGCGGCGACGCGGCGTTCGCCGAGCAGTGCGTCGCACGCGGCGCGTTCCTTTCCTTCCCGGGCGTCGTCACGTTCGGATCCGCAGGGGCGTTGCGCGAGGCCGCGGTCGCCACGCCGCTGGACCGCATCCTCGTAGAGACCGACGCACCGTACCTCACGCCCAAGCCGCAGCGCGGCAGGGCGAATGCGCCGTACCTGCTGCCGCACACCGTGCGCTTCCTCGCCGAGCTGCTCGACGTGGAGCTGGCGGCGTTCTGCGACCAGCTCGTCGCCAACACCTTCGCGGCCTACGGGGAGTGGGGTTCCGATGCCTGAGGTGGGACTGCTCGACCCGGCCTCCGTGCGTCGGCTCGCCGCGGAGTTGGATCTCCGGCCCACGAAGCAGCGCGGGCAGAACTTCGTGATCGACCCGAACACGGTGCGCAGGATCGTGTCGCTCTCCGGGGTGACCGCGGACGACGTCGTGCTGGAGATCGGCCCCGGGCTCGGCTCGCTGACCCTCGGGCTGCTGGAGCTGGGGGCGAGCGTCGTCGCCGTCGAGATCGAGGAGTCGCTGGCCGCCCGGTTGCCGCAGACCGTGAACGAGCGCCTGGGCGACGACGCCGCCGCGCGCCTGCACGTGGTCGCGGCGGACGCGCTACAGGTCGATCGGCTGCCGCTGACGCCGTCGGCCCTTGTGGCGAACCTGCCCTACAACGTGTCCGTGCCGGTCCTGCTGCGCATGCTCGAGCTCTTTCCCGAGTGGTCGAAGGGCCTTGTCATGGTGCAGTTGGAGGTGGCAGACAGGCTCGCGGCCCTGCCAGGCTCGAAGGTGTACGGCGTGCCAAGCGCAAAGGCCGCCTGGTACGCCGATACCGCCCGGATCGCGACCGTTCCCCCGAAGGTCTTCTGGCCCGTCCCGAACGTCGACTCCGGCCTCGTGCGCATCGAGCGCCGCGACCCGCCGACGACAGACGCCTCCCGCGAGGACACCTTCCGGGTGATCGATGCGGCCTTCGGGCAGCGCCGCAAGATGCTGCGCGCGGCCCTCGCTCCGCTGTTCGGCTCGGCCGCTGCCGCCTCCGCCGCGATCGAGCGCGCGGGACAGGACCCCCAGGCGCGCGGCGAGACGCTCGACGTCGCCGCCTTTTGCGCGGTGGCCGCGCAGCTGTCCCCAATCCCCTGACCGAGGCCTGCTCGTCGAGGGTCAGTGCGGCGGGCTCGCCGTCGTCGCACGGACGATGAGCTGGGGCGGGACCACGAGCCGTTCCGACGGCGATCCTGGTTCCTCGATCGCGCGCACCGCCTGCCTTATGGCGAGGTCGGCGATCGTCGAGGAGTCCTGGGAAAGCGTCGTGAGCTGGATTTTGGGCAGCTGTGCCGCGGCCTCGTTGTCGTAGCCCACCACCGAGACGTCCTCCGGGACGCGGCGTCCGCTGTCGCGGAACGCGTCGATCAGGCCGATGGCGCACTCGTCGTTGTAGACCACGTAGGCGGTGTGGTTCATGTCCTTTGCGCGTTGGCCCGCGGCGTATCCCGCCGCGTACGTGTCGCCACCGCTGACCAGCTGTACGGCGTCGCCCAGCCCGCGCTCGCTCATTCCTTCCAGGTATCCGGTCCTGCGGTATTCGGCACCTGACAGGTCGCCGCCGTCCACGCACGCGATCCGGCGATGCCCCAGGCTGATCAAGTGATCGATGGCGAGGCGCGCGCCCGCCTCGCCTGCCGAGCGCACGATGTCGACGCCGTCGATCTCTTTGGCCGACCCGACCACGACGATCCGGGCCGGTCCTGCCGTTCGGAGCAGGTCGTCGGTCAGCGCGCTGGCACCCACCAGCACCAACGCGTCGCAGCGGCTGTCCAGCAGGGACTCCGCGCAGCGGTTGACGGACCTCGAAGCCGCGTACCCGCTGAGCACCAGTTCGTATCCCCGCGCGCCGGCAGCGTCGTACATGCACTCCACGATGTCGGAATGGAAGGGATGGGAGAGCGCGAACGCCACCCCGATGCGCTGAGACCTGGCGCGAGCCAGAGCGCTGGCCACCTGGTTGGGCCGGTACCCGATCTTCTTGGCGACGGCGAGCACCCGCTCGCGGGTGGCTTTGCTCGGTCCGGCCGCACCGTTGATGCTGGCGGACGCCTGCCCGAGGGAGACGCCCGCCGCTGTCGCTACGTCGGTGAGAGTCGGCCTTCTGCGCGTCGGCCTCCCTGAGGGTGAGGGCATGTCGACCGCCTTTCCTCTTGTCCGAACAAACTATTGGCAAACCTCTGCGCCCATGGTAGCGTTCGAAGCGCTTCGAAGTCGAAGCGCTTCGAACTTACGTTCTCAGTCACCGAGCCAACGAAGGGTCAACAGAATGCAGGAAGTGCGAGAGCAATACGACGTCGTGGTCTGCGGCGGCGGACTCGCGGGCGTCTCGGCCGCCATCAGCGCCGCTCGTCATGGTGCCAAGGTCGTCCTCCTCCACGACAGGCCCGTACTGGGCGGAAACTCGTCGTCGGAGGTAAGGGTCACGCCTCACGGCGCCGCCGCGTTCCACGCCTACGCCCGCGAGGGCGGCATCATCGCCGAGGCGTTGATCGAGGACAGGGCGCGCAACCACGAGCGGATCACCGAGAACGGGTGGACCAACAGCGTCTGGGACCTGATCCTCTACGACATGGTTCAGCGAACTGTGGGCCTGACGCTGCGGCTGAACACGCCGGTGACCGGCGCCGAGGTCTCGGACGGCCGGATCCTGAGCGTGACGGCGCGGAACGTCAACGCCGAAACGGTATACGTCGTCGAAGGGCGCGTGTTCATCGACTGCACCGGCGACGGCACGCTCGGGGAGGTGGCTGGCTGCGAGTCGCGTCACGGCATCGAGTCTCACGCCGAGTTCGGAGAGCCCAGCGCCCCCGATGAGCCCAGTGAGGCCACGATGGGCAGCTCGCTCCACTTCAAGACGGTCGACGTCGGACATCCCGTCCCGTTCACACCTCCACCCTGGGCCGCTTCCTACGACGACATCCACTTTTTCCGCAGCGGCGGGCGCGTCGCGAAGACCCTCAAGAGCGGCTACTGGTGGATCGAGATCGGCCCGCCGTGGCATACGATCCACGGCAACGAGGAGATCCGTCACGAGCTGACCCGTCAGGTCCTCGGTATCTGGGACTGGTACAAGAACCACGATCCGGAATGGTCGCCGCAGGCCGAGACGATCGCGCTCGACTGGATCGGGCAGGTGCCGGGCAAGCGGGAGAGCCGCCGCCTCGTCGGTGAGAGGTTCCTCACGGAACACGACCTGCGCGAGAACCCGGCGTTCGAGGACGAGGTGGCCTTCGGCGGCTGGTACATCGACCTCCACAGCATCGGCGGCTTGTACGAAGAGGTCGCGGAACCCCTGACGAACGCCCGGATGGAGGAGCAGGGGAGCAACTTCGGGGAGCAGCGCTACGTCGGCCCCTTCGGTATCCCGCTGTCCGCGCTCGTGAGCAAGGACATCGAGAACCTGATGTTCGCGGGGCGCAACATCAGCGCCAGCCACGTCGCTCTCGGCGCGCTGCGCGTCCAGGGGACCACCGCCGTCATGGGACAGGCGACCGGCACGGCCGCGGCGCTCGCTCTCGCCCGAGGCGGATTCAAGGACGTCCTGAAGGAGACCATGCCCGACATCCAGCAGGCGCTCGTCCGGGACGGCTGCTTCCTGCCGCACGTCCCGGTGTCCGACGCGCTGGACCTCGCACCGCTCGCGACGGTCGAGTCCAGTAGCGAGACCCTCATCGCCGGCGTCGGGCCCGACGACACCTTCGAGCTGAACGGCCTCGACCACTGGCGCGACTACCCCATATTCCCCACCACCGGCGTGCTGGATCGCCGCCTCTCCCAATGGGTCGCCGTCGGCGAGGGACAGCCGGTCTCTCACGTCGGCTTCTGCCTGAGCAACACCGGCGACACGCCGGTCGAGATCGCCGCGAGCATCCGCAAGGTGGACGGCATCTGGGACTACCGGGTCGCCACGGAGGCCCTCCGCATCGGATCGCTCACGCTTCCGCCCGGTGTCGACCAATGGATCGACTGGCAGGTCGGCCTTTCTTCCGCGGAGTTGGAGGGCCAGGGGTACATCCGGCTCGACCTCGAGGGTGTCTCCGACACCGTCGAATGGCGGCTGGCCGGCGCGATCGCGCCCGGGCAGGTGGCCGGCTACGAGGTCGCGCCGGGCCGGCTGCGCCGCTTCGGTGGCGGCGCGACGCTCTCCTTCCGCGTCGAGCCCCCGCAGCGGGGCTATCCGGCGTCTCACATCACCAACGGCGTGTGCCGACCCCATGCACGGACCAATCAGTGGCGCTCGGCTGTCGACCAGGGGCTTCCCCAGTGGAGCCAACTGGTCTGGGACGAACCCACAACCGTTGCCGAGGTGCAGATCACGTTCCCCGGCCACCTCCTCCGCGAATACCATGCCTGCCCCCCGCTGTACCGGGACCCCCAGTGCGCGAAGAACTACACGGTTTCGGTTCGCCGGGATGGTCATTGGGTCGACGTGGCATCCGCGAACGAGAACTATCAGACCCGTGTGGTCCACACCTTCGACCCGGTCGCCTGCGACGCGCTCAGGGTAACGATCCGGGAGACCAACGGAGACACGGCGGCGGGCATCTACGAGATCCGCTGCTACAGCGAGCCCACCTGCACGCCATGCGGGCTGTGAGGAGTGACTGCGATGACCCCCCAGCCGAGGACCGCGCGGCGGTCGCCACCGGAACGGAACCGGCGTGCCGCCGTGTTTCCCGTCGTGCTCATGCTGCCGGCGCTGACGCTCTTCCTCGTCGTCATCGCCTACCCCTTGGTGCAGTCCCTCGCGTACTCCCTGTTCGACGCGAGCCTGCTGAGTGGAGAGTCGGCCTTCGTAGGCCTTGCCAACATCAAGGCCCTGCTCGACTCTCCCGGGTTCTGGGACATGCTGCGCAACACGGCCGTATTCGTCATTGTCTCGACGATGGGTGCGTTCATCCTCGCGCTGGCATTGGCCCTGGCCATGAACGCCGGGATCGTGGGCGCCGGCGCGTGGCGGACCGGTTTCCTTCTTCCCTGGATTCTCCCTGGGGTCGTGGTGTCGTTCCTCTGGTCCTGGATCTTCAACACGAACTTCGGGCTCCTGAACGGTGTGATCCAGCTCTTGGGCGGTAAAGGCGACACCAACTGGCTGAGTTCACCGACGCTCGCCATGACCGCGGTCATCGTGGCGAAGGTATGGCACTCGTTTCCCTGGATGATGGTCCTCCTGCTGGCCGCTATGCAGGCCATCCCCGCCGAGTTGCACGACGCGGCATCCGTCGACGGCGCCAGCGGCTGGAAGCGGCAGGCCTACATCGTCATCCCGCAGATCAAGCCCGCCATGGCGCTCACGCTCCTGCTCGAGACGATCTGGGGCCTTCAACACTTCGAGATCCCCTGGGTGATGACCGGCGGCGGCCCGGTCGGGTCGACGACCCTGCTGTCCGTCGGCCTGTACAAGCAGGCCTTCCAGCGCTTCGACCTCGGCGGCGCCGGCGCGATCGGCGTCCTCTGGGCCGTCATCATGGCGGCGGTCGCCACCGTCTACATCCTCTACTCGCGCCGCCAGGAGAGGAGTGACGCATGAAGACCCGAAGCGCCTCGCATCGTCGACCCGGAGTGGCTACCTGGATCACGGTGGTGATCGCCGCGCTGTTCGCGTTCGTGCCGGTGATGTGGCTTCTCCTCACCGCATTCACCGAGGACAGCGACATCTTCCAGATGCCGCCGTCGTTGGCGCGCGATTTCACCCTCGATCAAGTGATCCAGGTCGTGACCAACCCGCAGCTGACGCAGTTCATGCTGAACGGTCTCTTCGTGTCCACCGCCACGGCGGTCGTCAGCCTGATCATCGGATCCCTCGCCGGATACTCGTTCTCGAAGTTCCGGTACCGCGGGCGGTCCTCACTCATGTATCTGCTGCTCATCGCGCAGATGGTGCCCGAGGTCCTGCTCCTCCTCACCCTGTACGCGGCCTTCACGAGGGTCGGCCTCCTGAACAGCTACGTCGGGCTCATCCTCTCGTACGTGACATTCACCCTGCCCTTGTCGGTCTTCATGATGAAGAACACCTTCGACGGCATTCCGGACGAACTGATCGAGTCCGGGCGGGTGGACAAGGCCAGTGAGTGGCGGATCCTCGTGAGGATCGTCTTCCCCGTCGTCTCCACCTCCATGGTGGCGGTCGCCATGTTCGCGTTCATTCGCGCCTGGAACGACCTCGTCTACTCCTTGACCCTGATGGACACCCCGAAGCAGACCCTTCCCGCCGGCCTGACCCTGACCTACCTGGGGGAGTTCCAGAACTCCTACGGGGAGATGATGGCGGCTTCTCTCCTCAGCTCGGTGCCCGTCGTCGCCATCTTCCTCGTCTTCCAGAAGCACTTCGTCAGCGGGGCCCTCGCTGGCTCCATCAAATAGGACAACCAAAGGAGCAATCATGTCCGAACCTCTTCAGAAACTCCTGATCAGTCGCCGTCAAGCGCTGGGTCTGAGCGCCGCCATCGGCGCGGGCGCGCTGGCGGCCTGCGGTGGCAATCCCGCCGAGAACGGCGGACCCACATCCACCGGAGATGCCGCAAAGAGCGTCGAGTTCACGTCCTGGATCTTCGGGAGCGATACCGCCGGACCGAAGCTGCGCGCCATCGGCGAGACGTTCACGTCTCAGACCGGCATCCAAGTAAAGGACTCGGCCTATCCCTACCTCCAGTATCTGGACCAGGTCGTGCTCAAGGCGCGGTCCGGCTCCATCTCAGGTATCGCGCACATCGATGAGGAGTGGATGTCCACGCTCATCACAGCCGGCGCGCTGAAGGAGATTCCCTCCTCCGTCTCGATGGATCCTTATCCAGAGAACGTGGCGTCCACCGGCCTCTTCCAGGGCACCCGCTACGGCGTTCCCTGGACCCATTCTGCGCTGGGCCTCGTGGCGAACTCTGAGCTGCTCGCCGCGGCGGGCGTTACCGAGCACCCCACGACCATCGACGGCTTCACGGACATGCTCCGCGCGCTCAAGAGGACCGACTCTAGCCTCGTCCCCTACTGCCCGGCGACGAGCGTCCAGCAGCTCAAGGACATGGTTCCCTGGATGTGGGCCTTCGGGTCTCCCATCGTGCAGGACGCAACGGTGACGCTGGGAGACGAAGGCTCGCTGGCGGCGGTCGACTACTGGAAGATGCTCCTCGATGAGGGGCTGATCCAGGCCGGCATGGTCCGTGACGACATGCGGACGCTGTTCGCCCAGGGCAAGGTGGCCATCTACGACGATGCTCCGCAGGCCATCGGGATCATCCCGGGCCAGAGCTCGGATCCCGACATCGCCGGGAAGATGGTGCCGTTCACTCGGCCGGGAAAGGAGGGGCCGGGCGACACGCTGCTGTGGAGCCAGCCGCTCGTTGCGTTTGAGACTGGTGCGGCCGAGCTCAAGCTCATGCAGTTCCTCTCCACTGACGACGGTGCTCTGCGGGCGGCGTTCGAGATGAACGGCCAGCCTCCGGCCACCGTCGAGGGGACCCAGGCCGACTGGTTCACGAGCAACGAGTTCTACAAGGTGTGGAACGAGCGGGTGACACCCCGCTCCCGCAGGAATCCGTTCTGGGACTTCCCGAGTGCCTCGGCGGCCCAGACCGTTTTCAACGAACAGGTCGAGGCCGCGCTCGCGGGATCTGGCGGCGCGGCGGCAGCGCTGGCGGCGGCAGCCGATGAGCTGCAGGGCATGCTCAAGAAGTGACCGACGGTGGCCCTCCTGGCCGGGTGCCTCGGAGGGTCATCCACACCGCGGCGCCCTCGCGGTCTCGACGGCGGAGGAGGGGAGCAGGGCCGCCGCCGTAGGAGGCGGGCGGGTCGGGTGCGATACGGTCAACCCGTGACCAGTGCGGTGCGGGTGCGGGTGCCCGCGAAGGTGAATCTCGCCCTGCGGGTCGGCGCGGCCGACGCTCAGGGCTATCACGAGCTGGGCACGGTCTTCCAGGCGGTGAGCCTCGGCGACGACGTGACGGCCGAGCCCGCGCCCGCGGGCACGTTCACGATGACCGTCCACGGCGAGGGCTCCGCTTTCCTGCCCACCGACGACTCGAACCTCGCCATCCGGGCCGCCCGGCTCCTTGCGACGCACAGCGGGCGCAACGACGTTGGCGTCCGGCTGAGCGTGCGCAAGCGAATCCCCGTCGCCGGGGGCATGGCCGGCGGATCGGCGGACGCGGCCGCGTCCCTCGTAGCGTGCAACGCGCTGTGGGGGGTGGGCGCGACGCGCGAGGAGCTGCATACGCTGGCGACGCAGCTGGGCTCCGACGTTCCGTTCATGCTGTTGGGCGGCACCGCAATCGGGGTTGGGCGTGGCGAGCGACTGACGACGCTGATGACCAGCGGCACGTACCACTGGACGTTCGCGCTGTCGCACACCGGTCTGTCCACCCCCGCGGTGTTCCACGAGTTCGACCGACTAAGGGCGTCTCTCCCCATCCCTCGCGACGCTCGGACGCCCCCGCATCCCGATTGGGTTCGTCCTCCTCAGTCGACAGACGATCTCCGGTATGCCTCCTTCGTCGGCCTTCCCAATCGGGCACGGATGACGCCCGAGCTTCCCACGAGGGATGAGGAGACACACCCCTCCCCGCGCCCCACGGACATCCCCGCCGAGCTCCTGGAGGGGTTGCGGGCCGGCGACGCCGTCGCCGTCGGCAAGGTGTTGACCAACGACTTGGAGGAGGCCGCGCTCTCGCTGCAACCAGGGCTGGCGCGGACGCTGAAGATCGGGCGTGAGGCGGGAGCACTCGGGGCGGTGGTCAGCGGCTCGGGCCCCACCGTCGCCTTTCTCGCCGCGTCGGCGGCCCATGGCGCGGAGTTGGCGGAGACCCTCGGCCTGTTCAGCGGCGTGCGCGCGGTCCGCCGCGCCTACGGCCCTGTTGCGGGAGCACAGGTGATCTCGTGAGCGTGGGCGAGGACGAGGTCGACGGCGTCGTCGAGGCGTGGCGCCGCGAGCGGCCCGACCTGGCGGTCGCGCCGATGCAGGTGTGGTCGCGCATCGATCGGCTCGCCGGCATCCTCGACGAGCGCCGCAAGCGTGCGTTCAGCGCGCACAGCCTTGAGGCTTGGGAGTTCGACGTGCTCGCGGCGCTGAGGCGCTCAGGCGCCCCGCACCGCCTCTCGCCGGGGCAGCTGCTACGCGAGACGCACGTGACGTCCGGCACGATGACCAACCGGATCAACCGTCTCGTCGCGCGGGGCGCGGTGACGCGGGACGCGGACCCGCACGACGGCCGCGGCGCGCAGGTGGCCCTGACGGCCGACGGGCTCGCGCTCGTCGACGCGGCCCTTGCGTCCCTGACGGAGCTGGAAGACGAGTTGCTCACCAGCTGGTCCCCGGACGAGCGCGATCAACTCGCAGGCGCGCTCAGGCGACTGCTGCTCGGGTCGCTGTAGCGCCGTCCGTCCTTGCCCAGAGCACAACGCGGCTCCGCGCGTCGGTTCCCGGCCTGACTTGAAATCAGCGCGTCTGCTTCCGTCGGCATACCGACGCAAGCAGCCTCACTACCTCCGAACTGTCTGCGAACCCGACGGAAGCAGCCGCGTTACTCGGTTGGTGGTTTGCTGGGGGCGCGCCCGTGGCGTCGATCGATGTGGCCGGTGACCAAGCGCGGCTCGGGCTTGAGGTTCGCCATGCCGTTCCAGGCGAGGTTGATCAGGTGCTTCGCGACGACCTCGCGGGAGGGCTCGCGGTTCTTGTCCAACCACTGCTGGCCCGTCTGGGCGACCAGCCCGACGAGCGCCTGTGCGTACAGGCCGGCGAACTGCGGGTCGTGCCCGTTCTTCACGAACTCGGCGGCCAGCAGGTCCTCGACCTGGACGGCGATGTCGCTCAGGATCGACGCGAACGAGCCCGTCGGCTGCCCCTGCCCGGTGGAGGAGTCACGGGACAGGATCCGAAATCCGTCCGGGCATCGCTCGATGTACTCCAGCAGCGCCATCGCGCCGCGCTCCAACAGCTCCCTCGACCCGGCGCCCGGCGTCGTGAGCGCGTTGCGGATCGCCGAGTGCAGCGTCCGGGTCTCCCGGTCGACGACGACGGCGTACGCGCCCTCTTTGCCGCCGAAGTGCTCGTAGACCACCGGCTTCGACACCCCCGCCCGCGCGGCGATCTCCTCTACCGAGGTCCCCTCGAAGCCGCGCTCGGCGAAGAGTTCGCGCGCGATGACGAGGAGCTGCTCCCTCCGCTCCGCGGCCGACAGCCGGGTCCGCGGCCGGCGAGCACGGGCAGCGGGCTGGCGGGTCGACACGCCGCCATTGTGTCATGTCCGGGCGAGCCAGCAGCCCTGGATGTGGTCGTCGACGGCGCCCACCGCCTGCAGCAGCGCGTACATCGTCGTCGGGCCGACGAACCGGAACCCGCGCTTCTTCAACGCTTTGCTGAGGGCCAGCGACTCCGGTGTCTGGGCGGGCACGTCGGCGAAACTGAGCGGTGCCCGATCCCGCGCCTCTGGCGTGTGCGCGACGACAAGGCCTGCCAGCCGCTCACCCGCTCCGTGCAGCGCGAGCAGCGCCTGTGCGTTCGAGATGGCCGCCTCGATCTTCAACCGGTTCCGAACGATGCCCGCGTCCGCCATCAGACGCGCGATGTCGTCGTCGCCGAACTCCGCGATCGCCGACGGGTCGAACCCGGCGAAAGCCGCCCGGAACGCTTCGCGTTTGCGCAGCACCGTGATCCAGCTCAGCCCTGCCTGGAACCCCTCGAGGCAGACGCGTTCGAACAGCTCCCGCTCATCGGGCGAGTCCGCCACCGGGCGTCCCCACTCCTCGTCGTGGTAGGCCTCGTACAGCGGGTCACCCGCGCCGAAGCACCGCACCTTTGTCATCGTCGATCTCCTTCCTCGCTCCGTACAGTGTCAAACGGAACCCCCGATTTCTCACGCGGGGCGACATCTGTGGACAACTGCTTTCCTCCGCCCAGGACCCCCGTGGCGCCTGTCGTCGAAGCGTCAAGCCTGCGCTGCGTCGTGACGCCTGCCCATGCTCTGTGACGCCTGGCTTCCGCACCGTGACGCCTGCCGCTCGAGCGTGTAGCCAGCGTTCGGTCGTGGCGCCTGCCTTGATAGGTGTGAGAGGGCAGGCGCCATGACGCAAGCCAGGCGTCTTCGTCGAAAGGCAGGCGCGACGGTATGGAACGCAGGCGTCGCGGACGGAACGCAGGCGTCGCGGTATGGAACGCTGGCGCCGCCGACGGAGGGCTGGCGCCGCCGCGCGATGTGGTTCGGTGGCCGGGTCGAGGCGCGCTGTATAGACTGTTGCGCGGCCCTCCGGGGCCAGTCCCCGGTTGGTCTTTCGGTAGGGCCCGCCTGACTTTGAATCAGGATTAGCGCAGCAGGTTCGACTCCTGCCCGGGGAGCCAAGGGGCTTTCCGCCGGAACACGTGGCGGAATCAGCCTCGATGGTGGTGCTACCTCCCAGCCGGTCCAGCGGTCAGTAGCACTGACCGCGCGGTGATCTTGACCGCAGCCATGCCCAGTTTCGAGGCGGAAGCGCGTGCGCCCCGGCCGAGCTTTCGGCTGGGGCGCACGTTGCGTGGTTCAGAACTCGGTCACTTGACGGAGATGACCGCGCTGGCCAAAGGCGTGTCGTCGAAGCTGATCAACTCCGTAACGGTGAGCTCGACGTCGTCCTTGCCGTCGAGGAGGAAGGCCTGCTGCACGTCGATCGACTTGCCAGGTTTGATGTCCTTCATGGAGTTCTTTGAGTCGTAGTCCGTGTCGTTCATGGTGAACACCATCGACTCAAGTTCGACGCCGTCCTGGAACGCCTTGGCGCTCGTAGCGAACATGAAGTTCGCCGTGTCGTCGGAGTTGTTCGTAAAGGTGAGGTCCACGACCAATGCAGGCTTGCCCTCGTAGTCCTTGATGATCCGTGAGTCGTTGATGGTCACGGCATACTTGCGATCCATCTCCGGTGCTTCTTGAGCTGCCGAAGGACTCGGTTCGGCGGCAGGCGAGTTGGAAGGCTCGGTGGAGGCGAATGTCTCGGGGCCCGCGGTCAGCTGCGGTGTGGAAGCCGCCGGTGGGGACTTCGGGGACTCGGCGTTGAGCAGCGCGGCCGTGGTGAAAGTGGTGAATGCGGATGCGACGACGGCCAGGCCGCCGAGGACGATCGCGAGAACCGTCATCCACTTGGTCTGCCCCTTGAGGAGGCTGATGATGCCCAGCGCGACAGCCGCGAGTCCCGCGACGATCCCCCACACGGGCACCAAGCCACTTAGGAAGGCCGCGATTCCGACGACGAACGCGGCGATTGCGAGGCCTCGAGGCGCGGGGCCGGCCTGTTGGCCGGGAGCGTACGGCCCTTGCGGGGGTGCGCTGGGAGGAGCCGGAGGGAGGGGGTGCTCTGGCTGCTGGGTCATGTCGTTTCTCTCCTTGGGTAGGACGGATGTCAGTAATGATACTTATAGTCCGTCGACTTATAGGCAGCGGAGCCGAAATTGTGACTGGGTGTCCGTCTCGCCTCGTCGCCTTGCCCTCGGCTCGACGGTGCGCGCCCTGCGCAAGAAGAAGGGGCTCAGCCAGGAAGGGTTGGCCCACGCGGCGGGCATGGATCGGACGTACGTCGGAGGCATAGAGCGGGGCGAGCGCAACGTCGCTTTCGACAACCTCTGTCGCCTCGCCGATGCTCTCGGCGTCGCCCCCGCGGTGTTGCTGGAGGATATTCCGCCCGCAACCCAGCGTGACCGGTAAACGGATTTTCGGCAGCCCGCGAGGTACTAGGATGATGCCCGTTCACCCCGCGACCTCGCGTCAGGCGACGGCCGCGTGGCGGTTCGTCGGCCAACCAAACAAGGAGGAGCCGTGTCCACCGAGAGCGAGCTTTCGCCCGTAGCCGCTGTTGTGGTCCTCGCCGCAGGCGGCGGGACCCGCATGAAGTCCACGAAGTCCAAGCTCCTCCACGAGGTGGCGGGCAAGTCCATGCTCAGCTTCGCGGTGTCGTCCGCGGCTGCCCTCGACCCCGAGCACCTTGTTGTCGTCGTCGGGCACCTGCGCGAGCAGGTCGAGGAGCACCTGGAGAAGCTGTCGGCGTCGGTCACCACCGCCGTGCAGGACGAGCAGCTCGGCACCGGTCACGCCGTCGGCTGCGGCCTCGCCGGCCTCGGCGAGCTCGACGGCGACGTCGTCGTCACCTACGCCGACGTGCCCATGCTCACCGGAGACACGCTCCGCCAGCTCGTCGCGGTGCACCGCGCGCATCACAACTCGGCCACCGTCCTGACCGCAGAGGTCGAGGACCCGACGGGGTACGGCCGCGTCCTCCGCGAAGGCGAGGCCGTCATCGGCATCGTCGAGCACAAGGACGCCGACGACCAGCAGCGGGCCATCCGCGAGATCAACTCCGGCATCTACGTCTTCGACGCCGTCACGCTGCGCGAGGGCCTTGCGTCGCTGACAACAGACAACGCGCAGGGCGAGCAGTACCTCACCGACGTCCTGCACTACGCGCACAGCCAGGCGCGCCGGGTCGGCGCGCACCTGATCGACGACGTCTGGCAGACCGAGGGCGTCAACGACCGCGTCCAACTCGCGCGCATGAATGCAGAGATGAACCGCCGCATCCGCGACGCGTGGATGTTGAAGGGCGTCAGCATGGTCGACCCGAACACCACGTGGATCGACGTCGACGTCGACCTCGCGCCCGACGTCCTCCTTCATCCAGGCGTCATCCTGCAGGGCGCCACCAGCGTCGGCGAGGGTGCGATCATTGGCCCCGACACCACGCTCATGGACGTCGAGGTCGGTGCGGGCGCGGAGGTCATCCGCACGCACGGATCGTTCGCCGTCATCGGGGAGGGTGCGCAGGTCGGCCCCTTCTCCTATCTCCGCCCCGGCACGATCCTCGGCAAGAAGGGGAAGATCGGCGCGTTCGTCGAGACGAAGAACGCGCAGATCGCCGACGGCGCGAAGGTCCCGCACCTGGCCTACTGCGGCGACGCGTTCGTCGACGAGGGCGCCAACATCGGCGCGGGCACGATCTTCGCCAACTACGACGGCGTCAACAAGTCCACGTCGCATGTGGGCAGGAACGCGTTCGTCGGGTCCAACTCGGTCCTCGTCAGCCCCGTCGACATCGGGGCAGGCGCCATCGTCGCGGCCGGCTCGACCATCACCGGCGACGTCCCCGCGGGAGCCCTCGGGGTCGCCCGCGGCAAGCAGCGCAACGTCGAGGGGTACGTCCCGAACCGCCGCCCCGGCTCCAAATGGGCGGCGGCCGCCGCCGAGAGCGACGGCACGATCCACCCCGCGGTGGCCGAGTCCCGACAGAAGAAGGCCTGACACACCCATGTCCCACATCGCCAAGAACGACAAGCACCTGATGCTGTTCAGCGGGCGCGCGTACCCGGAGCTGGCTCAGGAGGTGGCACGGATCATGGAGACCGAGCTGGTCCCGACGCGCGCGCTCACCTACGCGAACTCGGAGATCTACGTCCGCTTCGAGGAGTCGGTGCGCGGCTGCGACGCGTTCGTCATCCAGTCCCACACGTCGCCGGTCAACGAGTGGATCATGGAGCAGCTGATCATGGTGGACGCGTTGAAGCGCGCCTCCGCCAAGCGGATCACTGTCGTCGCCCCGTTCTACCCCTACGCGCGCCAGGACAAGAAGCACCTCGGCCGCGAGCCCATCTCCGCCCGCCTCGTCGCCGACCTCTACAAGGCGGCGGGCGCGGACCGCATCATGTCGGTCGACCTGCATGCCTCGCAGATCCAGGGCTTCTTCGACGGCCCCGTCGACCACCTGTGGGGCCTCCCGCCGCTGGCCGAGTACGTCAAGGAGAAGTACGACACCTCCGAGATGACGATCGTGTCGCCCGACGCCGGCCGCGTCCGCCTCGCCGACATGTGGACGGACAAGCTCGGCTGCCCGCTGGCGATCATCCACAAGCGCCGCGACCCCAACGTCGCCAACACCGTGGCCGTGCACGAGGTCGTCGGTGAGGTCAGGGACCGTGTCTGCGTGCTCGTCGACGACATGATCGACACCGCGGGCACCATCGCGCAGGCTGCGCACGCCCTGCGCGAGCACGGCGCGAAGGCTGTCATCTGCGCGGCGACGCACCCCGTCTTCTCCGGACCGGCCGCGCAGAGGCTGAATCAGTCGGGCATCGAGGAGATCATCGTCACCAACACCTTGCCCATTCGCACGCCCGAGCCGATCAACAACCTGACGGTGCTCTCGATCGCGCCGCTCATCGCCAAGGCGATCAATGCGGTGTTCCTCGACGGTTCGGTGACATCCTTGTTCAACGGCCAGGCTTAGCCATAACGCCGAAGATATTGAGAGTTCAGATCGCTCGATCTGGTGCGCCGTAGCCGGCGCCCGATTGATCAGTGCTTCCTTTACACACACACACGACAACGAGGAGCGGCCCTATGGCGACACTCGCATTTGATCTCGACGGCACGATCGTCTTCGACCAGCAGATCTCTCCGGAGAACGCCGCGGCCATCAACCGCTGGCGGGCCGCAGGCAACCGCGCCATCATCTCGACAGGTCGCTCCATCGCCGCCATCCGCGCGGCGTGGGGGAACTCGGGGATCGAGGTAGACGGCGCGGTCGCCTTCACCGGTGGCGCCATCACCGACTCCGCGTTCCGCCCGCGCTGGTCCACGCTGCTGGACCAGAGCCTCTTCGCGGAGGTGTATGAGTTGCTGCGCGACGAGCCGGTCCGTTCCTATGTCACGGATCTCGAGGGCGACTGGCGAGTCATCGACAACGTCCACGACACATCGGCCCTGCACATCCCGTCCGTTCCCGTGCTGCTGGAGGATGTTCCCGGCAAGCAGATCGTGGGTCTCCCGACCTACGTGCCCGACGACGCCGACCGCGCCCGCCTTGAGCCGCTGCTCCGCGAACTGATCGCCGGACGGGCCGATCTCGCACCCAACCTCGGCTTCCTCGACATAGTGCCGCTCGGCGCCTCGAAGGGTAGCGGCGTGCGCCGTTTCATGGAGCTGGACCCGCGCGACGGCGACGTGCTCTACACGATCGGCGACTCGTGGAACGACATTCCCATGCACGTCGTCGCCGATCACGCGACGGCCTTCTCTTACTCGCCGCCGGAGGTCCTCGCCTCCGTCCACCGCGTCGTCGATCACCTGCACGAGCTGGTCGACGCTCTCCTGGACTGAGGCTGAGCCTCGATCCGCCGGTGGGTGCCGTAGCGAGCGGCACCAGACGGGTGCGGTGGCAAGCGCTGGACGCGAAGGCATACCGGATACGTCTGTTGAGCGGTCAGGGCGAAGCCGGTGTGCCTGGATGGGGTCGCGTAGTAGGCGCGGATCGGTGGATCGAGGCTAAGGCCTCCGGTCGGGGTCGGGTCCGACCAAGGTGCCACGCGCATCCGCGAGGGGGAGACGTTCGGTGGATGTCGGGGCAACAGCAGGCGCAATAGCCTGGGCTGGCACGACACGACAAACCGGAGAATCACGTGACTCAGCCCATCGACCAGGTGCCCGCCTGCGGCACGCAGAACCTGACAAAGGTGTTCGGCAGCGGGGAACAGCCCGTCGTTGCCGTCGACAACGTGAGCGTCGCCATCGCGCGCGGCAGCTTCACCGCCATCATGGGGCCGTCCGGCTCGGGCAAGTCGACGCTGATGCACTGCATGGCCGGCCTCGACCGGCCGACGAAGGGGGCGGTGTACGTCGGCACCGACAACATCGCGACGATGTCGGAGCGCGACGTCACCCGAGTGCGCCGCGACAAGGTCGGCTTCGTGTTCCAGTCCTTCAACCTGCTTCCGACGCTCACCGCCGAGCAGAACATCGTCCTGCCCCTTGAGCTGGCCGGGAGCAAGATCGATCGGCAGTTCCTCGGCTCCGTCGTCTCCTCGCTGGGCCTCGCCGACCGCCTGACGCACCGCCCCAGCCAACTGTCCGGCGGCCAGCAGCAGCGCGTCGCCGTCGCCCGCGCCCTCATGGCGCGCCCGGAGGTGATCTTCGCCGACGAGCCCACCGGCGCCCTCGACCAGCGCACGGGAACCGCGCTGCTCGAGTACCTCCAGGCCTGCGCCCGCGAACAGGGCCAGACCATCATCATGGTCACGCACGACCCGCGCGCCGCCGGCTATGCGGACCGTGCCCTCATGCTGCTCGACGGCCGCATCGTCGACGACATCGCCAACCCGTCCGCCGAGGCCCTCGCGGTCCAGCTCGGGGTGATGGGCTGATGCTGCGCCATGCCTTGAGCGAGCTGCGGCTGCATCCCACCCGCTTCGTCGCCACCCTTGTAGCCATCGCGATCTCCGTCGGGTTCGTCGCCGCCATCTCGGTGTTCGTGAACTCGCAGCAGAGCGCGCTGGGCAAGCAGAACGCTCTCCAGATCTCGAAGGCCGACGTGGTGGTCGCCATTGACGAGTACGAGTGGCCGGAGGACGGCTCGGATCCGCTGGGCGCCGTCGACGACGTGCTCGGCACCGTTCCTGGGGTCACCGCCGCGCTGCGTGAGCCCGCCGGCGGGGTCGCCATGCTGACCAAGGGCGACAGGACAGCGACCATCTCCCTCTTCGAGACGGCGCCCGCCGAGCTGCGGTGGTCGAAGGTCCTCACCGGCCGGCTCCCCGAGAAGCCCGACGAGTTGGCACTGTCTCGCGGTGCCCTCGCCAAGCTCGGGGCCGCTGTCGGCGACTCCCTCACCGTCGAGGCGGACCGCCCCGCGTGGAAGATCGTCGGCGAGACCGACGACCCGGACACGCTGTGGACGACGGTCGGCTACGTCGCCCCCTTCGCGGGCGAGGGCTTCACCACCGACCGCTTCATCGTGGCCGTCGACGGCGATCCCGCCGCCGCGATTCCCGCCATCGAGGAGGCGCTGAAGAAGGACGGCTGGAAGGCCACGGTCGAGACCGGGGACGCGGCGCGCGCCGAGACCCTCACCGCCATGACCGCCGACGTCGACATCTTCAAGTACTTCCTCCAGGGGTTCGGCGCCATCGCGTTGCTCGTCGGCGCCATCACCATCGCCAACACGTTCACCATCCTCGTCACGCAGCGCCGCCGCCAACTCGGGCTGCTGCGCGCCGTCGGCGCCAGCCCGGCGCAGGTCAGGGGCCGCATCGTCGTCGAGTCGTTCCTGATCGGCGCCGTCGGCTCGCTGCTCGGCCTCGGCGTTGGGTTCGCCGTTGCCTGGGGCGGGGGAGCCGTGACGGGTTCCAACTACTTCGGCCTCACCGTCGTGCCCTGGGAGCTCGCGCTCGCCTGGCTCGTCGGCGTGCTCGTCACGATGGTCGCCTCGCTCGGCCCCGCGGTCGCCGCGTCCCGGGTCCGGCCGCTCGAGGCGCTCCAGTCCGTTCCCACGGAGGCCCAGGCCAAGCGCGCCGGCATCGTCCGTGCGGTGGTCTGCGGGCTCTTCGGTGCCGGTGGCGTGTTCCTCGCGACCGTCGCGCTCCGCGGCGGGGATTGGGCGCTTGCCTGGGCCATCGGCGCGGGCGTCGCGCTCACGATCGCGGTGCTCGGCGCCGCGCCGCTCTACGTCGCCCCCCTGTTGGGCCTGCTCGGCAAGCTGTTCGGGGCTGCGGGGCCGACGGTGCGGATGGCGTTCGTGAACTCCGCCCGCAACCCGCGCCGCGCGGCCTCGACGGCCACCGCCCTGATGCTCGCCGTCGGCCTGATCGTGACGCTGCAGGCAGCGCTGGCCACGGCGCGGTCGTCGGGCATGGCGACGATCGAGAAGGAGTACCCGATCGACGTCGTCGGCGTCAGCCACGAGGTCATTCCCGCGTCGCTCATCGATCAGCTGCGCGGCCTGGGTGCCGTTCAGAACGTAGCGGGGATCGAGTCGAAGCCGGTGGGCGCCGACGGCGCATCCGTCATCGCGCCCGGAGCAGCCTACGAGGACCTCGGCGTCGAGCGCCCCAACCGCAGCGTTCCCGCCGACGGGGAGATCTTCCTCAGCAACGGATCCTCCATGGTCGCCGACGCGGCTGGGTTCTCCGGCGAGGTGAAATCCGGCATGAAGATCACCCTGCAGGGTAGCGATGGCCCGATCGAGCTCACGGTCAAGACCTCGGACAGCATCGACTGGTCCACCGGACTTGTCACCGCGGCGGACTTCGCGAAGCTGACCGGCGAGCAGAGCGTGACGCAGGTATGGCTGAAGCTGCACGACCGTACGTCGTCGACACAGCTGAACCAGGTCACCGCCGTTCTTGCCGCGCATCCGGAGATCTCGCTCAACCAGTCGGGCGCGATGATGGCGTCGGCGCTCACGCAGGTGATGAATGTGATGCTGATCGTGCTTACCGCGCTCCTCGGCGTCGCCGTTGTCATCGCGCTTGTCGGCGTCGGTAACACGCTGGGGCTCTCGGTCATCGAGCGGCAGCGCGAGTCGGCACTGCTGCGCGCGCTCGGCATGCAGCGCGCGGGGCTGCGCGTGATGCTGCTTGTCGAGGCGCTCGCGATGGTCGGCGTCGGCACGGCGATCGGCCTAATCGCGGGGTCGTTCTTCGGCTGGCTCGGCGTCAAGGCGGCGATCGCCTCGATGCCCGAGGGCATCATGGAGCTGCGGTTCTCGCTCGACCCGGTGTACACCGGCAGCCTGATCGGCGTGTGCCTGCTGGCCGCGGTCCTCGCGTCGATCCTCCCCGGTCGCCGCGCCGCGAACGCCACCCCGACCGAGGCGCTCGCGGCCGAATAGCAGCACCTGCAGTCCGGGCAGTTCGGCGAGCAGACTGCCCGGACTACAGTCCTCAGTGGAGCTCGATGGTCTTCACGGCGAGGATGTGGTCCCTGATGAAGCGGTTCGCGTGCGCCGCGAGGTCGTCACCGTCGGACCAAAGGTTTCGCCAGATGCCGAGCGTGTTGCTGAGCGTCGGGGAGACGACCGCGGACGAGAAGGACTCGAACGTGATCGGGCCGTCGTAGCCCATGCGGGCCAGCGCCCGGAAGGTGCTCTCGAAATCGACGGAGCCCGTGCCGAGGTAGCCGCGGTGGCTCTCGCCGATGTGCACGTAGCCGAGTTGGGTCCCAGTGTCCAGGAAGGGCTGGAAGAGATCCGACTCCTCGATGTTCATGTGGTACGTGTCGAGGTGCACCTTCACCCAGTCGGTGCCGACCTCTTCGAGGTAGGTAAGCGCCTGGCGGCCGGTGTTCAGGATGTTGCTCTCGTAGCGGTTGACCACCTCGAGCGCAATCCTGACGCCGAGGCCCTCCGCCTTGCGGCCCAGTTCGCCGATGGCTGCGGCGCTGTTCGCTCGGCCGGTGGCCGTGCATGGGGCCAGGTGCTTGCGCATCGATCCGTAGAGCACGCCGCAGAGGTCGGTGCCCCCCATCTCTGCCGTCTTCTCGAGCGCGGTGTCGAGGAGCCGGACGCCTGCCGCGACGACGGCTGGGTCGTCGCTGCTGATGTCGGCGTCGATGGGTAGGCCGAGGCTGGCCGAGACCTGGAGCCCCTCGCCCTCCACCGCGCGGCGGGCCGCGGCGGCGTCGAAGGTGAACGGGTCCATCAAGGGGTATTCGATGAGGTCGAAGCCTGCTTTCGCCGCGCGTTGGGCTGACTGCTCGATGCCGGCGGTGTCGAAGTCGCCGGTGAAGACGAGGGCGTGTACGCCAATTGGGGATGTCATGGGGTGATGTCCTTTTCTTTCGGGAGTCGGATCATCCGGCGCCGCCGTAGCGGCGGTTGGAGAATCCGTTGAGAAGTGCAGAGAAGATGAGAAGCAAGCCGAGCGCCAGAAGCTGGAACTGCGGGCCTGCGTTGCCCTCGAAGGCGAGGCGGATGCCCGCGTTGGTCCAGACCACGAGCAGCGTGGCAAGCACGATGCCTGATACCCGGCCGATGCCGCCGGTGATGGCGACACCGCCGAGCACCGCGATGGTGATGGCGGGCAGCGCCATGCCGTTGCCGCTGACGCCCGCATCCGGCCGGGCCGAGGCGAACTGACCTACGGTGACGACGGCGACGAGCCCTGAGATCGCACCGCTCAGGACGTAGGCGCCCGCACGGGTGGCCTTCACGTTGATCGCCGACCACCGCGCCGCGACGTCGTTTGTCCCGATGGCGTAGATCCGTCGCCCGTAGCTGGTGCGCGACAGCAGTAGCCACACCACGACCAGCGTCGGGAGGAGGAACAGGAATACGCCGCGCGGGAAGTCCGGCAGGTAGTCGCCGATCAGGGGCAGCGGGACAGAGCTCGCCGTCGACGTGTACAGGTCCTGGATGGGCTGCGTGCTGATGGGACGCTGGTCGTTGATGACGACGGCTATCGACTTGAATGTGTAGAACGTGGCGAGGGTGGCGATCAGCGCGGGGAACTCGACGTAGGCGATGAGAATCCCGTTGATCAGGCCGAGGACCGCCCCGACGAGCACGGTGCCGATGAGCGCCATCGGCAGGGACCACCCCCAGATGCCGTACATGAATCCGAAGGTCATGCCGGACAGCGAGACGATTGCCCCGACGGAGAGGTCGATGCCGCCTCGGCCGGAGGTGATGACGAAGAGCTGCGCGAAGCCGAGCATCGCCATGGGCACCGCATTGATCAGCGCGGAGGCCATGTAGTCGAAGTCGTACGAAGCTGTCAGGTAGTCGTTGGCACCGAGGATCATGAAGTAGGCGACGAGCAGGACGACGAGCACGGCTAGCAGCGCGACCCGCTGGGTAAGCAGCGTGCGCAGAATCAGCGCAGGTCTCGACTCGCGGGTCGCCTTCTGGGGTGCTGTTGTTGTGGTCATGCCTTCCTCCTTGCGCGCTCGCGGATGAGGTCCGTGCCGACGGCCACGATGATGGCGAGTCCCACGAAAAGGTCGGACAGTTCGGAGCGCCAACCGAGTTGCGTGACGCCGGAGGCGACCGTCTGGACGAGCAAGGCGCCGAGCACGGTGCCGAGCACCGAGCCGCGGCCACCCGTGATCGAGGTGCCGCCGATGACGACCGCCGCGATCACGGCAAGCTCCTTGCCTGCACCGACCGTCTGGCCGAGGTTCGAGCCCTGGGCGACGACGACGCAGGACGCGAGGCCGACGAGCAGGCCGGTGATCATGTACGCGAGCAGGATGCGCCGCTTGACGTTGACGCCGGCGAGCTGTGCCGCGACCTCGTCGCCGCCGATGGCGTAGAAGTGGCGACCGCCTGCGGTGTGCCGCAGGTAGAGCCACGCCAAGGCTGTCAGCAGCAGCGCGATCAGGAACGAGTTCGGTACCCAGAGCGCGCGGCCTGCCGCGCCGTTGCCCAATGCCGCGAGGGTCTCGGGAATGTTGTTGACGGTGCTGGAGTCGAAGAGCCTGAGGCTCAGCCACTGGAACAGATTCGCCGTGCCGAAGGTGATGATGATGGCATGTACCCGGCCGTAGGCGATCAGGAAGCCGTTGAGCAGGCCGAGGGCGCCGCCGACGAGTATGCCAGCAAGGAGGGCGACGACGATGCCCTGCTGGGCCTGGACGAGGACGATCTTCGCGACGACGACAGCGCTGACCGCGATGTTGGCGCCGACAGACACGTCGATGCCCGCCGTGATGATGACGATCGTCATGCCGATGCCGATCAGGGCGATCGGCGCAACGTTGCCGAGCAGCGGCTGGATGGAGCTGGCCGTTAGGAATGCCGGCGTGTTGAATGCCAGCAGCGTCCACAGCAGGGCGATCACGCCGATCAGCACGATCTCCTGTCCGGTGACGGGAGGGGCGAGGATGCGCGCCTTCCTTGCGCGCGCGGGGCTGGCGGTAGCGGTGCTCACTTCGCCTCCTTCTCGGGTTCGGGATCGGTTTGTCCCGCAGCCGCTGCGAGCACGTCTACCTGAGTCGCGCCGGGCCCGAACTCGACGGTCGTGGTACCGGCGCGAACCACCTGGAGGCGGTCCGAGATCCGGATGGCCTCGGGGAGGTCGGAGGTGACAACGAGCACCGCTGTGCCCTGGTCGGCGAGCTCCGCGATGATGCGGTGGATCTCCTCCTTCGCCCCGACGTCGACGCCTTGGGTCGGCTCGGCGAGGACGAGCACCTGGGGGCGCTCGACGAGCTGCCTCGCCAGCACCACCTTCTGAGCGTTGCCGCCCGACATGGCGCCGATCCGCTGCATCTCGGATGGCGTCTTTACTGCGAGGCGCCTGATCATGTCCTTTGCGACGGTTCGCTCCTTGGCGCCGTTCATCCAGATTCCCGCGTGGCTCAGCAGCGTCAGGTGCCCAGCGGAGATGTTGAACATGATCGACTGGAACGAGAACATGCCCTGCGCCTTGCGGTTGGCGGGCAGCAGCCCGATCCCCAGCTTCTGCGCGTGGCGTGGCGAGCGGGGCCTTACCGACGCCCCGTCGAGCCTCAGCTCGCCGCCGTCGGCCTGGCTGATGCCGTAGATCGAGTCGGCGATCTCGGCAACACCCGAGCCGACCAGCCCGTAGAGCCCGACGATCTCGCCCGGACGGACCCGCACGTTGACGTCGTGGAAGTCGCCAGCGCGGGAGAGCCCCACGAGTTCGAGGCGCGGCACGGCGTCCAGATCGATGGCGCGCTCGTGGCGCTCCTCGGTGAGGATGCCGCCGACCATCAGCTCGACGACCTTGCGCACGGAGAGCTCGGTGATCGGGTAGGTGCCGATGGTCTGGCCGTCGCGCATGACAAGCACGTCGTCGGCGATTCGGAACAGCTCGTCGAGGCGGTGCGAGATGTAGATCACCGAGACACCGGCGGCGGTCAGCCGCCGCACCACCCGGAAGAGGACCTCGATCTCGGCATCGGTGAGGATAGCGGAGGGTTCGTCGAGGATCAGGATGGTCGAGTCGCCGGCGAGTGCCTTCGCGATGGAGACCTGTTGCTGCTCCGCGATCGAAAGGTCGCCGACCGTTGCCGTCCCGTAGTGGGCCGGCAGGTCGAGCAGGGCGAGCAGCTCCTGAACCTTCTCGGACTGAGCCGCCCAGTCGATCCTTCCGCCCCTTCGAATCTCGCGACCAAGGAAGATGTTCTCCGAGACCGTCAACTCCGTGAAGAGTTGCGGCTCCTGATACACCGTCGCGATCCCGAGCTCCATGGCGTCGGAGGTCGAGGAGACGGTTACCTTTTTCCCATCGAAGGTGATGTCGGAGCGGTCTGGGATGACGGCGCCCGACAGCACCTTGATGAGCGTTGACTTGCCCGCCCCGTTCTCGCCGACCAGCGCAAGCACCTGGCCGGGGTAGAGGGTGAGGTCGGCGTTGCGAATGGCCTTCACCGCGCCGTAACTCTTGGCGATGCCGCGCATCTCCAAGCGGGGGGTGCCGCTGTGCGCGGCACGCCCCTCAGCTGTTGTCGTCATGCTGAGACTCCTCGGAGAAGGAGACGCTAGAAGTTGTAGTTGTCGACGGTGTCCTTGGTGAAGGTGAGGGGCTCGCCCATCAGCAGCACCTTGGTGGAGGCGTCGTAGGTGACGGCGTCGAGGTCGCACTCGGAGACCGCCTGCGTCGCCTGGAACTCCTTCTTCGCGATCATCTGGGTGCCTGCCCAGTAGGTGAGGCAGCCAAGCGCCTTCGCGTCCCAAAGCACGCCCGCGCTGGCGGCTCCGCTCTTCAGGTACTTGGCCATGTCGTTGGGGGTGCCCATGCCGACGGTGAAGACGGTGCCGATCTTGCCAGCGTTCTCGACGGCCTGCGCGATGCCGGGACCCGCGGTGGAGCAGGTGCCGACGATGCCGGTCAGCTTCGGGTGGGCGTTCATGAGGTCGGTTGCCATCTGGGTGGCCTTCGCGACGTCCTCACCCGCGAATACGGTGTCGACGACCGTCGCTTCGGGGTAGTTCGCCTCGGTGAACTTCTTGATCTCCGCGATCCACTGGTTCAGCTGGTCGGCGGTCTCGCCGCAGGAGACGATGGCGAACTCGCCCTTCCCCCCCATGGCCTCCATGATCGCCTCGGTGTTGGACTTGCCGATGCCCTCGGCGGAGGCCATCAGCACCATCAGCTCGCGGGCCGAGTTGGGAGCGTCGGTGTCCGACGTGGCGACGTGGATTCCGGCGTCGATGCCCTCCTGGATCTTCGGGGCCATCGAGTCGGGGTCGTTCGGGGCGATGAACAGCGCGTCGACCTTCTGCTGGATGAAGGTCCCGACGACATCGGCCTGGGCGGCGGCGTCGGCGGTGGTCGGACCCTGGTACAGCCAGGTGCCGCCGAGCTTGGCGGCCGCGTCCTTGCCGCCCTCGTTCATGGCCTCGAAGTAGGGGATGCCCTGCAGCTTGGGGACGAAGGCGATCTTGAAGTTGGCGTTGCCTGCGGCGGTGCTCTGGGTTCCCCCCGGGGCAGGTGCCGGCTCGACGTTCTTCTTGGTGCAGGCGGTGCCGGCTGCGGTGAGGAGGATCGCTACGGCTGCCGCCGCGATCTTGGTGGTGCGTCGCATGGGGTTGCTCCTTTGCATGGTAGGAGGAAGGGTGATCGCTCTGTCGTAGAGCGATCGACTTGACTCTAGCGGAACGTGCGGTGTCTTGCGTGAGGCATCGAATCGCGGGCCGAGAAAGTCCCTCAGCCGGTCTTCGCGACCTGCTGGCGGTAGGCCTCCGCCTCCCAGGTCTCGATGAACCGGCGCTCCCGCTGGTCCATCGCGCGGACCCGGCCGAGGCGACTCGCGGCCTCGCCGACCGTCAGCGCGTCGACGTATACGCCGAGTGCGGTGGCGGCCTGCTTCTCGGACTCGCCGACGGCGAAGCTCGCCAGCCCGGGGGCCACGGCGACGATCGGCGAGACGCCGCGCCCGGCGCGGAAGTCCGCCACCTTGGCGGCCACGTCGTCGCCCGACTCTAGGACCACGGGGAACGATCCCGCGTACACGATCTGGTCGGGGATCAGCGGCCCCTCGACGAGGAACCGGCGCCCGGCCTCGGTTGCGGGGAACGAGGCGGCGACGCCTTCGACGGCGACGGCGACGGCGCCGGCGCCGAGCGCGTCCTGCAGCGTTGCCGCGATCTGGTCGGCGCCCGCCTCCCAGTCGGTGGCCGCCGCGGCGGGCAGCTCGGCGGAGGCCGCCATGGCGGCGTCGATCTTCGCCACGATCTCGTGGCTCAGCGCGCGGATGGCGGCGGGGTCGTCGCCAGCGACGATCAGGCCGTGGTTCATCAGGAACGTGGCCTTGGGCGCGGGGGCGCCGGTGCGGGCCTCAAACTCCTCCCGGCGCTGCTTGATCAGGCGGGCGAGCGGCAGGCCCGGGTCGGTGTACCCGACCCAGAGCACGTCGTCGCCGAACAGCTCGGCGGTGATCGCCTCGCCGTCGGCGTTGCATGTGATCGCGTTGATCGGCAGCGGGTGCGTGTGCAGCACGTAGGTGTCGGGGATCAGCGCGTGGAAGAGGATCTCCACCGAGGGCCGGCGCGGGCCGTCGTCGAGCCTCGCGAGCGTGGCGATGTGGTTGACCGGGTCGCCGAACGACGGGTCGGGGTCGGGCGCATCGAGCGAGCCGTTCAGGACATCCATGCCGAGAGGAACGAGGTCCTCGGGTGTGATCGCCTCGAGCGCGACGCCGCTGGGCTTGATCCACAGCACGCCGTCGGCCTTGGCCGACGAGTTCCCGCCGCCGGCGCGCACGAAGGTGGGGTCCGCGCCGAACTCGTTGCTAAGTGCGGTGATCTCTGCCAGCTCCGCCTGTGGGCGGGCGGGGGAGGGACGGTAGTCGGTCAGGTCGGAGGAAGCCATGACTATCTTTCTCAGGTCGGAGAGGGTTCCGGAGACGAGCCCGACGGCGCGGGCCTGGATGAGCGAGTTGCCGATCGCCGTCGCCTCGACGGGGCCGGCGCTGACGGGCAGGCCGGTGCGGTCGGCGGTGAGCTGGCAGAGCAGTGAGTTGTGGGAGCCGCCGCCGACGATCGCGACGCGGGTGGGCGCGCGGCCGGTGAGCGCGGCGAGCTGGTCGACGACGCCGGCGTAGGCATCGGCAAGCGACTCGATCACCGAGCGGGTGAAGAAGACCGGGTCGTCCATGCGCGGGTCGTCGCCGACCAGGGCCTTCACGCGAGCGGGCATGTTGCCCGGAGGGATCAGGGAGTCGTCGGTCGCGTCGAAGCGCGGGGCGTCCTCGACGGCGCGGGCCGCGACTGCGAGCTCCGGCACCGAGACCTCGGCCCCTGCGGCCTGCCAATCGCGGACGGCCTCGGAGAGGATCCACATCCCCATCACGTTCTTCAGGTACCGGACGGTGCCGTCGACGCCGGCCTCGTTGGTGAGGTTCGCCGCCGCCGACGCGGGCGTGAGCACCGGGCCGGTCAACTCCATCCCAAGCAGAGACCAGGTACCCGACGAGAGGTAGGCGTCGTCCGGGCCGGCGAGCGGCGCGCCGACGACCGCGGAGGCCGTGTCGTGCGAGCCGACGGCGACCAGGGGAACCCCGGCGGCCGGGCCGACGGTGATCGGCCCGATCACGGTTCCCGGCTCGACGACCTCGGGAAAGACGCGGCGCGGCAGCCCGAGGCGGTCGATCAGTTCCCAATGCCAGTCACCGGTGAGCGGGTCGAGCAGCGCCGTCGACGACGCGTTGGTGCGCTCGGCGAACTCGCGCCCCGTGAGCCACCAACCGAGCAGGTCGGGCAGCATCAGGAACCGGCGGGCGCCGTCGAGGCGACCCGCTAGCCTGTCTTCGGTCAACTGGTTCACGGTGTTGAACCCAACAGCCTGGATACCCGTCGCGGCATAAAGGTCCGCGGGCGGCACCAGGCGGTCGACCTCCGCCTTGCCCTCCGCGGTGCGAGCATCTCGGTAGTTGAAGGGCATGCCGATCAGGCCGTCGTCGCCGATCAGCCCGTAGTCCACGGCCCAGCAGTCGATGCCGAGGGCAGCGACGTCGCCGCCCGCTAGCTCCATCGCCTTGCCGATGCCCTCCTGGATGCGCCCGAACAGCGCGACGGCGTCCAGTTGCAGCCCCTCGGGTGTGTGTTCGGCGGCAGTCGAGAAGCGGTGCACCTCGGCGAGCGAGACGCGCCCGCCGGTGAACGACGTGAGGACGACCCGTCCGCTCGTCGCGCCGAGGTCTACTGCGATGACCGATGCCACTTACGCACCCCAGCTGGACTGGGTGCCGCCCACGCGCTCCTCGGCGATGCGGGCGAGGTAGCCGGACTCAGCGAAGGCCGCCATCGGGTCGGCGGGGAAGCCGCGCGAGGCGCGCCACTCGGCGAGCAGCGGCCGCACGTCGGTGTAGAACGCATCCATCAGGATGGCGTTCGCGCCCAGCACGTCGCCGCGCTCCTGAGCGGCCTGAAGAGCGTCGGCGTCGACGAGCAGGGCGCGCGCCGTCATCTCCTGCACGTTAAGCACGGAGCGGATCTGTCCGGGGATCTTGTCCTCGATGTTGTGGCACTGGTCGAGCATGAACGCGACCCCGGTCGCCGGGTCGAGGCCGCCGCCGCGGCGGACCTCCCACATGATGCGGAACAGCTGGAACGGGTCGGCGGCGCCAACCACCAGGTCGTCGTCGGCGTAGAAGCGCGAGTTGAAGTCGAACGAGCCGAGCTTCCCCAGACGGAGCAGCTGGGCGACGATGAACTCGATGTTGGTCCCCGGCGCATGGTGGCCGGTGTCGAGGCAGACGAGCGCCTGGTCGCCGAGCGCGGAGACGTGGGCGTACGAGGTGCCCCAGTCCGGGACGTCCATGTGGTAGAACGCGGGCTCGAAGAACTTGTACTCAAGCACGAGGCGCTGCTCGGGGCCGAGGTGCGCGTAGATCTTCGCCAGGGAGTCGGCCAGCCAGTCCTGGCGACGGCGGATGTCGCCCTGGCCGGGGTAGTTGGTTCCGTCGGCCAGCCAGATCTTCAGGTCCCGCGAGCCGATCTTGCTCATGATGTCGAGGCAGTCGAGGTGGTGGGCGATGGCCTTGTTCCTGACCGCGGGATCGTGGTGGGCGAGGCTGCCGAACTTGTAGGCCTCGTCCTGGAACGTGTTGGAGTTGACCGTGCCGAGCTCGACGCCGACTTCGGTCGCGTAGTCGACGAGCGCCGCCCAGTCGTCGACCTTGTCCCACGGAATATGCAGCGCGACCTTGGGCGCGAGCCCGGTGTAGGCGTTGACCTGCGCGGCGTCCGCCACCTTCTCGAACACGGTGCGCGGCGTGCCCGGCGTGCCGAAGACCCGGAACCGCGTACCGGAGTTGCCGTACGCCCACGATGGAACCTCGATGGCCTGTTGGGCGAGTTGATCGGTGATGGATGCGAAGGTCGTCATTTGCTTCTCCCACGGTGGAGTTTGAATCGTTTCAATAGACGATACCCCCGCAACGGACCCGAGTCAAGGCGGAGGGACTGGCCGGGGTGAACTCGAATGCCGGACGGAGAGGGTCGGCGTGAACTGGAGGGACCGGTGGACGTGCGTCCGGCTCGCCTCGTCGTCGGCGATCTCCGCGAGCAGCAGGTCGGCCGCGGCCGCGCCCAGTTCGCGCCGAGGCTGGGCGACCGATGAGAGTGGCACGGCGGCCGCGGCCGCGAACACGATGTCGTCGTACCCGACGATCGCGATGTCCTCGGGCACCCGCAGCCCTTGTCGCATCAGGCCCTGCAGCAGTCCGATGGCCGTCATGTCGTTGGCGCAGTACACGCCGGTGGGGCGAAGGTCGGCCGGCATGAGGGCGATCTCCTCCGCGGCCTGGCGGCCGCCGGCGACGTCGAGCTGAGGGGTGGAGATGGCGAGCAGCGTCGCGCCCGCGGCGGCGGCGGCGGCCTCGGCGCCCTCGCGGCGCTTCCGCACCTGGGCCAGCGTCGACGGGCCGCCGACGAAGGCGACTGACCGGTGACCCACCTGGGTGAGGTGCTCGATCGCGATCCGGCCGCCTGTGACGTCATCGACGCCGACCGAGCAGCACTCGGCGTCCTGGGTGAAGCGGTCGAACAGCACCGTGGGGATCCCTGCGCCGGCGAGTTCCCCGACCTCTGGAGGCGTGGCGCCGATGGGCCCGAGGATCACGCCACGGACGCGCTGCTCCAGGAAGCCGTGGAGGATCCGCGCCTGCCTGGCCGGATCCTGGTCGGCGTCGCCGATCAGGACCGAGTAGCCGGCGGCCTCGAGCCGCGCACTGGCGCCGCGCAGGATGTCGGCGAAGAACGGGTTGGCGACGTCCATGAGGGCGACGCCGACCGTGCGGCTGCGTCCCGCGCGCAGGTGCTGGGCCTGCTTGTTGGGGATCCACCCGAGCTCCGCGATGGCACCCTCGACCCGCTCGCGAGTGGCGGGCAGCACGCGGTCCGGGTTGTTGAGGACGTTGGAGACCGTGCCGATGGAGACCTGGGCGAGGGCGGCGACCTCGCGCATGCTCACGCGGTCTCGCGCTTTCGCACGCCTCGCGTCGTCGGTCATGGTCGTACTTTAGCCGCGCCGGTGTATGCTGTCCGGGCTGCCTGGCGAGGGATTCATGTCCGTTATCGACGAGCCCGCTCCTCGCTTGGCGCCGTACGCCCCATTCATCTTTCAGCTCGAGGAGAACCCGACATGGCCGCTGACGCCACGCTTTCCGCCCAGACCCGCTCCGAGTTCGGCAAGGGCGCCGCGCGCCGCCTGCGCCGCGCCGGCCAGACCCCCGCCGTCCTCTACGGACACGGCACCGATCCCGTGCACCTCGCCCTGCCCGCCCAGGACCTCTTCCTGGCGCTGCGCACCGCGAACGCGCTGCTGGAGATCAACATCGACGGCAAGAAGAAGCCGGTGCTCGCCCTGCCGAAGCAGATCCAGCGCGACCCGATCCTCCCGACGATCGACCACGTCGACCTCATCCTCGTCAAGGCGGGCGAGAGCGTCGTCGTCGACGTCCCGCTGACCTTCGTCGGCGAGGCGGAGAAGGGCGCCATCGTGAACCACGAGATCGTCGCGATCTCCGTGCACGCGCCCGCCACTGACATCCCGACCGAGTTCGAGGTCTCCGTCGAGGGCCTGACCGTCGGCGACCAGATCCTCGTCTCCGACGTCGCCCTCCCTGACGGCGTCGAGCCCGCCGTCGACGGCGACCTGCTCGTCGTGTCCGTCGTCGCCCCGGCCGTCGAGGCCACCGCTGAGGGCGACGAGGCCGAGGGCGCCGAAGCTGCGGAGTGAGCGAGTCTCCCTTTCTCGTGGTCGGGCTCGGTAATCCGGGTCCGGCCTACGCTCCCACCCGGCACAACGTCGGGTTCTGGGCGGTAGCGGACCTCGCGGACCGCTACGGCTCTTCGTTCTCCCTTGCGTCGCGGCTGCGCGCCGAGATCGCGACGGTGACGCTGCCGCCCAGCGGCGACAAGCCGGCCCTGAAGCTGGTGTTGGCGAAGCCGACGACGTACATGAACGACTCCGGTGCGGCCGTGAAGGCCGTCGCGGCGTTCCACAAGATCCCCGCCGATCACGTGATCGCGATCCACGATGAGCTAGATCTCGATCCGGGCCGGCTGCGGCTGAAGTGCGGCGGCGGCGACAACGGGCACAACGGCCTGAAGTCGCTCCGCGCGCATCTCGGTACCGGCGACTTCTACCGCGTGCGCGTCGGCATCGGCCGCCCGGAGGGCCGCCAACCCGCCGCCGACTACGTGCTGGCGAAGGTGAAGCCGACGCAACTGGACGAACTGCGCGTCGACGCCGCCGTCGCCGCCGACGCGGTCGAGTATCTGGTCCGCAACGGCCTCGTCGAGGCGCAGAACCGCTTCAATAGCTAGTCAGGAGTAGGGTAAGCGGGTGAAATTTCCCGGACTGCTAGCGCTGCTTGAGACGGACCCCGGTTTCGCCGCCACGCTCGCCGACTCCCGCCGTCGGGGCGTCACGACGCTCGACGTCACCACTGTCGCATCGTTCTTTCCCCGGCTCGTCGCGTCGCTCGCGGAGGAGTCTGGCCGGACCGTCCTGCTCGTCGCCTCGACGTACCGCGAGGCCGAGCAGCTGACCGCGGAACTCAGCGACCTCCTCGGCGAGGACGCCGTCGCGTACTACCCCGCCTGGGAGACGCTGCCGCATGAGCGGTTGTCCCCGCGTGCGGACACCGTCGGCCGCCGCCTCGCGGTGCTGCGCCGGCTCGCCGGGCACGACGACCTGCCCGCTCCGCGCGTGGTCGTCGCGCCGGTGCGTTCGCTGCTCCAGCCGCAGGTCAAGGGGCTGTCCGAGATGGCGCCGGTGCGCATCGAGGTCGGACGTGAGTACCCGCTGAGCGACCTGCTGAGTGACCTCGCGGGCGCGGCCTACAACCGGGTCGACCTCGTCGAGCGGCGGGGCGAGTTCGCCGTCCGCGGGGGAATCGTCGACGTCTTCCCGCCCACCGCGGAGCACCCGGTGCGCGTGGACTTCTTCGGCGACGAGGTCGACGAGATCCGCACGTTCACCGTCGCGGACCAGCGCTCGACCGGCGAGACGATGTCCGCTGTCGTCGCTGCGCCCTGCCGTGAGCTGCTGCTGACCGACGGCGTGCGCGCGCGGGCGCGCAGGCTCGCCGCGCAGCATCCCGAGTTGGCCGACCTGCTCGGACCGGTCTCCGAGGGGCACGCGAAGGAGGGCATGGAGGCGCTCATCCCCGTGCTTGTCGAGGGGCTCGAGCTGCTCGTCGACGTCCTTCCGGAGGGCTCGCTGGTCCTCGCGTCGCAGCCGGAGCTGATCCGCACCCGCGCCGCGGAACTCGTGGCCACCAGCCAGGAGTTCCTGGAGGCCAGCTGGGCCGCGGCTGCCGGGGGAGGGCAGTCGCCGATCGACCTCGGCGCCTCCGCCTACTGGACCCTCGCAGACGTCCGTCTCCACGCGCTCGAGCGGGGCCTCGGCTGGTGGTCGCTGTCGCCGTTCGGCGTGGGCGACGCACCGGAACCAGAGTTCGACGCCGACTCCGTGCATTCCCGGAACCTCGCCGTCGGCCCATCGGAGTCGTTCCGCGGCGACACCGACGCCGCCACGCGACACATCGCCGCGCGGGTCGCCGACGGCTGGCGCATCGTCCTTGCCGTCGAGGGACGCGGCCTTGCGACTCGGCTCGTCGAACTGCTCAGGGAGGCGGGGCTCCGGGCGACGGCGGGCGAGCTGGAGGAGGCGCCCGAGCCTGGATCGGTCACCGTCGTGCTGTCCTCGGCGCTCGCCGGGTGGCGCGCCGACGGCCCGAAGATCGAGGTGATCACCGCTGCGGAGCTGACCGGACAGACCAGCGTCGACCGCGCCGAGCGCAAGCTCCCGGCCCGCCGCAAGGCCACCATCCAGCCGCTGGAACTGAAGGCCGGGGACCCGGTGGTCCACGAGCAGCACGGCGTCGGTCGCTTCGTCGAGCTTGTCCAGCGCACGGTTCAGGGTGCGACGCGCGACTACCTCGTGATCGAGTACGCGCCCAGCAAGCGCGGACACCCCGGCGACCGGCTTTTCGTCCCGATGGACCAGCTCGATCAGCTGAGCCGCTACGTCGGCTCCGAGTCGCCGAGCCTCGACAAGATGGGTGGCGCCGACTGGAGCAAGCGCAAGGCGAGGGCCCGCAAGGCCGTTCGCGAAATCTCGTCGGAGCTGATCAAGCTGTACGCAGCGCGCCAAGCGACGAAGGGGCATGCGTTCGGTCCCGACACGCCTTGGCAGCGCGAGCTGGAGGACGCGTTCAGCTTCGTCGAGACGCCCGACCAGCTGTCCGCCATCGTCGAGGTCAAGGCCGACATGGAGAACTTGGTGCCGATGGATCGGCTGATCTGCGGCGATGTCGGGTATGGCAAGACCGAGATCGCGGTGCGGGCCGCGTTCAAGGCGGTGCAGGAAGGCAAGCAGGTGGCCGTGCTCGTCCCGACGACGCTGCTTGTCACGCAGCACTATCAGACCTTCGCTTCGCGGTTCGCGGGCTTCCCCGTGCACCTCGCGCAGCTGTCGCGGTTCCAGACCGACGCCGAGGCGCGCAGGGTCGTCGAGGGGTTGGCCAACGGCAAGATCGACGTCGTCATCGGCACGCATCGCCTGTTCGGCAAGGAGATCCAGTTCAAGGACCTCGGGTTGGTGATCATCGACGAGGAGCAGCGCTTCGGCGTCGAGCACAAGGAGCGGCTGAAGGCCATGCGGGTCAACGTGGACGTACTCTCCATGTCCGCCACGCCCATTCCCCGCACGCTGGAGATCGCCATCACCGGCATCCGCGAGATGAGCGTCATCGCCACCCCGCCCGAGGAACGCCACCCGGTGCTCACCTTTGCTGGACCCTACGACAACGCTCAGGTCAAGGCCGCGATCCGCCGCGAGCTGGCGCGCGAGGGCCAGGTGTTCTTCGTCCACAACCGCGTCGGCACCATCGAGAAGACCGCGGCGCAGCTCCGCGAGCTGATCCCGGAGGCGCGGATCGTGACCGCGCACGGCCAGATGAACGAGCGCCAGCTGGAGCAGGTCATGCTCGACTTCTGGGAGCGGCGCGCCGACGTCCTCGTCTGCACCACGATCATCGAGTCCGGCCTGAACATCCAGTCGGCGAACACGCTGATCATCGACCACTCCGACAAGCTCGGGCTCTCGCAGCTGCACCAGCTGCGCGGCCGTGTCGGCCGCTCCCGCGAGCGCGGCTACGCCTACTTCCTCTACCCCGCGGACAAGCCGCTGAGTGAGGCCTCGCACGAGAGGCTCGCGACGATGGCGGCCAACACCGACCTCGGCTCCGGCATGGCCATCGCCATGCGCGACCTTGAGTTGCGCGGCGCGGGCAACCTGCTCGGCGAGGACCAGTCCGGCCACATCGAGGGCGTCGGCTTCGACATGTATCTCCGCATGGTGGGCGAGGCCGTCGCGAACTATCGCGGCGACGACACCGAGCCCGAGCCGACGATGCGCGTCGAGATCCCGGTCGACGCCCACCTGCCCGACGACTACATCGCCTCCGAACGCCTGCGCCTCGAGATGTACAAGCAGATCGCCGAGATCCGCACCGAGGCCGACGTCGAGGCGGTCCGCGCCGAACTCGTCGACCGCTATGGCGAGCCGCCGGCTCCCGTCGCTGCGCTGCTGGGTGTCGCGCGGCTCCGGAACCTGGCGCGTGAGCTCGGCATCCAGGAGATCGTGCCGCAGGGCAAGATCGTGCGTTTCTCGCCGATGGTCCTTCCAGAGTCGAAGCAGGTGCGACTGCTTCGGCTGTATCCCGGGTCGACCATCAAGTCCGCCGTGGATCAGGTCTGGGTCCCGAAGCCCGCCGACGACTACCTCGCCTGGGCCACCACCTTCCTCGAGCGAATGTACGCGTGACCGCTGGTTGAGCCGCCGCGCGAGGCGCAGCCGAGTCGACGCGTCGAAACCAATGGGGTGACTTCATTGGCTTCGACACGGGCGCTCGTTCCTCGCGGCCCAGCTCAACCAGCGGTTTGAGGTAGTCTGGCGCGGGTGCCGCAGCACCCGAATTTCGAGAGGATTTCTATGAAGCTCACGCGCGTTGTCCCGGCTGTCGCGGCGATGGCCATGCTGGCGGCCTGCAGCCCCACCGCGGGTACGGCGCTGGTGGTCGACGGTCAGTCGGTCTCCGAGGCGGACCTGACGCGCATGGCCGACGGCTGCTCCCAGATCCTTGGGCAGGAGATCCCGCGGCCCGACGTCGTGAAGATCCTGATCATGGGTCACGTCTTCGACGGACTCGCCGCCTCGTCCGGCCAGGCGATCGAGGACGACCAGCTCAAGACGGTCGCGGGGCAGATGCTCACCAACGGCGACGCGATGGCGGGCGACCCCGACTGCGGCCCGGTCGCCCTCGCGGCGATCAAGAACCAGATGCTGGCCGAGGTTGACCAGGAGGCTGCGCTGGCCGTGCTGAAGGGCCTCGACGTGCAGATGAACCCCCGCTACGGCCGCTTCACCCCCGGTGAGGATGCGCTGTTCGCCACCACCGGGTCGCTGTCCGTCCCGGCGGCCGATGCCGCCGAGTGAGCTCGAGCGCCTCCGCGAGGTGATGGCGCGCCTACGGGTCGAGTGCCCGTGGGACGCGAAGCAGACGCACGCGTCGCTGCTACCGCACCTGATCGAGGAGGCGGGCGAGGTCGTCGACGCCGTCGAGACCGGCACCAGCGCGGACCTCGAGGAAGAGCTCGGCGACCTGCTGCTGCAGGTCTACTTCCACGCGCGCATCGCCGAGGACGAGGGACGCTTCGACGTCGAGGACGTCGCCCGCGGCATCGCGGACAAGCTGATCCGCCGCCACCCGTACGTGTTCGGCGATGCCGACGTGCCCGCGGACCTGCGCGCAACCTGGGAGCAGCGAAAGCGCGAGGAGAAGGGCCGCAGCTCGTCGCTTGACGGCTTAGCCGACGCCCTCAGCGTCGTGGCCCGAGCCCAGAAGGTGGTGTCGCGGAGCCGCTCGCACGGCGTCGCCGTCGACCTACCGGACGCGCCCATCGACGCCGACGAGGTAGGCGAGGGCATCGTCGCGCTGGTCGCGAGGGCGCACGCGAGCGGGATCGACGCCGACGCCGCCGCCCGTCAGGCCGTGCGCGCCCTCGAGGCGCGGATCCGCATCCAGGAAACCTGATCTGGGGCGCGTGCCCGCCGGGACCGTGAGGCGGTTAAGCTTCTCCTCGGAAGAGCACACTCTTTGAAAGGGAGCTTCATGGCATCCATCGAATTCATTCAGGCGCGCGAGATTCTCGATTCCCGCGGCAACCCGACCATCGAGGTCGAGGTCGAGCTTGACTCGGGCGCCAGTGGCCGCGCCGCCGTCCCCTCGGGTGCCTCGACCGGCGCCTTCGAGGCCGTCGAACTTCGCGACGGCGACAAGGGCCGTTACGGGGGCAAGGGCGTCCTCACGGCCGTCAAGAACGCCACCGAGGTCATCGGCGAGGAGATCCTCGGCATGGAGGCCGACTGCCAGCGCCTCGTCGACCAGGCGATGCTGGAGCTCGACGGCACCGACAACAAGGCCAAGCTGGGTGCCAACGCCATCCTCGGCGTCTCGCTCGCCGTCGCGCACGCCGCGGCGGAGGAGGCTGGCCTGCCGCTGTACAAGTACGTGGGCGGCCCCAACGCACACATCCTGCCCGTGCCGATGATGAACATCCTCAACGGTGGGTCGCACGCCGACTCCAACGTCGACATCCAGGAGTTCATGATCGCCCCGATCGGCGCCGAGTCCTTCGCGCAGGCCCTCGAGATGGGCGCCGCGGTCTACCACGAGCTCAAGAAGGTGCTCAAGGCTCGCCAGCTGAACACCGGCCTCGGCGACGAGGGCGGCTTCGCCCCTAACCTCGACAGCAACCGGGAAGCCCTCGACCTCATCCTCACCGCCATCCGCGACGCCGGCTACGAGCCCGGCACCGACGTGGCGCTCGCGATGGACGTCGCGGCCTCCGAGTTCTACGAGGACGGCGGCTACCTCTTCGAGGGCGAGAAGAAGACCTCCGAGGAGATGGTGGACTACTACGAGGAGCTCGTGAAGTTCTACCCGCTGGTCTCCATCGAGGACCCACTGAACGAGGAGGACTGGGACGGCTGGAAGCTGATGACCGATCGCCTCGGCGACAAGGTCCAGCTGGTCGGCGACGACCTGTTCGTCACCAACGTGACCCGCCTCCAGCGCGGCATCGACACCAAGACGGCCAACGCGCTGCTGGTGAAGGTGAACCAGATCGGCTCGCTGTCGGAGACCATCGACGCCGTCGAGCTGGCCCACCGCAACGGCTTCCGCACGATGATGTCGCACCGCTCCGGTGAGACCGAGGACACCACCATCGCCGACCTCGCCGTCGCGCTGGGCTGTGGCCAGATCAAGTCGGGCGCCCCCGCGCGCACCGACCGGGTCGCGAAGTACAACCAGCTCCTGCGTATCGAGGACGACCTGGACGACGCGGCGGTCTACGCCGGTCGTTCGGCCTTCCCGCGTTTCCAGGGCTGAGTTTTCGGGGGTTTGCGGCACACTGGTTGGCGTGCCTCAGACTCCCCGCCACACATCGGCTCACAGTGGTCCGGGCCGCGGAACTCCGCGGACCCGGACCGCTGCGCGTCCGGGGGAGCGCGGCGGCCGTCCCCGGGTGCAGCAACTGGACGCGGTTGACGTCAACGAGGCCATGTCGGCCAAGAAGACCCCGGCGCCGCGCACGCAGCGAGCAGTCACGGCCACCTGGCGGCTGGTCGTCCTCCTCGCCGTGATCGCCGGCATCGCGATGGTGCTGGCCCACTCGCTGCGCGTGTACTTCACCCAGGCCGAGGAGATCTCCGTCGTAAAGGCAGAGATCGCTGCCGAGCAGGACAAGATCGCGGACCTGAACGACAAGCTCGAGCGCTGGAACGACCCGGCGTATGTGCGTTCGGTCGCCCGGTCGCGGCTGGGCTGGGTGCTGCCGGGCGAGGTCGGCTACCGGGTCCTGGACGCCGAGGGCAATCCGCTCGTCGGCGCGGCCATCCAGCTCGACGCGGCCGAGCCGCCGCAGTTGTGGTGGGAGAAGATGTGGGGCTCTGTCCAGGTGGCGGACTCGCCGGCCGAGGAGGAGGCGTCGGAGGATCCCAAGGCCACGGAGCCGCCGCGTACCATCGAGCTCTCGCCATCTCCCAAGCCGGAAAAGGACGGCTGACGGAGCCTTTCCCGCCCCGTGATACCGAACCCCTGACCTTCGAGGAACCCGGATGACCGAACCCAGCGCTGCAGATCTCGCCGAGGTGGAGGCCCAGCTCGGCCGCGCGCCCCGGGGCGTCGTCGAGGTCGCCTACCGCTGCCCGAGCGGGCACCCCGGCGTGGTCAAGACCCTCCCGCGGCTCCCGAACGGCACCCCTTTCCCCACCGTCTACTACCTGACCTGTCCCCGCCTGGTCGCGGCGTGCTCGACTCTGGAGGCCTCCGGGCTGATGACGGAGATGTCCGCGCGCCTGGAGGTCGATGCCGACCTGGCCGCCCGCTACCGCGCCGCGCACGAGGCGTACCTCGCGGATCGCGAGGAGCTCGGCCACGTCGAGGAGATCGACGGCATCAGCGCCGGCGGCATGCCGACCCGCGTGAAGTGCCTCCACGTGCTCGTCGGCCACGCGCTGGCCGCCGGGCGGGGCGTGAACCCGCTCGGCGACGAGTCCCTCGACGCGATGGGCGACGTGTGCCCCTCCGATGCCGACCGCACCGTCGCCGCCGTCGACTGCGGCACGAACTCCGTGCGCCTCTTGATTCTGCGTGGCGCTCAGGAGCTCGTGCGCGAGGTGCGCCTCGCTCGCCTGGGGCAGGGCGTCGACGCCACCGGCGAGTTCCACCCGGACGCGCTCGCGCGCACGTTCGCCGTCCTCGACGAGTACGCGGGCATCATCGCCGCTCACGGCGTCGACGAGACCCGCTTCGTGGCGACGTCGGCTGCGCGCGACGTCAGCAACCGCGACGTGTTCGAGGAGGGCGTGCGCGCGCGGCTGGGTGTCGGCGTCGACGTCATCCCCGGCAAGGAGGAGGCGCGATTGTCGGCGGCGGGAGTGTTGAGCGGCGTGACGTCGCCGCGGCCGACGCTCATCTTCGACATCGGTGGAGGCTCGACCGAACTGGTCGTCGTCGGCGAGGACGATCAAGTCGCATCCGCCGTCAGCCTCGACATCGGCGCGGTCCGGATCACGGAGCGCTTCTTGCGCACCGAGCCGCCGACCGCGGACGAGCAGGATGCCGCGCGCGCCTACATCGGAGAGATGATCGACGGTGCGGGTGTCGACTTCGCGGCGCTCGCCTCGGCCATCGGCGTCGCGGGGACCGTCACCAGCGTCGCAGCCACGCACCTGGGGCTCGCGGAGTACTCGCGCGAGGCCGTCCACGGCTCGGCGCTGAGCGCGGCGACGGTGCATGCCATCAGCCAGCGGTGGCTCGGCCAGACCGCCGCGGAGATCGCGGAGCAGCCACTGATGCACCCCCTGCGCGCGGCGGTGATCGGCGGCGGATCAATGATCCTCGACGAGATCGTGTCCCGCGTCCCGGGCGCGCAGATCCTGGTGAGCGAGTCCGACATCCTCGACGGCATCGCCCACGAGATGCTCCTCCGCGGGTAACTGGGTGGTAACGCGACGGCGATAGGGTGTGCGGGTCACGCGAAGGAGTCACATGTCACCCGAAACGCAGCGCGCGTCGCGCGTGCCCGCCTGGCTGATCTACGTGGTCGTCGGATTGGCGGCCGGGCTGATGTCCGGATTGTTCGGCGTCGGCGGCGGGACGGTGATCGTGCCGTTGCTCGTGCTGCTCGCCGCATTCGATCAGCGTCTCGCGTCCGGCACGTCGCTCGCGGCGATCGTGCCGACGGCCATCGTCGGCGTGATCTCGTACGCGGCCATGGGGGAGGTCTCCTGGGTGGCGGCGGCGCTGCTCGCGGCAGGTGCCGTCGTCGGGGCACAGATCGGGACGTGGCTGTTGCCGCGCCTGCCCCTGCCGTGGCTCCGGTGGGGATTCATCGGGTTCCTGGGCGTCGTCATCGTTAACCTGTTCCTCGTCGTGCCTTCGCGCGACGCAGAGCTCATCGTCACCTGGCTTTCCGGGGGCGGGCTGCTTTTTGCGGGACTCATCACGGGCGTCCTATCGGGCCTGTTGGGTGTCGGCGGCGGCATCGTCGTCGTCCCGGTGCTGATCCTGGCGTTCGGCGCAAACGATCTCGTGGCCAAGGGCACGTCGCTGCTGATGATGATCCCGACGGCGATCTCCGGCACGCTCGGCAACCTCAAGCGCCGCAACGTCGACCTCCGAGCCGCGGCTTTCATCGGCCTCGGCGCCTGCCTCTCGACCGCCGCCGGCGCGCAGCTCGCGCAGTACCTCGACCCAGCCGTCGCCACGCCACTGTTCGCCGTGTTCCTGGCCTTCATCGCGGTCCAGCTGATCCTCAAGGCCCTCAAGGCGGGCAAGGCGGCAAAAGGCTAGCCGTCACATGACGAGCAGGAGGACGTTGCCGACTCCGACGGCCACCACCGCGGCAGCGCCCACAAGCAGGACCGACGGCCGTCGACCGCCGGGGCTGTCTTGCTGCGCGTGCTGACGCCACACCTCCAGCGTCGCGAGCCCTTCGTCCGGCGTTGACGACGCGTGCCGGGTCAACGCCCTGGGAGCGAGGACGACGACATCGTCCGGGTCGCGCAGCCTTAGGGCCAACCCCTCGTCGACGGCGACGGCGAACACCACCTGCGAGGCAGAGATCGCGTTGTCGAGGACCAGACCATGCAGAATGACGTGTTCCCTCGTCAGCGTCACGGCGCCGTCACCCAGTCCGGAGCCGAACACGGCTGCGACCCACACGGCGGTGAAGATGAGGATCTCGAGCCAGCCATCGCCCGTGTCGAAGCGGATGAGCCAGCTCACGACAGCAGCGCCGAGCACGCACACGGTGGCCCAGAGCCCCTGCACGACGCGGGGGTGGGCGTTGATGAGGCTTCCGAGCAGGCTGTGGGGCGCCTCGTCGGTGGTGGCCCGGCGGATCGTGGCGCGCAGCCTGAACTCGAAGTCGGCGGGGACTACCTCCGTGAGCCAGGTGTCGCCGTCCTTGGCCAGGGCGATGGACGCGCCGGGACGCGGCGCGCCGAAGACCGTCACCGGGACGGGGTGCTCGGCTTCCGGGCCGAAGGCCTTGTCTATCTCTCGCTCCTCTTCCTCCTCGCGGAGGTCGTCGGCGGCCAACCAGGCCCGCAGCGCTTCTGGAGTCTCGGGCAGCTCCTCGTCCTCATCCTCGGTCCCCCTCTCGTCTTCGTCCCCCTCGTCTTCGTCAGGCTCGTCGAATGCGACGAGTCCCTCGAGGTCGCCGAGGGGCGCGACGGGCCAGTTCGCATCGACGGGGATGAGGTAGGCGGTGCCGTCGACCCGGAGGAGTCGGGCGGCGTAGCGGGGAGAGGGGGCAGAAAGGAGTCGGGGGCGCCGAAGCGCCGGCAGCCACACGCGCTCCGCGGCTGCCCAGGCTGCGGGCAGGGACCTTCAACACCTCGACGACGTGGTGCTGAGCGCGTTCGTGGAAAGCGAGCGCCTCGGCCAGGAAGAGGTGGTGGACGACGACCAGGGTGATGCCCGCGACGAGCGCGCCGACGGTGAGAGCCGCGCCCCACGTGCGGCCGCGATCGGCGAGCGTGCCAGCGATCTCTCCCTCGACGCGGCCCATGGGTGGCCTGATCGCCGCGGCGGAGATCCGGGCGGCGACGACGCGGACCAGCAGCGCGCAGGCGCCCAGGGCGATGACCGCCCAGATGGCGGGAAACGAGGCGACATCGGGGATGCTCGCGGCGGCGACAGCGCAAGTGGCGAGCAGGATCGCTCCCGCCGTCGGCGCGTAACACAGCAGTACCAGCGCACCGACGAGCCCGATCACGGTGGGCGCGCCGGCGTAGTAGCTCAGCGTGCCGAGGCGAAGGGGGAGGGGATGGTCGTCCTCGCGCAGGATTTCGAGGGCGACGCAGCCGGCCGTCATGAGGGTCAGCGCGAGCTGCCATCCGCGAAGCGGTGGCCAGAGTCGGCGGGCCAGCGCCCCGGTGATCTGCATGACGAGCAATTGTGTCAGGCGCGAGCCTGCCACCCAGCGATGCCTCCACGAGTTCCTGTGAGGACTTCGCGAGGGTGGGTAGGTTTGAGGGAAGGGAGGGAGAAGAAATGCGAGACCTGACAGAGATCGACGAAGCCGACCTGGTGGACCAGTCGATACCGGTTGACCCTGACGAGGTGGACCTGGATCCCGACGGCGAGGTGGAGGGCCTTGTCGACGAGGCCGACTGGCTCGACCAGCAGGTGGACGCCCCCATCGACGACGCCGACCGCTGACCGTCGAGTCTGTGCCTTACGAAGCGACGACCTCGAACGGGATGCCGAGCGCCTCGTAGGTCGCGCGGGCACGGGCATCCCTGGTCGCCAGCGTGCGTCCGTTGTCTCGGACCGCGAGCGCGACAAGGCCGTCGTAGGCCGCACCACCACCCAGACCCGCATCGGCGAGGGCCTCGTGAATGCGGGCACTCGTAGCGGGGAGTGGAGTGAGAAGCTCGGCGAAGTTCTCGTCGATCAGGCGTACGGCATCCGAGGGTGCGACGCGGGCATCGCCCGGCAGCCGGGTGAGGACGGAGTAGGTCTCCGCGACGGCGTGACCCGCCAGCGCGAGCCGACGCCCGTGGGCCCAGGCGGCCACCTGCGGGTGGGCCGTGTGGGAGCCGACGAGGAGAGGAACCGCGACGCTGGTGTCGACGGCGGTGAGGCTCACTTGCGGCCCGCGTCGATCAGCGCGAAGAGCGTCTCGTCGTCGACGGGGGTGGCGCCGCGCGAGACCAGACGCCCGTCGGCGTCGCGTTCCAGCCGGGCTGTGCGGCCGCCAGGGATGATTCGCAACCCGTCTCCGTACCAGGAGATGTCCACCCGGCTGCCCGGACCCAACCCGTGCGCATCGCGCAGCGACTTGGGGATGAGCACCCTCCCGGTGCTGTCGATCGTTGCCTGCATGGGAATATGTTACCAGCAGATTCCCATCATCTCGGGAAGGTGGCGCGAACGAGGTCTGATAGTTGCTGCTCGGTCAGGCCGAGGGACTTCGCGTGTCGGCCCAGGGTGGCGGCCTGGACCAGCGGCCTCCGTCGCTAGCAGTGAGCTTTTCAACCAGTACTGGTTGAAAAGCTCACACTGTAGGGGCGGCTGTAGGCGTGGCGGCGAAACAAGTGTTGTCCGTGTCCGCCAGGCTCTTGATCACCGAGTCCTCGCAAGGCGACGGTTGGGCCATGTCTGCTCGCCAACCACTCCCCGCCGACATCGGCCGACTCCTTGATACCCAGGGCGGAGTCGTGTTGGTCTCCCAGCTCCTCGCGGCCGGGCTCACCCGGCGCGTGTGCCAACGGGTCACCTCGTCGTGGACCCGTCTCGCCTCCGGCCTCTATCTCGAGCGTGTGCCGGGCTTCGAGTCCGCGGCCTGGGCGGGCGTCCTGCAGGCGGGCCCGGCGGGAGTCGTCGGATCTGCAGCCGCGGCGCATCTGGCCGGGGTGCTGCGTGATCCGCCCGACGACGTGGTTGTGTGGTCGACTCACCACAGGTCTCCTCTCGTGGTCGGGCCCTGGCAGGTCCGGTTCCGGCGCGGGCTTCGGAACGGTCGTGGTTCGCCGCTCCGGCTGCCGGTAGAGGCGGGTCTGATCGACCTTGCGCGAGACGTGGATGAGATCGGGGCGATCGACGCCGTGGCCCGCGCATTGGCCCGTGGACTCACTACTCCTGCGCGGATCCTCGACGAGGTGTCGAGCAGGCAGCGAGTCAGGCATGCACGCGCCATCAGGGAGCTGTGCACTGCGAGCGGCGGCGGGATCGAGAGCGGGCTGGAGTGGCTCTTTCAGCGGGACGTCCTCAGCGCCCACGGGCTACCGACACCGCAGCGTCAGGTGAAGACCGGCGTCGGTAGGGTTGACTGCCGGTACGACGCCTTCGGTCTGATCGTCGAACTCGACGGCATGCGTGACCATTCGGACTGGTCGAAGGACATGATCCGCGACAACGAGCACGTCCTTCGCAGTAACGAGATCACCCTCCGCTACGGGTGGGGTGCGGCCACGCGGCAGGCGTGCCTCGCCGCCGGTCAGATGGGAGCGGCGCTGCGGCCCCGAGGATGGAGCGGGCGAGTCCGCGAGTGCCGACGGTGCGCTGGTCGTCCGCTGCTTGAGGGGCGGGCTAACGCGTAGACGATCGGCGCTTTGACCGTCTGTGGTGCTTGACTGTGAGTTTTTCAACCATGGACGGTTGAAAGGCCCGCACCTAACGATCCCCGGGCGCGAAACGGCGCCGGCCAGAAGGCCGACGCCGCTCGTCGTGCCGGGCTACGCCGTCTCGCCGGCGACGACGTCCTTCTTGCCGAAGCGGTCGAGGACCTCGGTCAGGTCGAAGCCGGTCGTGTCCTTGAGCATCTGGATGGTCTGCAGCACGTTGTCGGTGACCTGGCGGGGGAGCGTGGCCGCGCCGTCGGACGAGATCACCGTCAGCTTGTCGATGCTGCCCATCGGGGCCGCGACCTTCTCCGCCATCTGCGGGAGGATCTCGATCAGCATCTGCAGCACCGCAGCCTCGTTGTACTGCGCGAACGCCTCGGCACGCTTCTCCATCGCCTCAGCCTCGGCCTGGCCGACGGCGAGGACCGCCGCCGCCTTGGCATCGCCCTCAGCGCGGACGGCCTCCGCCTCCGCGATACGACGCGCCTTCTCCGCCTCGCCGCGCTTGGCACCCTCGATCGCCTCCGCCTCGGCCAGCGCCGAGCGCCGCGACTGCTCGCCGACACCCGTCAGCCGCGCCTTCTCGGCCTCTGCCTCGGCGTTCGCGATCGAGGCCGCCTTCCGCGCCTCCGCGTCGAAGATGGCCGCGTTGCGCCGCGCCTCCGCGTCGGTCTCGACGCGATACCGCTCGGCATCCGCCGGGCGGCGCACCTCGGTGTCCAGCTGGCGCTCCTTCAGCGCGGCCTGCGCGACGGCGACCTTCTCCTGCTCCATCAGGATGGCCTGGTCGCGGTCGGCTTGGGCGAGCGGGCCGGCGGAAGCCGCGGTGGCGCGGGCCGCGTCGGTCTCCGACTGGATCTCGGCCTGCTTCAGCACGAGCTCGCGCTGCGCGATCGCGATCTGCTGCTCGGCGGCGATGCGCGCCTGCTCGGCCTCGCGCCGGGCTTCCGCCTCGGCGACGGCGGCCATCCGGCCCAGCTTGGCCGACTCCGGGCGGCCCAGGTCGCTCAGGTACGTGCCGTCGTCGGTGATGTCCTGAATCTGGAACGTGTCGAGGACGAGGCCCTGGCCGGTCAGCGACGACTCCGACTCGTCCGTGACCCGCTGCGCGAAGGCCGCACGGTCGCGGATGATCTGCTCAACCGTCAGAGAGCCGACGATCGAGCGCAGGGAGCCCGCGAGCGTCTCCTGCGTGAACGGCTCGATCTCGTTCTGCTGCGAAAGGAAGCGCTGGGCTGCGGCGCGGATCGAGTCCTCCTCGCCACCCACCTTCACGATCGCCACGCCTTCGACGTTCAGCTTGATGCCCTGGCCGGAGACCGCGTTACGGATCGTCACCATGATGCGTCGCGACGAGAGGTCGAGGACGTGCAGCCGCTGGATGAACGGGACGACGAACACGCCGCCGCCCATAACGACCTTCTGGCCGCTGAGGTCCGTGGAGACCAGGCCCGTCTCCGGGTTACGCACCTCCTTGCCCTTGCGGCCGGTGATGATGAAAGCCTCGTTCGGTTTTGCCACCTTGTAGCGGCTTGCGATCAGCAGGCCGACGAGGGCCAACAGGACGACGAGGCCGATGGTCGAGATCACGACGGGACTGATGGTGGGCATGCGGTCACCTTTCTTAGGGGCTATCGGGGGAGTTCCTTCGGGCCGGAGGTCTGCGTGACCTCGACGGCGGTGGGGGAGAGGATGCCGGAGATCCACACCTCGGCGCCCGCCTCGACGGGAAGCGCGGACTTGGCGCTGAACTTGCGGACGTGCCCGGCGACGCTGAGCGAGATCTCGCCGTACCCGTCGGCGGGGATGGCGGTCACGACGCGGCCGGAGTGCCCGATCATCGAGTCGGAGCGGAAGCTGACCGCGCTGTCGTCGGACTTCAAGGCCTTTGTGAGCCGAATCGCCAACCAGGCCGCGAGCGCTCCGACGACGAGGCCGACGACAACGGCGAAGCCGATGTGGTCGATCAGGGCCAGTCCGAGCGCGCCGCCGAAACCGAAGGCGCCGACGAATGCAGCGACGCTGGAGAGCGAGAAGAGGTCGGAGTCGAGGGCGTCGAGGTGGAACACTCCGTCGAGAACATCGCCGATGAGGAGAGCCACGACGACGAGCACCACCCCCACCGAGCCGATGATCAGAAACGGGGTCACATGTCGCCTTTCGTCTCCTCCAGGGTATCGGTCGGAGAAAGTTGCGGCAGACCCGCCCGGATGACGCGGCGGATGAGCAGCGCTGAGGTCAGCGTGCAGGCCGCGAGGAAGAGCCAGGGAAGCGCCGGCCCAGATACGGTTTCACCCTCGTCGAACAACTGCCCCGCGGCCAGATTTCCGATGAGGACGGCGGCGCCGCCGAAGCTGGCGAGCGCGCCGAAGTAGGACCCGGTGGGCGCGTCGCCAGCCCAGCGGGGCACCGTGGAGAGCGCCGTCGGCCCGGACGTGATGTGACCCAGCGTGAGCAGCGCCACCGCCACCGCGATGACCCAGAGATGCATCTCCAGCGAGGGCGCCACGACGGTGCCCAGGGCAAGAGAGGCGAAGCCGAGGGTGGTCGTCGCGTACCCGGTGCGCAGGGCGACGGCGGGGCCGACGAGGGCGCCCCACCTCGCCACGGGCAGCTGTAGCAGCAGGGTGAGGACCGACACTTCGGCGAAGAGCAGCCCGATGAACTCCGGGCCCGCGCCGATCCGGCTGAGCTCAAGAGGAATGGCCAGGTAGAGCTGGTTGTAGGCGAGGAGATCGACGGAGTGGGCAGCGGCGAAGCCGACGAACCGCCGGTTCCTGAGCGCGGCCCACGAGAGCCGCTCCCGGTGCGTGTGGGTGTCGGCAGCGCGGGGGAGGACGACCCACAGCGCGACTCCCATGACCGCGAACAGCGCCGCGCCGGCGCCCGCGACGACGGGGAAGCCGCGGCCGAGCAGCACTGCGCCGAGCAGCGGCCCCATGACGGCGCCCGCCTCGCCGGTGAGCGTCAGCCAGGCGAACAGCGAGACCCGCCGCCGGGGGCGGCCGCTGTCCGCCTCCGCCACCAGCATGTTGATCCCCGGCGAGAAGAGCGCGCCGCTGAGGCCGGTGACGAGGGTTCCCGCGACGAATAGCGACAGTGTCGGCTCAGGGGTGAGCAGCGAGGCGGCGAGCGCGAGGAAGCCCGCGACGCGCACCGAGCAGCCGAGCACGATGATGCCGCGGGCGCCGAAGCGGTCGGCGAGTTCGCCCCCGACCAGGAACAGACCCTGTTGCGCGAACGTCCTCGCGCCCAGCACGAGCCCGACGGCGGCGGCCCCCAGGCCGAAGTCGCCGCGGAGGACGACGGCGATGAACGGCACGACGGCGTAGAACCCCACGTTGAAGAGGGCCTGGGTGCTGAGCAGCAGCGTCGCAGACCGCCGCGTTTCTGAGACGACTTGCACAGCCCTGTCAGCTTTGATAATCATTCTCATTATGAGTAGTCATCCTACGCCGTCGCCGATCCTGGAGCGAACCGATGCGGCACCCCTGATCGCGCTGCGCGACGCAAGGGTGTCCACCGCTCGCGGCGCGGTCCTTCTGGACGTTCCCGCGCTCGACCTATTCCCTGGCGACCGCGTCGTCATCACCGGACAGTCCGGCAGCGGCAAGTCCATGCTGCTCAGCACGCTGATGGGACACTGGGCCGTCGGCCTTCACTTTGATGGCGATCGAATGACTGCGCCGGGGCCGATCGGGGTCGTGCCGCAACGCGGACTCGACGCCCTGCATCCCCTCGTTCCCCTCGGACGCCAACTGGCGCGCGTGTCCGGTACCGGCCGCGTTCGGGTCGAGAAGACGCTCGCACAGGTGGGGCTGCCTGACCCGGACCTGCGTCGGCGGCGTCCGGCGGAGATCTCCGGAGGCCAGGCGCAACGCGCTGCCGTCGCGCTCGCCGCGCTGACCGATGCCCCGTTGATCCTTGCCGACGAGCCCACAAGCGCCCTCGACCACGACACGCGCGACCTGATGCTCGCGCTGCTGGGCGAAGTGATCGGCCCCGAGCAGGTTCTCGTTGTCGCCACGCACGACACCACCGTCGTCCGGGTCCTCGGGACGCGGCACCTGCGGGTGTCAGAGGGGCGCGTCACCGAGCTTCCCGTCGAGCACGGACGGGCGGCCTGACGTGGGACCCGTGCTCGAGACGCGCGACGTCTCCGTCGTCCATGGCCGCGGCCGCCGCGTCTTCACTGCCCTGGCGCCCATCAGCATCGAGATCACCGCAGGCGAGTCGCTGGCGGTCGTCGGCCGCTCCGGCGCAGGCAAGTCGACCCTCGCCGACGCCGTCCTCGGGTTGCGCACGCCCGCAGGCGGTCAGATCACCGTGAACGGCGAGCCCTGGGTCTCCCCGCGGCTGCGGCCGCAGCGTGCGCGCCGCCATCTCGTGCAAGGGGTGCCGCAGGACCCGATCGCCGCGTTCATTCCCCGCTGGACGCTGCGCCGCTCGATCGAGCGGGCCGTCACCCGGCTGACCGGCGAGCACGATGTCCGCGGCGCCGTCGCGCGCGCGGCCGAGCTGGCCGAGCTCGATCTGGAACTCCTCGACCGCCGCCCCACCGAGATCTCCGGCGGCCAGGCGCAGCGCGCCGCCATCGCGCGGGCCCTCGCCTGCCGCCCCGCGGTGCTCGTCGCCGACGAGCCCACCAGCGCTCTCGACCCCGACACCGGCCGGGCCGTGTCGGCCGCGCTGCTCACCCTCGCCGAGGAAGCCGGCATCGCCCTGCTCCTCGTCACCCACGACCCGGCGTTCGCCGCGCGGTGCACCCGCACCGTCCGCATCGGCGCCGACCCAGAAAGGAACTGACCCATGACCGCATCCCGACGCCCCCGCCTCCGCCTGGGCGCCCTGGTCGCGATCCCGCTCGCCTCAGCCTTCGCGCTGAGCGCCTGCTTCGCCGACGCCCCTTCGAAGAGCCCCGAAGTCGCCGCACCTGGCGGAGACCATGGCGGTGCGCGCGTCGCGATCGCCATGCTCCAGCCGCCGCGTTCCGGCCTCAGCCCGCTCAGCGACGACGCGTTCAAGTTGTCGCGCTGGGCTACCGCGGAGACGCTCGTGGTGCTGAACGAGGCCGGCGAGGCGCTGCCTGCGCTCGCGCTCGAATGGGACCGCAGAGACGAAACGACGTGGTACTTCACCGTCCGTCCGGACGTCACGTTCCATAACGGGCACAAGCTCACCGTCGACTCGGTCGTGAACTCGCTGCAGCACGCCATCGACGCCACTCCGCTGCCACGCATCCTCGACGGCGTCGACATGACGGTGGCCGCTGAAGGCGACGGCGTCGTCATCACGACGGCGAATCCGGACCCGCTCCTGCCGCATCGCCTCTCCAGCCCCCAGCTGGCCATCCTCGACGCGGACGCCTACGCCGACGGCGCGGTGACCCCGGTCGGCACCGGCACCGGGCCGTTCGAGCTGGTCGAGGTCAACGGCATCGTCGGCGCGACGCTGAACCGCTACGACGGCTACTGGGGCGAGAAGGCCCTGGCCGGCGGCATCGACGTATCGTTCGTGCCCGACGGCACCGCCCGTGCGGCGGCGCTGCGCACCGGCAAGGCTCAGGTCGTCGAGGCCATCCCCGCGGGCCAGGCGGCGTCGATCGACGAAGACCTGATCGTCGAGGTCCCGATGCCGCGCACCAACACGCTGTACCTGAACACCGAGTCCGGCCCGTTCGCCGACCCCGCCGTGCGCGCCGCCGCCCGCGAGGCGATCGACCGCGCGGCCATCGTCGAGTCCGTCTACGAGGGGCGCGCCGACGTCGCCGAGGGCCTCCTGGGGCCGGCGCTGCCGTGGGCCGCGGGCTTCCGCAGCGGCCCCGAGTACAGGGCCGCGTTCGAGGGCCGGCCCGCCGCGGCCAGGATCGACGGCGTGAAGATCACGCTCGGCACCTTCACCGACCGGGCCGAGCTGCCCGAGGTCGCCGTCGTGATCGAACAGCAGCTCGAGGCCGTCGGCTTCGACGTGCAGCAGGACGTCCGCGAGTACCAGTTCATCGAGGCCGACGCGCTCGACGGCGCCTTCGACGCGTTCATCCTCTCCCGCGCGACCGTCCTCGACTCTGGCGATCCGGTGGCCTACCTCGCCTCCGACTTCACCTGCAAGGGCGGGTTCTCGATCTCGCAGCTCTGCGACGAAAAGGTCGACGCCGCCATTCGCGCGGCGTCGGAGTCCGAGGCCGGTGAAGGACGCCAGCTCGCCACGATGCTCGCCGAGGCCGCCGTCCTGCGCGACGACGCGGCCATCCCCCTGCTGCACGAGCGCGTGATCCAGGGCGAGGTCGAGGGTGTCATCGACGCCGCGCGCGACCCGCGCGAGCGCATCCTGATCACCGCCAAGACCCACCTCCACGAGTGACCGTGCGGCACAGCTACGTCGTCGGGATCGCCTCCCGGGTGGTGTGCGGGGTCGTCCTGCTGCTCGTGGCCGGGGCTCTGCCTTGGCTGTCACGGCGCGACCCTGCCGCCTCCGTCCTGCGCGCCCGCTACGCCGAGCTCGAGCCGACGGCGGAGGCGCTCGCCGCGATCCGCGTTGAGCTCGGGCTCGACGGCGGCCCCATCGCCACCAGCCTCCGGTGGTGGGCGGGCGTGTTCCGCGGCGACCTCGGATCTTCGTGGGTGAGCGGCAAGCCGATCGGGGCCGGGGTGTGGCAGGCCCTCGGGGTGTCGGCGACGCTGACCTGCTTCGCGGTCGTGGTGGCGCTCGTGATCGCGACCCTCCTCGTGGTCCCGGCGTCGGCGCGCGTGCTCCGTGACGAGCCGCAGCGCGGTTCCGGCCCCGTTGGGGTCGCGCTGACGGCGCTGCCGGAGTTCCTGTTGGCCAGCGCCCTGCTTGTGGTGGTTGCTGTGCAACTGCAGTGGCTGCCGCCGTACGGCTGGACGGGCTGGGACACCGCGATCCTTCCCGCGCTCTCGCTCGGCATCCCCGCGGGAGGGCTTCTCGGCCGACTGATGGGCGACGCCGTCTCCGGCATCGCGGAGGAGAAGTGGGTGAGCGTGTGGCGGTTGGCAGAGGCGCCCCCGTGGGTCATCCTGGGCGGTGTCTACCGGCGGGCAGCGGCCGCCGTCGTCGACCAGCTCGGGCTGGTGTTCATCGGCATCCTCGGCGGCGCGGTCGCCGTCGAGCAGGTCTTCGCCATCCCGGGCCTCGGCCGCTACCTGCTCGGTTCCGCAAACGCCCAGGACCTTCCGGCACTCCAGGCCGGCGTCCTGTTGATGGCGCTCGCCGCGGTCGGCGTCGGGCTCCTGACCGGTCTCGCGCGGCGGCTCCTGCGCGGCGGGCCTCTCCCCGCGGGCGCGCTTCCGCCGCCCCCCGAGCCCCGCAGTGATGGGCGCGCCGCTCGGTGGACGGCGGGCATCGCGCTGGGCGGACTCGTGGTGATCATCCTTGCCGGTCTCCCGCGGGACCCGTACTCGATCGTGCACGGCCGCCTCACCCCTCCGAGCTTGGCGCTTCCTTTCGGGGCCGACGCCAGCGGCCGTGACCTGCTCGCGCGCGTCGCGCACGGCACGCTGGGCACGCTGGCGCCGTCGATCGTCATCGTGCTCGTCGCTATCCTCGTCGGGCTGCTCCTTGCGGCTCTAGGCGAGGTCTCGCGCGGCCCTGCCGAGGTCGCCAACGCCACCCCGACGATCCTGGCCGGCGTGATCATCGCCGCGCTGGCCGGCCCGTCGGTCGGGGGAGCTGCCGCCGCTGTGCTCTGGGTCACCTGGCCGCCGCTGACGACGCACGCCGCGGCGCTGATCGACGAGGCGCTCGCCCCTCCTCACGTCCGTTGGCTCCCGCTCTCCGGGGTGTCGCGGTTCGAGATCTGGACCCGCCACGTCCTGCCTGCCACAGTCTTCCCGCTGCTGCGGCACGGCATGCTGCGGTTGCCCGGGGTCGCGCTGTCCCTTGCCGCACTGGGCTTCCTCGGACTCGGCGCCCAGCCGCCGCTGCCTGAGTGGGGCCTGCTGCTCTCGGAGGGCATCGACTACGTGGAGCGGGCGCCCTGGACGACGCTGGCGCCGGCAGGAGCCCTGATCCTCACGTCGGTGTTCGCCGTCGCGGTGGCCGGGCTGCGCCGCGACGCCTCGACGCGCCGTGTTCGAGATCGTTCGGGTTCGGCTGCAAAGGTTCCCTCCCTGGTCTGACGAGCCCGACGCTAGGGAGAACTCGACCCGGAAGTCAGTAGGGGGACATCATGGTTACTTCTCGTCGGTCTACAGCAGTGATTGCGTCGGTCATCGCCGCCGCGCTGGGACTCGTAGCGTGCTCGTCCGCGGCACCACCGCAGACGCCGTCTCCGGGGGTGAGCGCCGTGCCGGCGTCGTCCGCGTCGGTCACGGCGCCCGCGGAGTCCGAGATCACCGTCACCTGGCTCGCGGTTGCGGGCGCGAAGGGGGCGACGGGTACGACGGTGATCAGCAGGAAGCAGCCTGGGAACCCCGGGGACTTCCGGGTCGAGTTCTCGGAGAACGAGGTCGGGGGCATCGGCTCCCAGTCGCAGGCGGGTGCATGGAACGCGGCGATCATTTCCACTCTGCTTCTCGGGCTGCCGCTCGAGGGTGAGTTCCGGTTCGAGACGGACGGTCGGATTGACGGTCCGAGTGCGGGGGCGCTCACCACGGCAGGGCTCATCGCTCTGGCAAGGGGCGACAAGTTCGTCGACCATGTGACGATGACCGGGACCATCAACGCCACGGGAACCATCGGCCCCGTCGGTGGTATCCCCGAGAAGGTGGGCGCCGCGGCAGGCGAGGGCTTCACGAAGGTCCTCATTCCGCTGGGCCAGCGCATGACGCCGAACCATGAGGGTGAACTCGTCGACGTCATCAGGGCGGGGGACCGCGACGGCGTCGAGGTGATCGAGGTCGGCGACATCTACGAGGCCTACAGCCATCTGACGGGCGCCAACATCGACGTCCCGGGCGTGTCCCGCGATCCGCGGCTCGACGCCGCCTCCTACGACAAGGTGAAGCCGCAGACCGACGCGGCGCTCGCCCGCTACGCGTCGGCCAGCTCCGGCTTCAAGCGGTTGCCGAAGGACCTCCAGGCGGTGTTCGATCAGGCGGGCCTGATCGGCTACGTCGACGGCTACGCAGCCAAGGCCGCCGACCTGCAGCGCCAGGGCCTCCAGGCGGGCGCGTACGACTTGGCGGCCCAGGCCGCCGCGCTGCTCGAGGCCGTCGTCGCCACCGGCGAGATGGTCGTCCCGCTCTACACGCAGGGCCTCGACGGCCTGGAGGTCCTCTTCTCGCAGGCGCTCGACTCGTCGACCGCGGAGAAGGAGTTCTTCGCCTTCCTCGACCGGCTCTCGACCTACACGCCGAAGACGGTCGCCGACGCAGAAGGCCTCATCAACGCCTACGCCGGCGCTTTCGACGCCTACTCGCTGCTGACCTTCTCGCAGCAGGCGATCGAGACGGTCAAGAAGCGCTACGAGGCCAGCGACTACTCCTCCATGGAGGAGTTCTTCGACTCGCTCCTGATCCCCGTGATGTGGTCGCAGCTGTCACGTTCGCAGCTGGAGTCGTCGGCCGCCACCTTCGAGGTGGGCCGCGACAACCCGGGAGCCGCCTTCGCTGACGAGATCGACCTCGCCCAGGTGGGCAACTTCTTCCGCCGCGGCGCCGACGCGAACCTGACAGCCTTCACGGAAAACGTGGTGGCCCCGCTCGCGGACCAGTACGGGGCATCGACCGACCAGATGCTTGCGCGGCTGGCCAACGTCGACATCGCGGTCGCCGCGGCCGTGACCCAGCAGCAGGTGCAGCCCGCGATCGCCGACTACATCGGCGGGGGGAAGCCGAACGCGGCCTACGCGACGCTCGGCTATGGCCTGAACAACTATGTCCGCAATCAGTCGCTCGTCGACAAGTACTACAACAACGCGCGCCTCGACGAGAACCTGAACGTCGTCGGCGTGGAGTACGACGCCGTCCTCGGCCGCGCGCTCGACCTCGGCAAGCAGCAGCTCGCCGACGAGATCGGCAGACTCCGCACGGGCGGCACAGAGCCGGTGCTGAGCGTCGCCGGATACGAGGTCGCAGGATTGCTGCGCAACGGGAACGTTCTGGACCAGTTCCAGGCGATCAACCTCTACAACGGTGGCTTCCTCATCACGCGCACCTTGAGCTACCTCGCGGGTCAGCCGGAGGGCGCGATCAAGTAGCGCGTAACCGCGTTCCGTCGGCTGCGATTCCTTCCCTGGCCTCGCCGTGGGCGGATAGCGTGACTCCGGAGGACCTGAGGGCTGAAGGCGGGTGAACGACGTGACTGAGCAGCGGATGCCGCCGGCGACGCTGGACGAGCTCGCCGCCCGCCTCCGCGCGCGGCGCATCGCCGCAGGGTCGCCCTCGTTCGGGGAGCTGGCCCAGCGTATCGGCAGGGCGCGCGCGGCCCGAGGGGTGGCGCCGTCGTCGAGGCTGCCCGGCAGGGTCACCGTCTACGACTGCTTCCGTGACGGCCGCCGTCGCATCGACGCCGAGCTGGTGGCCGACATCGTGCGGGCGCTCGGCGGCGACGACGAGGAACTGATCCGTTGGCGTGGCTGGTGCGCCGCGGTTCCGCACCAGTCGCAGTCCGACGCCGTTGTGTCATCGAGGCTCGGAATGCCGACCGCGTCGTCGGCGTTCATCGGCCGTGAGGAAGAGGTGACGCTCGCCAGCAGGGCCGGCCGCGTCCTCATCGCCGGCATGGGCGGTGCTGGCAAGACGCGGTTGGCCGGTCGGGCACTCGCGCGACTGCGTGAGGCGGGGAGCCTCAACGGGGTTCTCACGGTGGATGTGCGCGGGACGGAGACCGAGCGCCCTGCCCGCCCGGCGGCGCTGATGGAGGCCATCGAGCGGGCGCTGGAGGTCGTCGGCGCCGGCGAGGCCCTGCAGGAACGGGCGGCCGGGATTTCCGGGGCGTTGGCGCAGCGTCGGATCGGCCTTCTGCTCGATGATGTCGCGACGGCGGAGCAGGTCCGTGAGCTCCTGCGGCGCTGCCGGTCGATGCCCGTGGTCGTGACCAGTAGGCGGACCCTTGAGTTGCCCTCCTACGTGAAGGTGATCGCCCTCGCGCCGTGGGGTGAGGAAGAGGGACTCGAGCTGTTGCGCGACCGCATCGGCGTCGTCCGCGTCGACGCGGAGCCCGATGCCGCGGCGGAGATCGTCGAGCTGACGGGCGGGCTGCCGTTGGCGGCGGACCTTGTCGCGGCGCGCATCGCGGAGCGACCGGGCTGGACGCTCGCCGATCACGCGGCGGCCATGCGCCGTCGCAGCGCGGCCGACAGGTTGGACCACGCCGTCGAGGCGGCGATCGACGGCTCCTATCAGGCGTTGTCGGAGGGGGAGCGGCAGGCGCTCCGGCTGCTCGCCACCCAGCCATGTGAGGACCTGTCGGAGCGTCAGTTCGCGGCGCTGCTGGGCGCGTCGCCGGAAGCGGCCGCGGCGATCGCCGCGGGGCTCGTGCGGTCGCATTGCGCGGGGCGCCCGGCGGAGGGGCGGATCGGGATCCACGATCTTCTCCGGGCCTTCGCCGCCGCCCGGTCCTGGGACGAGGACGCGCAGACCATGCGTGACGCCGCGGTGCGGCGGCTCGGCGAGGACCTCCTCGAAGCGGCGTGGTCGGCGGCGGAGGCGCTCTATGCAGGGTCCGTCGCGCGATCGCGTATGCCGGAGCGGACCGTGGTCGCGGTGTCGGGCGCGGAGGGCAGCTCCTGGCTTCGCGGTGAGCTCGGCCGCATCGTCGCCGTCTCCCGTGCCCTTGCGCCCTGGGACCCGGGCTTCGCCGTCGACCTCGTGGAGGCCGTCGGGCGGTTCGTGTACGAGCAGACCTCCCTGTCGTTCGCCCGGGCGTACTTCGAGGAAGCGGTCGAGGCGGCCGAGCAGGTCGGCGATCCCGCGGCCGCGGCGGTGGCGCACTCGTTCCTCGGGCAGACGCTCGTGTCGGCCGGCGACCCCGGTGCGCTGGAGGAGTTGGAGCTCATCCGCGGGTATGCGCACGAGGCGGGCATGCCGCGGATCGACCTCAGCGCCATGAACGACATCGGGATCGTCCACGGCAGGGCCGGTGATCTCGCGCGCTCGAGGGCGATGTTCCTCGAGGTCGCACGGATCGCCGAGGGCATTCCCAGTGGGGATCTCGCCCGCGCGGTGGTCAGCGACAACGCGGCCATCGTGCTGCACCGGATGGGCGATCACGAGGGCGCCGCGGACGAGCATCGTGCGGTCATTCAGAGCGCCTGGGCGTCCGACGGCGTTCCTGTGCCCGTGATCGCGCTGGCCCACGCGAACCTCGCCGATCCGCTGCTCGCGCTCGGTGACCTCGACGGGGCGGAGACTGCGGCCCGAGAGTCTCTCGCCTTGGCGGAGGGGAGAAGCCAGCGAGTCTCGCTCCAGGCGTCGACCGCGCTCGCCCTTGCCCGCTTCGCCCGCGGCGACGCCGTCGGCGCGTTGGACGTGCTGCGCCAGGTCCAGGGGCAGGAGGAGCACATCGCCGACCCGGCCCAGCGGGCCACCCTCCACATCGCGTTGGGCGACGTCCTGCTCGCTGTCGGGGACGCGACCGACGCCGTCGGCCATTGGGAGCGCGCGCTGGACCTCGCCTCCCGCGCCTCGTTCACCTACGAGCAGGCGAGGGTGATGCTGCGCCTCGCTCGCCAGGCCGCCGTGGCCGACGCTGCCCGTGCGCGGCGACTGTACGAGAGCGCAGTCGGGCTGTTCGCCCAGTCGGGAGGGGTGGAGCCCGCCGCGGCGGCCCGCGAGCTCGCAGCTCTGTAGACTCCCAACCGCGCCCTCGTAGCCCAATTGGCAGAGGCAGGCGGCTTAAACCCGCCCAAGTACGGGTTCGAGTCCCGTCGGGGGCACAAGCGATGGAGCTGAGGCGATTGAAGCCTGTACCACGTCGCGAAGCGACGAACATCACTCGCTCATGTCAGGCTCACGACCTCGCCGTGCTGCGGGGCGACCGCAGGCCAGCCGAGGTCGTCGGCGATGCGCCTCTTCAGCGCCGCAGACGCGTGTGGCTCGCCGTGGGTCAGGAACACCATGTCGGGTTCGCGGCCGAGGGCGCGGAGCCAGTCGATCAGGTCGGAGGCGTCGCCGTGGACGGAGAACTCGGTGTCGCGGACGATCTCGGCCTTGACCGGGATGTAGCGGCCGTTGATCTTGACCACCGGCGCGCCGTCCTCCAAGGCGCGGCCGCGCGTGCCGACCGCCTGGTAGCCGGAGAGGACGACGGTATTCCGGGCATGGGGGAGCCGCCGCTCCAGGTGGTAGAGCACCCGCCCGCCCTCGAGCATGCCAGAGGAGCTGATGATGATCATCGGGTCGGTGCGGCTGTTCAGGCGCTTCGACGCCGAAGGATCGCGCGTCTCGATGAGCCGCAGATCCGTGTAGTCCGCGAGCGTGATCTCGTCGGCCAGCTCGGTGGTGTAGCTGCGATACACGTCCAGCGCCTTCAGCGTCATCGGGCCGTCTACGGCGACCGGCACGTCGGGGATCCTGCCCGCGCGGCGCATCTCGACCAGCGCCCGCAGCACCGCCTCGGTCCGGTCGATCGCGAACGCGGGCACGACGACCTGGCCGCCGCGCTCGACGGTGCGGCGGATGGCGCCGGCGAACGGCTCGTGCGGAGCCTCCGGCTGCGGATGCTCACGGTCGCCGTAGGTCGACTCGCACACGACGAGGTCCGCGGCCTCCGGAGCGCCTCGCCCCTGAAGGATCGGATGGCTGTGCCGACCCAGGTCCCCGGAGAACAGGACCGAACGCGGGCCGACCTCGACGTGGATGCTCGCCGACCCCAGGATGTGGCCCGCGCGCACCCACCGCGCCCAGACCACGCCGGCGATGTCGACGTTGGTCTCCCAGTCGACCGGGGTCAGCAGCGGGAGCGTGGCCTCGACGTCGGCGGTGTCGTACAGCGGGGTCGGGTGCGCGTGCTTCGACCAACCGCCCCGGATCGCGTCCTGGGCCGACTGCTCCTGCAGCTTCGCGGAGTCCCGCAGCACGATCTCGGTCAGCTTCGCCGTCGGCTCCGTGCACCAGATCCGGCCGTCGAAGCCCTGCTTGACGAGCGCAGGGAGGTAGGAGGTGTGGTCGGCGTGCGCGTGCGTGATCAGGATGTCGTCGATGCGTGCTGGATTGATGGGAAACGGCTCGCGGTTCTTGACCCTCCAGCGCTTCTCGCCCTGGAACATGCCGGCGTCGACGAGGATGCGCCTGTCGTCGATGGTGAGGAGGTACTTCGACCCGGTCACGGTGCCCGCCGCCCCGAGGAACGTGAGCGTTGCCGTCTGAGGATTGCCCATGTCCGATCCTGGCACACCCACCCGCATCCCGGTAGGCGTTCTACCGCGGCGCTGTCCGCGGCGCCAGGTAGCATGGAGCACGCACAGCCTCCCCGGAGACTAACGAAAGAGTGTGACCTCATGTCCAACCCCATCATCGGCCGGCCCGACGCCTTCACGCGGCAGGGCGGCGCGCAGCAGCAGGCCTACGCCCAGGGCGCGCCGCAGTACGGCACAGACCCCTACCAGACGCAGTACCAGCAGCCGCCTGTTGCCACCGGCGGTGTGATGACCCTCGACGACGTCCTGGCCAAGACCGCCGTCACGCTCGGCGTCGTCGCCCTCGTCGCTGCGGCGACCTTCCTGTACCTGCCGGTGCAGCTCCTGTACCCGGCGCTCATCGGCTCCGCCCTCGTTGGGCTCGTCACCGTCTTCTTCGTGGCCGCGCGTTCGCGCGTCCCCGTGGGCGGCGTCCTGTTCTACGCCGCGGTCGAGGGCGTCTTCGTCGGCGCCATCTCGGCGTTCTTCGAATACATGTACCCCGGCATCGTCGTCTCCGCCGTCCTCGCGACGTTCGTGACGGCGGGCGTGACGCTCGCGGCGTACAAGTTCTTCAACATCCGGGTCACGCCCAAGTTCCGCAAGATGGTGTTCATCGGCACCGCGTCGCTGGCGGCGGTCTTCCTCGTGAACCTGGTGCTCGCGCTGTTCGGCATCGACACCGGCCTGCGCGGCTCCGGGGCCGACGCCGGGATGCTCTCCATCGTCGTCTCGATTATCGCCATCGCGCTCGCCGTGATGAACCTGATCGTCGACTTCGACTCCGTCGAGAACGGCATCGCGGCACAGGCCCCGGCCAGCGAGTCGTGGCGCGCCGCCTTCGGCATCACGGTCACCATGGTGTGGCTGTACGTCGAGATCCTGCGCATCCTCTCCTACTTCAGGAGTAACTAGCCCTCGACAGCTTGCGGGCGTACTGCGCGAGCAGCGCCCGCGAGCCGTTGGTCCAGTTCAGCGTCCGCCAGGTACGCGTCGGCACCCAGTCGGCCCGGAACGTCGATCCACCCACGTCGTGGACGACCGGGTCGCTGGGTGCTTCGCATGTGGCGCCGTAGATGATGCGCAGCGCGTGGAAGTCCTCCAGCGTGCCCTTCATCGAGCGTCCCACCCAGTGCTCGGACTCCAGGCTCAACACGCGGTCGATGACGACCTCCTGGCCGGTCTCCTCGAACACCTCGCGGAGCACCGCGTCCGACGGCGACTCCCCGGCGTCGACGCCTCCGCCCGGCAGCGTCCAGGCCCCCGGTGCCGGCGTGGCCACCGAGTTCACGGTGCCGAGGATGCCGCGCTGCGACAACACGATCGCATAGGCCCCGATTCGCTGATGCCGCACGGGATCCTCGCCGAGCGGCGCCACGTAGACGGTGTGCCGCTCCGGCGGGCGGTGGTCTGCGGCGACGACCTCTCGGACCAGCCAGGTGAACACGATCTCGCCGTCGCTCATGGTGGCCGCCAGCGGCCGTACGGGCAGGTAGCCGTGGTCGAACATCGTGACGCGCGGGTGCTCGCCGTGGGCGACGGCGAAGGCCACCACCGGCGCGCCCAGGGGATGGGTGAGACCGGTGATGCGCATTGGTCGAGTCTACGTGTCCACAGGCCTGGACACGCCCAAGTACGCTAGGCGCAGCGACCCCGACGGGGTCTCTTGACGGCAGGAGTCGGCATGGAGTTTCGCGAGAACGTACCGCTGGACCAGTCGCGCGTCCGCTACGGCGGGGGGAGCGGCGGCAGCGGGGGCGGACGCCGAGGCCCGGGCCTTGCCGTCGGTGGCGGTCTCGGCGGCATCCTCGTGCTGCTGCTCGCGCTGTTCTTCGGCGGCAACGTCGGCGACCTGCTTGGCGTCACGGCGGGCGAGCCGGCGCCGCCCGGACAGCAGGCTCCCGCTGGCGAGCAGCCGCAGTGCAGGAACACCAACGACCTCAAGGACGATCCCCGCTGCCGCTGGGTCGTCTACGAGAACGCGCTCACCGACTACTGGTCCGCGGCGTTCACGCAGGGCTTCGAGCCGGTGGCGGGAGTCGAGATATTCACGGGCCAGATCGCCACAGCGTGCGGTACCGGCAGCTCAGAGATGGGCCCGTTCTACTGCCCAGGCGACATGAAGATCTACCTCGACGACGAGTTCATGGGGCAGCTCCTCCAGCAGCTCGGCACCGAGCGCAGCCACGCGGCCGAGCTGTACATCGTCGGCCACGAGTACGGCCACCACATCTCCAACCTGACGGGGCAGATGAAGACGGCGCGCGCGATGGGCAACCAGACCGGGCCGAAGTCCGGGCAGGTCCGGCTCGAGTTGCAGGCAGACTGCTACGCCGGCGCGTTCTTCGCCAACACCATCAAGGACCCGAACTCGCCCATCGCGAAGGTCACCCAGGACGACCTGAACCGCATCGTCGATGCCGCCCGCGCCGTCGGCGACGACCACATCCAGAAGCAGTCGGGCGGCCGCGTCGTCCCGGAGAGCTGGACGCACGGATCGTCGGCGATGCGCCAGTACTGGACCGCGATCGGGTTCCAGAGCGGCGACCCGAACAAGTGCGACACGTTCAGCACCGACGACCTGGGCGGATAAGCCTCGATCCACCGATCCGCGGTCTCGTCAGCTCGGGGCGATGAGGTCTGTCATGTCGCGCCCCGCCATGTCCGTGTAGTGGATGGCGCCCGCGCAGTCGTACCGGGCGACGGGCGCCCACCGTCCTGTTGACATGTCGACGACCACCGTGCAGGCCTGCGTGGGATCCGTCTGGTAGCGGGTGATGGCCTGGGCCAGCGCTGCCGGCTTGAGCAGGTCAGGGGAGAATGTCGCGACGCCGGGAGTCTCCGAGCGGCGCGTCTCGAAGACCGGCACGCCGCCGACCCTGCTGCGGCTGAGCACGACGCCCGGCTCGTCGTCGGTGAGGTCGGCCCAGTAGCCCCGCGTGGGGTTGAAGCCGATGGAGTAGAGCGCGGTCCCGCCGCCGACGACCTCATCGAGACCCGCGGTGATGTCGGCCACCGAGGTGTAGCCCAGCGTCGTCACCGCGGTGCCGTCCTTGCGGAAGAACACCGTCGTCGTCTCCGGCCGCGACGTGACGGTCATCAGGACCTGCCCGTCGCGGTACTCGACGACCTGCAGGACGAGCTCGCCGCGCACGCCGCGGAGGTCGGCGACGTCGAACATGCGCCCGACGGAGTCGATGGGGTAGTCGGCGGGATCGAACGTGGCCTGCCGAAGGTACTGGATGTCCGAGTCGACGCGGGTGATCTGACCGCCGCGCCAGGAGTAGCTGCGCACGCTCTTGTCGGGGAGGAGCGCGGTGAGCGTTGCCTGCTGGCGGGTGACGTCGACCTTCAGCACGGGCAGCCCGGCCGCGACGTCGTGCAGCCGCTGCACGACCTCCGCCGCGTGGTCGACCAGCGCGCCGTCGATGGGGAAGCGCAGCGGGAGCTCGGTGTCCGGCAGGGGGGTAATCGTGGGCGTTGGGGTGGGGGTCGGCGAGACGCTCGGGCTGACCGGCGTCGTCGGCGGGGCCGACTGCGCGGGACCGCACCCGACGAGGACGACGGCGACCACCGCCGCTGCCCAACGCCGAGTGATCATCGCCCAAGTGTACGTAGTCAGGATGACCGCGGGCCGCAGCGGACCCCCGTTGCGTGGTTCGGGCAGTAGCCGTCGGGGTTCTTGTGCAGGTACTGCTGGTGCTCGGCCTCCGCGTAGTAGAAGCGCTTTCCCTGCGCGATCTCGGTGGTGATCGTGCCGTAGCCGGCCGCGGAGAGCCGGTCCTGGAACGCGGCGAGGCTGCGTTCGGCCGCCTCGCGCTGGGCGTCGTCGACAGGGAAGACTGCGGAGCGGTACTGCGTGCCGACGTCGTTGCCCTGGCGGTCCTTCTGCGTCGGGTCGTGGTTCTCCCAGAACAGCGTCAGGAGGTCGTCGTAGGAGACGCGGGTGGGGTCGAACACGACCTGGACGGTCTCGGTGTGGCCCGTGCGCCCCGTGCAGCATTCCGTGTACGTGGGGTTGGGGGTGAAGCCGCCCATGAACCCGACGGCGGTGTTGACCACGCCGTCGACCTCCCAGAACATCCGCTCCTCGCCCCAATAGCAGCCGAGCGCGAAGTAGGCGACGTCGCAGCCCGGGGGAACCTCGTCGAGCGGCAGCCCGAGGACGGCGTGCACCGGGATCGGGTCGAGCACGGGCGTCGCGCGCCCGGGGAGAGCGGTGTCGGCGGTGACCATGCGCGGGGGCGCGATGCGTGCCCGCAGCCAAGCTTCGATGTCCATGCCCCCACGGTACCTAACCGCGGGTTGAGCCCGGACGCCGAGGAACGAGGCGCCGGTGTCAGGGCGACCCTTCTTCGCCCGTGAGGATCCCGTACACGCCGCGGATGATCATGTAGCCGCCGACGCCGAGGCCGACCGCCCAGAGGGTCCGGCGCGCCTTTGTCACCTCGGGCTTCTTGGGCGGCGCGTCGCTCTCTACCTCAGGCTCGGGGTCGGGTGTCGTCGCCTTGGGGACGATGCGGCGCGCGGGACGGTTCTCGGGCGTCGTCGGGTCGTCACCGGTGGGATCGACGACGGGCTCGTCGCTCATGCTGTTGGTCCTTCCGCGGGCGGGAGCGCCCAGTCTATGGGCGCGGCGCCCTGTTGCTCGAGCAGGCGGTTGACGGCGCTGAAGGGCCGGGAACCGAAGAAGCCCGAGCGAGCCGAAAGCGGGGAGGGGTGCGCCGTCGCGATCACCGGAGTGTCGCGCAGCATCGGCCGGGCGGACTGCGCGTCCCGGCCCCACAGGATGGCCACCAGCGGGCCGCCGCGTTCGGCGAGCGCCTCGACGGCGCGGGCCGTCACCTGCTCCCAGCCCTTGCCGCGGTGCGACGCCGGCGCACCGGGCCGGACGGTCAGCACCCTGTTCAGTAGGAGGACGCCTTGGTCGAACCAGTGGGTGAGGTCGCCGTGGGCGGCCTGGGGGATGCCCAAGTCCTGCTCGAGTTCGCGGTAGATGTTGCGGAGGCTGCCGGGCAGCGGGCGGACGTCCGGGGCCACCGAGAAGGACAGCCCGACGGGGTGCCCCGGCGTCGGGTAGGGGTCCTGGCCGAGGATCAGGACGCGGACGTCGGACAGCGGCAAGGTGAACGCGCGCAGGATGTTCTCGCCGGCGGGGAGGTAGGAGAACCCGGCCGCGATCTCCTCGCGCAGGAACTGCCCCATCGCGGTGACCTGTCCCTCCACCGGTGCCAGCGCCTCCGCCCAGTCCGGGGCGACGAGTTCAGCCAAGGGTCGTGCCATGCCCTCAGCCTGTCACACGGCGCCGTCTCCCGAACACAAATCTCTCTATTACGGGGAGCCAGCCCCATATGGCCTGGCCCGCCGTATAGAGAGACTTGTGTTCGGGCACCATGGAGCCAGAGCTAGGTATGGCACCTAAGGCACGGCTCAGGGTTACCAAAAGTGAAGAGAGGCTATGAAGAATGGAAAGAAGGATTATGATTGCTTCATGGCTAACGTAGATCTGAGTTCCATCCTCGACGACCTCGCGGCGGGCCGTATCGACACCGCCGAGGCCGGCCGTCGCATCGATGCCGCCAAGCGCGCGGCTGAGGAGCCCGAGGCCGAACCCGCGCCGAAGGCGGCGCAGGCAAAAGCCGGACAGCCGTCGGGCGGGCTGGCCCGCGTGGCGGTCACCGCCGTCGGGCGCCGCGTCCGCATCGAGGGCGACCCCACCGTCACCACCCTCTCGGTCGACGGCCCGCACGCGCTGCGCCGGGTCGGCACCGTGATGGAGGTCAGTTCCACCGAGGAGATCGGCCCCAACTTCCAGGGCTTCTCCCTTATCCGTCCGCCGCGCAGCCTCGACGACCTGCGAGACATCGGCCTCGGCAAGGAGCTCGTCATCCGCGTCAACCCCAAGCTGATCATCGATGCGGAGGTGACGACCGGCTCGCTGCGCACCACGAAGGTGCCGCATCTCGGACGCATCCGCGTGACCGCGGGCGGCGCAACGCTGGACGACGTCGAGGAAGTCGAGGACCTGCTGAGCCAGGCCGGTGGAGTCGGCGTCGAAGGTCCGCTGCGCTCGGGGCGCTCCCGGCTGCGCGTCGAGTCCGGCTCGCTTGCCGTCACGCTGACGGCCGGGGCGAGCGTCGCCATCCGGGGCGAGGCGAAGTTCGGGAAGATCAACTGGCCCGACGGCGGGGACAAGGTCGACGAGTACGTCGTCGGCAATGGCACGGCGCGGCTGGACATCGCCGTCGTGATGGGCATGGCAACCGTGAAGTCGGAGGCCTGACATGGGCACCCACCTTTACCACGCCCCCGCGGAGTGTCCGGTGTGCGGCGACACGCTGATCACGACCCGCAAGGGCTGCCGCGGCTGCGGCACGGAGATCGCAGGCGAGTTCGCCAGCTGTGAGTTCTGCGCGCTCAGTCGCGGCGACCTGGAGCTTCTGCGCGTGTTCCTCGGCTCTCGGGGCAACCTCCGCGAGGTCGAGAAGCACCTCCAGGTCTCCTATCCGACGGCGCGGGCCCGCCTCGACGCGGTGCTCGCGAAGATCGGCCTCGAGCCGGGAGCCGAGCCGCAGGAGCGGCCCGATCCGGAGCCCGCGCACGCCACGTCGGCGGATACGGCCGAGGAACAGATCCTGGCCCGCGTCGCCCGTGGAGAGCTCAGCGCGGAGGCGGCAGCCCGACTGCTGTCCTGACCGCTGATCGAGGCCTAGAAGCCTGCTGAACAATCATTCCTCGCTGCGGCGCACCAGATCGGGCGATCTACGACCCCACATCTTGACGAGTATGTCCAGAGCACGCTCCTAGAGCGACTCGACCTTCGTAACGACCACCATCAGCTCCTTGCCGTTGGGGGCCGCGTAGTGCACTTCGTCGCCGACCTTCGCGCCCAGTACAGCCGCGCCGAGCGGCGACTGGGGGGAGTAGACGGAGTGTTCGACGGAGGCGTCGGTGCCGAGCACCTCGCGGGAGCCGAGGAGGAACGTGTCGGTGTCGTCCTCGTCGCCGTCGTAGGCGACCGTGACGAGCTTTCCGGGGGCGACCTCGTCGGCCGCGCCCGCGGCGGAGCCGACCTGGGCACGACGGAGGAGGTCCTCCAACTGCCGGATGCGGCCCTCCATCTGGCCCTGCTCCTCGCGGGCGGCGTGATAGCCGCCGTTCTCAGAGAGGTCGCCTTCCTCGCGGGCAGCCGCGATCCGCGCGCTCACCTCGGGGCGTCCTACGGTCTTCAGCTCGTTCAGTTCGGCCTCGAGCTTGTCGTAGGCCTCCTGCGTGAGCCACACCACGTCGACAGAAGTTTCAGACATCCGGCCACCATAGCAGGGCCAACAAGACCCGGCCGGTGATCAGGCGACGCGGCAGCCGTCGATCACGATGCTCGTGGCCTCGCGGATGGTCTTGACGCTGACCGGCACCCGGGTGAGCTTTTCGGTGCCCGGCGGGACATCGAGGGTGGCCTCGCCCACGATCTCGAACGACTCCGCCTGCGCCGTCAGCGTGCACACAGCGGGGGTGGCGGGGTCGCGGCGCTGCACGATGATCTCGGCGCGCACCTCGTTGGGGCTCTCGACGGTGAAGCTGTGCACGTCGCCGACGACCGGGGGATTGGACTGTTCGAGGCCCTGGAGCGTGACGAGGATGATCGCGCCGAGCAGCGCGGCCCCGGCGACACCGCCGACGAGGAGGTCGACGGGCCGGCGGCTGGGGTAGCGCGCCTTGATGCGCGCCTCGTCTGGGGTCACGCCCCCATTGTGCCCTGAGATCGAGCGGGCGCGCGGCCCGGGGGCCGGGCACAATACCGACCATGTCGTTCGCCCGAGCCTCCCAGCTGCGTCTTCTGCACGTGCACGCGCACCCAGACGACGAGTCGAGCAAGGGCGCGGCGACGACGGCGAAGTACGTCGCCGAGGGCATCGACGTCATGGTCGCGACCTGCACCGGCGGCGAGCGTGGGTCGGTGCTCAACCCCAAGCTCGCGGGCGACCCGGAGATCGAACGCAACATCGCGGCGATCAGGGCCGACGAGATGCGCAGGGCGCGAGAGATTCTCGGCTTCCGGCAGGTCTGGCTGGGTTTCGTCGATTCGGGGTTCCGCGACGGCGATCCGTTCGAGGGGCTGCCCGACGGCTGCTTCGGCCGTGAGGACCCGACGGTCGCGGCGGGCCGTCTCGTGAAGGTCATCCGCGAGTTTCGCCCGCACGTCGTCACGACCTACGACGAGCAGGGCGGCTACCCGCACGCCGACCACATCATGTGCAACCGGATCACCGTCGAGGCGTTCAAGGCCGCCGCAGACCGTGAGCGGTGGCCCGAACACGGACCGGAATGGCAGGCGGCGAAGCTGTACTATCACATGGGCTTCCACCGACGTCGCTACGAGCAGCTTGAGCGGATCATGCACGACAGCGGCCTCGACTGCGAGTTCCCGTTCTTCGACGAGGATCCCTACTCGTACGGACGGCTCACGACGTTCGTCGACTGTGCGGAGTACTTCCCCATGCGCGACGAGGCCCTCCGTGCGCACGCCACGCAGATCGACCCGGATGGGCCGTGGTTCGGGGTGCCTCTCGCCATCCAGCAGGCGGGATGGCCGACGGAGGATTACCAGCTGGTCGTGTCGAAGGTGCCGACCATGATTCCCGAGGACGACCTGTTCGCGGGCCTGCGCCCCGAGCCGCTGGTGCCGGAGTTCATCATCTGACGCGGCGGGCGCGGCGATCGCGCCCGTGCAGCCACCATGCCGACAGCACGCCGCCGACGGCGCCACCGAGGTGCGCCTGCCAGCTGATGCCGGGGGTGCCGGGCAGGACGCCGAGCAGCACGGTGCCGTAGAGGGCGAAAACGACGACGGCCAGCAGGATCTGCCCCACGCTCCGGCTGTAGAAGCCGCGCACGAGCAGGTAGGTCAGGTAGCCGAAGATCACGCCGGACGCGCCCGCGGTGATGCTCCCGGGCGGGGCAAGGAGCCACGCGGTGAGCCCGGACACGACGACCGAGATCAGCGTCGTCGCGACGAACCGGCCGGCGCCGCTCAGGTAGGTCAGCACGCCGAGCACGAGGAACGGCACGCTGTTGGAGATCAGGTGCGGCCAGCCGAAGTGCAGTAGCGGTGCCCAGAGGATGTTGGGCAGCTCGCTGAGTTGCCGCGGCTGGATGCCGAACGAGTCGAGGGCGTTCAGTGTCACGGCGTCCAGGGCCTCGAGGGCCCACATGACGGCCAGGATGCCGCCGACGACGAGCACGGCCGTGCCGAGCGTGGGACGGGCGGTCGCGGAGGTGCTCATTCCTCCAGTGTGCCCGATCAGAAATGTTGGAAAAGGACGGGCCCGGGACGGATCCCCTCCAGCCATGAGCGCGTCACGCGCACGTGGTGCATGGCCAGCGCCCGGGCCCCCTCCGGGTCGCGCCGCCGGATGGCCGCCGCGATCTCGATGTGGGCGTCGTCGCTCACGCCTTTCAGGTGGTGGTGGGCGGAGTCCTCGAAGATGCGGTAGTCGCGGCCACGCCGTCGGATGGTGTCGAGCAGCGCCGCCAGTACCTCATCGCCCGCGGCCTCGCTGATCTGGGTGTGGAACTGCGTGTCCAGGAGCTGGGCGCGGTCCGACGGCTCGCACTCGGCCAACTCGCGGGCCACGCGCAAAAGCTCGGCGGCCTCGTCGTCGCTCATCCGCGCGGCGGCCTGGGCGGCGACGTGACCCTCGAGGACCTCGCGAAGCGTGAACAGCTCGAGGTATCGCTCCAGGGGCAGCAGCGGGGCCACCATCTCCAGCCCGGACATCATCTGGCGCGCGGACATGTCGGAGACGGCTGCGCTGCTGCCCGGGCGCGCCACCAGCGCTCCGGCCACCGTGAGCATGCGCTGCGCCTCGCGCAGGGAGCTTCGTGACACCCCGAACCGCTCGCACAGCTCGGCCTCGCTGGGGAGGGGGGCTCCGGTGGCCAGCTCACCGGTCGCGATCAACTGACACAACCCCCGGCGTGCGGTCTCGACCGCGGAGACCGATGTCCTCTGCATGTGGCAATGATGCCGTATGTAACGATTGTCAGACAGAATGGACGAACTTCGACCCAGGTCTGGCGGAAATGACATATCTCCGTCAGGATTGTCCGACGAGGAGGACACGTGCAGCACACCCCAACGATCGATGACCCGCAGCCGCGGTGGTCCCTCGACGCCCAGGTACGGCACCTCAACCACGGCTCGTTCGGCGCCGTGCCCGTTGCCGTACAGGAAGAGCAGGACCGGTTGCGGCGGCTGATGGAGTGGAACCCCGTGCGGTGGTTCGCGGGCCTACCGGAGAGGATCGCTGCCGCGCGGGTCGAGATGGCGGAGCTGTTGCGCGTCGACCCCGCAGCGCTCGCCTTCGTCGCCAACGCCTCTGCTGGTGCCTCGGTCGTCTACCAGTCGTTCCTGGCACGAGGTCCGATCGACGTGCTGCTCACCAACCACGGCTACGGCGCCATCAGCATGGGCGCGCAGCGGCTCGCTGCGCGGACCGGCGGGCGAAGCCACACCGTCGATATCCCGCTCGCCGCGACCGCGGCCGAAGTCCTCTCCATGCTGACCGCCGCCCTGGACGCGGAGCGCCCGACGCTGCTGGTCGTCGACCAGGTGACCTCAGCCACCGCGCGCGCGTTCCCTGTGGACGAGGTGTGCCGGGCGGCGCGCGAGCGCGGGGTGCGAACGCTCGTCGACGGCGCGCATGCGCCCGGCGTGCTGGCCGACCCGGTCTGCCGCGAGGCCGACTACTGGGTGGGCAACCTGCACAAGTTCGGCTGCGCGCCGCGCGGGGCCGCGGTGCTCGTCGCCCGCGCCGGCGGCGAGGAACTCTTCCCGGTGATCGACTCCTGGGGCGCGAAGGAGCCGTTCCCCGCTCGCTTCGACCACGGGGGCACGCAGGACCTGACACCCTGGCTGACCGCGCCGTTCGCGTGGCGACACCTCGACGAGACGGTTGGTTGGGCGGTGGTCCGCGAGCGTTCTCGACGCGTCCTCGATGAAGGAGGCGCCGTCGTCGCGCAGGCCCTCGCCGCGATCGTCGACGACCCGCTGCCCGACGTCGGTCAGCCCGTCGGCCCGATGCGGCTGTTCCGCCTTCCCGGCGGACTGGGTCGCACCCGCGAGGAGGCCGACGCTCTGCGCGTCCCGTTCTGCGACACGACCGGCGCGGCTGTGTCGTTCACCAGTTTTGGCGGCTCCGGGTACCTCCGGCTGTCGTCACACGTGTACACGTCCGTGCATGACTTCGTCCACGTGGCCACGGTGGGGGTCCCCCTGCTCCACCAATGGTCGACAACCCAACTCGGGGGGAAACACGCATCATGATCGATCCAAAGGAGGAACGATGCGCAAGAAGCTAGTCGCGGCAGTCGCGACGGTGTCGGCACTTGCCCTGACGTTGTCCGCGTGCGGCAGCGGCGGGAGCGGCGACAACGGCTCTGCGGCGGGCGGCGACGTCACGCTGCAGATGGTCGAGAGTCTCACCAACCCCGGCCGCACCGAGGTGATCCAGAAGCTGCTCAAGGACTTCGAGGCAGCGAACCCCGGCATCAAGGTGAACCTCGTCTCGCCGCCGAGCGAGCAGGCAGACCAGAAGATCCAGCAGATGCTGCAGTCCGGGTCCGGCGTCGACGTTCTGGAGGTGCGCGACCTCACCGTCGGCCCGTTCAGCAACAACGGCTGGCTCTACGACATGGCGAACGAGACCAAGGCCTGGTCCGGGTTCGAGCAGCTCACCGACCAGGCCAAGAACGTCGCGGTCAACGCCGACGGCAAGTCCTGGTTCATCCCCTACGGCTTCTACGGGCTCAGCCTGTTCTACCGCACCGACCTGGTGAAAGAGGCGGGCTTCGACGGCGCGCCGAAGTCGTGGGATGACCTGATCACCCAGGCGGCCACCATCCAAGACCCGTCGAAGAACCGCTACGGCTACGCCTTCCGCGGCGGCAAGAACTCCGCGGGCCAGCTGATGAGCATCCTGCAGGCGTGGAACGCCGACAACCTCGACGTCACCAACGCCTACAAGGTGTCCAGCGGGGCGACGATCTTCTCGACGCCGGAGTCGCAGACCGCGCTCGACCGCTACATCGAGCTCTTCAAGACCGGCTCGCCCGAGTCCTCGGTCGCTTGGGGCTTCACCGAGATGGTCGAGGGCTTCACCAACGGCTCCACCGCGTTCCTGCTGCAGGACCCCGAGGTGATCGCCGTCGTCAAGGAGTCCTCGTTGACCGAGGATCAGTGGAGCGTAGGGACGAACCCCGTCGGCCCGACGGGCAAGGCCGCCTGGCCCATGGCAACCGCGGGGTGGGGCGTGACCGAGGCGTCGCAGCACAAGGCCGAGGCCGTGAAGCTGGTGCAGTTCCTCTCCGGCGATGCGTCGACGACGTTCGCCAAGGAGAACTCGCTGGTTCCGATTCAGAGCGCCGCGGGCGAGGATCCGTTCTTCAGCGAGGGTCCGTGGGCCGCGTATGTCGAGATGACGTCGAACCCCGACGTGTGGATCTCCGTCGAGGAGCCGCGCGGCGTCTCCTGGTGGACCGAGTGGATGCAGCGCTCTGAGGCCGACCTGCAGCAGGTGCTGATCGGCAAGAAGACGACCGCCGACCTTCTCGCGGGCTGGGATCAGTACTGGACCGAGAAGTGGGCCGGGTGACCGATGTCCACGGCCGCTAAGGCCGCCACGGGGACGGGCGGCACCACCGCCCGTCCCCACAAAAGGCGGCAGTTCAACTGGCGTACGGCGCTGACCATCTTCGCCTACCTGTCGCCAGCCTTCCTCTTCGTCATCATCTTCACCTATTACCCGCTGTTCGTGGGCGGCCGCATGGCGTTCCATCAGTGGACCCTCTGGGACCTGACGAACACGCCCTTCGTGGGCCTCGGCAACTTCGCGACGCTGATCGCGGATCCGCTGTTCCCGAAGGTGATGCTGAACTCGGTGATCTGGGTGGTCGGGTCGCTTGTTCCGCAGTTCGTGTTCGGCTTCCTCATCGCGCTGGCACTCAAGAAGAGGTTCCGGTTCCGGGGGCTTTACCAAGCTCTCGTGTTCTACCCGTGGGCCGTGTCCGGCTTCCTGATCGGCATCCTCTTCCGCTGGATGTTCAACTCGGAGTTCGGGGTCTTCAACGACATGTTGATGCGCAGTGGCATCACGCAGTCACCCATCCCGTGGCTCGCCAATCCCGACCTGGCGCTGGTCTCGGTGATCCTCGCCAACGTCTGGTACGGCGTCGCCTTCTTCGCGATGATGATCCTCGCCGCGCTCCAGTCGGTGCCCGACGAGCTGCACGAGGCCGCGGCGCTCGACGGCGCGGGTCGCCTCGGCACTCTCTTCCGCGTCACCATTCCCACCATCCGCACGACGCTCGTGCTGACGGTGCTGCTGCGGGTCATCTGGATCTTCAACTTCCCGGACATCATCTACGCCATGACCGGCGGCGGTCCCGCGAACCAGACCCAGATCGCCACCACCTGGATGATCCAGTTCACCCAGCAGGGCGACTACGGTCTGGCTTCGGCGCTCGGCTTCATCGTCATGGGCGTGCTCGTGACGTTCACCGCGGTCTACCTCACGCTGCTGTCGAAGGAGCGGGCCTTATGATCAACAAGATTCCCGCCTGGCTGTCCGCAGTGAAGGTGGCCGGCCTCGCGGTCTGGCTGCTGATCACGCTGTTTCCGCTCTACTGGATCCTGATCACGTCGTTCAAGCCGGCGAGCCAGATCGCGGAGTACCCGGTGCGGTACTGGCCGAAGGAGTTCTCGTTCGAGAACTACGAGAAGCTTTTCGGGCAGATGATGTTCGGCCATGCGATAGCCAACAGCGTCGTCGTTTCGCTGTCCGCTGCCGCCGTCGCGACGCTGATCGCCCTGCTCAGCGCCTACATCCTTTCCCGCTTCCAGTTCCGAGGAAAGGGCGCCGTCATGCTGGCGTTCCTCGTGACGCAGATGATTCCCGCGTTCATCGCGCTGGGTCCGCTGTATCAGATGTTCACCAACCTCGGCCTTGTCGACAGCCGATTCGGGCTCGTGCTGATCTATATCGCGATGACGATCCCGTTCTCGTCGATCATGCTGAGGGGCTTCTTCGACAATGTCCCGGACTCCTTGGAGGAGGCCGCGATGGTCGACGGCTGCTCGCGGATGACCGCGCTGTGGCGGATCATCGTGCCCGTCATGGGGCCTGGCATCATCGCGACGTTCATCTTCAACTTCGTCAACGTCTGGAACGAGCTCTTCCTCGCGGTCACATTGATCAACAGCAACGAGCGCAGGACGATCCCGACGGCGCTGAATGGCTTCATCTCGAGTTTCGCCATCGAGTGGGGGCCCATGGCTGCCGCGGCCGTGCTGACGATCATCCCGACGATGGCGCTGTTCGCCTTCGCGAGCCGTTGGATCGTCGAGGGCCTGACCTCCGGTGCAACCAAGGGCTAGGACCTGACCTTCACATCAGGTCCCAGGGCCTGTTACGGAAGCGGTGGCCGTAGCGAGCAGGGTAGTAGGCCATCTTCCGCTTTCGTAACAGGTCCTCGTTGGTTCGCCGGGACGGCAGGCCGGTAGGTTAGCCCGCATGGTCAACCGCCTGAGCGCCTCCGACAGCGACTACCTCCGACAGCACGCACACCAGCAGGTCGACTGGTGGGAGTGGGGCGACGACGCCCTTGCCAGCGCGCGGGACCTCGATTGCCCGATTCTGCTGAGCGTCGGTTACGCGTCGTGCCACTGGTGCCACGTGATGAGCCACGAGTCGTTCGACGACCCGGCGATCGCGGAGTTCATCAACACCCACTTCGTCGCCATCAAGGTCGACCGGCAGCAGCGCCCGGATCTCGACGCCGTGTTCATGACCGCAACTCAGGCCATGAACAACGGCGCGGGGGGCTGGCCGATGACCGCGTTCCTCACACCCGAGGGCCGGCCGTTCTTCACGGGAACCTACTTCCCGCCGCAGCCTGCGGGCGGGCAGCCGTCGTTCCGCCAGGTGCTGGAGGCCATGGCCGAGGGCTGGCGCGTCCGGCGCGACCAGCTGCGCGGCTCGGCCGACTACCTGGTGCAGGTCCTGACGGCGCGCGAGGACGTGGGGCAGACGGAGAGGCCCGATCTGGTGGCCGCCGTCGACGCGGTAGAGGCCGGTTTCGACCTCATCCACGGCGGCTTCGGCACCGCCCCGAAGTTTCCCGCCCCGACCCTGCTCGACGCGCTGTTGGTCAAGGGTGACCCTCGCACGCTCGAACTTGCCCAGCGCACGCTGGAGAGCATGGCTCGCGGCGGCATCTACGACCAGGTCGGCGGTGGCTTCCATCGCTATTCCGTCGATCCGGGCTGGGTCGTCCCGCACTTCGAGAAGATGCTCTACGACAACGCGCTGCTGCTCGGCACCTACGTTCGTGGCTGGCGTCGTACGGCGGACCACGACTCCGGGCTGCGTGCCCTCTTCGAGCGCACCGCCTACGGCATCGTCGAGTGGATCGAACGCGAGATGGTCTCCGAGGAGGGCGGCCTCATCTCCGCCCTTGATGCCGACTCCTGCGACATCCGCGGCGCCGTCCACGAGGGCATCTTCTACCTCTGGAACCCCCAGCTGCTCGACGACGCGCTGGGGGCCGAGCGGGGGGCCTGGGCTGCCGAGGTCTTTCATGTCACGCGCGGTGGCACCTTCGAGGACGGCCTCTCCACCCTGCAGCTGCGCGGCCGCCCCGACTTCGCGCGGCTCCAGGAGGCCGCGAACCTGTTGCTGGAGGAGCGGGCCACCCGGTTCCGCCCCGCATCCGACGAGCTCGTCGTAGCGTCGTGGAACGGCTGGGCGATCTCTTCTCTCGTCACCGGCGCCCTCATCTTCGACGAGCCCGGCTGGCTGGAGCTCGCGCTCCGCGCAGCCGATCACCTCGTGCGCGTGCACATGGCCGACGGCGACCTCCGCCGGTCCTCGCGCGACGGTCGCGCGGGCGACGCTGTGGGTGGCGCGGAGGACTTCGGCGCGGTCGCAGAGGCCTTCGTGGCGCTGTCCTGCGCCACAGGGGACGCGGCGTGGCTGCGGCGGGCGGAGGCGCTCGTCGATCGCGCCGCCGTGCTCTTCGCTCACCCGGAGGGCGGCTTCTACGACACCGTCGACACGGGACTTTTCGAACGCGCGCGCTCCCTGACCGACAACGTCACGCCCAGCGGCACGTCGGCGCTGGTCGCCGCGCTCCGCGCCGTCGGCCTCCTGGCGGAGCGCCCGGATCTCGTGGAGCGGGCGGACCGTGCGGCGCGCACCACCTGGGGCACGGTTGCGGAGGCGCCACGTTTCGCGGGAGCGGCGCTGTCCGATCTGCTGATCGCCGACGAGGCGCGGCGGGGGTTGAAGCCTGCGGTCGCCGTCGTCGTTACCGACGACCCGTTCGACGAATTGGCGCGTGCCGCTTGGCGGCTCGCCCCTGCGGGGTCACTGGTGGTGGCAGGCCCGCAGGGGACGCCGGGATTCGGCTCGCTCTTCGATGAGCGGCAGCCCGGTGCAGCCTACGTGTGCCGAGGCACGGTGTGCTTCGATCCCGTCACCGACTATGCGGAGCTCAAGACCCCGCTATGGTCACGGGTCTAGGCGACCCGGGGACGCTCAGGGAGCGGCCGGGTGAGTGATGGAGCCCGAGATCTTGCTGAACTCCTCCGTCATGTGACGAAGAGCGCTCGCCAGCGTCTCGGGATCCACTCCGCTGCTCGCGGTGATGTGATTCAGGACGGCGTCCAGTTCTTCCGCGATGGGGTCGAGGAGGCTCTTGCCCTTCCTCGTCAGCTCGAGGCGCTGGATGTTGCCGACGCCGCGCAACTGCGTGTCGACGACGAACCCCTGGTCGATCAGCCGGGTCACCGACTTCGACATGGACGAGGGCGTCACCAGGAGGAACGCGGCGAGATCCTTGCCGGTTACTGGGGACAGCGCGTCGATCGAGCGTAGGATCCGGAACTGGGTGTAGGTCAGCCCGTGAGGGCGGAGACGGTCGTTGGCTTTGTGGTCGATGAACCAGAGCAGTCGGTGCAACTCGTAGCCGAGCACGTGTTCCATATCATCCTATTCCGTGGCATGTGTGCTTCCGATCCAAGAGGGTACACCTGTACCCCCGAGCTCGGGCCTGTAGTTCACCTTAAGGCGTAAACACCGATATACCAATGGCGACTGCGTGAAGGATCGCCGCCACTATCGTGCACGCGTGGAACGCCTCGTGGAACCCGAACCAGACAGGGGAGAGTCTTGGACGTTTCGTAGCGTACGCGACCGCGCCTAGGGAGTAGACCAAACCGCCCAAGATGAGGAGGATGACCACCGCCGGGCCGCCCGCGGTCCAGAACTGGCCCATCCATCCGACGGCGGCCCAGCCCATTGCGACGTACAGCGCCGTGTACAACCAGCGCGGTGCGCCGAGCCAGGTCGTGCGGAAGAGCACGCCGAGGGTAGCGATGGACCAGATCAGGATGAGCAGTGTCCAGCGGGCAGGGCCGTCGAGCAGCGTGAGTGTCAGTGGCGTGTAGCTGCCCGCGATGAAGACGAAGATGTTGGAGTGGTCGATCCTGCGGAAGATCGCGTTCGTTCTGTCCGACCACGTGCCGCGGTGGTAGGCCGCGCTCGTCCCGAAGAGCTGCACCGCCGACAGTGTGTAGACCGCGCAGCCGATCCGCCCGGCGAGCGTCGGCGCGAGCGCCGTGAAGAGGAGCCCGGTGATCAGCATGACCGGGGCCATGCCGAAGTGGAGCCAGCCGCGGAGCCGCGGCTTGGCGAGGGGGAGGGTCGTGTCGACGCCTTGAGGGTGGGTCGTTGTGCTCACGAGCATACCTACGCTTCCGTAACTTACGCTTCCGTAGGTTAGCCGATGTCGGCGTCGAAACCAACACCGCCGGTCGAGCCGTCGTGATCGCGCTTCGCGCTGAACGCCTTCCGGGCCTCGGCAATTCGAGCGCTCGGTTGACCTCGGCCTTCGTTGCCGTGTCGAAACCAACGAACCCGACCCACTACGTCGACCGACGACAACGACGTCAATCGCCCGCATGGTGCCGCGTACCCCCGCATTTAGGTCCGACGGGCCACTAGGCTTCCCCCATGGCGTGGTGGGAGCGGGTGGTTGAGCGGTTCTGGCCGCCGCGGTGGATGTACGCCACCTATGAGCGTGGCGTGCTCGAGCATCTCGACCGCGCAGCTCTTCCCCGGCACGTCGCCGTCCTCGCCGATGGCAACCGTCGGTGGGCGCGGATGAACGCGCCGGGGGAGCCGCTCGTCGCCGGCTATCGCGCGGGCGCCGCGCGGCTCGTGGAGTTCGTCGAATGGTGCGACGACGCGGACCTCCAAGTCATCACCTTGTGGGTCCTGAGCACCGAGAACCTCCAACGCTCCGAAGCCGACGAACTGACCGACCTGCTCGGTGTCATCGACCAGCTCGTCGCGGATCTCGCCGCCACCGGCCGCTGGCGGGTCCAGGCCGTCGGCGCGTTGGAACTGCTGCCCGACGACGTCGCCGAGTCCCTGCGCCGATCCTCGGCCGCCACCGACGGCGTCCACGGCATGCACGTCAACGTTGCCATCGCCTACGGCGGCCGGATGGAGCTCCGCGATGCCGTCCGCTCGCTCCTCGCCACCCGCGCCGCCGAGGGAGCGACGCTGGAGGAGGTGGCGCAGACGCTCGAGATCGAGGAGATCTCGCAGCACCTGTACACCAAGGGACAGCCCGACCCCGACCTCATCATCCGCACCTCCGGCGAGCAGCGGCTGTCCGGCTTTCTCCTGTGGCAGTCCGCGCACAGTGAGTTCTACTTCTGCGAGGCGCTCTGGCCGGACTTCCGTCGCGTCGACTTCGTCCGAGCGCTGCGCGCCTACACGCAGCGCGAGCGCCGCTTCGGCCGCTAATAGGCTGTACCCCATGGCTCGCAACCCGAACGCCCGCTCGCGGGACATGGTCATCTCGATGGCTGTGATCGTCATCCCCGTGTTGCTTCTCGTGTGGTTCTTCTCTTCCCCGGGCGAGGAGGGGCCGCAGCGGGTCGATGTCGCGGCCCAGCTGAAGCGCGCCACGGTCGAGTCGCCGTACCCGCTGCTGGTCGCCGAGGGGCTGGGCGAGGGCTGGACGCCCGTGCGCGCGGCCTGGGCAAAGGAGGGGCAGCCGTGGATCACGAGCGAGCCCGCCGAGGCCAACTCCTGGCAGGTGGGCTATCTGTCACCCGACCAGATCTACTTCGGCCTCCAGCAGCGCGACGGCTCCGGGTCCGCGTTCGTCCGGGCCGCGACGAGGGAAGGCCACGCCGTCGGCGGTGAGGTCGACGCCGCGGGGCGCTCTTGGGAGCGCTACGAGAGTAAGGACGGACGCACGAGTTCGCTGGTGAGCAAGGGCGAGACCGACACCGCCGTCATCGCTGCCGACTCGGACTTCGTCGCGTTGGAGGCCTTCGCCGCGACACTGACGGAGGCGGCGCAGCAGGGCTGACTCAACCGGCTGTTTTCCGGGAGGAGGCAACCTGTTCGCGGGCGCCGTCGAGGAATCCCTGGCAGATCTCGGCGAGCTTCTCCCCGCGCTGCCAGAGCGCCATCGACTCGGCCAGCGACGCGCCGCCGGACTCCAGTTGTTGCACCACGCGCATGAGTTCGTCACGCGCTTGCTCGTAGGTGGGTTCCTGCTCAGCCACGGGGGACCTCCTTCACAGTAGTGCCGACGACATCGAGCGTGAGTTCGCCATCGGCAAGATACGCCTGGATGCGGGCACCTGCGGTGGTGTCGGCGATGCTGGACACGGAGTGGTGGGCGTCGTCGACGAGGACCGCGTAGCCGCGCTGGAGGGTGCGCTGCGGCGACAGTGCCCGAATGGTGCCGACCGCGGCCCGCAGCTCCGCCTGCTCGGTCTGGAGTGTGCGGTCGACGGCGGTGTTCAGCCGGTGGCGCAGATGGGCAAGGCGGTCGTAGTGGGCGGCGAACGCGCTGGTCGGGTCGACCATCACGGGACGGGTTCGGAGGGCGTCGAGCCGCTCCTGCTCCGCCGCGAGCAGGGTGTCGACGGCGCGCGCAAGGCGGGAGCGGGCGAGGACCAGCCCGGCGGACTCGTCGGCGTGATCGGGGACGACCCGCTTGCCCGCGTCGGTGGGAGTGGACGCGCGGAGGTCCGCGACGTAGTCGACAAGAGGCTGGTCGGCCTCGTGGCCGATCGCGGTGACCACCGGCGTGCGCGCCGCCGCGACAGCGCGGACCAGGCCCTCGTCGGAGAAGGCGAGCAGGTCCTCGAGGGAGCCGCCGCCGCGAGCGACGATGATGACGTCGACGGCCGGGTCGGCGTCGAGCGCGGCGAGCGCGGTCATCACGGACTCCGCGGCCGTCGGGCCCTGCACCAGGGCGTGCCTCGTCCTGATCGCCGCAGTGGGCCAGCGCCGGCTCACGGTGGTGACGACGTCGCGTTCGGCATCGGAGTCCTTGCCTGTGATCAACCCGATCGCACGCGGCAGCACGGGGAGACGGCGCTTGCGGTGGGGTTCGAACAGCCCCTCCGCTTGGAGCTTGCGTTTGAGCTGCTCCAGCTGCGCGAGGAGCCGGCCCTCGCCCGCGACCCGGATCTCAAGACACTCGAAGCTGAGCGATGTGTCGCGGTCCCACACTCGCGGGCGGATCCGCGCGGCTACCCGGGACCCCTCGGGAAGAGGCCCCGCGGAGTCGAGCACGAGCGACGACACCGTCACGCGCGCCGACATGTCGGCGAAGCGGTCGCGGAAGGTGAGGAACTGCGTGGGCGCCGCCCGCCGTTTGATCTCGACCACCTGCGCGTCGACCCAAATCTCGCCGCAGCGGCCGACCCAGTCCTTGATCGCGCCGATGACGCGTCCCAGCGGCTGCGGGTGCTCCGCCGAGCTGTCAAGGGCCATGGCGGGAACCCTACCCGCACCGGGATAGGGTCAGAACCGTGATCCGACTGATTGCCACAGACCTCGACGGCACGCTGCTGAACAGCCGGCACCGCATCCCGGCGCGGAACCTGCTCGCGCTGCGGGAGGCACACGAGGCCGGCGTCCTCGTCGTTCCCGCATCCGGACGCCAGCCTTTCTCGATCGAGGAGGTGGTGCGGGACACGTTCCTCGCCGACGGCGTGGTGCTCGGAGCCAACGGGGCGGTCGGCTATCACCTGGGAACGGGTGAGGTGCTGTTCGAAGACACCATCGCGGTGGAGGCGCAGCGCGCGCTGTTCTTCGGCTTGCAGGAGCTGTATCCGACCGTCCGCTGCGTGTCGGTGCGCGACGCCGGTGCCACGTTCCTGCCGCAACGCGGGTACGTCGGGCTGATGGATCCGGGCGATCACGGCCGACGCGGCGACGTCTCCGAGTTCGACCTCGACGACGTGCTGGCCGACGGCACGTCGAAGCTGGTCATCCGCGGCTCGGACGTGGCACCGGATGAGCTTCTAGCGGCCGCCCGCGACCTGGCCGTGCCCGGCTGCACGCCGACGACGTCGGGAGCACCCTTCCTCGAGGTTGCGGCGGAGGGTGTCAACAAGGCAACAGGAGTGGCGCGGATCGCCGACCGGTACGGCATCGCGCCCGAAGAGATCGTCGCGTTTGGAGACAACGAGAACGACGTCGAGCTCCTCGCATGGGCCGGGTTGGGCGTCGCGATGGGCAACGCGGGGCCCGGAGTGGCCGTCGTCGCCGACGAGGTCACGGCGACGAACGACGATGACGGTGTCGCCCTCGTCGTGGAGCGCCTCGCCGCGCAGGAATGGGCGCGGCCCAGCGCCTCGTAGACTGTTGCCCATGAGCACCGATTCGAAGCGAGTTGTCGTCGCCGCGCCCCGTGGTTACTGCGCAGGCGTCGACCGCGCCGTCGTTACCGTCGAGAAGGCGCTCGACCTGTACGGTCCGCCCGTCTACGTGCGCAAGCAGATCGTCCACAACAAGCACGTCGTGGAGACGCTCGAGTCGCGCGGGGCGATCTTCGTCGAGGAGCTCGACGAGGTGCCCCTCGGCGCGACCGTGGTGTTCTCCGCGCACGGCGTCTCGCCTGCGGTGCATGCCGAGGCAGCCGAGCGCTCGCTGAAGACCATCGACGCGACCTGCCCGCTGGTCACCAAGGTGCACCATGAGGCGAAGCGATTCGCGGGCCAGGGCACGCAGATCCTCCTCATCGGCCACGCCGGGCACGAGGAGGTCGAGGGCACGATGGGTGAGGCTCCCGATCAAACGACGCTCGTGCAGTCGCCGGCGGATGTCGACGACCTGGAGATCCCCGAGGGCACCAATCTCGCGTGGCTGAGCCAGACGACGCTGTCGGTGGACGAGACCCTGGAGACCGTGGGCAGGCTGCGGCAGAAGTTCCCGCTGCTGATGGATCCGCCGTCGGACGACATCTGCTACGCGACGCAGAACCGACAGCTCGCGGTCAAGCAGATTGCCCAGGGCGGCTGCGACCTCATGATCGTGGTCGGTTCACGCAACTCGTCGAACTCCGTGCGCCTCGTCGAGGTCGCGCTCGAGGCAGGCGCGAAGGCGTCCTACCGTGTGGACAACGCGGGCGAGATCGACCCGACCTGGCTCGAGGGCGTCTCGAAGGTGGGCGTCACCAGCGGCGCATCGGTCCCCGATGACCTCGTCCAAGGCGTGCTGACCTTCCTGGAGGAGCGCGGGTTCCCCGCCGCGGTCGAGGAGCGTCTGACGGAGGAGACGTTGACGTTCGCGCTCCCGCCGGAGCTCCGCAAGGACCTCCGCCGCGCCGTCAAGCACTGACCCGCTACACCAGGAACTGGAAGTACGGGCTGTCGTAGGCGACCTCTTCCGCCTTCATGCCGCACTCGCCGATCCGCTCCAGCAGGAAGCGGTAGTCGCCCGGGTTCCCCAGCTCGACGCCGACGAGCGCCGGGCCCGTCTCGCGGTTGTTGCGCTTGACGTACTCGAAGTAGGTGATGTCGTCGTCGGGTCCGAGGACGGAGTCGAGGAACATCCGTAGCGCGCCGGGCTGCTGCGGAAAGTCGACGAGGAAGTAGCGTTTCCTGCCCTCGTGGATCAGGGAGCGCTCGACCACTTCTGCATAGCGGGAGACGTCGTTGTTGCCGCCGGAGACCAGCACGAGCACACGCGAGCCGGTGGGTATCTGGATGCGTGGACCGGGGCCGCCGCTGGGAAGCGCCGCGGCGGCGAGCGCGCCGGCGGGCTCGGCGATGATGCCGTCGGTCTGGTACATGGTCAGCATTTCGCTGCACACCTGGCCTTCGGGCACGCGCATGAGCTCCACATTGGCCTCGCGGATGACCTCGAACGTGTAGTCACCGGCGCGGCGGACGGCTGCGCCGTCGACGAACGTGTCGATGTTCTTCAGGGTGACCGGGCGGCCCGCCGAGAGCGCGGCTGCGATGCACGGGGCACCCTCGGGCTCGACGCCGATGACGCGTACCTCCGGATGCGCCGTCTGCAGCCACGCGGCAACCCCCGCGAGGAGGCCGCCCCCGCCGACAGGAACGACCACGATGTCTGGCACGAACCCGAGCTGTTCGATCGCCTCCACCATGACGGTCGCCTGCCCGGCGGCGGTGCGCGGGTCGTTGAATGCGGGGACAAGGACCCTGCCGTCCTGTTCCGCCATGCGGGCGGCCTCGTCGGAGGCCTCGTCATAGGTGGCGCCGTAGAGCACGAGGTCGACTTGGCCGCGGCCGAGGTCCACGATGCGCTGCCGCTTCTGCCGTGGCGTCGTGTGAGGCACCACAACGGTCGCGTGCATGCCGAGCGCCGCAGCCGAGTACGCGACGCCCTGCCCGTGGTTGCCCGCGGACGCGCAGACGACGCCCGCGGCCTTCGCATCCTCAGGCAGCTGCGCCATCAGGTTGTAGGCCCCACGCAGCTTGTAGGAGCGCACGGGTTGCAGGTCCTCGCGCTTCAGCCAGATCTGCGCCCCCGTCGTGGTCGACAGTCGCTCGTCGAGGTGAACCGGGGTGCGGCGCGCAATGCCGGCCAGTCGGCGGACGGCGTCGGGGACTTGTGCGGCGAGCTCGGACAGGGCGGTCATGGATGCAATTGTGCACCCCGTTGCCCACCCCGTCGCCAACTGAGATACACGCCCACCGGCGCCATCCAGAGGGCGAAGAACCCGACGGCGAGGACCACCATCCATAGGGCGACCAGGCTGGGTTCGATCAGGAACGCGGAGACAACCGCGAACGCGCACAGGGACACCAGCTGCATCGCCGCCAGTCGGGCCGTGACGCCCGCGACGGCATAGACCACGCCCCATCCCCCGCAGAGTAGGACGACGGGGAGAGGGACAAAGAACTGTGAAGCTGCAAGCAGCCAGACGGCCAGCCCCCAGGCCGTGACGATGAGACCGAGGACGAGGCGATGTCTTCGTTCATGCATGCCTCAGCATAGCCCTCTCAGCCGTCGGGTTCCGGCGACGGGTGGGCCCACATGGGCGGTGGCTAGCGGTTGGCGATGAGGACGGACTGGAGCTCGCCGACGCGCATGGGTGCGTCCCTGCTGAGTTCGAGAGGGATGGTGCCGGACTCGCCGGCACCGGACCAGGCGACGTGCCAGTGGGCGGTGGCGGTCACGGTGTAGCGGCCCATGGCCTCGTACATGTATCCACAGTTCGGGGAAGGGATGTTCCGGCCGCCGTCGGTACGAGTCGAGGTCCAGGGGGTGCCCTTGCCGCAGGTGGCGGTACCGCCGTCGCCCATGTCCCAGACGACCTTCTCGACTTCGGCGGTCAAGGTCACGGTGATCCCGGACTCACTGCGGGACGCCGATATCGGTCCCCACTGGTTTGAGTTGGGGGTTTCGGACCACAGCCACATGTTCCAGCCGACGAAACCCATGTGCTTCTCTGAGTCGCCTTTGGGGAACATTCCCATCTTCGGGGCGTCGAGTTGGAGTTCGGCGAGGATCTGGCGAGCGAGCTCTTCGGGGTCGGGCGGCGTCGCGTCGGTGTCGGGGAGCCAGATGTAGTAGACCATGCCAGGATCGGGGATGAGATTGCCGTTGGGGCGGAGGCACTCGGCGATGTAGCCGTCGGTGTTTCCATCCCAGGCCCAGAAGTCCTTCGGGGGTTGGGGCGCCATGGGTTTGCACCAGGCGCTGCTGTGGTTGTTCCAGGTCATGTCGCGGTAGCGACACTTGATGGCCTGGCCCTGGAACAGGCACTGTCTCGTCCCGGACTTGCCAGGAGCCCCGTCTGAATCTCCAGAACCGCCCTCTGGGCAGACGACTCGGCACTTCTTCGTGACCTTGCTGCATTTGCTGACGCAGTTGGCCCAACTCGGCATCGCTGTTTGGTGCAGAAGGAGGGCTACCAGCAGTACGAGCAGAACCCGTCTCAGCATTGCTGAAACACGCTTTCATAGAGCGCCGCACGCCATGTCCCGTCGGGAAGCAGATGCATGGTCACCCGAGAGGCCAGAGTGTCTTGCGCGGTCCTGACAACCGGCTCTCCTGTGCTGGTGTCTACAAGATCTAGCTTCGAGGGGTCCTCGCAGTAGCTCACCACCGCGCTGCGAACTCCGTCGCTACCAGTCTCGGGGGTTCCGATCTCCACATCCCGGAAGATAGCGTCGCCCAACTGCTTAAGGTTCATCTCGCGGGCCTCGGAGATATCGGCGATCGCTCCGGGTCGTTCGTCTCCGGTGGTTGTCCTGCCGAGGGCTTCCCAGTCTGTGAGGTCTGGGTCGCGGTAATACATGTCCTTGGCGGACTCGTAGGCCTCCCAGCCGGCGCGGATGTCAGCGATCTCGCCCTTCTCGGATGGGGGAGCGGGCGGGAACGACTCCACCGCCGTCGGCGACGGCGAGGGGCTCGGTGAGGGAGACGGGCTCGGCGTCGGGGTGGGGGAGGGTGCGGATGACGTGGAGGGTGGAGGGGATGGTGGCGTCGAAGGTGTGCACGCGGCCAGCAGCGCGAGACACGTCAGTCCGGTCACGATGCGCATGGATGCCTCCCAAGTCCAGCGAGTGTCGCTATTCAACCAAAGCGCGCGCACGGGCGCGAGCGGGTCTCGGGAATCTGTGGATAAGTCGAGACGGCTCAGCCAGCGGTGCCGGTGCCGTCGCGGCGGAGCTGACGGACGGCAGAGGTGTCGTCGGCGAAAAGGGTGCGCTCGCGGTCCTCGGTGAAGAGCGTGCGCTCGCGGTCGCGGTCCTCCGCGTAGGTGATCATCTCGGCAACGGCGGGCTGGCGCGTGGTCTCAGCGAGGGGGTCAAGCTGGGTGAGTTCCTCGTTGGTGACCTCAAGGTCGCGGAAGCGGCGGGCCGAGACCATGACGCGGCTCTCCAGCGTGGCGACGGCGCTGTTGTAGGCCTTCACGGAGCTGGTGAGCGAACGACCGAGCTTGTCGAAGTGGGAGCCGAGTGTGGCGAGGCGCTGGTGCAGCTCACGGCCCAGCTTGGAGATCTGCCCGGCGGTCTCCGCCAGCGCGACCTGCTTCCAGCCGTTGGCCACGATCTGCAGCTGCGGGATCAGCAGGCCAGGAGAAGAGAGGACGATGTGCTTGCGCGTGGCGTAGTCGTGCAGGTCGGGCAGGTGTTCGAGCGCCAGGCGATAGATCTCGTCTGACGGCAGATAGAGAACCACGAACTCCGGCGAACCGAGGTCGAGCTGCCAGTACCCCTTGTCCGAGAGCTGATCGATGTGAGCGCGCACGTTACGCGCGAAAGAAAGGAAGTGCGCGCGCTGCTGCGCCTCGTCCTCGGTGTTGTACGCCTCAAGGACGGCGGCCAACGGCACCTTCGAGTCGACAAAGATGACTTTGCCCGCGGGGAGGTTGACGCGGAGATCCGGACGGAAGCGGCCGTCGTCGGAGACGTAGGTCTGCTGCGTGTCGAAGTCGCAGCGCTCGGTGAGCCCGGAGATCTCGACGATGCGCTTCAGGCTGCGCTCGCCCCAGGCTCCGCGCACCTGGGGGGTGCGCAGCGCGTTGGACAGACTGGTGGTCTCGCGGCGGATGGCCTCGCCGGAACGCTGTACCGCCGCGACCTGTTCGCTGAGCTCCGCCGCCATCCGCGCTCGGTCGAGTTCCACCAACTGCAGCTTCTCCTGCATCTGCCGCAGCCCATCCGTAAGCGGCGCGACCAACTGCTCGGTGGCCTTCAGCCGCTGCTCCGTCGCGGCGTCCGCCTGCCTGCCCTGCCGCTCCAACGACTCGGCGCTCAGCACCTTGAACTGGTTCAGCAGCGCCTCGCGGTCCGCGGCCTGCTCCTCCGCCTTCTGCACCGCCGCGTCACGCTGCGCCGTTGCCGCGGCAACCTGCGCCGCAACCCGCACCGTCTCGCCCCTCGCCTCGGCGACCAGTCGCTGCGCCTCGGCCACCGTCGTCCTCAGCTCCGCGGCCTCCAGCGACTGACGCGTCGCGTCAGCCCGGACGGCCGCCAACTCCTCGCGGACACGTACTGCTTCGGCACGCGCCGTCGATGCCTCCTCCTGCACAGCCGTGAGGGCGCGCGGGTCAGCATCAGTCTGCGGCTGGGCCGCAGCACCGGTGGCGCGGGCCACCCAGAAGCCGGCGGCGGCACCCAGGATGAGAGCCAGGAGAAGCAGGAGGAGATCCATACGGACAAGCTAATCAGGGCCCACCGACATTTTCCGCGCGGCTCCCCGGCGAGTGCCGATCTGGCTACCCTGAGGCTCATGTCCAGCCCGCACATCGAGCAACTCGCGGCGTTCGTCACGGCGTCGCCCACTAGCTACCACACAGCCGCGGAGATCGCCCGGCGGCTGGATGCGGCGGGGTTCCGACGGGTAGATCCCGCGCGACCGTTCGACGCCCCGAGTGGACGCCGCTACCTGCAGCGCGACGGCGCCGTCGTCGCGTGGATCGCACCGGAGGACCTGACCGAGGACGCGGGGTTCCGCATCGTCGGCACGCACACCGATTCGCCCGGGTTCAAGGTGAAGCCGGGACCGCCGCCGCAGTCGGCCGGGTGGACGGGTGTCGGCGTCGAGGTCTACGGCGGACCGCTGCTGAACTCCTGGCTCGACCGAGACCTCGGCATCGCGGGTCGCATCGTGACGATCGACGGCGCTGTCCACCTGGTCAAGAGCGGGCCTATCGCGCGCATCCCGCAGCTCGCCATCCACCTGGACCGCACCGCCAACGAGGCGCTGAAGCTGGATCGGCAGGCGCACACGCAGCCTGTTCTCGCCGTCGAGCTGCGCGGCTCGCTCCTCGAACACCTCTGCGGGCTCGCCGGCATCGACGTCGGCCAGGTCGCCTTCCACGACCTCTTCACGTTCGACACCCAGCCGTCGACGGTCGTCGGCCTCGAGCAGGAGTTCCTCGCCTCCGCGCGGCTGGACAACCTGCTCTCAACCCACGCGGCGTTGGCTGCCATCGAGGCCGTTGAACAGACCCGGGACATCGTCGTCTTCGCCGCGTTCGACCACGAGGAGGTCGGCTCCGACACGGCCACGGGCGCGGGAGGACCCGTTCTGCAGGATGTCCTGGAGCGGATCGCCGCCGGCTACGGGCTGAACCTCGACGAGACCCGCGCGATGTTCGCGCGATCCAGCTGCGTCTCGGCGGACTGCGGGCACCTCGTCCATCCCAACTACCCGGGCGTGCACGATCCGATGAACCGCCCGCTGCCCAACCGTGGCCCGTTGCTGAAGATCAACGCCAACCAGCGGTATGCGACCGACGCTGTCGGCGCCGCGATCTGGCTCCGGGCCTGCGCGTCAGCCGATGTCCCCACGCAGGCGTTCGTGTCGAACAACGCGGTGCCTTGCGGCTCGACGATCGGCCCGATCACCGCGACCCGTCTTGGCATCACGACTGTCGACGTCGGCGTAGGTCTGCTGAGCATGCACTCGGCGCGCGAACTCTGCGGCGTCGACGACCCTGAGTACCTCGCCCGCGCCGTGCGCGCGTACTGGGAGGGCTAGGTCGGCCTCGCTGGACCGTGCGGCGGCTCCGGCCGGATTGAGCCGGCCCTGCGCGAAGCGCCGGGGCCGTGTCGAAATCAACCAGTGGCCATGGCCACTGAGCGGACGGATTTTGCGTCGGCGGGTCGGAGAGGTCTACTCTCGCCTTGAATAGATAAGGCAAGGCGCATGTTAGCAAATTTCCTGATCGGGCTCCGGGAGGGACTCGAGGCCGCGCTGATCGTCAGCATCCTGCTGGCGTACCTCGTCAAAGCCGATCGTCGTCACGATCTGCGCTACATCTGGGCGGGCGTCGGCATCGCTGTCGGCATCTCGCTGCTCTTCGGCGCCATCCTCACGTACGGGCCGAAGGGGCTGACGTTCGAGGCGCAGGAGATCATCGGCGGCACGCTGTCGATCGTCGCCGTCGGCTTCGTCACGTGGATGATCCTCTGGATGGCGACGGCGGCCCGGGGGCTGAGCGCGACCCTGCGCAGCTCGGTCGACGGCGCAACAAAGCCATGGTCGCTCACCGTCGTCGCGCTGCTCGCCGTTGGGCGTGAAGGCCTGGAGACGGCGCTGTTCATCTGGGCCGCCACCCAGGCGGCCGCCCGCGACACCGGCGCCACGTTCCAGCCGCTCCTCGGGGCGTTGCTGGGCATCGTCGTCGCCGTCGTCCTCGGGTACCTGATCTACCGCGGCGCGCTACGGATCAACCTGTCCAAGTTCTTCACGTGGACGGGCGCGTTCCTCATCGTCGTCGCCGCGGGCGTGCTCGCCTACGGCGTCCACGACCTGCAGGAGGCGGGCGTTCTGCCGGGCCTGCACACGATCGCCTTCGACGTCAGTCACGTCATCACGCTCGACAGCGTCCTCGGCACCGTCCTCAAGGGCGTCTTCAACTTCTCGCCGGTCACGACCGTGCTCGAGGCCACCGTCTGGGTGGCCTACGTGGTCGTCGTCGGCGGCCTCTTCATCCAGCGCAATCGCGCCGCGCACCGGCCGGCGCCCACCCCACTTCCTCAAGGAGCAACCCGATGATCCGCCGCCTTCTCCTCCCGACGATCGCCGTCGGCCTGCTCGCCGCCACGGCCTGCACCGACAACGCCCCCGCCCCTGCACCGGGCGATACCGAAGCCAATGCCCGCGTCCTCACCGTCGCCGCGTCCGACACCGAGTGCAAGGTTTCGGCCGCGGAGGCGCCGTCGGGCACCATCACCTTCAAGGTCACCAACGAGGGCACGAAGATCAACGAGTTCTACCTCCTCGGCGAGGACGGGCTCCGGATCATCGCGGAGATCGAGAACGTCGGCCCCGGGCTCACCCGCGACCTGGTGTTGACGGCCCCTGCGGGCACCTACTTCACGGCCTGCAAGCCGGGCATGGTCGGCGAGGGCATCCGTGGCGGCTTCACCGTCACCGACTCGGGCGAGCCCGTCGGTCCCACCGGCGAGGACGCCGACCTGGTGAAGGAAGCGGACACGCAGTACGCGTCCTACGTCCGCGACCAGGTCGACCAGCTGCTGGTCAAGACCCAGCAGTTCGCGCAGCTCGTCACGGAGCGCAAGGACGACGAGGCGCGTGCCCTTTACGCCGACGCCCGCGTCCACTGGGAGCGCGTCGAGACCGTCGCCGAGAGCTTCGGCGACCTCGACCCGCAGATGGACGCCCGCGAGGCGGACCTTGAGGAGGGCGACGCGTTCACCGGCTGGCACCGCCTTGAGAAGGACCTCTGGCCCCAGCGCGCCGATGGCTACACCGCGATGACCGATGCCGAGCGCACCGAGATCGCCGACAAGCTCGTCGCCGACACCCAAACGCTCTACGACCGCACCCGCGACATGGCCTTCAGCGCCTCCGACATCGCCAATGGTGCAAAGGGCCTGCTCGACGAGGTCGCCACCGGCAAGGTCACCGGCGAGGAGGAGTACTGGTCGCGCACCGACCTCTGGGACTTCCAGGCCAACGTCGACGGCGCCCGCGTCGCCTGGGAGGGCCTGCGCCCGCTGCTGCAGCGCAAGGACAAGGCCCTCGACGACCAGATCGCCAAGGCGTTCGATGAGCTCCAGACGCTGCTCGACGCCCAGCGCAAGGGCGACGGCTTCGTCACGTACGACCAACTGACCGACGAGCAGGTCAAGCAGCTCTCCGACGCCGTCAACACGTTGAGCGAGCCGCTGTCGAAGATCGCGGGTGTGATCCTGGCATGAGCGACGTCAGTCGGCGCGGCCTCTTCGGCGCCGCCGCGGTCGGCGGTGCTGCGGCGGGGGCGCTGGTGCTCGCCAACGTCGCATCCCGATCCGGCGAGCCCGCGTCGACGTCCGGCGCCGAGCGCGCCTACCCGTACTTCGGCGAGCACCAGGCGGGCATCGTCACCCCAGCACAGGACCGGATGCACTTCGCGGCGTTCGACGTCGCGTACGGCGTCGATCGCGACGGGCTGATCTCGCTGCTGCGCGACTGGACCGACGCCGCGGCCCGCATGACCCAGGGGAGCTCGGCAGGCGAGCTCGACCCCATGTCCGGCCCATACGACGCCCCGCCGCAGGACACCGGCGAGGCCTATGGACTGCCGCCGTCGGGTCTGACGATCACGTTCGGCTTCGGCCCTACGCTGTTCGTCGACGGCCGCGGCAAGGACCGGTTCGGGATCGGCGAGCGCTGCCCGGAGGCTCTTCAGCGTCTGCCCCACTTCGTCGCCGACAACCTCAACCCGGCCGTCTCCGACGGTGATCTCTGCGTTCAGGCGTGTGCCGACGACCCGCAGGTCGCGGTGCACGCCGTTCGGAACCTCACCAGGATCGCGTTCGGCCGCGCCGTGCTGCGCTGGTCACAGCTGGGGTTCGGAAGGACGTCGTCGACGAGCATCACGCAGGAGACGCCCCGCAACCTTTTCGGGTTCAAGGACGGCACGATGGGGCTGCGCGGCGAGCAGACGGACCTGATCGACGAGCACGTCTGGGTGCCGTCGGGCGCGGACCCTGCGGCCGAGTGGCTCGCGGGCGGCTCGTACCTGGTGGCGCGCAAGATCAAGATGCAGATCGAGACCTGGGACCGTTCCGCGATGCGCGAGCAGGAGACGATCGTCGGGCGCACCAAGCGCGAGGGAGCGCCGCTGTCCGGGGGACAGGAGTTCGACCAGCCCGACTTCGCGCTCCTCGGACGAGAGGGGACTCCGATCATGGATGTTGACTCGCATGTCGCGCTTGCACACCCCGACCACAACGACGGCGTGCACATGCTGCGCCGCGGCTACAACTACGTCGACGGCAACGACCAGCTGGGCCGGCTGTCCGCGGGCCTGTTCTTCATCGCCTTCGTGACCGACCCGCGCACGCACTACATCCCGATGCAGTCGCGGATGAGCCGTAACGACCTGATGATGGAGTATCTGCAGCACATCGGCTCGGGTCTCTGGGCCGTCCCCCCAGGCATTCGTGAGGGCGACTTCGTCGGCAAGGCCCTCTTCACTGGTTGAGTGTCAGCGGCACGGAGCCGTCGACCACGGGGACGCCGTCGAGGCAGCACCCCCTACCCGGCTGCTTGTGGCAGCGCTCGCACACCGGCACGGGCAGGTAGAAGTGGGCGATGCGACGGCCGCGGTACTCGGCCACCTCGATCTCCAGGTCGAACACCTCCGCGAGTAGCTCCTGCTGCACGATCTCCGACGGCGTCCCGATCGCCACGATGCCGCCGTTCTTCATCGCCACGATCTGGTCCGCCCAGCACGACGCGTAGTTGATGTCGTGCACCACGATCACGACGGTCTTGCCCAGCTGGTCGGCGGCGCGGCGGAGCGTCTGCAGCATCGCGTGCGAGTGCGACACGTCCAGGTTGTTCAGCGGCTCGTCGAGCAGCACGTACTCGGTGTCCTGGGCCAGCACCATCGCGACGTAGGCGCGCTGCCGCTGGCCGCCGGAGAGCTGGTCCAAGTACCGACTCTCCAGCCCGCCGAGGTCGAGGAAGTCGATGGCCTGGCTGATCTTCTCCTCGTCGTGCGGTGTCAATCGTCCTTGCGAGTGGGGGTAGCGGCCGAACCCGACGAGTTGGCGCACGGTGAGCCGCGTGATGAAGTGGTTCTCCTGGCGGAGGATCGACACGATCTTTGCGAGATCCTTCGACTTCGTTGTGGCGACGTCGTAGCCCGCGATTTCGATGGCGCCGGCGTCCATGCCGAGCAGGCGTCCAATCATCGTCAGCAGCGTCGACTTGCCTGCGCCGTTCGCCCCGACGAGCGCGGTGATGCCGCCCTCCGGGATCTCCAGGTCCACGGGGCCGATCGCGACCTCGCTGCTGTAGGTCTTCAACACCCCTTTGAGCGTGATCACAGGCGTCCCTTTCGGAGGAGGACCAGCAGGAAGATGCCGCCGCCGACCAGCTCGATGATGATCGAGACGACGCCCTGGGCGTAGAAGACGTGCTTCATGATGAAGTACGAGCCGGTCAGGACGATGAAGGCGGTGGCCACCGACATCGGGAAGATGTAGCGGTGGTCGTAGGTGTCGGCGAGCTGATAGGCGAGCGTCGCGACGAGGAAGCCGAGGAACGTCATCGGACCCACGAGGGCCGTGGAGACGGCCATCAAGATGGAGACGAAGAACAGCGTCACCATGGTCTGGCGGCGGTGGTTGATGCCCAGGCTGATGGCGGCGTCGCGGCCCAGGCCCAGCAGGTTGAGGTTCTTGGCGTTGAGCCAAAGCCCTGCCCCTGCGACGGCCGCGAGCGGAATGGCGTAGGGCAGGTAGGCGGCGTCGGCCTGGCCGATGCTGCCGAACAGGCGCGCGGCCAGTACGTCGAACTCGCTGGGCGTCAGCAGGCGCTGCATGAACGTCGCTATGGACCCCAGGCCCGCGCCGAGGATGATGCCCACCAGCAGCATGACCTGCAGGTTGCCGTACTTGCCGGACAGCAGCCAGCCGTACAGCAGCAGGGCGAAGCCCACCATGAGCGCCACCTGCAGCAGGAACTGGGGGACGCCCCGGAGGGCCGTGATCCCCGCGATGCCGAGGAAGTACACCGAGGCGGTCTGCACCGCGCGATAGAGCGACTCGAAGCCCATGATCGACGGCGTGATGATGCGGTTGTTCGTGGCGGTCTGGAAGCTCACCGTCGCGATGGCCTGGCAGAACGCCACGATGAGGATGACGACGACGCTGGTGGCCCGCATCTTCGCGATGGTCCAGAATCCCTCCGTGCCCATCGGCATGGGGTTGTCCCAGGCGAGGAGGCCGAAAGCGAAGAGCAGGGAGAGCGCGAGCAGAGCGATCAGCAGCGTCCAGTAGCGCCGTCGGGCCTTGCCGGGGGGAAGGGCGTCGGAGGAACGCGGGAGCGCGGGCTGGAGTCCCGGTTGGAGCATGGGTCACGCCCTCCTGCGCTGCCGCAGCAGCAGGGCGATGAACACCGCGGCGCCGACGACGCCGAGGATCAGGGAGACCGGCACCTCGAACGGCATGATGATCGTTCGCCCGATGAGGTCGCACACCGTGACGATCGCGATGCCGAGCAGGGCCACCCAGGGCAGGTTGGAGCGCAGGTCGTCGCCGCGCACCATGGAGACGATGTTGGGCACGATGAGGCCGAGGAACGGCAGGTTGCCGACGACGACGGTGACAACGCCGGTGGCGATGGCGATCAATCCGGTGCCGAGCAACATGACGCGCTGGTAGTTGAGGCCGACGTTCGTGGCGATGTCCTCGCCTAGTCCCGCGAGCGTGAACCGGTCGGCGACGACGAAGACCGCGATCACGACGATCAGGACGATCCACAGCGGCTCGTACTGACCGCGGATCACTGAGGTGAAGCTCCCGGCGAACCACACACCCAGGTTCTGCAGCGCGTTGAACTGCAACGCGAGGAAGGTCGAGACGGCTCCGACCACGGCGCCGAGCATGATGCCGATGATCGGCACGATCAGTGAGGCCTTCAGCGATACCCGCCGGATGAAGGCGAAGAAGATCATGGTGCCGACAAAGGAGAAGGCGACGGCCACGACCATCTTGGTCATGAGGCCCGCCGTCGGGAAGAAGATCAGGACCGTCAGGAGTCCCAAGCCCGCCCACTCCGTGGTGCCGGTGGTGGTGGGTTCGACGAAGCGATTCTGCGTGAGCAGCTGCATCACGAGGCCCGACATCGCCATCACGGCGCCGGAGAGCACGAGCGCGATGGTGCGGGGAACGCGGGTGATCTGGAACATCTCCGCGCCGTCCTCGGCGCCGAATGTGTCGTACACGCCGGTGAAAAGCGAGAGGACGAGCAGGCCGGCGACGACGAGGACGCCGACGATCAGCCAGGGGTCGAAGAGTCTGCTTCTGCGCGCAGGAGCAGACGATGCCCCGTCGGGACCCGTCGTCGTCGCGGTCATGGCCATGTGCTCGTCTCCGTCGCTAGACGCTCCGATGGGGTGGGGCGCATCGGTTGATGCTCCCCACCCCATGTCAGAGTGTCGGGTTCTTCACTCTCAGCTCTTGCCCTCGAGGGCGTCGGCGAACTGGTTGAAGAACTTCGTGTAGGTCTGGATGCCCTCGTTCAGGTAGGTGTCCGGCGGCATGATCACTACGTGGCCCTCCTTGATGGCGGTCACGTTGGCCAGGGCCTGGGAGTTCGCCAGCAGGTCTGCGGCGGGCTGGAAGTTCGGATCATCAGCGGCGACGCCCGCGTCGCGGTCCATCACGAGGATCCAGTCCGGGTTCGAGCCCGCGATGGCCTCGACGGAGATGTCGTCGCCCTGGTGGTCGTCGGTGCCCTCCACCTCAAGCGCGGGCGTCAGGCCGAGGAGGCCAAAGACGGGGCCGAGCGTGCGGCCGACACCGGGGGCGAGGTAGCCGATGTTGCCTCCGGAGGTGTTGACGGCCATCACCTTCGCGGAGGGATCGTAGGCGGCCTTGGCGCGCGCGATGGCGGCGTCGAGGTCGTCGTTCAGCTTCTTCGCCTCGGCCTGCTTGCCGAAGATCTCGCCGAGGACCGTGGTCTGGCGCTTCAGCTCGGCGTCGAGGGGCTGGTCCTCGCGGGGATCCAGGTTCAGAACGAGGGCGTTGGGCACCAGCTGCTGGAACTGTTCGGCGAACTGGGTGAAGCGCTGGCCATTGACGATGAGGTCCGGCTGGACGGCGACGACGGCCTCGAGGTCGGGCTCGCCGTGGGTGCCGAGGTCGATGATCGACTCGTTGGCCGCGTAGGAGACGGTGTTCGGCATGAGGGCGCGGGCGGCGGCCTTCAGCTCGATGCCCCACTCGTCGAGGGTCTGGAACGTGCGGTTGTCGGTGGCGACGACGGCGGTCGGCGGCACCGTGACGGTGTGGCTGCCGTTGTTGTCCTCGATGGTCACCGTCGATGCCGCCGGCGCCGGGGCGCTGGAGTTCTGGGCGGGAGACTTCGAGTCCCCGGGGGCGGGGGTGGTGGTGGAGCCGCAGCCGACAAGGGCGAGCGCGGCGCTGAGGGCGAGGGCGGCGGGAGCCAGGGTCCTCTTGATATGCATGGGGATTCTCTTCTGTGCGGGTGCCCCGTCCCGACAACGCGTGTAGCGCGCCGAGCGGTAGGGCGGGGCGTGTACTTCGTGCAAGTCGACGAGCCCCCGTCGCGATCGGGCGCTCGACTTAGCTGAGCCTAACCAGGCCAATTATGGAAACGCAAACCTTGCTCAAAATGCGGGACGCTGGGCCGCGCCCGACGCCCGGCTGTGCCGGGGCTGGGGGATGACCGCTGGTTGAGCCGGGGCTGGGGGATGACCGCTGGTTGAGCCGGACCCCCGCGCGAAGCGCCGGGTCCGTGTCGAAACCAATAGCCCCGACCACGGCACCCGCACCGGCCCGGTTCGAGCGAGGAGCTGGGGAAAGGTAGGCTCACCCCTCGTGGCACTCACCATTGGAATCGTCGGGCTCCCCAACGCCGGCAAGTCGACCCTTTTCAACGCGCTGACGCGCAACAACGTGCTCGCGGCGAACTATCCGTTCGCGACGATCGAGCCGAACGTCGGCGTCGTTGGCGTCCCTGATCCGCGGCTTCCTGAGCTCGCGAAGGTGTTCAAGTCGGAGCGCATCGTGCCGGCGACGGTGAGCTTCGTCGACATCGCCGGCATCGTGAGGGGCGCCTCGCAGGGTGAGGGCATGGGCAACGCGTTCCTGGCGAACATCCGCGAGGCCGACGCGATCTGCCAAGTAACACGCGTGTTCGATGACGAGGACGTCACGCACGTCGACGGCAAGGTCGACCCTGCTTCTGACATCGACACCATCACCACCGAGCTGATCCTTGCCGACCTCGCCACCGTCGAGAAGGCGCTGCCGCGCATCGAGAAGGAGGCGCGGATCAAGAAGGAGTCGCAGCCGAAGGCGGCCGCGTTCAAGGAGGCGAAGGAGGCTCTGGAGTCCGGCAAGGGCGTTCGTACGGCAGGCCTCGACCTCGACGCGTTGTACGAGCTCCATCTGTTGACGGCCAAGCCGTACCTGTACGTGTTCAACTGCGACCAGGACGAGCTGGGCGACGAGGACCTGAAGGCCCGGATGCGCGAGTTGGTCGCGCCCAGCGAGGCCATCTTCCTGGATGCGAAGTTCGAGTCCGAGCTGGTCGAGATGGAGGAGGACGAGGCGCGAGAGTTCCTCGCTGAGATGGGCGTCGAGGAGCCCGGCTTGGATGTTCTCGCGCGCGTCGGTTACGACACCCTCGGCCTGCAGAGCTACCTGACGGCAGGGCCGAAGGAGGCCCGCGGGTGGACGATCAAGAAGGGCGCCACCGCCCCCGAGGCGGCCGGTGTGATCCATACCGACTTCCAGAAGGGTTTCATCAAGGCCCAGGTGATCAGCTTCGACGACCTGATCGCCGCCGGCTCCGAGGCCGCGGCGAAGGCAGCGGGCAAGGTCCGCTTGGAGGGCAAGGACTACGTCATGTCCGACGGCGACGTCGTCGAGTTCCGGTTCAACGTCTGACGCCCGCGCCCGCAAAGAGCTTCTCGCTTTCGGTACCTCCCTGGCGGGGCGAAGCCACGGCAGGGAACGAACCGCCGCTGCGGATGTATAGACCTCCAGTTTCTCCGAGCATTAGGCCCCCGTGCGTCATCAGCAGATCTTCGGTAAGCCTGCGGCGGGCGCATCGGCTCCGACGGCGCGAGACGAAGTGCGGATGCTGGTGCAGAAGAGCTTCTACTCGGCGAAGCACCGGGGGCTGGAAGGCGCTCAGTACGCTGACGTCGTTCCCGCCACAAAGGAGCGGTGGCACTTCGCGCTGGAAGCGGCGGGCCCGGAGCCAGACGCAGCTGAGAGCGATCGGATGGACGCGTACAAAGCCGCGATCATCCTGGCTACCGCGTTGCACGAAGTCGGATTTGGTCGATTCCGAGCTGACGGAAATGGCCGACGACGCGCGAGGCCATCACGTTGACTACTGGCATCTGAACCAGGAGCTGAAGTTCGGGAAGGGGACGGTTCGCACGGCGTCGCCGCAGATCCAGCATGAGCTGTTCGAGGCCGTGCGCGCGCTTGAGGCAACGTTCGGGCATGGGGCGAACTCCGTCGACATCGCCTACGCGAGCCTGTTCGTGAGGATCGCGGCGTGGGAGCACGAGCACCTCGACGCTATTGAGGACGACTTCTACGCGTAGGTGCCCCGTTGAGCAAAGATCGCCCTCGGTGAGTGTGGCGACCGTCGACCGCGGCCGCGATGCGGACCGCGGGATCTCGGTCACGAGAACGGTGCTGTGCCTTGGCCGACAGTCTCACCGTCGGCCAGGTCAAATCTGTTCAGTTGCCCAGCGATCCGGGGCTAGCCATGTTGGATCCGTCAGCATGCTGACGGATCCAACATGGCTATCGCCGTGAGGCGTAGGTCGCTGACGGAATGAGCCTCGTTGGCGATCAGTCCTGACGATTCAGCCTGGAGGAGCGAGCGCGTCGTCGGCACGTCGTAGTTTGTCGCGGAGCGCCTTACGATCCGCTGGCTTCCAAGGGCCGGAGTCGGCCAGCGGGATCTCAGTCATGAAGCGGCGCTCGTTCTCGGGGATCAGTGCGACGACCCGGTCGGGGTCGCTCTCGGCCGTCGCGTACAGGTCTGGGCCGTCGGCGTAGTAGGGGTGGGTCAAGACGAGCCGACCGCTCGTGGTCTGCATGACGTTCGACGGATTGGTGTCCAGTGGACCGCACCAGGGCAGCTCGCGGACGGCGTCGGCGTGGACGCGGGCGACGACTGCGGTCAACTCGGCGAAGTCCGCATCGACGGCCAGCCGGGTGAGGAAGTCGACGGCGTCGGAAACGGGCACGGGGGCCAACCTCTCCATCACTTGGAGGTCACCGCCCCCGGCGAGCCGGCGATGCGCGAACAGCCTGGGTACCCTCCCGGTCCCTGCCGCCTCCCGGTAGAGCCGGGCCGTGTGGGGGCCGACGGGGTCGAACGGGCTGATCCGGGCGACAACATCCCCGTCGGGAGCCGCGAGCGCGAACGCCCAGTCCCCGGCGCCGCACCACGCCCAGCCTTCGCGCCGCAGGAGGCCTTCGACGTCGTGGTGGGTGGCGTCGAGGCCTAGCCCGTCGAAAGCCGGGAGGGGCTGGAGCGCGGTCATGGGACGAGCCTACGGCCCCGGCTGGGCGCGATCTGGTTACGATGCCCGACATGCCCTATACAGCCGTTGATCGGGTTCCGACCATTGCCGAGCATCGCCAGCTAGCCGACCTCGTCGGATGGCAGGACTCCTTCCGGTGGGAGGCGATGGCGGGTTCCTTGGAAGGGTCTTGCTGCGGAACGGTCGTCTTGGACGACGACGGAGCCGTCGTGGCGATGGGGCGTGTCGTCGGCGACGGCGCCTTCTTCTTCTACGTCCAGGACGTTGCCGTTCATCCGCGCCATCGTCGACGCGGTCTCGGGAAGCTGGTCGTGGAGCGGCTCGAGGCGCAAGTGATCGCGTTGGCGGGTGGGACCGCGTTCCTTGGGCTGTTCTCAACGCCGGAGGCCGAGTCGTTGTACCAGGGCACCGGGTTCGAGGTGCGGCCTGGCCTTGCTGGAATGTGGCAGGTCCTGCAGGCGGGGCTCCAGCAACCGGAGCCGCTGCAGGAGTGACAGGAGGCCTTCGGTAGAGCGACTCCCCGTTCGGAGCACTCAGTCCTGACCGGGTGCGACGGCGGGCGGTCGTTCGCGGATCACTTCGCCACCGATGACCTCGCCCGTCGGCCGGAACCCGAGAGAGTCGTAAAGGTGGGCGGCGACGGCGTTCTCCGGGTGATGGCCGAGCCTGATCACTCGGCGTGGATGGTCGTGGTCGAACCGTCGGAGGAAGGCCTGGAGCGCCTGTCGGCCCAGCCCCTGCGCCTGGAACCGGTGGTCGATCATGAACGTGATCAACCAGTACTCGTCGTCGTCGGGATCGATCCCGTAGACGAGGAAGCCGACGGGCGTGTCGCCTCTCGAGATCAGCATGGGACGGAAGTGGCCTTCGAATCGCGACTCGGCAAGCCAGTACACGACGGGCGCGGAGGAGTGGGCGATCTGCTCCGGCGCGACGCTCAGCTGCGTCGCCGCGAACCAGGTGTCTCGGGACACCTCGGCAATGGTCAGCGCGGCGGTGTGGGCTGGTACGGGAACGGAAGCGGGATGGATCAAGGTTCTCCTCATGGTGCGTCTGGAGCATCGCTGCCAAGCCCGCATAGCTTAGTGGGGAGACTCTGCGTCGACGGTGACGAGGCTTGAGCCGGGGTTCTCCGTGCGCTCTGGGAACGCGGGGCGCGAGGCCGTTCGCAGGCCCCGGTTGTTGCTCATGCCGGTTGAGCACCTGACTCCGGCAATAGAGGACCTACGGCGAGCATGGGCACGGACGGTCCGTGCGACTCCCGTCCTCAGCGAGGCTGAAAACGTTCGGTTGCCCAGCGTGTGCGCAACAGCCGGGTTGCGGGCGTCAGCATGCTGGCAGATCCAACCTGGCATCTCGAGAAGGCGCGGTGACTGAACGGAATTGACCTCGGTGAGACCACTGTCGGCATTGATTCACATTGGCTGGCGGCGCTGAACTGAGCCCGGCGGTCCAGCCCGCCTAGGCCAGGGCTGAAAGCCTGACAACGGGCTTGCCCTGGGAATGGGCATAGGCGACCTCGCGGCTGGTCGAGTCGCCGACATAGCCCCCGGGATCGACGACGAGCACGGCATCGGCAAGGTCAATCTTCCTGAGGTGAAGCGCGTCCAGACCAGCCTTCTGCTCGTCGGTGATGATGTCTCCTCGGTGCTGGAATACGGCCGGGGCCAGCACGATCGCGCCGGCGAGCGTCAGCCGTCGGTTCGCGTCCGCCATCTCATCGCGGAACCTCGTCGAGCCACAGATGCACACGATCCGCGGCCGATCGGCGGTTGGCTCGCATAGCACAGCCGGCATCTGCCGCCCGGGTCGGTGGGTCGGTGCCTGCCTCGGGTCGGGATCTGGGATGTCGTCCTCCATGGTGCTCCTTCTCGGCAAGACTACGTGCTCCAATGTCAGTGCAGGTTCCAGCGCCAGGCCTGATGGCGGGCTCCGGGCGTGAGCTCTTACTCGATGACGGGCATGTCGTAGAACCGAAGGCCCGGGAGGTGGCCTAGGCGACCTCCGAGTGATAGCCGTCAGGACCGTGCTAAAGAGCGGTGTAGGCTCCCGAGCGACGCGGTGGCGCGTTGGGGAGAGGACCGTGCGATGCCTGAACGAGACGACGGCGTCCGTGTCGCCAGCGTGGATGACGTCGTCTTTCTGGTTGCGAACGACCGGCACGTCCGAGGTGGCAACCTGGCGGATCTGGTGGCGACCGGTCGCATCCTGCTCGCCGAGGAAGAGGGAAGCGCGGTCGGGTGGCTGCGATGGGGTCTCTTCTGGGACGAGGTGCCCTTCATGAACATGCTCTTCGTGCTCGAGCCCTTCCGCGGAAGGGGGTGGGGCGACCGTCTGGTGAAAGCGTGGGAGGCCGGGCTGCGGGCTGACGGACACGACTACGCGCTGACATCTACCCAGTCCGATGAGGACGCGCAACACTTCTACAGGAAGCGCGGATGGGTCGACTGCGGTGCGCTGCTCCTGCCGGGGGAGCCGACGGAGATCGTCCTCCGCAAGGACCTGACGACTACCGAGCCCGTCGTCGCGTCACCCTGACTACCGGGCACCTCCGTCATGGACCATGCCAAACGCCCGAGGGCGAGCTTGGAACGGCGGTCGTCAGCTGAGTTCCTCAGCGAGTCCGATCAGGATGCCCTCGGGGCTGCGCACGTAGCAGAGCCGGTAGGCGTCCCCGTACCGGACCACGTCGTCGCTGACCAGTTCCGCGCCGCGTCTGTGCAGCCAGGCCAAGGTCTCGTCGATGTCGCTCACTTCGAACATGACGCGCAGGTAGCCCAACGCGTTCACGGGAGCCGTCCGGTGATCAGCGACGACCGACGGTTCGAGGAAGCGCGAGAGCTCGACCCGACCGTGTCCGTCAGGGGTGCGCATCATCGCAATTTCGACGCGCTGCTCGCCCAAGCCGGTCACGCGCCCACCACTCGTCCTCGACCATCGCCTGACCCTCAAGCTCCAGTCCGAGTTCGCGGAAGAACTCGACCGCGGCGGCGAGATCTTCGACGACGATGCCGACGTTGTCCATCCTCACGCTCATGGCGCCATTCTACGAAGGCGGTTCTCCGGCGCGACTTCGCCGTAGCCTTTCGACATGACCGAGAGGATTGCGATCAGCCTCCCACCGGAGCAAGTAGCAGCTGCCTGCCGCGCAGTCGAAGAGGGGCGCGCGGCGTCTGTTTCCGGGTTCATCAGCGAGGCCGTAGCCCGTTCTCAGCGCGAAGGCAGCCTGACCAGGTTGCTTGATGATCTCGATCGGGAGTTAGGGCCTGTGAGCGACGCGGATCTCGCTTGGGCCGACGCAGCGCTGTGTGGCGGCGTCAGTTGATGATCTCCGCATTGCTCTCACGCAGTGCGGCGAGCCGCTCCCGCCAGGTGTCCAGGGCCTCGGGCGTCAAACGGGCCCAGTCGGTCACCTCATCCACGACGAGGAGGGGCACGCTCGTCCGGTAGGAGCGGGTGGGGTTTCCGGGGAACTTCTTGTCAGTGACGTTCGGGTCGTCCTCGAAGGGGCCGGTAGGCTCAACGAGGTAGACGTGCGGTTCCGCACCATCCGGGCCGAGCATGGCCGCGATCTCCGCAGCGAGGCCCGCCCCCTCGCGTAGCGCGGTGAAGTAGACGTGATTCATGATGATCTCGGACCGGTAGTTCGAGGCATGACCAGCGGTCAAGTGTGACCCGCGTGGAAGCTCGGCGCGCGTCCCATGGAAGAAGGGCCCTTCATCCAGCTGCCGCGTTCCCGTCATGCCGCCATTGTTCCAGGCGCCGGAGAGCGTGTTTGGGCTCAGCTCGCGCGCACGAGTTCGGTGGGTGGCGTGGAGGCGAGGGCCTCGGCCTGCAGCGCGATCAGCCTGCGGCGGTGCCCGAACCACGAGATCACGAGTGGAACCAGCGCGCCGACCCAGGCCAGGGGGCCGGCCAGCGCGACGCCGAGGAAGCCGAGCGGGCCCACCAGCAGCAGGCCGGCGGCGGCGCGGAACACCAGTTCCATGAACCCCGCGACCGTCGGCATGAGGGTTGCACCGAGGCCTTGAATCGCTTGCCGCAGCACGAACAGGCTCGCCAGCACCGGATAGAAGAATGCCTGGACCGTCAGGTAGTCGTGCGCGAGCCTCACGATGCCGGGCTCGCTCGTACCGATGAAGAGTTCGGCGATCGGGGTTCCGAAGGCGACCAGCGTGACGCCAAGCACCAACGAAAGACCCCAGGTCACCAGACTGATCTGCCACACTCCGCGACGGATCCGAGCCCACTGCCCTGCGCCCTGGTTCTGCGCGACGAACGTCACCATGGCGACGCCGAAGGACGACAGCGCCGCGATCGCGAGCTGGTCGATGCGCATCCCCGTGGTGGCCGCGGCCACGGCGTCGGGGCCGAGTCCGTTGACAGCCTGCTGCAGCACGATGGCGCCGATCGCGATCACCGACATCTGGAAGCCGAGCGCCATGCTGGGACGGACGGACTCGGAGGTCTCGCCGTGGACCGGTGTCCAGTCGGCGCGGGTGAGACGCAGCGCGGGCGTGCGGCGCAGCACCCACCAGGCGCACCCGACCGCCGAGGCAAGCTGGGCGACGGCGGTAGCCAGGGCGGCGCCCCGGACGCCGAGGCCTGCGGCGCCGATGAAGAAGAACACCAAACCGGCGTTGAGCACGCTGCACGCGATCAAGAAGACAAGCGGCGTCCGGCTGTCGCCCAACGCCCGGACGGCGGCGGTCACGTAGTTGAAGGCCATCGTCGCGGGTGCCGCCCAGAATGAGGCAACCAGGAAGGAAGTCGCGTCCGCCATCAACTCGGGCGGGATGCGCATGAGGGTCAGCAGCGGCTCCGCGAACAGCGTTCCGGCGGCGGTCACCGCCACAGCGACTGCTGCTGAGACCAGAGCGCCGAGCGCGACGAACCGGCGGGTAGCGGCCAGGTCTCCTGACCCGAACGAACGGGCTACCGGGATGGCCATGCCGCCCGCCGCGCCGAAGGTGAACCCGAGCAACAGGAAAAGGACGCTGCTCGTCGATCCCACGGCCGCCAGCGCATTGACGCCAAGCAGGCGTCCGACGACGACGGCATCGGTGAAGTGGTAGATCTGCTGGAACACGCTGCCCAGCAACAGGGGGATTGCGAACAGCACAACTACACGGACGGGCGAGCCGACCGTCAGGGTCTTGGTCATGAAAGATACTCTCCGGGCGCGCGGGCACGCCTGGTCGTGAGCGGATGAAGGGGAAGTCCGGCAGCGCCGGGCGAGCCCACCAGCTTACTCCTGGTCTGCCCCCGCACGCACATCCGCGGACACCTGCCTCAGCACTGGATCGGCCAGGATGCGTGCGGGGGTGCAGAGCGTCTGTCCGAGACGGGCGAAGAGCTCATCCCGGCTGCCGAAGTAGCCCTGATCTGCAGTGACGAAGCACGAAAGGTCGTAGGCGCTCGCTGGGGATCGGCCGGTCCAGTCGACGGCGCACCGCCCGGCGGCCTCGAAGAGGGTCTCGTCGCCAGCGTTGGTGAAAGCGGGCCCGCCACGGCATCCGATCGGGCCGAAAAGCTCCGAGGGGGAGCGCCAATCATCCACGAGGAACTCGGGCCACGCGAGAACGATCTGGTCGGGAAGGAAGCCCCCGATGCGCGGGAAGCGCGGATACCAGAACGAGCGGTCGATGAGCAGTGCCCGAACGCGAGTTGCGACGCCGACCGTTCGGGCAACGCTCTCCAGGATCGCGAGTCGCTGACTGCACGATCCGAAGCCGCGCGCGAGCGTGCGCGACGTCGGCGTCGCCTCGTTCAGCGCGTAGACGGGGCGTACCTCGTCGCGAATGATCGCATGTGCGGAGGCCAGCGTCGCGAGTTCCCCCGGCTCGCCGGCGAGATGTCGCGACCTGCTTACGAGGCGCTGGATCTCGTGGGCACGATAGTCGAGGATCGGTGTCGCGGCCGTCGATCCCGGGTGATCCGCGGTCCCCGCCGCCGATGCATCACGCCGATACCAGGGCGTGAGGAGCGTCGTGAACGGCATCTCCAGATCATGCCTTGTGCAGCAGGCTCCTACGAGTGAGTCCAGGGGAGCGGTCCGCGAACACCGGACGGCTCCTCGCCGGGTCTGTCTGTGCCACAGTGGGCGGCATGGTCGAACACGCATCCCGTCCTGCTAGCCGTAGGGCTGTCGCCGACGATGAGTACGACGTGGCCGTGGTCGGCGCGGGCATCGTCGGCCTAGGCCTCGCCGCGGCCGCGCTCGCGCGTGGGCTCCGGGTCGTCGTCGTCGAAAGGGCCGGTGTCGTCCAGGGCGCGAGTGTCCGGAACTTCGGTCATGTCGGCGTGACGATCCACGGGGGGAGGCCGCTGCGTTCGCGCGGCGGAGCCGCGAACTGTGGTTGCGGCTGGGGGAGCGAGCCGGGTTCTGGCATCGGGCCTCCGGGGCGGTGATGGTCGCCCGCCACGAGGACGAACTCGCGGCGCTGCGCGAGTCGGGTGTGGGGCGGCTGCTCAGCGCTGCCGAGACCGCGGACCTCGTTCCCGTCGCCGACGCCGTCGGCGGGGCGCACCTGGCCGACGACCTCCAGGTGGACCCCCGTGAGGCGGCGCCCGCCGTCGCGAAGCATCTGGCCGCCGAAGGAGTCGCGTTCCACTGGCGCACCTCCGCTCTGGGAATCGAGCCCGGCATTCTCCACACGTCGCGCGGCGAGATCCGGGCGGCAACCATCGTCGTGGCCGTCGGGCACGACGTCGACCAGCTGTATCCGGTGATCGCCGAGGGCGAGGGCATCCAGCGGTGCGCGCTCGACATGATGCTGGCCGACGGCGTAGGTCTGGGCCTGCCGCTGCTCACCGGCTCGTCGATGCTGCGCTACTCGGCCATCGCTGGCGCGCCGTCGGCCGCCGACATCCGCGCGCGGCTGGAGCGGCAGGAACCCGGCGTGTTCGCGCACGACGTCAACCAGATGTACACCCAGCGCCCCGACGGGACGCTGATCGTCGGCGACACCCATGACGTCGGCGTCGCGGTCAGTCCCTTCCAAGATGAGAGGGCCTTCTCGCTGCTCGAGCGGCTGAGCGCCGACCTGTTCGGCCACCCACTGCGGATGCGGCAGCGGTGGCAGGGCGTGTACGCGAAGGGGCCCGGAGACTTCCTCCGAGTCGCGCCTGCCGACGGTGTCCGGATCGTGTCCGTCACTACCGGCATCGGCATGTCCACGGGCCTGGGCCTTGCGGAGTCGATCATCGCCGACCTCTGGGGCTAGGGCCCGATACGAAAGCAGAAGATGGCCTACGACGGACCAGGACACTGCTCGCTACGGCCCCCGCTTTCGCAACAAGCTCTAGCCGCGTCGTCGTGGGACGCACGAACGCCCCGGCCGAAACCGGGGCGCTCGTGCGTGAGATCTGGGGTCAGAGTGCGGTGACGTTGACCGCCTGCGGACCCTTGTCGCCCTGCTCTACGTCGAACTCGACGCGCTGCGCCTCTTCGAGGCTGCGGAAGCCGCGAGCCGTGATGGAGGTGTGGTGGACGAAGAGGTCCTTGCCACCATCATCGGGAGCGATGAAGCCGAAGCCCTTTTCGCTGTTGAACCACTTGACGGTTCCTTGTGCCATTGCTGTGTATCACTTTCTTCAGGCGGTGCGGCCCAAACTGCGACCGCACACCCCTACTGTTTCACATTTGGGCGCAAACGGAAGAGTCGAGGGCGCGTCGCGCGGTAAAACGGTGCAGCGAGCGGGCTAGTCGAACCGGACGAACGCGCGGATCGGATGCTGCATCTTGCGGATCTCGGTGAACCCCATCCGCTGGTAGAACGCCTGCTGGCGCGGCTCGTCGTCGGTGATCAGCACCTTCTGCCGCACGCTCAGGAACGGCTCGAAGACGCGGTCGAAGAGCCGCCGGCCGATCCCCGCGCGCTGATACGACGGTGCCACCAGGATGTCCTGCAGGTAGACGATGGTGAGGCCGTCTCCGACGACGCGGGCGAGGCCCATCAGGTTCCCGTCGTCGCGCGCACTCACGACGCGGAGCGAGCGGGCGACGGCGTCGTGCAGCAAGGCCGGGTCGCGCGAGTAGATGGTCCAGCCGACACTGCTATAGAGCGCGGCGAGTTCCTCGGCCGCGGGCAGGTCGTGATCGGTCAGGGCGATGTCTGCCATGTCCTGATCCTATGCAACGGTTGCGGACGAATCTGTCTTGACGCTGTCGGCTGAGCGCGAAAGTGGCGCGGACCAGGTTGGGAGCGCACCCGGCCGGTGAGTACCCTGGGGCCGAGCACCGCCCAAGGAGAGCCCATGGATCCCGCGCGCATCGTCCCAGACGACCAGGTCTGGATGGCCATCAAGTCCGAGTGCGCCCGCGCGGCCGAGCGGGAGCCGCTGCTGGCCGGTTTCCTTTACGCGACGGTGCTGAGCCAGCCGGACATCGAAGAGTCGCTGAGTTACCTGCTCGCCAGCAAGCTCGACAACTCGACGCTGCCGGCGCTCGGCGTGCGGGACATCATCCTTCAGGTCCTGAGTGAAGACGAGTGCATCCAGCGGGCGATCCTCGCCGATCTGCAGGCCGTTGTCTCGCGCGACCCCGCCTGCCCCGGATACGCCAATCCGCTCCTGTACTTCAAGGGCTTCCAGGCCATCCAGGCATACCGCGTCGCGCACCACTACTGGCTCCAGGGCCGCAAGCCGCTGGCGTGGTACCTCCAGAGCCGCATCTCCGAGGTGTTCGCCGTCGACATCCATCCCGGTGCCCGGATCGGGAAGGGCATCATGTTCGACCACGCCACCAGCGTCGTGATCGGTGAGACCGCGGTGGTCGAGGACGACTTCTCGATGCTGCACGAGGTGACGCTCGGCGGCTCCGGCAAGGAAGGCGGCGACCGTCACCCCAAGGTCGGCCGCGGCGTGATGATCGGCGCGGGCGCGAAGGTGCTCGGCAACATCCGGATCGGAGAGGGAGCCAAGATCGGTGCCGGCTCGGTCGTCCTGAAGGACGTCCCGGCGCACACGACGGTCGCGGGCGTTCCCGCGAAGGTCGTCAACGTGCCGCCGTCGTCACTGCCGGCGTTCGACATGATCCAGACCTTCGACGAGGACTCCTTCGACCCCTGCATCTGACCTGCCGGGGTCACGCCACGAGGGGAGTGCCGGTCGCGATTTGGCCGACGGCGCCGACGTCGGATAGCGTGTGCTCCGCCGAAGACCGCAGGTGACGCAAGTCATAACGCCGAAAGGCACCCGCGCAGGTGATCGTGAGCCAGTCCCGTGGCGACGCAAGTCGGAATGGGTTGAGCCCCGCGCCTGCCAGCGTGGGGCTTTTTTGTGTGCCGGTCCGAGGTCCTTGGGCCTCCCTCTGGGAGGGTCGAGGTGTTCAGAATCGGAAGGAGACCCACATGGCGAGGCCGGATAAGGCTGCCAAGGTCGCGGAGCTGAAGGAAGAATTCAGCACCTCCGCGGCGGCAGTGTTGACCGAGTACCGCGGTCTCACCGTCAAGGACCTGCGCACCCTGCGCCGGTCCCTCGGTGAGGACGCCACCTACGCCGTTGCGAAGAACACCCTTGCCGCGATCGCCGCCAAGGAGGCGGGCATCGAGGGGCTCGACGAGTCCCTCACCGGCCCGACCGCCATCGCGTTCGTGAAGGGCGATATCGCCGCTGCCGCAAAGGGGCTGCGTGACTTCGCAAAGGCCAATCCGTTCCTGGCAATCAAGGGTGGTGTGCTCGAGGGCAAGTTCCTCGACTCCCAGGCCGTTCTGAAGCTGGCCGACCTCGAATCCCGCGAGGTCCTGCTGGCGAAGATGGCTGGTGCGCTGCAGGCCAACCTGGCCAAGGCCGCCTACATGCTGGCTGCCCCGCTGTCGCAGGGCGCTCGCGTCTTCGGCGCGCTGCAGACCGCCGCTGAGGCAGACCCCTCCCTGATCGGTGGCGCCGGCTCCGCGCCTGCCGCCGAGGCCACGGACGAGACCCCCGCCGCGGATGCGGCAACCGAAGCAGCACCTGCTGCGGAGTGATCCGTTTGCAGCGCCCGCTGCTGACACACACTTAAGTGAAAGGAACGCCCATCATGGCGAAGCTCACCAACGAAGAGCTCCTTGATGCCTTCAAGGAGATGACCCTGATCGAGCTCTCCGAGTTCGTCAAGCTGTTCGAGGACACCTTCGGTGTCACCGCTGCCGCGCCCGTCGCCGTCGCCGCTGCCGCCCCGGCCGCCGCTGCCGAAGAGGCTGCCGAGGACGAGGGTTCCGGCAAGGTCGACGTCATCCTGACCTCCGGTGGCGACAAGAAGATCGCCGTCATCAAGGAGGTGCGCGCGCTCACCTCGCTCGGCCTCAAGGAGGCGAAGGACCTCGTCGAGGGCGCCCCGAAGCCGGTGCTCGAGCAGGTCGACAAGGAGACCGCCGAGAAGGCGAAGGCTGCCCTCGAGGCTGCCGGCGGCTCGGTCGAGGTCAAGTGATCTCGGTTCTCTAGATCCGACGGCGAGGCCCGCCCCCTGCGGGGGAGCGGGCCTCGCCGCGTTTCCGGTGCCGGCGCGGACGCGTCTGGCGTGTCGGGTTGCCCCGCAGCGCGGCGCGGCTACCATGGTTTGCTTCCCAGGGTCGCTTGCAGTAGAGTGGTTGTTTGCCCAGCTATGCGTTTGTCCCGTGATTTGACACGGGTCATTCGCCGTGCACGGATTACAGCTTCAAGCGTTCTTGGAAGGACCGTATCTTGGCCGCCTCGCGCTCCGCGATGAAGAACACCAATGTCGTCTCGTCCACCGGTCGGATCTCGTTCGCGAAGATTCACGAGCCGTTGGAGGTACCCAACCTCCTGGACCTGCAGATCGACGCATACAACTGGCTGATCGGTAACGAGACCTGGCGCGCCTCCGTGGAGGCGCAGCTGGCCGCGGGACGCACCGACGTCAACACCCGCTCCGGCCTCGAGGAGATCTTCGCCGAGATCTCGCCCATCGAGGACTTCAACGAGACGATGTCGCTGTCTTTCCGCGACCACCGCTTCGAGGACCCGAAGTACACCATCGAGGAGTGCAAGGACCGCGACGTCACCTACGCAGCTCCGCTCTTCGTGACCGCCGAGTTCGTCAATAACGACACGGGCGAGATCAAGTCCCAGACCGTCTTCATCGGCGACTTCCCGCTGATGACCGACAAGGGCACTTTCATCATCAATGGCACCGAGCGCGTCGTCGTGTCGCAGCTCGTGCGTTCGCCCGGCGTCTACTTCGAGCAGACCCCGGACAAGACGTCGGACAAGGACATCTTCTCCTGCAAGGTGATCCCGTCTCGCGGCGCGTGGCTGGAGTTCGAGATCGACAAGCGCGACATGGTGTTCGTGCGCCTCGACCGCAAGCGTAAGCAGAACGTCACCGTTCTGCTGAAGGCGCTCGGCTGGTCCGAGGAGAAGATCCTTGAGGAGTTCGGCGCCTACGAGTCGATGCGCCTGACGCTGGAGAAGGACTCCGTCCGCACCCAGGACGAGGCCCTGCTCGACATCTACCGCAAGCTGCGCCCGGGCGAGCCGCCGACGCGTGACGCGGCGCAGCAGCTGTTGGAGAACTACTACTTCAACCCGAAGCGCTACGACCTCGCGAAGGTCGGCCGGTACAAGATCAACAAGAAGCTGGGCCTTGAGCTGCCGTTCGACCAGCAGGTCCTGACCATCGACGACATCGTCGCGGCCATCCGCTACGTCGTCGCGCTGCACGAGCACCTTGAGACGCTCGACGGCCTGCCCGTCGAGGCAGACGACATCGACCACTTCGGCAACCGTCGCCTCCGCACCGTCGGCGAGCTGATCCAGAACCAGCTGCGTACCGGTCTCGGCCGCATGGAGCGCGTCGTCCGCGACCGCATGACGACGCAGGACATCGAGGCGATCACGCCGCAGACGCTGATCAACATCCGGCCGGTGACCGCGGCACTGAAGGAGTTCTTCGGCACCTCGCAGCTGTCGCAGTTCATGGATCAGAACAACCCGCTCGCGGGTCTGACCCACAAGCGGCGCCTTTCCGCGCTCGGCCCCGGCGGCCTCTCCCGCGACCGCGCCGGCATGGAGGTCCGTGACGTTCACCCGTCGCACTACGGCCGCATGTGCCCCATCGAGACCCCTGAAGGCCCGAACATCGGTCTCATCGGCTCGCTGGCGTCGTTCGCGCGTGTCAACGCCTTCGGCTTCATCGAGACGCCGTACCGCAAGGTCGTCGACGGTCACATCACCGACCAGATCGACTACCTGACCGCCGACGAGGAGGACCGTTACTCGATCGCGCAGGCCAACGCCGCCGCGGACGAGGACGGCCGCCTGACGGAGGAGCGCGTGCTCGTCCGCCTGAAGCACGGCGACGCCGACGAGGTCCCCGTGGCCGAGGTCGAGTACATGGACGTGTCCCCGCGTCAGATGGTGTCCATCGCCACCGCGCTGATCCCGTTCCTCGAGCACGACGACGCGTCGCGCGCCCTCATGGGTGCCAACATGCAGCGCCAGGCGGTCCCGCTGATCCGCAACGAGGCCCCGTTCGTCGGCACCGGCATGGAGTACCGTGCGGCGGTCGATGTCGGCGACGTCACCCTTGCCAAGAAGCCGGGCGTCGTCAGCTCCGTCTCCGCGGACCTCCTTGAGGTGGCCAACGACGACGGCACCTACATCAGCTACAAGCTGGACAAGTTCGTGCGTTCCAACGCCGGCACCTGCATCAACCAGCGCCCGCTGGTCGGCCCCGGCGACCGCGTCGAGGTCGGCACCCCGCTGGCCGACGGCCCCTGCACCGACCAGGGCGAGCTCGCGCTCGGCAAGAACCTGCTCGTGGCGTTCATGCCGTGGGAAGGCCTGAACTACGAGGACGCGATCATCCTCTCTCAGCGCATCGTCCAGGACGACGTGCTGACGTCGATCCACATCGAGGAGTACGAGGTCGACGCCCGCGACACCAAGCTCGGCGCCGAGGAGATCACCCGCGAGATTCCCAACGTCTCCGACGAGATGCTTGCGGACCTCGATGAGCGCGGCATCATCCGCATCGGCGCCGAGGTCTCGGCCGGCGACATCCTTGTCGGCAAGGTCACCCCGAAGGGCGAGACCGAGCTGACGCCGGAGGAGCGCCTGCTGCGCGCCATCTTCGGTGAGAAGGCGCGTGAGGTTCGCGACACGTCGCTCAAGGTGCCTCACGGCGAGTCCGGCACGGTCATCGGCGTGCGCGTCTTCAACCGCGAGGACGATGACGAGCTGCTGCCCGGCGTCAATCAGCTGGTTCGCGTGCACGTCGCGCAGAAGCGCAAGATCTCCGACGGCGACAAGCTCGCCGGCCGCCACGGCAACAAGGGCGTCATCTCGAAGATCCTTCCCGTCGAGGACATGCCGTTCCTCGAGGACGGCACCCCCGTCGACATCGTGCTGAACCCGCTGGGCGTTCCCTCGCGAATGAACGTCGGCCAGGTGCTGGAGAATCACCTCGGCTGGATCGCCAAGACCGGCTGGGACGTCACGGGCATCCAGGAGGCGTGGGCCGAGCGCCTGCGCGACGTCGGCCTCGGCCGCGTCGAGGGCAACGCCAAGGTCGCGACCCCGGTGTTCGACGGCGCCAACGAGCGCGAGATCGCCGGCCTGCTGAACAACTCGCTCACCACCCGCGACGGCGATCGTCTGATCGACGCCACCGGTAAGGCGCGCATCTTCGATGGCCGCACCGGCGAGCCGTACGAGGAGAAGATCGGTGTCGGCTACATGTACATGCTGAAGCTGCACCACCTCGTCGACGACAAGATCCATGCGCGTTCGACGGGCCCGTACTCGATGATCACCCAGCAGCCGCTGGGCGGAAAGGCGCAGTTCGGCGGCCAGCGCTTCGGTGAGATGGAGGTGTGGGCGCTCGAGGCCTACGGCGCCGCATGGGCGCTCCAGGAACTGCTCACCATCAAGTCGGACGACGTGCCTGGTCGCGTCAAGGTCTACGAGGCCATCGTCAAGGGCGAGAACATCCCCGAGCCGGGCATCCCTGAGTCGTTCAAGGTGCTCGTCAAGGAAATGAAGTCGCTGTGTCTGAACGTCGAGGTCCTCTCGGACGACGGCCGGGTCATCGACCTGCGCGAGTCTGAGGACGACATCCGGGCGTCCGAGGACTTCGGGATCGACCTCGGTCGGCGCCCGGGCGCGGACAACTTCATGGACGTCGGCGAAGTCTGAGTCGAAGCGCTCAGTCAGAAACCTAGAACTCAGACTTTTACGGCACCTACTGCCCTAAGTAGGGGAAAGAGAAGCAAAACGTGCTGGACGTGAACTTCTACGACGAGCTGCGGATCGGCCTGGCGAGCGCCGACCAGATCCGCGAGTGGTCGCACGGCGAGGTCAAGAAGCCGGAGACCATCAACTACCGCACGCTCAAGCCCGAGCGCGACGGCCTCTTCTGCGAGAAGATCTTCGGTCCCACGCGGGACTGGGAGTGCTACTGCGGCAAGTACAAGCGGGTCCGCTTCAAGGGCATCATCTGCGAGCGCTGTGGCGTCGAGGTGACCCGCTCCAACGTGCGTCGCGAGCGCATGGGTCACATCGAGCTGGCCGCGCCCGTGACCCACATCTGGTACTTCAAGGGTGTGCCCAGCCGCCTCGGCTACCTGCTGGACATCGCGCCGAAGGACCTCGAGAAGGTCATCTACTTCGCCGCGCACATGATCACCGCCGTCGACGACGAGGCCCGCCACCGCGACCTCTCGTCGCTGCAGGCCAAGGTCGAGGTCGAGACCAAGCAGGTCGCGGCCCGCCGCGACGCGGACATCGAAGAGCGCATGCGCAAGCTGGAGGAGGACCTCGCGCAGCTTGAGGAGGAGGGCGCGAAGGCTGACATCAAGCGCAAGGTGCGTGAGGCCGCGGAGAAGGAAGCCGGCCTCATCCGTACCCGCACGCAGCGTCAGCTCGACCGCATCGATGAGGTGTGGTCGCGCTTCAAGACCCTCAAGGTCCAGGACCTCGAGGGCGACGAGACGCTGTACCGCGAGATGAAGCGCAAGTACGGCAAGTACTTCGAGGGCTCCATGGGCGCCGAGGCCATCCAGAAGCGTCTCCAGACGTTCGACCTGAAGGCCGAGGCCGAGAACCTGCGTGAGATCATCGCCACGGGCAAGGGCCAGCGCAAGACGCGCGCGCTCAAGCGCCTGCGCGTCGTCAGCGCGTTCCTGAACGGCGAGAACCACCCGTCGGCGATGGTCCTCGACGCGGTTCCTGTCATCCCGCCGGACCTGCGCCCCATGGTGCAGCTCGACGGCGGCCGGTTTGCGACGTCGGACCTCAACGACCTGTACCGCCGCGTCATCAACCGCAACAACCGCCTGAAGCGCCTGCTCGATCTCGGCGCGCCCGAGATCATCGTGAACAACGAGAAGCGCATGCTGCAGGAGGCCGTCGACTCGCTGTTCGACAACGGCCGCCGCGGCCGTCCCGTCACGGGTCCCGGCAACCGCCCGCTGAAGTCCATCTCGGACATGCTGAAGGGCAAGCAGGGCCGCTTCCGTCAGAACCTGCTCGGCAAGCGCGTCGACTACTCGGGCCGTTCGGTCATCGTGGTCGGCCCGCAGCTCAAGCTGCACCAGTGCGGCCTGCCGAAGGCGATGGCGCTCGAGCTGTTCAAGCCGTTCGTGATGAAGCGCCTCGACGACCTCAACCACGCCCAGAACATCAAGGCGGCAAAGCGCATGGTCGAGCGCCAGCGCCCCGTCGTGTGGGACGTGCTGGAAGAGGTCATCGCGGAGCACCCCGTGCTGCTGAACCGTGCACCCACCCTGCACCGCCTCGGCATCCAGGCGTTCGAGCCGCAGCTGATTGAGGGCAAGGCCATCCAGATCCACCCGCTCGTCTGCACCGCCTTCAACGCGGACTTCGACGGCGACCAGATGGCCGTGCACCTGCCGCTGTCCGCTGAGGCCCAGGCCGAGGCGCGCGTGCTGATGCTGTCGACGAACAACATCCTGAAGCCGGCCGACGGCCGCCCCGTCACCATGCCGACCCAGGACATGGTCATCGGCCACTACTTCCTGACGCAGGATCGTCCGGGTAAGGGCGAGGGGCGCGTGTTCTCGTCGGTCGCCGAGGCGATCATGGCGCTGGATCTCGGCGAGCTGGAAATCGGCTCCAAGGTCCGCATCCGCATGACCGGCATCGTCGTTCCGGGCGCCGAGCCCCGCGCCGACGGCTCGATCCTGCTGGAGACCACGCTCGGCCGCGCCCTCTTCAACGAGGCGCTGCCGGACGACTTCGGCTACGTGAACGGTGTCGTCGGCAAGAAGGTCCTCGGCCAGATCATCAACGATCTCGCCGAGCGGTACCCGAAGGTCGTCGTCGCCGCAGCGCTGGACGCGCTGAAGGACATGGGCTTCCGCTGGGCGTCGCTCTCGGGCGTGACGGTGTCGATCTCCGACGTCCAGACTCCGCCGCAGAAGGCCGAGATCCTCGAGGGCTACGAGCGTCGTGCCGCGAAGATCGACCGTCTCTACGAGCGCGGCTCCGTGACGGAGGACGAGCGTCGCCAGGAGCTGATCGCGATCTGGACCGACGCGACGGCCGAGCTGACCGAGGCGATGAAGGAGAACTTCACCACCGACAACCCCATCTTCATGATGGTCGACTCGGGTGCCCGCGGAAACATGACGCAGATGCGCCAGATCGCCGCCATGCGAGGCCTCGTGGCCAACCCGAAGGGCGACATCATCGCGCGGCCGATCAAGTCGAACTTCCGTGAAGGCCTTTCGGTTCTCGAGTACTTCATCTCGACGCACGGTGGCCGTAAGGGCCAGGCCGACACGGCTCTTCGCACCGCGGACTCGGGCTACCTGACCCGTCGTCTCGTCGATGTGTCGCAGGACGTGATCATCCGCGAGGAGGACTGTGGCACCGAGCGCGGCCTCACCAAGGTGATCGCCGTGTGGAGCACGCCGGGCACCGACGAGGAGTCGGGTCGCCCGATCCGGGTTCCCGCGCAGCCGTTCGCCGACGGCGCGACCGTCGAGACGTCCGGCGACGTCGAGACCGCCGTGTACGCGCGCACCCTCGCCGTCGACGCCGTCGACGCGGAGGGCAACGTCCTCGTCGCGGCGGGCACCGACCTCGGCGACGCGGAGATCCGCACGCTGGTGGATGCGGGCGTGACCGAGGTCAAGGTCCGCTCCGTGCTCACCTGTGAGTCCGCGGTCGGCACCTGCGCCATGTGCTACGGCCGCTCGCTGGCCTCCGGCAAGACGGTGGACGTCGGCGAGGCCGTCGGCATCGTCGCGGCCCAGTCGATCGGCGAGCCCGGCACCCAGCTCACGATGCGTACCTTCCACACCGGTGGTGTGGCCGGCGACGACATCACGCAGGGCCTGCCGCGCGTCACCGAGCTTTTCGAGGCCCGTCAGCCCAAGGGCAAGGCCCCGGTCGCCGAGGCCGACGGCGTCGTGCGCATCGAGGACGGCGACCGTTCGCGCAAGATCGTCATCGTCCGCGACGACGGTGGGGAGGACCTGGAGTACCCGGTCGCCCGCCGCACGCGTCTCGAGTTCGAGGATCACAACGGCATCCGCATCCACATCCGCGACGGCGTTCGCGTGGCCATCGGTCAGCAGCTGACCGCCGGCCAGGTGGACCCGCAGGACGTGCTGCGCATCCGCGGCCTCCGCAAGGTGCAGGAGCACCTCGTCGAGGAGGTCCAGCGGGTGTACCGCACGCAGGGCGCGCCTATCCACGACAAGCACATCGAGATCATCATCCGGCAGATGCTGCGCCGCGTGACGGTCATCGACTCCGGCGACACCACGATGATGCCGGGCGAGCTCGTGGACAGGGCCAGCTATGAGGCGTTGAACCGCAAGGCGCTGGCTGAGGGTGGCAAGCCCGCGGAGGGCCGCCCGGTGCTCATGGGCATCACGAAGGCGTCGCTCGCGACCGAGTCGTGGCTGTCGGCGGCCTCCTTCCAGGAGACCACGAAGGTGCTGACCGATGCGGCCATCCAGGGCCGGAGCGACTCGCTCGTCGGTCTGAAGGAGAACGTCATCCTCGGCAAGCTGATCCCGGCGGGTACCGGTCTCGACCGCTACCGCAACATCCGGGTGGAGCCCACAGAGGAGGCCCGCGCGAACGCCTACACGATGAGCTACGACCCGTACGACTACTCGTTCGGCTCCGACGTCATCGGCCCCGCCGTTCCGCTCGACGAGATGGACTTCGGCGAGATCCGCTGATTCGATCCCTGACAACGGGGCGTCCGCATCGCGCGGGCGCCCCGTTTTGGTCGCTGGTCGCGCGTGCGGTAATCTTTGTCACCGTGCCCGAACCCTCGGGCCCCTTGTGCGTGCCTTGGCATCACGGATCGCTCTTGACGTTGCGGAGAGCGAGACGTGCGTACAGTTCGCACGGCAGTGATTCACTTCACCACAGTCCGGTAACGGTGTTCCGGTCGGTGGCGTGGAGAAGCTGCGCCAGGGAAGGTAAACGCACACAGACAACGAAGAAAGTGATACCAGCAGGTGCCAACAATTCAGCAGCTGGTCCGAAAGGGCCGGACCGACAAAGTCTCGAAGAACAAGACCCCCGCGCTGAAGGGTTCCCCTCAGCGTCGCGGCGTGTGCACGCGTGTGTACACCACCACGCCGAAGAAGCCGAACTCCGCGCTCCGTAAGGTCGCGCGCGTGCGTCTGAGCTCCGGCATCGAGGTCACCGCCTACATCCCGGGCGTCGGTCACAACCTGCAGGAGCACTCGATGGTGCTCGTCCGCGGCGGTCGTGTGAAGGACCTGCCGGGCGTGCGCTACAAGATCATCCGTGGCTCGCTCGACACCCAGGGCGTCAAGGGCCGCAAGCAGGCTCGCAGCCGCTACGGCGCGAAGAAGGAGAAGTAATGCCTCGCAAGGGTCCCGCGCCGAAGCGCCCCGTGATCGCCGATCCGGTCTACGGCTCCCCGCTGGTCTCCCAGCTCGTGAGCAAGATCCTCCTTGACGGCAAGAAGTCCGTTGCCCAGTCCATCGTCTACGACGCCCTCGAGGGCACCCAGGCGAAGACCGGGATCGACCCCGTCATCACGCTCAAGAAGGCACTTGACAACGTCAAGCCGTCCATTGAGGTCAAGTCCCGCCGCGTCGGCGGCGCCACCTACCAGGTGCCGATCGAGGTCAAGCCGGGTCGCCAGACCACGCTCGCCCTCCGCTGGCTGGTCAGCTTCTCCCGCGCTCGCCGCGAGAAGACGATGACTGAGCGCCTCGTGAACGAGATCCTCGATGCCTCCAACGGCCTCGGTGCTTCCGTGAAGCGTCGCGAGGACACCCACAAGATGGCCGAGGCCAACCGCGCCTTCGCGCACTACCGCTGGTGATTCGACGCCCCCGCGCCCTTCACGGGCCGGGGGCTCTCACCTGTGAACTTCCTTTACTTACACACTGCATAAGGACAGCACAGTGACCGACCTGAACAAGGTTCGCAACATCGGCATCATGGCCCACATCGATGCCGGTAAGACCACCACGACCGAGCGCATCCTGTTCTACACCGGCAAGAACCACAAGGTCGGTGAGACCCACGACGGCGCCGCCACCATGGACTGGATGGAGCAGGAGCAGGAGCGCGGCATCACGATCACGTCGGCCGCGACGACGTGCTTCTGGCACAACACCCTCATCAACATCATCGACACGCCTGGCCACGTCGACTTCACCGTCGAGGTGGAGCGTTCGCTCCGCGTCCTCGACGGTGCCGTCGCCGTGTTCGACGGTGTCGCCGGCGTCGAGCCGCAGTCGATGACGGTGTGGCGCCAGGCCACCAAGTACGGTGTCCCGCGCATCTGCTACATCAACAAGCTGGACCGTACCGGCGCGTCGTTCGACCACGTCGTCAAGACCATCCGCGAGCGTCTCAACACCGATCCGGTGCTGCTGCAGCTCCCGATCGGTGCCGAGGGCGACTTCCTCGGTGTCGTCGACCTCGTGGAGATGCGCGCGCTGACCTGGCGCGGCGAGACCAAGATGGGCGAGGACTACGACGTCGAGCCGATCCCCGCGGATCTGCTCGAGGCCGCAGAGGAGGCGCATGCGACCCTCGTCGAGCGCGTCGCCGACGTCGATGACGACATCATGGAGATGTACCTCGAGGGCGAAGAGCCGTCGGTGGCACAGGTCAAGGCCGCCATCCGCAAGGGCGTCATCACGAACACGTTCACCGCGGTCGTCTGTGGCACCTCGTTCAAGAACAAGGGTGTGCAGCCCCTGCTCGACGCGGTCGTCGACTACCTGCCTTCGCCGCTCGACGTGCCCGCCATCGACGGCTTCAAGCCGGGCGACGAGTCGGTCCACCTGGAGCGTCAAGCCGTCCGACGACGAGCCGCTGTCGATCCTGGCGTTCAAGGTCGCCGCGGATCCGCACCTCGGCAAGCTGACGTTCGTGCGCATCTACTCCGGCGTCCTGCATGCCGGCTCGCAGGTGCTGAACGCGACCAAGGGCCGCAAGGAGCGCATCGGCAAGATCTACCAGATGCACGCGAACAAGCGTGAGGAGATCCCCCAGATCGGCGCCGGCATGATCTGCGCCGTCATGGGCCTCAAGGACACCACCACTGGTGAGACCCTGTGTGATCCGAACAACCCGATCGTGCTCGAGTCGATGACCTTCCCGGCCCCCGTGATCGAGCAGGCTATCGAGCCGAAGACGAAGTCCGACCAGGAGAAGCTGGGCACCGCGATCCAGCGCCTGGCCGAGGAGGACCCGACCTTCCGCGTCCACACCGACGAGGAGACCGGCCAGACCATCATCGCCGGTATGGGCGAGCTCCACCTGGATGTCCTCATCGACCGCATGCGGCGCGAGTTCAAGGTCGAGGCCAACATCGGCAAGCCGCAGGTGGCGTACCGCGAGACCCTCCGCCGCAAGGTGGAGAAGGTCGAGTACACGCACAAGAAGCAGACCGGTGGTTCGGGCCAGTTCGGCCGCGTCATCATCGACCTGGAGCCGACGGAGGCGGGCTCGGGCTACGAGTTCGTCAACGCCGTCACCGGTGGCCGCATTCCCCGCGAGTACATCCCCGCGGTGGACCAGGGCATCAAGGAGGCCATGCAGTTCGGCGTGCTCGCCGGCTACCCGGTCGAGGACATCAAGGTGACCCTGACCGACGGCGCGTACCACGACGTCGACTCCTCCGAACTGGCGTTCAAGCTGGCCGGCGCGCAGGCCTTCAAGGAGGCCGCCCGCAAGGCCGACCCCGCCATCCTGGAGCCGATGATGGCCGTCGAGGTGACCGGTCCCGAGGATTACCTCGGCACCGTGATCGGCGACCTGAACTCGCGCCGTGGCCACATCCAGGCCATGGACGAGCAGCATGGCAACAAGGTTGTCCGTGCGCTGGTGCCGCTGTCGGAGATGTTCGGCTACGTCGGCGACCTGCGCTCGAAGACCTCGGGCCAGTGGTCGTACTCGATGGAGTTCGACTCCTACGCCGAGACGCCCCGCAACATCAGCGAGGAGATCGTCGCCAAGGCAAAGGGCGAGTGAGCCGATAGGCCACCGCTCACGACCGGCCGGGAGGTTCGCCTCCCGGCCGGTCCTTTTCGCTGGTTGAGCCGTGCCGTGAGGCGCTAGCCGAACGCACGAGTCGAAACCAATGAGCCCGGTTTGACTGTGAATCCCGGATCGCTACGATTGGTCAGGTATGGCTCCGGGCGGTAAGCTCGGTCGCCGGACCCTCAGTGAGGAAAGACCACACGCCGCGCAATCCCGCACGGCGAGATCCAAGAAGGAGCCCTCGTGGCAAAGGCCAAGTTTGAGCGGACTAAGCCGCACGTAAACATCGGCACCATCGGACACGTCGACCACGGCAAGACCACTCTGACCGCGGCGATCACGAAGGTGCTTCACGACCGCTACCCCGAGTGGAACGCTGTCTCGGCGTTCGACCAGATCGACAAGGCGCCCGAAGAGCGCCAGCGCGGCATCACCATCTCGATCGCGCACGTCGAGTACCAGACCGAGAAGCGCCACTACGCGCACGTTGACTGCCCCGGCCACGCCGACTACGTCAAGAACATGATCACCGGTGCCGCTCAGATGGACGGCGCGATCCTCGTGGTCGCCGCCACCGACGGCCCGATGGCTCAGACCCACGAGCACATCCTCCTGGCCCGCCAGGTTGGCGTGCCGGCCATCGTCGTCGCCCTCAACAAGTGCGACATGATCGACGAGGCCGACGCCGACCTGATCGAGCTCGTCGAGATGGAGCTCCGCGAGATCCTCTCCGCGCAGGAGTTCGACGGCGACAACCTGCCGATCATCCGCGTTGCTGCCTTCCCGGCGCTGAACGGCGACCAGCAGTGGGCCGACTCCATCATGGAGCTCATGGACGCTGTCGACGAGTACATCCCGCAGCCGGAGCGCGACACGGACAAGCCCTTCCTGATGCCCGTTGAGGATGTCTTCACGATCACCGGTCGTGGCACCGTCATCACCGGCCGCATCGAGCGCGGCATCGTCAAGACCGGCGAGACCGTCGACATCATCGGCATCCGCGAGACCAAGCAGTCCAGCACCGTCACCGGTGTCGAGATGTTCCGCAAGATCCTCGACGAGGGTCGCGCTGGCGAGAACGTCGGCCTGCTGCTCCGCGGCACCAAGAAGGAAGACGTCGAGCGCGGCATGGTCGTCATCAAGCCGGGTTCGACCACCCCGCACACCGACTTCGAGGCCAACGTCTACGTGCTGAACAAGGAGGAGGGTGGCCGTCACAAGCCGTTCTTCTCGAACTACAGCCCGCAGTTCTACTTCCGTACGACGGACGTGACCGGCGTCGTCCAGCTCCCCGCTGGCACCGAAATGGTCATGCCCGGCGACAACACGGAGATGACCGTGCACCTCAACAAGCCGATCGCCATGGAGGAGAACCTCAAGTTCGCCATCCGTGAGGGCGGCCGCACCGTCGGCGCCGGCAACGTCACCAAGATCCTCAAGTGATCTGACTGACGAGCTGAAGCTCTAGAAGAGGGCCGGGTGGTTTCCACCCGGCCCTCTTCGTCGTTGGTGGGCGGCGTGCTGGTAGCCTCGCCACATGTCCATCCTCAATCTTCGCCGGGTCCCCGACCGGCACGAGCTTGAGGCACGATTCACGGCGTTCTACCGGGCGCACCGGGCGGACGCGCTGCGGTTCGCGCGGTTCCGGGCGGCGGGCTGCGATGCTGAGGCGCTGGTCGTGGACGCGTTCCTGCTCGCGTGGCAGCGCCTCGCGGCCAGCGGCGAGCTCAGCCCTGGCTGGCTGTACCAGGTGTTGCGGAACAAGATCGGCGACTACTACCGCTCCGCGAGCCGGCGCACCGCACCCGTCTCGCCCGAGGAGCTGCCCGACGACGCGTGGTTCCCCGATCCTGCCGACGACCTGGCGTGCCGCGCGGACGTGCGCCGGGCGCTGCGCTCGTTGTCGACGGCGCACGCCGAGGCGCTGCTGCTCGCGTACTGGTGCGACCTGAGCGGAGCCGAGGCCGCGCGGGCTCTGGGCCTCCGCGAGGGCGCGTTCCGCGCGCGGCTGCTGCGCGCCAAGCGTGCGTTCGCTGAGGCGTACGACGGCAACCCCGTCGCGGAGCGGGAGGGGGTGCTGGCATGGATCGCATCGAGCGACTGATCCGCGGCGCCAAACCGCCCGAGGAACTGAGCCCCCGCGCGGAGGAGGCCCTCGCGCGTATCCTCGCAACCCCCGCGGAGGTCCCGTTCCGTGAGTCGGCCGGGCATCAGCCGAACGCCACCCCGCCGTTCCTTGAGCCGGCCGTGAGGCGCCAGCCGAACGCCACCCCATCGTTCCTTGAGCCGGCCGTGAGGCGCCAGCCGAACGCCACCCCATCGTTCCTTGAGCCGGCCGTGAGGCGCCAGCCGAACGCCACCCCATCGTTCCTTGAGCCGGCCGTGAGGCGCCAGCCGAACGCCGTGTCGAAAGGTCCCGTCCTCGCGGGCATAGCCGCCGTCCTCGTCCTCGGCTTTGCGCTGTTCCTCAGCCCGCTCCTGGGAAGTGGTGGTGCGACGGCGGAGGCCGCGACGGTCCTGGACGCCGCCGCGCGCGCCGTTGACGATCAACCGACCCGTGCGGACCAGTACTGGAAGATCACCACACGCGGGGTGTACCCGCAGATCGTGGGGGACGGGGAGATGGACGCCCCCGACGCGGTCTACGCGCTGCAACCCGAGGTGCAGATCCGCTATGTGGCGGTCGACGGATCGCGCCCGGGATGGCTCGTGCAAATGTCGCTGCCGTACCTGCGCCAGGTGAGCGGTCCGCCGACGACGCTGCCGTCCAAGACGCCCAGGCCTGAGTCGTTCGTCGTCGAGGCGCCTGAGCCCAACTACCGGCTGGGCGAGCTGTCGCTCGACCCGGACGAGCTGCGCGACCAGCTGTACGAGCGCTCCGCGGGGCGCGGCAACTCGCGCCACGGGGCGGCGCTGGAGGAGGGCGCGACGATCCTGCGCGTCGGCTACGCCTCGGCAGACCTGCGGCGGTCGCTGTTCGCCGCGATGAAGTCGATCCGCGGGGTGTCCGTGCTGGAACACGGCGAGACGGAGGACGGGCGCGCCGTCGTCGTCCTCGGCCACGACGAGCGCCGCACGGGCGAGCGCACCGAGTTGCTGTTCGCGGAGGACACGGGCGAGTACGTCGGGGAGCGCACGCGCTCGGCGCGCGAGCCGTGGCGTGTCTCCGAGGCGACGTACGCCCGCGAGCTCGTTGACCGGATCGACGACGACCCCGCGCAGATATTGACCGCTCGTTGATTTCGACACAGGCCTGGCGCTTCGCGCAGCGGCCTGGCTCAATCCGGTGGAGCCGGGAATACCGCTGGTTGAGCCGACGCGCGAGCCCTAGCGAGCCGTCGTGTCGAAACCAATAGGCCGACCCAATTGGTTTCGACACAGGCCCGGCGCTTCGCGCAGAGGCCTGGCTCAACCAGCGTAAGGGCCGCGTAACAAAACCGCCCGCTCGTCCAAAGAGCCGGATAGGCGAGGCCACTGACTCCTCGCCGGGAGCGGAGGCGAGGATGAGACGAGCGGTGGCGGCGGGCCTGCTCTTGGTGGGTGGGTGCGCCCCGGACGCGGCGCCGGGGCCGGTGTCGGAGCTGACCGCGGAGGAGCAGGCGGCCTACCGGAGCCTGGCGAGGGTCTACGAGACCTCGAGCGACCTGCGCCGGGTGGAGGACGAGCTGATCCGGCGCTGCATGGCGGCGAAGGGGTCGCCCTGGCTGTCGTTCTCGCAGGAGGACTACGTCTGGGCTCCGTACAAGGCGCTGACGGTGGAGACCGCCGCGGAGTACGGCTACAGCATGGTGGCGTCGACGCCAGAGTCGAAAGCGTTCGACGAGAAGCACCAGGCGCACGAGGACTCCTTGACCGAGGCCGAGCTGGCCAAGCAGGCCGCGGACCTCAACGGCGGCCCCGGGGACACCAAGACGGTGGTGCTGAAGAACGGCGGCGAGCACACCTATCCCGCCGGCGGGTGCCGACGTCACGCGGAGGAGCAGCTCTTCGGAGACCCCGACGCGGTGTTCTTGCTGAGCGACGCGCTCAACAGCTTTTATGTGGACTGGGACGTGGTCCGCGCCACGCCGCAGGCCAAGGCTGTGACCAAGGAATGGTCGCGGTGCATGGCCGAGCGCAACCGGGTCTACGCCGAGCCCAGCGAGGCGAACGCCGAGGCCGCGGAGTCGTCCTCGCGGATCGCCTACGACGACGAGGGAAACGCGATGGGCACGGAGCGGACCGGCGTGAGCCCGACGGAGATCGAGATCGCCGTCGCCGACGCCACGTGCCGCGCGGAGACGGGCTACGACGAGACCGTGATCACGCTCCTCACGGCCGCCTACGCGCGGGAGGCGATGAAGATCGAAGGCGATATCCTCGCCGTCCTCGAGGTGTACGACGAGGCGATGGCGCGATCCCGGGAGCTGCTCGGGTGACGGGCCGGCGCTCGGTCGGGCGCATCGTCGTCTGGGTCACCCTGGCGTTGGCCGTCGCGGCGGGGCTGGTGCTCGTCGGGCGGTGGTCGGTGCCGCTGAACGAGCGGCCGGGGTTCGCTCCGCCGACGGCGATGCCGATCGTGGTCAGCCCGCAGATCGGCACGGTGACCGACCTGGTTCCGCTGAACGCGCAGGTGCAGTTCCGCTCGGCGGTCACCGTGCCGTTGCTGACCGCGCAGCCGGACGCGTTCCGGCACGCGGTCACCGCCGCCCCGCTGGACGTGGGCGATGAGGTGGAGGTCGGCGACCTGCTCGGGGAGGTCAACGGCGTGCCGGTCTTCGCGATGCGGGGGAGGGTGCCGTCGTTTCGCGTGATGTACGCGGGTGACCGGGGCGTCGACGTCGGGCAGCTGACGGCGTCGCTGGTGCGGCTCGGCTACCTCCGGGCTGAGGCGCAGGAGGTGACGCCGGCGGTTCTCACCGCCACCGAGCGGTTCCTGAACGACCGCGGGTACCGAGACCTGGGCGGGGCGCTCGCGAAGCATGGGATCGATGGGCGGTTGTTCGCCTTCGTTCCCGCGCTGCCAGCCACCGTCGCCGCGAGCCAGGCGGCGGTGGGCGCCATCGTCGATGAGGGAGCGGCACCTACCGTCACCCTGATCGCCGGCGATCCCGAGCTGGTCGTGGCGCCCGCTCGTGCAGGCGTCGAGCTGCCCGCGGGGGTGGCGATCTCCGCCACCTGCGGCAGCCGCACGCTCGCCGGCGAGCTGACCGACGACCGCGCCACGTGGCGGGCGTCCGACGAGCAGGGCGAGGGGGAGGCGGTGCCGGAGACCGGGTGGGTCGTCGACACGCACGATGCCGACGCCGAGACGGTCGGGGCCTCGTGCGCCGCCACCGCGACCGTCTCGCAGGGCGACGCCGACACTGTCTGGGTGCCTGCGGCCGCGCTGTTCAGCGCCGCGGACGGGACGCCGCAGCTGCGCATCCCGAACGACGACGGCGCGGGCTTCGCGGCGGTCGCCGTCGAGACCGGCGCCCCCGTGGGCGGCTGGGTGCCGCTCGTGGACCCGCCATCCACCTTGACCGCCTCGACGCAACTGCTCGCGGGCGACACCTGATGGCCGACTTCGCGCTCCGTGCCGCGGGCGTCAGTAAGCGCTTCGGCGGCCGCACGGTGCTCGAGGGCTTCCGCCTCGCCGTCGGTCGAGGCGAGTTCGTCGCTCTCACGGGCCCGTCCGGCAGCGGCAAGTCGACGGCGCTGAATATCGTCGGGCTCATCGCGACGCCGACGACGGGGCGTGTCGAGATCAACGGCACGGACCTGGCCGGTGCGCGCGATGTCGTCCGGAGCAGGCACCGCGGCCGGTACATCTCTTTCGTCTACCAGGGCTTCCACCTGGCCCCGACGCTCACCGTCGCCGAGAACGTCGAGCTCGGCGTGGCCAGCCAGCTGGAGCCGACCGCGGACCCGAGGACGCGTGTGGCCGAGGCGTTGGAGGTCGTCGGCGTCGGGCATGTGGCGCAGCAGTTCCCGGGAACGCTGTCGGGCGGCGAGCAGCAGCGCGTCGCGATCGCCCGCGCACTGGCCCGGCGCACCCCGTTGCTGCTGGCCGACGAGCCCACCGGCAACCTCGACCGAGGCAACGCCGACGCCATCATGGCGCTGATGGAGGCCCAGGTCGCGGCGGGCGCCGCCCTGGTGCTCGTCACGCACGACCCCGCTGTGGCCGCCCGCGCAGACCGGGTGGTCGAGCTCGCCACCCCGGGCGGGTCCGCGTGAGTACCGGGCTCCGGCTGGCGCTCCGGACCGCGCTCGCCTACCTCGCCCGCAACCGGGGCCGCGCCACGGCGGCCATCCTCTCAGCGGCGCTCGGCGCCGGGGTGCTTGCCGCCAGCTCTACCTTGGCCAGCTCTGCGCAGGCGGGCGTCGCCCAGCAGTTCCGCGACCTGAGATCGTCGCGGATCACGGCGTCGTCGATGGACGCCAGGCCGGGCTGGGCGAGCGATGCCCAACTCGCGCACACCGCCCGGCTGCCGGGCGTGCGGACGATCTGCTCCGCTGTTTCGGCCAGCGGTGCCGTGCCCGTGCGCACGTCGCTTCGCGCCCGTCCCGACTACGGCGCGCCCGTCTGGGCCGTCGGCCCCGGCTGCCAGGAGGCCCTCGGGATGCAGGTCAGCGCGGGCCGCGGACTCACCGCCTACGACCACGCCACGGACGCCCGGGTCGCGCTCCTTGGCGCATCCGTGGCCTCCGCGCTCGGGCTCACCGCGCTCACCGGCGACGACCGCGTCTACGTCGGCGGCGTCGCGTTCGCCGTCGTCGGCATCCTGGCCTCGGCCGATACGGCGGCGACGGATGGTCCGCTGCTCGTCTACGTCCCCACTCCCGCGTCCGGGGACGGCGCCGTCTCTGGTTGGGAGCCTGCGCCGAAAGTGATCGTCGATACGGAGCCCGCCGCCACGGACGCTGTCGCCGCGGCGTTGCCTGTGAGCCTGCAACCGGCCGATCCGGGCGACGTGTACGCGCTGGTCGGCGGCATCCCGACCGGACTCCAGTCGGCGGTCAGTGACCAGCTGACGATGCTGCTCGTGGCGCTCGGCGGGCTGTCGGTGGTGATCGGGTTGTTCGTGATGGGCAACCAGACGCTTCAGTCGGTGGGGCTGCGGCGAGCCGAGATCGCGCTTCGCCGGGCGCTGGGTCAGCCTCGGTACGTCGTCGTGCTGCAGGTGCTCGCCGAGACGGTGGTCTGCGGCGCCGCGGGCGGCTTCCTCGGCGCCCTGGCGGGTCAGCTGATGGCGGGGGCGGTCGCCGTCGGACAGGGCTGGCCGCCGCTGGCCGACATTCGGCTCGTGCCGCTCAGCGCGCTCGCCGGTGCCGTCGTCGGAGCCCTCGCGGGGGCCTACCCCGCCCACGTGGCCAGCACGACGGACCCGGCGGAGACGCTCAAGACGGGGTGAGGGATCGTTCCTTGGAACCCGAGGCCCACGGTGACGAAGGAGCCGCAGGGCCGTGTCGCACCGTGCTGAGCCGACGCGCGAGCGAAGCCGCCGTCGTGTCGAAGTAAAAGGTCCGAAACTGTGGGCAGGGAGCGGCGGTTGGCGCGGGACCTTTCGACACGGGCCCGGCGCTTCGCGCGGGGGCCCGGCTCAAGGAACGATGCTCCGCCCCGTGGTCGGCTCAAGGAACGATGCTCCGCCCCGTGGTCGGCTCAAGGAACGATGCTCCGCCCCGTGGTCGGCTCAAGGAACGATGCTCCGCCCCGTGGTCGGCTCAAGGAACGATGCTCCGCCCCATGGTCGGCTCAAGGGACGGGGCGGCGGCCAGGAGGGGAACAGCCGCGCTCAGCCGCGCTTCTGGATGGCGGCCCACTCGTCGCGGAGGCCGACGGTGCGGTGGAACAGCATGGGCTGTTCGAGGTCCGCGGCGAAGTAGCCGAGGCGCTCGAACTGGACGACGTCACCCGGGGCGGTGTCGGCGAGTGCGCCCTCGACCTTGCAGCCGGTCAGGAGTTCGCGCGAGTTCGGGTTCAGATCGTCCAGCGCCTCGCCCGTCGCCTCTCCGGGGGCCTCGGCGGTGAACAGCCGCTCGTACAGAGCGACAGTGGCCTCCGCCGCGTGCGGGGCCGACACCCAATGCATCGTCGACTTCACCTTGCGGCCATCGGGGGAGTTGCCGCCGCGGGACTTCGGGTCGTACGTCGCCAGGACCTCGACGACGGCGCCGTCATCGTCCTTGACCGCGTCGGTCGCCGTGACGAAGAAGGCGCCGCGGAGGCGCACCTCGCGGCCGGGGGAGAGGCGGAAGTACTTCGGCGGCGGGACCTCCTGGAAGTCCTCCCGCTCGATCCACAGCTCGCCCGTGAACGGGACGAGGCGGGTGCCGTCCTCGGCGTTCTCCGGATTGTTGGCGAGCTCGAACCACTCGACGACGGGTGCGCCCGCGTCGTCGACCGGCCAGTTGGTGATGGTCAGCTTCAGCGGACGCAGCACGGCCATGCGGCGCTGCGCGGAGGCGTTCAGGTTCCGCCGCACGTACGACTCGAGGGCCTCGATCGACTGGCGCGAGTTCGTCCGCGTCGTGCCGACCTCGCGGCAGAACGCCCGGATGGCCGCCGCGGGATAGCCCCGACGGCGCAGGCCGCGGATGGTGGGCATGCGGGCGTCGTCCCAGCCGTCGACCACGCCGTCGTTTACCAGCTTCGCCAGGCGGCGCTTGGAGGTGACGGTGTGGGTGAGCTCGAGGCGCGCGAACTCGTACTGGCGCGGCGCGTCCGCGACGCCGAGCTGGGCGAGGAACCAGTCGTACAGCGGGCGGTGCGAGTCGAACTCCAGCGTGCAGATCGAGTGGGTCGTGCCCTCGATGGCGTCGGACTGGCCGTGCGCCCAGTCGTAGGTGGGGTAGATGGGCCACGCGTCGCCCGTGCGGTGATGGTGCGCGTGCCGGATGCGGTACATGATCGGGTCGCGCAGCCACATGTTCTCGTGGTTCATGTCGATCTTCGCGCGCAGCACCCGAGAGCCCTCTGCGAACTCGCCGGCGCGCATGCGGCGGAACAGGTCGAGGTTCTCCTCGACGGCGCGGTCCCGGTACGGGGAGTTCACGCCCGGCTGTCCGTAGCCGCCGCGCCCGGCGGAGATCGCCTCGGCATCCTGGTCGTCGACGTAGGCGAGGCCCCGTTCGATCAGGGCCTCCGCCCACTCGTACAGCTGCCCGAAGTAGTCGGACGCGAAGCGCACCTCGGCCGGCTCGTAGCCCAGCCACTCGATGTCGTGGATGATCGAGTTCACGAAGTCCGCGTCCTCGGTCTCCGGGTTCGTGTCGTCGAGGCGCAGCACGCAGGTGCCGTCGAAATCGGCGGCGGCGCCGAAGTCGACGACGATGGCCTTCGCGTGCCCGACGTGCAGGTAGCCGTTCGGCTCGGGTGGGAACCTGGTCTGGACCCGACCGCCCCTGACACCCGCGGCCACGTCCGCCGAGATGGCGTCGTAGATGAAGTTACTCGGCATGTCGGAGGCAGTCATGGCCGTCATGGTAGTGCCCGCAGCGCCCACATGATGAGCAGGGCAGGCACCAGCAGGATCAGCCCCACCATGGAGGCCAGGATCGCGACGACGGCGATCCAGTACTTCACCGACGCGTCGCGAACCTGAGCGCGGTCGTCGATGGTGCGGTTGAGCAGCCGGAGGTTCTTGACATTGGACCGCCAGGCCGCGTCGAGGAAGGGCCCGACGAACGGGATGAGGCCGAGAACCCAGTCGATGGCCCAGTTGCCGAGCATCCGCGCCAGCACGGGGATCGGCATGCGGAGCCGGGCCGCGTCGAACAGGAGGACGGAGCCGAACACCGCGCCGCTGACCTGACCGGCCCCGGGAATGAGGCTGAGGAACGGGTCGACGCCGACCCGGAACGTCGTGCCGGGCACGGGAAGCAGGTCCTCGAGGACATACGTGAGCGCCCGCGTTGCCTTCGCCGGGCGGTCCTTCACCAGTTCGGTTTCTGCCTGCCTGCGCGCGGAGTCGAGGGCGTTCGTCGGCTCGAGTTCCATGGAGCAAGTGTGCCGTGCGCCTCAAGAGCGGCTTGTATGCCGGGCAGGAACCGACGCCGGTGCGACGACCGAGGCAGAGGTGGGGAGGTGGTTCGTCGAAGCGTAAGGGCCCACCCTGCACCGAAGCAGAGGGGAAGCCGGGCGCCCGAGGCTTGGTGGCAGCGAGACGGACCACCTCCCCACCTCTGCCGTCCGCCCGGGTGCCAGGCCCCGCCGTCCGCCCAGCGCCAGGCACTGGCGATAGGCTGGGGCCACTATGACGACGACACCCGCGCGCACCCGTGTTGCTCCCTCGCCAACCGGAGACCCCCACGTCGGCACCGCGTTCATGGCGCTGTTCGACCTGGCGTGGGCCCGCAAGACCGGCGGGCAGTTCGTGCTGCGGATCGAGGACACCGACCAGACGCGCCTCGTCGAGGGCTCCGAGGAGCAGATCTACGACTCGCTGGACTGGCTGGGTCTCTCGCCCGACGAGGGGCCGCACAAGGGCGGGCCGTACGCGCCGTACCGGCAGTCGGAGCGGCTGGACACCTACCGTCCGTTCGTGGAGCAGCTGATCGCCGACGGCCGCGCCTACTACTGCTGGTGCTCCTCGGAGCGGCTGGCGGAGCTGCGGAAGGAGCAGGAGGCGCAGAAGCTGTCGGTCACCGGCTACGACCGGCTGTGCCTCGGAAAGACCCGCGAGGAGCGCGCCGCGCTCCCCGGCTTCACGGACCGCGCGGTCGTGCGGATGCTGATCCCCGACGACGCCCCGCTCGAGTTCGAGGACATCATCCGCGGCACCGTCAAGGCGCCCCGCCCCGACGACCAGGTGATCCTGAAGGCAGACGGATTCCCGACCTACCACATGGCCGTCGTCGTCGACGATCACCTGATGGGGATCAACACCGTGGTGCGCGGCGAGGAGTGGATCTCCTCGACCCCGAAGCACGTCCTGCTCTATGAGTGGCTGGGGTGGGAGGCGCCGCAGTTCGCGCACATGCCGCTGCTGCGCAACCCGGACAAGTCGAAGATCTCCAAGCGCAAGAACCCGGCCGCGCGCGTGGTCTGGTTCAAGGAGGAGGGCTACCTCCCCGAGGCGGTCGTGAACTTCCTGCAGCTGCTGGGCTACGCCGGCGACGAGGAGCACGAGGTGTCGACGTTCGACGAGTTCGTCGACCGGTTCAGCTGGGAAAAGGTCAACACCGTCGGCCCCATCTTCGACGTCAAGAAGCTGGATTGGTTGAACGGCCACTACATCCGCACGCTGAGCGCCGACGAGCTGGCCGATCGCATCGCGACATTCGCCACGGCGACCGGACAGTGGACGGAGCCGACCGAGGCCCAGCTCTACGTGCTGCGCCAAGCCGTTCCGATCATCCAGGAGCGCCTCGTCCTGCTGAAGGACGCGCTGCCGCAGCTTGACTACCTGCTCGGCGACGCGACGCTCGACCCCGAGGCCGTCGCCAAGCTCGCCGACAACGCCGCCGAGGTCCTGGACGCGGCCATCGAAGTGGCCGAGACCGTCGACTTCGACGCCGCCTCCATCCAGGCGGGCCTGCGGGAGCGCATCGTCGACGGCCTGGGCATCAAGCCCAAGTTCGCCTTCGCACCCATCCGGGTCGCGATCAGCGGGCGTACGGTGTCGCCGCCGCTGTTCGAGTCGATGGAGATCCTCGGTAGGGAGGAGTCCCTGGCGCGGCTGGGAACGCTTCAGTCGATGATCAGCTGAGGATAGACCGGCTGCCACATGGCGTCATAGATCTGCTCGACGGGGCGGGTGAGCGGACGCTGGGCGACGCCGTCCGCCTCCGCGGCCGCAGCGACGGCGATCGCCACCGTCGCCGACACCCGGCGTAGATCCTTGATGCTCGGCAGGAGCGAGTCACCGAGGTGCGAGACCTGCACGAGCGACGCAACGGCCTCCGACGAGGCCGCGATCATGCCGTCGGTCACGCGGCTGGCGCGGCACACGGCGACACCCAGGCCGATCCCGGGGAAGACCAGCGCGTTGTTCGCCTGAGCGATGCGGTGCGTCACGCCGTCGTGCGTCACCGCGGGGAACGGCGAGCCGGTCGCGATCAGCGCGCGGCCACCGGTCCAGCCGAGCAGCTCCGCGGGCGTCGCCTCGGCCAGCGACGTCGGGTTCGACAGGGGCAGGATGAGCGGGCGGGCCACGTGTGCCGCCATGTCGGAGACGATCGCCTCGGTAAACGATCCGGGCCGCCCCGAGGTGCCGATCAGGACGGTGGGGTGCACGTTGCGGACGATGTCGGCCAGCATGTAGCGGCCGGTCTGGTCCACCTCCCACTCACTCAGCTCCCCGATGCCGCGCGCGTACGGGCGCTGGAAGTCGCGGAAGCGGAGCGTGGCGTCGTCGGTGACGAGGCCACGGCTGCTTGTCACCCAGAACCGGGTCCGCGCCTGCTCCGGCGTGAGGCCGTCCTTGACGAGCAGGTCGACGAGAAGGTCGGCGATGCCGATGCCCGCAGTCCCGCCGCCGTGCACGACGAAGCGCTGATCGGCGAGCCGCTCGCGCTTGGCGGCGACGCCGGCGAGGACGGCGCTGGTGACGACGGCCGCGGTGCCCTGGATGTCGTCGTTGAAGGTGCAGATCTGGTCGCGGTAGACGTCGAGGAGCCGATGCGCGTTGTCGGCGCCGAAGTCCTCCCAGTGCACCATGGCGTTCGGGAACACCGCGGTGGCGGCACGGACGAACGCGTCGACGAACTCGTCGTAGCGCTCGCCGCGCACGCGCGCGTGCCGCTCGCCGAGGTACAGGTCCTCGTTCAACAGGCGGAGGTTGTCGGTGCCGACGTCGAGCACGACCGACAGCATCCGGTCCGGGTCCATGCCCGCCGCGGCGGTATAGAGCGACTTCTTGCCCATGCAGATCTGGATCCCGCCGACGCCCTGGTCACCGATGCCGAGGATGCCCTCCGAGTCCGTCACGATCAACAGGTCGACATCGTCGGGATTGTGCCCGTAGCCGCGGAGCGAATCCTCGATGAGGTCCGGCCGGTCGATGGAGAGGAAGATTCCGTTGATGGGCTGGTACCAGAGACTGAACTCCTTGATTGCCTCCCCGATGGTGGGGGTGTAGACGATCGGCATGATCTCGTCGAGGTGATCGCTCAGGAGCCGGTAAAAGAGGACGGTGTTGCGCTCGCGAAGACCCTGCAGGTAGGCGAACTTCTCCAACGCGGTGTCTGCGGCGCGGAACCGGCTGTAGACGCGCGCCAGCTGCGCGTCGAGCGGCGTCACCTGCGACGGCAGCAGCCCGACGAGTCCGAGCTTTGTGCGCTCCTCGTGCGTGAAGGCCGTTCCGCGGTTGAGCCGCGGGTTGCGGAGAATCTCGCTGCCCCGGGCGTGGATGGCGACCCGGGAGCCGTGCCCGCCGGGGAGGACCTCATAGTCGCGCATGGCGCCCAGCCTAACGAGGCTGAGGCCGCGGCGTGCGTCGTTCGGGAAGCGTCTCGCGCCCGGGCGTCGGGGGAGCTCAGCGGCCCGATGGCGTGGTCCAGCCGCTGAGATCGGGGCCCTTTGGCACGATCCCGAGCGGGTTCAGGTCGGTGTGCACCTTGTAGTAGTGGTCCTTGATCTGCGCGAAGTCCACGTTGTTGCCGAACCCGGGCGTCTGGAACAGGTCGCGGGCGTAGCCCCACAGGTTCGGCAGCTCCGTCAGCTTGTTGCGGTTGCACTTGAAGTGGCCGTGGTAGACGGGGTCGAAGCGGACGAGCGTGGTGAACAGCCGGATGTCGGCCTCGGTGATGGCGTCGCCCATCAGGTAACGGCGGCCGGCGAGGCGCTCCTCGAGCCAGTCGAGCGCGGTGAAAAGGCGGTCGTAGGCGGCGTCGTAGGCCTCCTGCGAGCCGGCGAAGCCGCACCGGTACACGCCGTTGTTGACCTCCGTATAGACGCGCTTCATCACCTGCTCCATCTCCTCGCGGAGGTCCGCGGGCCACAGGTCGGGCGCGTCCGCCTTGTGGAACGGCTTCCACTGGAAGAAGAGATCCTCGGTGATCTGGGGAAAGTTGTTGGTGACGACCTCGCCAGTGGTCTCGTCGACGATCGCGGGAACGGTGATGCCGCGCGGATAGCCGGGGAAGCGCTTCTCGTAGGCGTCCTTCAGCTTGTGGATGCCCAGGACAGGGTCGATGCCGCCCGGGTCCAGGTCGAAGGTCCACGAGTCGGCGTCGTGCGTCGGACCCGGCGTGCCGAGCGAGATGACATCCTGGAGCCCCAGCAACTCGCGGACGATGATCGCGCGGTTCGCCCACGGGCAGGCGTACGCCGCGACCAGCCGGTACCGGCCTGGTTCGACGGGGTAGTCGTCGGTCCCCGGTCGCGGTTCCGCCATGATCCGCGTCTCGATGTATTGGGAGTCCCTGGCGAACTCCTTGCCCTTGACGGAGTAGACGCCGCCCTTCGAATGCTCTTCGTGATCGGTCATGGGCCCACGGTACCCTCAGCCCATGTCGGTTGGAGCGCGCGGAGGCCACGGGTTCAGGGGCGTCGACGAGGACGCGCAGCGGAGGGCGAACGCCGAGGCGCCGCACGTTCCCGACCTTGGAAAGCGCGTGGTGGAGTTGTTCCGGCCCTACCGGGGACGGATCGCGCTCACCGGGTTGATCGTGATCGTCAGCGCGGCGATCGCCGTCGTGCCGCCACTGATCGTGCAACGGGTGTTCGACGACGCGCTGTTTCCCGCGTCCGGCGGTCCCGAACTCGGGCTGCTGGTCCGGCTCGTCGCCGCCATGATCGCGCTGTACCTGTTGTCGTCGGGGCTGGGCATCACGCAGACGTGGCTGACGGCCACCGTCGGCAACCGTGTCACCGGCGACCTGCGCGTGCGGCTGTTCGAACACCTGCAGGCTATGGAGCTCGGGTTCTTCACCCGCACCAAAACCGGCGTGATCCAGTCGCGGCTGCAGAACGACGTGGGAGCCGTCGCCGGCGTGCTCACCAACACCATCTCCAGCATCCTCGGCAACACGGTCACGGTGGCGTCGGCGCTTGTCGCGATGGTGCTGATCGACTGGCGGCTGACGCTGATCGCCGTCGTGCTGATGCCGATCCTCGTGTTCGTCCAGCGCAAGGTCGGGCAGGTGCGGGCGAGGATCGCAGCGCAGACGCAGGAGTCGTTGTCCGAGCTGACGACGATCACGCAGGAGACCCTCAGCGTTTCCGGCATCCTGCTGTCGAAGGCGTTCAACCGGCAGCGGACGGAGTCGGCACGGTACCGACGAGAGAACGCCAACCAGATCACGCTGCAGGTCCGGCGCGCGATGAGCGGCCAGGGCTTCTTCGCCGTCGTGCAGGTCATTATGGCGAGCGTCCCTGCGGTGATCTACCTCGTCTCCGGTTACTTCATCGTCGGCGGCGCCGACATCACCGCGGGTACGGTCGTCGCGTTCACGACGGTGCAGGCGCGGCTGCTGCAGCCGTTGATGGGCTTGATGCGCGTCGCGCTGGACCTGCAGACCTCCGGTGCGATTTTCGCGCGCATCTTCGAGTATCTGGATCTGAAGCCCGCGATCGCCGATACGCCGGGCGCGATCGGCGTCGACGACGGCCCTGGGCCGGTCGGCGGGATCGAGTTCCGCGATGTGACCTTCCGCTACCCCGACGCCGCGGCGGACACCCGGCCGACCCTCGCGGGCGTGTCGTTCGTCGTCGAGCCGGGCCAGCACGTCGCGTTCGTGGGACCGTCGGGGGCGGGCAAGACGACGGTGCTGTACCTCGCGCCACGGCTGTACGAGGCGTCGGCAGGCAGTGTGCTGTTCGCGGGCACCGACGTGCGGCGGCTGCGCCAGGCGTCGATCATCGATCACGTCGGGATCGTGTCCCAGGAGACGTACCTCTTCCACGCGACGATCCGGGACAACTTGCTGTACGCGCGGCCGGACGCGACGCAGGAGGAACTTGAGGCGGCGTGCGCGGCGGCGAACATCCACCACATCATCGCCGGCTTCGAGGACGGCTACGACACGGTGGTGGGCGAGCGCGGCTACCGGCTCTCGGGAGGCGAGAAGCAGCGGATCGCGATCGCTCGCGTGTTGCTCAAGGATCCGCCCGTGCTCCTGCTGGACGAGGCGACGAGCGCGCTGGATACCGTCTCCGAGCGCGTGGTGCAGGAGGCGCTGGACAGCGTCGCCGCAGGACGCACGACGTTGACGATCGCGCACAGGCTCTCCACCGTCGTCGACGCCGACGTGATCCACGTGGTCGAGGCGGGCCGGATCGTCGAGTCGGGCACGCACCAGCAGCTGTTGGCCCGCGGCGGGCTGTACGCGAGCCTCGCCGCGCAGCAGATGGAGGCCGCGAAGATCGAAGGCATGGCCGCCGCCGACCACCCGGACCGCCGCGCCGATAAGGCCCCGCGCCCCGACCCGACGGATCAACTCCCCGCCGCGATCGCCCTGTTCACACCCCCGGAACCCGGGTGGGGCTGATCGCGCGCGGCAGCCGGTCCGGGTCGGGCAGGTAGTACAGCGCCAGCGGGCGCAGGATGCGCACGACCTGGTCCTGGGCGGCGGCACGCTCGGCGTCTGTGGCGGCGGCCCGCGCGAGCCGGGCGGCCCCTGCGGCTCGTCGGGCGCGGTCGCGGGCCTGCGCGGGGAGGTGCGCGAGGCCGACGGTCTCGGCGTGCGCGCGGGCGGTGTCGAAGGCGAGCACGGCCATGGCAGCGCGGCGGGCGACCTCGTCGTCGGGCGTCGACGCGGAGACGTCGGCCCACATCGCCATCGCGGTCTCGAACTGGCGGGTTGTGGGCACCGCAGTGTCGAAGAGTGCGGCGTTCTCAATCCGATAGGCGACGTCGGTCAGCATCCGGCCGTAGGTGGCCCGCACCTCGGCGACGCGGGCCTCGCCGTCGGTGCGTGGGTCGGGGAGCGGCGGGCAGGCGGCGAGGAAGGCGTCGATCGTGAGCTCGGCGCCGTCGGCCCAGATCAGCGGCGGGAGGAAGGGACGCCAGCGCACGTCCTCGACGACGAAGGCGCGCTCGGGCCGCCACTCCTGCGCGATCCCGAGGGAGAGGAGGGTGGCGTACTCGGGCACGACTCGGTGGACCTTGCGCGGGAGCGGCCCCGAGTTTCGCCACTGCGTGACTGGATACTCGCCGCGGGTGGCGCGGCCGCGGCGCGCCTGCGGGTTCTCGTGGTGCCCGGCCCGGGTGACGACCAGCACGTCGTCGCCCGCGGTGAGCACGGCGCGCTCGACGTCGAGGATCGTGGTGGTGAGCGGGACCTGGATCACGGCGCAGGCTCGATCTGTCGTCGCGCGCCGATCAGCGACGGCGCGGCGGGGTCGACCGGCGGGAGGTAGTACAGCGCCAGCGAGCCGAGGATCTCGGCGACCCACCGCCGCGCAGCCTCGCGCTCCGGGGCCGGGCCGTCGGCGAGCGCTGTCTCCGCGGCCTTGGCCGCGCGCCGGGCTGGTCCTTGGGCCGTCTCGGGCAGGTGCGCGATGCCCAGCGCCTCCGCTTTCGTTCGAGCGGCGTCGAAGGACGTCTCGATGGCGCGGGCCAGCTCGTCGGCACGTGGGGACTCCTCGTCCCAGAGAGCGAGCGCGAGCTGGAACTCGGCGGTCTCGGGGACCGCGGCGTCGAATAGCGCGGAGTTCTCGATGCGGTAGACGATGTCGGCCAGCAGCCGCCCGTAGGCGTCGCGGACGACGGCGACCCGCTCGGCCGGCGTCGGCCCGGCGGTGAGGGCGGCGGGCGCCGGGATGTAGGACCGGGCGGCGGTGGGCAGGATGTCGCGACCGCCGTCGACGATCCGCGCGGTGCCGTCCTGCGTATGGCGCGACTGCATGGCGCCGAGGATGAGGAGCGTCAGCCCTGGGATGGCGAATGCCACCTGTGCGATGGCCATGCCGCCGATGGCGAGCACCGCGCCGACCGCCATCATCCACGGGGTGAGCGTCGGGTCGCTCGTCCCCGTCCACTTCTGCGGCGGCGAGACCGCGGCGGCCTCCGCGCGGCAGCTGGTGTGCGCGAGCACGAGTTCGCGCAGCGTCACGGTCCCCGGCGCTCGCAGCCGCCGCGCGCCGAGCGGCGGCGTGTGCATGGTGGTGTCGCAGATGCGGGCGGTCACCCGCCCGCGGCGATGGCGCAGGACCTCGACGAGCACGGTGGTCCGCCGGTCGTCGGGCCCGAGTGCGACGACGGCATACGGCCCGAGCAGCGCTGACAGCGGCGTATCGACGTCGACTGCCTGCCATTGCATACGGTCACCATATTGGCTCGTGTGCGATCACCGATGTTCGACGCGGGTCGTGCGGGTCAGGCGCGACGGAAGGTGATGCCGCCGCTGATGGAACGCGCGACGACCTCTGCCGTACGGGCGAAGCCCTCGCCGTCGGAGACCTGGCCGAGCTCGCTCGTGACGCGGCCCGACACCGAGTTGGCGTCCACCTTCAACGCGGTTCCCTCGGCGACACCGATGCGCTGCGAGCCCGAGGCGGTGTTGGTCGACACCCGCCCACCGCGCAGTCGGTCGATGGCGATCGATCCAGAGCCGGTGGTGGCGTCGACATCGCCGTCCACGTCACCGATGCGCACGGATCCGGAGCCTGTCTCGACCCTCCCCGCGCCGGCGAGTTGGGCGACGCCGATGCTGCCGGACCCCGTGCTGGCCTCGAGCGCGCCCGTCACGGCTCGCGCTCTGATGACGCCGGACCCGGTCCCTGCGCGTAGTTCGCCGATGTCTTCGACGATGATGCTTCCGGAGCCGGTGTGCAGCTCAGCTCGCGCGGCCGTTCCGAGACGGACGTTTCCGGAGCCGGTCCCGATGTCAGCCCTCCTGGCGTGATCCACGCGGACGTCGCCGGACCCGAGGTGCGCCTCAACGGCCCTGTAGCCGCCGATGGCGTCCACGTCGCCGGAGCCGGACGCGATGTGGAGGTCTGTGCCCTCGGGGACCTCGACGCGGAGGCGAAGCGACGTCGCTGCGCCGAGGAAGCGGGCAGTCTTCGGCACTTCGATGTCGACGCGGCGGGGCCCGGCGGTCACGGCGACGGAGTCGGCGACCTCCTCCGCGCGAGTGCCGGTGGCCTGGATGGTGACGAGCACGCGCGAGAGGCCGGGCACGGCCGTGAGGGTGAGGTTCCCGTAGCGGAGATCTGCGGCGAGGGTGAGGTCGCCATCCACATCGAAGTTCTCGATTCGGGTGCAGGTAAGGGACATGAGCGGAATCCTGTTCTCTCAGGCGATCCAGCCGGAGAGGCTGCGGCCGGGACGGGTGGATGAGGTAGGGGTGCTCGGCGACGGCGGAGCGCCGAGGGCGCGTTCGGCGGCGCGGACGAGCCAGGTGTTCGCCGATACTCCCGCGGAGGCGGCGGCGCCGTCGACGCGTTCCTTGAGGTCCTCGGGGAGGCGCAGCGTGAACCGAGTGGCGGCACCGTCAAAGGGGCGGGCGTCGTGCTCGGCCTCGGTCGACGCCGAGTCCGCGTCGGGCTCGGCGGCCTGCTCCGGGGTGGCGACCAGCGACGGGCCGCTGGAACCGAGCAGCACATCGACACGAGCGGTTCCCGCCAACTGTGCCGATAGGTCGGCAGCGGCCTCGGCCAGGGCGGACTGGAGTGCCAGTCTGAGGGCGGGCTCAAGGAGGACCGCCAGGCGTCCGGAAGCCTCTTCGACAGACCCGCCCATGGCTGCGCCGGCAGCGTCGAGTTGGTCGCGAACGAGGCTCAGATGGGTGTCGAACATCATGACGCCAATGGTGTCACTCATGACATCATGAGGCAAGATGTGATGTCACTACGATGTCAAAGCGTTCATTGGGTCAACCGGCGGGGGCTAACCAGCGCCAGTCGGGTCCTGGGGGAGCTGGGGGATCTGGCCGCCGAGGAGGAGCGGGGCCGAGCGCGGGGAAGGTAGGTAATACAGCGCCAGCCGGGAGAGCAGCTTCGCGACTTTGTCCCGGGCAGCGGCGCGCTCGCCCTCCGTCGGCGACGTACGGGCGAGCGCCGACACCTTGATCGCCTGCCGCGCCGTGCGGCGGGCCGTCAACGGCAGATGAGACAACCCGAGGCGCTCGGCGTTCGCGCGGGCCGTGTCGAAGGCCAGCGCAACCTCCCGGGCCAACGCGTCCAGCGCCGCGCCGCCGACGCCTGGCCGGTCGAGGTGGGCGATCTGGTCGTCCCACTGCATCAGACGCAGCTGGAACTCCTTCGACTCAGGCACGGCGTTGTCGAACAGCGCCGAGTTCTCGATCCGGTACGCGACGTCGCTCAGCAGCGCGCCGTAGGTCTCCTTCGCGGCATCGACGCGCTGGCGCGCGACGTCGGGGCTCGACGGTGCCTCGACCGCGCCGAGGATGTACGAGTGCATGCTCGCCGTCTGTCCGTGCAGTTCGCGCAACCCCGGATACAGGTCCTCGGTGGTGAGGCCGTTCGGCAGCCGGAGCCGCACCGAGCCTCCGGACCAGTCGACGCCCAGGATCGGCGTGATCCGGCCGATCGTCTCGATCTGCAGCCTGTCGATCGCGAAGTGTCCGAGCGTCCGTTGCTCCGGCACCAGTACGCTCTGCGGGGTGCCCGCGTTGATGGGGGAGTGCCGCACGCCCACCTGCCCGGCCTGTTCCCGGCATACCAGGACGAATGGCGTCAACGGGCCGGTGAGGAACGTCGACGACACCACGATGGTGCGGCCGGCCAGCTCGCCCATCCTCGTCTGCGGAGTGACCTTGAGGATCACGGCGCTTCCCTCAACTGGTGCAGGGAGTCGCCGATCATCCGCCGAGCCTCCGCAGAACCGGGCAGGTAGTGCAGCGCGATCCCGTCCAGGAGCCGCGCGAGCTGCGTCGACGCGGCCTCGCGCTCACCATCGGTGGCGGCGTCGACGGCGAGCTGAGCGGCCTTGACCGCCCGCTCTGCCTTCGCGCGCGCCGTCCGCGGCAGGTGGTTCAGCCCGACGGCCTCGGCGTGCTGCCGCGCGGTGTCGAACGCCAGCCGTAGCTCCATCGCCAGCCGTTCAAGCGCCGACGGCGTGGCGTGTGCGAGTTCGTCCTCCCAGCGCATGAGCAGCAGCGAGAACTCCCTTGTCAGCGGGACGGTGTCGTCGAAGAGCGCGGAGTTCTCGATCCGGTAGACGACGTCGGAGGTAAGCGCGCCCAACTCCTCCGTGATCCCGTCTATGCGCGCCTGCGCCGCGGCGGGAGCGGACCCCCTGAGGGCTGGGGTGTGGGGCTGGGTGAAGGCAACCACGCGTGCGGTCAGCTCATGCTCCTGGTAGCCGATGGTTGGGTCATCCTCGCGAGGTATCCAGGTGGAGGTCGGGCGCCGAACGCCCGCAGCCCATACCGGCCGCGGCACTACGAGCACGTGGGCGATGCCGCGGCCCAGGCTCTTGTGGCACGAGTCGTTCAGCCGCGTTTTCTCGGGAAGCCGCTGTGTCTGTGGCCGCCTCGTGGACCCTAGCCGTGCCTGCGTCACTCGCACTTCGCCATGCCGCCAGTCGTGTGCAGGCGGCCGCGCGACGCTCATCACCAGTGGTTGCCCCTCCATCGAGTGGGGCCAGATGAGGACCGACGATCCGGCGAGCAGCGAGAGCGGCGCGTCCGGGGAGACCACCGACCAGCGCGGAGGCGCCGACCCCGCGTCGGTCGCCTGAGTGGCGGCAATCGCGGCGACCGGGCCGATCCGGGCGGCGATCTCATCTGCGCGCAAGTGCGTTCGGTGAGGCGCCCACACCCCGATGCCCGAGAAGGAGTGTGCCAGCCCCGCCAGGCCGATTGCGAGCACGAGCACCCCGAGCGCAACCGGAAGCACAATGGCGGGGATCCACGAGAGTGCCGTGGCGATGTCGCGGGCGAACTCAGGATCGTCCCGCGCGACCATCCAGGCGACGATGGGGATCATGACGACCCACGCCCACACCCGCCAGTCGCGGACGGTCGCCGCGAGGAACCGGCCGATGCCGTCACCCAGCCATCCGAGCTTGGCCAGCGGGCGCGTGTCGCGGCGGCGCCATGAGATCGGCACGCCCATCACAGCGGCTTCCGGCACGATCCGTGTCGTCTCCCTCAGCCAATCGGACAGCGTCATCGTCGGGTCGCAGCGGGCGGTCTGGCGCGTGGGTCGGGTGTAACGGTCGAGCGGAAGCAGCGACCACCAGACGGTCGCGGCTCCTTCGCCGACTGAGCGAACAGTGAGGAGCAGGTGCCGTGGCAGGCCCCCTTCGTCGGTGCCCGTGACCACGACGCCCTCATGGACGAGCGTCTCCATCAGCCGGCCCAGCGAGATGGCCAGCCATGATGTCATACAACAAGTCTATTCGAACGCGCTCCCCGGCCACCCGCACGGAATCGGCGACAACGCGGCCGGTTGGGCGAGTCTCCTCCAGAATCGGGCAGTTAGCGTCGGATCGGTGCGCCTCGCCGAGTAGCCGTCATCCGCGGAGCCAGGAACGGACGGCGCGGACGCGCTCGTCGACCTGTTCCTGGCTGGCCTTCGCCAGTGAGGGACCGCCGCACTCGCGGCGGAGGTCCGCGTGGACGTGGCTGTGCGGCACGCCCTTCAGGCGCGCGTACTGGCTGACCAGAGAGTTGAGTTCCTTGCGCTTCGACGCCAGGGCCCGGTGCAGCGCGACCTCCGGCTCGACCCTGCGGTCGTCGCGTTCCCGACGGCGCAGCTGCCGGCGCTGGCGCTCGGCGAGCAGGGCGCTGACCTGACTCGGCTCCAGCAGGCCGGGGAGGCCGAGGTAGTCGGCCTCGTCGGCGGAGGTCGGCTCGGCGTGCATCCCGAAGGCCTGTGCGTCGAACAGGACGTGGTCGAACGTCGCCTGGGATTCGAGCGCCTCGAACTCGCCCAGCAGGTCGTCGGAGCCCGACTCCTGACGGTTCGCCTGCTCCAGCTCCGCCTCGGACTCGGCCCAGATGTCACCGTCGTCGTTCTTGGGGCGGCCGAGGACGTGGTCGCGCTGCTTCTCGATGGTGGCGGCGTGGCCGAGCAGCACCGGGACGGTGGGGAGGAACACGGTGGCGACCTCACCCCGGCGGCGGCTGCGGACGAAGCGGCCGACGGCCTGCGCGAAGAACAGCGGCGTCGAGGTGGCCGTCGCGTAGACGCCGACGGCCAGCCGCGGCACGTCGACGCCCTCGGACACCATGCGCACGGCGACCATCCACCGCTCCTGAGACGCGGAGAACTCATCGATCCTGCCACTGGCCTTGCCGTCGTCCGACAGCACGATGCAGGGCTTGGCTCCGGTGATCTCGGTCAGCAGCTTGGCGTAGGCCCGCGCCGTCGTCTGATTGGTGGCGATGACGAGGCCGCCGGCGTCGGGGACGTGGCGGCGGACCTCCGTCAGACGCTGGTCGGCGGCGCGCAATACGGCGGACACCCACTCGCCTGTGGGGGAGAGCGCCGTGCGCCAGGCCGCCGCGGTGAGGTCCTTCGTCATGGGGACGCCGAGGTCGGCGGCCAGTTCGTCGCCAGCGCGCGTGCGCCACCGCATCGGCCCGCCGTAGTTCATGAAGAGCACAGGGCGCACGACGTGATCGGCGAGCGCCTCGGCGTAGCCGTAGGTGTAGTCGGCCCGCGACTGCTTCACGCCCGGCGCGAGCTCGTCGTAGGCGACGAACGGGATGGGGTTGTCGTCTGACCGGAACGGCGTTCCGGTCAGCGAAAGGCGCCGCGCGGCGGGCGAGAACGCGTAGCTGATCGCCTCGCCCCAGCTCTTGGAGTCGCCCGCGTGATGGATCTCGTCGAAGATGACGAGAACGTCCTTCGAGTGGCACAGGGCCTCGTAGACGTAGGAACGTGCCGCGACGCCCGCGTAGGTGACGGCCGAGCCGTCGTACTCCTTCGCCCGGCCCCGCCGCGTCGAGCCGTCGGTTCCCGGGTCCAGCTGGATGCCGACGCGTGCCGCGGCGTCGGCCCACTGCACCTTCAGATGCTCGGTGGGGGTGACGACGACGATTCTGCGGATGGTGCGGGACCGCAGCAGCCCGAGCGCGACACGCAGCGCGAAGGTCGTCTTGCCTGCGCCGGGGGTTGCAACGCAGAGGAAGTCGCGGGGCTGCTCGCGTTCGTACAGGTCGAGCGCCTCCTGTTGCCACGCGCGCAGCAAGCTGGCGGTTCCCCATGCCGCGCGCTGCGGGAACGCGGGGGACAGGTGCTCAAGGGCTGACGAAGACACGGGGCGTCACTCTAGACGTCCCTTCCGACAAAACCCAAGGGTGTCATTCCCGGCCCTCCCGGACACAGATCTCTGTATGCGCCGGGCCAGGACGTATATAGGCCCGGCTCGGCGCATACAGAGATCTGTGTCGGCCGGCGGGGTAACCTCTGGCACGTGAGCGAACCCTATTCGTTTTCCGGCGAGGGCTGGGCCATCGGTCCCGATGGGATGCCGCGCCGCGACGCCGCGCGCGTATTGCTGTTCGACGGGGAGGGTCGGCTGCTGCTGATCAATGCGCACGATGCCCAGAACCCTGGGCGCAGCTGGTGGTTCACGGTCGGCGGCGGTATCGACGCCGGCGAGACCGCCCGCGAGGCCGCGGTCCGCGAGGTGCGCGAGGAGACGGGACTGGAACTCGATCCCGCCTCGCTCGTCGGCCCGGTCGCCGTGCGCAGCTCGGTCTTCGACTTCCGCGCCCGGCATGTGCGCCAGGACGAAGAGTTCTTCGTTGCACGCCTCGACGCGGTTCCCGGTGTGTTCGACACCACCGGGTGGACCGCCGTCGAGCGCGACTTCATGGACGGCCTCGGCTGGTTCGCGCCCGACGAGATCGCCGAGTTCGACGTCGAGGTGTTTCCTGTCGAGCTACCGGAGGTCGTGTCCTGGCTCGTCGACGGCTGGGACGGAACGGTTCGTCGGCTCGGGGACCTGTGAGGCCTGGTTCAGGACCAACGCAGGGCCTGGCCGAGGGTCTTGACGCCCAGCTCTTGGGCGAGCGCGAGGTATAGCTCCGCGCAGGCGAGGGCGTCGACCACGGAGTCGTGGCCGCGGTAGGTCGGCAGGGCGGACCGACGGCGTAGCCGCCACAGGCGCAGGGCATCGGGTGGGTGATCCTCACCCTGGCCGAGGGCGCGGCGCCCGAGCTGGAGGGTGTCGACGGCGGGGATCTCGACGCTCACCCCGTACAGCCTGCCGACCGCCGCGGCGAGGAAGCCGACCTCGACCCCGGCGTGATGGGCCAGCAGCACCCTGCCCGCGAGCCTGCCGAAGACGATGTCCAGCGCCTCCTCCAACGGCACGCCCTTGGCGAGGAGCTCGTCGTCGGTCAGCTGGTGGATGATCGCCGACTGACCGACGCCCGTCCCGGGGTTGACGAGCAGGTTCGTCGCGGTGCCAAGGGGAATCCCCAAGCCATCGACGTCGACCATGCCCGCCGAGATGATCTGGTCTCGTCCCGGGTCCAGGCCGGTGGTCTCGAAGTCCAGCGCCAGCATCGGCACCCGGCCGACGGGGGTCTCGCGCGCCGGCGCGGGCGCGGCCAGGTAACGGCGCAGCCCGCCGTCGGGTACCCGCTCGACGAGCGTCGCGTTGGACTTCCGGAACGGCCACCTCATCGGGCGCCCGCCCGTCGTCCGCGAGCCGTCGTCGCGCGGCCCGTTCCTCGAGCGCTCATTGCATGTACTGCGTCTGGAAGCTGACGGTCAGCGCCCGCTGCGCCTTGCCGACGTACGAGAAGGCGTCGCGCAGCGTGCGCCGCTCGAACTCGGACAGCTCGCTGGGGGCGACGAAGTTGTCGGGCTGCTGCCCGGCGGCGACCTGCATGCCCTGGTGCTGCAGCCGGGTGTAGCAGAGGAACTCGTGGGCGTCGAGCAGGTTGTCGACCTCCGCGCCGTGCTCCGCGGCCGCCGCGAGCCGGGCGCGAGTGCCTACCTGACGCAGCCCCCACTTCAGCGCGTACAGCCGCGCGACGTCGACGATGGGGGTGATGCCGCCCTTCTTGACGTCCAGCCGGTCGCGGTGTGCGCCCTGCTTCTCCAGCACGAACCCGCGCCAGAACCCGATGGGCACCTCGATGTCGTTGGCGTGCGCCGCGAGGTGCCCGAGGAAGCGGGTCGCCTGCGGTGCGGCGGCGAGTATCCGACGCTGCAGCTGCACCGCGAGCGAGCGGTCGCCGTGGATGGGGCGCAGGTCGAAGAAGATCGACGAGTTCAGCACAGCCTCGGATGTCGGCGACGACAGCCACCCCGAGAACGTCCGCCACCACTGCCCGAGCGGCTGCCGCCAACGGGGGTTGGTGGACATGACGTCGCCGTCGCAGCGGGGGAACCCGCACTGGACAAGGGCCGACGTGAGGAACTCTGCGAGCTCGGCGAAGTAGGCGTCGTGCTCCGGGAGCGCGGCGTCGTCGAGGATGAACGCGTGGTCCTGATCCGAGCCCAGCGCCTGTTCCTGCCGCGCCAGCGACCCCAACGCGATCCAGCAGTACGGCACCGGCGGCGGCCCTAGCCTCTCCTCCGCCAGCTCCGCGAGGCGCTGCCACAGCGCCTCCGCGGTACGGCTGACGATGCGCGCGATGTCCTCGGCGCTCGCGTCCTGGCGCAGCAGCCGCGCCACCAGCCGTGGTAGCCGTCCCATCACGGTCGCGAGACCGGCGACGTCGTCCTGCCTGGCCATGTCGCCGACGAGGTACAGCGGGCTGGAACGTTCGAGCCGCATCAGGTCGCCCGAGGTCACCATGCCGACCACGCGGCCGCCGTCCACCACGGGCAGGTGATGGATGCGGTGCTCGACGAGGCTGAGCAGGACGTCGAGCGCCAGGGCGTCCTTCCCGACGGTGTACGGGTCTGCGGTCATCGCCTCGGCCAGCGGCGTGGTGCCTGGCTGCGCCATGGCGACGACGCGGCGCAGGTCGCGGTCGGTGAGGATGCCGGCGAGCTCCTCCTCACCGCGCGTGACCACGATCGCCGAGATCCGCTGGTTGTGCATAACGACCGCGGCGTCGCCGACGGTGCAGCCGACGTCGATCGTCACCGGCGACCGCGTGATCATGTCGGCGACCGCCACCTGCAGCACGGGGCCGTCCTCGGAGGCTTGGCGTGTGGTGTCGCTCAGCCGCGACTCGGTGAAGAACCGCAGCACCCGGGGGTTGGCCACCAACTCGCGCACGACGTCGGCCTCGAAGGACCACAGCAGCGTGTCCTCGGTCGCGGTGAACGTGAACCGGGAGGGTCGCTCCTCGAGGATGGACGACTGCCCGAAGCAGTGGCCCTCCTCGTCGTGGTCGATCAGCACGCCCTCACCGTCGCGCACCTCGACCGCCCCGGAGCGGATCACGTGCATGCGCGTGTTCGGCGCGCCCGCGACCAGGATCCGGGTGCCGCGCCGCACGTACGACGCGATCGCGCGTCTCGCGTACGCGGCCACCTCGCCGGAGGGCAGCAGCGACCAGGGTTCGCGGCCGGCCAGAAACTGCGTCGTCTCTGCAAGCTCGGACATGCCGGAAGCCTACGACACGCTCGCTAGCGGCGCGCCGGTGGCCCCGTGCTCGCCCTGATCTGGAGCTTGGTGGGCAGCACCACTCTTGGGACGTTCGGACCCACGGGGCCGGACATCTGCTCCGCGAGCACGCGCACGAGTTCGTGGCCGAGGTGCTCGTAGTCGAGGCTGACCGTGGTCAGCGGGGGGTGGCTGAACGCGCTGAGCGCGATGTCGTCGAAGCCGACGACCGAGACGTCCTCGGGAACGCGTCGTCCCGCCTCGTGTAGCGCCCTGATCAGGCCGAAGGCCATTTCGTCGTTGGCGCAGAAGACGGCCGTGACCGAGGGATCGGCCGCCAGTTCGCTACCGAGTTCGTAGCCCGAGCGGGGGGTCCAGTCGCCGACGAGCGGCTCCGGGGCGGCGATGCCCGCGGCGGAGAGGCAGCGCCGCCAGGTCGCCATCCTGACCGTCGCCGGATGCGCGTCCGGCGACCCGGCGATGTGGTGGACCGTGCGATGGCCGAGGCCCAGCAGGTGCGTCACCGCGTCCTCGACGCCGTGAACCTCGTTGCAGACGACAGACGGATAGTGCCCGGCCAGCCGCGAGTCGGCGACGACGACGGGAAGGGTGGGCGGGAGGGGGAGCGCGTCGGCGTTGGCGTGCCCTGCGCGGACCATGACGAGCCCGTCGAGTGCGGTGTTGGACAGGCGGTGGGTGGCCTTGCGCAGCTCCTCCGGGTCCGGCTCGGGCACCTCGACGAGGCTGACCGAGTAGCCGCGTTCCTGGGCGGCGGTCGCGACGGCGGCCGCGGTCACGCCGTCGCCGGTGCGCGAGAGCCGCTGCGTGACGATCCCGATGCTCTCGACTGTGCCGACGCGCAGGGCGCGGGCCGCGCGGTTCGGCGTGTAGCCGAGTTCCGTCATGGCCTTCAGGACGCACTCCCTCGTGGCAGGGCGCACGGAGGGCGAGCCGGTCGAGACGCGGGAGACGGTCTGGGCCGAGACCCCGGCCAGGGCGGCGACGTCCCCGATGGACGGCACCCTCGGCCGGCCGGTGCGTCGTTGCGTGCTCGCCATGACGCGATGCTAGTCGCCCCCTGTGGCAACGTCACCACTTTTCGTGCTCCAGGACCGTCGTAGCCGAATCGTTACCGATTGGGGAGCAGATTTCTCTTGCGTCCGGGGCGCACTTGGTGGTTCGCTTGGCAACGTAAACAATTGAGCGCGGATCGCGGCGACAGGGGTGTCGCAGCGTGGCCGTTGCTCGGTTGCCGGGCGCCGATCCGCTTTCGGCAGATGGTTTCAACAGAAGGACCGTTCAATGAAGAAGACGAAGTTGGTCAAGTTCGCAGCTGCGAGCCTGCTGGCCGTTTCGGTTGCACTCACCGGCTGCGGTGGCGACAACGGAGGCACCCCCGGAAGTGGGGGCAACACAGGCGGAGGCGGCGGTGACCAGACCCTCACCGTGTGGACGTGGGATCCCGCGTTCAACATCTTCGCCATGCAGGAGGCGGAGAAGATCTACCAGAAGGACCACCCCGACTTCAAGCTCGACATCCAGGAGACCCCCTGGGACGACCTGCAGACCAAGCTCACGACGATCGCCCAGTCGCAGTCGTGGAACGAGCTGCCCGACATCTTCCTGATGCAGAACAACGCGTACCAGAAGAACGTCATCAACTACCCGGACCTGGTGCAGCCGCTGACGGACTCGGGCGTGACCTGGGACGAGTTCCCGGAGAGCGTGAGGGCGTACTCCACGATCGACGGCGTCAACTACGGCGTCCCCTTCGATGCGGGCACCGCGATCTCGGCGCTGCGGACCGACATCATCTCCGAGGCGGGCCTCACCACCGCGGACTTCACCGACATCACGTGGGACAAGTACATCGAGCTCGGAAAGCAGGTCAAGGAGAAGACCGGCAAGGCTATGCTGTCCGGCACGGCCGGCTCTTCGGACATGATCATGATGATGCTGCAGAGCTCGGGCGCGAGCCTGTTCGATGACCAGGGCAACCCGACGATCGTCGACAACGCCACGCTCAACACCGCGGTCGAGACCTACGTGAAGCTCGTCAAGGAGGGCGTCTACGTCGAGGTCAACTCGTGGGACGAGTACGTCGGCGGGTTCGTCAACGGCAACATCGCGGGCGTGGTCAACGGCATCTGGGTCGTCGCCACCATGCAGACCGCCGAGGATCAGGCAGGAAAGTGGGAGGTCACCAACGTGCCGAAGCTCGACGGTGTCGCTGGTGCGACGAACTACACCGCCAACGGCGGCTCCTCGTGGGCGATCAGCCAGACGGGCGACTTCGACCTGGCCGCGGACTTCCTGAAGTCCACGTTCGCCGGCTCGACCGAGCTGTACGACATCATCCTCCCGAAGGCCGGAGCGGTCGCCAACTGGATCCCGGCCGGCAGCTCGGCGGTCTACAAGGAGCCCCAGCCGTTCTTCAGCGACCAGCCCATCTTCGAGATGGTCGTCGACTTCGGCTCCAAGGTCCCCGCGAACAACACCGGCGCCTATTACTACGAGGCGCGTGACGCGGTGAGCGCGGCCCTGACGAAGGTCATCAGTGGCACGGACATGGCGACGGCGCTGGCCGAAGCCCAGAGCACGGTCGAGTTCGCGATGCAGTGACTCGATGGGGTGCGGGTCGGGAGCTACGGCTCCCGGCCCGCACCCCTTCCCTTCGACGAAAGGAGACACGCGTGTCGACGACGACCGCTCAAGAGGGTGCCGGGGCGCAGGTGAGCACGCCCGGCCCGCGAAAGCGACGGATGCTTCCGTCGCAGCGCCACAACCTGACCGGCTGGGTCTTCCTGATCCCCGCCGCCCTGCTCATCCTGATCACCAGCTTCTGGCCGATGTTCGAGGCGTTCCTGCTCTCGATGCAGACGGGCAGGGGCACGCGCCTGAACTGGGCGGAGCCGCTGTGGTACAACTACGCCCGGCTCTTCCAGGACGAGACCTTCAAGCTCACGCTCGGCAACACGTTCGTCTACCTGATCATCCAGGTGCCGATCATGCTGGTCCTTGCGCTGGTGCTCGCGAACCTGCTGAACAACCCGAACCTGCGCTGGAAGTCGTTCTGGCGCACCGCGATCTTCCTGCCGTGCGCGGTGTCGCTGGTGTCCTACTCGCTGGTGTTCCGCACGCTGTTCGCCACCGACGGCTTCGTCAACGACGTGCTGAGTGGCCTGGGCCTCATCGGGGAGCCGATCAACTGGCTCGGTCAGACTGGCACCGCCCGCTTCGTCCTCATCCTCGGCCTGGTCTGGCGCTGGACCGGCTACAACATGGTGTTCTACCTCGCGGCGCTGCAGAACATCGACCACTCGAGCATCGAGGCGGCCCGGGTTGACGGCGCCAACTCGTGGCGGACGTTCTGGCACGTGACCGTCCCGCAGCTCCGACCGATGATCTTGCTCACGGCGATCATGTCCACAAACGGAACGCTGCAGCTGTTCGACGAGTCGTTCAACCTGACCCGCGGCGGGCCCGCGTACACGACGATGACGATGTCGCACTACCTTTTCGAGGTGTCGTTCCAGAGGAACCCGAACATCGGGTACGGCTCGGCGCTCTCCTACGTGATCTTGATCCTCGTCGCCATCCTGGCGCTCATTCAGATGAAGGTGGGTGACAAGCGTGACTAGGTACAAGTGGCGCCAGGTTCCCGGCTACGTGTTCCTGACGGTGTTCTCGGTCTTCTCGATCTTCCCGTTGTTCTTCATGGTGGTGTCGGCGACCAACACCAGCCAGGACGTCCTCGGCTCGCGCTTGCTTCCCGGCGGGAACCTGCTCCGGAACTGGAACGACCTTCTCGCGGCGTCGAACCTGGGGGCGGCGATGCTGAACTCCGCGTTGATCGCGGTCGGCACGACGGTTCTTGCGCTCCTGGTGTGTTCGATCGCAGGCTACGGCTTCGAGATCTACCACTCGAAGGGCAAGGACCGCCTCATGGCCGTCCTGCTGCTGGCGATGATGATCCCGTTCGCGGCGACCATGATCCCGCTGTTCCGGCTGTTCGCCTCGGTCGGTCTGCTGAACTCGACCTGGGCGGTCATCATCCCGGCGATCTCGACGCCGTTCCTGATCCTGCTCTTCCGACAGGCATCCAGGAACTTCCCGCACGAGATCCTCGAGGCCGCACGTCTCGACGGCCTGAACGAGCTCTCGATCTTCTTCCAGATCTACATCCCGACGATGCGCTCCACCTACGCGGCGGCGGCCGTGATCACCTTCATGGCGGCGTGGAACAACTTCCTCTGGCCGAAGGTCATCCTGCTGAAGACCGAGTACCAGACCATGCCTATGCTGATCTCCAACCTCAGCGCGGGCTACGTCACCAACTACGGCGTGCTGATGCTCGCGGTGTTGCTCGCCTCCCTACCGACCATGATCATCTTCCTCGTGCTGCAGCGCAGCTTCGCCGAGGGCATGACAGGAGCCATCAAGTGACCTTCGATCCCCGACAGATCTCCGACCCCTTGTTCTTCGCCGACAACAGAATGGCAGCCCACTCGGATCACCGGTGGTTCCGCGACGCAGCAGAGGCCGCGCGCGGGGTCTCCGGCTTCGAGCACAGCCTGAACGGCCTGTGGAAGTTCCACTACGCGAAGAATCCCGGCGCCGTCGTTCCCGGCTTCGAGTCACCGGACTTCGATACCTCGGGCTGGGACGACATCCGCGTGCCCGCCCACATCCAACTGGAGGGCTATGACCGGCCCCAGTACGCCAACGTGCAGTACCCCTGGGACGGTCACGAGGCGCTGGAGGCCGGCCAGGCGCCGCAGCTGTTCAACCCCGTCGGCAGCTACGTGACATCGTTCGCCGTCGACGAGCCCCTCGCCGAAGGGGAGCGCCTCAGCGTCTCGTTCCACGGGGCAGAGAGCGCGGTCGCGGTGTGGCTGAACGGCCGCTACATCGGCTACGCGGAGGACAGCTTCACGCCGTCGGAGTTCGACCTCACCGACGCGCTCGTCGCCGGCGACAACAAGCTGGCGGCCCAGGTGTTCAAATGGACGTCCGGCTCGTGGCTCGAGGATCAGGACTTCTACCGGTTCTCCGGCATCTTCCGCGACGTCGTGCTCTACCGCCGCCCCTCGACCCACGTCCAGGACCTCGTCATCCGCGTGGACGCGCCCGGGGACCTGAGCCTCGCCACGGTGACGCTCAGCACCGAGGTGCTCGGCGAGGGCGCCGTGTCTGCGCGGCTGGCCGGTGTCGGAGAGCTGGCCGGTGCCGACGGCGTGCTGGCCGTCGAGGTCTCCGATCCGCGGCCGTGGAGCGCGGAGGACCCGTACCTTTACGACCTCGAGATCGAGGTGCGCGACGCGTCCGGGACGCTGACGGAGTTCATTCGCCAACCGGTGGGCATCCGCCGGTTCGGCATCGAGGATGGGCTACTCAAGATCAACGGCAGGCGGATCGTCTTCAACGGCGTCAACCGCCACGAATTCGGCCTGCAGGGGAGGGTGATGTCGAGGGAGCAGACGGAGGCCGACCTGCGGCTGATGAAGGCCAACAACATCAATGCCGTGCGGACGAGCCACTACCCGAACAACTCCTTCTTCTACGAGCTGTGCGACAGGTACGGGCTCTACGTCATCGACGAGATGAACCTCGAGACCCACGCCATGTGGGATCGGCTGCGCTTCGCCGACGCCCCGGTCAGCGAGGCGCTGCCGGGCGACCGGGAGGAGTGGCTGCCTGCGCTGCTCGACCGCGCGGCGTCGATGCTCCGCCGCGACAGGAACCATCCGAGCATCGTGATCTGGTCCTGCGGCAACGAGTCCTTCGGCGGCACGGACATCCTCGCCGTGTCGAACTACTTCCGCAGCGTCGATGACCGGCCGGTGCACTACGAGGGCGTCGACTGGGACCCCCGGTACCCGGAGACCACCGACATCGTGAGCAGGATGTACACGCCCGCCGCCGAGGTCGAGGCCTTCCTGCAGGCGAACCGCTCGAAGCCGTTCATCCTCTGCGAGTACGCGCACGCCATGGGCAATTCGTTCGGCGCGGTCGACCGCTACCTGGATCTCGCGTACCGCGAGCCGCTGTTCCAGGGCGGCTTCATCTGGGACTTCGCGGACCAGGCGATCGCCCTCAGGGACCGTTACGGCCGCGACTTCCTCGGCTACGGCGGTGACTGCGGTGAGGCACCGCACGACGGGGACTTCTGCGGCAACGGCATCCTCTTTGCCGACCACACTCCGATGCCCCGGATGCAGGAGGTCAAGTACCTGTACCAGGGCATCGCGACCGATGTGAGCGCCGACTCGGTCACGTTGACAAACCGGATGCTCTTCACCGACACGTCGGCGCTGGACTGCGTCGTGACGTTGGCGCGCGAGGGCGTCGTGCTCGAGAGCGCGACGCTCGAGAACGCCGTCGCGCCGGGCGAGTCCGGCACCTACCCGCTGCCGCTTTCGGTCCCGCAGGAGCCGGGGGAGTACACCGTCGAGGTGTCCTACCGGCTTCGGAGAGGGACCTCCTGGGCGCCGTCGGGCGCGGAGATGGGCTGGGAGCAGGTTGTCGTCGACGTTCCCGGCGCCCCCGACCCTGCCCCGGCGGCCGCGCCGGAGCTGATCCAGGGCATCCACAACGTCGGCGTGCGCGGCCCGCACTTCCTCGCTCTGTTCTCGCGGACCTTCGGCGGCCTCCAGTCGTACCGGTACGGCCTGACCAGCGACGGCGACGGGCAACTGCTCGCGTCGATGCCGATGCCCAACTTCTGGCACGCGCCCACCGCCAACGAGCGCGGATGGGGTGCCCCGTTCGTCGACGGCGACTGGCTCCTCGCGAGTCGCTACGCCGAGACGTCGCGCACGCGTAAGACCCCGCAGGTCGAGGAACTCGCCGACTCCGTCGTCGTGACCTACGACTACGAGCTGCCCACCCGCCCGGTCAGTGCCTGCACGGTCGCCTACCGCGTGTTCGGAGACGGCCGCATCGAGGTGACGCTCAACGTCAAGCCGGGAGCGGGCCTCAGTGACCTGCCCGAGTTCGGCATGCTCTTCAGCGTCGACGCGGACCGTGGCCGCCTGCGCTACTACGGCGAAGGCCCGGAGGAGTGCTACGTCGATCGACGCGGCGGCGCCCGGCTGGACGTGTACGAGGCGAACGTCGACAACCTCCTCACCCCCTACCTGCGCCCGCAAGAGGCGGGCAGCCGCACGGGGGTGCGGTGGGCGGAGGTCACCGACGCCAAGGGCGCAGGCATCCGGTTCGAGTGCCCGCGAGGCATGGAGTTCTCGGCCCTGCCGTGGAGCCCGTTCGAGATCGAGAACGCGGCGCACGCCGTCGATCTGCCGCCGCCGCAGCGCACCTGGCTCCGGCCCGCGCTCATGCGTCGCGGTGTGGCCGGCGACGACTCCTGGGGAGCGCAGCCCCATCCCCAATATCGCCTGCCCGCGAACGGGGAACTGGAGTTCCGGTTCTCCTTCCGCGGCATCCGCTGACGGCCACCCCCGCCGTCGAACCAACCCCTGGGAGAGAGATATGCCATCGTCCGAGATCACCTCTTATGCGCCCGGCTCCGGACGGCGGGTGCGGCCGCGGTCGCGCGTGCCGTCGACGGCCGGAGAGGTGGACCTGAGCGGCACTTGGCGGTTTCGCTTCTCGGCCCGCCCCGAGGCGGCGCCCGATGGCGCCGAGGCCGTCGCCTTTGACGACTCGGGCTGGGACGAGATCGCTGTTCCCAGCCACTGGGTGCTGCAGGGGCGCGAGGACTGGGGCAAGCCCGTCTACACCAACGTCAACTACCCCTTCCCTGTCGAGCCGCCGCACGTGCCGGACGAGAACCCGACGGGCGACTACAGGGTCGGCTTCGACGTGGAGGAGGGCTTTGGCGATCGGGTCTATCTGCGGTTCGACGGCGTCGAGTCGCTCGCCATCGTGTCGCTGAACGGCGTCCGGGTCGGCGTGGTGCGCGGCAGCAGGCTGGCCCAGGAACTCGACGTGACCGACGAGGTGGTCGTGGGCCGCAACGTGCTGCATGTCCGCGTGCACCAGTGGTCGGCCGCCTCCTATCTCGAGGACCAGGACCAGTGGTGGCTTCCCGGTATCTTCCGCGAGGTCGCCGTGGTGGCCCGCCCGGCAGGCGGCATCGAGGACGTGTGGCTGCGCGCGGACTACGACGCCGCGACCGGGCTCGGCAGGATCCTGCCCGAGATCCGCGCCGACGACGCCGCCTACCCTGTCACGGTGCGGGTGGCTGGCGCGGAGCGGACGTACGAGACCGCGGACGAGGTCGCGGCCTTCGAGGTCGGCGTCGTCGAGCCCTGGAGCGCCGATGTGCCCCGGCTGTATGAGGCGGAGGTGGGCAACGCCGTCGAGACGCGCGAGTTGCGCGTCGGGTTTCGCCGGGTGGAGGTCGTCGGCCACGAGTGGCGGGTCAACGGGCGCAAGCTGCGGCTCCGCGGCGTCAACCGGCACGAGTACGACCCCGATCACGGGCGCGTGTTCGACGAGGACGCGGTCCGTTCCCAGCTTCACCTGATGAAGCGGCACAACATCAACGCGATCCGCACGTCGCATTACCCGTCCCACCCGCGTCTCTACGATCTCACCGACGAGCTGGGGTTCTGGGTCATCGACGAGTGCGACCTCGAGACCCACGGCTTCGAATACGGCGGATGGGTCGACAACCCGACCGACGACCCGAGCTGGCGCGACGCGCTGATCGACAGGATCGAGCGCACGGTCGAGCGCGACAAGAACCATCCCTCCGTCGTCGCGTGGTCGCTGGGCAACGAGTCCGGCACCGGTCAGAACGCTGCGGCGATGGCGGCTTGGGCGCGCCGTCGCGACCCGGGGCGCCCGGTGCACTACGAGCAGGACTACGAGGGCAGCTACACCGACATCGTCTCGCGGATGTACTCCTCCGTTGAGGAGCTGGACGCGATGTCGTCCGGCGTCGGTGACGACGGGCGGATCTCTCCGGGGCGCTACGCGGAACTGGCGAAGCGGCCGATGATGCTGTGCGAGTACGCGCACGCCATGGGCAACGGCTCGGGCGCGCTGGCCGAGTACGAGCGCCGTTTCGACGAGCTGCCGCAGCTCCACGGCGGGTTCGTCTGGGAGTGGCGCGACCACGGGCTGCGCACCACGACCCCCGACGGCACCGAGTACTTCGGCTACGGCGGCGACTTTGACGAGGAGATCCACGACGGGTCCTTCGTCTGCGACGGCATGCTCCTCGCCGACGGCACCCCGACCCCGATGATGGCCGAGTTCGCGGCGGTCACCACCCCGATAAAGATCGCCCTGGCCACCGAAACGGTCACCGTCGAGAACCGGCGGCACGACGGCGACACCTCGGATCTCAGGTTCGTCTGGCGCGACGAACTCGACGGCCGCGAGGTCGCGTCGGGAGAGGTCGTCGTCCCCGCCCTCGCGCCAGGGGAGAGCGCGACGATCGCGGCACCGGACTCCGTGCCCGGGGACGGCGAGCTGTGGCGCACCGTCGCGGCGGTCACCGCCGCGGACCTTCCCTGGGCCCCGGCCGGGCACGCCGTGAGCACGACCCAGCTACGGCTCGCCGACCGGACCGAAGACCTGCCCGCCGCTCCTTCGTCGGAGGCGCCGGTCGTCGACGGCGCGTCCCTTTCCTTCGGGCCCGCCCTCTTCGATGCCCACACCGGCGACCTCGTCTCCCTCGGCGGCACCGCCGTCGCGGGGCCACGCCTCGAGCTCTGGCGTGCCCCCACGGAGAACGACGCGCTCTCGCCGGCGGCGGCCCGGCGCTGGCGGGATGAGGGAATCGACCGCCTCCGGCGGCGGGTGGAGTCCGTCGTCGCGGAGCCGGGACGCGTCGTCGTGCGGCACCGCTACTCCGCGTCGGCGAAGCGCACGGCCATCGCCGTCGAGCTGACCTGGACCCTGCGAGGCGGGGGCCTGCACCTGGAGGCCACCGCCGTCCCGACGGTGGGCTGGGCGGGCACCTGGCCGCGGATCGGGCTGCATTTCGAGCTGGCAAGGGACGCAGGGCGCGTTGAGTGGTTCGGCACCGGCCCCTTGGAGAACTACGCCGACTCCAACGCGGCCGCGTTGGTGGGGCGGTTCGCGGCTGACGTCGGCGATCTCGTCGTCGACTACGCCGTTCCGCAGGAGAGCGGCCACCGGGCCGGGCTGCGCGAACTGGTCCTTCTTGACCTGGGAGTGTCTGTCGTGGCGCACAAGGCGGGTGGCGGTCTTCCAGGGTTCTCGCTGCGTGCGCATGACGCGGCGGAGGTCACCGCGGCGCGGCATCCGCACGAGTTGCCGCCCTCGCGGGCGACCCATCTCTACCTCGACGCGCAGCAGCACGGCCTCGGATCGGCGTCCTGCGGTCCCGATGTGCGCCCCGAACACCAGCTCCGTCCACGGTCCGCCGAGTGGTCGCTCACGTTGAGCCTTAGCGCGGGCGGCGTCACGAGTTAATCCTACTGAGGGTAGTATTTTCTCCGGATCGGCACACAGAGGATTCAGGAGCTTTCATGACGGCATCGACCACCACTGACATCGAGCGCGCAGACGCCTGGGAGGGGTTCACCGGCGGCGAGTGGCAGGAGATCGTCGACGTCCGCGACTTCATCCTCGCGAACTTCACCCCTTACACCGGCGACGCCAGCTTCCTCGAGGGGCCGACGGCGAAGACGTTGACCGTGTGGGACACGCTGCAGCGCGAGTACCTGAGCGTCGAGCGCGCCAAGCGGGTCTACGACGTCGAGACCCACATCCCGGGCGACGTCGACGCCTTCCCCGCCGGCTACATCTGCGAGGCCGACGACGTGATCGTCGGCCTGCAGACCGACGTGCCGCTGAAGCGCGCCATGATCCCCGCCGGTGGCTGGCGCATGGTCGAGACCGCCATTCGTGAGGCGGGCCTCGAGCCCGATGAGAAGATCAAAGAGATCTTCACCCGGCACCGCAAGACGCACAACGAGGCCGTCTTCGACATTTACACCCCCCGCATCCGCGCCGCCCGTAGCTCTCACATCATCACTGGCCTGCCCGACGCCTACGGCCGCGGCCGCATCATCGGGGACTACCGACGCGTCGCCCTTTACGGCGTCGACCGCCTCATCGAGGCCAAGACCAAGGACAAGGAAGCCGTCGTCGAGCTTCCCTTCAGCGAGGACTGGGCCCGCTACCGCGAGGAGCACTCGGAGCAGATCAAGGCGCTGAAGAAGCTGAAGAACCTCGGCGCCACCTACGGCTTCGACCTGTCGCGCCCGGCGCGCACGTTCATCGAGGCCGTGCAGTGGACGTACCTCGCCTACCTGGGCTCCGTGAAGAGCCAGGACGGCGCCGCCATGAGCATCGGCCGCCTCTCGGGCTTCTTCGACATCTACGCCGAGCGTGACATCGCCGCCGGCATCCTCACCGAGTCCGAGGCCCAGGAGGCCATCGACGCGCTGGTGACCAAGCTGCGCATCGTGCGCTTCCTGCGCACCATCGACTACGACCAGATCTTCTCCGGCGACCCGTACTGGGCGACCTGGTCCGACGGCGGGTTCGCCAATGACGGTCGCACGCTGGTCACCAAGACGTCGTTCCGCCTGCTGCAGACGCTCCGCAACCTCGGCCCCGCGCCGGAGCCCAACATCACGATCTACTGGGACCCCGCGCTGCCCGAGGGCTACAAGGAGTTCTGCTCGCTGATCTCGATCGAGACCTCGGCGCTGCAGTACGAGTCCGACAAGGCCATCCGCGAACACTGGGGCGATGACACGGGCATCGCGTGCTGCGTGTCCCCGATGGCGATCGGGCGCCAGATGCAGTTCTTCGGCGCCCGTCTGAACAGTGCGAAGGCCCTGCTGTACGCCATCAACGGCGGGCGTGACGAGATGTCCGGCAAGCAGGTCGTCAGCGGCTACGAGGCGATCGCCGGCGACGAGCCGCTCGACTACGACACCGTCTGGGCGAGGTACGACGCCATGCTCGACTGGGTCGTCGGCACCTATGTCGAGGCGCTGAACATCATCCACTACTGCCATGACCGCTACGCCTACGAGGCCATCGAGATGGCGCTGCACGACGACTTCATCGTGCGCACCATGGGCTGCGGCATCGCGGGTCTCTCGATCGTCGCCGACTCGCTGTCGGCCATCAAGTACGCCACCGTCACCCCGGTGCGCGACGACTCGGGCCTCGTCATCGACTACATCACCGAGGGCGACTTCCCCCGCTACGGCAACGATGACGACCGCGCCGATGAGATCGCCAAGCTGGTCGTGAAGACCGTCATGGACAAGATCCGCAGCATGAAGCTGTACCGCGACGCCATCCCGACGCAGTCGGTGCTGACCATCACGTCGAATGTGGTTTACGGCAAGAACACGGGCTCGTTCCCATCGGGCCACCAGGCGGGCACCCCGTTCGCGCCCGGCGCGAACCCGGAGAACGGCGCCGATACGCACGGGATGATCGCGTCGATGCTGAGCGTCGGCAAGCTGGCCTACGACGACGCCCTCGACGGCATCTCGCTGACGAACACCATCACGCCGCCGGCGCTCGGCCGCAACGACGAGGAGCGGGTCGCGAACCTCGTCGGCATCCTCGACGCCGGCATGGGGGAGGGCCTCTACCACGCCAACATCAATGTCCTGAACAAGGAGACGCTGCTCGACGCGATGGAGAACCCGGAGAACTATCCGCAGCTCACCATCCGTGTGTCGGGGTACGCCGTGAACTTCGTTAAGCTGACCCGGGAGCAGCAGCTCGACGTCCTGTCGCGCACGTTCCACGAGTCCGCCTGACGTGTTGCCGCTCCTTGAGCCGGCCACCGCGCCTTCATCGCCCTACGTGCGCACGGAGGACGCGGCGGCCTATTCGGCCCGTCGGCTCGGCGGGATCCCGGTCGTCGACGAGACCGACCGGGGGGCATTGCTGGCGGGGACCCGCACGGGCGAGATCGGGTTACTGCATTCGTGGGAGCTGGTGACCGCCGTCGACGGTCCGGGGACGCGGATGACGACGTTCCTCGCGGGCTGCCCGCTGCGGTGCCTGTACTGCCACAACCCGGACACGATGATGGCGCGCCGCGGCGTGCCCGTCCGCGCGTCGGATCTGCTGGCGCGCATCTACCGGTACCGCGGCGTGTTTAAGGCAACGAGGGGCGGCATCACGCTGTCGGGCGGCGAGGTGCTGCAGCAGCCCGCCTTCGCGGCGCGCATCCTCAAGGGCGCCAAGGAGTTCGGCGTGCACACGACGCTGGACACCTCCGGCTACCTGGGCCGCAACGCCACCAACGAGCTGCTCGCCGACGTCGACCTCGTCCTGCTCGACGTGAAGGCGGGCGACGAGGAGACTTACAAGCGGGTCACGGGGAGGGAGTTGCAGCCCACGCTGGACTTCGGCCGCAGACTGGACGCGCTCGGGATCGAGATCTGGGTCCGCTACGTGCTGGTGCCCGGCCTGACCGACGACCCAGCCGGCGTCGCGCGCGTGGCCGACTACGCGGCGTCGCTCCTGAACGTTTCTCGGGTCGAGGTGCTGCCGTTCCATCAGATGGGCCGCGACAAGTGGCACGAGATCGGCATGAAGTACCAGCTCGAGGACACGCAGGCACCGTCGATCGAGCTGACTGAGGCCACCCGCGACATCTTCCGCTCGCGGGCGCTTACCGTCTACTGAGTCTCGTCCGGGCGGGGAGCGCCGCCGAGGCCCTTCGACCTCGCGACGACGATGGCCGCGGACCGGTCGCGCAGCGAGAGCTTCGCCAAGATGGTGGCCAGCGTGTTCCGGACCGTCTTGGGGGCGACGGAGAGCCGATAGGCGATCGAGGTGTTGTCGAGGCCGTGCGCGACGAGGTCGAGGATCTCGCGCTCGCGGCCGGTCAGTTCCGGGAACAGGAGTCGCGCGGTCTGCTGTCCGCCCAGCAGGTAGGCCATCGCGCGCTCGGCGACGGCGGGCGACAGGATCATCTCGCCGGCCGCGACGGCGCGGATCGCGCGCTCCACGGCGTCGGGCGGCGACGACTTCACGATAAACCCGCGGGCGCCTGCGCGCACCGAGGCGACGACGGCGTCGTCGTCCTCGTGCATCGTCACGGCCAACACCTTGAGGCCCGGCCGTGAGCGCAGCAGCTCGCGGGTAACCTCGGCGCCGGAGCCGTCCCCGAGGTCGAGGTCCATCAGCACGACGTCGGTCTCGTGCGGCCCCGCGAACAGCGCGAGTGCGGCGGACGCGCCGTCGGCCTGGCCTGCGACGGTGATCCCGGGCAGGGAGTTCAGCAGTGCCGCCATGCCGATCCGGAACACCGGATGGTCGTCGACGAGGGTCACGCGGATGGGTGCTTCGGTCACGGGGTCTCTCCTGTCGGGTGCAGCGGCAGCGCGGCGCGCACGACGGTGCCGACGCCGTCCGGTCCGGCGCCGATGTCGAGCGTGCCGCCCAACTCCGCCGTGCGCTCGCGCATCGAGCGGGTGCCGACGCCATCCGTCGCGGTGAGCGGGCGTCCGTTGCCGTCGTCACGGCACACGATGAGCAGGTTCGCGCCGTCGATGGTCAGCTCCACGGCGCACCCTTGGGCGCCCGAGTGGCGGGCCGCGTTCAGCGTCGACTCCGAGACGACGGCGTAGGCCGCGGCCGCCACGCGCTCGTCGAGCAGGCGCACCGCATCGCGATCGCCGGCGGAAAGGCCGCCGACGGTGACCGCGAACCCCGTCGCCGCATGGCGCGCCACGAGTTCGTCGAGGGCGACGCCGAGGCCTCGCTCCTCGAGAACCGGCGGGAGCAGGCTGCGCGACATCAGCCGCACGTCCTGGAAGCGCTGGGCGACCTCCGCCTGCAGCGCGGCGAGCACCTCGTCCGCGGCGGCGGGATCGGAACGCAGTACGTTCCGCGCGCCTTGCAGCCCGAGCTGAAGCCCCGACATCCAGGGGCCGACGCCGTCGTGCAGCTCGCGTCGGATGAGCTTGCGCTCGGCGAGCCGGGCGCGGGTGGCGGCGTCGCGGGCACGCACGACGTCGGCCGTCGCTCGCACCAGCCCGACGCCGGCCGCGATCACCGGCTGAAGGCGGTCGAGGGCGTCCAACGTGCGGCGGTCGAGCAGTTCGCCCGGCCGGGGTGTGACCGCCAGCCAGCCCACCTGATCCGGACCGGTCTCGGCCGGCCGGGTGACCGGCAGCTCGACCGGCGCGCTCGTCGGCACGCCCCATCCGCCGGCCGCATCGTCGGCCCCGGAAAGGGTGAGTCGCACCGACTCGAGACGGAGGGATTCGCCGACGGAGGCGGCGAGGCGGTCGAGCAGTTCGCCGCCCTCGTGGGCCGCGGAGAGCGAGGCGCCGATGCTCAGCGCCGCCAACCCCGGGGAGGCGGCGTCGCCCCAGACGAGGCGGCGCACCCGTGCCTCGATCCATCGTCGCAGCGGTTGCACCGCGAGCACGACGCCGACCGCGGCCACCACCTGGGCGACCGCGGAGCTCCCGACCAGCGCGGTGGCGGCCCACACCAGCGTGGCGTAGACGATCACCATGCCGAGCGTCAACAGACCGGCGATCACCGCGCGGCTCACCGCGAGGTCGATGCCCCAGAGGCGGTTGCGCAGCATCGTGACCAGCAGCGCGCCCGGGAACACCGCCTGGCAGGCAAGGTGAGAGATGGGCGCGAGGAGGATGATGCCTTCGGCGGTGTAAGGCACGAGCACCAGCGGCAGGAACGAGAGCGCCATGACGGCGGTGCCGAGGGCGAGGAGGCCGAGGCCCGCTCGCTCCCCGGGCGGGCCGGTGCGGTGCCGCCAGGCGACCGCCGCGGCCGTCACGAGTCCCACGACGACGACCGCGACGATCACCGCGGAGGTGTCGGTCATCGGGAAGAGGAGCCGCTGCCCCGTGAACACGGCCGCCGTCAGCACGCCGACGCCCGCCCCAATTCGGGCGCCGACAGGCAACGGGTGGTCGCGCACGAGCCACGGAACGACGAGGAAGAGGGCGAGCGTCCCTGGCACCCATGCGGTGCCGAAGAGGCTGCTGCCCACCTGGAGGGCGGGGACGCTCGGATGCGTCATCGCGAACGACATCCAGCCGCCGCCCAGCGCCGCGAGCCCTGCGCCCACCGCGGCCAGCGAGACCAGCCAGGCGACGGGGTGGCTGCGCCGCGAAAGGATGACGGCGGCCACGCCGCCGTAGACGATCCCGACCATCACGTCCACGACGAGGAAAAGCACGTCGGGCGTGACCGGGAGCCTGCTCGCGGCCTGCAGCACCGCGCCGGCGACGGCGGGAACGAACGCGCCGACCGCCACCGCGACCGCGACGCGCGGGCGGCCGGGGTGGCGATCGGTCATCGTCATGGCAGGACCCTAGCTTCGCTGGAGGCTCAGCGTCGGTCGCCGAGCGCGAACCCGAGGGAAGCGATCAGCAGCCACACCGGAGCCACGAACCCTGCGAGGTACTGGAGCGGGGAGGCGCCGCTGACAACGGTCAGGACACCCAGCGCGAGCGAGACCACGCCGATCCAGCGGGGGACCGCCCCGTGTCGCAGGGCGGCGGCAGCGACGGAGAGTGCGGACAGCCCTGCTCCGACCCAGAGCCAGGGGACGGTGGCGACCCAGTCGGTGTAGAACGCGGCGGACTCGGGAACGTACAGGGACGGGTCGGAGAGGCCGAGCGCGAACTGGGTGTCGAGGCCGCTGCCGAGCAGGAGCGCCGAGGCGGTGAGCAGGAGGCCGCCGAGCGCCACCTGTCCGTGCAGTGACCCTGCAGGCGCCCGCTGGTCGAGCCTGCGCTTGAGGCCGGCGGCGAAGACGACCACGGCGAGCATCGTCAGCACCGCGAGGGCGTGGAAGACGAGGTAGGCGCCCTGCTTGGTCGTGGCGTCGGCCAGCATCTTCTCGGCGTCGCCGGCGGTGGCCTCCCAGTTCACGGAGGCGGCCATCGATGCCTGGATGGTCGCGATGCCCAGGGCGCCGGCCGCGACGCCGACCCAGGCCCAGCCGCGCGGCCCACGTCGAACGACGTCGGCCGCGTCTGTGGTCGTCGGGTCTGTGAGAGAGATCGACATGTAAGTCTCCTTCGTAGGGCCCACCGTCCTTCGGTGGGTGCTGAGTACATGTTTGGCGGGCGCTCGTCCCGGGCACCAGGGCACGCGGCCCGGATCCTCGGGCGGTCCGGAGTCCCTGCCCCCGCGCTCGGGCGTGTCGCGACTACGTCTCGACGGTTGGGGCACCCCCGATTTGGCGTCGCTGAACGACCATGCCAAGATAGGAGGGTTGCTCCGTGAGGGGTTTGGGCGCTTCGGCGCTCGGAATCGCTCGCGACTCTGGCCAAATCCACGCATTCGGCCTCCGGGGACAGCTCCTCGAAGGCTCGGTTGGAGAGCGGCCGAGACCGCGACACTCCCGAGTGCGGGGGCCGGAGCGACAAGGGGTTTTACCCCACAGGAACTTGAAATTTCCAAAGGGACGAGAAGAAGGAACGACTGTGGCTGGACAAAAGATCCGCATCAGGCTGCGGGCGTATGACCATGAGGTCATCGACAGCTCGGCGCGCAAGATCGTCGACACCGTGACGCGCACGGGTGCGAAGGTGGCCGGTCCTGTGCCGCTGCCGACGGAGAAGAACGTGTTCTGCGTGATCCGTTCGCCCCACAAGTACAAGGACAGCCGCGAGCACTTCGAGATGCGCACGCACAAGCGTCTGATCGACATCCTCGATCCGACGCCGAAGACCGTCGATTCGCTGATGCGCCTCGACCTGCCGGCCGGTGTCGACATCGAGATCAAGCTTCCGTGAGGTCTGCTGAAATGAGTGAACGAATCGTGAAGGGCATCCTGGGCACCAAGCTCGGCATGACCCAGCTGTGGGACGAGAACAACAAGGTCGTCCCCGTAACCGTGATCCAGGCCGGTCCCTGCGTCGTGACGCAGGTCCGCACCCCCGAGCAGGACGGCTACAACGCCGTGCAGCTTGGCTTCGGTGCCGTCAAGGCCAAGAAGGTCACCAAGCCCGAGGCCGGGCACTTCGCCAAGGCCGACGTGACGCCGCGCGCCCACCTCGTGGAGCTGCGCACCGCCAACGCCTCCGAGTTTAAGCTCGGCCAGGAGCTGACCGCCGAGGTCTTCGCCGGCGGCGAGATCGTCGACGTGACCGGCACCTCCAAGGGCAAGGGCACCGCGGGCGTCATGAAGCGCCACGGCTTCCACGGCCTGCGCGCATCGCATGGTGTGCACCGCAAGCACCGCTCGCCCGGCTCCATCGGTGGCTGCGCGACCCCCGGTCGCGTGTTCAAGGGCCTCCGCATGGCCGGCCGCATGGGCAACAACAAGGTGACCGTCCAGAACCTGAAGATTCACGCGGTCGACGCCGAGCGTGGCCTGCTGCTTGTGCGCGGCGCCATCCCCGGCAACAACGGTTCCCTCGTTGTCGTCCGCAGCGCAGCTAAGAAGGGTGACGCAGCATGAGCAACCTCACTGTTGACGTGATCGACGCCAAGGGCAAGAAGGCCGGCACCACCGACCTCCCCGCGGCGCTGTTCGACGCGCAGACCAACATCCCGCTGATCCACCAGGTGGTCGTGGCCCAGCTCGCGGCAGCTCGCCAGGGCACCCACGACACCAAGACCCGCGGCGAGGTCCGGGGCGGTGGCATCAAGCCGTGGCGCCAGAAGGGCACCGGCCGCGCCCGTCACGGCTCGCGTCGCTCGCCGATCTGGACCGGCGGTGGCGTCGTCCACGGCCCAACCCCGCGCGACTACTCGCAGCGCACCCCCAAGAAGATGGTGGCCGCGGCTCTCCGTGGCGCCCTTTCCGACAGGGCCCGCGACGGCCAGGTCTACGTGATCTCCGAGCTCGTCTCCGGTGAGAAGCCCTCGACCAAGGGCGCGCTGGCCGCGCTGACGCAGGTCGTCGGCGACGTCAGCAAGGTGCTCGTGGTTCTCGACCGCTTCGAGGACGTCGCCTGGCTGAGCGTTCGCAACGCCGCCGACGTGCACGCGCTCGCCGTCGATCAGCTGAACACCTACGACGTTCTCGTCAACGACAAGGTCGTGTTCACGTCCGCCGCGCTGGCCGCCTTCGTGGCCGGTCCCGGCGCGTCGGCCGCGGCTGTCGCTACCGAGTCGGAGGCCGCCGAGGCCGCTAACACCGAGGAGAAGGACCAGTGACGCAAGCGCTGAAGATCCGTGATCACCGCGACATCATTCTGCGTCCCGTGGTGAGCGAGAAGAGCTACAACCTGCTCGACGACGGCAAGTACACCTTCGTGGTGGCGCCGGACGCGAACAAGACGGAGATCAAGATCGCCATCGAGGCCATCTTCGACGTCAAGGTCACCGCCGTGAACACGATCAACCGCCAGGGCAAGCGCCGTCGGACCCGCTACGGGTACGGCAAGAAGGCCGACACCAAGCGCGCGATCATCACCCTCGCTGAGGGCCAGAGCATCGATATCTTCGGCGGCGCGGGCGCCTGACCCGGCTGCTGCTAAAGACAAGGGAACTACTTACATGGGTATCCGCAAGTACAAGCCGACTACGCCGGGCCGTCGCGGCTCCAGCGTGTCCGATTTCGTCGAGCTGACGCGCTCCACGCCGGAGAAGTCGCTGCTCGCCCCGAAGACGAAGACCGGTGGCCGTAACAACACCGGCCGTATCACCACGCGCCACATCGGCGGCGGCCACAAGCAGGCCTACCGCATCATCGATTTCAAGCGCTACGACAAGGACGGCGTTCCGGCAAAGGTCGCTCACATCGAGTATGACCCCAACCGCACCGCCCGCATCGCGCTGCTTCACTACCTCGATGGTGAGAAGCGCTACATCATCGCCCCGAACGGCCTGACCCAGGGCACCGTCATCTCGGCGGGCGAGGGTTCGGACATCAAGCCGGGTAACAACCTCGAGCTGCGTCAGATCCCCGTCGGCACCACGGTGCACGCGGTGGAGCTGCGGCCCGGCGGTGGCGCCAAGCTCGGCCGTTCGGCCGGCGCGGCGATCCAGCTGGTCGCCCGCGAGGGCAAGTACGCCACGCTGCGCATGCCTTCGGGCGAAATGCGCATGGTCGACGTCCGCTGCCGCGCGACGATCGGCACCGTCGGCAACGCCGAGCAGTCGAACATCAACTGGGGCAAGGCCGGCCGCAACCGCTGGAAGGGCATCCGCCCGACCGTTCGTGGCGTCGTGATGAACCCCGTCGACCACCCGCACGGTGGTGGCGAGGGCCGCACGTCGGGTGGCCGTCACCCCGTGTCGCCGTGGGGCAAGCCCGAGGGCCGCACCCGCGACAAGAACAAGGCGAGCAACCGCCTGATCGTCCGCCGTCGCAAGACCGGTAAGAAGCGCTGATAGGGAGCCTGAGGAACTATGCCACGCAGCCTTAAGAAGGGCCCCTTCGTCGACGACCACCTGCAGAAGAAGGTGGATGTTCAGAACGAAAAGGGCACCAAGAACGTCATCAAGACCTGGTCGCGCCGCTCGATGATCGTCCCCGACATGCTCGGGCACACCATCGCGGTGCACGACGGCCGCAAGCACGTCCCGGTGTTCGTCACCGAGGCGATGATCGGTCACAAGTTGGGCGAGTTCGCCCCCACGCGCACCTTCAAGGGTCACGTGAAGGACGACAAGAAGGCCCGCCGCCGCTGAGGCGCGAGATAAGGAACTGATTCAACTATGAGCAACGAGAACGGCAACAGCCGTCGTCGCGAGACCCTGCTCGGGGATCGTCCTGGCTCGTACGCCATCGCGCGCCACGTCCGGATGAGCCCCTCCAAGGTTCGTCGCGTCGTCGATCTGGTCCGCGGCATGGACGTCAAGGACGCCCTTGTCGCCCTCAAGTTCGCCCCGCAGGCCGCTTCCGACCCGGTCTACAAGGTCGTGGCTTCGGCTGCCGCCAACGCGGAGTCGGCTGAGGCGCTGCGGTCCGACGACCTGTACATCTCCAAGGCGTTCGTGGACGAGGGTGTCACCCTCCGCCGCATCCGTCCCCGTGCGAAGGGCTCGGCCAGCCGCATCCTGAAGCGCGGCTCGCACATCACTGTGGTCGTCGAACCCCGCGAGACGAAGGGAGCCTGATTCCATGGGCCAGAAGATCAACCCGAATGGCTTCCGCCTCGGCATCACCACCGATCACAAGACGCGCTGGTACAGCGACAAGCAGTACGCGCAGCTGGTCGGCGAGGACGTCAAGATCCGTGAGTACCTGACCAAGACGCTGGAGCGCGCCGGCATCTCGTCCATCGAGATCGAGCGCCGCTCGGAGCGCGTGACCATCTTCCTGCACGCCGCCCGCCCGGGCATCGTCATCGGCCGCAACGGCGCCGAGGCGGAGCGCGTCCGCGCCGAGCTCGAGAAGCTCACCGGCAAGCAGGTTCAGCTGAACATCCTCGAGGTCAAGAACCCTGAGATCGACGCTCAGCTGGTCGCGCAGGGCATCGCCGAGCAGCTCGGCGCCCGCGTCGCCTTCCGTCGCGCCATGCGCAAGGCCCAGCAGACCGCCATGCGTGCGGGCGCCAAGGGCATCCGCATCAAGTGCTCCGGCCGTCTCGGCGGCGCCGAGATGTCCCGCTCCGAGGGCTACCGCGACGGCCAGGTGCCGCTGCATACCCTCCGCGCCGATATCGACTACGGCTTCTACGAGGCCCGCACGACGTTCGGCCGCATCGGCGTGAAGGTCTGGATCTACAAGGGTGACGTCGCCGGCACGCGCGCCGAGCGCGCCGCCCAGAAGGCAGCCCGCAACAACGCGCCGTCTGGCCGTCAGCGTCCGGGCCGTCGTCCCGCCCGCGGCGAGGGCCGCGGGGATCGTCCCGAGCGCGGTGGTCGCCGTCGCGCCGACGCAGCCCAGGCCGACGCCGCGGCTGCGCCCGCAACTGAGAACGCAGGAGCCTGAGCATGCTGATTCCTCGTCGAGTCAAGTTCCGTAAGCAGCACCACCCCACGCGGCGTGGTGCGGCCAAGGGCGGCACCAAGCTGGCCTTCGGTGAGTACGGAATCCAGGCGCTCGAGTCCTCGTACATGACGAACCGTCAGATCGAGGCCGCTCGTATCGCCATGACCCGCCACATCAAGCGTGGCGGCAAGGTCTGGATCAACATCTACCCGGACCGCCCCCTGACCAAGAAGCCCGCCGAGACCCGCATGGGTTCCGGCAAGGGCTCGCCCGAGTGGTGGGTCGCCAACATCAAGCCGGGCCGCGTGCTGTTCGAGCTCTCCGGTGTGCCGGAGGACGTCGCCCGCGAGGCCATGCGTCTGGCTATCCACAAGCTGCCCTTCAAGGCACGCTTCATCAAGCGCGAAGCAGGTGAAAACTGATGAGCAAGACTCTCGCCGCACACGACCTGCGTGGTCTGTCGCGTGATCAGCTCAACGCCAAGGTCGTTGAGCTCAAGGAGGAGCTGTTCGGGCTCCGGTTCCAGGCTGCCACCGGCCAGCTGGAGTCGAGCGCCCGCCTGCGCTCCGTCCGTAAGGACATCGCCCGCATCTACACCGTGCTGCAGGAGCGCAACCTCGGCATCGTCGATGAGCCGGTTGTTGAGGAGAAGTGAATATGAGCGCTGAGAACACCACCCCCAAGGAGCGGGGCCGCCGCAAGGTCCTGCAGGGCGTCGTCGTGTCCGACAAGATGGACAAGACGATCGTCGTCCTCGTCGAGGACCGGGTCAAGCACCCGCTGTACGGCAAGGTCATGACCAAGTCGTCGCGCCTCAAGGCCCACGACGAGACCAACGACGCCGGCATCGGCGACCTGGTGCGCGTCATGGAGACCCGCCCGCTGTCGGCGCAGAAGCGCTGGCGTCTCGTCGAGATCCTCGAGCGCGCCAAGTGATCGAGAGGTCCTAGACCCACATCCACGGAGGCCGTCCCGCATCGCGGGGCGGCCTCCGTCGTCGTGTCAGGCGGTGTACTCGGCCTGCGGACGGGAGCTGCCGAGGAGGCCTCCGAGCAGCGCGCCGACGATCGAGATGATCAGGGCGCCCCAGAACGCGGGCCAGAACCCGTCGACGTGGAAGCCGAGGCCGACGAGGCCCGCGGCCCAGGACGTCAGCTGCAGCATGAGCGCGTTGATGACCAACAGGAACAGGCCGAGCGTCAACACGATCAGGCAGGCTCCGAGCACCTTGACGATGGGCGCGACGACGCTGTTGATCAGGCCGAAGACGAGGGCGACCCCGAGCAGCGTCATGACCTTGTCCGTTGTGTCGCTGCTGGTGAGGTTGATGCCGGGGACGAGCCAGACCGCGACGGCGGTCGCGATGGCGGTTGCGATAAGACGTGTGACGAACTCCATACCTCAAGAGTGCCACGCTGCTCGTTTCGGACGACCCGTAGTATTGCAGTGCCCCAGCCAGGAAGGTGCACATGCTCCAGCTCGTCGACGTCCGGAAGTCGTACCGGACGGGTGACTTCACCCAGGTGGCGCTGAAGGATGTATCGATCTCCTTCCGGGACAACGAGTTCGTGGCGATCCTCGGTGCGTCGGGTTCGGGCAAGACGACGCTGCTCAACATCGTCGGTGGCCTCGACCACTACGACTCCGGCAACCTCATCATCGACGGCGTGCCGACGTCGCATTACAAGGACCGCGACTGGGACACCTACCGCAACAACCGGATCGGGTTCGTCTTCCAGAGCTACAACCTGATTCCGCACCAGTCCGTGCTCGCCAACGTCGAGTTGGCGCTCACGCTCGCGGGCGTCTCGCCGGCGGAGCGGAAGCGCCGTGCGCGGGAGGCCTTGGAGCAGGTGGGTCTCGGCGACCACGTGCACAAGCGGCCCAACCAGCTGTCCGGCGGACAGATGCAGCGCGTCGCCATCGCCCGCGCCCTGATCAACGATCCCGAGATCCTGCTGGCCGACGAGCCCACCGGTGCGCTCGACTCCACCACCAGCGTCCAGATCATGGGGCTGCTGACGAGCATCGCCAAGGACCGTCTCGTCGTGATGGTGACCCACAACCCGGAGTTGGCGGAGGAGCACGCCACGCGGACGGTGCATCTGAGCGACGGCGTCGTCGTCGCCGACAGCGATCCCTTCGACCCCGCCGCGGCCGCGGCGGCGGCGGCGCCGACGGCGCGGCGGACCAGCATGTCGTTCCTGACGGCGGTCGCGCTGTCGTTCAACAACCTGATGACGAAGAAGGGGCGCACGCTGATGACGGCCTTCGCGGGCAGCATCGGCATCATCGGGATCGCCGCGATTCTCGCGCTCGCCAACGGCGTCAACGCCTACATCCAGGGCGTAGAGGAGGACACTCTCTCCCTATATCCGCTGACCATCCAGCGCCAGGGCATGGACATGACCGCCATGCTCGCGGCTTCGGCCGGCATCGTCGACGAGGCGAGCGGCAAGGGCGGTAACGGCGAATCGGATGTCCACGAGGTGCAGGTGATGGGGAAGATGTTCTCCAGCGTCGGCACGAACGACCTCGCCTCCCTGAAGACCTTCCTCGAGACCGGCGGCAGCGGGATCGAGGAGCACGTCAACGGCATCCTGTACTCCTACGACGTGACCCCGCAGATCTTCGCCTCCGACACCTCGGAGAAGGTGCGCCAGGTCAACCCCGACGCCGTCTTCAACGCCATGGGGTTCGCGTCGTCGACGTCGGCGTCGAGCCTGATGTCGTCGTCGATGAGCAGCGGCGTGTTCCGCGAGCTGGTGCCGGACCTGTCGCTGATCGACTCGCACTTCGACGTGGTGGCGGGCCGGTGGCCGACCGCCTACGACGAGACCGTGCTCGTGCTCACCCCCAGCGGCGGTGTCAGCGATCTCGCGCTTTACGCCATGGGCCTGCGCGACCCGTCCGAGCTCGACGCGATGGTCGACCAGGTCCTCAACGAGGAGACCGTTGAGACGCCGTCGGACCCGCTGAAGCTCGGCTATGACGACATCATGGGAGCGACGTTCAAGCTGGTCGCGGCCCCGGACCGCTACACCCACGACGACGAGTTCGACGTCTGGACCGATCGCAGCGGGGACAAGAAGCAGTTGAAGAAGCTCGTCGACAACGGCGAGGAGCTGCGCATCGCGGGCATCGTCAAGCCCAGCGACGACTCGTCGCGCCTGCCCCCGGGCATCTACTACACGCGCGCCTTGACCACGCACGTCGTCGATCAGGCCAACGCCTCCGAAATCGTGCAGAAGCAGATCGCGGATCCCTCCGTCGACGTGTTCACCGGCCGCGGCTTCGGTGAGGAGACCGACGAGTCCGAGTTCGACTTCTCCTCGCTGTTCAGTATCGACGAGGACGCCATCGCGAAGGCTTTCACGTTCGATCAGTCGAAGCTGAAGCTCGACATGTCCGGCCTGCAGTCGGGGCTCTCCGACATGGATCTCGGCCTCGCCGACATGAGCCTCGACCCGTCGAAGATGCCGGCGCTCGACGTCGACAAGATCCTTGGCCAGCTCGACCTCTCCAGCCTCATCACCATTCCCGACGCCCCGGACGCGGACCCGGACCCCGCACCCGGCGCGGATGTCGAGCAGATCACCCAGGCGGTGACGAAGCTGGTCGAGGGGTACGCGGCGTTCGCCGCCGCCAACGAACTCGACCCTGCCGATGTCGCGGCCACCTTGCCGGCGTTCCTCGAGACCCCGGAGGCGGCCGAGGCGCTCGCGGACGCGGGGGAGGGGATCGACGCCGAACTCGCCACGACCATCGTCGAGGGCTACGTGACGTTCGCGGCCAAGAACGAGCTCGATCCCGCCGACGTCGCCACGGCTCTTCCCGCGTTCCTGGCCTCGCCCGACGCCGCAGCGATCCTCGAGGCGCTGACGCCGCAGCCCAACCCGAACCCCGGCCTCGCGGAGCGCCTGGTGGAGGGCTACTTGGCGTTCGCCGTCGGGAAGGGGCTCGACCCCACCGACGCCGCGACGAACTTCCCCGCCTTCCTCGACTCTCCCGAGGGGAGGAAGCTGGTGGGGGAGGCCGCGGGGTACATCGACACGTCGGCACTTGAGGCGCAGCTCCAGGGCGTCCTTGCCGACTACATGCAGCAGGTGATGGCCGCGTACATGGGCGAGGTGTCGTCGAAGCTGACGTCCGCGCTGACGTCGCAGATCTCCTCTGCGCTGGAGACCAGCATGGGGCAGTTGGCCGACAACATGTCGGAAGCCATGGGCATCGACCAGGACGCCTTCATGGACGCGTTCAAGATGGAGCGCAACAAGGAGGAGCTGACGCAGCTGCTCGTGTCGATGGCGTCGACCCAGTCGGCGAGCTACGAGGCGAACCTCCGCAGGCTCGGCTGGGCGGACTTCGACAACCCGTCGCGGATCGACCTGTACCCGATCGACTTCGAGTCCAAGGAGCAGGTCACCCGGATCCTCGACGACTACAGCGACAGCATGCGCGCGAAGGGCCTCGAGGACCGCGCGATCACCTACTCGGACTTCGTCGGCGCCCTGATGGGCTCGGTGACCGACATCATCAACATGATCAGCTACGTGCTGATCGCGTTCGTGGCGATCTCCCTGGTGGTGAGCTCGATCATGATCGGCGTCATCACCTACATCTCGGTGCTGGAGCGGAAGAAGGAGATCGGCATCCTCCGCTCGATCGGTGCGAGCAAGCGCGATATCCGGCGCGTCTTCAACGCGGAGACCCTCATCATCGGCTTTGTTGCGGGTGCCCTCGGGGTCGCGATCACGTTCCTGATCACCATCCCCGCGAACGCGATCGTCTACTCGAACTTCGACGTCGAGAACATCGCCCAGCTGCCCTGGGCGGCCGCGGGCATCCTCGTCGTGATCAGCATGGCCCTCACCGCTCTCGCCGGCCTGCTCCCGGCCTCGGCCGCCTCGCGCAAGGACCCCGTCGAGGCCCTGCGCAGCGAGTAGACCTACTTCAGGTGGACTGTTCTCACGCCTCTTGACAGCGAGGATTGCGCCAAGAGTTGCGGGGGGGGGTAACCGGTACGGTCAACTGCATGGATCGGTTGGTCGTTCAAGGGGGAGACATGCGATTCAGGTCAAGGATTGCGGTTGCAGTGACGGCGTTCGTGTTGGCGCTCCAGACGGCAGCCATTCTGCCCAGCGCAGCCGAGTCAGCTTCGGCCCCTGTGCTAGAGAACGACTACCTTAGGATCAGCACGTCCGGCTGCCAGACGTTCCGGATCGAGAATCGCTCACATGACACAAAACTGTTCATGTCGACGTCGCACGGTGAGGTCCGAATCGGAGACTATGCGGGGGATGAGTGGGCTCATGAGGCGCAGCTAGTTGGGCGGTCTGATGACGCGACGCTGCGCGCCTTCTCCGGTGTCAGCAGTGTGCCTCTGACGATCGTATCCACCAACATGCAGTCTCAGCGTGCCGAGTCCTTTGAACTTCAGGTGCCGGTCAAGTGGTTCTGCCCCCAGGTGCCCACGAAGGATCCCCAGATAGCGGTCTCTTGCGTGGAAGGGGGCCTGCAGTTCACCAATCCTTCCGAACATTGGGCGGTCTACCTTGTCGCTGGATGGTGGAACGAGGAGACCGGCTATCACATCCTGGGGAACGACTTCGACGTCAAGCCTGGTGGCAGTTGGCTTAGGGAAGCCCGCGAAATTCCGGCTAACCTCGATCTTTCATGAGGGGCCCGTTTGGGGCTTGTCGGCGCCGGTGGCGTCGAGGCAGATCTGATTCTTGCAGGTGGGTGTGACAAGGCTCCGCGTGACGTCTGCGGTGCGGGTTTCCAGGCCGGGAGGTTTCAGGTTCGGGGGGACAGGGGGGGGCCCGGGGGTCAGGTCGCGGGTGCCGGTAGGTCTCGGAGGCGGCCGATGCCGTTGATGATCAGCTCGGCCCAGCGGGATTGTTCGGTGAGGTGCAGGACGACGCGGCGAGCGCGGCGGGCCAAGGTCGCGGGGATGGTGTAGAGGCGGTAGCGCAGCCGTTTCGGCTCCCAACGTCGGGCTTCATGGCCGGCCAGGGCCAGCATCCCGCTCCAGGCCTGCAGCTCGGAGGCCAGCGCCACGATCTGGCACCAGATCCGGTTGGCGTTGAACCCGTGCAGGGGGAGGTTGGTCAGGCCGGTGTCCTTGGCGATCCGGATCCGGTCCTCGCAGCGGGCGCGGCGACGATGCCTGAGCTCCAGGTCTTGCAGGGTGCCTGTGGTGGTGTTGGTGGCGAAGGCGGTGAGTCGGTAGCCGTCGACGTCATCGAAGCGGAGTTGAGCGCCGGGGTGGGGCCGTTCTCGGCGGACGATTACCCGCATCCCGGTAGGCCAGCCGTCGAGGTTGAGCAGGCCGGTGAAGTCGGCCAGATCCGCCCCTTCACGCGCCTCACCATCGGCGTTCAGGGCTGGGACCCAGACCCATTCGGGGACCTGTTGGTAGAGGGTGCTGGTGTCGAGTGGGAGCGTGAACCCGACCGAGTACGACACCCGATGAGTCGCGAGCCAGGCGGTGAAGTCCTTCGTGCCGCCGGCGCCGTCCGCGCGGACCAACACCTTCCGGCCGGGGCGGGGATTCTTCCCCGGGAGCTGCGCTAACGCGGCCTTGGTGACGGTGATGTGATCGGTGGCGGTGTTCGAGCCCGCGTTCCCGGGGCGTAGATGGACCACCAAGGCTTCGCCGGTGCCTTCGGGGCCGTGGTCGGCGAACGCCATCAACGGGTGGAACCCGAACCCTCGTTTGAACGTCGGCGCCGCCTGCTGTTTCTCCGAGTGTGCGGTGATCAGGGATGCGTCGAGATCGATCACCACAGGATCCTCGGCAGTGGCTGCGTGGTCGGGGGCATGCTGACCGGCCAGGGCCCAGGCTCTGGCGCGGGCCTGTTGCCGGGCTCCGGCGATCGCTTTGATGGCCTTGTCCGCGTCCTTGGCGAGGGTGGCGATGAGTCGGGACACGGTCGGGTCCGATGCCACCGGGCCGTAGACGCCTGGTTCGGCGCGCAGGGTAGCGAGGTCGCTCAACGCTTCACCACCGAGGACCAGTGACAGGGCGAGATCCAGGATGATTTTGCCCGGGTCGTGGACTGCCATCGGTTTGCGCCACCTGGTGAGCGCCTCGGACAGGGCCTGGTCGAGGCCGGCGGCGCGGATGGTTTCGGTCAACAGGATCCCGCCGGCCTGCCCGACCGCGGCCACCTTGGCGGTATCGACATGAGCCCTGGGATAGGAGCCGGTACTCTTCACCTCGAAGGTGCTCCTCACTTGTTGGACGATTTGTTCTTCGCAAAACACATCATCCCAAGTCAGGGGCACTTTCGCTATCTCAGGCCGCTACAGTCCACCCACCGTCATGAAAGCGCGAGGCTAACGCCCGGCTCTTCTACCGAGGCCCATGGGGTTGGGGTCTGATGCCGGGGAACGTCTTTAAGCAGGTTGGGGACCGGGAGTCTGAGGAGGGCTTTGAGATCCAGTGGGTCGATTGCGGACTCACCGAGGATCCGGTAGCGAACGAGGTAACCGCGGGGACACCGACGATCTCTGGAACAGTGAGGGTGGGCTCCACCCTGAGCGCTGTGCCGGGGGACTGGGGCCCGACGGGCGTCGCCGTCTCCTACCAGTGGCTCCGTGCGGGAACGGAGATCTCAGGCGCCACAGCCGCGACGTACAAGCTAGTCGCTGCCGATCAGGGCAGGAAGATCAGCGTGAAGGTGACCGGTGCATATGCGGGGTACAGGTCGGTGTCGAAGACCTCGGCCGAGACTGTCGCGGTCGCCGCGGCTATGCCGCCTGTTGGGTCGTTGACGGCTCCGACTCCGAGGATCACGGGCACGGTCGCCGTCGGGAAGAAGCTGACGGCGAAGCCGGGGACTTGGAGGCCGTCCGGCGTGAAACTGGCCTACCAGTGGTTGCGCTCCGGGAAGGCGATCAGGAAGGCGACGACGTCGACATACACGCTCGTGGCGGCCGACAAGGGCAAGAAGATCTCTGTGAGGGTCACTGGCTCGAAGCCCATGTACGCATCGGCGTCGAAGGTGTCGAAATCGACGACGGCCGTGAAGGTTGGGAAGTTGACGGCGACGCCGGTTCCGAAGATCACCGGCACGGCGAAGGTCGGCAAGACGCTGAAGGCCAAGGCCGGGAAGTGGAAGCCAGCGACGGTGGAGTTGTCGTATCAGTGGCAACGTGATGGGAAGAAGATCAAAGGCGCGACGAAGTCGTCCTACAAGCTGGCGAAGGCGGATAAGGGGAGGAAGATCACTGTGAAGGTGAAGGGTTCCGAGTCCGGGTTCACGTCGGTGACGAAGACCTCGAAGGCGACAGCGAAGGTCAAGTGAGCCTGGGATTACGGCGTTAGCGTGGCGGTAAACGTTCGATCCACGCATTGATCGACGTCAGCGTGCGTGTCAGAGTCAGATAGTTGACTTTGGCGTACACGCTAACCCTGGTCCTGGCTCACAGAGGACGTTTGCAGCCACGATGAAGGTCAGCTGCCTTGCGGGTGCCCGGCAGACTTATCCACAGGTAGCCCGGAGGGCCTTTCGCCGTATGGTGCGGGCGTGCATGATCAGGCGCATGGATAGGAAGACCTTCGCGACGTGGAGCCGTGAGCATCGCGGCGTCGTCACACGAGCTGAGCTGATCGACGCCGGGGTCAGCCCCGGGACGATCGCCAACCGCGTCGGCAACGGCGAGTGGCAGCGGCCGTTCCACGGCGTGCTCGTTCTGTCGTCGGAGCCGCCGTCAACAGAGCAACGGCTCCTCTGCGTCCAGAAGTGGACTGCTGGTCGGGCCGTGTTCTCACATCAGACCGCCGCCTACCTGCATGGCCTGCGCCGTGACCTGCCGCCAGTGCTTGAGGTTTCGACGCCGTCCTCGGTCGGTCTGCGCTCTACCGCCAGGTGTGCGGTTCGGCGCACCCGGGTCGCACTGACGAGAGTGGGGGATCCACCCAGAACCTGCCTGGAGCAGACGGTTGTAGACCTCGTCGACGATGCGGCCACTGCGTCCAGCGTGCTCGACCTCTTGATCAAGGCGATCCAGCGCGGCATGAGCGTGCCCCGCTTCCTCGGCTACCTCGCCAGATGTAGACGGGTACGCCACCGTGACTTCGTTCTCCGGGTAACAGCGGAGACCGCCGACGGCGTCGAGTCTCATCTTGAACTCGAGTACCTACGCCGAGTCGAGCGGGCGCACAATCTGCCCCGATCTGTCCGGCAGAAGCGGGAGCGGATTCGCGGGCGGTGGATTCGCTCCGACTGCTGGTATCCGGAGTTCGGGGTGCGGGCCGAACTCGACGGCGAACTCGCCCATCCGGGCAGGGCGACGGCCGACGACCTCATCCGCGACAACGACGTCCGCCTCGCGCTCGACGAGATCACGCTGCGTTACCGCTGGACACATGTCTGGGATGCGCCCTGCCTGGTGGCCGGTCAGGTCGCCGCCGCGCTCTACAAGCGTGGTTGGCAAGAAGCGTTACGCCCATGCTCCCCGGGATGCGGCGCTCCTGCGGTCTTCGCCTCGCTGACGGTTGACGCGGCCTGACCCTCGCAGCCGTCATTGTGGCTGCAAACGTTCACTGTGAGCCGGGACTCGTCTGCGTGTGCGTCAGAGTCAGATAGTTGACTTCGGCGTACACGTTGTCTGGTTCAGCCCTGCGGACAGGACGTTTTCAGCCACGGAAGTGATCCGACCGGGTCGGCGAGGCCTCCGGCCGTGGCTCGGCGACGGGCACGGCTGGGCGATTTCCCCGCGCTCGGGCCTGTGGGATAGACTGCCGAAGTTGTCTTGGGTCTGTGCCCCTTCGGGGGGACCTTTCCCAGACATCGCCACGGCCTCCTCTCCCTCGAGCTGGGGGTTGCCTCCTGGCAAAATCCAGGGGGTTCGTTTCTAGTTTCACTAGGCCTTTCGGAACCGGTGAGACAAGGAGAAGTAATGATCCAGCAGGAGTCGCGACTGAGGGTCGCCGACAACACTGGTGCCAAGGAGATCCTTTGCATCCGTGTGCTCGGTGGCTCCAAGCGCCGCTATGCGTACCTCGGCGACACGATCGTCGCCACCGTCAAGGATGCGATCCCTGGCGGCAACGTCAAGAAGGGCGACGTCGTCAAGGCCGTCGTCGTCCGCACCAAGAAGGAGCGTCGCCGCGCCGACGGTTCCTACATCAAGTTCGACGAGAACGCCGCCGTCATCCTGAAGAACGACGGGGAGCCCCGCGGCACCCGCATCTTCGGCCCGGTCGCGCGTGAGCTGCGTGAGAAGAAGTTCATGCGCATCGTCTCGCTCGCCCCGGAGGTGATCTGACATGAGTCTTCACGTCAAGAAGGGTGACCGCGTCAAGGTCATCTCGGGCAAGGACAAGGGCGTGGTCTCCGAGATCATCGCCGTCGACCCGAAGGCCGAGAAGGTCATCGTCCAGGGTGTCAACCTGGTCAAGCGTCACCGTCGCGAGTCGCAGGGCGCCAACGGCCAGCGCATCGAGGGCGGCATCATCACCGTCGAGGCCCCCATCCACGCCAGCAATGTGCAGCTCGTGGTGAAGGTCGACGGCAAGGAGGTCGTCACGCGCGTCGGTTACAAGCGTGTCGAGGTCACCAAGCGTCGCCCCGACGGCTCCGAGTACAAGGCCGAGCGCTCCGTGCGCATCGCGCGCAAGACCGGTGAGGAGATCTGATGAGCGAGACCACCACCATCCCGCGCCTCAAGGCGAAGTACCGCGAGACGATCGTGCCCGCGCTGCAGGAGGAGTTCACCTACTCCAACGTCATGCAGATCCCCGGCCTCACCAAGATCGTGGTGAACATGGGCGTCGGCGAGGCGGCCCGCGACTCGAAGATCATCGAGGGCGCCATCCGCGACCTGAAAGCGATCACCGGCCAGAAGCCGGCCGTGACGAAGGCCCGCAAGTCCATCGCGCAGTTCAAGCTGCGTGAGGGCCAGCCCATCGGCTGCCACGTGACCCTGCGCGGCGACCGCATGTGGGAGTTCGCCGACCGTCTCCTGACGCTCGCGCTGCCCCGTATCCGCGACTTCCGTGGCCTCAACGGCCGCCAGTTCGACGGCAACGGCAACTACACCTTCGGCCTCAACGAGCAGGTCATGTTCCTGGAGATCGACCAGGACAGGATCGACCGCGTGCGCGGCATGGACATCACGTTCGTGACCTCCGCCACCAACGACGAGGAGGGCCGCGCGCTGCTGAAGCACCTCGGCTTCCCCTTCAAGGCCGTCGACGACCCGAAGAAGCAGAAGGCCAAGCGCGGCCCCGCGTTCTACGCCAAGAAGAAGAAGTGAGCTGAGCAATGGCAAAGACAGCACTCAAGGTCAAGCAGTCCCGCAAGCCGAAGTTCGGCGTGCGCGCTTACACCCGCTGCCAGAAGTGCGGCCGACCCCACTCGGTCTACCGCAAGTTTGGTCTCTGCCGTGTCTGCCTGCGCGAGATGGCTCATGCCGGCGAGCTGCCCGGCGTGACCAAGTCGTCCTGGTGACCCGACCCACTTCATCGAAACATTAACTAACACCAGGTCCGGGCCTCCCGGAAACCGGTGTGAGAAAGAGGCAACAAGTCATGACGATGACTGATCCCATCGCGGACATGCTCACGCGTGTCCGCAACGCCAATCAGGCGTACCAGGAGACCACGTCCATGCCGTCGTCGAAGATCAAGGTGGGCATCGCTGAGATCCTAAAGCGCAACGGCTACATCGCCGGGTTCGAGCAGACCGAGGTCGAGGGCCAGGTCGGCAAGGTGCTCAAGGTCACCCTGAAGTACGGCGACTCCCGCGAGCGCTCGATCTCCGGGCTGCGCCGCATCAGCAAGCCGGGCCTGCGCGTCTACGCCAAGTCCAACGACCTGCCGAAGGTCCTCGGCGGCCTCGGCATCGCCATCATCTCCACCTCGCAGGGTCTTCTGACCGACCGCGAGGCGAAGGCCAAGTCCGTGGGCGGCGAAGTACTCGCCTACGTCTGGTGACCCGGCGAAGGTAAGGAGAAAAGAACATGTCACGAATTGGCAGGCTCCCCATCGCCGTCCCGTCCGGTGTTGATGTGAAGCTCGACGGCCGTCAGGTCGACGTCAAGGGCCCCAAGGGTGCCCTGACGCTCACCGTCGCCGAGCCCATCACGATCGCCAAGAACGAGGCCGGTCAGCTTGAGGTCGCGCGCCCGAACGACGAGCGGCAGTCCCGCTCGCTGCACGGCCTGACCCGCACGCTGGTCAGCAACATGATCGTCGGCGTCACCGATGGCTACGAGAAGAAGCTCGAGATCGTCGGCGTCGGCTACCGCGTCATCTCCAAGGGTCCGCAGCAGCTCGAGTTCGCGCTCGGCTTCTCGCACCCCGTGGTCGTCAACGCGCCGCAGGGCATCGAGTTCACCGTCGAGACCCCGACCCGGTTCACGGTCAAGGGCATCGACAAGCAGCTCGTCGGCGAGGTCGCGGCGAACATCCGCAAGATCCGCAAGCCTGAGCCCTACAAGGGCAAGGGCGTCCGCTACGCGGGCGAGCACGTCCGCCGCAAGGCTGGAAAGGCTGGCAAGTAATGGCCATCTCCATCAAGCACAGCAAGACGCTGGCCCCGAAGTCCGCCTCGCGGGCTCGCCGTCAGCTGCGCGGCCGCAAGAAGATCAACGGCTCGGCCGAGCGTCCCCGCCTCGTCGTCACGCGCTCCGCGCGTCACCTGTTCGTTCAGGTGATCGACGACGTCCAGGGCGTCACGCTCGTGTCGGCGTCGACCATGGAGGCCGACCTGCGTGCGGCCGCCGGCGACAAGTCCTCGAAGGCCGCCCAGGTCGGCACCCTGATCGCCGAGCGCGCCAAGGCTGCCGGGGTCGAGCAGGTCGTCTTCGACCGTGCGGGTAACAAGTACCACGGGCGGATCGCGGCTCTGGCCGACGCTGCCCGCGAGGCCGGCCTCGGCTTCTGATACGACGAAAGGAAAGGTAATCACGATGAGTGAGACCCAGCAGCGCCGTTCCGGCGGCGGGGACCGTCGTGGCCGTGACGATCGTCGTGGCCAGGCCCCCAAGGAAGAAAGCAAGTACCTCGAGCGCGTGGTGACCATCAACCGTGTCGCCAAGGTCGTCCAGGGTGGTCGTCGCTTCAGCTTCACCGCACTGGTCGTCGTCGGCGACGGCGAGGGCATGGTCGGCGTCGGCTACGGCAAGGCGAAGGAGGTGCCGGCCGCGATCGCCAAGGGCGTGGAGGAGGCCAAGAAGCACTTCTTCCGCGTGCCGCTGATCCAGCGCACCATCCCGCACCCCGTGCAGGGCGAGAAGGCGGCCGGCGTGGTGCTCCTGCGCCCGGCGTCGCCTGGTACCGGCGTCATCGCCGGTGGCTCGGCTCGTGCGGTGCTCGAGTGCGCCGGCGTGCAGGACGTGCTCGCCAAGTCGCTCGGCTCGCCGAACGCGATCAACGTGGTGCATGCCACGGTCGACGCGCTCAAGCAGCTCGAGACGCCTGAGGCCGTCGCCAAGCGCCGCGGCATGGCGGTTGAGGATGTCGCTCCGGCGGCCCTTCTCCGCGCTGCCAAGGAGGAGGTGGCCAAGTAATGGCTGAACTGAAGATCACCCAGGCAAAGTCTGGGGTGGGTGGCAAGGACTACCAGCGCGCGACGCTGCGTACCCTCGGCCTCAAGCGCATCGGCGACTCGGTGGTCCGTGAGGATCGTCCCGAGGTCCTCGGCATGATCCGCACGGTCGCCCACCTCGTTACCGTGGAAGAGGTGAAGTGACCATGTCGCTCAAGCTGCACCACCTGCGTCCCGCCCCGGGCGCCAAGACGGAGAAGACCCGTGTTGGCCGCGGTGAGGGATCCAAGGGTAAGACCGCCGGTCGCGGCACCAAGGGCACCGGCGCTCGCAAGAACGTCCCCGCCAACTTCGAGGGTGGCCAGATGCCGCTCCACATGCGCCTGCCGAAGCTGAAGGGGTTCAAGAACCCGTTCCGCGTCGAGTACCAGGTCGTCAACGTGGGCCGCATCGCCGAGCTGTTCCCGCAGGGTGGGGCCGTCTCGGTCGCCGACCTCGTCGAGGCCGGCGCTGTGCGTGACGGCGCGCTCGTCAAGGTGCTCGGCACCGGCGACGTGTCCGTGGCCCTGACCGTCACCGCCAACGCCTTCTCCGGCTCCGCCAAGGAGAAGCTGGAGGCCGCGGGCGGCTCCGCTGCCCTCGTCTGAGGACAGCTGACACACATACCGCCGACGGGGCGGGACCGGGTTTACCGGTCCCGCCCCGTCGGCGTCTTGAGATCGCAACTTTGGTGGCCTGCCGCGTGGTTGGTAGGCTGCGGGGGTTGCCGTGCCGTGACCGGCTCCGCAGCGCCCAAAACGATCGTCGAAAGTAGTATTTCGAATGCTGTCCGCCCTCGCTAACGCGTTGAAGACTCCGGATCTTCGCAAGAAGCTCCTCTTCACGCTCGGCATCCTCGCCGTGTTCCGCTTCGGATCCACGCTCCCGTCGCCGAACGTGAACATGGGCCGCATCAGGGAGTGTCTGGAAATCTCCGCTCAGGGCGACCAGGCGGGCATCTACTCGATCATCAACCTGTTCTCCGGCGGAGCGCTGCTCCAGCTGACGATCTTCGCGCTGGGCATCATGCCCTACATCACGGCGTCGATCATCCTCCAGCTGCTCACCGTCGTCATTCCTCGCCTCGAGACCCTCAAGAAGGAGGGTGCCTCGGGCACGCAGAAGATCACCGAGTACACGCGCTATCTGACGCTGGTGTTGGCGGTCCTCAACGCGACGGCCTTCGTGACGCTCGCGCGCACGGGCCAGCTCTTCACCGGCTGTGAGGGCATCCTGTACTCCGACGAGCTGTTGCCGCTGGTCACGATGGTCATGATCATGACGGCAGGCACCGGCATCATCATGTGGATGGGCGAGCTGATCACCGACCGCGGCGTCGGCAACGGCATGTCCATCATGATCTTCACCCAGATCGCGGCCAGCTTCCCGGCGGGTCTCTGGGCCGTCAAGATCGGCAAGCCCGGAGCGACCGGCTGGTTCCTCTTCTTCGCCGTCATCGGCGTCGGCCTCCTGGTGATGCTGGCCATCGTCTGGATCGAGCAGGGCCAGCGACGCATCCCCGTCCAGTACGCCAAGCGGATGGTCGGTCGTCGCCTCGTCGGCGGGTCGACGACCTACATTCCGCTGAAGGTCAACCAGTCGGGCGTCATCCCCGTCATCTTCGCGTCGTCGATCATGTACCTCCCGGTGCTGTACGCCACCTTCCGGCCCGAGGGCGCCTTCTCCGAGTGGGTCGCGCTTCACTTCAGCGGTCAGACCCATTCGTGGGTGTACACGCTCACTCAGTTCTTCCTCATCATCGCGTTCTGCTACTTCTACGTGTCGATCACCTTCAACCCCGAAGAGGTCTCGGACAACATGAAGAAGTACGGCGGCTTCATCCCCGGCATCCGCGCGGGCAAGCCGACGGAGAACTACCTGGCTTACGTGCTGTCGCGGCTCACGGCGCCCGGCTCGCTGTATCTGGCGGTCATCGCGCTCATCCCGACCCTCGCCTTCGTGCTCGTCGGCGCGGGACAGAACTTCCCGTTCGGTGGCACCTCGATCCTCATCATCGTCGGCGTCGGCCTTGACACCGTGAAGAAGATCGAGAGCCAGCTCCAGCAGCGCAACTACGAGGGCTTCCTCAGGTGAGGTTGCTGATCATGGGTGCTCCCGGCGCGGGCAAGGGCACTCAGGCGACGGCGCTGGCCGAGCGCTACCACGTACCCGCGATCTCCACCGGGGACATCTTCCGCTACCACATCAAGAACCGGACGCCGTTGGGCGTGAAGGTGAAGGCGCTGATCGACGCGGGCGAGTACGTACCGGACGACGTGACCGAGGAGATCGTCGCCGTGCGCCTCGCGGAGCCCGACTGCGCGGGAGGGTTCCTCCTCGACGGCTTTCCCCGCACGATGCACCAGGTGCACTTCCTGGACGACTACCTCAGGTCCCAGGGCGAGGCTCTCGACGTCGTGGTCTCGCTGCACGTGGAGGCTGAGGCGCTCGTGCAGCGGCTCCTGGCCCGCGCGAAGGTCGAGGGCCGCGCCGACGACAACGAGGACACCATTCGCCGCCGCATGGAGGTCTACGCGGGCGCGACGATGCCGCTGATCTTCCACTACGAGTTCCAGGGAATCCTTGTCGAGGTCGACGGAACCGGCTCCATCGAGGACGTGCAGCGCCGCATGTTCGCCCAGGTCGACGCCCACGCGGCCGCCCGGTGAGCAGGATCGAGGTCAAGACCCCCGAGCAGCTCGTCGCGATGCGACGCGCGGGCCTCGTGGTGGCCGAGGGACTCGCCGAGATGTGTGGGGCCGCCGCCGTCGGCGTCACCACGCTGGAGCTGGACGCCATCGGCCGTGAGGTGCTGGCCCGCAACGGCGCACTCTCGTCCTTCCTCGGGTACGGCGCCGACTACGGCGCCCCCTTCCCCGGCGTGGCCTGCATCTCCGTCAACGACGAACTCGTCCACGGCATCCCGCGCGATCGGGCGCTAGCCGACGGCGACGTCGTTTCGATCGACTTCGGGGCCATCGTCGACGGCTGGCACGGCGACGCAGCCCGCACTGTCATCGTCGGCACGGCGGACCCCGCCGATGTCGCCCTCGCCGAGGCGACGTGTGAGGCCATGTGGGCCGGAGCGCGGGCGATGCGGGCCGGCGGCAGGGTCGGTGACGTGTCGAAGGCCATCGAGGGCTACGTGAAGCGGCTGCCGACCCGCTACGGGACGCTGCGCGAGTACACCGGGCACGGCATCGGCTCCGAGATGCACATGGAGCCGGACGTGCCCAACTGGTACCGCCCGCGCCCGACGCCGCGGCTGGAGGTGGGCATGGCTCTTGCCATCGAACCCATGCTGACGCGCGGCACCCACCAGACCCGGGAGCTGGATGACGAGTGGACGGTCGTCAGCCGTGACGGCGCCCGTGGCGCGCACTGGGAGAACACCGTCGCCCTCACCCGCCGGGGCACCTGGGTGCTGACCGAGCCCGACGGTGGCGAGGCCCGCTTGGGCGATCGGTTCGGTCCGCTGGCCGACTGACCCCCGCGACGCCGTCGGGTGGACGCCCCATGATCTCCGGAAGCAGCGAAGCCATGAAGGACCGCCCGAACATCATCCTCATCTGCGTCGACCAGATGCGCGGCGACGCGATGAGCGGCGTGGGCCATCCGGTGGTGCGGACGCCCTATCTCGACGCCATCGCGTCGGGAGGAACCACCTTCGTGCACGCCTATTCCGCAACGCCCACGTGCGTGCCGGCACGGGTCGCGCTGCTGACGGGCAAGTCGCAGGAGGAGCACGGCCGCCTCGGCTACCGGGAGGGCCTCCCGTTCGGGCAGCTCTATCCTGTCACGATGCCGGGCATCCTGCGGCAGCACGGATATCAGACACAGGCCATCGGGAAGATGCATGTCTCTCCGGAACGCGAGCGCGCCGGGTTCGACGATGTGCGGCTTCATGACGGGTTCCTGCATCACGCGCGACGGAAGTCCGGGCGGAACCTCGCCGCCATCGACGACTACGTCACCTGGCTGCGGCGGCAGCCGGGCATGGCGTCCGCGGCGGAGACCGACCACGGCGTCGGCTGCAACTCCCTGATGGCGAGGCCGTGGGACAAGCCTGAGGCGCACCATCCCACGAACTGGGTCCTGTCAGAGGCCACGGAGTGGTTCCACCGGCGCGACGTCACCGACCCGTTCTTCCTCTACCTCTCCTTCCACCGGCCGCATGCCCCGTTCGATCCTCCCGGCTGGGCCCTTGACCAGTATCTCCAGGCCGGCATTCCGGAGCCGCCTGTCGGGGAGTGGGTGGAGGACTTCGCCGAGCACCGGCGCGACCACGAAGCCGAGGGTATGTTCGGACGCCAACACCCCGACGTGCACCGCCGGGCGGCCGCCGGCTACTACGGCTTGATCACGCACATCGACCACCAGCTGAATCGTCTGGTGGAACTGCTGAGCGACTTCGACCTGCTCGACAACACGGCCATCCTCTTCGTCTCCGATCACGGAGAGATGATGGGCGACCACCACTTCTACCGGAAGTCGGTCGGCTACGAGGGCAGCGCGCGGGTGCCGTTCATCGTCCGCCTCCCCGGCGGACGCGCGGTGCGACCGAGGAGCGACGCCGTCGTCGAACTCCGCGACGTGATGCCGACGGTGCTCGACATCGCGGGCATCCCCGTCCCGGACGGCGTCGACGGAGCGAGCGTCCTCCCATTGATGGCTGAGGCTGAAGATGCGCCCGGCTGGCGCACCGAGATCCACGGCGAGCACGTCTACGAGGTGTTCGGCAACGAGTCGATGCAGTGGGTGACCGATGGGCACCGCAAGTTCATCTGGTTCTCCGGCTCGGGCGTCGAGCAGTTCTTCGACCTCGACGCCGATCCGCAGGAGCTGCGCAATCTGGTCGCGGAGGCGTCGCGGGCCGAGGAGGTCGCCGACTGGCGCGAAAGGCTTGTCGGGTACCTCACAGGCAGGGAGGAAGGCTACGTCGTGGACGGCGCGCTGCTCGCCGGGCGCCCCGCTCAGACGGAGTTGAGCTGGGTGCGCCGGGCGGCGGGCTCACCTAGGCCCGGAACAGCGGGTCGGCGAGCCCGACCTGATCCTCCGGGTGATTCCTGACGTCCGCCATGGACCGGGGGAGGTCGAAGGGCAGTCGCCCGACGGGCGCGATCCTTCCCGTCAACGCGTCGACGAGCGCGTCGTCGCTGGTGCCGTAGTTGGCCGTGAGGACCGTGGCGAGGCCGACGAACGGCGTGAGGACGGCCGGCCGGTCGAGGAACACATCGACGACGAGCGGGCACTGCGCGGCGATCCGGGAGAGACGCACCGCGAGGCCGGGGCCGAACTCCAGCGAGCCTTGGTGGAACCACGCCTCAAGGAAGAGGTCGTCTCGAGGTTCCCAGGGCGCCCGGAGCCGAACGATCGCGAGATCCGCGTCCTCGGGACGCTGCACCACGTCGCCGAGCCGCGCGGCCGCGGCGGGAGACATGCCCTCGACGTAGACGCGGGGTCGGCCGGTGAGGGGCAGGTGCTCGGCGCCAGCAAGGACGGTGAGGGAGGCCGCCTGCGCCTCGTGGCCCGCCGCGACGAACTCCGGACATCCGAGGACGTCGGCGGCGGCGTCCTCGTCCACGTAGGGGTCGTCGAAGAGGCCGAGCCTGAACTTCACGGCGAGGATCCGGCGCGCGGACTCGTCGATGCGGTCCTCGGAGACCCGCCCCTGGGCGACGAGATCGGCGAGCAGCTCCACGCACTCCTCTCCGCCGAACTGGTCGCACCCCGCCTCGATCAGCAGCTCCATCCTGCCGTGGGGATCGAGGTGCTCGACGCCCCACGCACGTGCGGGCAGCACCTGGGTACCGACGTGGTTGTCGTTGACCAGCTCCCAGTCGGAGACGACGACGCCCTCGAAGCCGAGCTCGCGGCGGAGCAACTCGGTGACGATGGGACGGTTGTAGCCGAACCCCACCTCCTCGGCGCGGATGCCGCGGAGCGTGAGGCCGATCGGCTTCGAGTAGTAGGGCATGACGGCGCTCACGCCCGCCGCGATGGCCGCGGGGAAGGGCTGGAGATGGGCCTCCTGGCTCTGCGACGGGTACGCGGCCTCGGCGCCGTAGGGGAAGTGTGAGTCCTCACCGTCCTTGATCGCGCCGCCGCCGGGGAAGTGCTTCGCCGTGCAGGCGACGCTGCCGGCGCCGAGCTCCTCACCCTGCATCCCCTCGATGTAGGCGACACCGAGTTCGGTGGCGAGGCTCGGATCCTGGCCGAAGGTCTGCGCTTGGCGTGCCCAGCGCGGCTCGGTCGCGAGGTCGAGGGTGGGGTGCAGGGCGGCGCGGATGCCGACGGCGGTGTACTCGCGCCGCGCGATGGCGGCGAACCGACGCACACCTGCAGGGTCGCGCAGGGCGGCGAGGCCGATCATCTCGGGCCACTGGGAGAAGCTTCCCGCCGCGAAGCTGGCGCCGGCGTTCTCCGCGAACGAATGGCGGGGGTCGCTGGAGATGGTGACGGGGATGCCATGCGACGTCTCCTCCGCGAGTTCCTGAACGGCGTTGTGCCAGCGGGCCGCGTCGCGGGGGCTCCCGAGCTTGTGGACGTTGAAGTGGGTGAGGTGCTTCTCCTTGACCACCGTCGACGTGGCCGACTTGCTGATCGCGCCCGCACCCTCCAACACCGATCCATCGGGTCCTGCCTCGATGACGGTCTGGAACATCAGGCCGATCTTCTCCGGGAGGGAGAGCCGGCCAAGGAGGTCGTCGACACGTTCGGACACGGGGAGTCGAGGATCCTCGAAGGGATCCATGGTCCCGTTGCGGTTCAGGTCGCGGTAGTGGACACCGGAGGGATCGGTGTGGAGGGTGAGCATCGTTGATTCTCCTGTCAGTCGAGCGGGGCGAACACCTCGGGCGCGATCACCGGACGTACCCGCGCGGCCACCTCGCCGGCGGTGAAGTACCGCCTGATGTTGCCGTCGGCGAGCACGTTGCCCAGCGCACCGAGGATCATCGACTGGTCGAGGGAGAGGTGTCGTCGTGCCACCTGACCAGACCGTGTCGCGATTGCATCGTAGAACCCTCCGCGGCCGTAGGAGTCGAAGTCACGCTCGATCCGGACGAGATTGTCGTAGGCGTCCTTCGGCTCGTGCATCATCGCCAGGAAAGCCGCGTGCGGCGTGACCACTCCGTCGCCGAAGTCCGGCTTCGGGTTCGTGAGCCAGTGGAAGTCGGTGTGCTCGACGTCGGAGAAGTAGCCGTCGGGGCGCATGCCGAGGGCGTCGACCCCCCATTCCGCATATCCGCCGAAGGGGTCGCTTGCGGGGGAGAACCCCCAGTAGCCGTACTCCGCGAGACCATGCGCGCGCTGGGTGGCGACATGGCGGGGGTGGTTCTTCCCCCAGGACTTCGGTGCCCAGGTCGTCTCGGGCACGAACACCGACGGCATCAGCTCCTCGAACATGGATCCGCCCCAGCCGGGAACGGTCTGCATTCCCAGATAGTCGTAGGCGCCTTCGAAGACCTCGACGCCGCGATAGGTGTGCCATTCGCCGACAGGCGTCATCTCCTGCCAGTCCCAGTCGGGCGGGAACGTCCGCCAGGACTGGAAGTAGGACTCGGCAGGCACCTGCCTCTTGGCGATGCCGAGATAGGTGGTGATCCTCGTCTCGGAGACGACGGTGTCGTAGTGATGGTCTCTCGTGTACCAGACGGGCCTTCCCTTACCGATGAGGTTGCGCTCGACGGTGGGCGGTGGTGCCGTCAGTCGTGTGGGCTCGGTGAGGTAATAGCCGCCATAGTTGAGGTAGGGGCGGGGGTGAGTGGGATCGGCGAAGACGTCGAAGCGCATCTTCTCGAAGAGCCGTCCGGCCAGCTTGCGGTTCTGGCGGTCCCCGTTCCGCACCACGAGCAGCGCGGCGCCGAGCCATGCCGCGTCCACGCTGGAGACGAAGGGCTCCACGGGATTGCCGTCCTCGGGCCATTCGAGGATGACGGAGCCGTCGCGTGGGTCGTACCAGTTGAAGTACATTCCCGCCTCGTCGTGATGCTCCATCCGATCCAGCGTTCGCAGGGTCTGCCGAATGCGCGCGGAGGCTTCCTCCCGCGAGATGATGCGGAGGTCGCGGGCCGCGAGCGTGCTCCACAGGTAGCCACCGATGTTCGTGGGGGAGGTGTAGGCGGCCGTCTTCTTCAGGTTGCCTGTGACGCTGTCGGACACGAGGCCCGTGCGGCGATCGGTCATCGCTGCCATCGAGCGCCAGGTGTCTCGGGCCCACCTCATGAGGGTGGCCTTGTCCGGGCGCGTCGGCTTTCGGGGCTTTGGCCGCTTGCCGTGGGCCTCGGCGGCCACGGGGAGGGCGGCCAACGCCGTCGCAGCGATGCCGCCGCTCAGGACGGTGCGGCGATTGAGGGGAGGAAGGGGGAACGGTGAGGAGGGCATTGGTGCTCCTAGGGTTACTTGATACCGGTGGTGGCGATGCCTTGAATGAACCGCCTCTGGAAGATCAGGAAGACGACGAGTACCGGCAGGACGACGACGGTCGCGCCCGCCATGAGCAGGCCGTACTCGGTCTGGTTCTGTCCCGTGGAGTAGAGCGCGAGGGCTACGGGAAGGGTGTAGGTGTCATTGGTCTGCGCCACGACGAGCGGCCAGAGGAAGTTGTTCCAGCTGCCGAGGAACGTCAGGATGCCGAGGGTCGCGAGCGCGGGTCCGAGGAGGGGAAGGATGATTCGCAGGAAGATCTGGATCTCTCCGCTGCCGTCGATCCTGGCGGCCTCGACCAGCTCCTTCGGGAGCCCGCTGATGAACTGCCTCATCAGGAAGACGCCGAAGGGGCCCACGAGGAACGGAAGGATGAGGCCCGGCAGCGTGTTCACCAGACCCATGTTGGCGACGAGGACGAACAGTGGCACGAAGGTGACGACGCCGGGGATCATGAGCGTGCCCATGATCAGGGAGAAGATGAGCTTCTTCCCCCGGAAGTTCAGCATGACCAGCGCATAGCCGACCATGGAGCAGAAGAGCAGGTTGGCCGTCGTCACGGCGACCGCAACAACGGTTGAGTTGGTGAAATAGACGTCGAAGGAGAGCCGACTGAACAGCTGCGCGAAGTTGTCGAGCGTCGGGTTGTTCGGCCACCAGGTGGGCGGAGTCTGGCGCAGCTCGGAGCTGGTCTTGAACGCGCCGAGGACCATCCACACGAACGGCGTGATGACCAGCAGCAACGCCACGGTGAGGACGAGGTAGAGCCACCAACGGCGGCGGAAGCCGGTTTTGGTTGCCATGGGTCAGTCCTTCTCGGAGAGGAAGCGGAACTGGACGACGGTGACGATCGCGATGACCAGGAAGATGAGGTAGCTCAGCGCGGCCGCGAAGCCGTAGTTGCCGAAGCTGAACTGCTGGTAGGTGTACATCGATGCGGAGATGGTGGAGTTCAACGGACCGCCGTTGGTCATCACGAACGGCTCCTCGAAGAACTGGAGATAGCCGATGGCCGTAGTGACCGAGACGAACAAGATGGTGGGGCGGAGGATGGGAACGGTGACGTTGAGGAATCGCTGCCAGGTGGAGGCGCCGTCGATGGCCGCGGCCTCATGCAGTTCCTCGGGCACCGATTGCAGGCCGGCGAGGAAGATGATCATCGCGGTGCCGAAGTTGCGCCAGACCGCCATAGCGATCAGCGACGGCATTGCCCAGGTGGTGGATCCCAGCCAGTTCGGGCCGGTGATCCCGACCCATCCCAGGACCGTGTTGACGAGCCCGCTCTCGGGATGGAGCAGGAACCGCCAGACGACGGCCACCGCCACGATGGACGTGATGACCGGGGTGTAGAAGCCCAGCCGGAAGACGGACCGGAGCCTGGTGATCCCGCTGTTCAGGGCGATGGCGGCGGCGAGCGCCACCATCAGGGTCAGCGGGACGCCCACGATCACGAAGAACCCCGTGTTGAGGGCGGCCTTCTGGAAGATCGGGTCGGTCAGCGCTTTCGCATACTGGTCGAGGCCGACGAAGTTGACGTCGAACGGGGTGCGCAGGTCGCGGTTGCGGATGTCGGTGAGTGAGAAGAACACCGACTGGATCACCGGCCAGGCTGTGAAGACCAGGAAGAGCAGCAGGAACGGCAGGGTGAGTAGCCACCCCGCCCGCTCCTCCAACCGCGCGCCCGGCGCGCGCTTGGAGGAGCGGACACTGTCCCTGCCGACCGGCGCCGACGGCGCCGTGGCGGGGGCGGACATGGCTAGCGACCGGTGCCGATGGAGTCCGCCTGGGCCTGGGTGGCCTGCATGGCCTCCTCGGCCGAGAGGCCCTGCTTGGCGACCTTCTCGATCTCACCGTCGAAGGCCTTCGCGACTTGCTCCCAGGAGGGGAACGACGGCGGGGCCTGCGCTGTCAGCAGCTGCTCGCCGAACTTGGCCAGCTTGGCGTCGGCCGTCAGGGCGGGGTCGTCCCACGCGGCCTGGACGGAGGGGAGGTCGCTGGTCAGGCCGTACCACTTGACCTGGGTCTCGGGCTGGCTCAGCCACTCGACGAGGGTCCATGCCGCGTCGCGGCTGTCGGTGTTCTTGAAGACGGCGAGGTTGGATCCGCCGATGAACGAGCTGCTCTTGGCGCCGTTGGCAGCGGGGATCGGAGCGACGTCGTACTTCTCGCCGAAGTTGCCGTCGCCGTCCTCGGCGGCGAAATCCTCGACGATGCTCATCATCCACGGTCCGGAGATGAACATCGGCACCTTGCCGCTCACGAAGTCGGACTCGGTCTGGCCCTGGGGCGGCTCGGGATCGGAGATGCCGTCGGCGAAGAAGGAGCCGTAGTAGTCGACCGACTCGATCATCTCCGGGGTGTTGAACATGTAGGCGTCGTCGCTGGCCACAGCGGCGCCGCGCGACCACGCGAACGGCATGACGGTCTGCCAGGAGCCGGTCTGGCCAGGCTGGAGGCTGATGCCCCACGTGACGCCGTTCTGCGACTTGACGGTCGCCGCGAGATCCTTGAACGCCTGCTGGTCGGTGGGGATCTCGGTCGCGCCCGCCTTCGCGAGGATGTCGGTGCGGTAGTAGACGAGGCGGGTCTCGACGTACCAGGGCACGCCGTAGGAGGTTCCGTCGACGACGGTGGTGCCGTGAGCGCCCTCGAAGAACACCGAGCTGTCGATGGAGCTCGGCGTCGGGTCCAGCGCGTCCATGCCTGCGAACTCGCCCATCCACGTGGTTCCGACCATGGCGACGTCCGGCGTCGTGCCCGCGGTGATCGAGTTGACGAACTTGTCGTGGGCCGAGTCCCAGGGGACAGGCGTGATGTTGACCTTGATATCCGGGTTCGCGTCCGTGAACTCCTTCACGAGCTCCGGGAGTTTCTCGCCTTCGGCGCCCATGGCCCACACGTCGAGAGTGCCGGCGGCGTTCTCGGTGTTGACGGCCTCGCCTGTCTTCGTGGGGGCCCCGTTCCCGGGAGCTTCGGATCCGCGGCCGCATCCCGTGAGCGTGATCGCGGCTGCAGCGGCCAGGGCAACGAACTTGTGACTGCGTCGCATCTGTCTCTCCTCAGTTGTCGCGGCCGTCGACTCGTCGCGACGCGGAGGCGGGCAGTACGCCCGAGGAACGTCGTTGAGCCTCGACCTGGTCGAATTACGTATGAAAGTAAGCGCTTACATCGACCGTACACCGACCTCATGGCGAGCGCAAGGCTTTTTAGGTGCAGCCGCAGGACTGGCGAAGGACCACCGATGTGGGCAGTCGACGGGGGTGACCCTCGTTCGGTGAGTTGCCCCGGAGGTGCTGGATGCGTTCGATGACGCGGCGGCCCAGCTCCCGGACGGGTTGCCGGACGGTGGTGAGTGCAGGCGTGACGTAACGGGCAGCAAGCATGTCGTCCCAGCCGGTCACAGAGATCTGCCGGGGGACGTCGATGCCGTCCTGGAGGAGGCGCCGCTGCACGGCGAGGGCGAGCTCGTCGTTCGCGCAGACAAGGCCATCCGTCTGCAGGTCCCCGGTGGCGACGAGGCTCCCGATGTGCTCGCCCTCGGCCTCGAGCGGCGCGCAGGCGATGGGATCGGCGCACGCGAGGCCGCGCTCGTCGTGCGCTGCGACGAATCCCTCGTGGCGTTCCCGGATGTCTGGAGCGAGGCTGGGGTCGCCGAGGAAGAGCAGTCGAGACCGATGGTGCTGGTCGAGGAGGTGTGCGGTCAGCTCGCGCGCGCTGGCATGGTTCTCGGTGGAGAGGCTCTCGACGCCGCCGTGGGAGTTGCCGGCGAAGGTGACGACGGGAATCTTCCGTCGGATGGCGTCGAGCGTCGTCTGGGAGACGTGGACGTTGCCCATAATGGCGAGCGCGTCGACGCGACCGGCAAGCCGGCGCGCGATGCCGTCGAGGTCTCCCTTGTCCTTCGTGAGGGTCACCATGACGCTGGCCCCGGTCTCGGCCGCCGCAGCCTCGAAGCCACTGAGCAGCTCCGCGTAGTAGGGCCCGCTCAACTCGGGCAGCATCAGGGCGTAGGCCTCGTTCTGCCTCGCGGCGAGGGCGCGGGCGGCGCCGTCGGGCACGTAGTTGAGTCGCTCGATAGCCGCGCGGACCCGCTCGCGGGTCCCCGGTGAGACGACCTCGGGCTTGCTCAGCGCTCGCGAGACGGTGGCGATAGACACCCCTGCGGCGTGGGCCACCTCGTAGATCGTGTGCCTAGCGGGGGCCTGCGTTGACTCCTGTGTCATGCCTGCTCCTTGCTCGTCGACGATGGTGTGAGGATTCACGTGCGCTGCGCGGCAGCTTACTTGCCGCGGGCACGCGGATCGCGCCACCTATCATGGTCCGCATGGCGTTGCCTCCCAGCTCGAAGTACATCCAGCGCTCTGCCGACCCCGTCGACGACACAGAGCGCGACTCGATCACGCGGCGGCTCAACGAGGCCTTCGCGGACGGGCGTATCTCGCACGACCAGTACGCCGCCGACATGGACCTCGTCTACGCGGCGCGGACGCTCGGCGAGCTCGTCCCGGTGATTGAGCGGCTGCCCGCCGCGGCGGACAACGTCCCCGCCATCGTCGAGCAGGGGAAACTCCCGGCGGGGCAGGTCGCGCCGTCGCGCGGCCTGGTCCCCGCGGCCATCATGGTCGGCGTGGTGGGAGTCACGCTGCTCGCGATGCTGCTCTTGCTGATCGCTTTCCTCTTCTGAGACGTGCATGGAGGGCAACGCGCCGCGCCGGTCCGCTGGTCCGGCACCCGGTCGGGGGAGGGCGCCGCTTTTGGCGGTCGTTCTGGCCGGCGCACTGGTCGCCGCAGGTCTTGCCTTGCTGCACCCGACAGTCCGCCCGGCCGAGGTGCCTCCCAGCGCTCCGCCGACTCCTTCGGTCGAGCCCTGGCGGCTTCCGCCCGTCTCCTGGGACCCGCTCCCCGAGCCTGACCCGACCTCGCCGCTGTTCGCCGCGCAGTCGGCAGCGATCAACGACGTCGTTCCCGTCGCCCTGACCGGATGCCCTGCGCCCGCCCGAGTCCGCGAGGTGGGAGAGTGGCAGGCCGCGGTGCAGGCCCAGTGGCACTGCGTCCACGCGGGGTGGCGTCCCGTGCTCGTAGAGTTCGGCCTCTCGACGCTCGAGCCTGCCGTCCACTTCTTCGTCGGCGACGGTTCGGACAGTGAGTGCGGTCACGTCGACGCTCCGGCGTTCTACTGCGCCGTCGGTACCGGCTCCGTGCACTTCGGCGACGGCCACCTCGCACAGGCGCAGTCCTGGGATCTCGCGGTCGCCGAGATGGTCACCCATGAGTACGGGCACCACCTGCAGGCACTGTTCGGGATCACCGCCAACCGACTTGTCGCACGGGGCGGTCTGCAGCTGGAGCGCAGATCTGAGCTCCAGGCGGTGTGCTGGTCGGCAGCGATGACGCGCCGCAACGACGCGGTGACCTTCGACCAGGCGGCCTACGACGGCTGGATCGCCCGCCTCGACCGGATGCGCGAGGACAGGGCGCATGGCACCCGCGCTTCGCTGCGTTACTGGGGCACCCGCGGCCTCTACGCCGAGACGATGGGCGACTGCAACACGTGGGTCGTCGAGTCTGACGCGGTTAGGTGAGCCCCGCTGGTCGAGCCGGACCGCGAGGAATGAGCGTCCGTGTCGCGCCGTACTGAGCCGACGCGCAAGCGAAGCGCGGCGTCGTGTCGAAGTGAAACCAGTGAGCCGGTGCTTAAGCGGCAAACACCCCTAGCACGGGGTTCCACTGCTCGACGCTGCGCTCCACGATCAGGCGCTCGGTCCAGAAGGGGTCCTGGTCCAAGAGGGTGACGACGGCGTCGGCGCTCTCGGCGCGGAAGATCAGGAGCGCGCCGGGCAGGGGAGAGCCGACGAGCGGGCCGGCAGCCAGCAGCGGTCCGTCGAGCAGAGTCCTCAGGTAGTCGCGGTGCGCGGGGCGGGTGGCGTCGAGCGCGGCGGCGTCCTCGACATAGGTGTACTGGACGGCGAAATGCAACATGGGGCGACTCTATCGGCTTCGATCCGGGCGCTCGGCGGGCGGTTTGGGTTCCGGGGCCACTGAGCGTAAAATGGCCGGTCGAACAGCCTCGGTGGCACCCGATGCCGCAGTCGTGAAGAGGCGAGAACAGAATGAGAGTTCATGGCGAAGAAAGAAGGAGCCCTCGAGCTTGAGGGCACCGTGGTCGAGGCGCTGCCCAACGCGATGTTTCGCGTCGAGCTGGCCAACGGCCACAAGGTTCTGACGACCATCAGCGGCAAGATGCGCCAGCACTACATCCGCATCCTGCCTGCCGACCGTGTCGTCGTTGAGCTGTCCCCCTACGACCTGACGCGTGGCCGGATCGTCTACCGGCACAAGTAGCCGACGCCGCCCCGCCATTGACGCGCCATCCCCGCTCGGGGAGGGCGCGTTTGGCGTTTTGTGGAATACCCGCGTGGTGGCGTAAGGTTGTGCGTCGGTCGTCTCTGCCCGGACGCGCTCGCGTGCCTGGGGCGATGGCCGAGATTCATCCAACACAAGATTGGGCGCGTCCGCGCTCCCAGTCGCCGATTGAAAAGGTTGCTCGAATGAAGGTTCAGCCGAGCGTCAAGAAGATCTGCGACAAGTGCAAGGTCATCCGCCGGCACGGTCGTGTGATGGTGATCTGCGACAACCCGCGCCACAAGCAGCGTCAGGGCTGACCCTGAGGCCGTGAGGCCTCGGGCGAGTAGAACACCGCGGAAGAGGGCAACCGCCCCGCTCCGCCGACAACTGAAGCAACGTGCACGCACGGGTCCCTCACGGGACCCCCACCCTTGGACGAAGGCCAAGGCCCCGTCGGCGCCCGAGAGGCACCACAGGCGACGAGGACGCGTCACGCCACACACCTTCGCGGTCCTGAGACCAGCCCCGAAAGGGCAGGGACCGAAAACCCAGGAAAGGTACCGCCTGATGGCACGCCTCATTGGTGTCGACCTCCCGCGCGAAAAGCGCCTCGAGGTTGCACTGACTTACATCTTCGGCATCGGAAAGACCCGTGCCGCCGAGACCCTCGCCGCCACCGGTGTGAGCGGCGATCTCCGAGTCCACCAGCTGACCGACGACCAGCTCGTCGCGCTGCGCGACCACATCGAGGCCAACTACGAGACCGAAGGTGACCTGCGCCGCAGCGTCGCCGCCGACATCCGTCGCAAGGTCGAGATCGGCAACTACCAGGGCCGCCGCCACCGCAGCGGGCTCCCGGTTCGTGGTCAGCGCACCCGCACCAACGCGCGCACCCGCAAGGGCAAGAAGAAGGCCGTCGCTGGCAAGAAGAAGGCGCGCTGACCCTGACGGGTTGGGCCTTCTCAGGACTCAAGGAGTAAAGACTTAATGGCTACTGCAAGCCGCAAGGCGGCCGCCAAGACCAAGGTGCGCCGCAAGGAAAAGAAGAACGTGCTCGCCGGCCAGGCGCACATCAAGAGCACCTTCAACAACACCATCATCTCGATCACCGACCCCACGGGCGCCGTGATCTCCTGGGCCTCCGCCGGCACCGTCGGTTTCAAGGGCTCCCGCAAGTCGACGCCGTTCGCTGCCCAGATGGCCGCCGAGGCCGCGGGCCGCCGCGCCATGGAGCACGGCATGAAGCGCGTCGACGTCTTCGTCAAGGGTCCCGGCTCCGGCCGAGAGACCGCGATCCGCTCGCTCGGCGCCGTCGGCCTCGAGGTTGGCGCGATCTCCGACGTGACCCCGGTGCCGCACAACGGCTGCCGTCCGCCCAAGCGCCGTCGCGTCTGAGCCCGAGAGTAAAGGACTAACACCATGGCTCGTTATACCGGCCCAATGACCAAGAAGTCCCGTCGCCTCGGGACTGACCTCGTCGGCAACGACAAGGCCTTCGAGCGCCGCCCGTACCCCCCGGGTGTCCACGGCCGCGGCCGCACCAAGGACTCCGAGTACTCGCTGCAGCTCAAGGAGAAGCAGAAGGCGCGCTTCGCGTACGGCGTTCTGGAGAAGCAGTTCCGTCGCTACTACGAGGAGGCTGACCGTCACCCCGGCAAGACCGGCGACCGTCTGCTGCAGATCCTCGAATCGCGTCTCGACAACGTCGTGTACCGCGCTGGATTCGCCGCGACCCGCCGCCAGGCGCGTCAGCTCGTCGTGCACGGCCACTTCCTCGTCAACGGGGCTCGCGTCGACATCCCGTCGTACCGCGTCCGCGCACACGACATCATCGATGTCGCGGAGAAGTCGCTGAACCTGACCCCGTTCATCATCGCCCGTGAGACCCACGGCGAGCGCGCCGTGCCGGCGTGGCTCGAGGCGCGCCCCAACCGGATGCGCATCCTGGTCCACCAGCTCCCCGTCCGCGAGCAGATCGCGATCGACGTGGCTGAGCAGATGATCGTCGAGCTCTACTCGAAGTGATCTGACGCGTTCGCCGTCGGCCGGGCACCCGGTCGACGGCGTTCCCGGCCCGTTCTGGGCCACCCCTACCAAAGTTCGCGCCATCAGATAGCGGTTGGCGCGGGAAGGAAAGTCAATGCTCATCGCTCAGCGCCCGACCCTCTCCGAGGAAGTCGTCTCCGACTTCCGTTCGCGGTTCGTCATCGAGCCGCTGGAGCCCGGCTTCGGCTACACGCTCGGCAACTCGCTGCGTCGCACGCTGCTGTCGTCCATCCCGGGCGCGGCTGTGACCAGCATCAAGATCGAGGGCAACCAGCACGAGTTCTCCACCCTGGAGGGCGTCGTAGAGGACGTCACCGAGATCATCCTCAACCTCAAGGGCCTCGTGCTGTCCTCGGAGGAGGACGAGCCGGTGGTCATGTACCTGCGCAAGGCTGGCGCCGGTGCGGTCACCGCGGGCGACATCCAGCCCCCGGCGGGTGTGGAGATCCACAACCCGGACCTGCACATCGCCACGCTGAACGACCATGGCAAGCTCGAGATGGAGCTCGTCGTCGAGCGCGGACGCGGCTACGTCTCCGCGGCGCAGAACAAGGACCCGGAGGCCGAGATCGGTCGCATCCCCGTGGATTCGATCTACTCGCCGGTCTTGAAGGTGACCTACAAGGTCGAGGCGACCCGTGTCGCCCAGCGCACCGACTTCGATCGCCTGATCGTCGATGTCGAGACCAAGTCCTCGATCGCCCCGCGCGACGCCGTCGCCTCGGCCGGCCGCACGCTGGTCGAGCTGTTCGGCCTCGCCCGCGAACTGAACGTCGAGGCCGAGGGCATCGAGATCGGCCCGTCGCCCGTCGATGAGCAGATCACCGAGTCGCTGAACCTGCCGGTCGAGGACCTCGACCTCTCGGTCCGCTCCTACAACTGCCTCAAGCGCGAGGGCATCCACACCGTCGGTGAGCTCGTCGCCCGCAGCGAGGAGGACCTGCTCGACATCCGCAACTTCGGTTCGAAGTCGATCGACGAGGTGAAGGAGACTCTCGCGGGTCTCGGCCTCGCGCTGCGGGACTCGCACCCGGGCTTCGACCCGCTGCAGGCCATCGAGCGCTACGACGAGGACTCGGACTTCGCCGAGACCGAGCAGTACTGACCGCCCACACCTCTAACCAACTGGAGTTCTAGCAATGCCCAAGCCAACCAAGGGCGCCCGCCTGGGCGGCAGCGCCACGCACGAGCGCATGATGCTGCGCAACCTGACCGGTCAGCTCATCGAGCACGGTCGCATCACCACGACCGAGACCAAGGCCCGCCGCGTGCAGCCGCTCGCCGAGAAGGTCATCACGAAGGCCAAGCGCGGCGATCTTCATTCGCGTCGCCTCGTCTTCGCGACCCTCTTCGACAAGAAGAACTCGGCCCCCGAGGATCGTCTCGTGAAGAAGCTGTTCGACGAGGTCGCCCCGGCGCTCGCCGATCGTGAGGGTGGCTACACCCGCATCACGAAGATCGGTCCCCGCAAGGGTGACAACGCCCCGATGGCGGTCATCGAGATCATCACGGAGCCGGTGACCCCGAAGGCGAAGACCGCGAAGCCTGCCAAGGCGGAGAAGAAGGCCGAGCCGGTCGTCGAGACCGTTGAGGTTGAAGAGGCGCCCGTCGTCGAGGCTGCTGAGGTCGCCGAGGACGCTGCCGAGGCTGAAGCGGCCAAGTGACGCTCACTTCGCGTTGAGGATGAGGGGCCCCGTGCGGGGCCCCTCATTCACTTTCTGTCCGCGTCGCCCAGTAGGGTTGGGCACCGTACTCGAGAGGAGCCCCCGATGCTGCGCCGTTTCCTTGTAGGAGCCGCACTGTCCGCGCTGGTGCTGACCGGTTGCGGGCAGGAACAGAACTCGACCGTGGAGATCGGTGCCGTGACCATCGTCTCCCACCCGTCGTTGGACGCGATCTACGAGGGTTTCACGGAAGGGCTCAAGGAGGCCGGCTACGTCGAGGGCGAGAATCTCACGCTCGACTTCCAGAATCCTCAGGGCGACCAGCAGACCCTCGCGAACATCACCTCGAAGTTCGCCTCGAGCGACTACGACCTCTTCCTGACGATCGCGACACCACCGACGCAGTCGCTGGCCCAGGCCGTCACCGACCGGCCGATCGTTTTCGCGTCCGTGACCGAGCCCGTCGGAGCCGGCCTCGTCGACTCGATGGAGAAGCCTGGGCACAACGTCACCGGGACGTCGGATCAGATCCCGCCGGACCTGCAGCTGGACCGGCTGCAGCAGATCCTCCCCGGCATCAAGACCCTCGGCATCGTCTACACCTCCAAGGAGATCAATGCCGAGTTCCAGGCTGCTGCCATGTCGCGGGCCGCGAGTGCCCGTGACATCGAGGTGAAGACCGTGACCGTCACCGACTCGGCAGAGGTCGCCCAGGCCGCGGAGTCGCTCGACGTCGACGCCTACTGGGTGGGCAACGACAACACGGTCGTGAGTGCCATCGAGTCCCTCGTGCAGGCCGCGGAGCAGAAGGGCAGCCTGCTGTTCACCTCCGACGCCGACTCGGTCGCCCGCGGCGCCGCCGCGAGCCTTGCCACCGACTACAAGGCGCAGGGCTTCCAGACTGCGAAGATCGCCGTGAAGATCCTGGAGGGAGCCGACCCCGCGACGACGCCCGTGGAGATCCAGGAGTCGTTGGAGTTCACGGTCAACCCCGAGGCCGCCACGCGCATGGGCGTGGCGATCCCCGCTGACGTGATCGCGCAGGCGGACCACACCCTCTGACGCTGCGTGTCGCCGGGGACGGCGCGCGTCCCCAACTACTGTGTATCCACATTTACCTGAAGAAGAATCCGAGGAGAGTTCATGAAGCTCAAGGCCCTTATCGCGGGCGCGGCCGTCGCCGCGTTCGCCCTGACCGCGTGCGGGGGCGGCAACGCCCCAGTTGATCCCGGCACCACGCCCACGGAGACGTCGTCGGCCGGCACCGGTGGCGGGGAGGCCCCGGCGGCGGTCAAGATCGGCGCCATCACGTTCGTGACCCATCCGGCGCTCGACGCCGCCTACGCAGGCTTCGTCGAAGGCTTGAAGGAGGCCGGCTACGAGGAGGGTAAGAACCTCACCATCGACTCTCAGAACCCGCAGGCCGACCAGGGCACGCTCACCAGCATCGTCGGCACCTTCGCGTCCTCCGACTACGACGCCTTCTATGGCATCGCGACGCCGTCGGCCCAGGCGCTGGCGGCCGCCATCACCGACCGGCCGATCGTCTTCTCCGCCGTCACCGATCCGGTCGCCGCCGAACTCGTATCCTCGTGGGAGGCGCCGGACGCCAACGTCACCGGCGCCTCCGACCTCAACCCGATGAAGGAGCAGCTCGAGCTGATCCGTGAGGCGCTGCCGGAGGCGAAGACCGTCGGCATCGTCTACTCCTCGGGCGAGGTGAACTCGGAGGTCCAGGTGGCGGAGGCCGAGAAGTTCGCCACCGATCTCGGGTTCGAGATCAAGACCGCCACGATCACGAACACCAACGAGGTGCAGCAGGCGGCGGAGTCGCTGAACGTCGACGCCTTCCTGATTCCCACGGACAACGCTGTCGTCTCGGCCGCCGAGTCCGTGCTGCAGGTTGCCGAGGACAAGGGCACCCCGGTGTTCGCGTCGGACGAGAACACCATGGAGCGCGGCGCGGCGGCAGGCCTCTCGGTCAACTACACGCAGCAGGGTCGCGACGCTGCCGCGATCCTGGTGAAGATGCTGAACGGCACCCCGGCCAGCGAGATCCCGGTCGAGACCCAGAAGGAGTTCGACCTGTTCGTCAACGAGGCGGGCGCCACCGCGCAGGGGTTCACCCTGCCGGAGTCCATCGTCTCGCGCGCGACCAAGAAGTTCTGAGGCGGCGGCCCCGTGGTCATCGCTTTCGAGCTCGGCCTGCTCTTCGCCATCATGTCGCTGGGCGTGTACCTGACCTACCGGGTGCTCGACTTCCCCGACCTGACGGTGGACGGCTCCTACACGACGGGGGCGGCCGTGACGGCCATCCTGATCGTGAACGGCGTGCCGTTCCAGCTGGCGATCCCGCTGGCGATCGTCGCTGGCCTGCTCGCGGGCGTGATCACGGGGCTCCTGCACGTCTGGGGAGGGATCAACCCGCTGCTGGCAGGCATCCTCACCCAGATCGCCCTCTACTCCATCAACCTGCGCATCATGGGCAAGGCCAACCTGCCGCTGATGCGGTCGACGACCATCTTCTCGGGTTTGAAGGAAGCGGGGCTGGTGCGGACCTGGGTCTCGGTGGCGATCCTCGCGATCGTCATCGTGGTGATCGGCGCGCTGCTGTACTGGTTCCTCGGCACCGGCTACGGCGTCGCGCTGCGGGCCACCGGTGACAACGAGCTGATGGCCCGGTCCCAAGGCATCAACACGGGCGCGACGAAGATCGTCGGCCTCGCGCTGTCCAACGGCCTCGTCGCCCTGTGTGGCTCACTGATGGCGCAGTACACCGGCTTCGCGGACATCTCGATGGGAATCGGCTTGATCGTGGCAGGCCTTGCCTCGGTGATCGTCGGGCAGGCGATCTTCGGCATGACCGCGGTGTGGCAGGCCATCATGGCCGCCGCGCTGGGCTCGGTCATCTACCGCTCGATCATCCAGGCGGCGCTCAGCGCGGGGCTCGACCCCAACGACATGAAGCTCATCTCGGCGGTGCTCGTTGTACTGGCGCTCGTGCTGCCGAACTTCGGCCCGCTCAAGCAACTGCGGGTGCGGCGCCGCGCCGAGAAGGCCCTCGCGGGAGGTAACTGATGCTGCAGCTGGACGGGATCACGAAGCGGTTCTTTCCCGGGACCGTCAACGAACGCACCGCGCTCGATGCGCTGACGCTGAGCCTGAACGAGGGCGACTTCGTCACGGTCATCGGGTCGAACGGCGCGGGCAAGTCGACGATGCTGAACGTCATCGCCGGGCGCTACACGCCCGACGGCGGCCGCATCCTCATCGACGGCAAGGACGTCACTCGCACGCCGGAGCACGCCCGCGCCCGCTGGGTCGCCCGAGTGTTCCAGGACCCGATGGCAGGCACCTCTCCGCACCTGACCATCGAGGAGAACCTCGCCGTCGCGTTCTCCCGCGGCAAGCGCCGCGGCCTCGGGCTCGCGGTCACCAAAGCCAAGCGCGAGGAGTACCGGCAGGCGCTGAAGCAGCTCGACCTCGGGTTGGAGAACCGGCTCCAGATGCGCGTCGGCATGCTGTCCGGCGGCCAGCGCCAGGCGTTGAGCCTCCTCATGGCGGCGTACGAGAAGCCATCGATCCTTCTCCTCGACGAGCACACGGCGGCGCTCGACCCGTCGCGCGCGGAGCTGATCACGCGCCTCACGGGCGAGCTGGTCGGCGGGCATGGGCTGACCGCGCTGATGGTGACGCACAACATGCACCAGGCGATCGAGCTGGGCAACCGGTTGATCATGATGCACGAGGGCCGCGTGGTCCTCGAGGTCGACGAGGCCGCGAAGCGCACCATCACCGCGGAGGCGCTGCTCGCGGAGTTCTCCAAGATCAAGGGTGCGAGCCTCTCGGACCGCACCCTGCTCGACTGATCAGCCGCGCCGGCGCGGAACCACAACCACGGGCACGGGCGAGTGCCGGGTGATCTTCGAGGCGGTTCCGCCCAGGAAAACGCCCATGGCGCCTGCGGAGCGACTGGAGCCGACGACGAGCACGTCGCCGTCGCGCCAGGGCACCGCGGTCAGCGCCTCGTCCCACGTGGCGCCGCGCCCGAAGGCGGGCGTCTCCTGCAGCGGCGGGTCGGGGAGCGCCGCCAAGGTGTCGGCCAGGTCGCGCCCGACGTCCCCGAGTTCGGCGGCCCACGCGTCGAGGATCTCCTCCTCAGCCTCGGTTCCGAGGCTGCTCGTCACCGGCGGAGTGGGGTGGACGGCGAAGGACACCAGCCGGACCGCGGCGCCGATCTCCGCGGCGACGGACCCCGCCCGCGACACCACGCCGGACTCGTCGGCGTCGCCGATGACCCCGATGGTCACCCGGTCGATGCGCGACGGCGGCGCCGCGTATCCGTGCGGCGCGACGGCGACCGGGACCGGCGAGCTGTGCAGCAGGCGCTCGGTGACGCTGCCGAGCCCGATGCGGCCGAGGAGGCTGGGTCAACCGCGACGCAACCCTGCCGCACATCGCCGCAAAGCTCGAGTCGGAGGGGTGGTTGCCGAACTTCGACCTCGCGGCGTCCGGGGCGCCGGCGGCGCTGCGGCGGGGACGCGAGTTCTCTGACTCCGAGGTCTACAAGTACCTAGAGGCCGTCGCCTGGGAGATCGGGCGCGGCGGCGCGACCGACCTGGAGGACCAGTTCCGGCGTACCGTCGCCCGAGTGGCCGCGGCCCAGGGGGCCGACGGCTACCTGAACACCAACTTCGGACGCCCCGACCAGCGGCCGCGCTGGTCCGACCTCGAATGGGGCCACGAGCTGTACTGCGCCGGCCACCTCTTCCAGGCGGCCGTCGCGCGGGAGCGGACGCGGCCGGGCGCCGACGACGGGCTGCTCGGCGTCGCCTGCCGGTTCGCCGACCTCGTCTGCGACGTCTTCGCCGACGGCGGGATCGAGTCGGTCTGCGGCCACGCCGAGGTGGAGGTTGGGCTCGCGGAGCTCGCGAGGGTCACGGGATCGGAGCGGTATGCGGCCATGGCGCGGACCTTCGTCGAGCGACGGGGTGGCCAGAGCTTGCGCGACATCGAGTTCGGCCGGTCCTATTTCCAGGACGACGTCCCGGTCCGCGAGGCCGAGGTGCTGCGCGGCCATGCGGTGCGGGCCAACTACCTTGCCGCGGGGGCCGTCGACGTGGCGGTCGACGGCGACGATGCGGGCCTCCTCGACGCCCTGCGGAGGCAGTGGGTGCGGACCGTCGCCGCGCGCACGTACATCACGGGCGGACAGGGTGCGCACCACCAGGACGAGGCGTTCGGCGACGACTTCGAACTCCCGCCGGACCGCGCCTACTCGGAGACCTGCGCGGGCATCGGGTCGATCATGTTCGCCTGGCGTCTGCTCCTGGCCGACGGCGACGAGAAGTACGCCGACCTGATCGAGCGCACGCTGTTCAACGTCGTCGCGACCTCGCCCAGCGCGGACGGTCGTGCGTTCTACTACGCCGACACGTTGCACCAGCGCGTCGCGCGCCAGCCCGCCGACCCGGAGGCCACCTCGCCGCGGGCGTCGGCCTCGCTGCGGGCGCCCTGGTTCGACGTGTCGTGCTGCCCGCCCAACGTGGCCCGCACGCTGGCCAGCCTCGACGCGTACGTCGCCACCGCGGACACCGACGGCGTCCAGCTGCACCAGTACGCGCCCGCAGGGGTCCGCACGACGCTCCACGACGGGCGCGTGGTGCGCTTCGACGTCGAGACCGACTACCCAGCCTCTGGACGGGTCCGCATCCTCTTCCCCGAGGACTCCTCCGAGCCCTGGACGCTCGGCTTGCGGATTCCGGCGTGGGCCGACGGCGCCGAGCTGCGCGACCCCGACGGCGTGGTGACCCGCGTCGCGCCCGGAAGGGCGGAGGTCCGCCGAGCCTTCCGCGCGGGCGATGAGGTCGTGCTCGATCTCCCGGTCGCCCCGCGGGTGACGTTTCCCGATCCGCGCATCGACGCCGTTCGCGGCTGTGTCGCGATCGAGCGCGGACCCGAGGTGTTGGCGCTCGAGTCCGTCGACCTGCCGGGCGACGGCGACGTCGCCGACATCGCGGTTGCCGGTGAGCCCGTCGAGCACGGTGGCCGGGTGTGGATGAAGGCCCGGGAGCTCGATAGCCGCGCGGCCGCGTGGCCCTACGCCTCGACCGAGCCTGGCGCGGCACGCGACGTCGGCGAGGTCGCCCTCGTCCCGTATCACAGCTGGGCCAACCGCGGCCCGTCGACGATGCGCGTCTGGTTACCCGTTGCGGATCGGGCCCGATAGGCGAGGCCCGGGACCCAGGTCAGGCGGCCTGCTCGCGGAAGATTTCCGCGAAACGGCCGCCTGCGGCGAGCAGGTCCTCGTAGCGGCCCTGCTCGACCACCTGGCCCTCGTCGTACACGTAGATGCGGTCCATGCCGCGTAGCGTCCAGGCACGGTGCGACACGACGAGGGTGATCCTGTCCGCGGCGGTTCGGCGGAGTTCCGCGAAGATCTCCTGCTCGGCCTCGGCGTCGATCGCCGACGTGGGCTCGTCGAGCAGCCAGATGCCCGATCCGCGCAGGTGGATGCGGGCAAGCGCGAGGCGCTGCCACTGACCTCCCGAGAGTCCGGTGCCTCCCCACTGTGTGCCCAACTGGGTGTCGAGGCCGTCCGCGAACGAGCGGACCAGGTCCCCGGCACGGGCGGCGTCGAGCGCGGCCCAGATCCGCTCGTCGGACACCTCCGACTCAGGCGTGCCGAGCGCGACGGACTCGCGGACGGTGAGCTCGTAGCGACCGAACTCCTGGGTGAGGAGCCCGAAGTAGCCGAGGCGGGGGAGGCGGCCGAGGCGCTCGGCGTCCACCCCGTCGAGGAGGACACGTCCGCCGGTGAGGTCAACGATTCCCATCAGGGCGTTGACGGCGGCGGTCTTGCCCGCGCCGTTGACGCCGACCAGCGCAATGGTCTCGCCGCGTCGGGCGGTGAAGGTGAATCCGGCGAGCGCGGGAGCCTCCTTGCCGGAGTAGGTGACCCGAAGGCCCTCGCCGCGCAGCTCGTGGACGACGGGCACAACGACCGTCGGCTCGGAGGGCTCGATGGAGCCGAGGAACTCCCGGAACCTCGTCACCTTCGGCGCGTTGCTCATCAGCATCCCGTAGGAGTAGCCGGCTCCGCTCGTGGCCCCCACGCCCGCGATCACGCCGAGGGTGCCTGCGGCGATCCCGGCGCCGCCGCCCTCACCGAAGGCGATGGAAGCGAGCGCGCCTGCGATGACGCCCGCGGTGAGCAGGCCCGCGGCGAACTCGCCGCGCATCATCGTGCGCATCAGGATGTCGAACAGCCGGTTGGCCTGCACCTGGGCCTCGTCGGTGAGGCGGGCCATGCGCGTGCCGGAGCCGAGCGTCGCGAGCTCGGTGCCGGTGCGGGCGAACACGAGCTGCTCCTGGCAGTAACCCATCTTCCGCTCGAACTCGCCGATCTTCGGCCACTGCTCGTCCTGCTTGATGGCGACCCACGATGACGCCGCCATGGACGGGATGATTGCGAGCACGACGAGGATGCCCGCCACCGGGCTGAGCGACCACACCGAGACGCACAGGGCGGCAGCGCCGACGACCGCCGTCACCGCCGCCATCGTGTGCGTGCTGTTCTGCGCAAGGTGCCACAGTGCGCCGCGACAGGCCTGCACCTCCGAGTTCGTCTCCTCGGTCGCCAGCCGCTGCGGGGGGATCTCGGTGAGCGCGCCGAGGAGCTGCCGCTGGTACTCGCGGGCGAGCCGCACCGACTGCCGCTGCGACAAGACGCTGGAGAGCGAGCCGGTGACGAGCGAAAGCCCCATGAAGCCGGCGAGCAGGAGCAGCGGTAGCCAGATGTCGCCGCGCTCGCCCCTGTCGACGGTGTTCACTAGCGATGCCACGAGCTGCACCTGGGCCGCGGGGGTGAGGGCCATCAACAGCTGGAGGCTGACCAACGCGGCGAGCCACCCCGGCGTCCACGCGGCTGCCTGCCTGACGCTGAAGGCCGCGGACGTCAGCGCCTCACGGACGACCGAGATCTTTGACCTGCTGGCTGCGTCGTTCACCGGCGAATTATGTCACAGGCCAACTCTCCCCGGGTCGGCTACCCCGTGTTCTGCAGGCCGGCAGACACGCCGGAGACGGACAGCAGCAGCAGGTGCTCCCAGTCGGAGCCCGCGCCGTCGGGGGAGTCGGAGCGCAGCACGCGGAGCGCCCGGAGCTGCAGCATGGAGAGCACGTCCACGTACGGGCTGCGCAGGTGGACGGCGGTGTGGAGCTCCGGCCGGTTGTCCAGGAGCTCCACACCGCCGACGATGCGGATCAGCCAGGAGCGCGTCAGCTCCATCTCCTCGAGCACGAGCTCGGTGAGGTCGGGGCGGTCTCCCAGGTCGAGGTAGCGCCGAGCGATGCGAGGGTCCGCCTTCGCAAGGCTCATGCCGACGTTGTCGATGACGGTGCGGAACAGCGGCCACTCCTCGTAGGCGGTGCGCAGCAGGTCGATGTCGCCGATGGTCTCCAGCGCGCTGCCGAGGCCGAACCAGCCGGCGAGGTTGATCCGCGCCTGCGACCAGGCGAACACCCAAGGGATCGCGCGCAGGTCCTCCAGCGACTCGACGGAGAGGCCGCGGCGCGCGGGGCGAGAGCCCAACTGCAGCCGGCCGATCTCCTCCATCGGCGTCACGGTGGCGAACCAGGGCGCGAAGCCCTCGGCCTTCACCAGGGAGTCGAACCGGGACCTCGACGCCGTCGTGAGCCGCGCGGCGACGTCGGCGTACTTCTCCGCGGCCTCGACGTTGCGGCGCTCGATCGACGGCGCGGCCGCGAGCAGCGTCGCCGCAGCGACCTGGTCGATGTGACGCATCGCGATCGTCGGGTCGCCGTAGCGGGCGAAGACCACCTCGCCCTGCTCGGTCAGCTTGAACCGGCCGTCCACCGAGTGCGGCGGCTGCGCGAGGATCGCCGTGTTCGTCGGGCCGCCGCCGCGGCCGAGCGCGCCGCCGCGGCCGTGGAACAGTGTCAGCTCGTAGCCGTTCGCCCGCGCCCAGTCGGTGATCTGGACCTGCGCGTCGTACAGGGCAAGGTTCGCGGCAAGCGGGCCGACGTCCTTCGAGGAGTCCGAGTAGCCCAGCATGACCTCGATCTTTCCGCCGGTCTCCTTCAACCGGGCGGCGAACTCGGGGTGCCGCACAGCCTCGGCGAGGATGCCTGTCGCGGCGCGCAGGTCGGCGAAGGTCTCGAAGAGCGGGATGACGTCCAGCACGACATCGGCCTGGGAGTACTTCGCCAGCTTGTAGACCGCGGCCAGGTCGTCGGCCGACTGGGTGAAAGACACGATGTATCGTCCGGCCGCACGCTGCCCGTACTTGCGCTGCGTCTGTGCGATCGCGTGGAACACGTCCAGTACTTCGGCCGTCTTCTGCGACTTCGGCCCGCGCACCGTCTCGCACTCGGCCAGTGCCTTCGCGTGCACCGCGGAGTGTTGGCGGACCTCGAGGTCGGCCAGGTGGAAGCCGAAGGTCTCCACCTGCCAGATCAGGGTCTGCAGCGTGCCGAAGGCCTGGCGGAGCGCGCCCGCGGCGCTCAGCGAGTCCTGGACGACGCGGAGGTGCTTGATCAGCTCGCCGGGGTTCGCGTAGGCGAGGTCGGCGTTGCGAGTCCGCGTGGCCGCGATCCGGCGGGCGATCAGCACCAGCGTCTGCTTGTGTGGCTCGTTCGGCGCGCTGAGCGTCGACGCCGCGGCGGTCGCCTCGTCGGCCAGCGAGAGGCTGCGGCGCAGCGCGGTGAGGGCGGAGGACGGAGGGGTGGCGGTGGAGTCGAGCGTGATGCTGCGCGCGAGCGTCGTCGCGGTGTGCTCCAGGCCGAGCAGGACGTGCTCCGAGGCGATGGCCGCGGCCTTGATGGTGACCGACGGCGTGACGAAAGGGTTCCCGTCCCGGTCGCCGCCGACCCAGGTGCCCAGCCGCACGAACGGCTTTACGAGCGGCGGGCGGCGCCCCGCGTCGTCGGGCTGCAGCGCGTCGTCGACGTAGCGGTACATCCGCGGCAGGGCGGTGTAGAGGGTCGCGTCGAAGATCGCCATCAGCGAGCGGACCTCGTCCTCCGGCGCAGGCTGGGTGGCGCGCAGCGGAGCCGTGCGCCACAGCGTGTCGATCTCCTCGAGCAGCCGACGATGAAGCCGGCGTCCGGCTGCGGGGTCGGCGGCGACGACGGCGCGCTCCTCCAGCAACGCCGCGAGCCGGCGGATGCTGGAGGCGACGGCGCGGCGCCGGGCCTCGGTCGGATGCGCGGTGAAGACGGGGTGGAAGCGCAGGTTCTCGAGCCGGCGCTGGGCGGCATCCTCGCCGATCTCCGTGGCCAGTTGCGCGAACGCCCGCGGAATGGTGTCGCCCGAGCCGTCGATCTCCGCGCCTCCCTCGCGCACGAACCGGACCCGCTGGTACTCCTCCGCGAGGTTGACCAAGTGGAAGTAGACGGTGAAGGCGCGCGCCACCTCGTCGGCGCGCTCGACGGTGAACGACTCCGCGATCTCGATCGCGCGCGCGAATGCCTCCGGGGAGTCATCGTGGTGGGCTGCGATCGTCGCCTGACGTAGCGCCTCGACGTCCTCGAAGAGGCCCTGCGAGCCGCTCTCGCTCAGCACCTGCCCTAGCAGGGTGGTGAGCAGGCGCACGTCCGCCCGGAGCTCATCCGACAGCGAATTCGCCTCGCTGGTGGTTGCGTCGGTGGGTGTCGGGTCGATCTCGGACATGCGGAACACACTAGTCGTGCCCGCCGCCCGCGGTGTTTCCCGAACGTTTCGGGGCCGTATCGTGGGTCTGATTAGATGGGGCGCATGCGGATCGCCCAGCTGGCCAACTTCGTCGGCCCCACATCGGGCGGCATGAAGGTCGTGATCGACCAGCTGGGCCAGGGCTATGTCGACGCCGGGCACACGCGCATCTTCGTGTTCCCCGGTGCGCGCGACGAGGTCGTCGAGTCCGAGGCCGGGATTCTCGTGTCGGTGCGCGCTCCGAAGGTCACAGAGCAGTACCGCATGATCTTCCAGCCGTGGCGGGCGCTGGACGTGCTCGACCGTTTCCGGCCCACCAGTGTCGAGGTCTCCGACAAGTGGACGCTGTCCCCAGTGGGCCGCTGGGCCGCGAAGCGCAGCGTCGGCTCCATCATGTTCAGCCACGAGCGCCTCTCGGACATGCTGGCCATGTGGGCGCGGCGGTCGTTCGGGGTGGAGGCCGCCGTCGGCGCGCTGAACCGCAGGCTCGCCAAGGAGTTCGACGCCGTGGTCGTCACCAGCCGATTCGCCGCCGACGAGTTCGCCCAGACGGGCGCCCGGCTCGAGCTCGCGCCTTTGGGGGTGGACCTGGAGACGTTCCACCCCTCGGCAGGGAGCCCCGCCGACGACGGCGTGCTGAAGTTCTGCTACGTCGGCCGGCTGTCGCACGAGAAGAGCCCGCAACTGGCCGTCGCCACCGTCGCCGAGCTGCACCGGCGCGGGCACCGCGTCCGACTTGACCTGTACGGCACAGGCCCCGACCAGGCCGAGCTCCAGGCCGCGGCAGGCGACGCCCCGGTGTCCTTCCACGGCTTCGTCGCGGGCAGGCGCGAGGTCGCGCGGCGGATCGCTGCCGCCGACGTCTCCCTCTCCGTCTGCCCGGCCGAGACCTTCGGCCTCGCGGTGCTGGAGGCGCTGGCGTGCGGTACCCCGGTGGTGACCTCGAACCGCGGGGGCGCGCATGAACTCGTCGACGCGACGTCGGGCGCCGCTGGCCGCCCCGACCCCATCTCGCTGGCCGACGCCGTCGAGTCCCTGCTGCCGCGGCTCGGCCCTGAGCTGCGCGTGGCGGCGCGAATGCGGGCGGAGCAGTATCCGTGGCGGCGCACGATCGACCAACTGCTTGCGCTGCACCATCAGCTTTCCGAAGAGATCCCGTACCGATCGCTGCGGGGGTTCGCCCGCAGGAGGGGAGAGTCATGAAGCTGCGTGTGGTCGTCCCCCTCGTCCTGGGTGCGGCGTTGGTTCCGGTCTGGGTGATGGCGCCCCCGCCGACCCTCACCGACGGGCCGGACACCGTCGAAGGTCTGATCGCGGAGTGCAGGGCGACGGGGCTTGCCGGGGCGGCGCTGGTCGACGAGGCGATCGTGGCGGTGGCCCGGGCGTACCCGACGCACTCGCTGTGGCACCTGGGGGAGCCGCCGCGGCTTTCCCTGGCGGCTCACCGCGGTTGGTCGCATCAGTACAACACCGTCCTGCTGCTCGTGTTGCGCGGCTTGGGCTTCGAGGTGCGCCTCGTGCACGCCGCGCGCGTGCGCGGCTTCGGCTATCCGTGGTGGCTCGCTGGGCACACCTGGGCAAAGGTGATCGTCGACGGGCGCGAGCTGGACGCCTGTGCCTCGCGCGAGGACAGCAGGCTCGGCGAGCCGCCGTTCGTCCCGTTGACCACGGAGTTGCCGCTGCGGAGGGTGACGCGGTGGGCGGTAGGCGCCGCGCTGATTCCCTTCGTTGTCGCCGAGGTGTGGCGCGCCTGGGTGGGCGGCCGCCCCGTGGCCCCTTGGGTCTACGGTGACCGTTGACCTACATCCCGAGTCTCGACGGGCTGCGCACGGTCGCCGTCGGGTTGGTCATCGCGTTCCATCTCAGTGTGCCGAGGATGGGGTTGGGGTTTGCGGGCGTCGACGTCTTCTTCGTCCTTTCCGGGTACCTGATCACCGCCGGGTTGTTGCGCGACGTGGAGCGCGACGGGCGGCCGCGGTTCGCGAGCTTCTGGCAGCGACGGTTCAAGCGGCTGCTCCCGGCTGCCGCCCTCGCGCTGCTGGTCGTCCTGGCCTACGCGACGTTCATGCTCCCGCTGCACCGGCGCGCGGCTGCGTCGTGGGACGTGTTCTGGACCGCGCTGTACGTCGGTAACTGGCACTTCCTGGAGTCGACGAGCTACTTCGCCTCGGACGGTACGCCGTCGCTCCTGCTGCACATGTGGTCGCTCGCGGTCGAGGAGCAGTTCTACTTCGTCTGGCCGCTGCTGATCGGCGCGACAGCGATGCTGGCGCGGGGTCGCCTCCCGCTGGTCAAAATCAATGAACCCGACCGCACGGTGGCGTGGTTAGGCGTGCTCGCCGGGGCGCTGATCGCTGCGTCGGCGGTGGCGTTGGCCGCGCTCTACGACCCGGCTGCGCCGGACCGCGCGTACATGGGTACCGACGCCAAGGCGTTCGAGCCGCTGTTGGGCGCGCTGCTGGCGATCGTGCTCAGCCGAGGGAGGGCGAGGGAGTGGTGCGCGCGGCACGCGCGGATGCTGACGGCGGTCGGGGTCGTGGGCGCCGTGGCCGTGCTGCCGTTCCTCGCGGGTCCGAGCCCCTTCTACTTCCAGGGCGGAGCACTGGGGTTGAGCCTCGCGGTCGCCGTGCTGATCGCGGGACTACTCGCGGGACCGGGCACGGCCGTCGCGCGAGTCCTGGGCTGGGCCCCGGTGGCCTATCTCGGGAAGATCTCCTACGGCCTGTACATCTGGCACTGGCCGTGGAGCGTGTGGCTGGGGGTCGCGCACCGCGAGGAGTTCCGGCCAGGCGCGGCGGCGGTGGCGCTCGCGGCGACCGTCGCCTGCGCGGTGGTCTCCTACCACCTCGTCGAGCAGCCGATCCGGCGAGGCAGGCTCTCGCCGTGGCTGACGCCGCGTCGTGTTCTGGGCGGGGCCGTTGCCATCACCCTCGTGGTCGTCGGTTGGTCGACGGCGCTGCGTCTCGCCCCGCTCACCGACGGCCGGCCTGCGATCCTCATCATCGGCGACTCCGTGCCCTACCGCCTGATGGACTCGTTCGACGCCGCCGCGCGGGGCGACGGGTTTGTCGTCGATGGTGCGGCCCGGGGCGGCTGCCCGCCGATGCCGATCGAGCTGCAGGAGTACCTCAAGCCGGACCACGAGGGCAAGGGCGACTGCCGCGTCATGGAGGACATTCAGGACGAGCGGCTGCGGGTCGTTCGGCCGGAGATCGTGTTCTGGTGGTCGAGGTACGAGATCCACCAGCGCTGGGTCGACGGCCGCGTCGTCGGCCCGGAGGAGGATGCGTTCTGGGTGGCCCAGGAGCGCGACCTTCGGGCCACGATCGACCGTCTGACCGCCACGGGCGCGAGGTTGGTGATCGCGCAGACCGAGCGCCCGGGCCTGGGGATGTCGACGCGCTGCGACAAGGATTCGTGCCACCCGCTGTACGACCTGATGATGAATCACGATGAGTACCGCCGACGGTGGAACGACCTCGTCGAGCGGCTCGCCGAGGAAGACGGCCGCGTGCGCACCTTCCGGATGGACCCGCTGCTGTGCGCCGACCCGGAGCCGGCGGAACCGCAGTCGCCGTCGTCGTGCGACGACCTCGTCGCGGACGCGGGCGAGGACACGGCCGAGGGTGTGCTTCTGCGCCCGGACGGCAGCCACGTCGACGCCGACCGCTTCGGCGAGGACGTCGCCCGCCGCATCCTCCGCGAGGTGCTTCGCGTCGGTTGAGGCTCCCGCTCGTTGAACCGGTCCGTGGCGGGGAGCGTCCGGATCGTTGTCGAAACCAAATCACCCACGGCTTCTCTGCGAACCTGAGCTGGGTCTGTGCGAGCGGTACGCCAACCGCGGATCGTCGGCTCCGGGGACCCCGCTGTGGTGGGATCAGTGCGGCTGCGTGCGTCGGTTCTGTCCCGCCCCTGAGGTCAACGCGGCTGCGTGCGTCGGTATAGCGACGGAAGCAGCCGCACTCTTTCGGTCGGCTCCCTGGCTAACCGGCTGGGGCGCCTGGAAGTGACGGCTCCGACCTGGGAGGCCGTTCTGGCTGACGGGTACAACCTCGGTGAGCATCGACAAGGCGATCCTGCGTCACCTGTGCGCCAGACTGACAAGAACTCGGCCCAACTAGCGCGCGTGCGAGTTGGGCCGAGTTCTTGGTAAACCGTGCAAGGTGTGGATCAGTAGCTGATACCCGAGGCCTTGGCAGCAGCGAAGCGCGTCGCGACGTCGGCCCAGTTGACCACGTTCCACCAGGCGGTGACGTAGTCGCCCTTCACGTTCTTGTACTGCAGGTAGAAGGCGTGCTCCCACATGTCGAGCTGCAGGATCGGCAGCTGGCCGACGGGCAGGTTGCCCTGCTGGTCGTACAGCTGGTTGATGTTCAGGCGCTGGCCGAGGGTGTCCCACACCAACATCGACCAGCCGGAGCCCTGGATGCTGTTGGCGGCCGCGTTGAACTGGCCCTTGAAGCCGTCGAAGGAGCCGAAGAACTCATCGATCGCGGCCGCGACGTCGCCGTCGGGCTCGCCGCCGCCGTCGGGCGACATGTTCTTCCAGAACACCGAGTGGTTGATGTGGCCGCCGAGGTGGAAGGCCAGATCCTTCTCCAGCTTCGGGATGGCGCCGAACTCGCCCTTGTCGCGCGCGGCGGCCAGCTGCTCGAGGGCAGTGTTGGCGCCGGCGACGTAGGCCGCATGGTGCTTGCTGTGGTGCAGCTCCATGATCTCCGGGGCGATGTAAGGCGCGAGTGCGCCGTAGTCGTAGTCGAGATCGGGGAGGGTGTAGGTCATTGCTGACTCCTAACGAATGAGACCCGCGCCGGATGGCGCGCTGACTCGTCCCATCGTAGTGCGGAAAAGTAGTTGCTGCTTCAACTTCTCGACGTGCGTAGGACGCGGAAGCCCTTGGCGGAGGCGATCCGCTCCGTCGGGTAGCCCTGCTCGGTGAGCCAGCGGTGGAGCGAGTCGCCGCCAAGGTTCTTGCCGACGACAAGATACGCTGCGCCGCCAGGCCGCAGGCGGGGGAGCCAGATCAGCAGCAGCTCGTGGAGTGCCTGCTTCCCGATGCGGATTGGCGGGTTGGACCAGATCTCGTCGAACTGGACATCGGCGGGAACCTCGTCGGGGCGACACGCGTGCACGCGGTCGTCGACGCCGTGTTCGACGGCGTTCAGGGTCGTCAGCTCCACAGCGCGCTCGTTGACGTCAACGGCATCGACGGTGATGCTGGGCGAGGCGACGGCGAGGCCGACGGCGATGGTCCCGACGCCGCATCCCAGGTCCAGCACGTGGCCGTCGGCGGGCGGCTCCACGTTGCGGAGCAGGACCGAGGTGCCGAGGTCCAGCCGGTGACCGGAGAACACGCCCGGCGCCGCCGTGAAGGTCAGCTCGCGCCCGAACACCGTGGCGGCGAACTCGTGTGTGACCAGCGGTTCGTCGGGGGTGTGGAAGTAGTGGGACATCAGGCGGTCACTCCTGGATCGACGGGGAGGGTGCGTGTTGCTCGGGCCTCTAGCGCTCGCGCGGAGAGCTGGTCGTCGGCGGGGTACCCGACAGCCTCCAGGGTGAGACCGCGCGCCGGCATGACCTGAACGTCGGGGGCGCGGACGTCGCGTTCGGCTGTGGCCTCGAGCCAGGCGAGATTTCGCTGCCCGCTCGCGACGGCGGTGAGCGCGCCGACGAGCGAGCGGACCATCGAGTGACAGAAGGCGTCGGCCTGCAGCCAGATCTCGACGACGCCGTCGACCCGGCGATGCGCGGTCAGCTCGCGCAGCTCACGGATGGTGGTGGCGCCGTCGCGGGGCTTGCAGAAGGGTGCGAAGTCGCGCAGTCCCAACAGAGTCTGAGCGCCTGTGTTCAAGGCGTCGACGTCGATGCCGTTTCGCACCTGCGCGATGTGGTTGCGCAGCAGCGGGTCCGGGGCGACGGCCTCGTCGACGAGCCGGTAGCAGTAGCGTCGCCAGACGGCGGAGAACCTCGCGTCGAACCCAGCGGGCGCGGGCCGTACCGCTGACACGACGATATCGGCCGGGAGCACGCGCTGGAGTCGGCGGAGCAGCTCGGCGGAGCGGTCGTCGTCGCCATCGATGTCGAGGTGACAGACCTGGGCGCGGGCATGCACGCCCGCGTCCGTGCGGCCGGCGACGACCAACTGGGGCGCATCGGTCAGGCGCAGGACGCGCGGGATCCACTCCTCGAGCACGCCCTGGACGGTGCGCAGGCCGGGTTGCACCGCCCAGCCGTGGAAGTCGGTGCCGTCGTAGGCCAGGTCAATCCTGAGCCTCATCGACCCTCCGATACGTCAGGTCGTAGACCCGCCGCCCGGCGGCACGGCCTTTCGCCTCGTACTTGGTGACAGGGCGCTCGGCGAGTCGCGGCGCCCAACCGTCGTGCTCGTCGTCCAGGAACTCGTTGCGGAGCCCGGGAGCGCCGTCGAGATGCTCCCGCATCCACAGCGCATAGTCCTCCCAGTCGGTGGCCAGCCGCCACACGCCGCCGGGCGCGAGCTTGCGCGCGACCAGCGCGGCGAACTCGGTGCTGACAAGGCGCCTCTTGTGGTGACGCTTCTTGTGCCAGGGGTCGGCGAAGAACGTCCACAGCTCGGTGAGCGTACCGTCCTCGAACAGCTTCGCGAGACCCTGGGTGCCGTCGGCGATGACGACGCGGACGTTGCCGAGACCCTGGCGGCCGATCTTGCCCAGCGTGGAGGCGATGGCGGGCTCGAACACCTCGAACGCAACGACGTTGGCCTCGGGCCGACCCGCTGCCATGGGGACGAGCGAGTCGCCAGCCCCCGACCCGATCTCGACGATCAGCGGCGCCTCGCGGCCGAAAACCGCGGGCCAGTCGACGGAGGCGCCGTCGGCGATCGACGTCGACATGTCGCCGCGCTCGACCTCGACGACGAAGTCGCGCTCGTGACGCTCCCACGCGCTGGCCTGCGACTCGTTCATGCGGGCGCTGCGACGCACGAAGCTGACGACGTCGCGGCGCAGGCGAGGAGGCAGCGGATCCATCCCCCCAGCCTAGGGGAATCCGGGACAGGCCCGGGCGTCCCCTGACCGGTTCTGTCTGCCCCGGCTCGTAGACTGAAGGTCGGCTCGACAAAGGAGAGGCATGCGCACCGTACTCAACGTCATCTGGGTGGTCCTCGGCGGTTTCTGGCTCGCCCTCGGCTACTTCCTCGCGGGCGTCCTCGCCTGCATTCTGATCATCACCATTCCCGTCGGCATCGCCTCGTTCCGCATGGCGCGATACGTGCTGTGGCCCTTCGGAAAGACCGTCGAGCCCAAGCCGGGCGCGGGTGCCGGGTCGGCGATCATGAACGGTATCTGGTTCATCATCGCCGGATGGTGGCTCGCACTCGCCCACGTCGCGACGGCGATCGCCCAGTCGCTGACCATCGTCGGGCTCGCCAACGCGTGGGTGAGCCTCAAGATGATCCCGGTGACCTGCTTCCCGTTCGGCAAGCGCATCGTCGACAGCGGCGGCTACTTCTGACGGATTGCTAGAGCCCGGGCGCGTTCCAGTGCCCTGGTTCCCTGAGCGTCGCCATCCGGGTCTCGACGCCGTCCGGCCCGACGCTCGCCACACACACCAGCAGCGACAGCGTCGGAAAGCCGTGCGGGTGGTTGTCGCGGATGATCGCGCGGTCGTCCTTGGCATCGACGGTGCGTGCGGTCTCGCCGAGTGCGTGCAGCCACGCGTCCCACCAGCGTTCTCCGGTCGTCGGGGTGGCCGCGAACAGCTGTCGCCACGCCGCGACCCGCGCCGTCGTCGGGGCATCGACGTCCTCGTGCGCGATCATGTGCGTCCCCGGTTCCAGGTCGGTGACCCGCGGGCGACCGCCCTCCCACGAGGTGACGCGCGCGCCGTCGGCCCAGGCCTCGACGAGGTTGAACCCCAGAGTGGTCAGCGGATCAGGCAGCGGAACGCCTGTCACCGAGCCGAGCACGAGCCCGCCCCGTGAGGTGGGTACGGGGACGTCGGCCCCGCCTGCACGGTTCAGCAGCACCGCGACGCGGTCGTCAGTGTGGGCCAGCCACGCGCCGCCCGCGAGGATGTCCTGGATGCCGGATACGCCCGGATGCTGCGGCCACCAGGACCCCAGGGGACGCCAGGGCCGGTGCGGGTCTTCGTCCCTGACGGCGAGGATCCTGATGTCGCAGGCCCCTTTCTCGGGGATGCGAATGACCACGGTGCACATGCGGGGCAGCGTACCCGGGCAGAATCTAGGACATGTTCATCGTCGTAGGCGTCACCGGCGGCATCGCCGCGTACAAGACCGTTCACCTTGTCCGGCTGCTCATCGGAGACGGGCACGACGTGCATGTCATCCCCACCGACGACGCGCTGCGGTTCGTCGGGCTGCCGACATGGGAGGCGATCAGCCGCAACCCCGTCACGACCTCGGTGCACGACGACGTGCCCCGTGTTCGGCACGTTGCTCTCGGCCAGCAGGCCGACCTCGTGATCGTCGCGCCGGCGACCGCCAACACGCTCGCGTCGATGGCAACGGGGCTGGCGTCGAACCTTCTGGGCACCACCCTGCTCGCCACCCGCGCGCCGGTGCTGGTCGCGCCGGCGATGCACACCGAGATGTGGCATCACCCGGCGACCGTCGCGAACATGGCGACGCTGCGAGCCCGTGGTGTGCACGTCGTCGGACCGGGCGATGGCCCGCTCACCGGTGGCGACTCGGGGCCGGGCCGGATGCGCGAACCGGAGGAGATCCACGCCGCGGCGACCGCGCTGCTCGGCCGCAGCCGCGACCTCGAAGGGCTCACCATTGCGGTCTCCGCGGGCGGCACACGCGAGCCTATCGACCCGGTCCGCTACCTCGGTAACCGCTCCAGCGGGCGGCAGGGGGTCGCGCTCGCACGTGCCGCGGCGGAGCGCGGCGCGACAGTGCTGCTCGCCGCCGCGAACATTGAGACGTCGGTTCTCGCCGACGCAGCGACCGCGGAGGTGACGACCGCGGGGTCGGCCGCGGAGCTGGAAGAGGTCATGCGGGGGCTTGCCGAACGGGCCGATGTCGTCATCATGGCCGCCGCCGTCGCGGACTTCCGCGTCGCGGACGTCGCCCAGGGCAAGCTCACCAAGGAGGACGGCGGCATCCCCAGCCTCGCACTTGTCGAGAACCCCGACATCCTGAAGGGGCTCTGCGAGAGCCGCCGCGACGGCCAGACCATCGTCGGGTTCGCCGCCGAGACCGGCACCGGTGAGGAGGTGCTGGAGCGCGGGCGGAGGAAGCGCCGTCGGAAGGGAGTCGACCTGCTCGCGGTCAACGAGGTCGGCTGGACGAAGGGGTTCGAGGCAGCCGACAACCGCCTCTTCGTGCTGGACGCCACCGACGAGGTGGTCGTCGACGTCGCCGGTTCCAAGCGCGAGGTCGCCGACACGCTGCTCGACGCCGTGCTTACTGCGCGGGCCACGCCTCCCGGGGCATCGACTCATAGCCGTGGAACTCGCGCGTGAACGATCCACTGCCCTGGGCGATGCCGCGCAGGTCGATGGGGTAGCTGACCAGCTCCAGCTGCGGGACGAGCGCCTCGACCGACGCGTTGCCCACGCCGTCCATGTCGCTGCCCAGCACCTGCGCGCGGCGCGATCCGAGGTCGGTCAGGACCGCGCCGAGATACTGGTCGGCGACGGTGACTCGCACCTTGTCGAGCGGCTCGAGCAGCCCGACCGCGCCGGAGGACGCAGCGTCGCGCAGCGCCAGCTGCCCGGCGACCTGGAAGGCCATGTCGGAGGAGTCCACCGAGTGCGCCTTGCCGTCGTACAGCGTGACGCGGACGTCGACCATCGGCACCCCGAACGTGGTTCCGGCGGCCAGTTGCTGATGTAGGCCTTTCTCGACCGAACCGATGTAGGCGCGGGGCACGGCTCCGCCGACGACCTTGTCCACGAACTCGAAGCCGGTGCCGCGGGGGAGCGGCTCGACCTGGATGTTGCAGACGGCGTACTGGCCGTGGCCGCCGGACTGCTTCACGTTGCGGCCTAGGCCCTTTGCCCCGGACAGGAAGGTCTCGCGCAGTGCCACGCGCACGGGTTCCTCGGTGATCTTGAGGCCGAACCGCTCCGCAAGGCGGGCGAGGACCAGGTCCTTCTGCGCTTGGCCCATAACCCACAGGATCTGCTGCTCGGTCTCCGCGTTGCGGTCGAGCCGCACCGTCGTGTCCTCGACCGAGATCCGGTGCAACGCACCCGTCAGCTTGTCCTCGTCGCCGCGGGTGGTCGCGCGGACGGCGACGGGCAGCAGCGGTCGGGGGAGCTCCCAGGGTTCCACGAGCGCCGGACGTGATGGGGAGGACAGCGTGTCGCCGGTCTCCGCCTTGGTGAGCCGGGTGACGAGCACGATCTCGCCGGCGATCGCGGTGGCCAGCGGCGCGAACTCGAGGCCCGACGGCGCCGAAAGCGGGCCGACGCGCTCCTCGTCGTCGTGATCGGGGTGCAGGGGGTCCGGGTCGCCGCCGTAGAGCTCGCGATGGCCCGAGATGTGGACGACGTCGTCGGCGCGCATCGTCCCCGAGAACACGCGCACCAGCGAGGTACGGCCGGAGAAGTTGTCCGAGGTGGTGCGGATCACCTGCGCGACGAGAGGGCCGTCGGGATCGCAGGTGGTCTCGGGCAGCGTTGCGCCGTTCGGTGTCGTCACCGACGGCGTGGGATGCAGCGTCGGCGCGGGGAACCCGCGCTCGATCCAGCGGAGGAGCTCCTCGGTGCCCTTGTCGGACGTCGTGTGCGCGGGAAGGACGGGGAAGAACCGGGCGCCGATCACCGCGCGCAGCAGCGACTCGTGCGCCTCCTCGACAGCGATGTCCTCGCCCTCGAGGTAGCGCTCCATGAGGTCGTCGTCGGCCACCTCGGTGATGATCGCCTCGAGCAGCGGCGCGCGGCGCTCCTCGATCAAGACGAGTTCCTCGGGGGTAGCGTCGCGGGAGACGCGGGCGCCGGAGGCGTAGTCGTGTGCGCGCTTGTTCAACAGCGAGAGGTTGCCGACGTTGACGCCGTCGAGCGTGAGTGGGATGAGCGCCGGGATGACGCCGTCGCCGAACGCGTCGACGCAGGCCTCGACCATGTCGTCGAAGCTGGCGCGACCCTGGTCGAGCTTCGTGATCGCGACGATGCGCGGCATCGCGACCTGGGCGCACTCGCGCCAGAGCGCGACGGTGGTCGGGTCGATCTCGTCGCCGGCGGGCACCACGAAGACGGCGGCGTCGGCGGCGCGAAGGCCGGCGCGGAGTTCGCCCACGAAGTCCGGGTGCCCGGGGGCGTCGAGGAGGTTGATCTGCACGTCGTTGGCCGGGATCGACGCCAGCGTGAGGGACGCCCCGCGTTCCGGCGTGTCCTTCTCGCCGCGGTATCCGTCTACCCGGGCGCGGAGGAGATGTTCGAAAAGGGTCGTCTTACCCGAGCCGCTCGCGCCCACCAGTACGACGTTGCGCACGTCGTCCGGTGACGAGATGGCGATGGGGGTACTCGTCTTTGAGGCCATGACCTAACCGTAGTGGTCGAGGCCCGCGCTCGGTCGGCGACCCCCCAAACTGGTACCTGCTAGCGGGACCGGGACGGCGTGGGGCACCGACCCACCCTTCCGCGATTTGGCGACGAGCGCCGTCGCGTCCTAAGCTAGGTAGCTGTTGCGCGCCGTGTGGCCTGTGCGGCCGGTCGGTCGACGCCTCGGGCGCAGCACTAAAAGTTCGCTGTGAATGGAAGTTGGTCTGCCTCCGTGTCTACGTACACCCCGAAGCCAGGCGAAATCGCCCGGAACTGGCATGTGATCGATGCCGAGGACGTCGTCCTTGGCCGTCTCGCCGTGGCCGCTGCGACCCTGCTCCGGGGCAAGCACAAGGCCACCTTCGCCCCCCACGTCGATGGCGGTGACTTCGTCGTCGTCGTCAACGCCTCAAAGGTCGCGCTGACCGGCAACAAGCGCTCCGACTCGATGCGGTACTCGCATTCGGGCCGCCCGGGCGGCCTGAAGTCGATCGCCATCGGCGACCTGCTCGAGAAGGATCCCCGCAAGGCCGTCGAGCGCGCCGTGTGGGGCATGCTGCCGAAGAACAAGCTGAGCCGTCAGCTGATCGGCAAGCTCAAGGTCTACGCCGGCCCCGAGCACCCGCACGCTGCCCAGCAGCCGCAGCCCTACGAGATCACCCAGATCGCCCAGTGAGTGAGAACCAGATGACTGACGTCGTGACCGAAGAGACCGTCGAGGAGATCACCCCCTTCATCGACGAGCAGAACCGCGAGATCGCTTACCGCTCGGACGCGAACCCGGCCGCCGCCGCTGGCGCCGACGTTCGCCCCGCGGTCGTGGCCCCCGGTGCCGCGACCGGCCGCCGCAAGGAGGCCGTCGCCCGCGTCCGGATCGTCCCCGGCTCCGGCCAGTGGACCATCAACGGCCGTACCCTCGAGGACTACTTCCCGAACAAGATCCACCAGCAGCACGTCAACGAGCCCTTCGGCGTCGCCGGCGTCGTCGGCTCGTACGACGTGATCGCCCGCATCCACGGCGGCGGCAGCTCCGGCCAGGCCGGCGCGCTGCGCCTAGGCGTTGCCCGCTGCCTCAACGCCGTTGATGCCGAGGCCTCGCGCCCCGCGCTGAAGAAGGCAGGCATGCTGAGCCGCGACGCGCGCATCATCGAGCGCAAGAAGGCCGGGCTCAAGAAGGCCCGCAAGGCCCCGCAGTACAGCAAGCGCTGATTTCGGTCGCGTCAGGACGCCCGCTCCCTTGTGGAGCGGGCGTCGTGTTCTTTTCGCTGGTGAGCCAGGCCGCCGCGCGGAGCGCCGGGGCTCTGATAGCGCTACGCGCTGCAACGTCTTCCTCGGCCTCGGCCTCGGCTTCGGCAATCGTGCAAGCTCGACTGCTCTCGACCTTCGTCGACGTGTCGAGACCACTCGACGGAACCATCCGGCTCGACCCAACCGCGCAGTCCGACTGAGCGGATCGCGCTAAGGTGTCCCGCGTGGCACGACTTTTTGGCACCGACGGCGTCCGCGGCGTCGCGAACACCGACCTGACAGCAGAGCTCGCGCTCGACCTCTCGGTCGCCGCGGCTCACATCTTGGGAGAGGCGGGCGCGTTCGACGGCCGACGTCCCCTCGCCGTGGTGGGGCGTGACCCGCGCGCCAGCGGCGAGTTCCTCGAGGCGGCCGTGGTCGCCGGGCTCGCATCGGCGGGTGTCGACGTCGTGCGCCTCGGCGTCGTGCCGACCCCGGCGGTCGCGTTCCTGGTTGGCGACATGGAGGCCGACCTCGGCGTGATGATCTCCGCGTCGCACAACCCGATGCCGGACAACGGCATCAAGTTCTTCTCGAAGGGCGGCGTGAAGCTCGACGACTATCTCGAGGACGCCATCGAGGCCCGTATGGGCGAACACTGGAACCGTCCGACGGGTGCGGCGGTCGGTCGGATCCGCACGGATCTCGGTGCGATCGAGGCGTATGTGGCTCACCTGGTGGCGTCGCTCGGTTCCGCGGGGTCGCTGGAGGGGCTGAAGGTGGTGATCGACGCCGCGAACGGCGCGGCGTCGACGTCAGCCTTGGAGGCGTTCGCGGCGCAGGGCGCTCGCGTCGTGCCGATCCACGCGGACCCCGACGGCATCAACATCAACGATGGCTGCGGCTCCACCCATATGGGGGATCTGATGGCCCGTGTCGTCGAGGAGGGCGCGGATCTCGGCATCGCGCTCGACGGCGACGCCGACCGCTGCCTCGCGGTCGATCACGAGGGCAATCTGGTCGACGGCGACCAGATCCTCGCGATCCTTGCGATCGCTCTGAAGGAGGACCACCGCTTGTTCTCGGACACGCTCGTGGCGACGGTGATGAGCAACCTGGGCCTCACCAACGCCATGCGTGCGCAAGGGATCCGTGTCGACCACACGAAGGTCGGTGACAGGTACGTCCTCGAGTCCATGAACGCCAACGGTTTCGCGCTCGGCGGGGAGCAGTCGGGTCACGTGATCATCTCCGAGTTCGCCAACACAGGCGACGGCACGCTTACGGGGCTCCACCTGGCGGCGCGCATGATCGCGACGGGCAAGAAGATGAAGGAGCTTGCCTCTGTTATGACGATCCTGCCGCAGGTGATGATCAACGTGCGTGGTGTCGACAAGCTGCGCGCGGGCATCGACACAGAGGTACAGGCGGCAGTGTCGTCGGTGGCTCGGCAGCTCGGCGACAACGGACGCGTTCTCCTCCGCCCCTCAGGCACCGAGCCCGTGGTCCGGGTCATGGTCGAGGCACCCACGGACGAGGAGGCCAAGGCTCACGCGGAGTTCTTGGCGGAGAAGGTGAAGTCGCGGCTGTCGCTGTGAGCCGCGCGGCCGGGTAGGGTCTACGCAGACTCAACTGGATATAAGGACGACCGATGCTCGCTGACCCCGTCGATCAACGCCGACTGCTCACCCTCGCCGATCTCGACTCGGAGCTGGCCCGGGTGCAGCACACGGCACGGACGCTCCCGCAGCACGCGGTGATCGCGGAGCTGATGGCGAACCGCCAGGCGGCGGGCGACGAGCTGATCGCGTCGAACACGGAGGTTGACGACCTGGCTGCTGCGGTGCGGAAGGCCGAGGCGGATCTCGTCCCTGTGCGGAGCCGGCTTGAGCGGGAGAAGCAGCGCATCGCCGACGGGTCGGTCTCCGACGCGAAGATCCTGCGGTCCCTCACCGAGGAGGTCGAGCACGTCCAGCGCCGCATCACGGAGCTCGAGGACGCCGAACTGGAGCTGATGGGTCAATTGGAAGACGCCACCGCGCAGCGCGACAAGGTGGCGGCCGCGAAGGAGCAGATCGAGAAGAGGCTGCGCGCGGAGGTCGCGGCTCGCGACGAGGCCGTCGCAGCGCTGCGTCAGGAGGCGGGAGACCTGTCCGCGACGCGCGGACCCATCGTCGCGCTGATTCCGAAGGACCTGGGCGCGCTCTACGAGAAGCTGCGGGCCAACACGGGCCTGGGTGCGGCTTTGCTGCGCGCCGGTCGTTGCGGCGGTTGCCAGCTCGAGGCGACGGTCGCAGACCTCGATTCCTATCGGCGCGCGCCTGCCAACCAGGTTCTGCGTTGCGTCGAGTGCGACCGCATCCTGGTGAGGACCCCGGAGTCAGGCATCTGACATGCCGGCGATGTCCGTGCGCGTTTCCGGTCCGCCGGAGCCCGCGCGGGCTGCCATCGAGGCGCTGAGGCTGCGTCTGGACCTGCCGGACGCCTTTCCCGAGGCGGTGCTCGCGGAGGCGGCAGAGGCCGCGACCTGGCGTCCCGAGGGATATCTGGACCGCACCGACGTCGAGTTCGTGACCATCGATCCCGAGTCGTCCATGGATCTGGATCAGGCGCTCCACATCGCGCGCGACGGCGACGGCTACCTGGTGCGCTACGCCATCTCGGACGTGGCCTTCTTCGTCCGTCCCGGTACTGAGCTGGAGCGTGAAACGCATCGTCGGGGACAGACGAAGTACGCACCGGGGGCCCGGATACCGCTCCACCCACCGGTATTGAGCGAGGCTGCGGCGTCGCTTCTCGCCGACGGCGTCCCGCGGCCGGCCCTCGTGTGGGAGTTGGGTGTCGACGGCGACGGCGAGTTGCGTGGTGTCGGGCTTGTCCGGGCGCTCGTGCGGAGCCGGGCGAAGCTCAGCTACGCCGGCGTCCAGCGCGCCTTCGACGACGGTGACCCGCACCCGAGCGTCGCGCTCCTCCCTGAGGTAGGAAAGTTGCGATTGCGGAAGGAGACCGAGCGCGGTGGTGCGTCGCTGAACCTCCCTGACCAGGAGATCGTTGAGCATGACGGCGCCTGGGAGCTCGCGTTCCGACAGTTGACCCGGGTCGAGGAGTACAACGCGCAGATTTCCCTCTTGGCGGGGTTCGCAGCGGCGCGCACGATGATCGATGGAAGGACGGGCATCCTCCGGACCCTCCCTCCTGCTGAGGAGGATGCGGTGAGGAAGCTGCGCCGGGCCGCCGCCGCGCTCGGTATCGACTGGCGATCCGATGTGAGTTACGCCGAGGTACTGCGCACTCTGTCCCCGGACCATCCTCGCGACCTCGCTTTCCTCACGCGCTGCACCACGCTGTTCCGGGGTGCCGGTTACCTCGCTTTTGCTGGTGAGCTTCCGGAGGGGAACCTGCTGCACGGGGCCCTCGCAGCGCCGTACGCGCATACGACCGCGCCGTTGCGCCGGCTGGTCGACCGCTACGCGTTGGAGATCTGTCATGCGCTCCTGAACGACCTCGAGATCCCCGCGTGGGTGTGCGAGGGGCTTGCGGACCTACCTGAGGAGATGGCGGCTACCTCCCGCGCGGCCAATGCCTATGAGCGGGGCATCCTCGACATTGCGGAGGCGCTCGTGCTCTCCGGCCGGGTGGGGGAAACGCTCGACGGGGTGGTCACGGATGTGAACCCGAAGAACAACCTCGCGACGGTGCAGATCCAGGACCCGGCCGTCGAGCTCCGCGTCGCGAACGGGAGCCGCAGCGCCGGCGAGCGCATCCGCATTCGGGTTGACGCCGTCGAGGTCCTCGCCCCGCGCGTCGATGTCTCTCGGGCGTGAGTCGCTGGTTGAGCCGGCGCCCGCTGACTGAAGTCATCCTCTTCCTTGCCCTCGGCCTTCGGCAGGGCGTCAACCCCATGAACTGAGACTGACTAGGGATGTTACCCCGAGAGGCCCGTGGGGGAGCCCTCGATTTGCGAGCCGCCGTGGGAGCCGGTAGTGTTCTCCAAGCCGTCACAGCGACGGCGAGAAACAACTGAAGCGAGCGAGAACCGGCCGATTTGACAGGCCGGATCGAAGCGAGTAAGGTTGGTCGAGTTGCCCCTGGCTGGGTGGCCCTCTTGTGGGGGTTGTTTGGTTGGGTGTGTACCCGAAGCTTGAGAACTCAACAGCGTGCTTTTATAGTCAATGCCAATTTATTGCACATTTGCTGCTGGCTGCACTGTTTGGTGTGGTTGGTGGTTTTGTGTGTGTCTCGTCGGCGCGGCATCCTTTTTGGGTGTTGTGTTGAGGTTTCTTTGAGAATAAAAAATATTGATTGACCAGTTTTTGGTCTTGTCAGTGATTGTTTCTCTTTTTGATTAAGTAGTGATTCCTGGTTCTGCCTTTTTGGTGGGGTTGGGTTTTGGTAGTTTTTCGACGGAGAGTTTGATCCTGGCTCAGGACGAACGCTGGCGGCGTGCTTAACACATGCAAGTCGAACGGTAAGGCCCTTTCGGGGGTACACGAGTGGCGAACGGGTGAGTAACACGTGAGTAACCTGCCCCAGACTCTGGGATAACAGCCGGAAACGGTTGCTAATACCGGATATTCAGCTTCCTGCGCATGTGGGTTGTTGGAAAGTTTTTGCGGTTTGGGATGGGCTCGCGGTCTATCAGCTTGTTGGTGGGGTAGTGGCTCACCAAGGCTTCGACGGGTAGCCGGCCTGAGAGGGTGACCGGCCACATTGGGACTGAGATACGGCCCAAACTCCTACGGGAGGCAGCAGTGGGGAATATTGCACAATGGACGGAAGTCTGATGCAGCAACGCCGCGTGCGGGATGACGGCCTTCGGGTTGTAAACCGCTTTCATCCATGACGAAGCGAAAGTGACGGTAGTGGGAGAAGAAGCACCGGCTAACTACGTGCCAGCAGCCGCGGTGATACGTAGGGTGCGAGCGTTGTCCGGATTTATTGGGCGTAAAGAGCTTGTAGGCGGTTTGTTGCGTCGGGGAGTGAAAACTCAGGGGCTTAACCCTGAGCCTGCTTTCGATACGGGCAGACTTGAGGAATGCAGGGGAGAATGGAATTCCTGGTGAAGCGGTGGAATGCGTAGATATCAGGAGGAACACCGGTGGCGAAGGCGGTTCTCTGGACCTTTCCTGACGCTGAGAAGCGAAAGCGTGGGGAGCAAACAGGCTTAGATACCCTGGTAGTCCACGCCGTAAACGGTGGGTACTAGGTGTGGGGAACATTCCACGTTCTCCGTGCCGTAGCTAACGCATTAAGTACCCCGCCTGGGGAGTACGGCCGCAAGGCTAAAACTCAAAGGAATTGACGGGGCCCCGCACAAGCGGCGGAGCATGCGGATTAATTCGATGCAACGCGAAGAACCTTACCTGGGTTTGACATATGCCGGAAACAGTCAGAGATGGGGCTTCTTTTGGTCGGTTTACAGGTGGTGCATGGCTGTCGTCAGCTCGTGTCGTGAGATGTTGGGTTAAGTCCCGCAACGAGCGCAACCCTCGTCCTATGTTGCCAGCGGGTAATGCCGGGGACTCATAGGAGACTGCCGGGGTCAACTCGGAGGAAGGTGGGGACGACGTCAAGTCATCATGCCCTTATGTCCAGGGCTTCACGCATGCTACAATGGCCGGTACAAAGAGTTGCGAGCCTGTGAGGGTGAGCGAATCTCAAAAAGCCGGTCTCAGTTCGGATTGGGGTCTGCAACTCGACCCCATGAAGTCGGAGTCGCTAGTAATCGCAGATCAGCAACGCTGCGGTGAATACGTTCCCGGGGCTTGTACACACCGCCCGTCAAGTCATGAAAGTCGGTAACACCCGAAGCCGGTGGCCTAACCCTTGTGGAGGGAGCTGTCGAAGGTGGGACTGGTAATTAGGACTAAGTCGTAACAAGGTAGCCGTACCGGAAGGTGCGGCTGGATCACCTCCTTTCTAAGGAGCTCATGGACCCCTGTGGGGGTTTATGGTTGCCAATTATCAGGAACATGTGTTTTCTGGGTTGGTGGCTCTGGTTTGTGGAACATTGACTTAGAATCTTCTGGGTTCGGCCTGTTTTCTGTGAGTACAGCCCCTTGTTTGGGGAGTGGAAAGTGGTTGGGTTGGGTCTGGGGGGTTTGCCAAGAAAGCACGTTGTTGGGTTTCTGAGGAGTCGGTTGCATCTGGCTTTTCTGGTGCGGTCCAGACGCTTGCGCATGTACATGTTTGTTGTGTGTGGGGTTTGGGTTCGCTCGTTGTTTGAGAATTTCACAGTGGACGCGAGCATCTTTGTAGATCAATTTTTCTGATTTTTCTTGTTGATATTCTTTTTGGTTTGACAAGCTACTAAGTGCGGTCGGTGGATGCCTTGGCACCAAGAGCCGATGAAGGACGTTGTAACCTGCGATAAGCCATGGGGAGTTGGTAAACGAGCTTTGATCCATGGATTTCCGAATAGGGAAACCTTGAATTTCCGGAGTTATGTCCGGCGACCTCTGCCTGAATATATAGGGTAGTTGGAGGGAACGTGGGGAAGTGAAACATCTCAGTACCCATAGGAAGAGAAAACAATAGTGATTCCGTTAGTAGTGGCGAGCGAACGCGGATGAGGCCAAACCCTGGTTGTGTGATAGCTGACAGGCGTTGCAGCTGGGGGGTTGTGGGAGCATGCGTGATCACGCTGTTGAGTGGTCGAAGAGTTATAAAAGCATTGTGTGAGTTGAATCCGTTGGAATGCGGTACCAGAGCGGGTTAGAGTCCTGTAGGTGTAGCCTTTGCTCTCTTTGTTGTGTTTTTCCCAAGTAGTGCGGAACCCCTGAAATTCCGCGTGAATCTGGCAGGACCATCTGCTAAGCCTAAATACTCCTTGGTGACCGATAGCGGACAAGTACCGTGAGGGAAAGGTGAAAAGTACCCCGGGAGGGAGTGAAATAGTACCTGAAACCGATCGCATACAATCCGTCGGAGCCTTCCTTTTTGGGGGGTGACGGCGTGCCTTTTGAAGAATGAGCCTGCGAGTTAGTGGTACGTGGCGAGGTTAACCCGTGTGGGGAAGCCGTAGCGAAAGCGAGTCCTAATAGGGCGTTTTAGTCGCGTGCTCTAGACCCGAAGCGGAGTGATCTATCCATGGCCAGGTTGAAGCGACGGTAAGACGTCGTGGAGGACCGAACTCACTTGGGTTGAAAACCGAGGAGATGAGCTGTGGATAGGGGTGAAAGGCCAATCAAACTCCGTGATAGCTGGTTCTCCCCGAAATGCATTTAGGTGCAGCGTCGTATGTTTCTTACCGGAGGTAGAGCACTGAATGGTCTAGGGGGCCCACAAGCTTACCGAAATCAGTCAAACTCCGAATGCCGGTAAGTGAGAGTACGGCAGTGAGACTGTGGGGGATAAGCTTCATAGTCGAGAGGGAAACAGCCCAGATCATCAGCTAAGGCCCCTAAGCGATAACTAAGTGGAAAAGGATGTGGAGTTGCGGTGACAACCAGGAGGTTGGCTTGGAAGCAGCCACCCTTGAAAGAGTGCGTAATAGCTCACTGGTCAAGTGATTCTGCGCCGACAATTTAGCGGGGCTCAAGTTATCCGCCGAAGCTATGGCATTCACACATTTTGGTCGTAAGGCCGTGTGGATGGGTAGGGGAGCGTCGTGTGCGCGGTGAAGCGGCGGGGTGACCCAGTCGTGGAGAGCACACGAGTGAGAATGCAGGCATGAGTAGCGAAAGACGGGTGAGAAACCCGTCCGCCGAATATCCAAGGGTTCCAGGGTCAAGCTAATCTGCCCTGGGTTAGTCGGGACCTAAGGCGAGGCCGACAGGCGTAGTCGATGGACAACGGGTTGATATTCCCGTGACCGGCAAAATATCGTCCGTGCTGAGGCGAGTGATACTAAACACGCAAGCACTTCTCAAACGGCCTTCGGGTTGTTGGGTTGTGTGAGTCTGTGACCTGATCTTGTAGTAGGCAAGCTGCGGAGGGACGCAGGAAGGTAGCTCTTCCCGGCTATGGCTATGTCGGGTTAAGTGTGTAGGGTGGAGTATAGGCAAATCCGTGCTCCGTGATGCCTGAGACATGACGTGTCCGCACCCTTTGGGGTGCGGTAAGAGTGATCCTATGCTGCCTAGAAAAGCTTCGTGAGCGAGATATGAGCCGCCCGTACCCCAAACCGACACAGGTGGATAGGTAGAGAATACCAAGGCGATCGAGAGAATCGTGGTGAAGGAACTCGGCAAAATACCCCCGTAACTTCGGGATAAGGGGGACCTGATACGTGAACACCCGCGCGGTGGGAAGCGTTGAGGGTCGCAGAGACCAGGCCCAAGCGACTGTTTACTAAAAACACAGGTCCGTGCTAAGTCGAAAGACGATGTATACGGACTGACTCCTGCCCGGTGCTGGAAGGTTAAGGGGAACTGTTAGTCCACTTGTGGGCGAAGCGGTGAACTTAAGCCCCAGTAAACGGCGGTGGTAACTATAACCATCCTAAGGTAGCGAAATTCCTTGTCGGGTAAGTTCCGACCTGCACGAATGGAGTAACGATTTGGGCGCTGTCTCCACCACGAACTCGGCGAAATTGCATTACGAGTAAAGATGCTCGTTACGCGCAGCAGGACGGAAAGACCCCGGGACCTTTACTATAGTTTGGTATTGGTGATCGGTGTGACTTGTGTAGGATAGGTGGGAGACTATGAAGCCGGGACGCCAGTTCCGGTGGAGTCATCGTTGAAATACCACTCTGGTCACTCTGGTTATCTAACCTAGGTCCATTATCTGGATCAGGGACAGTGCCTGATGGGTAGTTTGACTGGGGCGGTCGCCTCCTAAAAGGTAACGGAGGCGCCCAAAGGTTCCCTCAGCCTGGTTGGCAATCAGGTTTTGAGTGTAAGTGCACAAGGGAGCTTGACTGCGAGACAGACATGTCGAGCAGGGACGAAAGTCGGGACTAGTGATCTTCTGGTAGCGAATGGAAGCGCCAGGACTCAACGGATAAAAGGTACCCCGGGGATAACAGGCTGATCTTGCCCGAGCGTCCATAGCGACGGCATGGTTTGGCACCTCGATGTCGGCTCGTCGCATCCTGGGGCTGGAGTCGGTCCCAAGGGTTGGGCTGTTCGCCCATTAAAGCGGCACGCGAGCTGGGTTTAGAACGTCGTGAGACAGTTCGGTCCCTATCCGCTGCGCGCGTAGGAGTCTTGAGAAGAGCTGTCCTTAGTACGAGAGGACCGGGACGGACTAACCTCTGGTGTGCCAGTTGTTCCACCAGGAGCACGGCTGGTTGGCTACGTTGGGAAGTGATAACCGCTGAAAGCATCTAAGCGGGAAGCACGCTTCAAGATGAGGGCTCCCACAACGTTAAGTTGGTAAGGCCCCCTGTAGACCACAGGGTTGATAGGTCGGACGTGGAAGCACAGTAATGTGTGGAGCTGACCGATACTAATAGGCCGAGGGCTTGTCACACACACCCAAAAAGCAAATCACTCAAGAAAAACCAAAGATTGATTGTCTGCGAAGACAAATACATGCTACGCGTCCACTGTGGAATATCTCGAACAACGAACGAGACCCGCCGTTTATTCTGTCCCTGCCCGGGACCCACGGTTTGCCCGTGACCGGCCAGAACAGATAAACTAGGTCCGTGCGTATAGTTCAATAGTGTTACGGTGGTCATAGCGAAAGGGAAACACCCGGTCCCATCCCGAACCCGGAAGTTAAGCCTTTCAGCGCCGATGGTACTGCAGCGGGGACGCTGTGGGAGACTAGGACACCGCCGGACTTCTTCATTGAAGAAGAGCCCCGAACCCTTTGCGGTCCGGGGCTCTTCTGCATTTCGGGTCAGCGGCAGGCGTAGCGCAGGGAGTCGAGGAGCCAGCCCCAACGATCGCGGTGCACACAGAGCGACTGGAGGTCGAGCGCGCCGGCATTGGCGGCGTCGACCAACTGGGTGAAGATCCAGAACCCGACGATCACCATGGTGATCAGCATCACCGCGGCCAGCACGATCCCGGCCAGCGAGAGGCCACCGCGCTCGCCGGAGCGCTTCGCCCAGATGAAGACGCCGACGCTGACGACGAGGCCGACGGGCGGCATGAGGAAGGCGAGCACGAGGCCCGCGATGGATACCCCTTTGCGGATTGCCGGTGTGTTGATTGCGCTACCGGCGCTGGGGGTGGATGCGTCGTTGGTCATGGGAGTCCTTCCGGAAGGTAACTCGGACGCCGGTAGAACTCCGGCGGACTCAGCACAGCAGTAACGGTGCGGCCAGGAAAGGGATACGGGCGTTACGCCCCCACAATGGGGGGCCGAAGCCGTGTGCGGGAGGCTAGAAACACCCATCCGGTCCGACGGTCGGCGTGGGGACCGAGGGGAGTGGACGAGACGGCCGGTAAGCCGGATTCTGTCGACGGATGATCATCTATCTGAGGCCCGCCGTTGCCGACGGGCTCGTGCGACCTACCCGGGCGCCTCGCGCGAGCAGCGCTCAGGCGGCGTCCGCGGCCAGCCCGTGGGCCGGCCTTCTTGGTCTTGCTCCGGGTGGGGTTTACCGAGCCACCCCAGTCGCCTGGAGTGCTGGTGGTCTCTTACACCACCGTTTCACCCTTACCTGTCGCCAGGCGGTTTGCTTTCTGTGGCACTGTCCCGCGGGTCACCCCGGGTGGGCGTTACCCACCACCCTGCTCTATGGAGTCCGGACTTTCCTCAGCTCGTGTGAGCCGCGATCATCTGGCCGTCTCGTCCGCAGCAGATACTAGCCGGTTCGCGGGCCTGGGGCGAAGGGCGGGAGTCGTGGCTCACCGACTGAGCGGCGCCGCGCCTGAGGCGAAATCAATCAGCCGTGGGGAGGGTGAGGATCTCCGCGTCGGTCTTCGTGACCACGAGGGAGTGCTCGAACTGGGCGACGCGGGACTTGTCGGTCGTCACCACCGTCCAGTTGTCGGCCCAGAGCTCGGTCTCCTCCGTGCCGAGGGTCAGCATCGGCTCGATCGTGAACGTCATCCCGGGCTTCATCACGGTGTCGAGGCGAGGCTCGTCGTAATGCAGGATGACGAGGCCGGAATGGAAGGACGTGTGGACGCCGTGGCCCGTGTAGTCGCGGATGACGCCGTAGCCGAACCGCTTCGCGTACGACTCGATCACGCGGCCGATCACCGAGATCGGGCGGCCGGGCTTAACCGCCTTGATGGCGCGCGTGAGCGCCTCCAGCGTGCGCTCGGTCAGCAGACGCGACTCCTCGTCGACGTCTCCGCAGAAGAAGGTGGCGCAGTTGTCGCCGTGCACGCCCTCGTAGAACGCGGTGCAGTCGATCTTGACCAGGTCGCCGTCCTCAAGCGGGCGGAGGTCCGGGATGCCGTGGCAGACGACCTCGTTGATCGACGTGCAGATCGACTTCGGGAACCCGCGGTAGCCGAGCGTCGACGGGTACGCGCCGTGATCGAGCATGTACTCGTGCGCGACGGCGTCGAGCTGGTCGGTGGTCACGCCGGGTGCGATCGCCTTCGCCGCCTCGTGCATCGCGTTGGACGCGATCCTGCCCGCGATGCGCATCTTCGCGATCACCTCGTCGCTCTGCACATCCGAGCCCGTGTACCGCTTCGGCCCCGGCCTTCCGACGTACTCGGGACGGGGAATCGCGCGCGGAACGTCGCGCATGGGGGTCACGGTGTGCGGGGTGATGGCATTCACGGCCGCTAGCTTACTCAGCCGTCGTAGCGGAGCGAGTCGAGCGAATGCCGCACTTCCTTCTGGTTTTCCTCGTGGCCGATCGTCGCGCACGACACGTAAGCGGCGATCCTGTCCGGGTCGTCGGTCGGCACCAGCACGATGTCGACGACGTCGCCCTCGATGCCCTGGTAGAGCTGGTTCGAGACGTAGACGTTCGACGTGAGCCGCCACCCCCGCCGACCCGACACTGTGAAGGAGTTGTCGGTGATGACCTCGCGGTGCGTGAAACTGACGAACATTCCCGACGATGCCATGCACGTGATGAACTGCTCGGCGGCCGTCGCCGGATCCGCGCTGAAGCCCTCGCTGACCTTGATGTAGCCGACGTTGACGTTGCTGATCCAGCCGGGAGCGATGGAGCGGAGCATCGAGTTCGAGTCGTGCATCCAGTCGATGTAGGCGATCTCCTTGCGCCAACTCGAGCCGGTGGGCGGCTCGATCGACAGCCCACCGCCGTGCAGCCGACCATCGACGACCTCGCTGACGCCCCAGTCCCCCGCGACGGGGCAGGCGATCGGCTCGCCGAACCCGTCGTCGATGTCGCCGGGGGGAGGCGTCGCGGTGGGGGAGAGCTCGTTCCACTGCGGCCCCGTCGGCCGCGACGTGCGCGTGTCTTCAGGTGTCGCACCCCAGCTGGTCTGGCCGCGTGGGAGCATGATGAGAGCGATGACCACCGCGGCCGCGATCGCCAGGGCCAGCGCCAGCCACAGCCAGCGTCCGAGCCCGCCGCGCTGCGGCTGCTGCGGATCGAGCCAACGACGACCGTCCCAGTAGCGCCGACCGTTGGGCGCGCTGGGGTCGCTGTACCAACCCGGCTGAGCCATGTGGGAAAGCTTATGCGACGGTCCGGACCGTGGGCTGTCACGCGTTCGTAACATTGAGTCGGCAGACTCGCATTATGGATAGGCAGACTGAGTTTGTGCTGCGCTCAATGGAAGAGCGTGGGATCCGATTCGTGAGGCTCTGGTTCACCGACGTATTGGGCTCGCTCAAGTCCGTCGCAATCACCCCTGCGGAGGTCGAGGGTGCGATCGCGGAAGGCGTCGGCTTCGACGGCTCGGCGATCGAGGGCTTCGCACGTGTGTTCGAGTCGGACATGGTCGCGCATCCGGACCCGTCGACCTATCAGGTGCTGCCGTGGCGGCAGGAAGGACGTGCGACGGCGCGCATGTTGTGCGACATCAAGCTGCCCGACGGCTCGCCCAGCTACGCCGACCCCCGGTTCGTGCTGAAGCGCGCGATGCGCCGCGCCGCCGACATGGGGTTCACGTTCTACATCCACCCCGAGATCGAGTTCTACCTGCTCCGCTCACTCGCGCCGGCGGTGCCGCTCGACGACGGCGGCTACTTCGACCACACGACGCTCGGCGACGGCACTGACTTCCGTCGCGACGCCATCACGATGCTGGAGCAGATGGGCATCTCGGTCGAGTTCAGCCACCACGAGGCCGGGCCCGGCCAGCACGAGATCGACCTGCGCTACGCCGATGCCCTCACCATGGCGGACAACATCATGACGTTCCGCGTCGTGATCCGGGAGATCGCCGTCAGCCAAGGCGTCCACGCCACGTTCATGCCGAAGCCGTTCTCGGAGCACCCGGGCTCGGGCATGCACACGCACATGTCCCTTTTCGAGGGCGACGCCAACGCCTTCTTCGACGCCAGCGACGAGTACCGCCTTTCCAAGACCGCGAAGCACTTCATTGCGGGCCTCCTGCGGCACGCGCCCGAGATCACCGCGGTCACCAATCAGTGGGTGAACTCCTACAAGCGCCTCGTCGGTGGCAGCGAGGCGCCGTCGTTCGCCTGCTGGGGTCGCGCGAACCGCAGCACGCTGGTGCGCGTCCCGCAGTTCAGCCCCGGCAAGACGTCATCCGCACGGATCGAGTACCGCGCCGTCGACTCGGGCGTGAATCCGTACCTCGCCTACGCCGTGCTGCTGAACGCGGGACTGAAGGGCATCGAGAACGAGTACCCGCTGCCCGAGGAAACCGAGGATGAGGTCTGGCGCCTTTCGGAGCGCGAGCGGCGCGCGATCGGCATCGCCGAGCTGCCGCGCAACCTCGATCAGGCCATCCACCTGATGGAGGACAGCGAGCTCGTCGCAGACACCCTCGGCGAGCACGTGTTCGAGTACTTCCTCCGCAACAAGCGCGAGGAGTTCACGGCCTACCGGCAACAGGTGACGCCCTGGGAGCTGGCCCGCCACATCCGCGTGATGTAACGACGCCCGCGCATCGCGAGGGCTCGGAAGAACCGCCCCGACTCACGAAGCGAGAGGAAAGGCGCGCGCGGTCTCATGCGCGTGCGCGCCGCTCGCCGCCAGCGAGGCGTCCTCCCAGGCAAGGGCGCCGGTCGCGAGCGCGATGAAGACCTCTGGCGCCATCTCGACGACGTTGGGCGGCGTCCCCCGCGTGTGCCGCGGCCCGGTCTCGAACCCGATCTGCACCGCCGCGAACGGCGGAACCCGCACCTCGATCGCGTGTCCGGGGTGGCGCTCCCCGAGGAGCGCGCAGCCCGCCCGGCAGACCGCGGCCGTCAAGTCACGCCCGAGCGTGTCTGGCGACGCCGCGGCGCGCAGCAGCAGCGCCGTGAGATCCGGGCGCTTGACGGCAAGGGCGGTCTCGACGGCCTCGTCGCCGACGAGAGCGCGCAGCGCCGCGACCACCTTGGGTGTGGGCTTGAACATCGTGCGGCAAGGATAGCCCCGCCGTCCAGACCTCACGATGCGGCGATTGGCGGGCGGCGAGCGTTGTGGGCGAATAGTCTTCCCCCATGGCCAGGTACCAGTCGCAGACCGGTGAGTTCGCGCGCCGCGGCTTCGACGACGCGACGGCATCCGCGCGGGTCTGGGGGCGCTGGGCTGAGCGGTTCGGCGGAGAACCGCCCGTCAGCCTGACGCTGTTCGAGCGCGTCGCCGACCGTGACCAGGCGCTCGACGCGCTCGAGCGCTTCGAGGCCGCAGACCCCGCTCTCTTCGCGCGGGTCGCGGCCGATCCCGCCTGGTTGCAACGACTTCTGCTCGTCCTCGGTGGCAGCACCCTCCTCGCGCAGACCCTCATCCGGCATCCGGAAGAGGCACTGCTGCTGGAGAACGCGCCGCGGCCGCGCGGCGCCGCCGGATGGAGGGAGTTCTTCCGCGTACGCGCCGGCGTGATCGACGACGTCGCGGAAGGCAACGGCGACGCCCTCCGCCGCGCGAACAGGGCGGCGCTGATCGAGATCGCGGCCCGTGACCTCGCAGAGGTAGACGCCGGGGCGATCGAGATCGTCGAGTCCGTCGCCGAGGAGCTCAGCCACGTCGCCGACGCGGTGCTCGAGTGCTCCCTCGCCTACGCCCGCGCCGAGGTTCCAGGGTGGCGGAAGGTGCGGCTCGGCGTGCTTGCGCTCGGCAAGGCGGGCGCCCAGGAACTCAACTACATCTCCGACGTCGACGTCATTTACGTCGTCGAGCCGGCCGAGGGCGTGGGCATCGACGAGGCCACCGCCGTTGGCACCCGACTCGCGGCAGCGCAGGCCAGGATCTGCTCCGCCCACACCATCGAGGGCAGCATCTGGCAGGTCGATGCGGGGCTGCGCCCCGAGGGCAAGGCCGGCCCGCTCGTGCGCACGCTCGACAGCTTTCGCGCCTACTACGAGAAATGGGCGAAGAACTGGGAGTTCCAGGCCATGCTCAAGGCGAGGCCCGCGGCCGGTGACCTGGCGCTCGGCCGGGCATTCGTTGACGTCGTGTGGCCGTACGTGTGGCGGGCGGGGGAGCGGCCCGAGTTCGTGGCCGAGGCGCAGGCGATGCGCGACCGCGTCATCTCCCTTATCCCGCCCAAGCAGGCCGAGGCCGAGATCAAACTAGGCAAGGGAGGGCTTCGCGACACCGAGTTCTCCGTCCAGTTGCTCCAGCTCGTCCACGGCCGCGCCGACGAGCGGCTGCGCGTGCGCGGGACCTTCGCGGGACTCCAGGAGCTGGTGGGCGCGGGGTACATCGGAAGGGCTGACGGCGCGGCCATGGGGGATGCTTACCGTTTCCAGCGAGCCTTGGAGCACCGCGTGCAGCTGCGGAAGCTGCGCCGCACCCACCTCGTCCCTGACGAGCCGACGGCGCTGGACCACGTCGCACGATCGCTGGGCACGAGGCCGGACACGCTGGTCACCTCGTGGCGCGCCTCGACCCGGCACGTGCGCGTCCTCCAACAGCGCATCTTCTTCTCACCGCTGCTCGACGCGGTCTCGCGCGTGCGCACCGAGGACCTGAAGCTGACGTCCGAGGCTGCCACCGATCGGATGTGGGCGCTGGGCTTCCACGATCCGCGCGCGGCGCTCGGTCACCTGGAGGCGCTCACCCGCGGCACCGGCCGCTCCACGGAGATCCAACGGCAGCTGCTGCCCGCCATCCTCGGCTGGCTGGCCGAGGGATCGAACCCGGACTTCGGTCTGCTCGCCTACCGGCAGCTCTCGGAGGCGCTCGGCGACAGCTCCTGGTACCTGCGGGCGCTCCGCGACGACGCGCACATGGCCCATCGCCTCGCGAGGATCGCATCGGCGAGCCGCTACGTCGTCGATCTCCTGAAGCGGGCGCCGGACATGATCCGCATGCTGGGCAGCAACGAGGAGTTGCGCCCCCGCTCCTCGGAGGAACTCGGGCTGGCGCTCGGGCGTGCGGCTGCCCGGCACGACGATCCCGTGAAGGCGCTGGCATCCCTGCGGGCGCTTCGCAGGTCGGAACTCAGCCGGATCGCGCTCTCCGACGTTCTGGGCCTCGCCGACCCGGAGACCATCGGGACCGCGCTGAGCGATCTCGCCTCCGCCACCCTCGACGCCGGGCTCAGCCTGGCGCGCAGGGACGTGGACGCGCCGCCCGTGGGCGTCGTCGCCGTAGGCCGGTGGGGCGGCGGAGAGATGGGCTACTCGTCCGACGCCGACTGCCTCTTCGTCGTGCCCGACGGCACGGACCCGCAGGGCATCGCACGCGCGACGGAGCTCGTTCGCAGGGTGGCGGATCTCGTCGGGAAGCCAGGGCCTGACCCCGCGTTGGTGATCGACACCGATCTCCGCCCCGAGGGCAAGGGGGGCCCGCAGGTGCGCACCGTGTCGTCGTACGCCGCGTACTACGAGAAGTGGGCGTCGGTGTGGGAGCGGCAGATGCTGCTGCGCGGGCGTCCCGGGGCAGGCGACCTCGAACTCGCGCAGGCGACGCTCGACGCCGTCGACTGGTACCGCTACCCCGAAGGGGGACTCAGCCACGAACAGGTCGTCGAGATCCGGCGGCTCAAGTCCCGGATCGAGGCCGAGCGGATCCCGAAGGGCGTCCCGCGTGAGCGACACCTCAAGCTCGGCCCTGGCGGGCTCGCCGACGTCGAGTGGACGGTTCAGCTGCTGCAGTTGCGTCACGCGGCCGAGCATCCGGAGTTGCGCACGACGTCGACGACGCGGGCGCTCGCGGCGCTGACCGACCTGGGCCTTGTTACCGTCGACCAGGCCACCCGACTGGGCGATGCCTGGCGCAGGGCAGGCCGACTGCGCGACGCCCTGATGCTCGCGCGCGGACGGGCCAGCGACGCGCTCCCATCTGACATCCGCGAGCTGGGCGCCGTCGCGGAACTGCTCGGCTATCCGACCCGTGAATCCTCGCGCATGCTGGAGGACTCGCGGCGCCTGTTGCGTCGCGCGGTCGAGGTCGTCGAAGACCTTTTCTGGGAGAGCTGAACCTGCGCAGATGCGTGTTCGTCACGGCGCGGTGACGGGTCTCCTGTCCCGGTGAAGCCGCCCGAGGGCGAACAGCCCGACAAGCATGAGGGCTGGGAAGATCACGCCGACGCCGAGCGCGGACTGCAGCGAGCCGAACCGGTCCGCGGCGGCACCGACGACGAACGGCCCGAGGCCGCACCCTGCGTCGCCGCCCAGCGCGAGCAGCGCGAACATGGCCGTGCCGCCGCGAGGGAACTCGTGGGAGCCGACGGTGAACGTCCCGGGCCACAACATGCCGACTGAGAATCCGCACAGCATCACGCCCACGAGACCCAGCCAGGGCCAGGGACCCAGCCACGCGAGAAGGTAGGCGACGACGCAGGCAGCGAGGCTCAGCTGCATGATGCCCCGCACGTTCGTCACGGTGGCGCGGGTGCCGAGCAGAACCCGAGAGAACCCCATCGCGGCCGCGAAGCCCATGGGGCCCAGCAGGTCGCCCGTGGTCTTGCTGAGCCCGAGCCCGGCCTGTGCGTAGGCCGAGGCCCACTGGCTCATGGCCTGCTCGGAGGCGCCCGCGCCCAGCATCAACAAGACGAGCAGCCAGAACGTGCCGCTGCGGAACAGGTCTTTGTAGCGCATCGCCAGGCCGTCCTCGACGAGCGAGAAGAAGGGAACCACTAGCAGTACGACGGCGTTGAGCGCGGGCACGACCGCCCACGCGAAGCACAGCAACGGCCAGCGTTCCTCGCCGAGCAAGACGAACCCGACGGTGGTGAGCGCGACGACGGCGACGTGACCCCAGCAGTAGAACGAGTGCAGCAGGCTCATGTGGAAGGCCTTGTTCTCGGTGGGGCAGGCCTCCACGACGGGGCTGACCAGCACCTCGAGGAGCCCGCCGCCGACCGCGCAGATGCAGGTCGCCGCGATGAGGCCCATCAGGGGAGTAGGCGCGATGAAAGGCAGCGTCCCCATCGCGATCAGGCCCAGCGTCGCGACGACGTGGGCGAACACCATGCTGACGCGGTAGCCGACGGCGTCGATCGCCTTGGGTGCGACCGCGTCGACCACCAGCTGCAGCGTGAAGTTGATCCCGACGACCGCGCCCAGTGCGGAGAACGAGATGCCGAAGCTGCCGTGCCAGATGAGGAACATCAGCGGACCGAGATTGTTCACGATCGCCTGAGTGACGTAGCCAACATAGCTGGCGGCGAGCGTGTGGCGGTGATCGAGGGCGAGACGCACCCGCCGAGCCTATCGGCAGCCGAAGTCGACGGCGACCGTGTCGAAAGGTAGGCTGACGCATACGTGTTCCGGGGTCGGTGTAAGTCCGAACCGGCGGTGACAGTCCGCGACCCCCGCGGCCGCTCCCACGGGAGTGAGGCTAAAGGGTTGACTCGGTGAAATTCCGAGACCGACAGTGAGAGTCTGGATGGGAGGAGCGCGTCGCGCGACAGCGCGCACGCGGCGTTTCGACGCCGGCGTGTGGCGGCGCTGTCGTTCGCGCACCCCGGGCCTCAAGGAAGGACGGGGCAGTGACCACCGCACAGCGACGCAGGGCGCGTAGTCTCGCGCATCTCGGGGTGTGGTCTGCGTATCCCGGGCGTACGCATCCAGGTCCCTTACGCTGGGTTCCGGCCGCCGTCGGCCTCGTCCTCGTGCTACTGGTGTGGTTCGCGGCCACCGCCGCCGGCGCCGTCGATCCGCTGTACCTCCCCAGCCCGCTCGATGTCGCGGCCCGCATGGCCGCCCAGGCGCGGCTGGGAATCGCCTGGCGGTACCTCGCGCCGACCCTCCTGGCCGCGCTGGCCGGCGCCGCGATCGCCGTGGCCGTCGCCCTCCCGCTCGGCATCATGGTGAGCCACTCCCGCCTGCTCGCGGCGGTGCTCGAGCCCGTCATCGCGTTCTCGCAGACGGTGCCGCTGGTGGCCGTTGCGCCGCTGCTCGTCCTGTGGATCGGCTACGGCACCGTCCCCATCGCCGTGCTGTGCGCCATCGTCGCTTTCTTCCCCATGGTCACCACGACCGTCGTCGGCTTCCGTGGGCTCGACATGCGCGTGATCGAGCAGTCGCTGCTCGACGGCGCGGGCGGGTGGCAGCGTCTGTGGCACATCGAGCTGCCCATGGCCGCGCCCGCGGCCCTCGCCGGCGTGCGAGGCGGGCTGGTGCTCGCGATGACCGGCGCCGTCGTCGGCGAGATGGTGATGGGCGGATCCGGGCTCGGGACGTTGCTGACGCTCTCGCGCGAGGCCGCCGACACGGCCGCCGTGTTCGCCGTCGTGGCCTGGATCTCGCTCGCCGCCATGACCCTCTACTACCTGGTCCAGCTCGCCGAGCGGGCCGCCATCGCTCGACTCCAAGGAGAAGACTCGTGATCGCTCGCCGCACGCTCCTGCTCGGCGGCCTCGCCGCGGGCACCGCCCTCGGCCTCGGCGCCTGCTCCGGCCCGACGCCCACCCCGTCGGCCCCCGGTGCCACGAAGGTCACCGTCGGCCTGACCTACATCCCGAACGTGCAGTTCAGTCCCTTCTATGTGGGTGTCGAGCAGGGCCTCTTCGACGGCCTCGACGTCACGCTCCGCCACCACGGCGAACAGGAGGACGTGTTCGGCGCCGTGCTGAAGGGCGAGGAGGACGTGGTGTTCGCCTCCGCAGACGAGGCGATCGTCGCCGCCGCCGGCGGCAGGGCGTTGAAGTCGTTCGCGACGGCGTACCAGACCTACCCGCTGGAGGTGATGGGCGTCGGCGAGATCGACCTCCCCGACAACCCGTTGCGGATCATCGAGGGCAAGCGCCTGGGCATCCCCGGCCACTACGGCTCCAGCTACTACGCCGCGCTTGTTGCGATCCACCAGGCGGGACTGACGGAGGCCGACCTCACGCTTCAGGACATCGGCTACACCCAGCTCTCCGCGCTGGCCAGCGGCAACGTCGACTTCATCATGGGGTTCCGCAACAACGAGCTCGTCCAGTTGAAGGGCCAAGGCAAGCCGGTGACGACGGTGCCCGTGGTCGACGCCGCGGCCCCGCAGCTCGTCGGCCCGAGCCTTGTCACCGCCGGCGGCCCGAGCGACGACGTGCTGCGCGCCATCGCCGAGGGCATGCGCAAGGCGGAGGAGGCGATCATCGCCAACCCCGAGATCGCGCTGGACGCCACGGCCAAGCAGGTGCCGGCGCTCGCCGACGCCGCGCAGCGGGACGCGGCCGCGGCGGTGCTGAAGGCCACCAGCGAGCTGTGGCTCGTCGATGGGGCCGTCAGCGTCGCGATCGATCAGGCGGCGTTCGGGCGGATGGGGGACTTCCTGGCCGGCGCGGGCATCATCGACGCCGCGCCGGAGCAGCCGTTCGTCGCGTTATAGGCGCGGGCGCGGTCAGATCGTCACGAGCGTGCGGCCGTGCCGCTTGCCGGCCAGCAGTTCCTCCCCGGCCGCGATCACGCCGTCGAGGCCCACAGGGGTGGTAAGGGCCTCGAGCCGGTCGAGGTCGACGCCGCGGGCGAGGATGCGCCAGGCGTCGGCCCTGTCGTCGGCGTCGGCCCACACGGAGTCGATGCCGGCGAGCGTCACGCCGCGCAGGATGAACGGCATCACCGACGACGGGAGCGCCGACGAGCCGGCCAGCCCGCAGGCGGTGACGACGCCGTGCGGCTGTGTACGCGCGATCGCGTTGGCGAGGCTCTCCCCGCCGACGGAGTCCACGACCGCCGCGTACACGGCCTTCTGCAGCGGGCGCCCCGCTCCCTCAAGGTCGGCGCGGGGGAGGACATCGGCCGCGCCAAGGTCGCGGAGGTAGGCCTCGAACTGGTCGACGCGCCCGGTGGTCGCCGTCACGTCGAAGCCTGCCGTGGCGAGCAGCATGGTCGCGACGGAGCCGACGCCGCCCGTTGCGCCAGTGACCAGCACCGGCCCCTGGCTCGGCTGGATGCCCTCGCTGATGATCCGCAGCACGGAAAGCGCCGCTGTGTAGCCGGCGGTGCCGAGCGCCGCGGCCTGCGCAGCGGTCAGCCCTTCGGGAAGGCCGACGGCAAGGGCGCCGTCGATGCGGGCGCGCGTCGCGTATCCGCCGTTGCGGGTCTCGGACAGCCCGGCGCCGTTGAGGATGATCGTGTCGCCGGGAGCCCAGCGCGGGTCGTCGGACTCGGCGACGGTGCCGACGACGTCGATTCCCGCGATGAGCGGCGTGGTGCGCACGACACCCGGCCTCCCGGTGACGGCGAGCGCGTCCTTGTAGTTGAGATCCGAGTAGGCCACGTCGACGAGCACGTCGCCGTCGCCCAGGAACTCCTCGGTGAACTCTTCCAGCGCGACCGCGCCCTCACGCACCACAATGCCTCGGATCATGGCGTCAACCTTATTAGGTGCGCAGGGTCAGCAGCGCGCCGAGGTAGATGGCGTAGGCGGCGATGAAGGCGATGCCCTCGGCGCGACTGACCCGGCGGCCGGTCAGGAAGACGGGGATGCAGATCAGCGAGACCACGAGCATGACGGGAAGGTCGATCCGGATGAGCTCCTGCGTCACCTCGAGGGGAGCGACGAGCGACGTCGCGCCCAGGATGAACGCCAGGTTGTAGACGCTGGAGCCGATCAGGTTGCCGATCGCGACGTCCCGTTGGCCGCGGAACGTGCTGACAAGCGTCGTGACCAGCTCCGGCATCGACGTACCGATCGCCACGATCGTCAGGCCGATGATGGCCTCGGAGACGCCGAGTGCGCGGGCGGCGTCGACGGCGCCGTGGACGAGCCAGTCGGCGCCGAGGATCACGATCGCCATGCCGCCGATCAGCAGCGCGCCGTCGACCCACGGGTTGCCGGGTGGGGGCAGGTCGACCTCGACGTCGGCGTCGGCGGCCTGCGCGCGTCGCCCCTGGCGTACGACCTGGACGGAGAAGACGACAGCGAGGAGCAGGAGGATGGCGCCGTCGATGTGAGAGATCTCACCATCCAGGGCAAGCAACGTCAGGAGAGCCGAGGCCGCCACCATCATCGGCAGCTCGAAGCGGATGGTGTTGCGGGCGATGGCGAGCGGCGCGATGGCGGCGCTGAGCCCGAGGATCAGCAGGACGTTGACGACGTTGGTGCCTGCGATGTTGCCGACGGCCAGCGGCCCTGCGCCGATCCGGGCGGCGTCGATGCCGACTGCCAGCTCGGGAAGGCTTGTGCCGATCGAGACGACCGTGAGCCCGACGACGATCGGCGGGATGCCCAGCCGGAGCGCCAGCGCCGCCGCGCCGCGAACGAGCATCTCGGCACCCACGACGAGGGCGACGAGTCCGCCCACGATCAACAGCGCCGTCATGCCCGGATCCTAGTGGGACCCGCTGGAGCCCCGCCGGGATTCGCGGCACCGAGCCCACCCGGCGCCGGTGCCGGGGAACAGGGAAGGGCTCCAGCCTGGTGCCTGGCGGGAGCCCTTCCGGATCGAGAGATCAGAGCGCGTAGTACAGCTCGAACTCGTGCGGATGCGGGCGCATCGCGATCGCCTGGATCTCGCCGCGCTTCAGCTCGATCCACGTCTCGATCAGGTCGGGCGTGAACACGTCGCCGGCGAGCAGGAACTCGTGGTCGGCCTCGAGGGCGTCGAGGACCGCGCCGAGCGAGCCGGGAACCGTCGGAACCTCCGCGTGCTCGTCCGGGGGCAGCTCGTACAGGTCCTTGTCGATCGGGGCCATCGGCTCGATCCGGTTCTGGATGCCGTCGATGCCGGCCAGCAGCATCGCCGCGAACGCCAGGTAGGGGTTCGACGACGGGTCGGGGCAGCGGAACTCGATGCGCTTCGCCTTCGGGTTGGAGCCCGTGATCGGGATGCGGATGCAGGCCGAGCGGTTGCGCTGCGAGTACACGAGGTTGACCGGGGCCTCGAAGCCGGGAACGAGCCGGTGGAACGAGTTCACCGACGGGTTCGTGAACGCCAGCAGCGCCGGCGCGTGCTTGAGCAGGCCACCGATGTAGTAGCGGGCCATGTCGGAGAGGCCTGCGTAGCCGTTCTCGTCGTAGAACAGGGGCTTGCCCTCGTTCCAGATCGACTGATGGCAGTGCATGCCGGAGCCGTTGTCACCGAAGATCGGCTTCGGCATGAAGGTGGCGGTCTTGCCCGCCTCCCACGCCGTGTTCTTAACGAGGTACTTGAACTTCATCACGTCGTCGGCGGACTTCAACAGCGTGTCGAAACGCCAGTTGATCTCGGCCTGGCCGGCAGTGCCGACCTCGTGGTGCGCGCGCTCGACCTCAAGGCCGGCGTTCTCCATGTGACGCACGATGTCGTCACGCAGGTCGCCGAAGTGGTCGACGGGGGCGACGGGGAAGTAGCCGCCCTTGAACTTCACCTTGTACCCGCGGTTGCCGCCGTTCTCCACGCGACCGGTGTTCCAGGCACCTGCCTCGGAATCGATGTGGTAGTACGACGAGTTCGCCGAGGTGTCGAAGCGGATGTCGTCGAACACGTAGAACTCGGCCTCGGGGGCGAAGAACGCGGTGTCGCCGATGCCGGTCGAGGCGAGGTAGCTCTGCGCCTTGCGGGCGATGTTGCGCGGGTCGCGCGAGTAGGGCTCCTTCGTCAGCGGGTCGTGAACGAAGAAGTTCACGTTCAGCGTCTTCGACTTGCGGAACGGATCGACATAGGCCGTCGTCGGATCGGGGAGCAGCGACATGTCCGACTCGTGGATCTTCTGGAAGCCAGTGATCGACGAACCGTCGAAGTTCAGGCCGTCCTCGAAGACCTCGGGGCCGAACGAGCCGGCAGGGACAGTGAAGTGCTGCATGACGCCGGGAAGATCGCAGAAGCGGACGTCGACGGTCTCGATGCCCTCTTCCTTGATGTAGGCCAGGAGGTCGTCTGCGCCTTGGAACATTGTGGGGCTCCTTAATGGGAGTAAATCAACTGCACCCCAGACGGTAGTGGGTCGGCGTTGCCCCGTAGTTGCGCGTTCGTTTCAGGGACGTAACGACGACCAGTGGTCTGTCGCGCCTGAAGGCGTGGATCAGGACGGGCGTCAGGCGGGACGAAGGCCGCCTTTGGAGACGCAGGAGGGCCCCGGAACGCTTGCGGAGTCCCGGGGCCCTTGGAGGGGAAGTCTAGGTGCTACACGGAGACCGCGTCGAAGCTGGGCTTCGCGTTGTAGACCTTCTCGTCGAGGATGCCCTCGCGCTTGGCGACGATGGTCGGCACCAGCGCCTGTCCGGTGACGTTCAGCGCGGTGCGGCCCATGTCGACGATGGGCTCGACCGCCAACAGGAGGCCGACGCCGGCCAGCGGCAGGCCGAGCGTGGACAGCGTGAGCGTCAGCATCACCGTCGCGCCGGTGGTTCCTGCGGTCGCGGCCGACCCGATGACGGCCACGAAGGCGATCAGCAGGTAGTGGCCGATGTTCAGATGGATGCCGTAGAACTGTGCGATGAAGATCGCGGCCAGCGCGGGGAAGACGGCGGCGCAGCCGTCCATCTTCGACGTCGCGCCCAGCGGGACGACGAACGAGGCGTACTCGCGGGGGACGCCGAGGTTGCGCTCGGCGACCTGCTCGGTGACCGGCATGACGCCCATCGACGAGCGGGTGACGAAGCCGAGCGAGATGACGGGCCATACGTTGCGGTAGAACTGCGCGACGCCGAGGCCATGCAGCTTCAGCACCAGCGGGTAGACGGCGACGAACACGATCAGCAGGCCCACGTACAGGGTGATCACGAACGCGCCCAGTGAGGCCAGCGAGTTCCAGCCGTAGGCGACGACGGCCTTGCCGATGAGCGCAGCAGTGCCGATGGGGGCGAGGCGGATCACCCACCACAGCACCTTCTGGACGACGGCGAGGGCGGACTCGGTCAGGTTGATCAGCGGGTCGGCCTTGGCGCCGACCTTGAGGGCAGCGACGCCGAGCGCGATGGAGATCAGCAGGATCTGCAGGATCGAGAAGTTCGGTGTTGCGGTGAAGCCCTCCTCGACAGAGCCCGCCACCCTGACCGAAAGGCCGAAGATGTTGGACGGCACAAGGCCGGTGATGAACGCCGTCCACTCGCCGACCCTTGCCGGGTCCTTGGCGGCGTCGCCGGTCACGCCCGCGGTCAGCCAGGACTTCGAGACGAGGCCGAGCACGATGCCGACGATCACGGACGCCAGCGCCGTGATGGCGAACCAGACGAGGGTCTGGACGGCGAGGCGCGCGGCGTTGGCGACCTGGCGCAGGCGGGCCACCGAGGAGATGACCGCGGTCACCACCAGCGGGATGACGAGGACGGTCAGCAGCGAGACATAGGCCTTGCCGACCTCGGTCAGGAGGGTGGTGAGCCAGTTCGGTTCGCCCTCGGCGCCGACGGGGCCGAGGGCGACGGCGACGAAGCCGAGCACGAGGCCCGCGATCAGGCCGACGACGATCTGGAACGCGAGGCTGGTGTAGAAGGGACGCTTCGCCGGAGCGGGCTGGCCGGCATTGGGCGCGACGGAGGAGTCGGTTGTTGTCTGAGACATGTGTGCGGCTTTCTTCGAGGGGAATGAGGGCGGGGCGTCAGCCGCGACAGACCGCGCTGGCCTGGCGCCGCAGGTCAACCCACGGCCGTCCGAAGAAGATGTCCATGGCCGACACACTTCCATACGGGCCGATCAACGGTGGAACCCACGAGCGGCTTTTCGCTGGTGGGTGAAACCGGAATACCTGGCCGGGGTGGCGCCCGGTAGGCTCTCGCGCGTGACGAGCACCGACGAGTACCCCGGCGCGACCATCGGCCTCCCGCAATCCGGTCCTGGGTCGCTGGCGCTCTGGCGTGCTCGGGTGGGGGCAATGGTCGGCGACTGGGCCGCCAGCATGGTCGTCGCGATCGGACTCTTCGGGATGGACGTGATGGTCGGCTCCGGCTGGAAGTCGTTCATGATCCTCGTCGTCTACTTCATCGAGGCCAGCCTCCTCACCATCTTCACGGGAGGCTCGTTCGGTCAACTGATCGCTCGCATCGGCATCGTGCGGGTGGATGGGCAGCCGCTCGGCTGGTGGCGGCCCATCGTCCGGACCGCGCTCAAATGCATCGTGCTGCCGGCTCTCGTCGTCGGGGCCGAGCGCCGGGCGCTGCCCGACCTGCTCCTCGGCACGGTCGTCGTCAGCCGCCGCTGACCGGGGCCTGCGGCGTCGACTCGGCCTGGATTCGGTCCTCGTCTCGTGGCCCTGTAGCGTAGGCCGGCTATGTCTTCTCCCCTCGGTCTCCGCGGTTATGGCCGCGTCCTCGGGCACGGTCCCGCCCTGCGTCCCTTCCTCGCCGCCGTCATCGCGCGCCTGCCCGTGGGCATGGCAGGCCTGGGGATGATTGTCCTGATCCAGCAGGTGCGGGGGTCGTACTCGATCGCGGGCGTCGTCACCGCCGCGTTCGCGCTCGCCACGGCGATCAGCGCGCCGATCTGGGGACGGGCCATGGACCGGGCGGGACAACCGAAGGTACTTGTCGGCACGGGTTTGGTGAGTTCCGCGGCGCTGGCGGCGTTGAGCTTGGCCGCCGTCGGGGGCGCGGGTGACCTCGTCTTGATCGGGTTCGCGATCCTGACCGGCCTCGTGTTCCCGCCGGTCAGCCCCGCGATGCGCGCAGCGTGGCGGGTGATCTTCCCCGATGCGGAGCGCCGACGCCTCGGCTACGCCCTGGATGCGTCCGCGGTCGAACTGATCTTCGTCTGCGGTCCGCTGCTGCTCTCGCTGCTCGCGGCGTTCAGCTCGCCACAGGTGCCCCTGCTCGTCACCGCGGCCCTGATGGCCGTGGGCTCGGTTGCCTACTCGTCGACCTCAGCCGCCCGCTCCTGGCGCTCCGCCGACCTCGTGGTGCTCGACGCCGACGCCCCGCGCGCCGCCGTCGGGCGCAACACAGCGAGCACGGCGCTGACCGCACCGGGCCTCGCCCTCGTGCTGCTCGTCGCGCTGTGCATGGCCGTCGGGTTCGGCCAGATGGATACGGCCTTCGTCGCAACGGCCGAACTCGTGCTCGGCAGCGCCGACCGGCTCGGCTTCCTGTTCGCCGCGATCGCGGGCGGCAGCACGATCGGTGGCCTGCTCTACGGCTCGCGGCACTGGCCCGGCGACGAGTTCAGGCGCACCGCGCTGATGCTGGCCCTTTTCGCGCTCACGCTCGTCCCGCTGCCGATCCTGATGCTGACGGGGACGACGTCGCTGTGGGTGATCCTGCCGCTGATGTTCCTCACCGGCCTGACGATCGCGCCGACGTTGATCATGTTCCAGAACGGCATCGACGCGCTCGCCCCGCCGCATCGGATCACGGAGGCGCAGGCCTTCCTGCACGCCGCGATGACGTCCGGCGGCGCGCTCGGCACCGCGATCGGCGGCGTAGTGATCGACCACCTCGGCCCGGGCGGCGGTCTCCTCGGCGCCATCGTGATCATCGCGCTGGGCGCCGTGATCTGCGCGACCCAACTGGGGCGGTGGCGTCGGCTGACGGCGTGACTACTCGACCAGGTCCCGGCGGTGGCTGAACTCGACGACGACCCACGCCTCGTAGGGCAGGTCGGCCAGACCGTCGCGGAGGGAGAGCCGGACGCGGTCGTCGCAGGCGACGTCCCCTTCGCCGGGGGCGAGGACGTAGGCCACCTCGACGGTGAGGAGCCCGCCCATCAGCCCGATCCGGGTGATCGGCGTCGGTAGCCCCTCCTCCGCGGTGACCGCGGCGATCACCTCCTCTACGCGTGCCACGACGTCTCGAGCCGGCATCGAGTTCTGCGCCTCCCGGATCGAGGAGCGAAGCAGGCCGAGGGGGACCGCCATGAGCAGCACGCTGGCCACCAGTACAAGGGCGGAGTCCGCGAAGGGCGAGAGCCGTTCGAGCGGGGTGCCGCGCACGAGCAGGACGAAGAGGCCGCCCGCTGCGACGCAGGCGCTCCCGACGACTCCCGAAAGCCACGCCGCAGCCTCCGCCGCGATCAGCGCCTGGCCGTCGTTCATTCGGCGCAGCACCCACCAGATGGCAAGGGAGGCGAGGGTGGAGAAGATGCCGTAGCTCAGTAAGGCGAGGCCAGCGACTTCAGACCCGCCGTCCAGGATCACCCGGACGGCCTCGAGTGACGCATAGCCCAGCAAGGCGAACAGGACCACCGCCTGGGCGATCACGAACAGCGGGATGAGCGCGCTGCGGCCGTACGGGTAGGTCCGGGTGGGGCGCTCGGCCGCGATGCGGGCGACGACGATCGAGCCATAGGTGAGGAGGAGGCTCACCGGGTACCACACCGCGTCCAGGATGATCACCATCGACCCTGCCAGGAGCCCCCACACCGCGGCGACGACCCCGAGAACGGCGGAGGCTGCCAAGGACAGCCACAGCGCCCTGCGCTCCCGTGCGTGGGCCGCCGAGGCGCCATCCTTCTCCATGGGACGAATGGTAGTTACTGCCGTCGTTCGGCGAGCGAGAAACCAGGTCTCTCCTAGATCTCCTCGCTCGCGGCGATCATCGACAGCTCCCAGGTGAGGGTCTCGTCGTCCTCCGGGTCGTCCCGGAAGCTGGTGACGACCTCGTCGAGCCGATCGATGAGCGCGATGAACCGCTCGCGTGACAACCGCAGCGTCGCGGTCGTGTACACGCCGCGCTCCACCGCGTCCTCGCCGGTGACGTAGGACCCTGCCCACGTCGCGACGCGGGTCAGTAGCGAGCGGGCGTCGTCGATGAAGCCCGCCATGACGACGTCGCCCAGGACCTTGTCGGCGACCGGGTCCTCCGGCGATCCCAGTGACATGGCGCCGCGGGTCGGCTTCCACACGCGGTCGCGCTTGTCGCGGGCCTTCTCCGGGGCCTCCTCGATCAGGCCCGCCTGCGCGAGCACGCGCAGGTGGAAGCTCAGCGTGTTGGCCGGTTGGTCGAGCCGTTTTGCGAGGTCCGCCGCGCGGGCGTACCGCGTCCGCGTGACCTCGTTCCACACTTGTCGGCGGAGGGGGTTGGCGAGCGCCTTGAGCACGTCGGCCGACATGCTGGGCGCCTGGCGTAGTCCACTGCCGTTGTCCGTCATGCGGTCAGCCTAGTGAAACCCGCGAAAAAAGTCGCGCAAAAAAGATTGCGCAAATGAAATTGCGGATCTAGGGTGTGGGCATGAGCACCATTCAGTCAGCACCCGACGCGGCGCCGCCCGCGGCACCCTCCCGGCTCTGGGCAGGGGGCTATCCCACGTGGTTGGTCAGCGACACGGCCTTCGAGCTGTCATCCGCGCTGGCCGGCTTCGCCATTCCGCTGCTCGCGCTGATGGTCACCGATGACCCGGTAAAGGCCGGCATCATCGGTGCCGCGGGCGTGGGAACGCGCGTCGTCGCCTCCCTCGTCGGCGGGGTCCTCGCAGATCGGCACAGCAGGATCCGCATGATGCTGACGGGCGCGGCGATCGGCCTGGCGCTCGCGCTGCTCTTCACCTGGGTGGCGACGGGGTCGCTCACGTTCGTCGCGCTCTTGGGCCTCAACGTCGCGATGGCCGTCCGGAACGGATTGTTCGGCGGGGCCACGCAGGCGGCGCTCAAGGACATCGTGCCCGCCGCCGCCCTGGGCAGGGCGCAAGCGTCGAACCAGGGCCGCGACGCCGTGCTCGCGCTCGCGGGCTCGCCGCTCGGGGGCGTACTGCTGGGGCTGGGGGCTCCCGTCGTCGGGCTCGCGCTCGTGGCGTGCCAGCTGGTGGCCGCGGCGTCGGCGGCGCTCCTGCCCAGGTGGGCGCGACCGCAGGAGCCGGTGGCGGGGGAGAGTCAATCCGGACCCGCGGAGCGTCGTTTCTTCGGCGAGCTGGCAGACGGGTTCCGCTGGGTCTTCTCGCGCCCGGACCTGCGCGGTGCGCTGCTCGTCAGCACGCTCATCAACCTGGGTTTCAACGCCGCGGTGAGCACCGTCGTGTACTCGCTACAGCAGACAGGGTCATCGCCGACGGTGATCGGCCTGGTCACGGGCGGGCTCGGCGCCGGCATGCTGGTGGGCGCGCTCGTCGCCCCGTTCCTCGTCGCCCGCGTGCCGGCCGGCTGGCTCACTATCGGTGGCCTGATGCTGATCGCCGGCGCCACGCTGCTTCTTCCGCTGGTCACGAACCCGCTGGGCATCACGATCCTGATGGCCGTGTCGATCGCCGGCGCGCCGGCGCTGAACGCGGCGCTGCTCGGCTACTTCATGGTGGCAACGCCGTCGGCCCTGATCGGCCGGGCGACCGGCGCCCTTTCGGTGTTCGCGAGCGGCGCGATGCCGTTGGCGCCCCTGGTCGCGGGCATCGGGCTCGGTGTCGCCGGTCGCGGCTGGACACTGGTGTTCGCCGCCTCGATCTGCCTGGTCGCGGCCGTGCTCGCGGCGTCGACGAGGAGCCTGCGTCAGCTGCCGGCGGAGGCCGGTTGGGTCACCCACGCGGAGCGCCACGGATCCTGAGGCGCTCGTCAGTGCCGGTGAGGGGCGCCGCTACCGCGATCCCCACTCCCACGCCGGGCGACTGAGGAGGCCCTGGTCGACGACCGTGGTCTCGCCCGTGTCCTTCTCCAGCTCGACGACGCTGAGGTCGGCCTCGGGCAGCGCGGCCACGAGAGCGGCGCGGAGCGCGAACGAGTGCGTCACGACGACCACCTGCGTGCGCTCGCTCGCCTGTGCGATCAATCGGCCCAGCGGCTTGAGCAGCGACGGATGGAGGCTGTTCTCCGGCTCGTTCAGCGCCATCAGCGGAGGAGGAACGGGTGCATAGAGCGCAGCTAGCCACATGAGGTAGCGCAGGGTGCCGTCCGACAGCTCGGCTGCCCGGAGCGGACGGAGCATGCCCGGCTGGGCGAGCGTGAGGTCGAAGACGCCGTCGTTCGCCCTAATGGCGAGGCTGCTCTCGGGGAAGGCGTCCTCCACGGCGTCCTCAATGGGCGCGCTGCCGCGCTCGATGATGGTCTGCAACGCGGCAGCTACGTCGGACCCGTCGCCCGCCATCGCCCAGGTCCGCGTGCCTACCCGCGGTTGGCGGGCAGGGGCGTCGGCGTCGGTCCGGAGCGCGTCGTAGAACCGCCAGGCGGCGAGGTCCTCCTTGAGGGCGCAAACCTCCGGCAGCTCCTCCAGTATGGAGAGGTGAGGCGGGAGGCGACGTGCGAGGTCGGTCCACGGGCCATCGTTGCGGGCCTCGAGGCGCTGCCCCTTGCGCCGTGCGATCAGGGTGCCGGTGCGCATCACGGGGCCCGCCCACACGGCCTCGCGCTTGATCTCCGGGTCCCGCACGAAGGCGCTGCGCGAGGGGAGAGGGAGGCCGAGGTCGACCAGGTAACTCAGCGCGTCGGCGCCGATGCCCAGGCGGAGCGAGACGGGCCCGCTGCGGACGGTGCCCTGCACGAGCCCGGTGCGGCGAGCGCCTGCGAGGGACTCCGGCCCGGCCCACAGCACCGACGAGAGACCGCCCTCGCGGGCGAGCGACCCGATGGCGTCACCTAGCGCGCAACCCGCGAGCAGCCGGAGCGCCCGGTAGAGGCTGGACTTGCCCGATCCGCTGGGGCCTGTCACCACCGTGACGCGACCGAGGGGGACCGCCACGTCGCGCAGCGATCGGTAGCCGTGGACGGCGATGGTGCGATACATACCCTGAAGCTATCGGCTGCCTCTGACAGACTCAGGAGCATGGACGCGACGTGTCGGCGGCGATGAACCGCTAGCTCCCTAGCCTCGCCTGGAGGAGCGCAAACGCCTCGTTGTGGCTCCTGAGCGCGGCCGCTGCACCGAAGGCGACGAGCTGGCCGGCGTCGAGGATGGCGACGAACGCGTCGTCGTCGAGGAGGTCGACGCGGTGGGTGATCTCGATCACCGTCATCGGCCCCGGGAGCGCCGCTAGGCGGTCTCGTACGACGCGCGCGGTCGGGCCGTCGAGCTGGCTGAGCGCCTCGTCGAGGACGAGGACCGAGGGGCGCGCGACGAGGGTTCGCGCCAGCGCGATGCGCTGCAGCTGACCGCCGGACAGCGTCGAGCCACGCTCGCCGATCCTCGTCTCGAGACCCTGCGGCAACCCCGCGAGCCAATCGTCGAGCGCCGCGACGCGCAGCGCGGCGACGAGCTCTTCGTCAGAGGCCTCCGGCTCGGCGAGGCGGAGGTTGTCGGCGAGGGTTCCCGAGAGCGTCGTCGGGCGCTGCGCGACGAACCCGACGCGGGACCGCAGGTCGTCGAGTGAAAGGCGCGCGACATCCGTGCCGCCGAGGCGGACGACTCCGGAGTCCGGGTCGAAGCCGCGGGGGAGCAGGTGCGCGAGGGTCGACTTGCCGCTGCCGGACACGCCGACCACCGCGCTCCACGAGCCGGCGGGGAAGGACAGCGACACGTCATCCAGCGCGGGACATGAGCCTCCCGGGTAGGTCAGCGAGACCCCGTCGAGCGCCACGGCGCAGCTCGACGGCGCGGGCGCCGGATCCGCGGGGTCGGCCACCCTCGGAGCGGCCTCCACGACGGCGTGGACGCGTTCCGCGGCGGCGAAAGACTCGTCGAGGCCGGTGACGAAGTCATCGATGCCCTGCGTCGGCTTCCAGAGGGCGACGACGACGGCGGCCCCCATGGTGAGCTGGCTCGGGGTGGCATCGACGACGCCCGCGACGGTCAGGAGCGCCACGAGCGAGCCGAGCTGCAGCGCCGCGCCGAGGGCCGCACGGAGACCTTGCGCCCGTCCGGAGGACAGGCGGGCCGCCGCGAGCTCGGCGCTCGCGGCGTCCAGCGAGGACAGGCGCGCGTCCGCTAGGTCGAAGGCGAGCACCTCGCGCAGGCCCTGGACGTCGTCGCCGAGGTGGGCGGCCAGCGCGCCCCGTCGGCGGGCGGTGCGGCGCGCAGCGGCCCAGGTCGCAGGCCCGGCAAGCCAGGGAACCGCGAGGCTGGCGGCCACGAACACGGCCGCGACGCCCGCGAGAGCGCTGTCGACGGCGACGCCCAGCCAGGTCAGAGCGACGGCGGGCACCACGACAGACGCCACGGCCGGTGGGAGCGTGTGCGCGAAGAACACCTCGATCCGGTCGATGTCGCGCGTGGCCCGCTGGGTCAGCTCGGCGCCGGCCCGCCCGCGCGTGGCCGCCGGGGCCTGGGGGACGAGGCGCACGAAGAAGAGGTCCCGGAGCCGCTGTAGTGCGGTGAAGGCCACCCAGTGTCCGGCGTAGTGCTCGAGGTAGCGCAGCGCCGCCTTGACCAGGGCGATGCCCACCAGCGCGCCGACCACCGGCCACAGCGGCTCCGGGGTTCGCGAGTCCGGAGAGGCGGAGGAGAGCGTGGCGCGGATCCAGGCGTCGGACAGTGCCGACACCGCCACGACGAGCAGCGCGACGCCGGCCAACTGACCGAGGATGCGCGCGCCCACCGCCAGCCCCAGGACCGGCATGAGGCGGCGCGTGTGGCTGACGAGCCACCGCGTGAGGGCGAGCCGGGTCACGTCGGGACCCCCTGCGACGGTGCCAGCTCGACGACGCGGTCGGCCGCGAGGATCGCCCCGGGACGGTGCGCGATCATCAGCACCGTGCGACCCACGGCCAGTCGGTCGAGGGCCTCGAGGACGGCCGCCTCGCCCGCCAGGTCCACCTGGCTCGTAGGCTCGTCGAGAAGGAGGATGGGTGCGTCGCGGAGCCAAGCCCGGGCAATCCCTAGCCGCTGGGCTTGGCCGCCGGAGAGCAGTGCGCCGTGCTCGCCGACACGGGTGTCGAGACCCCGCGGCATCGCCGCCACCTCGTTGGCCAGCCCGGTGAGCCGGAGCACCTCCCACAGCTCCTCGTCGGTCGCCCCGGGGGCGGCGACGCGGAGGTTGTCCGCGATCGTGCCCAAGAACAGGAAGGTGCGCTGCTCGACGACTGAGAACCGCGCCCGCACCTCCGCGGCTTCGGATGCCGCGACGTCGAGCCCGTCGACGAACACGCTGCCCGCGGAGGGGGACAGATGAGCCTGCAGCAGCGCGCCGACGGTGGACTTTCCCGCCCCGCTCGGCCCCACCAGCGCGACGCGCTCGCCGGCCCGCACCGCCAGCGAGAAGCCGTCGAGCACCGTCGGACCGCCTGGCCAGGACACAGTGACGTCGACCAGCTCCAGGGCTGCCGACGACGACCCGCCATTTCCGGCCCGGGGCGTCCGGGTTTCGCGTCCCATGGCGTTTTCCAGCTGCGCCTCCGCGGCACGCCCGCCGATGCCGATGTAGAAGAACTGGCCGACGATATCGACCGGGCCCGTAGCAAGCAGCGCGATCAGCATGACGGCGACGCTTTCCCCGAGCGTGAGCGCGCCCTGCTGGACGCGGTCCAGCGCCAGCGCCGCGGCGGCGACGACAAGCGTGAGGGAGAACGCGAGGTCAAGGACGAGGATCAGGAGCTGATTGACGGCCAGGAGACGCATGACGCCGCGGCGATGGTCCTCGCCGCGTTGCGCGAGCTCCCGCCCGACGCGGCGCCCCGCTCGCGCGTAGACGAGTGTCTCCAGGGCCTGCACCGCGTCGAGGAAAGCCGCGGTCAACCGGCCCTGCGTGCGTCGGTACTCCGCGCCGACGGGCCGGACGGCACGTCGGAAAGCTCCGGTCACCACCGGCACGAGCAGCACGAACAGTGCGAGCAGCCCGGCTACGCGAGCGTCGACGAACGCGGCCATCACACCGAGTGCGAGCAGTGGCGCCGTCATCGCACCGAGCATCGGGCCCAGAAACCCGGCGCGATACTGTGCGGCCTTCTCCACGCCCGCCGTCGCCAGCGACAGGAACTGCCCGCTGGGTCCCGCACCGGCGATCCCTGCGTCGTACATCGCCCGGACCAACCGACGGCGCAGCAGCCCCTCCGTAGCTCCGACGGCCCGCTGCGTGCGCATGGCGCTCATCGCCGAGGCGGCCGCCGCGAGGACAACCAGAACGATGCTCGTTCCCCATCCCGCGGGGGAGAGGGAACCATCGACGCCCGCGCCGACTAGCACGAAGAACAGCGCCGTCGCGGACGTCGACACCCAGGAGAGGACGGCCGCGGGAAACATGACTCTGGACGATACCGCCTATCAACCAAAGGTGACGATGGGTGGGCGTTGCGACGCGATGGGGGTTCTACCCGCTAGGGTCTAGTAAACGAAGCCATTTTACCTAGTCAGGGGGCCGTCATGATCGTGGAGCAATCGCGAAGAGGCAAGAGAGTCGTGGGGGTGGCGGTCGCGGCCGCCCTCATCGGCACGGTGGCGCTGGTGCCACCGGTTCACGCGGCACCGGACGAGGCCGCCGTCTTCTGCGACGTTCCGGGCCAGGAGCTTGCGATCGCGCCGATCTCGGGTCTTGTGGAAGGCCAGGCCGTGACGTGGCTCTCCACGACAAAGGGCGCAACGCCGACGGAGTTCACCGGGGAGTACGTCGGCAAGCTCGACAATGCGCTGGGCTCCGACGCCTACGGCAATCCCCGCGACCTCCTGCTGGTGCGGCTGGGTGGCGACACCGTCGCCAAGACCGGCGTGTGGGCCGGCTCCTCCGGTTCCCCCGTCTACGACGCCAACGGCGCCCTCATCGGCGCGGTCTCGTACGGCTTCAGCTGGCTCCCCGACGACGACGTGGCGGGCGTGACCCCCGCGGCCTATATGAAGACCATCGGCGACCTGCCGGGCGTCAAGAAGGCCAACGCCGCCCTGCAGAAGGAGGTCAACCAGCTCGTCGACGCACCGGCAGGCACGCCGAAGAGTTCCGGACAGATCGAGCGCATCGAGCCGGTGCGTGTCACCGTCGGCACCACCGCAAAGAAGCTCGACAAGATCTCGAAGCGGCTGGCAAAAGCCGTCAAGGGGTACAAGCCCGTGACGCCGAGTGGAGTTGCCGCGGACAGCGGCGCCCTGGGCGGCAAGGACTACCCGATCATCCCCGGCGGCAACATCGCCGTCTCCTACGCGTACGGCGCCGTCGCGTCGGCGAGCGTCGGCACGGTCACCGCGGTGTGTGGCGACGACGTGTTCGCCTACGGGCACCCGGCCAACTGGAACTCCAACCTCGGGGCCAGCTTCCACGGCGCATCCGCCGCGTACATCGTTCCCGACCTTGGCGGCTCCTACAAGCTGGTGAGCGACATCGGCCGGCCGAAGGGAACCATCACCGACGACAGGATCGCCGGCGTGCGCGGCAAGCTGGGTGCCCCGGCTCCGAGCATCGCGGTGACCTCGGTCAGCAGGTTGGGCTCGCACAGCAGCACGGCGGTCTCCTACGTCTCCGCTGACCTCCTGATTCCGGGAATCGCCGGAGCGCAGCTGGGGAACGACGCGGTCCGCATGCTCGACAACCAGGGGGAGGGCACGGCCAAGGTGTCGTGGTCGATCGACTATCGGCGCGAGAACGGCAAGCGGGGAACGCTGACCAACCACAACCGGTACTCCTCCGACCTCGGCTTCGCCGACATCGTCGGGGCCGAAGTCGCCGAGGACATCGCGCAGATCCAGATGAACCCCTTCGAGGACGTCAAGATCCTGGGCGTGAACATCACGACCCGGTTTACCGAAGGTTTCCGCGCGGCGCGCGTCACGGGGGTGCAGGTCCTGAACAAGGGCACCTGGAAGAAGGTCAAGGCTGGAGGGACTGCCAAGGCGACCCGGGGCAAGACCTACACGTTCCGCGCCGTGCTGAGCCCGGTTCCGGGCGCGAAGAGGGTCACCGAGTACCGCGAGTTCACGGTCAGGGTGCCGCTGAGTGCGAAGAAGACCGTCTCGGTGAAGGTCGGCGTGCCGCAGCCCTTCCCCGGCCTTCCGGGCGGAGAGCCGACGGAGTTCCCCCTCAAGGTGCCCATCGACAGCTTCGACGCGCTGCTGGTCCACCTCGACGACAACCTCCGCAACGACGTGATCTCGCGGACACGCACGTACACGAGCACCGCTGGAAAGCGCTACGTCAAGGAGAACGCGTACGTCGCGCCGACGGTCGTAGTCGACGAGGGCAAGACCATCTCCTTCAAGCTGGAGGTGCCGGTGAAGAAGGCAACCAAGAAGGCGACACCAAAGAAGAAGTCGTCGGCGAAGGGCTGAGCTGAGGGGTGGCTCGGGGCCTATTCGGCGGCCTCGAGCCACGCCTCCTCGAGTTCGTCCCTGCGCGTCTCCGCTGCGCGGAGGCGCGCATCGAGGGCCGCGAGGCGCTCGAAGTCGCTGGCGGCGTCGGCCATGTCGGCGTGCAGGCGGTCGATCTCGCCGCCGACCTTCTCGAGTTGGCTCTCGATGCGGGTGAGGTCCTTCTTGCGCAGGCGTTCGGCCGCGGCGTCGGATCTGCCGGGCTGCGCGGCGGAGGCGCGGGACGACACCTGCGCGGCCGTGGCCCTTCGTCGGGACAGGTACTCCTCGACCCCGCCCGGGAGGAGCACGCAGCTACCGTCGCCGAGCAGGGCGTAGGTGACGTCTGTGATGCGTTCCAGGAAGTAGCGGTCGTGACTGACGACGATCAGCGTGCCCGGCCAGCCGTCGAGGTAGTCCTCGATGACGGTCAGGGTGTCGATGTCGAGGTCGTTGGTGGGCTCGTCGAGGATCAGCACGTTGGGCTCGGTCAGCAGCAGCCGAAGGAACTGGAGCCGACGGCGCTCGCCGCCGGAAAGGTCGCCGATACGGGCGACGAGCTTGTCGCCGGTGAAGCCGAACTCCTCGAGCAGGGACGACGCGCTGGCCTCGCGCCCGGTCGCGAGCCTCGTCTCCTCCTTGAGCCGCTTGACCGACGCCAGGACGCGGTCCGCGTCGTCGAGTTCGCCGACCGTCTGGGAAAGGTAGCCCAGCCGTAGCGTCTTGCCGCGCTTGATCTTTCCGCGGTCTGGTTCGCGCAGTCCCGCGAGGAGATCCAGCAGTGAGGTCTTGCCTGCGCCGTTGACGCCCACCAGGCCGATCCGGTCGCCGGGCCCGATCGACCACGTGAGCCGGTCGAGCAGCGTGCGGTCCGGGACGGCGTAGTCGACGGATGTCAGGTCGAACACGTCCTTGCCGAGCCGTGTGACGGAGAACTGCTGCAGCTCGACCTTGTCGCGTGGGGGCGGTTCGTCGGCGATCAGCACGTTGGCGGCGTCGATCCGGAACTTGGGCTTCGACGTCCGTGCGGGCGCCCCTCGCCGCAACCAGGCGAGCTCCTTGCGGGCGAGGTTCCTGCGCCGGGCCTCGTTGGCCGCGGCCTGACGCTGTCGTTCGACCTTCGCCAGCACGTACGCCGCGTACCCGCCGTCGTAGGCGTCGACCACGCCGTCGTGCACCTCCCAGATGCGGGTGCAGACCTCGTCGAGGAACCAGCGGTCGTGGCTGACCACCAGCATCGCGAGGCCGGCCCTTGTGCGGGCCCGCAGATACTCGGCGAGGAAGGCGATGGCCTCGACGTCAAGGTGGTTGGTGGGTTCGTCGAGGACGATCAGGTCGTGGTGGCCGAGCAGCACGCCCACGAGCCCGACCCGACGCCGCTCGCCCCCGGAGAGGGTGCCGAGGCGACGGTCGAGGTCGACATCGGCCAGCAGGGCCTCCACGACGGTCCGCTGCGACGCGTCTGCCGCCCAGACGTGGTCGGGCTCGCCGCCGACGATCCAGTCGCGGACCGTCTGCTCGTCGTCGCCGATGGTGTCCTGCGCGAGCACGCCGATATGCGCGTTGTTCGCCGCGGTTACGCGCCCCCCGTCGGGTTCGAGGTCGCCGGTGAGGATGCGTAGCAGGGTGGTCTTGCCGTCGCCGTTGCGGCCGACGACGCCGATCACCTCACCGGCGCCGAGGCCGAGCGAGACGCCGTCGAGCAGGATTCTTGTCCCGAAGCCGTGCGTGACGGCCTCGAGGTTGACGAGGTTGGCCACGTGTCAGCGGCCGCGCATCGCGGACCGGGCACCCTTCGTGTTGATGGGGCCCTTCGGGATGGGGGCCTTGGGGCGCATGGCGTCGAGCGCGCGGAGGCGCTGGTTGACCTCGCCGATCTTGGCAGGGGTGAGCTGCTTCGGCAGCTTCTTGATGTGCTTGGCGAGCTGGTCGAGCGGCACCTGACCTGCGCCCTTACCCATCTGGATGGTGGTGACGGAGACACCGTAAGCGACCTGCTCGTGCTTCTTCTTCTCGCTGGCGAGCATCGGCTTCAGGCGGCCGGGGTCGCCCTCGCCGATCAGGATCAGACCGCCCTGGCCGAGCGTGCGGTGGATGGCGTCGAAGTTGCGGTTTGCCGTGATCACGGGGGTCGAGATCCAGCCCTTCGGCAGCATCTGCAGCGCGACCTCGGCGGAGCCCGCCTTGCCCTCATAGCGCGTGTAGACAGCGCGGCGGGCGCGCCAGACGAAAAGCAGCATCGCGACGAGCGCGCCGACAGAGACGCCGAGCAGCGCCCAGATGATGGGGGAGTTCAGCACGAAGCCGAGGATGGTGAACGCGATGATCGGGACGACGAGGCCCGCGACGGTCATCCAGATCAGGTGCTTGTCGTCCTTGGCCGTGACCTTGTACGTCTCGACCATCTGGCGCCACCGACCCCAGTCGGCGGGATTGGTCGAGTTCCTCTTCCGTTCCTTCTCGGCCCGGGCCTCGGCCTTCTGCTTGGCCTCCAGCGCCTTTGCGCGTTCGCTCTTCGCCATCGGTTCTTTCCGTCTAGGTCAGCTTCTTGCGGGCGTCCGTGGCCGTGCGGTACAGCCGGCCGGCGCGGTACGACGAACGAACGAGCGGCCCGGACAAAACGCCAGAATATCCGATCTGGCGCGCCTCCTGATCGAGCTCCTCGAACTCTTCCGGGGTCACCCAGCGATCGATGGGGTGGAGGGTGGCGTTCGGGCGTAGGTACTGCGTGATCGTGATCAGTTCCGCGCCGGCGTCGTACAGGTCCTGCAGTGCCTGCGAGATCTCGTCCCGCGTCTCGCCCATGCCCAGGATGAGGTTCGACTTGGTGACCAGACCCTCGGCGCGCGACATGCGCAGCACCTCGAGCGAACGGTCGTAGCGGAAGCCGGGACGGATGCGCTTGAAGATCCGCGGCACCGTCTCCACGTTGTGCGCGAAGACCTCGGGGCGCGCGTCGAACAGCTGGCCGAGCAGCTCGGCCTTGCCGGAGAAGTCGGGGGCGAGCATCTCGACGCCCACGCCAGGATTCACCGAGTGGATCTGGCGAATGGTCTCTGCGTACAGCCAGGCCCCCTCGTCGGGAAGATCGTCGCGACAGACGCCGGTGATCGTGGCGTAGCGCAGCCCCATCTTCTTCACCGATGCCGCGACGCGCAGCGGCTCCGCGGGATCGTAGCCCTCGGGCTTCGCCGACTCGATCTGGCAGAAGTCGCAGCGTCGGGTGCACTTGTCGCCGCCGATGAGGAAGGTGGACTCGCGGTCCTCCCAGCACTCGTAGATGTTGGGGCAGCCCGCCTCCTGGCAGACGGTGTGCAGGTCGCCGCTCGTGACGATGTTCTGCAGGTCTTGGTAGTTGGGCCCCATGCGCGCCGTGGTCTTGATCCACCGCGGCTTGCGTTCGATCGGGGTCTCCGCGTTTCGCGCCTCCACGCGGAGGAGTCGTCGTCCATCAGGCTGCACAGCGGTCACGGTCGGACAGTCTACCCCGGGTCGTCGACCCCGCCATGGCCCGGCCGCTCGATGGCGCTAGCGTCCCTGTCACGTCATAGTCGAGCCTGCTGGACTCTTACCTTGCGACCCCAAGGAGGATGGTCAGTGTCCCCACTCGACCCGGACCGGGCGCTGCCCGCCGTCGGCGTCTTCCCCGATGCGGCTGGGCGTGGCCTAGCTCCGGCCCGTGGCTCTCGCCGCGGAACAGGACGACGCACCATGTCAGACACGACAGGCTCAACCGACCCCGCTCCCGAGCCGTACCCATGCAGCGCGGGTAGACCACGGTCCGCGTGGTGCCGATCGGGACGATTTCCCGGTACTCCGGGACAGCGCACCCTACCGGCGCGGATGGCAGGCTCGTAGCGTCGGGGACATGAGTACCATCGCTGCCGCCCCGGGCTCACAGGGGAACGTCTCGACCATCGGGCCCGGCCCGTGGCGCATCCTGCTAGCCGTCGGCGCCATCGTCGGCCCGGTCCTGCTCGCTGTCGGCACCGCCCTGGACTGGACGGGTAGCGGCGTCGAGCCGTTGGAGTATCTCGGACGGTTGGCGGCCGCACGGTCCGTCTATCTCACTGCGGGCCTGCTGATGATGCTCGGCATGGGCTTCCTGCCGCTGACCGCGATCGGTGTGTTCCGCGCCGCTTCGGGACGCCGGCGCGCGACGCTGCTGCGCATCGGCGGTGTCCTGCTCGGTGCCTGGGGCGTGTTCGGTACCGCAGGGATCGGCGGCGGCTACACGGCCGGTGTTGTCTCCGTCGGTCTCGTCGGGACAGCGCCCGATGATCTCGTCGCCCAGGTCTACAACGGGATCACCTACGGCCCGTTCACCACGATCGGCGCGAGCGTCGGCGGAGCCGGATTCTTCCTCGGAACCCTCCTGACCGGCATCGGAATCCTCGTCGCGACTGGGCTTCCGAGGTGGCCGGGGGTCGTCGTGCTCGCGGCGATCCCGGTATCGCTGCTGCAGGGCACCGGCATCCACTGGGTCGGCGCCGCCGCGTTCGGCCTGCTCGCCGTGGGCATCGGCGGACTCATCCCGGCGATGCTCCGCTATCGCGCCGCTGCGACGCCCTGACCGAAAATTGCTGCATGCATATCGAGATCGACCGCCGAATGCCGGCCACGGCGGGCGTACGGCAGCAGCCCGCCGCCGTGCGGTGGGCGATCCTCGCGGCCACCGTCGGCGTCGCGCTGCTCGCCGCTCTCAACCTGGTCCGCGAGTGGTTCGCAGTCGCCGTACCGTGCGCGATCCCCGACTGCTCGCCGCCGCAGCTCACCGTCGCCGCCACCGCCGATCTCGCCGCGCAGGGCGTCCCGCTGCCGGTGTGGGGGACCGGCTCGGTGGTCGTGTCAGCGATCGCGACACTCGTTCCCCTGTTGCTCGCTCCGTTCGTGGGCTCGCGCGCGACCCGACCGGCCGCGCTCATGGTCCCGCCGGTCCTGCTGCTGACCGCGTTGGGGCCGTCCGCAGCGTTCGCACCTGCGCCCTGGCTCGCGGTGATGCTGAGCGTCCTCGCACAGCTCGCTCTGTTCGCGCTGCTCGCCGCGTATCCGGACGGTCGCTTCCAGCCGCGATGGACGGCAGTCCCGGTTGTCGCCGCGGCGGTCTGGGCCGCGGTCACGGCGATCCCGCCGATCCCGAGCGCAGTGGCCGACAACGAGCAGCCGTGGGCGAGCCTCTACGGCGTCGGCTTCGCACTCGCCCTGATAGGCGTCCTCGCGGGGCTCGTCGTGAGATTCGTCCGCGGCGACGCGACGACCCGACGGGGTATCCTCCTGCTCGCAGTCGGGCTCGGGATGTTCATCTGCTACGGGGCCGGCTTCTCGATCTATCAGGGCATCGACGCCGAGAACGCCGGGATCGGCACGCTCCTGGGATCGGCCAGCGCTCAGCTCGTCAATCTCATGCTCGTCATCATCATCGTCTTGCTCGCGCTCGGCGCGGTCCGGGACGCCCGTCATCTCACCGGCGGCCGTCCCGACAGCGTCATCGACGGCTACACGCCGCGGGAACGTCAGGTACTTGCGCTGCTCGCCGAGGCGGCGACCACTGGGCAGATCGCGGATCATCTCGGCATCGCTCAGAAGACAGTCCGCAATCTGCTCTCTACCCTCTATGTCAAGCTCGGCGTCGAGGATCGTGGGCAGGCAGTCCTTGCAGCGCAACGCCTGCTCCGGCGCTGATGGCGGGGGCGACCGTGGTGCACTTCCACGGCTACAGCGGCGGCCGCGGCGAGCCGATCGACGATCTGCTCCTCGCCAGCGGCGGGTATGTGCACTTCTCCATGGACACGCGAGGGTAGGGCTGGAACTGGCAGCGCGGTGCCCCGCCCGACCAGGTTGGCGGACGCGGCGCGCTCGCGCGGCTCGTCCACGGCATCAAAGTGATCTGCTACAACTTCATGCCGGTGTTCGACTGGGTGCGCCCCGATCTGCGCTACGAGCTGCTGACCCGCGTTCAGGAGAGCGCGGGGGAGTTCGTGTTGCCCGGCTGGGAGGCCGACCGACTGGCCGACGTGCGAAGCCTCTTCGAGGCGTATGCCGAGGTCGACGAGGCGAAGTTCGCCGCGAATATGGAGTACTTCATCACTGCCATCATGCCATGGCCGCGACATCTGGGGCGAGCGCGGGCGCCCGGGCTACGGCCTCCACGACCGCGCGCTCGGGATCGCCTACCTCAACGGCCTGTGGGAGGCCATCAACAAGGCCGCGTAGGCCGCTCGCCTGGTTACGACCAACTCAGCTCGGCGCGGAGGATCGGTTCGAGGTCGCGGGCGACGGCGGCGACGTCCCAGTCGCCGGGCACCTCTTCGGCGATCGAGGTGACATCGGCGTCAGAGATGCCGCAGGGGACGATGTTGCCGAACCTCTCGGCCGAGCTGAGGACGTTGAGCGCGAAGCCGTGCATGGTGGTGCGGCGCGAGACCCGCACCCCGATGGCACAGATCTTCCGCTCCAGGCGTTGCTCGGTCGCGGCGAGCCACACGCCGGTGCGGCCCTCCACCCGCAGCGTCGGGATGCCGTAGCCGTCGAGCAGGATCATGATGGCGGCCTCGAGGCGCCGCACGTAGTCGACGACGCCCATGCCCTCGGCAAGGGTCACGATGGGGTAGCCGACCAGCTGGCCGGGCCCGTGGTAGGTGATCTCGCCGCCGCGATCGGTGGCGATGGTGGGGGTTCCGTCCTTGGGATAGTCCGACGGCTTGGTCCGCCGCCCCGCGGTGTAGACGGGGGTGTGCTCCAGCAGGATCACATGCCCGGCGCGGGCGCCGTCGGCGACGTCGGCGTGTACCTCGCGCTGGTACTCCCAGGCCCCCTGGTAGTCGGAGAGCCATCGCTCCTCGCCCAGTCCGCGGTACTCGAAGGTCAGCATTTCGCCGATGCTACCGCGCCTGGCGGCGAGGCGTAGGCTCGTCCTAGGAGGCTAGTCATGAGCAAGGCAAAGAAGCGATTCCAGGATCTTCCCCCGGCGGCACGGACGCTGCTGCTCCTCTTGGGAGTGGCCGATGCGGTGCTGCGGGCCTACGCGCTGCTGGACATCGCCAAGCGCCCGCAGGAGCAGGTCGAGGGCCCGAAGGAGCTGTGGGTTCCCGCCCTGTCGTTCGTCAACTCGGCAGGCGTGCTCCCGTTGGCCTACCTGAAGTGGGGCCGCAAGCACTGAGGGCCTTGGCCGAGCGGAGGACCTCGGCTGCCAGTTCGTCGTCACCCTCGAGCCCCCACAGGCCCAGCACCCCCTTGACCGCTTCGGGGAGTGCTCCGGAGACCCGAGTCAGTACTTCCTCGGCGGAGGCGTCGTGGACAGGGGTCCCGCATCCGCGCAGGTGAAGGATCCACGCGGCGATCGTGCGAGCACCCGCGGCGGCGCTGCGCCCTGCGGCGCGCTCGGCCAGGACCGTGGGGAGGGTGCGGATGGGGAGCTTCTGGCTTCCGTCGTGGGCGATCTGTGCGAGCAAGTGCCGGATCCGGGGGTTGCGGTAGCGGTCGAGCAACGCCGCGCGATACGCCGCGAGCTCCGCGGAAGGAAGCGTGACGTGGGCGCCGGCCTCGTCCCACCACTGCTCGACCCAGGCGAGGCAGCGACGGTCGGCGATGGCCTCGTCGACGGTGTGGTGGCCGAGGAGCGGACCGGCGTAGGCCAGCAGGGTGTGGGAGCCGTTGAGGAAGGCGAGCTTGCGGTGTTCGAAGGGGGAGACGTCATCGACGATGCGTGCTCCCGCGGACTCCCAGGCGGGGCGGCCGACGGGGAAGGCGCCCTGGATGATCCATTCGCTGAATGGCTCGGTCGGTACCGGGGAGGCGTCGGCGCGGCCGGTCAGCGTGGCGACGGCGGCGCGGTGCTCGTCGGTCGTGGCAGGCGTGATCCGGTCGACCATGGTCGAGACGAAGTGGACGTTCTGTGCGGTCCAGCCGGAAAGCTCGGGGTCGATCTCCTCGGCGAGGCTGGTGACGACGTGCGCCAGGGCGGCCCCGTTGCCGGGCAGGTTGTCGCAGGCCACGAGCGCGAGGGGACCGGCGCCCGCGGCTCGGCGGGTGAGCAGCCCGGCCACGAGCTTCGCCGGCGCCGTCAAGACCGGGGCGGTACGAGCGTCACGGAGCGCGGCGACATCAGCCGCGATCGCGGGGTGCGCGAGGTCGACGGCGCCGGTCGCGTCGCGGAGGTAGCCGGCTTCGGTGACGGTGAGGGTCACGAACGCCAGGTCGGGTGAGCGCCAGTAGCCCAGCCAGGCCTCGTGGTCGTCTGCAGGGTGCACAGCGGACAGGCTGCTGATCACCTCAGCGCGGTCGCCGTCGGCGGCGCGGGTGAGAAGCGTGTAGAGCCCGTCCTGGGGCCGGAGGGCGTCGGCGATCGCGGGGGTACGACCGGTGAAGGCCGCGATGCCCCATCGGTCCGCGTCGGTGGCGCGGTCGGTGTACCAGGCCTGGTGGGCGCGGAAGAAGTTGCCGACGCCGAGGTGGAGGATGCGGACGGGCGCGGCGGGACGTCCGTCGCCGGCCGCGCGGGAGAGGGGGTGATGCTCACGCGGCCAGCGTCTCGCGGACGACGACACTTCGGCAAGGCCGTGCGTAGTAGCGTGGGTCGTCGACACCACAGGAGGTGGACGGCGTGCGACACGTGCTGCGGCTGACGCGCCCCGCGGAGGGCTTCATCGAGGCGTTCCTGATCGGCAACGGCCGGATCGGGGCGGCGGTACACGGACGCCCCGGTGAGGAGCTCCTCGACCTCAACGCCGACACGCTCTGGTCCGGAGGACCGCTCACACCCGACGTGGCGCCCGAGGCCGCGGCCGTCGTCCCCGCGCTTCGCGAGGCGATCCGAGACCGCGACTTCGACCGCAGCGAACGGCTCGCGCGGCAGCTCCAGTCGGGCAGCTGGTCCCAGTCCTATCAACCTGTGGGGGCGCTGACGTGGCGCTACGGCACCGCGGGCGGCGACCCGTTCGGTTACGCGCGCCGGCTCGACCTGCGCGACGCCGTTGCGACAACCACTTCGTCCGCGGGAACCATCCACGTGTTCGCGAGCGCCCCGGACGGCGTCATCGTCGCCCACTGTCCGGAAGCGGCCTCCGCGGCCCACCCCGAGTTCGTCTCGCCGCACCCGGTCAGGAGCGACCGCGCCGTCGACCCGGACGGCACCGCGTGGCTCACCGTCACGGGACGGGCGCCCGCGCATGTCGCGCCCGAGTACGTGGGCCTCCCCGACGCCGTCCGGTACGGCACCGACGAGCCCGACGCCGAGGGTGCCGTCGTGGCGGGCATGGGATTTGCCGTCGTCGTGGCGACATGCGCGACGGACGCGGGGGCGGTGCTGGTGGTAGCTATCGAGACGGGACACCGCGGATGGAACCGACGCCCGCTCGGCGACGTCCCGGAGCTGGCCGCGAGGGCGCGCGACCGCGTTAGGGCCGCGCTCCAGCGGGGCGCGGGCGCGCTGCGTCGCCGTCACGTTGACGACCACCGCGCGCTCTTCGACGCGGTCGACCTCGACCTCTCGGCGTCTCCCGCCACCACCGCCCACAACCCCGCTCTGGACGAGTTGGCGTTCGACGTCGGCCGATACCTGCTCATCGGGTCGTCACGCCCGGGGACCGAGGCGGCGAACCTCCAGGGCATCTGGAACGTCGACGTACGGCCGGCGTGGAGTTCGAACTACACCACGAACATCAACGTCGAGATGAACTACTGGGGCGCCGAGCGTGCGGGCCTCGGCGCGCTCGTCGAGCCGCTGATCGCGCTCATCCGGGACCTCGTCGACGCCGGAGCCGACACCGCGCGGCGCGTCTATGGCGCCGACGGCTCCGTCTGCCACCACAACACCGACCTGTGGCGCTACACGGCCGCGGTTCCGGGCGAGACGATCTGGGCGAACTGGGCCTCCTGCCTGCCGTGGCTCGCCGCGCACGTCGCAGCGCACGCGGAGTTCGGCGCCGCACCCGACGGCTTCGTGGCCGACACCGCCCTCTCGCTCTACCGCCCCATCGTGCGGTTCGCGCTGGCGATGCTGGTCGACGGCGCCGACGGCACGCTGCTGACAAGCCCCTCGACCTCGCCCGAGCACGCCTTCGTCACCCCGACGGGCCGGGCCGCAGTTACCGAGGGGTCGGCGATGGATCGCGAGCTCGTCCTCGAGCTGTTCACCGGCTACCTCGATCTGCTGGATCGCGAGGCTGCCACCGCCGAGGATCGCGCCCTGCGTGCGCGGGTAGAGGCGGCCCTCCACCGCCTGCCGACCCCGGCGATCGTCGACGGGCGAATCGGCGAATGGGACGGCGTGCTGATCGGCGCGGAGCCCGGGCACCGCCACGTTTCGCACCTTTACGGCGCCTTCCCCGGGCGACGGATCACGCGGGCGACACCCGACGAGCTCGCGGCCGTCGCGTCGTCGCTCCGCGACCGGCTGAGTCACGGCGGCGGCTACACCGGGTGGAGCCGGGCCTGGGCGCTCGCCCTCGCCGCGCGGATCGGCGACGGGACCCTCGCCGAGCACGCCCTGTCCACCCTGACCGGCAGTCTGTTCTCCGCCTCCCTGCTCGACCTGCATCCGCACGGGAAATGGCAGGGCGGGTACGTCTTCCAGATCGACGGAAACCTCGGCGCCGTCGGCGGCATCGGTGAGCTGCTGCTTCAGGACCACGACGGCGTGCTGCGTCTGCTCCCGACGCTGCCGCCGAGTTGGCGCGCGGGTGCCGTCACCGGGCTGCGCACCCGCGGCGGCCACCGGGTCGACCTGCGGTGGGCGGGCGGCGTCCTCGTGGAGGCCACGATCGTCGCGGGGAGCGACGGGCGCCTCGCCGTCGAGGCCGACGGGTTCGCCGACACCTTCGATGTCCGTGCCGGCGAGTCCTACCCGGTGTGGCCCCGGGATTGATCGCGGCGGGCCACGAGGTCGACGAACACGTCCTCGAGCGTCGGCTCGCCGAGACGACCCGCGGCGGCCCACTCGTCGCGAAGCCCGTACCGGATGTCCGCGGGCGTGCCCTCCGCGATCAGCCTTCCGTTGTAGATGAACGCGAGCTGATTGCAGTGGCTCGCCTCGTCCATGTAGTGCGTGGTGACGAACAGGGTGACGCCGCGGCCGGCGAGTTCATAGAGCAGGTCCCAGAACTGTCGCCGGGCGACCGGGTCGACCCCGCCGGTCGGCTCATCGAGGAACAGCAACTCCGGGTCGTGGATGGTGGCGGTGCCCAGCGCGAGCCGCTGCCGCCAGCCGACCGACAGGTTCGCCGTCAGCTCGTTCTCGCGTCCCTTGAGGTCGGCCATCTCCAGGACGTAGGCGCGCTGCTCGGCGAAGCGCTCGGGCGCGAGGTTGTAGACGCCGGCGTAGAAGCGCAGATTCTCAGCCACCGTCATGTCCTCGAACAGCGCGAACTTCTGCGACATGTATCCGAACCGCGGCCGGACGCGTTCGGGGTGGGCGACGACGTCCTCGCCCAGGACCAGCGCGCGCCCGTCGTTCGGGGCGCTGGTGCCGGTCAGCATCCTGATCGTGGTGGTCTTGCCCGAGCCGTTGGGGCCGAGGAACCCGAAGATCGTGCCGCGCGCGACGTCGACGTCGATGCCGTCGACGGCCGTGAAGCTGCCGAAGCGCTTGGTCAGCCCGCGCACGGAGATGGCAGCGTCGGGGTTCGGTTCGGTCATTCCGCCAGCCTCCTGTGGGTCGCGGCGATGGCGGCGCCGAAGATGACGACGGCGAATGCCGCCAGCACGCCGAACTGGACGGCGAGCGCGCCGAAGCCGCTGCCCTTGATGAAGGCGCCGCGCAGGATCTCGATCGCCCAGGTCAGCGGCACGAACCAGGTGAGCGGCACGATCGCGGCGGGCATCGAGTCGATGGGGAAGATGAAACCCGACAGCACGAAACTGGGCAGCATGAACAGCATCATCAGCTGCTGCGCCTGCTGCCGGGTGTGTGAGACCAACGAGATCAGCAGCCCGAGGCCGATGGAGGTGATCATGAACAGCGCCAGCCCGGTGGCTACCACCGCGATCTGCCCCGCGAACGGGACGCCGAACCAGAACACGCCGACCAGCGCCACCAACAGCAGCTGCACGTTCGCGACGAGCACGTAGGGCGTGACCTTTCCGATCAGGTACTCGGTGGGCCGGATCGGGGTAACGAACATCTGCTCCAGCGTGCCGCGCTCGCGCTCCTTCACGACGGCCTGGCCCATGACCGCCATGATCGACAGCATCACGATCGCCGCCACGAGCCCGGGGATCATTGTGTTCACCGCGGCCAGCGTCGGGTTGAACATGACCCGCACCCGCGCGTCGATTCCCGGCGCCGCGAGCTGCACACCCTGGCCCGCCATGCGTTCGGCGTTGAACCGGGCGACGATCTGCGCGGCGTAGCCGCTGCCGACGGAGGCGACCTGGCTGTCCGAGCCATCGACGACGATGCCGATCGGCGCCGTCTCGCCGCGATCGAGCGCCGCCTGGGTGCCCTCGGGGATCACGACGGCGATGGCGATCTCACCGGTGTCCATCAGCCGCTGGAGCTCGCTCTCCGCGGGGCGCGCGACGACGCGGAAGTAGTCGGATGCGCCGAAGCTCGCGTCGAGTGCGCGCGAGGTCGCCGTCCGGTCGAGGTCGACCACCGCCGTGCTGAGGTTCGTGACGTCGGCGGCCACGACGTAGCCGAAGAGGATCAGCTGCATGATCGGCATCAGGAACAGCAGCCGGAGCAGCAGGGGATCGCGCCGCAGCTGCAGGAACTCCTTCCACATCAGCAGCCGGATCCGCCGCCCACTCATCGCCGCCTCCTTGCCGTCAGCGCCACCGCGACGGCGATCACGACGACGGCGTACCCCGCCAGCGCCAGTAGCTCCGGCCACAGCTCCGCCACGCCCGCGCCCTTCAGGAACACGCCGCGCGAGATCGTCACCATGAATCGGGCGGGGAACAGCCAGCTGAACCATTGGAGCACCACGGGGATCGAGGCGAGCGGGAAGGCGAAGCCGGAGAGGATGAATGCGGGCAGGATGGACAACAGGAGGCCGAGCATGTTGGCGCTCTCCAGCGTCGGCGCCACCGCCGAGATGACAAGGCCAAGGCCCAGCGAGCAGAACACGAACAGCGCCGCGCCGAGCGCGAGGACGCCGAGGCTGCCCCGCAGTGGCAGGTGGAAGAAGGCGATGCCGACGGCGGTAATGGCCGCCAGCTCCGCGAACGCGAGGAGGGTCCACGGCGCGAGCTTGCCGATCATCATTTCCCAGCCGCGCAGCGGGCTGATTGCGAGCTGCTCGTCTGTACCCTGCTCGCGCTCGCGGACGAGGCTGACGGCCGTCTGCTGCACCGCGACCACCATGATGATCACGACCATCAGGCCGGGGATCAGGAAGTCGGAGCTGCGCCGCTCCGGGTTGTACCAGGTGCGCACGCGCGGCTCGAGCTGCCCGGCCGACGTCACGTCGAGGCCCTGCGCGTCGGCCCACTCGACCGCGACCTTCTGGCCGTAGGCCTGGTTCAGTGCGACGGCGAACGTGCGCCCGACGCGGGCCGCCGTCGGCTCGCTGCCGTCGAGGTAGACGGCGACCGTGGCGTGGTCGCCCGCGGCGAGGCTGCGGCCGAACCCGGCGGGCACGACGACGGCGATCCTCGCCTGGTTGCGGTCGAAGACCTCGTCGATATCCGCAAGGCTGTCGGCGGTGCCGACGACGCGGAAGAAGTCCGAGCTGGCGTAGCTGCGCAGGTAGGCGGCGCTGGCCGGCGTCCTGTCCTGATCGACGACGACGGTCGACACGTTGCTCACGTCGAAGCTGATCGCGTAGGCGAAAAGGATCATCTGCAGCACCGGAAGCGCGAGCACGACGGCGAGCGTGCGCCGATCGCGGCCCAGGTGCCGGAACTCCTTGGTGATCAGCGCGCCGATCCTGGTTCCCGCGCTCACCGCGGGACCTCCTCGCGCGCCAGCTCGGCGAGGACGGCGAACGCCGTCTCCATGTCGACCGCCGCCGCCCTGACCGCGCCGTCGATCCCTGCCCCGGCCAACGCGGCCTCGACCGCGGCCGTGTCGTCGGCGTCGAAGAGCACGCGGACGATGTCGCCGTAGAGGTGCGCGGCGAGGACGCCTGAGAGGTCGCGCACCGCGGCCAGCGCCGCTCGCGGCTCCGCGGCCCGCACCTCGAACAGGCGCCCGGGCAGCAGCGCCTTGATCTCGGCCGGGGTGCCTCGATGGCGGACGCGGCCGCCGTCGAGGAACACGACGTCCGTGCAGCGTTCCGCCTCGTCCATGTACGGCGTCGCGACGAGCACCGTCGTCCCCGCGCGGTTGAGGTCGGCGAGGATGCGCCAGAACTCGCGCCGGGAAACGGGGTCGACGCCGGTGGTGGGCTCGTCGAGCAGCAGCACGTCCGGCCGGTGCATCAGCGTGGTGGCCAGGAACAGCTTCTGCTTCATGCCACCGGAGAGGCGCCCGGCCTGCCTGCCGAGAAAGTCCGCGAGTCCCATGCCCGTCAGCAGTGCCCTTGAGCGTTCGCGGCGCTCGCCCCTCGGTACTCCGCGCAGCCGCGCAAAGAACTCGATGTTCTCGGCGACGCTCAGGTCCGGGTAGAGCGCGAACTTCTGCGACATGTAGCCGATCCGCGGCGTCACCTGGTGTGCCTGCCGGTTCACCGAGAAGCCCTGGATGCGCGCATCGCCTCCGTCGGGTCGGAGCACGGTGGCGAGCATCCGGATCAGCGTCGACTTGCCCGCGCCGTCAGGCCCGAGCAGCCCGAGCACGGTGCCCGCGGGCACGCTCAGGTCGACGCCGTCGACGGCCACGACATCGCCGAAGCTCCGGTGAAGGCCCTCGGCCTCGATCGCCGGCACCGCGGGGGGCGGGGTGGTCATGAGAGCCGGACGTCCACCGGCATGCCGGGCTTGAGGGCGCCCGTGGGGTCGTCGACGCGGATCCTCACGGCGAACACGAGCTTCGCGCGCTGGTCGGGGGTGTCGATGGTGTTGGGCGTGAACTCGGCGGAGTCCGAGACGAAGGAAACGGTGCCGTCGTAGGTCGCGGCACCGGACCCGGTGGTGATGGTGGCCGTGCCGCCGACGACGGCCTCGCCGATCCGGGGCTCGGGCACGAAGACGCGGACGAAGAGGTCGGAGGGATCGGCCATGGTCAGCACCGTGCGGCCGGGGGCGGCGTTGGCGCCCGCGTTGCCGACGACGTTGACGACGGTGCCCGCGATGGGCGCGGTGACCGTCGCATACCCCAGCTGCACCTTCGCGAGCTCGACGCCGGCCTCCGCCTGCGCGAGCCGCGCCTTGGCGGCCTTCACGTCGGCCTTGGTCGCATCGTCGTCGTCCTCCGCGTTGGTTACGGCAGCCCTCGCCGCGACCACGCCCTGCTCAGCCTGGGCGACCTGGAGGTCGAGCGCGGCGGTATCGAGCCGGACCAGCGTCTGCCCTTCCGTGACGCGGTCGCCCTCGGCCACGTCGATCGAGACGATCCGCCCGGCCATCGCGGGCGCGAGCGCGATCTCCGTGGTCTCGACCTGCCCTGTGAGGACGAGGCCGTCGTCGGGCGCAGGGCGGGTCGCGCTCCACCACCACCAGCCGCCCAGGCCCGCAAACACGAGGACGATGAGGACGATCACCGGGATCGGAGGACGCTTGTGAGCACTCATGGGTCACCCCTTGGCTTGGCAGGACGAGAGCTGGATATCGGCGGGGACGCCGGCGGGAAGGGCAGAGAAGACGGTGACCTCGACCGGGACGGCCCGGGTGAGATGCACCTGGTCGGTGGCGTGGGAACTCGGCGGGTACTCGGCGACGGGCAGGATGCGGCTGACCCTGCCCTCCACCGGGGCGGCGAGGGAGTCGAGGGTGACGACGGCGGGTGCGCCCACGCAGACGTCGTGGATCTGCTCGGGGGCGAGCCAGGTGCCGACGACGAGCGCCGGCCGCACGATCCGGGCGACCGTCGCGCCCGGTGCGACGACGTCCCCGATGTGCGCGATGTCGGCGACGACGCCGTCGGACGGGGCCCGGACGACGGACTGCTCGCGGGCGGTGCTCGCCGTGCCGACGGCGGTGGTGTCGGCCGCGGCGATGACGGCCAGCTTCCGGTTCCGCTTCAGTGTGGCGCGGGCGTCCGTGAGCTTGTCGACGCCCTTGTCGATCTTCTTGAGGGCTTCGCGGGCGTCTGCGAGCTTGTCGTCGACGGTGGCGATGCCCTTCGTCAGTTGGGGGATGGCCTTCTTCAGCTGGGCCTGGGCCTTGGTGATCTCGCCGCGCGCCGCCTTCAGCTTCGCGATGCCGGTCCCCAGCTCCTTCAGGCCTGCGGTGAGCTTCTTCTCGGCATCGAGGAGCGGCGCGCGCTGCTCCGCGGGGGTCTCCGCCGGGAGCGCGTCGAGCGTGGCCATGACCTCGGCCAGCTGCCTCTCGGCGTCGCTGCGCTTGGCACTGAGGTCCCGGAGATTCCTGTCGACGGTAGCGAGCTGCTTCGGCAGCTTCGCGGCGGCCGCGCGGGCGTCGTCGCGCTTCCCCACGAGGTCTGCCCTCGCCGTTTTTGCCTTTGCGATGCCGTCGGTGACGTCCTCGCGCTTGTCGCGGAGGTCGTCCTCCTTCTCACGTGTCGTGTCGATCGCGGCGTCGATCACGTCGACCTGGGTCTTCGCGACGGCGACATCGGCTGCGGCGACGCGCTCGTGGGCGGCCAAGACGTCGTCGTCGAAGCGGAGCAGGACATCACCCTCCTTGACCGGGTCCCCGAGCCGCACCTCGACCGCCGCGACGCGCTGGGCGGCGCCGAGCGACATGGGGCCCGAGACGCCGAGGGCAGGTGCCTGCACCGCGAGCGCGTCGGCCACCACGCGCCCGGTGGCGGAGATGGCGCCGGGATCGGCCTGCTGACACCCGACGAGGGCGAGCGTCGTGGCGACGGCGAGCCCGGCGACGACGGTCCTCGTCACGGGGAGCCGCCGAAGTCGAGCGTGCGGAGGTACGCGTCGACCAACCACTCGACGGTGTCCGGGCTGGGGTGTCTCGGCGCCTCGTTGCTCATCAGGCCGCCGAAGACGACATAGCTCATGAGCGGGCCGACGAGCATCCGCACGCTGTCGTCCGGATGGTCGAGGACGATGACGTCGTGATCGGCCGCGGAGGTGAGGATGGCGGCGGCTCGGCTGAGGAGCTGGTAGGGGAGGACCTCAAGGAACGTGTGGCGGAGCTCGGGGACGTGGACCGCCTCGCCGACCAGCAGCCGCAGGATGGCGATGGACTCCTCGCGCAGCATGGTGCCGAGGATCCGCTGGCTGAACCCGATGAGCGTCGCCCGGAGTTCGTCCCTGCTCCCCGGGGCGTGGTCGTCGGGCTGCTCTCCGAGGGTCTGCAGCGACTCGGCGAGGATCGCGATCAGCAGTTCGTCCTTGCTCGCGAAGTATGCGTACAGGGTCTGCTTGCTCACGCCGGCCTCGGCGGTGACGGCGTCCATCGAGGTGCGCGCGAAGCCCTGGCTGAGGAAGAGCGCACGCCCGGCGTCGGTGATCTGCCGACGCTTTGCCCGGGCTCGAGGGCTCAACTCCTCCATAGATCAAACTGTACGGTTCGGTTTGATTTCGCGCAACGGTCTGGTGAATATGCCGCAGGTCGCTAGCGGGGTGCCGCTGCCCTGTGCGACCTCGCCACGGCGTACGACCTGAGCGACGAGTAACTGTTCATCGAGGTGCTGCTCGACAACAAGGTCCAGATCGGCGGGACGGGCACACCTTCGGTGTCTGAGATGGTGGCTCTTGAGATCGCCGGGCTGCTCGGTGTTCCGGCGATCAGTACCGTTTCCGCTAGGCAGCGGTGCGTGCGCTGGGGTACACGGCCAATGCGGAGGCGCTAGTGGAGGAGCGCAGCGACAGGAACCAGCGCGGGGGCGAGGAAGAGGGCGGGGAGGAGGTCGCCGACGGGGATCTGCTTCACGTCGAGGAGGCGCAGACCCAGCGCCAAGAGGATGACGCCGCCGGCCGCAGTCAGGGCATCGATCTGGGCGGCGCTCAGGACGTCACCGGCGAAGTAGCCGACGACCGTCCAGCTGCCCTGGACCAACGCGACGGCGGGAGCGGCGGCCAGGACGCCCCAGCCGAGGGTGGACGCGAAGGCCATCGCGGCGAAGCCATCGAGGATGGCCTTGACATAGAGCTGGTCGGCGCCGAGGCCAAGGCCGTCGGAGATGGAGCCGAGGATAGCGAGCGGGCCGACGCAGAACAGCAGCGTCGAGGTGACCATGCCGTCGACGAACCGGGCGGCGTCGCCCGTGCCCGCGAACCGGCCGCGGATCCACGTCGCGAACTGCTCCAGCCGGTACTCGAGCTGCAGCCAGGTTCCCAGCAGGGCACCGACCAGAAGCGAGGCGAGCACGACGATCATCGCCGACGAACCGACCTTCTCCTTCAGCGCCGCGGAGTTCATCGCCACGACCGACAGGCCGCCGATGACGAGGGTGAACAACCCGAGTACCGAGGTCACCGTCTCCTTGGTGCGCTCCGGGATCCGGTTGCCCAGCGCGATCCCCAGCAGCGCGCCGACGACCACCGTCGCCACGTTTACGATGGTGCCCATCCCGATCATCACGGGGTCTATCCAAGCAGACGCGCTCCGAAGATCGCCTGGCCCACCCGGACAACGGTGGCGCCCTCCTCGATGGCCATCTCGTAGTCGCCGGACATGCCCATGGAGAGCTCGCCGGGGCCGACCAGGCCCTCGTCGCGCGCCCGGTCGCGGAGCGTGCGCAGCAGCCTGAAGCAGGCGCGGACGCGCTCGGCGTCGTCGCTGCGGAGGGCCAGCGTCATGAGGCCACGGACGCGCAGGGTCTCGAAGCGGGCCAGCTCACGGAGGAAGGCGAGAGTCTCCTCCGGCGTGAGGCCCGACTTCGACTCCTCGGCCGACGTGTTCACCTGGACGTACACGTCGAGGCTGCGGCCCGCGGACTGGAGCCGACGATCGAGAGCCTCGGCCAGACGGAGCGAGTCCAGCGCGTGGAACTCGTCGGCGAAGGCGGCGACATCGCGGGCCTTGTTGGTCTGCAGGTGGCCGATGAGGGCCCAGGAGATGTCGAGATCGGCCAACTCCTGGTGCTTGCGCGCGGCCTCCTGAACCTTGTTCTCGCCCAGGGTATGCAGGCCGGCCGCGACGGCGGCTCGGATCCGTGTCGACGGCACCGTCTTGCTGACCGGCAGCAGCCGCACGTCGCCCGGCTCCCGGCCCGCGCGCAACGCCGCAGCATCGATCCGTGCGCGAACGGCGGCCACGTGCCGCGCGAACTCATCCGCCGTGTGCGCCGCGGGGTACTGCATGGAAGATCGTCTCCTGGAAAGCACCGGCCCGGGCGTCGATGGACGCCCGGGCCGGTGAGTTGGTCAGTGCCTCAGAGGCCGAGCTCACCGCCGAAGTCGCCCTCTTCCAGGCGGCTCTTGACCGCGCTCAGGAACCGGGCGGCGACGGCACCATCGATGAGCCTGTGGTCGTAGCTCAGCGACAGGTACATCATGTGGCGGATCGCGATGGTGTCGTTGCCGAACTGATCCTCGACGACGACCGGGCGCTTCACGAGCGCGCCCGTGCCCAGGATGGCCGACTGCGGCTGGTTGATGATCGGCGTGTCGAAGAGGGTGCCCGCGGAGCCGTAGTTCGTGATGGTGAACGTGCCACCCGAGAGCTCGTGGGGCTCGACCTTGCTTGCCCGCGTGCGGGCCGCGATGTCGGCGATCTTCTTCGCGAGGCCGGTGAGGTTCAGGTCTCCGGCGTTTGCAATGACCGGAACCATCAGGCCCTTCTCCGTGTCAACGGCGATGCTGATGTGCTCGCCGTCGGGATAGGTGATGGTGCCGGCGTCGGCGTCCATCTGAGCGTTGATGACCGGGTGCTGCTTCAGCGCTTCGACCGCCGCCATCGTGATGAACGGCAGGTAGCTGAGGGACACGCCCTCGCGCTTCTTGAAGTCGTCCTTCACCTTGGCGCGAATGGCGCTGATGGCGGTGACGTCGACCTCGACGGTCGCCGTCAGTTGGGCTGCGACCTGGAGCGACTCGACCATGCGGCCGGCGATGACCTTGCGCATGCGGCTGAGCTTCTCCGTGGTGCCACGCGCCGGCGACGCGGCCGGGGCAGCCTTCGGCGCGGCCGGGGCAGCGGCTGCAGGAGCCGGGGCCGCGGGGGCAGGAGCGGCGGCGGCCTTCTTGGCGGCCTCGGCCGCGTCGAGGACGTCCTGCTTGCGGATGCGGCCACCGACGCCGGTGCCCGTGAGCGAGCCGAGCTCAATGCCGTGCTCCTTCGCGAGCTTGCGCACCAACGGCGTCACATAGGTGCCGTCCGAGGAGGCCTCAGCGGCGCGACGCGCGACGGCTTCCTCGACGGCTGGCGAGTGAGCGACGGGCGCGGCGGCCGGAGCCGCTGCCGCGGGAGCGGCCGGTGCCGGTGCCGGTGCCGCGGGAGCGGCCGGTGCCGGTGCCGGTGCCGGTGCAGCTGCCGGTGCAGCGGGAGCCGGGGCCGGGGGCTCAGGCGCGGGTGCCGGTGCCGCAGCGGCGTCGCCGATGATGGCGAGCACGGAACCGACCGGGGCGACGTCGTCCTCCTGGAAACGGATCTCGAGGAGGGTTCCGCCTGCAGGGGAGGGGATCTCGGTGTCGACCTTGTCGGTGGACACCTCGAGGAGCGGCTCGTCGGCGTCGACGGTGTCGCCCACCGCCTTCAGCCAGCGGGAGATGGTGCCCTCTGTGACGGATTCGCCCAGCGCAGGAAGCGTGACCTCGGTGCCGGACGCCGATGCTGCGGGTGCCGCGGCGGGAGCCGCCTCGACGACGGCCTCGGCCTGGGCGGCATCGGACGCGACCTCAGCGGCGACCTCGACGTCCTCGACCGACTCCTCGGAAGGCGCGGGTGCGGCGGAGGCCCCGGCCTCGCTCGCGTCGCCGATGACGGCCAGCACGGAACCGACCGGGGCGACGTCGTCCTCCTGGAAACGGATCTCGAGGAGGGTTCCGCCTGCGGGGGAGGGGATCTCGGTGTCGACCTTGTCGGTGGACACCTCGAGGAGCGGCTCGTCGGCGTCGACGGTGTCGCCCACCGCCTTCAGCCAGCGGGAGATGGTGCCCTCTGTGACGGATTCGCCCAGCGCAGGAAGCGTTACTTCGGTTGCCATGTGCGTGCTGCTCCTTGTGTGTTCGCGGTGTGCGGCCCAGCCTAGCCTCAACTTAGGCGTGCATGTGGAGAGGTTTGCCAGCCGATGCCCAGGCGGCCTCTGCGACCGACTCCCCCAACGTCGGGTGCGGATGCACGATGCCGGCGAGATCTTCCGGCGTCGCCCCCCAGCCGACGAGCAGCGCCCCCTCCGCGATCAGTTCCGCCACATCCTCCCCGACGGCGTGCATTCCGACGATCTGGCCGTCGGCCGAACGCACCAGCCTGACGACGCCGGTCTCGCGCTCGCCGGGCGCCCTCAGGATGAGCGCGCGGCCGTTGCCGGTGAGCTGGTAGTCGACGACCTGGGCCCCGCCGCCCGCCTGGTCGGCGGTGAGCCCGACGGACGCCAGCTGCGGGCTGGAGTAGGTGACGCGAGGGATGTCGGCATCATTCGGCAGCGCCGGTCGTTCGTGGGACTTGCCCTGCAGCAGCGCGACGCGCTCGGCGACGAAGATGCCGTGCGCGTAGCCGCGGTGCGCGAGCTGGGGGCCGGCCACGACGTCGCCCGCCGCAAAAACGCCCCGCACGGACGTCTGGAGGTTGCCGTCGACCTCGATGTGCCCGCTCGGCGCGAGCCGCACGCCCGACTCCTCCAGATGCAACCCTGTTGTGGCCGGACGGCGCCCGACCGCGACCAGCAGGACGTCCGCGGTGAGTCGTTCGCCGCCGACGAAGGCCGTGACGCCCTCGTCGTCGGCCTCTGCAGACTCGATGCCGGCGCCCAGCCGCAGGTCGACCCCGCGTCGGGCGAGCTCACGGGCAAGGATGCGCGAATGCCCCGGCTCCTCCGCAGGGAGGAGCGAGTCCATGGCCTCGACGAGCGTCACCGTGACGCCGAGGTCTGCCCACAGTGAGGCGAACTCCACGCCGATGACACCTCCGCCGACGACGATCGCCCGCTCGGGCAGCGCGGTGAGGCGCAGCGCGTGCTCGCTGGTGAGGACGCGCTCTCCGTCGATCGGCAACCCCAGCGTCACGGGGGTGGCGCCGGTGGCCACGAGGACAGCCCGGGCGCGGTGGGTGGCGGCCCCGGCGTCGACCGCCGGGCCCTGGTCGTCGGCGCGCACCGTCGCCCGCTCGGTGATCACCGTCACGCCGCGGGCGGAGAGCAGGCCGGTCAGTCCGCGGTGCAGCCCGCCGACCACGCCATCGGCGTAGGTGCGGATGGCGGCTGCGTCCGTGCCGTCGAGAGTGGCGGAGATACCGAACTTCGGCGCCTTCTCGACGGTACGACGGACCTTCGCGGCCTGCAGCCACGCCTTCGTGGGGATGCAGCCGCGATGAAGGCACGTCCCGCCCACTGGAGTGTCATCGAAGAGCGCGACGCTCAGGCCGAGTTGGGCGCCCCGCAGCGCGGCCGCGTATCCGGCCGAGCCGGCACCGATGATGGCAAGGTCCCACGACGTCGTCATGCCGGTCAGTGTCGCATAATTGGCCCGTGGGATGGTTTGGACGTCTGAGACGAAAGGCGCAGGTCGCCGAGGAGACCCGGCAGGTGCCGGATGCGCTCTGGCAGCACTTGAGCGAGTTCGCGCGCACCCGGCGCGGCGTCGAGGCATGGGTGGAGCAGCCCACGTCGTTCAACCCGCCGTCGATCCTGCTCGTCGCCGCCGACGGCGAATCAACCCGCCGCGGGCTGCCGAGCGCCGCGGTCGGCTACTCGTTCGCCGCCGAGCACGACATGCCCTGCTACGACGCCGGCGTCGTGCCCTATCCGAAGCGCATGCGCGAGTACGGCCAGCGCACGAAGCGCGCCTGAGGGCTCATCTACAGCTGGGCCGCGAGCGCGATCAGCGTGCGCACGGCGACACCGGTGCCGCCCTTCGGCACGCAGCCGTAGGCCTCCTCCGGGTTCTCCGCGGGGCCCGCGATGTCCAGGTGGGCCCAGGAGACGCCGTCCGGTACGAAGCGTTCGAGGAAGGCGCCGGCGACGAGCGCGCCGCCCCAGCGGTGATTCGCGCCCGAACGCATGTCGGCGACCTGGGTCTTCAGCTGGTTGCGGGTGTACTCCGTCAGCGGGAGCTCCCAGAAGTCCTCGCCCGCGGTCTCCGCGGCGTCGAGCAGCAGGTCCGATGTCGCTTCCCCGTTGGTGATCAGGCCGCCGGTGCGCAGCCCGAGGGCCACCATGCAGGCGCCGGTCAGGGTGGCGACGTCGACGATGAGGTCGGGGCTCTCGGTGCCGGCCCGCCCGATGGCGTCGGCCATGACGAGGCGACCCTCTGCGTCGGTGTTGAAGTTCTCGACCCGCTGGCCGTCGAACATCGTCAAGACGTCGCTGGAACGGTAGGAGGAGCCCGACGGCATGTTCTCCGCGAGGGCCGCGTACGCGGTGACGCGCACGTTCAGGCCGAGGTCGGCGATGGCGCGGGTCGCGGCGATCACTGCCGCGGCGCCGGACATGTCGAACTTCATGCCGGCCATCTGGCCCGCGGGCTTGATGTCGAGGCCGCCGGAGTCGAACGTGATGCCCTTCCCGACGAGCGCCAGGTGCGCCTTCGCGCCGCGCGGCGCGTAGCTCAGCCGGACCAGGCGCGGCTTCCGGGCCGAGCCGCCGCCGACGGCCATGATGCCGCCGTAGCCGCCCTTCTCCAGCGCCTTCTCGTCGAGGATCTCGACCGTGATCTTGGCGTCGCGCACGTAGGTCCGCGCCGCTTCGGCGAACGTCTCGGGGTAGAGGACGTTCGGCGGCGTGTTCTGCCAGTCGCGGGCCTGGCACACGGCCTCGGCGATGGTGCGGGCGCGCGCGGCTGCACCCTTGTGGACCGCGCCCACGATCGGCGAGACCAGCACGATCTCTGCGACGGCCGACGGCGCGGGCTCCGCAGTCAGCTTCTCAAACCGGTAGGCGCCCAGCAGCGCCCCCTCAACCGTGGCCTGGATCAGCTCGGGGTCGGTGACCTCCAGCGACACGGCGACCTTCAGCCCCACGACGTCCGGCAGACCGGCGACGGCGCGCAGCGCCACGCCTGCCGCGTTCCGGACGCGCTCCGGGGTCACGTCCGCGTCCTCCAGCCCGACGACGACCGCGCGGGCGCCGTCGAGAACAGGCAGCAGCGTGACCGACTCGGCCGTCGGCTTCGCGCCCAGCGCCTCGGCCAGCGCCACGACGGAGCGACCGAAGGCCTTCTGGTATGCCTTGTCGAGGTCGGCGGGAACGCCGACGGCGGCGGCGTCGCCCTTGTTGATGCTGGCGAGGCCCACGACGACGACGTCGACCCCCCTCGGCAGCGACTTGGTCACGGTCACGTTCGGGTTCATGCGAGTCACGCCGTCACCCTACCGCTCGGACAGGGTTGGGGGCGGCCCGGCCCGCACGCTACCTTGGCGGGCATGAGCAAGCGCTTGGGGCTGTGGGCCTTCGTCGTGGCGGGCCTCGCCGTCGCCGCGTGGGCGGCCGCGTCCTGGATCTCCCCGACGGTCAGCTGCCACGGCGTGGTGATCGGGCCTGGAGGCGTGTGCGAGCACACCAGCATCACCGGCACGAAGGGCGACGAGATCCGCACGTACGAGGAGCGCAGGGCGATCGTGCGGCAGCAGGCGCCGTTCGGCGTGCTCGCCGGGCTCGGCATGGCCGGCTTCGGTGTCGTCCTGATCCGCCGCGCGGCGAGGGACGAAGCGGCTAAGGATCAGGCCTCGAGCGACATCGGCCCGTAGACGAGCCTGTCCTCCTCGTAGAGGCTGACCTCTGCCACGCCCTCGCGCAGGAGGTCGTCGAAGAACAGGCCGAGCCACTCCTCGGCGGAGGCCTGGTCGTCGAACGCATGCGCGAGACCGGCGGTCTCCAGGGCGGCGTGGGTGTAGGCGCCGCTGACCGGGACCCAGCGCCAGCTCATCAGAAGGTGTCCCCGCGCTTGATGACGGGCGACGGCTGGCGGAACCGGCGCAGCATCATCGAACGGTTGACCAGATACATGAGAAGGCCGCGCGTCTCCGCGTTCGGGTGACGCTCGAAAAGCAGGCGCTTGTACCCGCGCCACAGGAAGAACGTTTGGATCACGGCGGCGGCGAAGAGCACCCAGATGGACAGCAGGATGACGTTGGAAAGGCCCATGAAGCCCATCGACAGCGTGATCATCGAGCCGGCCATGACAAGGATCATCACGGGCATCAGGAACTCTGCCACCGTCCAGCGGGTGTCGACGAAGTTGCGTGCAAGCGCGCGCTCGGGCGAGCGTTCAACCCGCTCCCAGGCGTCGCCGCGGGCGGCCGAACGTGCCGCGCGGTCGGCCTTGCGCTGCTCCTTCGGCGTGAGAGTCGGGTGCAGCCGCTCCATGCGGGCTGCCTGCGCCTGCTTGCGCGTCGGCGTCGGAGCTGCCTTCTTCTGAGGGGTCCGCGGCACCGACTGAACGACGGGAGCCTCCACAGACTCGTCGGCGGCGGGCGTGGCCGCGGCCTTGCGCGCCTTCTCCTCGGCCTTTTGGCCCTTCGGGGTCAGCGCGGAGATCTGGTCGCCGGAGGTCGTCGACTCCTTGCGCTCATACGGGCGGAAAAGTCCCACGATGCAGCTTCCTTTGCGGGAGGGGCGGTACGGCGGCCCATCTTAGCCGCTCTCAGGGTTGCCTCAGGGCTGGCACCGACGCCGGTCCTGGGCGCCGCGCGCTAGCCTAGGTCGTGGAAAACGCATCTTGCCGGAAGGACCCTTCAGTGGCCAGCATTTTTGAACGCATCGCTCTGGTCTTCAAGTCGAAGGCCAACAAGGCGCTCGACAAGTACGAGGACCCGCGAGAGACGCTTGACTACTCGTACCAGAAGCAGCTGGAGCTGCTCCAGAACGTGCGCCGCGGCGTCGCGGATGTGGCGACGAGCCGCAAGCGCGTCGAGCTGCAGGCCACGAAGATGAGCAGTGAGGTGGAGCGACTGCAGACTGCGGCCCAGCGCGCGCTCGAGTCGAACCGCGAGGACCTCGCCCGTGAGGCGCTGACCCGCAAGGCGGGGCTGCAGGAGCAGTTGAACGACCTGCAGGCGCAGCACGCGCAGTTGCAGGGAGAGGAAGAGAAGCTCGTTCGGGCGAGCTCCCGCCTCCAGGCAAAGGTCGACGCCTTCCGTACCCGCAAGGAGACCATCAAGGCCACCTACTCCGCGGCGGAAGCGCAGACCAGGATCAACGAGGCCTTCACCGGCATCTCCGAGGAGATGAGCGACGTCGGCCTCGCCATTCAGCGTGCCGAGGACAAGACGCTCCAGCTGCAGGCGCGGGCGTCCGCTGTCGATGAGTTGCTCGCCTCCGGGGCGCTCGAGGACCCGACAGGCACCGTCCGCGACGACATCACGCGCGAGCTCGACATGCTGGCCGCCGACTCCTCGATCGAGAACGAGCTGGCTGCCATGAAGGCCCAACTCGCCGGTGGTCCCGCAGCCCGTCCCGAACTCCAGGCCGCGCCGGATGCCGCGGCGTCGGCAAGCGAGGAGTCGCAAGCATGATCGTCCGCATCATGGGCCGGGGGCAATGGGTCATGGCGCCAGAGCACCTTCTTGAACTGAACGAACTGGATCGCGCGCTCGAGGCCTCCGTCGATGCGGGGGATGAGCCGGGCATGGTCGAGGCGCTCACCCAGCTGATCGACGGCGTGCAGCGGCTCGGAACCGAGGTTCCGGAGGACGTGATCGTCGAGTCCGACCTCGTGCTCCCCGACACCGACATCTCGCTGGAGGAGGTTCGGGCGCTGCTTGAGTCCACGAGCGAGTTCTACGGGCTGATCCCGGACGCGCACGACGAGCTGAGCGAGTCCGACGAGGCCTCAAGCCTGTGAGGGTGGTCGTCGCCTGCGACGCGACGGCCGGCCTCAGCCCCCGCGCCGCCTCAGAGGCGGTGGCGGGGGCTTTCGCGCGGGAGGGGGCCACTGTTGCGGTCGTGACGCTCGGCGCCGAAGGAGCAACTTTCCGGGAGGCGCTCGCCGTGGCCGACCCTGGGGCAACGCTGGCCGCTCCTCGCGACAACACGGACCTTTTCGACGTGCTGCGCAACCCCCGGGACGGCGTCGTGGTGGATCTCACCGGGTACCGCGCCGACGACCTCGGCCGGGCGGCGCTCCTTGGCCTCGGACCCGATCCGCGCTCGGCGTTCGACGGGCTGAGGGTCGCCTGGTCCGGGCTCCGGCTCTCGGCTGTCGTCCCTGAAGGCGAGGTCGGTCGGCCACTGACGGGCCTGAGTGGGCTCGCGTCGACGGCGGGCAGGGCGGAAGGGCTCGACCTCTCGAGCGTCCTGGCTGCCGACGCCGCCGCGGAGGCGTGGGCGGCTGAACTGGGCGTGACGCCCGGTCCAGGCGCCGGGGCCGCGTGGGGCGCGGGTCTCCTGTTCGCGGCCCTCGGCGCGGACCTCGCACATCCCCTCGCGCTGCTGACCGACCGGTTCGGCCTTGCCCGCACCGTCGGCCAGGCCGATGTCGTCGTGACGGGGGCGGAGTCGCTCGACTTCCATGCCGTCGGCGGGCCCGTCGTGAAGCACATGGTGGCGCTGGCGGGGGAGGCGCTCCGCCCGGCGATCGCGGTGGTAGGGCGCAACTTCGTGTCGTCGCGGGAGCTGCGGCTGGTGGGCATCGAGTCGGCCTACCCGGCCATCGACACGGCAGGGGAGATGCCGTCGACGCCGGAGCAGCTCGGCCGCGTCGCGGCCCGGGTGGCGTCCACCTGGCGCTGGTGAACTGGGCGGGCTGGGGAACTGGCCGGTCGCCGCGTACAATCTTCTCGTCAGATACGAACCCAAGACTTCTAGAACGGGGAGCCTCTCGTGACCGATACCCAGATCCAGACCGGCGTGGTCCTGACCGACGTCGCCGTGCAGAAGGTGCGCTCGCTGCTGGAGGCGGAGGGCCGTGACGACCTAGCCCTGCGCATCGCGGTGCAGCCCGGCGGCTGCTCGGGTCTGCGCTACCAGCTTTACTTCGACGACCGCTCGCTCGACGGCGACGTGGCCACCGACTACGACGGCGTCACCGTCGTCACCGACAAGATGAGCGCCCCCTACCTGGGCGGGGCGAGCATCGACTTCATGGATTCGATCGAGAAGCAGGGCTTCACGATCGACAACCCCAACGCGCAGGGTTCCTGCGCTTGTGGCGACTCGTTCCACTGAGCCAAGCCCGGCACTATACGCCACCCCCGCGGCACGACTGCCGTGGGGGTGGCTTTTGCGTTAAGGTGGCAGCAGCAAGTGCGCCACCCTGTCTCCAAGGGTCGGGTTTGGCGCGCACGAACAGTTGAACGGAAGGGCAAGTTTGTGAGTGGCACCTCCGCCCCGTCGCGACGACGGACGGCTCGCGCGGCACTCCTCGCCGCGGTCCCAGCCATGCTCGTCGCGCTGACGGCCTGCGCCGGACCGCCGATCGGACTCCCCGAAGCGACGTCCGAGCAGGCACACCACATCGGCGACCTGTGGCTGGGCGCGTGGATCGCCTCGTTCATCATCGGCGGCATCGTGTGGGGATTGATCGGCTGGGCGGTGATCCGGTACCGCCGCAAGGCCGGCGACGCGCCCGCACCGCGGCAGACGGCCTATCACCTACCGCTCGAGCTCCTGTACACGCTCGTCCCGTTCCTGATCGTCGGCGTCCTCTTCGTGTACACGGTCAAGGCCCAGGACGCGATCCGCGACCAGTCGATCGAGCCCGACGTCGTCGTCAACGTCGTCGGACAGAAGTGGTCCTGGACTTTCAACTACATGGAAGAGGACAACCCCGACGTCGGCACCAACGCCTTCGAGGTCGGCACCATCGAGAAGATCCCGGACCTCTACCTGCCCATCAACAAGCGGGTCCGGTTCAACCTGGACTCCGCGGACGTCATCCATTCGTTCTGGGTCCCCACCTTCTACTTCAAGTTGGACGTGATCCCCGGCCACCCGAACTCCTTCGATGCGACGCCGAACAGGCTCGGGACCTATGACGGCAAGTGCGCCGAGCTCTGCGGAGAGTTCCACTCGCGGATGATCTTCAAGGTCCACATCGTCTCCGAGGAGGACTACGAGGCCAAGGTTCGGGAACTCGCCCAGTCCGGCAACGCCGGCACCCGGACCGTCGAAGACGCGATCCAGGCTGTCCTTCCGACAGCGGCACCTGAGGAGCACCAGTGAGCAGCGCATCCATCACGAACCGAACCCAGTTGGGCGAGGCCGAGGTCTCGGCCCGCCCGCACACGCTGGGCACCACCTTCATGAAGTACCTGACGACGACCGACCACAAGGTCATCGGCAACATGTACTTCGTCACGGCGCTCATCTTCTTCGGCATCGGCGGCGTCCTGGCCCTCGGCATCCGCGCCGAGCTGGCGAGCCCCGGCATTCAGTTCCTGAACTTCGAGACGTTCAACCAGTTCTTCACGATGCACGGCACGATCATGCTGCTGATGTTCGCGACCCCGATGTTCGCGGGCTTCGCCAACGCCATCGTGCCGCTGCAGTTGGGCGCGCCCGACGTCGCCTTCCCGCGGCTCAACGGGTTCTCCTACTGGCTGTACCTGTTCGGCTCGATCATGGCTTGCCTCGGCTTCTTCAGCCCCAACGGCGCCGCGAGCTTCGGCTGGTTCGCCTATGCCCCGCTGTCTAACGCGATCCACTCGCCCGGCGTCGGCCACGATCTCTGGATCATGGGCCTCTACCTGCTCGGCCTCTCGTCGATCCTCGGCTCGGTGAACTTCGTCACCACCATCATCACGATGCGCGCGCCGGGCATGACCATGTTCCGCCTGCCGATCTTCTGCTGGAACATCCTCGTCACCTCGCTGCTTGTCCTGATCGTGTTCCCGGTGCTCGCCGCCGGTCTGCTGGTCCTCGAGTCCGACCGCGTGCTCGGCAGTCACGTGCTGGACCCGGCCTCCGGCGGCCCGATCCTGTGGCAGCACCTGTTCTGGTTCTTCGGCCACCCCGAGGTCTACGTCATCGCGCTGCCGTTCTTCGGAATCATCACCGAGGTGCTGAGCGCGTTCAGCCGCAAGCCGGTCTTCGGCTACTACGGCCTGGTGTTCGCGACACTCGCCATCGGCGCCCTCTCGGTGTCGGTGTGGGCGCACCACATGTTCGTCACCGGCGCGGTGAACCTGCCGTTCTTTGCCTTCATGACCTTCATGATCGCGGTGCCGACAGGCGTGAAGTTCTTCAACTGGGTCGGCACCATCTGGCGCGGATCCCTGACGCTCAACACGTCGATGACGTTCGCCATCGGCTTCCTGGTGACGTTCCTCTTCGGCGGCCTGACCGGCGTCATCCTGGCCAGCCCGCCGCTGGACTTCCAGGTCTCCGACACCTACTTCGTCGTGGCGCACTTCCACTACGTGCTGTTCGGCACCGTCGTGTTCGCCATGTTCGCCGGCTTCTACTACTGGTGGCCGAAGTTCACCGGCAGGATGCTGAACGAGCGCTGGGGCATGGTCCACTTCTGGACGCTGTTCATCGGCTTCCACACCACGTTCCTCGTGCAGCACTGGCTGGGCACGCAGGGTATGCAGCGGCGCATCGCGGACTATGGCGCATGGGAGGGCTTCACCTTCCTGAACCAGGTGTCGACGTTCGGCGCGTTCCTGCTCGGCGTCTCGATGCTGCCGTTCGCCTGGAACGTGTGGATCACGAGGAAGACCCCCAAGGTCGAGGTCAACGATCCCTGGGGCTGGGGCCGCACTCTAGAGTGGGCGACCTCCTGCCCGCCGCCGCGACACAACTTCGATAGCCTGCCGCGCGTGCGCTCCCTGAGCCCGGCGCTCGACGCCGCCCGCCCAGAGCTTGCGCAGGGCGACCATCCCGCTGACCTCGGCGAGCTGCTCGACGGCCGTTCCGAGGAGGACCTGAAAGGTGTCACCAAGTGAAGGGCGAGAAGTGGGTTTTCTGGTTCATCTTCCTCTTCTTCCTGGTGGTGACGCCGGTCTACTGGCTGATGTCCCACGAGATCGCGGGCACCTTCGTTCTCGGGTTCACGGGTCTGCTTGGCGGAATGATCGCGACCTACCTGACGATCACCGCGCGCACGTTCGACCCGCGCCCTGAGGATCGTCCCGACGCCGAGGTCTACGAGGGCGCCGGCACGGTGGGCTTCTTCGCCCCGAAGAGCATTTGGCCCTTCTGGTGCGCGCTGACAATCTCCGTGATCTTCCTCGGTCCGGCCCTACACCAGGGCTGGATCACGCTGATCGGGATCGCGATGGGCATCTGGAGCTGCAGCGGCTGGGTCCTCGAGTTCTACCGCGGCGACTACAGGCACTGAGCGTTCGCGCATTCGAAAGGGGCCGCCCTGCTTGGGGCGGCCCCTTCGTCTTGCTTCCGCGACTTCCGCCTGCCGCCTGGCTCCACGATCGCAGACCAAGAACTCGCCCCAACTGGGACGACCGTGCCAGTTGGGGCGAGTTCTTGGGCCTTGCGGTGAACCGTTGGTCGGCTCAGGTGG